>NZ_LFIQ01000091.1:79169-87009 GCF_001189245.1 Bradyrhizobium pachyrhizi | reverse complement strand
GATGGCGTCGTCGACCACGAAGCCGGTCGCCACCGTCAGTGCCATCAGCGAGAAGATATCGAGCGTATAGCCAAGCAAATACATCACGGCGAAGGTCGCGATCAGCGACACGCCGACCGCCACCACCGGGACCAGCGTCGCCCGCGCATTGCGCAGGAAGGCGAACACCACCAGGATCACCAGGGCCACCGCGATCAACAGCGTGATCTCGACGTCGTGCAGCGAGGCCCGGATCGTCTTCGAGCGGTCCATCGCGAGGGTGATGTCGACCGCGGGCGAGACCGAGGCCTTCAGCTGCGGCATCAGCCCTTTCACGGTGTCGACCATCTTGATGATGTTGGCGCCCGGCTGCCGGTACACGATCATCACGACGGCCGGCTTGCCGTTGGAAACGCCGAGCGTGCGCACATTCTCCACGGAATCGATCACGTCGCCGACATCGGTCAGGCGCACGGCCGCGCCGTTGCGGTAGGCGACGACCAGCGGCCTGTAGTCGGCCGCCTTGCGGGCCTGGTCGTTGGCGTAGATCTGGTAGCGCTGGTTGCCGACGTCGAGGCCGCCCTTCGGGCTGTGCGCATTGGCGCTACTGAGCGCGGCGCGGACGTCCTCGAGCCCGATGCCGTATTTGTACAGCGCCGGCGGGATCAGCTCGACGCGCACCGCCGGCAGCGAGCCGCCGCCGACCGAGACTTCGCCGACGCCCTCGACCTGCGACAGCTTCTGCGCCAGCACGGTCGAGGCGGCGTCATAGAGCTCGGCGGGCGTCAGCGTGTCCGAGGTCAAGGTGTAGATCAGGATCGGCGCCGAGGCCGGGTTGAACTTGCGGTAGGTGGGGTTGGCGCGCAGATTGGTCGGCAGGTCGGCGCGCGCCGCGTTGATCGCCGCCTGCACGTCGCGCGCGGCGCCGTTGATGTCGCGGTCGATATCGAACTGCAGCGTGATGCGGGCGGAGCCGAGCGAGGACACCGAGGTCATTTCGGTGACGCTGGCGATCTGGCCAAGGTGACGCTCGAGCGGGCTTGCCACCGTGGAGGCGACGTCGGCGGGGCTCGCGCCGGGCAGGGTCGCCTGCACCATGATGGTCGGGATGTCGACGTCGGGCAGCGGCGACACCGGCAGCTTGAAGAACGCAATGATGCCTGCCACCACGAGGCCAAGCGACAGCAGCGTGGTGCCGACCGGCCGTCGGACAAAAGGGGCGGAGAGGTTCATCGAATTTGCGAGCGCTGTTTGCGGATCAGCTTCTATCCGTCCGCGCCGCGATGCAAAAGCCTAAATGTCACAGGGCGGTGCCATATGTCCGCCGAGATTTCTCTGGCCGCAACAAACGCCCGACGACGGCCGCATTCCCGATCGTGTGGTTTGCAACGACGCGGATGCGGGCTACTTCGCCGCATTCTGGCTCGCGCCGACGAAGTAGAAATCCTCGCTTCCCGGCACCGAACCATAGCTGAAGGGCTGTTGCCGGCGATCCGTCGCCGCCATGACATCGTCGCGCACGAGGTCGAATAGCTTGCGGATCTCGATCCGCGGCGTCTGCATGCGCTTGATCAGGGCCGTCACGAACGGGCTGTGACCACCGTCGCCGTCGAGCGCGACCTGGCCGTGCTTGGCGGCGTAGACCACCAGCGTGCCGCTGTCGGGTTCGACCTGGGCCAGGCCCCTGCCGATCGAGCGCGACGCGACGGTGCGCTTGATCTGGTTGGCGAAGGGATTGTCGCGGCAGGCATCGAGAATGACGAGATGCAGCTTGCGTGCACCTTCGGTCGCGCCCAGCACCTGGGTCAGGGCAACCGCCTCGAACGGCACATCGCGGTCGGTGGCGAGTTTCGCATCGACCGGCACCAGATAGTTCTCGCCCGCCATCTCCATGCCGTGCCCGGCATAGTAGATCACCGCCCAGTCCGCGCCGTCGGCCGCGTTGGCGAACGACTTTAGCGCCTCGACCAGGCTGTCCCGCGTGGCGTCGTTGACGAGGCGGACATCCTGAAAGCCGATGGCGCGCAGCGTATTGGCAATCGCCGCTGCGTCCTGGCCAGGGTTCGGCAGCACCGGCACGGAGCGATATCCGGAATTGCCCACGACCAGGGCGACGCGCCGCTCCGACATTGCTGCCTTCTGACCCGCGCCGATCGGCGCGATCGGCACAACCGCGGCGATCGCGGGGGTTGGCTTCGCCGCACCGTGATCTGCGATCACGCTCTTGTCCGTGGTGGCGACCTTGTCCAGCCGTTGCAGGCCTTCTTTGGCGATGCGCGGGCCCTGCGTCCGGTCGAACTGATCGAGCCCGATGACCTCGAGCGCGTGGCGGAAGTCGGCGCGCGCACCCTCGATATCGCCCTTCTTCTCGTCGGCGAGGCCTCGGCGTGCGTAATTCAGCGCGCCCTGCGCATTGAGTTGCGTGGCGCGGTCGTAGTCGCGCATGGCCTGATCGAGCTCGCCCTTGCCGGCCAGCGTCAGGCCGCGCAGCGAGTAGAACTCGGATTGCCCGTCCTGGATTGCTATCGCGCGTTCGATATCCCGCGACGCATTGTCGATGTCGCCGGCGCTGATCTCGACCACCGCCCGGCAATAATACGGGCCGCCTGCGCGCGGCGCGGCCTTGATCGCATCCTGGCAATGCAGCGCCGCGAGCCGGTCCTTGCCGCGGAAATCGTAGACCAATGCGCGATTGACATAGGCGTACCAGGAATTGGGATCGAGCTCGATGGACCTGCCGTAATCGGCCAGCGCGCGATCGTAGTCTCCGGTGGCGACGAACAGCTCGGCGCGATTGTTGAACCAGCCGGCGCTGAACGGGCCGGCTGGCTTCAGCCGGATCGCCTGATCGAAGTCGCTCAGCGCGCGGTCATAGTCCTGGTTCTGCAGGGAGACCTTGGCCCGCTGGCCATAGGAGGGCGCAAACGACGGATTGATCGCGATCGACTGATCGTAGTCCGCCCTGGCTTTCTCCAGATCGCTCTTGTTATGCCAGGCGAGCGCCCGGTTGTAATAGGTGATCGAAAGGTCGCGTCCCCTCGGATTGGCCGCGATCAGGCGGGTGCAGGCGGGGATCGCGAGCTCCGGGTCCGGATCCCTGGCGTCGCACGCCGCACCATCCTCTCTCAGACCTGCATAAGATGGGGAATTCAGCAGCAGCAGCAGGCCGATTGCGGCGAGCTTGGGCAATGAGAGGCGCATTCCGGTCATTCCAATTCAGCGACCGGAAATTGAGACCACAATGTTGTTCGCGCCGTGGCGAAAAATGCGCGAGCGAGGTTCCGCGCCTCAGCCCGGGTCCAGCCTGTCAGCCGCGCGCGCATCGCGATGCAGCGTGCCCGCATCGTGCAGCATTGCCGCGAGCTGGTGCAGCTGCGTGTCGCGAAAGCCCTGCTTCTCGATCGAGGCCACGGTCGAGAGCACATAGTCGCGGTCGTTGCCGGAGCGGCCATGGCCCTGCAGCACCAGGCGCTGCTGCTCGGCGAGCGACAGCCGCCCGGCATATTGCACATGGCCGCGATCGACCACATAGGCCAGCGCGCTGACGCGCTCGCGCGCCGCATTCTCCAGCCACACCGAGCGCATCACCTCGCGATAGACATTGGTGGTCTGCTCGCGTCCGCGCAAATAGGCGATGGTGTCGTGGCGCAGGCGGGCGGCGACGCGGAACGCGATGCCGCGGCAGGCGCCGCCGCGGTCGAGCCCGAGCACCAGGCCCGGCTTCTCCGGCGTGCCGCGGTGGTCGAACGAATAGACGCAGAGCGCGCGATGCTCGCCGATCAGCCGCGCCGGCACCTGTTCCAGGAACTCGAAGCCCGGCTTCCACATCAGTGAGCCATAGCCGAACACCCAGAGGTCGCCGTCGGTTTCGGAATGGGGAGGATTTGCTGACATCGCGCTGATGGGCTAGCAGAACGGGCCGTCGAAGCGAAGCGGATTCCGTGATGTTTCCAAGGCTTGCTGAAGGCTCGCTCAAGGGTTGCTCGGGGCTTGTTCAAGGCTCGCGGCCGCTTAGATTTTGACAAATTCGCCCGCCAAAGGACCTGCATGTCGGATCAGACCTCCGCCCCCCGCCGCCGCTCGCGCTTCGGCCTTTATGCCGTCCCAGTCGCGGTCCTGATCGCCGCGGTGCTGTGGAGTGCCTTCTGGTTCTTCGCCGCCTCGCAGGTCGGCGTGCAGGCCGATGCCTGGCGCGCGCAGGAGGCGAAGGCCGGCCGGGTCTATGATTGCGGCGACCGTTCGGTGGCGGGCTACCCGTTCCGATTCGAGGTCCGCTGCACCGATCCGAGCGTGATGCTGGTCTCGCAGACCGCCTCGCCGCAGATGGCGTTCGTGGCGCGGCTCGCCGAGATACTGGTCGTGGCGCAGGTCTACGATCCCAAGCTCGTGATCGCCGAATTCAAGGGCCCGGCCACGATCGCCGAACGCGGCGCGCAGCCGACGCTGTCGGTGAGGTGGAGCAAGGCACGGAGCAGCGTCGTTGGGCTGCCGGCGGTGCCGCAGCGCGCCTCGCTGGTGTTCGACGATCTCGCCATCGACCGCACCGGCGGTGCCGCGCCGGCGCCGCTGGCGCGGGTCAATCACATCGAGCTGCACGGCAGGCAGGTCGACGGCCCGGCGCCGGACAGTCCGGCGATCGAGACCGTGCTGCAGATTGCCGGCGGCACCTTGCAGGAGGTGCATCCGCTGCTCGCCCAGCCGTTCAACGCCGACATCCATGCGCGTCTCAACGGCCTGAAGGATTTCTCGCCGAAACCCTGGCCGGATCGCTTCCGCGAGATCCAGGCCGCCGGCGGCAGCGTCGAGATCCAGCAGTCGCGGATCGAGCAGGGCGATGTGCTGTCGGTCGCGGCCGGCACGCTCCGCCTCAACGCGCAGGGTCGCATCGAGGGCGAACTGCAGATGACGGTCGCCGGCCTCGAGCGCGTCATCCCCGCGCTCGGCATCGACAAGATGCTGGAGGAGGGCGTGCCGCAGTCAACGCTTGATCGCGTCGCGCCCGGCGTGAAGAGCCAGGACCTCAGCAATCTGTTCGGCGCGCTGGATCGCGCCATTCCCGGCCTCGGCAAGGTGATCAAGCAGAACGCCAATGCCGGCATTTCCGCCGGCATCAATTCGCTCGGCACGGAGGCCACGCTCGAAGGCAAGAAGGCGCGCAGCTTCCCGCTGCGCTTCGCCGACGGCGCGGTGTTCTTGGGCCCGCTGAAAGTCGCGCAGATCCCGCCGCTGTTCTGAGCCGCGGCGGATTGCGCTGACGCGAGCTCGCCCACGCACTGTCAGGCGTGCTCAAGCGGGCCGACCTCGCGGATCACCTTGCAGATCTGCAGGAAGCCGCTGGCGTAGAACTCGGCATGTCCTCGCCTCATGGTTTCGACATGATCGGGATGATTGCGCCAGGCTTCGAGCGCCTCCTCCGAAGCAAAGCGAAACAGCGTGAGCTCCTCGCCATCCGCCGCCTTGAACGATTTGACCGAAAGGAATCCCGGAAGGCGGCTGACAATGTCGTACATGCGTTCGCCCAGCCGGTTGTATTCGTCGAGCGGAGCGGTCTCCCGTAACTTCAAGTCACCAACGACAATGACTTCACCGATCATGTTGCAGTCCTCCGTCGATCCAATGTCCGTGGCAGGTTGAAAACCATCGCCCGAACACAATTCGAAATCGCGGCCGGTGTTGTTACGCCTCCACCACCCAGGGCGTTCCTCGCGCGATATCGTCCGTCGCGGCAATCTATTCCCGCCGCCGCGATGAGAAAAACGTGACCGGAATAATGCGCCCCGGCGCGAATATCACTCCCCGAGTACCGCTCTCTCTCGCCTGAGGAAGCAACCTCGTGTGGAGGAGAAGCGATGCGAATTCTCGGGGGAATTCTGCTCGGCAGCATGCTGCTGTCGGCAGGTCCGGCGTTGGCGGAGGACGATGCGTCCGAGCTGCGTGCGCTGAAGGCACGGCTCAAGCAGCTCGAGCAGAAAATGGAGACGCAGGCGCGCAAGGAGGAGGCGCTGGCCGCAAGACAGAACGCAATTCAGAACGCGCAGATGACGGCGAAGGCGCCGGTGCCGTTCGATCCCTGTGCATCGGGCAAGCTCTGCTACAAGGGCGTCACCTTCACCTTCGGCGGCTGGGTCGATCTCACCGGCATCTATCGCAGCCGCAACCTCGCCTCCGATTCGGGGTCAGTCTACAACTTCATCCCGTTCCCGCAGAGCAAAAACTACAACACCGGCGAGTCGCGCTTCACCGCGCGCCAGACCCGCTTCTCGGTGCTCGCCGAAGCCAATGCCACGGAGAACATCCACGTCGCCGGCTATGGCGAGCTCGACTTCGAGGGCGCGGCGCAGACCGCCAATTCGGTCGCGACCAATTCGTTCAATCCGCGGCTGCGGCAGGCCAGCATCGAGATCGACCGCAGCGATCTCGGCTTGCATGTCCTGGCCGGCCAATCATGGTCGCTGAACACGCCAAGCAAGGCGGGCATCGATCCGCGAGGCGCCGATACGCCGGGCGTGATCGATTTCGAACTGGTGCCGGGCTTTCTCGGCGCGCGTCAACCAGGCGTCCGGGTCTGGCAGGATATCGGGCCGGAGTTCAAGCTCGCGGTCTCGGCGGAGAACCCGCAGACATCCTTTTTCGGCGGCAACAATCCGCTGGTCGGCACGCCGGCGGTTGGCCCGCAGGGCGTGCTCAACCCGAACCTGCTGGTCAATCTCACCGGTCCGGGCGGCAGCTTCTTCAACAGCCTGAACAATGTCAGCCTCAACCACGTTCCGGATTTCACCGTGAAGGGCGCGTGGGATCCGCGGCTCGGGCCCTACAAGCTGCACGTCGAGGCGTGGGCGCTCTACCGCGACTTCTATGATCGCTTCAACTTCGCCAATCACGACGTCAACACGGTGAGCTTCGGCGGCCACCTCTCGGCCGAGATCGTGCCGAAGCTGCTCGAGGTGCAGGCTTCCGCCTCTTACGGTGCGCTGGGCCGCTTCACCGCAACGCCATTCCCGGATGCGACCGTGCGCCAGGACGGCTCGATCCAGCCGCTGCCGATCACGGCCTTCCTGGTCGGCTCGGTCTGGCACACGACGCCGTCGCTCGATCTCTACGCCTATGCCGGGCTCGAAAAGACCAGGGCGACCTTCTCCGATGTCGGCACGGTGCCGTTCGGCTACGGCAATCCGCTCTACAACAATCTCGGCTGCAACATCGAGAACTCGCCGGCCGCGACCTGTAACGGCAACACTTCGGAGGTGAGGCAGTACACCGCGGGCTTCTACGACACGATCTTCAAGGGCTCCTACGGCACCATCAAGGCCGGCGCGCAATATTCCTACACCCAGCGCTTCGCCTTCCAGGGTGTCGGCGGCGCGCCGAAGACCGACGACCACATCGTCATGACCCAGATCCGCTACTACCCGTTCTAGGGCGTGAGGAGATCAGGTTGAGCTGGAGCGGCAACGGCAGCTCACCTCTCCCGTGGGAGAGGTCGGCGCGTAGCGCCGGGTGAGGGGTTACTCTCTCTCGTTGGGGCTGCACCCTCTCACCCGATTTGCTGCGCAAATCGACCTCTCCCACGGGAGAGGTGAATAGAGTTCGCGGTGCCGTCTCAGTCTAGATTCATCACCAGCGAGGAGGGAGAGGTCAGATGAGGATCGTGACCAGACCGAAGCGGAGGGCCGTGATCGCGCGCGAATTGATGATGGTCAGCCGCGCCGCGCATGTGCTGCAGCGAACTGGCCTCGCGATGGCCGGTGCCATGGCCGGCACCTTCGTCGCCGCCCAGTTCGCCAAGGGCCATGTCGCTGTCTTCGGCACGCTGTTCTTCGTCGCGACGACGATCGTGATCGGGGCAGTCGGCTTCTATCTC
>NZ_LFIQ01000091.1:72480-79159 GCF_001189245.1 Bradyrhizobium pachyrhizi | reverse complement strand
AAGCCGGTGATGCGCGGCACGGGGCGCATCGATGCCGCCGAGCTGACGAGCGCAGGCGGCATCTTCCTCGCCGCGCTGGCTGCGCTGGTGTCGGTCTATGGCATCGTGTTCGACGAGATTCCGCCGCGCGCCTGGGAATTCGTGATCGGCACCTGGTGGTTCGGCGGCGGCATCATGCTGGCAACCGCTGGTCTCGTCGGCCGTCAGCGGCCGGCGCAGAAGACCGCGGCGATCTCGGCGGGGCCGATCCGGGATCAGCGGCTGCGACGGTGAGCACGGTCGTAGACCTGCGGCCCCGCTGCGCCAATCTGTCCCGTAGCTGCGACTGGCCGATGCGATACCCTCACCAAAAAATCGGGGAGGGACCTCATGCCAGCGAAATTCAGCCGCCGTCACGTCATCGCTGCCGGAGCCGCGGCCGCCGCGATGCCCTTCCTGTCACGCGGAGCCTCGGCGCAAGCTGCGTGGCCCTCGCGGCAAATCCGCATGATCTGCACCTACCCCGCCGGCGGGCAGACCGATCTTTTGGCGCGGGCCTTCGGCGAATTCATCGCAAGGCAAGTCGGGCAAACCGTCGTCATCGAGAACAAGGCGGGCGCCTCGGGCTCGATCGGCGCCGCCGAGGTGGCGCGCGCCGCGCCTGACGGTCACACCATCCTGTGCTCGATCTCGACCACCTACGTGATGAACCGCGCGATGATGAAGAACCCCGGCTACGACATGGACAAGGATCTGACGCTGGTCAGCGTGATCCCGGGCGCCGGGCTGCTGCTGGTCGCGAGCCCGAAATTGGGCGTCAAGACACTGGCGGAATTCGTCGCCTATGCGCGCAGCAGCGGCAAGGTGAATTTCGGCACCTACAGCGCGGGCTCCGCGCCGCACATGACGATCAACGAGCTCAACAAGCAGTATGGCCTCACCATCGAGCCGATCCATTATCGCGGCGAGGCACCGATGTGGACCGGGCTCGCGGAAGGCACGCTCGATGTCGCGATGGGCAGCTACACGGCTGCACAAACCGTCCTGCAAAGCGGTCGCGGCGTCGTCTTCGGGGTGCATTCGAAGAAGGTCGACGCTATCCCCGAGATCAGGACGCTGCCCGAGCAGGGCGCGACGTCGAAGTTCTTCACCGTGAGCGGCTTCTCGGGCTGGGCGCTGCCGAAGGCGACGCCGCAGCCGATCGTCGATCGGCTGTCGGAGATTTGCGTCGCCGCCAATAGCGATCCGAAGGTCAAGGAGGTGCTCGCGACCTTCGTGCTGGAGTCCGCGATCGGCTTCAAGGACAGCAATGCGCTGTATCAGCGCGAATTGCCGGTCTGGATGGAGGCCGCGCAGTCACTCGGCCTGCCGCCGGCTTGAAGCGATCCGGAACGGAAGGATGGCTGGATCGACGGTCACCATTCGTCGTAGAACCACTCGCTCGGGATACGAGGCCGCGCTCTTGCGTATGGCGGGATAGACGTCCGCTCGGGCTTGCGGGCGGCCGGGGCCGGCTGCGCCGGAGGCGGTGACGCCTTCTGCTCGGAAGCCTTCGCGAGCGCCCGTTTCATTTCTTCCTGGCTCGCCTTGAGTTCCTCAATGGCTTTGGAGCTCTCGCGGGCCATCTGTTGCTGGTTCGCCTTTAGTTGCTCGATGTTTCGCTCAACATTCGCGAGGTCGCGTGCGATCGTCTGCAGCAGCTGCGTCTGATCGGGAAGGGCTGTGTTGGCTGTCGGCACGGCGTCCTGCGGTGGTGCGGTCTGAGGCAACGGCGTCGCTTGGGGCGGAGCGGCGTCCGCCGCGGCGACCTGAACGGCAGGTGGAGCCGGCTGCGCCGGAGGCTGCGGATCATCCGGCGGCAATGCTGGAGTTGAAACGAGCTGCGGCGCCCAACGGGCGACAAGCAGCTTGGCTTCCCCGCCATATGACGATTGCAAAGCCAGGGCCGCGACAACGATACATGCTGCCACCGACAAGCCGGTGAGGGCTCGGAATATCGGTCTTCCCGGCGGCGATTGCGAGCCAGGTATGGAAGAAGCAGGACTCGGCCCGGAAGAAGCAGGGTTGGGTCCGACCGAGGGCGGGTTTGGCTGCGCCGGAGGGTGGGACGCGGCATCGCGCTCCATTCTTGCGAGCTGTTCACTCAAGCGCGTGAGTTCTTCATCGGCGCGCGCAATCTGCTTTTGGGCTTCCGCGAGTCTTTCGTCGGCGCGCGCGCTCAGGCTATCGTTCGATCCAACTGGGTTCGGAGTGGGTGTGGAGTTCATTAACGTGTCCCTTTCCGTCCAATGTCACCCAAGAGTGCCGACTCGGCTATCCGTCAGGGGCGACCAGCCTCCAGCACTCCCTTCAGTCTTGTCCAAAGAATGGCCGGATGATAGCGCGCCCGAGGTCCCCTGATAATGGGGCGGGATACCGGCCCGGGCTAGCCGGAGGCCGGGTCCGCACGAGTCAAAGGCCGACATCATTCCGCGCCGCTTGGGGCCATGCAAACGGCCCTGGCCAGCGTAGTCTCAGGCGTCCCGCTCCACCAACTCGAAGGTGATGCCCTCCGGGCCCTCGAACAGCCGGAGCTTCCGGCTGATGTAGTCCATCTCCTCGCTCAGCATGGTCACACCATTGGCCACCAGGTGCGCGGTGGCCGCCTCGATGTCGTCGACGCGGAAGGCGAGGTGATTGAAGCCCAGCTTTCGCAGATTGGTCGGGTGTACCCCCGGATCGGTCCCCGGGGGCGGGTCGAACTGAAGCAGCTGGATTTCGAAATCCGCTCCCTCGAGTGCGAGGGTGATGTGCTGCGCTCTCATGGCCGGCATGCCCATGTACCGGGCGGGAATGCCGCCGTCGATGGTCGCGACGTGAGTCTTCCTGAAGCCGAGCAGTGCGAAGAAGGCGATCGCTGGGCCAGCATCTGCCACTGCGATAGTCACATGATCCGGACTGAGTATCATCTGATCGCTCCCTGTCATCGGCGCCGCGCCGGCTTGCCTCCTGCGAGGCTACCAGCTCGTTCGATCTGCCGGTAGGCGGGTCGGCCCTGCGGCAAAGCAACCGGACGGGCAACTCCAATTGTAGCATGAGTACAGATTGTAGGATGGGTAGAGCGAAGCGAAACCCCATCGATTACACCCGCGGACGCCGATGATGGGTTTCGCTGCGCTCTGCGCCCTCTGATCAAGAGAGGCGAAACGAGATGCAAAGCTCGGACAAATCACGTCGCGAGAACGCGAAATTATGGCCACAAGCAGCGCAACACACTCTGCGTCGTCCCGGCCTGCGCCGGGACGACGAATGGACAGGACCCCGGGCTACTCTACTGGATCACCCGCTTTCGCTTTCGCGGGTGATGTTTGTCATCTTGAATCGAGACCCATCCTCATCGTCGTCCTGGCGAAAGCCAGGACCCATTACCCCGAATCTCAATTGTTGCGCGACGCTGAGGCCATGATCCCGTTCCCAATCAATTGCGGTGGTTATGGGTCCTGGCTTTCGCCAGGACGACGAAGTGGAGAATGCCGCGTGCTTGATCGCTACTTCTCCAAATTCGCATGCGGCCGGCCGAAGTCGGGTGCGGCGGAGTCCTGGCCGGTCTCGACGATGCCGCGGCGGATGGCGCGGGTGCGGGTGAAGTGGTCGAACAGCGCTTCGCCGTCGCCGCGCCGGATCGCGCGGGTCAGCTTCGACAGATCCTCGTTGAAGGTGCCGAGCATCTCGAGCACGGCGTCCTTGTTGGCGAGGAATACGTCGCGCCACATCGTCGGGTCCGAGGCCGCGATGCGGGTGAAGTCGCGGAAGCCGCCGGCGGAGAATTTGATGACCTCGGATTCCGTCACCTGCGCCAGTTCGTCGGCGGTGCCGACGATGGTGTAGGCGATCAGATGCGGCAGATGGCTCGTGATCGCGAGCACGAGGTCATGATGATCGGGCGTCATGATCTCGACCTTGGCGCCGAGCGCGGCCCAGAACGTGCGCAATCGGTCGGTCGCCGCGGGATCGGTGCCTTCGGGCGGGGTGAGGATGCACCAGCGGTTGATAAACAGTTCGGCGAAGCCGGAATCCGGCCCCGAATGCTCGGTCCCGGCCACCGGATGCGCGGGGACGAAGTGGACGCCGTCAGGCAGATGCGGCGCCATGTCCTTGACGACGGCGCCCTTCACCGAGCCGACGTCGGAGATGATGGCGCCGGGCTTCATATGCGGCGCGATCTCGGCGGCGACCGGGCCGCAGGCGCCGACCGGGATGCAGAGGATGACGAGGTCGGCATCCTTCACCGCCTCGATGTTGGTCTCGACGACATGGTCGACGATGCCGAGCTCGGCGACGCGCGCACGCGTCTTCTCCGAGCGCGCGGTGGTCACGATCTCGCCGACCAGCCCCTGCGCGCGCGCGCCGCGCGCGATCGAGCCGCCGATCAGACCGAAGCCGATCAGCGCGATGTGTTTGAAGAGCGGAGCCGTGGTCACGATGTCACTTTCCGGCCAGGAAGTCGCGCAGCCCCTCGACCACGAGGCGGTTGGCCTCCTCGGTGCCAATGGTCATGCGCAGCGCATGCGGCAGCTTGTAATTGTTGAGTGCGCGCAGCACGAGGCCGCGCCGCGTGAGATAGGTGTCGGCTTCCGCCGCGGTCTTGCCCTTGTCGGTCGGGAAGTGAATGAGCACGAAATTGGCGACGCTCGGCGTCACCTTCAGCCCGAGCTTGCCGATCTCCTCGGTCAGCCAGTTGCGCCATTGTTCGGTGTGGGTCCGCGACATCTGCACATGCGCGGAGTCCTCGATCGCCGCCACCGCCGCCAGCATCGCCGGCGTCGTGACGTTGAACGGACCGCGGATGCGGTTGCAGGCATCGACGATATGCGCCGGGCCGAACATCCAGCCGATCCGCAGCGCGGCAAGGCCGTGGATCTTCGAGAAGGTGTGCGTCACCACCGTGTTGTCGGTGGTCGCGACCAGCTCGATGCCGAGCTCGTAGTCGTTGCGCGAGACATAGTCGGCATAGGCGGCATCGAGCACCAGCAGCACGTGCGAGGGCAGCGCGGCGCGCAGCCGCTTGACCTCGTCGAACGGGATATAGGTGCCGGTCGGATTGTTCGGGTTGGCGAGCCACACCAGCTTGGTCTTCGGCGTCACCACCTTGAGGATGGCGTCGACATCGGCGGTGAAGTTGGTCTCGGCCGCGATCACATTCTTGGCGCCGTTCGCCATGGTGGCGATCGGGTAGACCAGGAATCCGTGGGTGGTGGAGATCGCCTCGTCACCGGGCGCGAGATAGGTGTGCGCCAAGAGATTGAGGATCTCGTCGGAGCCGGCGCCGCAGATGATGCGGTCGGGATCGAGGCCGTAGGCGCGGCCGATCGCCTCGCGCAGCACGCGCGAGGTCCCCTCCGGATAGTCCTCGAGATGGTCAGCCGCCGCCTTGTAGGCCGCGATCGCCTTCGGAGACGGACCGAACGGCGTCTCGTTGGCAGACAGCTTGAACACCTTGCGGCCCGGTTCCGGCACCGGGCTCTTGCCGGGCGTGTAGGGCGCAATATCGAGGATGCCGGGGTTCGGCACGGGGCGGGACATCATCAACTCCGAACAGAGCGTTTTCGAGCGAAGTGGATACCGGTTCGCGTGAAGAAAACGCGTCAAAACAAAAGCCTGGACAGACGGCTGGCTCTTACCTCAGGTCCTGGCCGATCCGTTAGAGGGCACCGTATAGCGCGTTGCGTGGCTGCCGACGAGGGCCGACGAGCGGACCGAGGCACCGGCCTTGATCAGGGCGAGCTTGATGGCCTCGAAATCGTGTCCGGTGACCGAGACCAGGAGCGCCGCGCCGTCGAAGGCGGTGTCGGGGACCGCGACGATCTCGGCGAGCGGCGCCAGCGCCCGGGCGACATCGGCGTTCCAGCCGGAGACGCGCACGCTCCAGGTCTGCACTTCGGTGACCATTGCGTCGTCGGCGACCCGCGAGATCACGAACACCGGCAGCGCGGCGGGATGGTCGGCGCGCTCGAGGAACGGCAGCCGTGCGATGATCTTGGGCGCGCCATCGGCCTCGAGCGCATTCCACCACGGCGTGCGGCTCGCGATCGCGGAGACCAGCGCGAGGTCGCCCTTCGACTTCGCCACCGCCTCGACCGCGGCCTGCGCGCTGAAATGCGACACGTAGGGCACCACGAAGCCGAAGTGAAACCGCGCGGAGTCGCGCATGGCCGACTCGCCGACGGAAACATCGGCATGCACGGCGAACGGTGCCTGCACGTAAGTGAAGGTCGAGATAATGACGCGCCAGATGCTCTCGATGGTGTCGAGCGGCAGGATGCCGCGATGACGCCGCACCAGCTCGCGCATCATGCTGGCCTCGCGCGCCGGGCGGAATGCCGAGCCGACTTCCTGGGTCTTCTTGACCTGGATCAGGCGGTCGATGATGTCGCCGCGCGCCATCAACAGGCGGTGAACCTGCTCGTCGATCGCATCGATCTCCTTGCGCAGATCCTGCAGCGAGGGCGGCGACGGGGGTCGGTTGGACATGCTCTCAAACCTTGTCGTCGGGGCGGCCCGTTGCCGCGTCGGACAGGGTCCCTGATTAGGAAAGACGGGCAGCGAAAGCAAAGAGAAACGTCGCAGGCGTGCCTTGCGCATTCGGTTAACCAATCGGCCGTGGAAAGGGCTGTCTTGACGGCGGGGGGCGTGGGGACTACGTTCCCTGCGTCCCGTGGTC
>NZ_LFIQ01000091.1:65933-72470 GCF_001189245.1 Bradyrhizobium pachyrhizi | reverse complement strand
TTGAGCCGGCCGGCTTGCAGCCACGTTAAACAACTCGCTAAACAGGCCGGGGACCTTATCAGCTCCCGGCCGAACCTTTGTTCAGGCCGGGTTTTTTATTGGCCTGAGGTCCGTCGAGCCCTCCCGCGCGGAGGCAGGGTCGCCTAGATGAGCAACGTGCGTCCGATACCGAGCCCACAAACCCCGAGCGATGATCGCGCCCATGAGGCCGACCATCCGTCGTCACTGGTGGCGAAGTTCGGGATGGACCAGCCGCTCAAGCTCGATTGCGGCGTCGATCTCGCACCGTTCCAGATCGCCTACCAGACCTATGGCGAGCTCAATGCCGACCGCTCCAACGCGATCCTGGTTTGCCACGCGCTGACCGGCGATCAGCATGTCAACAACATCCATCCCGTCACCGGCAAACCCGGCTGGTGGGAGACCATGGTCGGCGTCGGCCGGCCGATCGATCCCGACAAATACTTCATCATCTGCTCCAATGTGATCGGCGGCTGCATGGGCTCGACCGGCCCTGCGTCGTCGAACCCCGCGACCGGCAAGGTGTGGGGACTCGATTTCCCGATCATCACCATCCCCGACATGGTGCGCGCGCAGGCGATGCTGATCGATCGCCTCGGCATCAATACGCTGTTCTGCGTGGTCGGCGGTTCGATGGGCGGCATGCAGGTGCTGCAATGGACCGCGGCCTATCCGGAGCGCGTGTTCTCGACGCTCGCGATCGCCTGCTCGACGCGCCACTCGGCGCAGAACATCGCGTTCCACGAGCTCGGCCGCCAGGCCGTGATGGCCGATCCGGACTGGCGCGGCGGCCGCTATGTCGACGAGGACACCCATCCGCACCGCGGATTGGCGGTGGCGCGGATGGCCGCGCACATCACCTATCTCTCGGACGCCGCGCTGCATCGCAAGTTCGGACGGCGGATGCAGGACCGCGAGCTGCCGACCTTCTCGTTCGATGCGGATTTCCAGGTCGAGAGCTATCTGCGCTACCAGGGCTCGTCCTTTGTCGAGCGCTTCGACGCCAACTCCTATCTCTATCTGACCCGCGCGATGGACTATTTCGACATCGCCGCCGACCACAACGGCGTGCTGGCGAAGGCGTTCACCGGCATCCAGACGCGGTTCTGCGTGGTGTCGTTCACCAGCGACTGGCTGTTTCCGACCTCGGAATCGCGCGCGCTGGTGCATGCGCTGAACGCGTCGAGCGCGCGGGTGTCGTTCGCCGAGATCGAGACCGACAGGGGGCACGACGCCTTCCTGCTCGATGTGCCCGAATTCCTCGAGATCTCCCGCGCGCCTTCCTGCTGGCCGCAGGCAAGGCGCGCGGACTGAAGGATGGCGGCCAGTCATGAGCATGCAGCAGACATTGCCCTTGCCGGGCGTCGCGCCGGAGCGGACCGGCGGCTATCGCACCGATCATCTGCTGGTCGCCGACATGGTGCGGCCGGGCTCGCGCGTGCTCGATGTCGGCTGCGGCGATGGCGAATTGCTGCAGCTCCTGGAGAGCCGCGGCATCGACGGCCGCGGCATCGAGCTGTCGCGCGAGGGCGTCAATGGCTGCGTCGCCAAGGGGCTCGCCGTGGTGCAGGGCGATGCCGACACCGATCTCGTCAACTATCCCGATGACGCTTTCGACTACGTGATCCTGTCGCAGACCTTGCAGGCGACGCGGCAGCCCAAGGTAGTGCTGGAAAATCTGCTGCGCATCGGCCAGCGCGCCATCGTCTCGTTCCCGAATTTCGGGTTCTGGAAGATGCGGCTGCAGCTCCTGATCGGGGGCCACATGCCGCGCACGGAGAATTTGCCGGCGAGCTGGTACGACACCTCGAACATCCACTTCTGCACCATCAAGGATTTCGTGCAGCTCTGCGAGGAGATCAACGTCAAGATGGAGCGCGCGGTGGCGCTCGATCTCTACGGCCGTCCAGTGCCGCTCAACCTGCCGTGGTGGGTGTGGAACATGTTCGGCGAGCAGGGCGTGTTCCTGCTCAGCCGGGGTGGGGGCAAGTAATCGGTGGGTGGCGCGTCAAACCGGCGCCGCCACCAGCGACCTCGGATCGCGCACCGGCCAGCGGCCGGCCTCGACCAGCGCGATGAAGCGCTCGACCATCTCGTTGAACAGCGCCGGCTCCTCGAGGTTGAGCACGTGACCCGACTTCGGGAAGAAGGAGAGCCCGGCGGCCGGCAAATGCTGCTTCAGGAACATGCTGGGGGCGATGCAATTGTCGTCCTCGTCGCCGCACAGGATCAGCGCCGGCGTCGCGGCGCGCTTGATGGCGTCGGTCATGGTGTAGATCGAGGGCCTGCCGCCCTGGAAGCTGCGCATCGTGTTGGCCGAGCCTCTGGCGTCATGGCGGGCGAGCGCGGCGTAGAAGTCGGCGTGGCCGCGCGGGTCCTTGACCAGAAACGGGATCCGGCTCGGCGCCTCGCGGGTCACCTTGGCGACCTCGACGGAGCCGATGCTCTCGTATTGCTCGGCATTGGCGCGGCACTGCGCGCGGAAGGCATCGAGATGCTCGAGGCTGGAGCCGGAGCCGACGGCGGCCAGCGTCATCGACAGCGCGCGCTCCGGCGCGTTGAGGGCGACCTGCAGCGACGAATAGGAGCCCATCGAAAGTCCGACGAAATGCGCCCTGGCGATGCCGAGATGGTCGAGCACCGCGAGCGCGTCGGTATAGAAGTGCTGGTAGGTGTAGACGTCGGCGCTCGGCGGCACATCGGACGGCGTGTAGCCGCGCGCCGAATAGGCGATGCAGCGGTGGCCGCGCGCGAAATAGCGCATCTGCGGCTCCCAATTGGTGTGATCCGCGGCGAACTCGTGCAGGAAGATGATCGGGGTTCCGCTGCCGGCCTCTTCGAAATGAAGGCGGACATGATCTTTCGTCGTGGCGTAGGGCATTGAAATTCTCCTCTCGTTGGCCGCCTCCAGATTTGCAGTTAATTTTCAAGGCCGCAATGCGGCAGTTCCGGTTCTTTTCTCGTCATCGAATCATCGCGGAATGACCCAGAAATTATTCCCGCAGTGCCGCATGAAATCTTCCTCGCGCCATCCCGATTTTCAAAACCACCGCCGTGTTCCCCCGGGAACGCGACGGGGAGTTGGGGGGCGTTACAGAGGATCTAGTGAAGTATGGTTCAGTTGCTTGCGTGTCGCCGGTCGCTTCGTGTTTTGGCGCTGGCTCTGTGTTCGCTCACTCTCGCCGTGATCTCCGCCGCTCCGGCATCCGCCCGTCCACATCATCCACGTCACGCGCATTCGGCCCATCCCGGCCATCACGCGCGTCACTATGCCCGTCATCACTATCGGCACGCAGCGCGGCTGTCGCGCGCCGAGCGCCGCGCACTCGCGCAGCCGGGCGGGATCGTCGAAACCAACGCGGCGCCGTTGCCCGGCAGCGCTGACGTCGTGCCCAACACCGGCGGCGTGATTGCGGCAAGCGGCTTCGGCTCGTCCGGCATCGTCGCCGAGGCGCGCCGCTATCTCGGCGGCAATCCGACCGGCCGCTCCAGCCTGTGGTGCGCCCGCTTCATGAACATGGTGCTGCAGCACACCGGCCATCGCGGCACCGGCTCCGACATGGCGAGTTCGTTCGCCAAATACGGCACGCGCGTTTCGGGACCGCAGGTCGGCGCCATAGCCGTGATGAGCCGCCGCGGCGGCGGCCATGTCGGCATCATCACCAACGTCGATGCCAAGGGCAATCCGATCATGATCTCGGGCAACAGCGGCCACCGTGTCCGCGAGACGCGGGTCTCGCGCGGCCGCATCTACGCCTATGTGATGCCGACCAACTGATCGCTCGAAAGCGGGGCAGGGCGCGCACGCGCCTCGCCCCGGCCTACGACGCTACAGGTCCCTGAGCGGCAATCGTGTCGCCGATGGCGGCACCGCCATCGCTGATGATCTCGGCGTAGATACCGCATTCATTATTGCCGAAGCGCTGCATCAGCGTGTTCGGCACCGAGAGGTCGCGCGCGCCGGTATCGGGATCGACATTGACAGCGGCGCAGCGGGTGATGCGCTTCACCACCCTGGCCCGGGCGCTGCCGATCGCAATGGTCTGGTCGAGCAGGCTGGCTTCATGCCAGGCCGGCCAGCCCTCGACATAGAGGTTGGCGCGGAAGCGCAGCGGATGCACCGGCGCCTGCACCATCTCCTCGATCGCCCGCAGGCTGGCCAGATTGATGATCGAGACCACCTTGCGCGGCACGTCGGAGAAACTATGCCCGGGGCTGACCAGCACCTTGGGCGGGCCCTTGATCTGGCCGGTATGACGATCGGCGAAATAGCGCTCGATCGCCGCGCGGCCTTCCGCGGTCTCAAGGTCGCCCTGGGCCACCATCGCACCATCCCGGCGCAGCGTCAGCACGTGGCTGTCATCGTCGAAATGGGCGCGCAGCGGCGCCAGCCACTCGTCCCGCTGCAGCATCAGGAAATGCGGCTTCGGCAGCCATTTCGGCACCGAGGGATCGAAGCCGCTCGGGCCGTTCTCGATCGCATAGCGGCGATCGGAGCGAATCGTCTCGCCGATCTTGAGCTCTGCGTGCGGCAGCGGCTCGGGCGTGAGACCCTTGACCGGGTAGCGGTAGATGCCGGTGATCCGGGCGGAGGAAGCGTGCGTGTTGTCCATTCGCCCGCTCTAGCCTGTTTGGTGGGCGAGGAGAACTGCCGCCCGCGGGAAGGTACTAGTCGGCGCGCGCCGCTCCAGGAGCGTCCAGCAGGCGCTGCATGAACACGAGATCGAGCCAGCGGCCGAACTTGCGTCCGACCTCCGGCATCCGGGCGACCTCGACAAAGCCGGCCTGCGCGTGCAGCCGCAGCGAGGCGGGATTGCCGCCGTCGATACCGGCGATCATGACGTGCTTGCCGAGCGCGGTGGCCACGGCGATCAGTTCGTCGACGATGATCCGGCCGAGGCCGCGGCCGCGATGATCGGCATGGACATAGACGCTGTGCTCGACGCTGTAGCGGTAGCCCGGGAAGGCCCGGAAGTCGCCGAATGTGCCGTAGCCGAGCACCGTCGCCCCCTCGACGGCCACCAGCACGGGATAGCCCAGAGCCTGCCGCGCCGTCATCCAAGCCAGCCGCTCGGCGTCGGAATCCTGCTTCTCCGTCCAGATCGCATTCGAGTTGGCGACCGCCTCGTTGAAGATCGCGGTGATGGCCGGGATGTCCTGCTCGGTGGCGGGGCGGATTATCATCGGTGGTTCCTTGACGGGCCTCTTGAACGAACCGCCATCGTCTACTATATAAGACGATATGTCAATTATAGAGGACAAGGCCGATGAGGCTCTCGGACGGCGGGTTCGCGCCGAACGGGAGGGCCGCGGCTGGTCGCTGGCGGAACTCGCCGGGCGGGCCGGCGTGTCCAAGGCCATGCTGAGCAAGATCGAGCGGGCGGAGGCAAGCCCGACGGCGGCGACGCTGTCGCGGATCGCCACGGCCTATGGCCTGACCATGGCCGCGCTGTTCGAGGTTGCCTCACACAATTCCCGCCTGCAGCGGGCCAAGGATCAGCCGGTCTGGCGCGATCCGAAGGCGGCCTATCTGCGGCGGCAGGTGTTCCTGCATCCGGCCAATCCGCTGGAGCTGGTGGAGATCGAACTGCCTGCGGGGCAGGAAGCCGGCTTCCCCGCCAGCGCCTATCACCTGGTCCGCCAGGTTGTCTGGATGATCAGTGGCCGCCTCACGTTGATGGAAGGGGCGGAGCGCCATGAGCTCGCTGCGGGTGACCGCGTCGAGCTTGGTCCGCCATCGGACATCGCCTTCCGTAACGAAACGGCTCAGCCCTGCCGCTACCTTGTCGCCATCGTGCGGCGCTGAGCTTCATCGGGTGAAATCGCAGACTGTGGCTCTTCCGTTTTGGAACCAAGTGCCCACATCTGCGGCAAGCCTGAACAATGATGGCGACGACCAGAGGCTGGTTGAGGAACGTCAACGCGGCCCGCGGAAACCCAATGAAGATGCCGTTGTCATGCCTGAATGGGTGACGATGGCAGGCCGAGGGAAAACGAATGAACATTGAGAAGTACACCGAGCGCGCGCGCGGATTCATCCAGTCTGCCCAGTCGCTCGCAATGCGCGACGGTCACCAGCAGTTCTCGCCGTTGCATCTGTTGAAGGTGCTGCTGGACGACAATGAGGGACTCGCCGGCGGTCTGATCGACCGTGCGGGCGGCAATTCCAGAGCAATCCTGAAAGCGACCGAAGAGGCGCTGAACAAGCTGCCGAAGGTCTCGGGCAATGGTGCCGGGCAGGTCTATCTGTCGCCGGAGCTGGCGCGTGCCTTCGATGCGGCGGAAAAGGCCGCCGACAAGGCCGGCGACAGCTTTGTCACCGTCGAGCGGCTGCTGCTCGGGCTCACGCTCGAGAAGGGCAGCGAGGCGGCCTCCATCCTGAACAAGGGCGGCGTCACGGCGCAGAACCTGAACGCGGCGATCGAAGCGCTGCGCAAGGGCCGCACCGCTGATAGCGCGACCGCCGAGAACGCTTACGACGCGCTAAAGAAATATGCCCGCGACCTGACCCAGGCG
>NZ_LFIQ01000091.1:64743-65923 GCF_001189245.1 Bradyrhizobium pachyrhizi | reverse complement strand
GCTGTCGCGGCGGACCAAGAACAATCCCGTCCTGATCGGTGAGCCCGGCGTCGGCAAGACCGCGATCGTCGAGGGCCTGGCGCTGCGCATCCTCAACGGCGACGTGCCGGAGAGCCTGAAGGACAAGAAGCTGCTGTCGCTCGACATGGGCGCCCTGATCGCCGGCGCGAAATATCGCGGCGAGTTCGAGGAGCGGCTGAAGTCGGTCCTGCAGGAGGTCTCGACCGCCGAGGGCGGCATCATCCTGTTCATCGACGAGATGCACACGCTGATCGGCGCCGGCAAGACCGACGGCGCGATGGACGCGTCCAACCTGTTGAAGCCTGCGCTCGCGCGCGGTGAGCTGCACTGTATCGGTGCGACCACGCTCGACGAGTACCGCAAGCATGTCGAGAAGGATGCGGCGCTGGCCCGCCGGTTCCAGCCGATCTATGTCAGCGAGCCGACGGTCGAGGACACTATCTCGATCCTGCGCGGCCTCAAGGACAAGTACGAGCAGCATCACGGCGTGCGCATCACCGACTCCGCGTTGGTGGCCGCGACCACGCTGTCGAACCGCTACATCACCGACCGCTTCCTGCCGGACAAGGCCATCGACCTGATGGACGAGGCGGCGGCGCGGCTGAAGATGCAGGTTGATTCGAAGCCGGAAGAGCTCGATTCGCTCGATCGCGACATCATCCGGCTGAAGATCGAGCAGGAGGCGCTGAAGAAGGAGAACGATGCCGGCTCCAAGAGCCGCTTGCAGACCCTGGAGAAGGAGCTCGCCGGGTTGGAGGAGCGATCGACGGCGCTGACGGCGCGCTGGAGCGCGGAGAAGAACAAGCTCTCCAATGCCCAGAAGCTGAAGAGCGAACTCGATGCGCTCCGCGTCGAGCTTGCCAATGCGCAGCGTCGCGGCGAATTCCAGAAAGCCGGCGAACTGGCCTATGGCCGGATTCCCGAGCTGCAAAAGAAGCTCGCCGATATCGAGGCGCAAGAAAATAGCAAGCCGAACGGCGGCGAGATGATGGAGGAGGCGGTCACCGCCAACCACATCGCGCAGGTCGTCTCGCGCTGGACCGGCGTGCCGGTCGACAAGATGCTGGAGGGCGAAAAGGACAAGCTCCTGAAAATGGAGGACAGCCTCGCCAAGCGCGTCGTCGGCCAGGCCGAAGCCGTGCGTGCGGTGGCAACCGCC
>NZ_LFIQ01000091.1:57059-64733 GCF_001189245.1 Bradyrhizobium pachyrhizi | reverse complement strand
GCGCCGTGCCCGCGCGGGCCTGCAGGATCCGAACCGGCCGACGGGCTCGTTCATGTTCTTAGGCCCCACCGGCGTCGGCAAGACCGAGCTGACCAAGGCGCTCGCCGCTGACCTGTTCAACGACGAGACCGCGATGGTCCGCCTCGACATGTCCGAATTCATGGAGAAGCACTCGGTCTCGCGGCTGATCGGCGCGCCTCCCGGCTATGTCGGCTACGACGAGGGCGGGGCACTGACCGAAGCCGTGCGGCGCCGGCCCTACCAGGTCGTGCTGTTCGACGAGATCGAGAAGGCGCATCCCGACGTCTTCAACGTGCTCTTGCAGGTGCTCGACGACGGCCGCCTGACCGACGGCCAGGGCCGCACCGTCGATTTCCGCAACACGCTGATCATCATGACCTCGAATCTCGGTTCGGAGTTCCTGGTGAATCAGCCGGAGGGCGAGGACACCGCGGCGGTCCGCGATCAGGTGATGGGCGTCGTGCGGGCGCATTTCAGGCCGGAATTCCTGAACCGCATCGACGAGATCATCCTGTTCCACCGCCTGCAGAAGAGCGAGATGGGCCGTATCGTCGAGATCCAGTTCGCGCGGCTGACCAAGCTGCTCGAGGATCGCAAGATCGAGCTCACGCTGGACGCCAAGGCGCGGGACTGGCTCGCGGAGAAGGGCTGGGATCCGGCTTACGGCGCCCGCCCGCTGAAGCGGGTGATCCAGCGCAGCGTGCAGGATCCGCTGGCCGAGATGATCCTCGCCGGCGAGGTCAAGGACGGCGATCATGTCGTGATCTCGGAGAAGGGCAACGTGCTGACCTTCAACGGTCAGGTGCCCAAAACCGCCGAGATCGTGCAGTTCGAGGCCCCGGTCTCGAAGCGCAAGCTGAACTGAGCGTTTCGATAGCGAAACTGGATGCGGCCTGGCGACAGGCCGCATCCGCGACAATCGACGGGCCGCCCGCGACGGAGTTCCTGTCTGGCGGCCCGTTTTGTGGGCCCGAATTAATGAAACCGCCTGCGGACAGCGTTCGTTTTCATCCTGAATGATCGGCTGGCGTGGCAACATCCCGCGCAGCTCCAAAGGGAAGTATTCGGCCCGAATCGCATGGCTGATTCGCGCGCCACGTTGCATCATCCTGCAAAGCCACACCGCCGGTCGCCCTCAGCAGAAGGCGAATTGCATGAGCAGAGACCTCATTGCCCATAACCGGCCCGTCTATGACGATCCTTCATCCGCGCGTTTACGGCACGGCCGCAGGCCTGGTCGGATGGTTCGTGCTGTCGGCCTGGATTCTGTTCGACCGCCAGAGCGAGGTGGAACTGTCGCTGATGTTCGTGACGGTGTTGCTGTTTGTCGCGGTGCTCCTGCCGTGGCTGCTGTCGCAGATCTGGCGGAGATACGACCATCGGCACGATCCGCATGCGCGGCCGATTCCGTTTGGCGAATGGCGGAGGGGCGAATTCGCGGTCTGGGGCAGCACGATCAACAGCTCCCATGCGACGATCGACATGCTGCTGCCGCTCGCGGCCGTCGCGTTCGGGTTGACCGCAATCGGGATCGTGTTCCTGATCTGCGCCAGCCTCGCGCTGTAAGCTTTCATTCCGGCGGGGCGATGGGCGGCGAGGGTTCGTCGTCCTCGGCAGATTCGAGCTCTGTGAGGATGTCGACCAGCTCGCGGGCACGGCCCGTGGCCAGCGGCCTGCCGTCATTCATCAGTGGCTCGTCATTGGCGAGCCACGCCTGCGCTTCGGCAAGCTCGGCGATCGTTGCCCCGGATGCGATGATTCGCGCAATCGTGACGTCGTCGGCGTGGCTGACGGCTTTCAGCACGTCGTCGCGGGTGAGTTGGGTCATGGTTGCATATCCTCATTGGGCAAATGCCCTTACCCGCCGGCCATCCCGGCCAGCGGGTAAGGAATCGATGAGCTCGAAGCGTCAGCTGTGAGTGGTGAGCCGGGGCGGATGCTGGGACATGACCCAGAGCTCGATCGCCGCAAGGACCGCGACTGCGATGCCGATGACCACGTGCACGGTCATCGCGGTGGTGATTCCCTGGAAACCAAGGACCCACGGCGAGACCAGCGCCCAAAGTCCGACGATGAGGTTCAGCCACTCCTCCCAGACCGCGAAGGCTGCGAGCGCGGCGATCGCAAGGACCGCCATCGCAATGCCGACGATGTGGGCGTTGGCGGAAACCGTTCCGCCGTCGAACGTGAACAGCCACGGCGACAGGAAAAGAATCGCGCCGAGGATCAGGTTTGCGACGTCACACAGTTTTGCGTTTGTCCAGTTCTCCATGACTCCCTCCATTGGAGGTTTTACCTTCGAATCAACTGGATGACCGCCATTCGAGTTCCCGTCTTGTTCCGCGAAATTGGTGGATTCCGGGGGATTTTGGCGGAAATCGCCGCCGCCGCCGATGTCCGGCGGCGCCTGTTTGGACGCGGCAATCAGCTTCCGAAGGGAGCGCAGCGGCGTCGTCAGACGGCCCGTGTGGCCTGGGGAATAATCAGCGATTGGTGATGGAGCGCGTCTGCGAGGTCGAGCTCGTGGCGTCCGAGACGATTCGCGAGCTGCCGCGGCTGGACATCTGGGCCTCGATCCGGTCGCGCTCCTTCTCGAAGTTCGCCAGCATGGGGCCTTCGAGCGAACGGCCGCGCGGCAGCTTCACGCGCATCGGGTCGACGAATCGGCCGTTGACAAGGATTTCGTAGTGGACGTGCGGGCCGGTCGACTGGCCGGTCGAGCCGACGAAGCCGATCACCTGGCCCTGCCGCACCTTCTTGCCGATCTCCATGCCCTTGGCGAAGGCCGACATGTGGCCGTAGGCCGTCTCATAGCCATTGGCATGCTTCATGCGGATATATTTGCCGTAACCGCCCTCGTATCCGACCTTCTCGAGCACGCCGTTGCCGGAAGCGAAGATCGGCGTGCCGTAAGCGGTGGCCCAGTCGACGCCGGTGTGCATCTTCACATAGCCGAGGATCGGGTGGCGGCGGCCACCGAAGCCCGAACGCATGATCGCGTTGTTGACCGGCTTGCGCACCAGGAACTTCTTCGCGCTCTTGCCGGTCTCGTCATAGTAGTCGACGAGGCCGTCGTCCGAACTCTGGAATCGGTAGTATTTCTTGGTTTCGCCGCCCACGGTCAGCGCGGCGTAGAGCACTTCGGTCTTTTCGGTGCTGGTGACGCCCTCGTCCTCGCCGGCAAAGAACACGTCGAACGAGTCGCCGGGCTGGACCTTGCGCTGGAAATCGACGTCGTAGGAGTAGATCTTGACCATGTCTTCGATGACGGTCGGCGGCACCTTGTTGCGCAGCGCGGTCTCGTAAATGCTCTGATAGAGCCGCACGCCGCTGCCATCATCCTCGTCATCGTCGCTGGAATTGTCGGCGGTCTCGGTGACGGTGTTCATGCTTTGCACGTCGACGGCGACGTATTTTCCGAGATCGGACAGCGCAGCGACGGCCTCGATGACCGATTCGTTGGCGACGATCACGCGATAGGGCTGCAGCCTGACATTCGGTCCGGGAGCGGCCGGCGCCATCAGGATTCGTACCTTCTGGCCTTCCTTCAGGCCGCCCTCGCGGCCGCGCGGACCGAGCGTTGCGGCGATCGCCTTCGCCTCGTCGGGCGTTGCGCCCTGATCGCGCAGGATCGAGGTGATGCTGTCGCCCTTCCTGACGACGTGAACCCGTTCGCCGACCGGATTGCCGCCGGTGACCTGCTCTTTGGTCTTCGGCAGCAGGGTGACGTTTTCCGGCACCACGCGGGTCTCGAAGCCGGCATAGGGATCGGAGGTGTTGCCCTCGGCGGCGTAGGCCATCCTCATGTCGGGGCCGGCGCCGCTCGCGTCAGCCGTGGCATTGGCGAGTGAAGCGTAGCGCACTGAATTGCCGGAGCCGCGCCAGTTGGCGGCGTCGCGGACCCGCATCAGCACGTCGTCGAGCGCGACGACGGCGGCGAGCTTGGCTTTCGGCAGCACGGAGCCGAGATCCTTGGTGACGAACGAGACCTCGGCGTCGGGCTCGGCCGCGGCATTCGGATCCTCGGCCGCCGCCGGCGTGTCGGAGCCGACATCGGTCAAGAGACGCTGCGCGTTGAACGCGGGGATTTTTGCCGACAGATCGCTCGTGGTCATCGAGAGATTGCCGGAAATTCGGATGAAGGGCCGCACCCGCATCACGTCGCGATTGCCGACGCGGGTCACGGTCGACACACGCACCAGGCTGCGGGAGGCGGAGGATTCGCTGGGCGGCGGCAGGCGGTCGCCCTTGTGCAGGCTGACGACGCGATCGTTGCCGGTGAACGCGCCGCGCAGCGCGCCTTCGACGCGCTCCGGCACCTTGGCGAAGGTCATCTCGCCATCGAGCGACGCAAAAACGGCGCCGCCGATCAGGGCCGCGCCACATAGTCCAGTCAGAATGGTGCCGCTAAACCATTGAACGGAGACGCGGCGGCGGTCGATCACCGCGGCCTCGGTGCCGTCGACTGAAAGCGGGGGTTCGTGACCGAGATCGATCATCCCGGTCTCGCGCCCAATGCCGCTTCCGCGTGACGCCCGTTGGCTCAACCCGATATCCCCCCAAATTCCGGCAACTGCGATCGTCCTCAGCTCATCCTCGTCCCCACCTTGATCCCCGGAAGAGGAATCTCGGCAGTGTGGCGAGCCACACGCATCGAATTCGAGAAGCCGATGGCCATTAGCTAGCCGCGATCTCGAACGTCAATGGTGTGCAGATCTCTCGATGTTGCTCGGCCGCGCGAAGGGAAGAGGCGACGTATTCTTGGAGAAAATCGCCTGGTCCCCCAGAAAAACCGCCCCAGCCCCCACAGGTTACGAGCGGTTCAATGCATTCGTTATAGCCAGAACGTCGCAGGATTGTGGCTCAAGTGCGGCATTTGAGGTGGAAAAGCTTCCCTGAAAGCAGGTCGATACCCGCCGCCCGGCCTCGCGGCGGCTGGAACCCGTTTTGGAGGGCCTCACGGGCTCCCCGGCGACAAACTTTTTTTAAAGTTTTTTGCCGCGAGGGCTGGGTGGCGAATTTTTACCTCCGACCTAAGTCACGGAAAGCACGACAATTTCTTCGCACTGCACAAGCGATTTGGGCGTGCGACGATTTGTTGACAATGGGCGTTGACAATCCCGAGGGGTGGGGACTATAAACCAACCACTGAGCGCGGCGCCGCCGGGTCACTGACCAAGGCGAGCGAACGCGCCTCTGATGCTCCTCACTTAGATGAGTGACACAACAGCCGACATAAATCGGTTGAGGTTCACTGTCGGTCGGTGAGGGGTAGAACCACCCTCTAAGGGTGTGGGGTCATCGGATCCCGGGCTGTTTGACAAGTGAAGATGAAGAAAGAGAAACGTGGACGGCGGAGTCCTTGCGTCTCTCGGAATACTTGAAAGCTTCGGCTTTTGACTTCTGAGAGTGGACGAAAGACTTCGGCGGTACACGTTTTAAAGGTTACACCATCGCTGCCAACGATGTGAATCGCAGGCGGCTCGTTGACTTCGGTCGACGAAGAATGGTGGGACCTCGTCAAACGTTGTGATCAGCCGGTTCAAGGTTTCAAGTCCAACTTGAGAGTTTGATCCTGGCTCAGAGCGAACGCTGGCGGCAGGCTTAACACATGCAAGTCGAGCGGGCATAGCAATATGTCAGCGGCAGACGGGTGAGTAACGCGTGGGAACGTACCTTTTGGTTCGGAACAACTGAGGGAAACTTCAGCTAATACCGGATAAGCCCTTACGGGGAAAGATTTATCGCCGAAAGATCGGCCCGCGTCTGATTAGCTAGTTGGTGAGGTAATGGCTCACCAAGGCGACGATCAGTAGCTGGTCTGAGAGGATGATCAGCCACATTGGGACTGAGACACGGCCCAAACTCCTACGGGAGGCAGCAGTGGGGAATATTGGACAATGGGCGCAAGCCTGATCCAGCCATGCCGCGTGAGTGATGAAGGCCCTAGGGTTGTAAAGCTCTTTTGTGCGGGAAGATAATGACGGTACCGCAAGAATAAGCCCCGGCTAACTTCGTGCCAGCAGCCGCGGTAATACGAAGGGGGCTAGCGTTGCTCGGAATCACTGGGCGTAAAGGGTGCGTAGGCGGGTCTTTAAGTCAGGGGTGAAATCCTGGAGCTCAACTCCAGAACTGCCTTTGATACTGAAGATCTTGAGTTCGGGAGAGGTGAGTGGAACTGCGAGTGTAGAGGTGAAATTCGTAGATATTCGCAAGAACACCAGTGGCGAAGGCGGCTCACTGGCCCGATACTGACGCTGAGGCACGAAAGCGTGGGGAGCAAACAGGATTAGATACCCTGGTAGTCCACGCCGTAAACGATGAATGCCAGCCGTTAGTGGGTTTACTCACTAGTGGCGCAGCTAACGCTTTAAGCATTCCGCCTGGGGAGTACGGTCGCAAGATTAAAACTCAAAGGAATTGACGGGGGCCCGCACAAGCGGTGGAGCATGTGGTTTAATTCGACGCAACGCGCAGAACCTTACCAGCCCTTGACATCCCGGTCGCGGACTCCAGAGACGGAGTTCTTCAGTTCGGCTGGACCGGAGACAGGTGCTGCATGGCTGTCGTCAGCTCGTGTCGTGAGATGTTGGGTTAAGTCCCGCAACGAGCGCAACCCCCGTCCTTAGTTGCTACCATTTAGTTGAGCACTCTAAGGAGACTGCCGGTGATAAGCCGCGAGGAAGGTGGGGATGACGTCAAGTCCTCATGGCCCTTACGGGCTGGGCTACACACGTGCTACAATGGCGGTGACAATGGGATGCTAAGGGGCGACCCTTCGCAAATCTCAAAAAGCCGTCTCAGTTCGGATTGGGCTCTGCAACTCGAGCCCATGAAGTTGGAATCGCTAGTAATCGTGGATCAGCACGCCACGGTGAATACGTTCCCGGGCCTTGTACACACCGCCCGTCACACCATGGGAGTTGGTTTTACCTGAAGACGGTGCGCTAACCGAAAGGGGGCAGCCGGCCACGGTAGGGTCAGCGACTGGGGTGAAGTCGTAACAAGGTAGCCGTAGGGGAACCTGCGGCTGGATCACCTCCTTTCTAAGGATGATCCTTCAGCGAGCTCACGCTCACTATCGGATCGTTTTAGAAACATTCAGGGGCCAACAGTTTCAGGATTGTTGAGCTCCATTGGCGGGATTTCGCCGTCTTCGTTTCTCTTTCTTCGCGGACGAACACGCGCCAGGGGCTGAGCGCTGTGCGGTGCATCGACTTCACGTCGGTTGCGCGCCGGCATGTCTCTCGTGTTAGGGGGCTTGTAGCTCAGTTGGTTAGAGCGCGCGCTTGATAAGCGTGAGGTCGGAAGTTCAAGTCTTCCCAGGCCCACCATTTTGATCGAGTGCGGAGCATTCGTCTTCTGGTACGGGGCCATAGCTCAGCTGGGAGAGCGCGTGCTTTGCAAGCATGAGGTCGTCGGTTCGATCCCGTCTGGCTCCACCAGATGGAATTGAAGCTCGAGAATGCGCCTTGTGCAGGAAGCTCTGTTCATTTCGTCCGCGAAACATCACTTCGCACTCATTGGTCCGGATGGACGGTGACGTGCGTGTTTTCTGACATCGTAAAGAGGAGATCGATCCGAGTTTGGATCTGCGAAGCAATTCGCGGGTGCCATTCCTAATCTCCAGATCGTTTTCGGCGCTCGCGCATC
>NZ_LFIQ01000091.1:46877-52049 GCF_001189245.1 Bradyrhizobium pachyrhizi | reverse complement strand
GCGGGGAGAGGGTTGGGGTGAGGGGCTCGTGCCGCAAACGCGGTAAGAAGTCTTTCGCGGCGACTCCCCCTCATCCGGATTGCATCTTCGATGCAATCGGACTTCTCCCCGCAGGCGGGGAGAAGTGGTGGAGTTACGTGCGCGTGCGCATCCGCATCATGAAGCTGTCGAACGAGAGCTCGGCGACCTGCATCCAGGCCAGCGATTCGTTGCGATAGGCGGCCAGGCTCGCATGCATCTTGCCGAAATGCGGGTTGCTCTTGGAAAGATCCGCGTAGATCTCGTTGGCCGCGCCGTAGCAGGCTTCCAGCACTTCCTGCGGGAACGGGCGCAACTGCGCGCCGGCCACGATCAGGCGTTTCAGCGCCGGCGGGTTGACCGCGTCATATTTACCGGTCACCCAGGTGAAGGTGTCTTCGGAGGCGGCCTGGATCGCGGCCTGATAGTGCTTCGGCAGCGCGTTCCACTTGTCCTTGTTCATCACATTGTGGCCCTGGCCGGTGCCTTCCCACCAGCCGGGGTAGTAGTAGAACTTCGCGACCTTGACGAAGCCGAGCTTCTCGTCGTCATACGGCCCGACCCATTCGGCGGCGTCGATGGTGCCTTTTTCCAGCGCCGGATAGATGTCGCCGCCGGCGATCTGCTGCGGCACGCCGCCGACCTTGGCGATGATGGTTCCGGCGAAGCCGCCGACCCGGAATTTCAAGCCCTGGAAATCCGCCATCGACTTGATCTCCTTCCGGAACCAGCCGCCCATCTGGGCGCCGGTCGAGCCGGTCGGAATGCCGATGCAGTTGTATTCTGCGAGCAGATTGTTGAGCAGGTCGGTGCCGCCGCCCCATTGCAGCCAGGAAATGTGCTGGCGCGTGTTGAGGCCGAACGGCAGCGACGTGCCGAAGGTGAAGGCGGGATTCTTGCCCCAGTAGTAATACAGCGCGGTATTGCCCATCTCGACCGTGCCGTTGGAGACGGCGTCCAGCACCTGCAAGCCGGGCACGATCTCGCCGGCGGCGAACGACTGGATCTGGAAGCGGTTGTCGGTGATCTCGGCGACGCGCTTGCAGAAGAATTCACACCCGCCATAGAGCGTATCGAGCGCCTTCGGCCAGCTCGCCGCCAGCCGCCACCTGACCTCCGGCATCGATTGCGCGACCGCGGGCGCGGCGACCGCCGTCGCAGCCAGCCCGACGCCGCCTGCCTTCAAGAATTCACGACGCTTCATGCGTATCCCTCCTGTGTGCCGATACCTCGACAAGGGGAACGATCTTGGTGTCGTCTTTCTTCGCCGATCGATCGACGTTCTGTGATGAATGTGTCCGGTGGCCCTCGACGGGCTCTTGTTGTGGAAATCCGAGTTTCCGGTTCCGCCGGTCAGGATGATCGTTTGCCGGAGGAAATCAAGCGCCTGCCTTCGTTGCAGGTGCGAAGGACAATCGGCGCTGTCGGTCTCATCCGATACCCGCGGCGATGGCTGCCGGCCCTGCCGCGATCTGCTACGCAGGGCGGGTGGGTTGATGGGAGTTCAAGGACATGGCCAACAAGAAAATCGTGGTTGCCGGCGCGACCGGCCTCGTGGGCAACGCTGCCTTGCGACACTTCGGCGCATCCGACGATTGCGAGCGCATTGCGCTGTCGCGCCGCAAGCCGCGCGATCTCTACGGCGCGCGGCATGTGCGAATCGATCTCACCAGCGCGGAGGATTGCCGTCGCGCCGCAGCCGAGCTCGGCGGCGCAACGCACCTGATCTACGCCGCGCTCTATGAGGCGTCCAGCCTGGTCGATGGCTGGCGCGATGCCGGGCAGATCGAAACCAACGACCGGATGCTGCGCAATCTGATGGGCGTGCTCGAACCCGTCGCGCCTGATCTCAAGCATGTCGCGCTGCTGCAGGGCACCAAGGCCTATGGCGTGCATGTCCGGCCGCTCACGGTGCCGGCGCGCGAGGGCCGGTCCGAAATGTACGAGCAGCCGAATTTCTATTGGGCGCAGGAGAATTTCCTGCGCGAGCTGCAGCGGGGCAAGGGCTGGCACTGGAGCATCTTGCGCCCGGTCTTGATCATCGGCGAAGCCATGGGCGGCGCGATGGACCTGATCCCGCCGCTCGGCGTCTATGCGGCGGTGCTGCGCGCGCAGGGAAGGCCGCTGGATTATCCGGGCGGCGCGCCGCGCGTCGCGCAGGCGGTCGATGTCGATCTCTTGGCACGCGCGATCGCCTGGTCGGGCGACGCCGAGGCTGCGCGCAACGAAGCGTTCAACGTCACCAATGGCGACGTCTTCACCTGGGAAAATATCTGGCCGGCGGTCTCGGATGCGCTCGAGATGACGCCGGGCCGGCACGTGCCGCTGTCGCTGGCGCAGGAGTATCCGAAATGGATTGCGCCGTGGGACGAATTGCGCAGGAAGCACGACCTGATCGCGCCCGGCTTGGAGGAGTTCGTCGGCCTGTCCTTCCAATATGCCGATTACAGCATGCGCTACGGGCAGACTGAACCCGGTCCGCCGTCGATCGTCTCGACGGTGAAGATCAACCAGGCCGGCTTCACCGAGATGATGGATACGGAAGCCATGTTCCGCAAATGGTTCAAGCTGGCGAAGGCGAGCCGGCTGCTGCCGTAGTTATTGAGCCGCGCTCCATCTTCTCCCTCTCGCCGTTCTTACGGGGAGAGGGCTGGGGTGAGGGGCATCCATCCGGCGAGCGCTTCGCTGTTTGTCGAGCGCAGTGCCTTGCCCCTCACCCGGATCACACCGGACGATGCTTCGCGTCGCCGGGGCGATCCGACCTCTCCCCGCAAAGGGCGGGGAGAGGTGAAGGGCACACTCTCTCTTTCGGCGAGCGGAGCGACCGAAGACGTTACCGCGAGAACGCTACTTCCATCGCCTTGCGCGTCTTGATCGTATCGTTGCTCTCGTCGACCTCGACGTCGCTCCAGCGCACCACTGCGCCATGGGCGACGTCGTTCTTCAGCTTCACCCGATGCGCGAGCCCGATCGGCAATGCGCCGGCGGCGAGGCTGGCGGCGGCCGGCATCAGTTTGCCCCACACGGTGTAGCCGCCTTCGCCGTCGAGCATCTCGCCGGCGCGCAGATTGCGCTTGGCCACCGCTGCGACGTCGCCGCGGAAGCGGCGCGGCTGCCCGGTCGGCTCGTTGCGCAGCGCCGCCGACAGCACGGAGATGTTCAGCTCGAGCCCGATCAGATGATACGGCTTGTACATCGCCGCATAGCGGCCGGAGGCGTCGGTCTTGAGGCCGTACTGCTTGAAGCAATCCGCGGCATAATCGTTGGGCGCCTCCAGCACGACATAAACGCCCCAGCGCAAATCGCGAAACACCGGACGGCCGTCGCGCTCCAGCGACGACACCACTTCGACGATGCCGGATTTCTCCAGCACGCCGCCCTTGTCGCGCGGCCGCATCACATGCGGCAGGTCGTCGACGCCGCAGGGCGGAAACAACAATCCCTCCGACGGCACGTCGAGGGTGCAGGCATTGGCGATCGCCGCCATCTCGATCGCAGATTTGGTGCCGTCGAGGAAGGAGTTGAACATCTGCGGATTCATGCCGGCGGATTGCGCCTCGCCGGCGGTGAGCCCGTAATGCTGCCACACACCCTCCGGCGTGACGTCATGATAGGCCGGCAGATACTTTGTGCCCTTGCCGGCTGCGACGACGCGGAAGCCTGTGGCGCGCGCCCAGTCGACCATCTCGGCCGTCAGCGCCGGCTGGTCGCCATAGGCGAGCGAATAGACCACGCCGGCCTTGCGTGCCTCCTCGGCGAGCAGCGGCCCCGCCAGCACGTCGGCCTCGACATTGACCATCACGACATGCTTGCCGGCGGCAATCGCCGCGCGGGCATGGCGGATGCCGACGGCGGGATTGCCGGTCGCTTCCACCACGACATCGAATGCGCCGCCGGCGATCGCACGTGCACCGTCGTCGGTGAAGGTGGTGGCGCTGATCCGCGCGTCGTCCCAGCCGACCGTGCGGCACGCCTCGCGCGCGCGGTTACGGTCGAGATCGACGATCACGGGCACCTCGAGCCCCGGCGTGTGCGGCACCTGCGACAGGAACATCGAGCCGAATTTTCCGGCGCCGATCAGGACGACGCGCACCGGCTTGCCGGCGGCGGCGCGGGTTTTGAGGAGGTGATGCAGGTTCATGATGCTTTCCAAACAAAAGGGTCGTTCCGGGGCGCGTGAAACGCGAACCCGGAACCTCGAGATTCCCCGATGCGCGATCGCGCATCTGTGGTTTGACGCTAACGCGCCGCCGCGGAATGACGGCCGATTCTTACTCCGCCGCCTGCCGCGGTGCACGGGCGAGCCGCAGCAGCGCGTCGTCGGCAACCGTCTGGATCGGCGTGAAGTCGCGGTGCGCGATATAGTCGGGCCGCGTCGGGGTGCGGATGTAGTTCGAGACCGCGTTCAGCGTCAGGTAGACGATCTTGCGCGGATAGGGCGTGATGTTGCCGCTCGATCCGTGCACCAGATTGCCGTGGAACATCAGCATGCCGCCGGGCTTGCCGGTCGGCGCGACGATGCCGCCCTGCTTCACCAGGCGCGTCACGGTTTCCTCGTCCAGCGTCCACAGCGGATAGGACGTGGTTTCGAGATCGTGCGAGGCTTTCAGATCGCCCGCGGACTGGCTCTGCGGCACCAGCATCAGCGGGCCGTTGATCGGCATCACCTCGTCGAGGAAGATCGCGATGTTCATCGCGCGCGGCTCCGGCATGCCGTCATCGCGCTTCCAGGTGCCGTAGTCCTGGTGCCACTGCCAGACGTCTCCGGTGAAGGCCGCCTTCGCGTTGATCTTGAACTGGTGCATGTAGACCTTCTCACCGAACAGCTGCTCGATGGGGTCGATCATGCGCGGATGCGCGCCGAGGACGCCGAACGCCTCATTGTAGAGGTGGGCGGCGAAGGCCGTGCGCGGCGCGCCACTCTTCTCGCGCCATACCTCGGGGCGGTTGGCGTCATAGATCGAGATTGCCTCGCGCGCGAGGAAGTCGACCTCTTCCTGGCTGAACAGCTCGGGCAGAAACAGCCAGCCTTCGCGATGGAAAAATTCGACCTGCTCTTGGGTCAGTTTCATGGTGCTTTCCTCCTTTGATTGTTTCTTTTCCTAGTCGTCATGCCGGGCTTGACCCGGCCATCCATTTTTTTCAAGCGGCGAA
>NZ_LFIQ01000091.1:44649-46867 GCF_001189245.1 Bradyrhizobium pachyrhizi | reverse complement strand
GGATGCCCGGGACAAGCCCGGGCATGACGGTCTTGTTTTGCTCACGCCGCCACGTCGATCGCCCTCAGCTTCTCCTCGGTCATCCGTCCTGCCGTCTGCGCATGCGCCAGCGCGGCGGCTTCTGCCGCTGCGGCATTGCCGGAAAAAACATGCGCGGCGATGGTCTCGTGCTCGGTCCAGGCGCTGCCGCGGTAGTCGAGCTCGGCGAGCACCGTCGCCATCGAGCGGCGCATATGCGGCCATTGCGGCGCGATCATCTCCTCGATCGCGGAATTGCCGGCGAGGCGATAGATCGCGCTGTGGAAATCGACGTCGAGTGCGATCAGGCGCGCCAGCGGCGTGCCGTCATCGATCGCGCGTCCGGCTTCGAGCGCGGCTTCGAGCTGCGTGCGTGCCGCGGCATCCTCCTTGACACGCGCAGCGGCAAGCCGCGCCGCCAGCGCATCGATGGCGCCGCGGACTTCATAGAGTTCGCGGATGCGCTGCGGATCGAGCTGCGTCACCTCGAAGCCGCGTCTGCCGCTCTCCGCGACAAGGCCCTGGCGATGCAACAGATGCAGGGCGTGCGAAATCGGCTGGCGCGAGACGCCGAGCCGATCGGCAAGTTCGTTCTGGGTGATGCGCTGGCCAGGCAGCAGCGTGCGGTCGATGATCGCTTCGAGCAATCGCCCGTAAACCTGGTCGATGAGGTTTGGAAGCGGGTCCAACGGGATCATACAGACCGTCCAGCTTGGAATACGGAATTCCGTGTTCGAAAAATGAAGCTACTGCGGGTTGCAGGAGCGGTCAAGGCTCGAAGTTGCGACAGCGCTAAGCGATTGAGAATGGGCCGGTTTTGACCGGGCCGCGCTGCGGCAGCCGTCCAATGTCCGTCACGGTCGGCCGTCCGCCTCTTTCTTGATATGGACCAGAGGCGTGGATGCCCGGGACAAGCCCGGGCATGACGGGTTTGCGGAAATGCTACTTCGCCTTGCCCAGCTCCATCAGCGTCCGCGTCATCAGATAGAGCCGCGGCACGATCGAATTGGTGTCGATGTATTCGTCGCGCGCGTGATAGCCCCAGCCGGCGAGGCCGAAGCTTTCGACCACGACGGCCTTGCCGCTGCGCGCGGCGTAGCCGGCATCGGTCGCGCCGCCGGTCATTTCCGCGATGTCGAGCGTGCGCCCGAGTTCGGTGTAGATCGCCTGTCCCTGCCTGGCGAGTGCGCGGCCGCGATCATCAGCCACGAAGGGCGGACGGCCGGCGACGACCTTCACGGTCACTTCGGTGTCCGCGATCAGTCTGTTCTTCACCTTCTCGTCGAGCGCCGCCTGCAGCTTTTGCACGCCGTCGGGAATGGTGAGGCGGATGTCGGCGCCGGCGGTGGCGTGATCGGGGATCTGGTTGCGCACGGTGCCGGCCTTTGCGATGGTCCAGTTCAGCTGCGTGCCCGGAATCGATTTCGCGACGTCCTGGGTCTGCAGCAATTGATGCGCGAGCTCGATCAGCGCGTTGCGGCCGAGCTGCGGCGCGGCGCCGGCATGCGAGGCCTTGCCCTTCACATCGATCGTGCCGGTGGCGGTGCCGCTGGCGCCGAGCAGCAGGCTTTCATTTTTCGCGACCGGCGGCGCCACCGTCGGCTCGCAGGACAGCACCACATCGTGCTGGTCGGCGAGCTCGGCGATGATCTCGCCGGAGCCGATCGAGCCGACCTCCTCATCCGGATTGAGCGATACCGTGAGCTTGGCGTAGTCGCGCCAGCCCGCATCGTTCAGGATCTTGAGCGCATGCAGGATGACGGCGATGCCGCCCTTGTCGTCGGCAATGCCGGGTCCATAGATCCTGTTGCCGTCGACCTTGTAGGGCTGGGTGTCGAGGATGCCGTGCTCGTAGACCGTGTCCATATGCGCGATCAGCATCAGCTTCTTGCTGCCGCTGCCCTCAAAGGTGCCGATCACCATGTCGGCGCCGGCGCCCCTCGTGGTCTTGCGGCGTTCGGTCTTGGCGCCGAGCGCCTTCAGCCGCGCTTCGGTGTAGTCGGCCATCTTCTTCAGGCCTTCGACATCGCTGGAGCCCGACTCGATCAGCACCATGTCGTGCAGGCTCTCGATCACCGCCGGCTGGGCCTGCTCGGCGGCCGTACGCAGTTTTTCGTCTGCGGCGGCAAGGGCGGAGGAGGAGGCGAGGGCGAGCAGGCCGGCCGACGCGAGCAATTTGATGGATAGTTTCATGATTGTC
>NZ_LFIQ01000091.1:30478-44639 GCF_001189245.1 Bradyrhizobium pachyrhizi | reverse complement strand
TGCAGGGAGACACTAGCATCGCGATTTGTCTGTCTCCAGCCGCGTCAGCCGCGCTCAAGCACCTCGACATCGAAGGTCTCGATCTGCGAGGCGTCGGCGGTCGCGTCGATCGCCGCGATCCGGTCGCCTGAGATCGTGACCCGCAGCACGATGCGCAGCGCGCCGCCGAAGGTGACGGCAACGCCGATCCCGCCGTCGACCAGCGCGGCTTTCGCCGCCTGCGCGCGCCCCTTGAAGCTTTCGGCAACCGCTGCGGCGCCGCGGATGACCGGCAGCGAGCCTAGCCGCTGCGCAGCCTGATCGGCGCGCACCACGACGTCGGGCGCCAGCACCGCCAGCAGCCCTTCGAAATCGCCGTTGCGGGATGCGGCGAGGAAGGCCTCGACGATGCCGCGCTGCCGGCTGAGATCGGCATCCGGTGCGGGCGGCGTGCCCTGCACGCGACGCCTGGCACGGCTGGCGAGCTGCCGCGCGGCGGCCGGCGTACGGCCGACGATCGGCGCGATCTCCTCGAACGGCACCGCGAACATGTCGTGCAGCACGAAAGCCAGCCGCTCGGCCGGCGCCAGCGTTTCCAGCACCACGAGCAGCGCGGCGCCGACGGAATCGGCCATATCGGTCTCGCGCTCGGACGGATTGTCCGCGATCGGCTCCGGCACATGCGGGCCGATCGGCTCCTCGCGGCGCGATTTGCGCGAGCGCAGCATGTCGAGACAGATGCGCGCGACCACCGTGGTCAGCCAGCCGCCGAGATTGTCGACCGCAGCAGCGTCGGTGCGGCCGAGCCGCAGCCAGGTTTCCTGCACGGCATCGTCGACTTCGGCGGTCGAGCCCAGCATGCGATAGGCCACGGCCCGCAAGCGCGGCCGGTTGGCCTCGAACTGCTCGGCCAGAAATTGCTTCTCGTCCATCGGTCACATTCCCTTTGTCCGCTCCGTCATGGCCATGACGAACGAAACTGTGCCGATGTGACAACAGATCGGCGCGGCGCCGTCAAAAGGCAAATCAGGAGAGCGACATGATGAAAGCCCGCATGAACCACCCGGTGATGGTTGTTCCCGAGGCCATGAAGGCGCTGCAGGCGCTGAGCGAGAGCACCAAACAGGCATTGCCGGAAAAGCTGCTGGAACTGGTGCATCTGCGCGCCAGCCAGATCAACGGCTGCAGCGTCTGCGTCGACATGCACCCGAAGCTCGCCCGGCGCGCCGGCGAGACCGACGAGCGGCTGTTCGCGGTCGGCGCCTGGCGCGACGCGCCGTATTTCAGCGAGGCCGAGCGCGCCGCGCTGGCGCTGACCGAAGCGGTGACCCGGCTCAGCGACCGCGAGGATCCGGTGACGGACGCGGTGTGGGACGAGGCTGCCAAGCACTTTGACGAACAGCAGCTCGCGTCGCTGGTGCTCGGCATCGCGGCGATCAACGTCTGGAACCGGCTGAACGTCGCGGTGCGCCAGCCGGTCGGCGCCTGGAAGGTGTGACCTTCTCCCTCTCCCCGCAAGCGGGGCGAGGTGAAGAAACGGCACCGCTAGCGCGCCAGAAACTCCAGCACGACCTCGCAGTAGCGCTGCGGGGCTTGCTCGAACATCGGATGCGTGGTGCCCGGGATCATCTCGGTGCGCGCGCCCTTCACGTTTGCGGCGAGCGCGTGCAGCACCTTCGGCAGCACGCCCTTGGTGTTGGCGCCGCCGACGAACAGCGTCGGTGTCTTGATCGCTTCCGCGTCCGCCTTCGAGAATGGCGGGCGCTGGTCGCGGGTCTGGCCGATCAGCGTGGTCGCATTGTCGCGCAACAGCTGCTTGGAGGTTGCCGGAATCCGCTTCCACGCGCCGGGGCCTTCGAGCGCGTCCATGAAGATCTGCAAGCCGCCGTCGATATCGCCCTTGGCGATTTCCGCCGCGCATGCCGCGAAGCGTGCCGCCAGCGGCGAGGGGCCCGGCTTGAAATCGGGATCGAGGGTCTCGTCAAGCTCGCCGCCCGGCTCGGCAAGGATCAGCTTGCGCAACAGGTCGGGCCGCCGCTGCGCGGCGCGGAAGCAGATATGGCCGCCGCGGGAATGCCCCATCAGGTCGACCGGTCTGGTGTCGAATTTTTCGATAAAGGCGATCACGTCGTCGACGTGCTGCGCGATCGAATAGGTGTCGCCGACGCCGTCCCAATGCGCCGGGAAGAAATGCCGCAGGCTGACCGCGATCACGCGGTGCCGGCGGGTCAGCGGGCCGAGCACCGCCGACCAGATCCGGAAGTCGCACAGCGAGCCGTGCACGCAGACCAGCGGCGGGCCCGCTCCGACATCGAGATAGGGCATGTCGAAACCGTTGACGTGGAGGCTGTGCATTTTGGGCTCGCGGAGAGGCAGGAGATGTTGTTGATTTGGCCGAAGTTCCCACGGAATTCGGGTGGATAGCAACATTCTCCAAGCCTAGATTCCGGATCAACAGCAAGCTCACGCGAGAGCTGAAGGGAACATCTGGAGCGAGCCATGACCGGCCAGCATTTTGCAATCTTCGAAACCATGATCGGCGCCTGCGGCGTCGTCTGGGGCGAGCACGGCGTCACTGGCGTGCAGCTGCCGATGGGCACTGAGGAGAAGACCCGCAAGCGGATATTCCAGCGCAGCGGCGAGGTCACCGAGGCGGCCCCACCGGCTGAGGTGCAGCACGCGATCGACGGTATGATCGAGCTCCTCGCCGGCAAGCCGAACGACCTTGCCGACATCGTGCTCGATCTCGACGGCGTGCCGGAATTCAACCGCGGCGTCTACGATATCGCGCGGAAGATCCCGCCGGGCAAGACCATGACCTATGGCGACATCGCCAAGCAGCTCGGCGGCGTCGAGCTGTCGCGCGACGTCGGCCAGGCGCTCGGCCGCAACCCGTGCCCGATCGTGGTGCCTTGCCACCGCGTGCTGGCGGCGGGCAACAAGCCGGGCGGCTTCTCGGCCAATGGCGGCGTCGTCACCAAGCTGAAGATGCTGCAGATCGAAGGCGCGATCGTGAACCACACGCCGAGCCTGTTCGATTAGGGCGGGGCACGCTCTTATCCTCCCCTGGAGGGGGAGGATCGGTTCGCATGAAATGCGAACCGAGGTGGGGTGAAGGTCTCTCGTATCGGGTGATGCCCGTATGGAGAGATCACCCCGCCCCGCCTCACATCTCACTTCGTTCGCTGTGAGCCGACCTTCCCCCTCCAGGGGAGGGTGGCAGAGAGCGTCTGTCGCGAGTTCAGTTTACCTCACACCGTCTCGCACACAAACCCGTTGCCCTTCCGCCTGATCTTGCCAATCGACGGCGAGGGGAAATGCGCGGGGCAGCACAGCGTGTCGGTGTCGCAATAACGCTCCAGGAAACCGCGACGCGTCTTCGCGGCTTGCGCCTGGTCGACATCGAACTTTGCCGACAGCTCCGGATAGTGCGTCTGGATCGGCGAGTGCATCAGATCGCCCGAAAATACCGCAGTGTCCTTGCCGCGTCCGAAGGCGAAGGCGACGTGGCCCGGCGTGTGGCCGGGCGTCGGCAGGATGCGGGCGTGGTCGCCGATCGCAAAATCATGGCCGACGATCTCCGTCCGCTTGGCCTCGACCACCGGCAGCACGCTGTCCACGAAAGGCGGGACCTCCGCCTTCGCGTTGCTCTCGGTCCAGTAGTCGAACTCGGCCTTGTCGAACACGTAGCGCGCATTTGGAAAGGTCGGAACCCAGCGGCCGTTCTCCAGCCGCGTGTTCCAGCCGACATGATCGACATGCAGATGCGTGCACATCACATAGTCGATGTCACCGACGGAGAAGCCTGCCGAAGCGAGGCTGCGCAAATAGGTCTCGTCGGTCTTCATGTTCCATTTCGGCCGCGCCGGCCGCGGCTTGTCGTTGCCGATGCAGCTGTCGATCAGGATGGTATGGTGCGGTGTCTTCACGACATAGGACTGGAACGCCAGGATCAAGGTGTCGCTGTCGTCGAGCGCACCCGTCGCTTTCATCCAGCCGCGGTTCTCGGCGAGCACGTCCGGCGTCAGCCCGGGCAGCATGTCGTGCGCGGGCAGGAATGTGGTCTCCTGCTCGACAATGCGATGAATGGTGAGATCGCCGGCGGTAAACTTCAGGCTCATGGTGATTCCTTGGCGTTGGCGTTTTCGAGCGAAGTGGAGTCCGGTTCGCGTGAAGAAACGCGTAGGAACGTTCTAGTGCGCGTCGCGCACGGCGGGAATGATGATGTTGGCGAGGATATCCATCGCCGCAAGGCCTTCCTTCGGCTGGCCGTACTGGGCTGCCGTCGTCATCATCACTAGGTCGAGATCGGGAATGACGATGATGCGCTGGCCGCCCCAGCCGAAGGCGCCGATCCATTTTATCTCCTTGCCTTCGGCCAGGGATCGTCCCATCCACCATTGATAGCCGTAGAACAGCGTGCCGCCGAAATAACCGACGGCCTGGAATCGCGGCGCGATCGATTGGGCGATCCAGTCGGCCGAGATGATCTGCTGCCCTTTCCATTGACCGTGATCGAGCACGAGCTGGCCGATTTTCGCGGCGTCGCGTGGCCGGAGCCTGAGCCCGGAAGCGGCCGCGATCTTGCCGTTCTTGTAGGTCTTCCACTCGAGATCGGTGATGCCGAGCGGCTGGAACAGCGCCTCGCGTGCGAACGCTTCAAGCGGCTTGCCGTAGACCTGCTCGACGATGTTGCCGAGCAGATCCGTGCCGCCGCCATTATAGGTCCACAGCGTGTCCGGCGGCGCGGCGATCGGCTTGCCGAGGACATAGCCGATCGGATCGGCATCGAAGGCAAGGTGCGGCTCGTCGTTGGCAGGATCGTTCCAGGGCAGCGTCTCGTCCCATTTGATGCCTGACGACATCGTCAAGAGATGGCGCAGCGTGATGGCGTCCCATCCGGCTGACTTTGCCGGCTGATGTTCGGGGAAGAACTTCAGCACGGGCTCATTGGCATTCGCGATCAGCTTGCGGTCGATCGCGATGCCGACCAGCAGCGACGTCACGCTTTTCGACGCCGAACGCATGTCGTGCTTGGTCGTCGGCGTGAATTCGATGCGCCCCTCCGGCTGCCCCCATGGCTGGTCGATGCCGGCAAAATAACGCTCGAACACTAGCTTGCCGTGGCGCGCCACGACAACGGAATGCACCTCGCTGCTGCGCAAGCCGAGCCGCGCGGCGATGCCGCAAAGCCGTTCGCCGTCCATGCCGACGCTGTCGGGCGTGGCAATCGTCCAGCCGTCGTCGAGCGCGGCCGGCGATCCACAAGGCTGGTTCTGCTGTCCAAGCGCCATGCCGTCGGCCCTCACATCAGTGCCCAGGACGGTCAACGCGAGCACAAGGCTCGCGCCGAAGATATGAAAGAGGGGGAAGCGATCGCGCATTTTGCTTCCCTCCTGCCGTGGTTACGCCGCTGGCGGCGCCGAGATCTTCACCGACGGCCGCTCCAGCATTTTCTGGTAGAAGGCGTCGAGCTTGGGATAGGCCCTGCGCCAGCCGCAATCGGCGAAGCGGAAATCGGCATAGCCGAGCACGCACACGAGGCCGATCTGCGCGATGTCGAACGACGAGCCATCGAGAACATCCGGCCGGTTCTCGAACCGCGCCATGCCGGCCCAGGCCCTGTTCCAGTGATCGTCGTGCCAGGCCTGCCACAGCGAGCCCTGCGGCCGCACCATCTTCTCGTAGCGGCACAGCAGCATGGAATCGAGCATGCCGTTGAGCAGGGAGTGATCGGTCTTCAGCTTCCAGCGCCGCGGGCCGTAGCCCGGGATCAGCCGGCCGCCGCCGAGCTCGTTGAGATATTCGACGATGACATAGGAATCGAGGATGACGTCGCCATGGTCGAGGATCAGCACCGGCAGTTTCTTCAGCGGCGAGATCTTGGAATATTCGTCGTTGGCCGTGCCGGGCGCGACGGTCGCCGGCACCAGCTCGATATTGTCGATCAGGCCAAGCTCGATCGCCGCAATGCGCACCTTGCGGGCGAACGGGGAGGCGGGAGAGAAGGTGAGTTTCATTGGGGAATTCCTTGCGAAAGCTCTTTCCTCTGTCATGGCCGGGCTTGACCCGGCCATCCATGTCTTTGCCTCTGTGGACGACCTAAGACGTGGATGCCCGGGGCAAGCCCGGGCATGACGAATTCAGGAACAGCGTGGGCGCTTACGCCCCAACGATTTCCTGGCGCTGCTCGCCGAGGCCTTCGATGCCGAGCGTCACGACGTCGCCGACATTGAGATATTGCGGCGGCTTCATGCCGGTGCCGACGCCGGGCGGGGTGCCTGTCGTGACGATGTCGCCGGGCAGCAGCGTCATGAACTGCGAGACGTAGGAGATGCACTTCGCCATCGTGAAGATCATGGTCGAGGTCGTGCCGGTCTGGCGGCGCTGGCCGTTGACGTCGAGCCACATCGACAGCTTCTGCACGTCGGCGATTTCATCCTTGGTGGCGAGCCACGGGCCGACCGGGCCGAACGTGTCGTGCGACTTGCCCTTGGTCCACTGTCCGAGGCGCTCGATCTGGAAGTTGCGCTCGGAGACGTCGTTGCAGATGCAGTAGCCGGCGACGTGGTTCAGCGCGTCGGCCTCCGAGACATACTTGGCGCGGGTGCCGATGATGGCGGCGATCTCGACTTCCCAGTCGAGCTTGGTCGAGCCGCGCGGCTTCTCGACCGCGTCGTTCGGGCCTGACAGCGCGGTGTTGGCCTTGAGGAAGAAGATCGGCTCGGACGGGATCGGATTGCCGGTTTCCTTGGCGTGGTCGGAATAGTTCAGGCCGATCGCGACGAATTTGGAGATGCCGGTGACGGGGGCACCGAAGCGCGGCTTGCCGGCGACGGCGGGGAGGGAGGCGGGATCGAGGGCAGCAAGCTTCTTCAGCGACTCCGGCGTGTAGGCGTCGCCGGTCAGGTCCTTCAGATGGGCCGAGAGGTCGCGGAGCTGGCCGGATTTGTCGATCAGACCGGGCTTTTCCGCACCCTTTTCGCCATAACGAACAAGCTTCATGTTGATCACTCCCTACGATGTCCTGAGGATTGTTACTGGTATACCTCGACACGCTTCATGGAACAGCGCGCCGGGAAATTCAACCGCCATGAGCGCGCTGCATTGCTGCCAAGCCTTATTTCAAGGCCATTTCGGTCCGATCAGCCCAGCGCAACGAACCTGAAGGCGTCGCCATCGCGCTTGATGTGGCCGGCATTGAAATGCCCGCCGATCACCAGCGTCGGCGTATTGGCAAAGCGCGAGAACAATTCGCGCCGCGTCGCGGCCGATTGCTTCTGGTCGGAGTCCGCGGTCGATGACCAGTCGAGGTGGTACATCTGGCAGGGATGATGCGCGACATCGCCGGTCAGGAGGCCCTCCTCGCCGCCGGACCTGATGTGGATGCTCATATGGCCGGGGCTGTGTCCCGGCGTCGGGATCAGCGTGATCTCCTCGGTCAGCCGGTGGTCGCTCGGCACCAACTCGGCCTTGCCGGCATCCGCGATCGGCTTCACGGAATCGGCGAACACGGCGGCATGCGCGGGATCGTCGCTATGGTCGCGCCAGTGCTCGTATTCGGTCTTGCCGAACACGTAGCGCGCGTTGGCGAAGGTCGGCACCCATTTGCCGCCGACGAGCTTGGTGTTCCAGCCGACATGGTCGACATGCAGATGCGTGCACAGCACGGTGTCGATGCTGTCGGGCGCAAATCCGGCGGCGGTCAGCTTCTCGAGGAACGGATCGCTGCGGTTGTTCCAGGTCGGCACATTGCGGCCCTGCTTGTCGTTGCCGAGCACGGTGTCGACGATGATGCGGTGCTCCGGCGTCTCCACCAGCAACGAATGGATCGACATTTTCAGCCGGCCCTCCTCATTGGCGAAATGCGGGATCAGCCAGGGCAAGCTCTGGATCTCCTCCCGGCCGGCCAGCGGCAGGATGAAGCGGGTGCTGCCGACGGTCTCGAGCTCGACGACTTTGGTGATCCTGACCTTGCCTACGGTCCAGTGCATGCGGCGTGCCCTCTGTTTCTTGTTGCTCTTGCCGGACCATGCGGGTTTCCGCACGCCGGCGCAATGGATCAAGTCGGCGCCTCCTGCGTTACCGCCTCGTTGGACGAAGGAGTGTGCAATGCCGGAACTCGCAATCTCCCCTGAAAAGGTCGGCTTCTTGATCGAGAAGGCGCGCGAATTCGACGTCAAGGAGGGGCTCGTCGATCCCGACTCCGGCTCGAACGGCGCCGACGACGACATGATCGATGTGCTGGAGGATAACGGCAGGGATCCGGTGGCGCGCGAGATCACCGGCTTCATCGACGCGCTCAGCGAGGACGAGCAGGTCGACCTCATCGCCCTGATGCGGCTCGGCCGCGGCGACGGCACGATCGAGGAATGGGCCGATCTCCGCCGCGAGGCCGCGCGCGGACGCACCGGCCATGTCGCCAACTATCTGTTGGGCGAACCGATGCTCGGCGATCTCCTGGCCGAAGGACTGGACGAGTTTGGCCTGGGGCCGAGCGACGAGCGCATCACGCCGATCCACTGAGGAGCTGCATTGTTCATCTGACCTCGCCCGCGTGCGGCAGGGCAATCGCATTTGGAATGAACCGATTCTTCCGCGCCGTCATGGCCGGGCTTGTCCCGGCCATCTACGTCTTTTCTTTGCGTGGAGACGAAGACGTGGATGCCCGGGACAAGCCCGGGCATGACGAGTTTGTGGGAACTCCGATTGCCTCAAACGGCCATATGCGATTGCCCTACCGCGTGCGGGGAGAGGCAGAAGCTTAACGCGCGCAGTCGACGATCACGGTGCCGATCTTGTCGCCCTTCTCGACGGCGAGATGGGCGTCGGCGGTCTCGGCGAGCGCGAATTGCCCGGCGATATTGTGCACGCGGGTGCCCGACGCCAGCCATTGGGTGATGTCGGCCTGCGCGGCCGCGAGCAGCGGCGGCGGCAGCGCGAACAGCACCAGCGAGCGCACGGTGATGCATTTCTCCATCAATTCGCGCACCGGCAGCGTCGGCGTGCGGTTGCCGTTGGTGGCGTAGACTGCGATCGTCGAGTTCATCGCCATGATCTTCAGCGTGGTCGCGAGATTGCCGCCGAAATCGACGTCGATCACGCGGTCGACACCGCGGTTCTCGGTGAAGGCCATCACCTTCGAGACAACATCCTCGGTCCGGTAGTTGACGACGGTGTCGGCGCCGGCGAGCCGCGCCTCGACGTCCTTGACCTGCGAACTGACAGTCGCAATCACGCGCGCGCCGCCCCATTTCGCCAATTGCACGGCGTAGTGACCGACCGCGCCGGCGCCGCCGGTAACCAGCACCGTCTGCCCCGAGATCGGGCCGTCCGCAAACAGCGCGCACCACGCCGTCATGCAGGGGATGCCGAGCGTCGCGCCGGCCGCGAACGACACGTCCTGCGGCAGCGGCGTCACCAGATAGTCGGCCAGCGTGATGTATTCGGCCGCGGTGCCGAAGGCGCGGCCATTGCGCTGGCCGTTGAACAGCCAGACGCGATCACCGACCGCAAAGCGGGTGACGCCTTCGCCGACCTGGTCGATGATCCCGGCGCCGTCGCTGTTCGGGATCACGCGCGGAAATTCCATCGCGCGATAGTTGCCGCTGCGGCGGCCGACATCGGCCGGGTTGACGCCGGACGCCTCGAGGCGAACCCGGACTTCACCTGGGCCGGCCTCGGGCGTCGGCATCTCGCCGACGGTGAGCACCGTCGGCGCCGCGCCGGTCCGTTCGTACCAGACCGCCTTCATCTAGCGCCCCTTTCCGAAGTTCGTGAACTCGTCCAGCGACCTCTTGCGCGAACTTCGGAAGGCAAGAGGGCGCTAGAAGACTCATGAATCTCTAGTGCCGCTTGACCGATTTGAAGCTCCCAATCGGTCTCGCCGCATACAGTGCAGGAGCTTCAAATCGGCGGCACTAGAGCGTACCTGGGAAGGCGCCGCCATCGAGCAGCAGGTTCTGCCCGGTGATGAAGCCGGCCTTGGCGCCGCACAGGAATGCGCAGGCATAACCGAATTCGTCGGGATCGCCGAAGCGGCCGGCGGGGTTCAGCTTGGCGCGCTCGGCCAGGACCTGCTCGGCCGAGATGCCGCGCTTCTCGGCCTCGGGCTTCGCGGTGCCGCGCAGGCGGTCGGTCTCGAACGGGCCCGGCAGCAGGCCGTTGATGGTGACGTTGTTGATCACGGTCTTGCGCGACAGGCCGGCGACGAAGCCGGTGAGACCGGCGCGGGCGCCGTTGGACAGGCCGAGGATCTCGATCGGTGCCTTCACCGCGGCCGAAGTGATGTTGACGATGCGGCCGAACTTGCGCGCCATCATGCCGTCGACGGTCGCCTTGATCAGCTCGATCGGCGTCAGCATGTTGGCGTCGATCGCCTTGATCCAGTCGTCGCGGGTCCAGTTGCGGAAATCGCCCGGCGGCGGGCCGCCGGCATTGTTGATCAGGATGTCCGGATCGGGGCAGGCCTTGAGCACGGCTTCGCGTCCCGCCGCCGTCGTGATGTCGCCGACGATCTCGGTGACGGTGACGCCGGGGTGGGCCTTGCGGATTTCGTCGGCGGTCTGCTTCAGCGCCTCGGCGCCGCGCGCCGTCAGGGTGACATGCACACCCTCATTGGCGAGCGCGATCGCGCAGGCGCGGCCCAGTCCCTTGCTCGATGCGCAGACGATTGCGCGGCGGCCTTTGATTCCAAGATCCACGGTTCACTCCCTGTGATGTCGGATAGGTTTGTAAAGGTTTGATGGCACCAGTCTAGCGAAGCTCGGCGGCGCCGATAAGGGACGTGCAATGCATTAAGTGCATGCCGGGCAGGAACAAGCGGGTGAGCACCTTGCGGCAAGGCAGGAGGCTAGATGCGTTGCTCGCGCCGCAGCCGCTCGATCGCCATGGTGGCTTCGGGCGGCAGCGAGCGGAATCCGGCCTGTCCGGCCGCGGAGAACAACGGCCGCAATTGCGATCCGTTGAGGAATTGCGGCTGCTTCGCCAGCGGCACCAGCTGATCGAACACCAGCACCAGCGTGGTCACGACGAGACCGACCCTGATGGCGCCGAGCAGCGCGCCGCCGAGGCGGTCGCCGATCCCGATCTCCGAGCCGATGGTGTCGTCCAGCATCGTCCGCGCCATCTTTCCGAGGATGACGCCGATCAGGAGAAAGAGGCCGAACAGCAGCACGCCATTGGGCGGAAACGGCGACGACGGCAGCGTCGCGATGTGGGGCCCGATCATCGCCAGCGCGGCGACCGCAAGCGGCATGGCGACGAGATAGGCCAGGATAGTGACCGCGCTGCGCAACAGGCCGGTCGTGAAGCCGGTCACCACCGCGAACACCAATCCGAGGATGACGGCAAGGTCGAAGAGGTTCATGGATGAGGAATTCCTGCCCCAATCTCCTACTGTCCCCTGGTTGATCAAGCCTGCTTACATCAGGGACAATTGTCGCTATCACTCGTCCGCTTCATCCGGGAACCTGTCGATGTCCGACCTATTCGATGTCAGTAAAGAAATCATCCTCATCACCGGCGCCTCGCAGGGACTCGGGCGGCAATTCGCCCGCGTGCTGGCGGCGCATGGCGCCGCGGTGGTGCTGGCCGCGCGCCAGACCGCGAAGCTGAAAAGCCTCGAGGAGGAGATCAAGGCCAGGGGCGGTCGCGCGGCTGCGGTGCAGATGGACGTCGCGGATATTTCCGGCATCGCGAAAGCGCTCGACGCCGCCGAGGCTGCGCTCGGTCCGATCACGGTCCTGATCAACAATGCCGGCATCGCGATCGAGAAGCTGTCGACCGAGCAGACCGAGGCGGATTGGGACGCGGTGATTGGCGCCAATCTCAAGGGCGCCTACTTCCTCGCGACCGAACTTGCGCGGCGCATGATGGCGCGCAAGCAGCCGGGCAATATCATCAACGTCGCGTCCGTGCTCGGACAAGGCGTGCTCAAGGCGGTGTCGCCCTATGCGATCTCCAAGGCCGGCATGATCCAGGGCACCAAGGCGATGGCGCTGGAACTCGCCGGCAACAACATCCGCGTCAACGCGCTGGCGCCGGGCTATATCGATACCGAGATGAACCATGATTTCTGGTCGACGCCGGCAGGCGAGCGGCTCGCAAAACGGATTCCACAGCGCCGGGTCGGCGCCGAGTCCGACCTCGACGGCGCGATCATGCTGCTCGCCTCCAACGCTTCGCGCTACATGACCGGGACGGTGGTGACGGTGGATGGCGGGTTCTTGCTGAACTAGTCTGGCTTTGTAGCCCGGATGAAGCGCAGCGAATCCGGGGAGCATGCGTGAAGGTCCCGGATTACGTTTCGCTCCATCCGGGCTACGATTCCAACGCATCAAGCCACGAGCACAGCCCGGGGGCCGTCGGCCGCTGTTTCTGGATAATAGAATAATGCCGCTGATTTTGCCCGACGAGTCAAGTCGCCGGGTCGAAGCCGGGAGCCCGCGGCTCCTTTGCATGGGGGTGTTTTCGATATTTTGGCAGGGCCGCCCTGCGACGGCGGTTTCGCGGGGCGGGCAAAGGTGCTCTTGCGCCATGCCCACCCTACGCATTTGGTCACCCCGCCCGCATCTCCGCCCTGATCATGTCGGCCGCCTTCTCGCCGATCATGATGGTCGGTGCGTTGGTGTTGCCGCCGATCAGGGTCGGCATGATCGAGGCGTCGACCACGCGCAGGCCTTCGAGGCCGTGCACGCGCAGCTTTGGATCGACCACCGCGAGCGGATCGGCGGTACCCATCTTGCAGGTGCCGACCGGGTGATAGACGGTGTCGACGCGCTCGCGCAGGATGCTGCGGATGTCGTCGTCGGTGCGGACGTTGGATGTGAAGACATCCTTCTGCTGCAGCGCGCGCAGCGCCGGCGCCTCCATCAGCCGCCGTGTGGTCTTGTAGCCCGCCACCATCGATTCGAGATCGTCTTCCTCGCCGAGGAAGTTCGGGTCGATCAGCGGCGCCTGCATCGGGTCATTGCCGGCCAGCGCGACGCTGCCGCGGCTCTTCGGCCGCAGCAGGCAGACGTGGCAGGAGAAGCCGGTGCCGCCGTGGCGCTTGCGGCCGTGGTCGTCGACCATCGCCATGCCGAAATGCAGCTGGATGTCGGGGATGTCGAGATCAGGCCGCGTCTTCAGGAAGCCGCCGCATTCGGCGAAGTTCGAGGTGAGGGGACCGCGGCGCTCGCGCCGATATTGCATGATGGCGCGGACGAGCCGCGGCATGCCCTTCAGCGAGATGCCGGCGAAGTTCGGATTGTCCGACATGTAGCCGAAGATGAAGTCCGGATGGTCCTGCAGATTTTGGCCGACACCGGGCAGATGATGCACGCTGGCGAGACCGTGCCTGCCGAGCGCCGCGGCATCGCCGACGCCCGACAGCATCAACAGCTGCGGCGACTGGAACGCGCCGGCAGCAAGCAGGACTTCGCGCCGCGCGCGGAGCTGCCTCAACTCCTTGCCCTGCCGGTATTCGACGCCGACCGCGCGCTTGCCCTCGAACAGGATGCGCGTCGCGTGCGCATTGGTCTCGACGTGCAGGTTGGGACGCCTGCCGATATGCGGATGCACATAGGCGCGCGCCGCGCTCCAGCGCTCGCCGTTGCGTTGCGTCACCTGGTAGATGCCAAGGCCCTCATGGTCCTCGGCATTGAAATCCTCGCGGATGCGGAATTGGGCCTCCTGCGCCGCCTGCAGGAAGGTCTGCTGGATCGGATTGCCGGAGCGCAGCTTGTTGACGGCGAGCGGGCCGTCCTTGCCGTGATACTCGCCGTCGAAATCGGAATTGTCTTCCGAGCGCTTGAAATAGGGCAGCACGTCGGCGAACGCCCAGCCGGTATTGCCGAGCGCGGCCCAGTGGTCGTAGTCGGCGCGATGGCCGCGGATGTAGACCATGGCGTTGATCGCCGAGGAGCCGCCGAGCCCCTTGCCGCGCGGCTGGTAGCCGATGCGGCCGTTGAGCCCTTTCTGCGGCACGGTGTTGAAGGCCCAGTTGTTGACAGTGCCGGCGACCATCAGCACCAGCGCGCCGGGCGTGGTGACGATCCAATTGTCATTGGTGCCGCCGGCATCGAGCAGCGCTACCGACGTTGCGGGATCCTCCGACAGCCGCCCCGCCACCGCGCAGCCGCCGGAGCCCGCGCCTATCACGACAAAATCGAATGTGTCAGTCACGCATGTTCCCCCTTAT
>NZ_LFIQ01000091.1:16525-30468 GCF_001189245.1 Bradyrhizobium pachyrhizi | reverse complement strand
TTCCGGGTTCGCTTCGCGCCCCGGAACGACAGCACTTCTACGACAACATCCGCATCAGCTTCTCCAGCCGCGCGACCTTCGCGCCATAGGGCGGATAGAGATCGGCAAGCCGGTTGAACCGCGAGCGGTAGAACACCGGCTTGAACTTGGTCAGCGTCTTGAATCCCCACTCGCCGTGATAAGCGCCGGTGCCGGAGGCGCCGACGCCGCCCATCGGTTGATAGGCCTGCGCGAAGTGGAACAGGCAGTCATTGACGGTGACGCCGCCGGACAGCGTGCGCGCCAGCACCGCATCGCGGGCGGCGCTGTCGGTGCCGAACCAGTACAGCGCCAGCGGGCGATCGCGCCCGTTGACGAAGGCGATCGCCTCTACCGCATCGCGCACGCCGATGACCGGCAACAGCGGCCCGAAGATTTCCTCCTGCATCACCGTCATGTCTGGCGTCGCGTCGACGATGACGGTCGGCGGAAATTTGCGCCTCGCCTTCCACTCGCGGTCGTTCGGCGTTGCCGGCTGCATGATGGTCGCGCCCTTCGCGGCGGCGTCGACGACCAGCCGCTCGAGCCGCGCATAGTGCCGATCCGAGACGATCGACGTGTAATCGGCGTTATCGGGATCGGTACCGAACATGTGCTGCATGTGACCCTGCAGCCGCATCGCGAAGGCCTGCACCGCGGCCTGCGGCACCAGCACGTAATCGGGCGCGATGCAGGTCTGGCCGGCATTGAGCAGCTTGCCATAGGCGATGCGCTGCGCGGCTTCGTCGATGTCGGCGGAGCCGTCGACGATCACTGGCGACTTGCCGCCGAGCTCGAGCGTCACCGGCGTCAAATTGCGGCCACAGGCTTCGGCCACCAGCCGGCCAACGCGGGTCGAGCCGGTGAAGATCAGATGATCGAACGGCAGCGCGGCAAACGCCTTTGCGATTTCGTTGTCGATATCCGTGACCGCGAGCTCGGTGACGTCGAATTTCTTGGCGATCGTCTCCATCAGCAGCTCGGAGAAGCGCGGCACCAGCTCGCTCGGCTTGATGATGGCGCGGTTGCCGGCCGCGATCGCGGCGACTGCGGGCGCCAGGGTCAGCTGCAGCGGATAATTCCACGGCGCGATGATGCCGACCACGCCGAGCGGCTGCGGCATCAGCCGGTTCTTGGCCGGCGCGAACTGCACCGTGGTCGGGACCTTCCGCGGCGCCATCCAGCCCTTCAGGTGCTTGGCCGCGTGCCTGATCTCTCCGAGCACCAGCATGGTCTCGGCGATCGCGGTCTCGACGGTGGAGCGGTGGCCGAAATCGGCCGAGATCGCCGCCTCGAATCGCGCCTCGTTCTCGTTCAGCGCGGCGCGCAGGCGGCGCAGCCGGTCGAGCCGTGCCTGCAATGTCGGCGCCGGGTCGCTGCGCGACAGCTCGAACTGGCGATAAAAGGCCTCCTCAAGCGCATGCAGCCCCGGGCTCTTCAATGGCCGGTCCATGGCATTTCCCCCTCGGACGACGTTTTCTTGGCGGATTTGTTGCGCGCCAAGCTCCGCTTTTGCGCGCGGTCTGGCAAGGCCCGGTTCCCGGCGGTAAATCCTGCCGGCACAGCCGGCGATTTCGACGTCACAAAATCCTCAAAAACCCGCATCCGGGGCTTTCCAAACCGGGCTCACGTTGATACATACGCCCCGCACCCGATGGCTTCGGCCCGGGTCGCCTTCTCAGGAAGCCCCCGGACGGATCGATCGGCGCCGTTGAAAAGCGTTGGCCGGCCGGCTCAGGCACCCTTTCTGCAAGGCACGCAACGGTTTAACGCGGGGTGGAGCAGCCCGGTAGCTCGTCAGGCTCATAACCTGAAGGTCATAGGTTCAAATCCTATCCCCGCAACCATCTCAAATTGCGAAACCCCAGCCCTCGTGGCTGGGGTTTTCGTTTTGAGGGCGACCGCCAGGATTCCCGCCAGATCGCCTCGGACGTCGATCTTCAGTTCCCCATCCCCGGGTGTGAGGACGATCTCCTTCACGAGAGAGCGCAGGACCTCTCCAGCTTTCAGCCGGGTCGCCTCAGTATCAGCCCGCAGCGCCTCATGCAGAGCACTTACCTGTTGTCGATAGAAAGTTGCCATTTCGGGGTGCAGCAGGGGTGGCGGCTCCTCCGCGTCAACTAGCGCTTGCTCGAGCTCAGCCTTGCGGCCCTCAAGCTGAACCATTTTTGTGTTGATCTTACCGGCGGCACCACCGCATCGTGGATGATGAACTCTGGAACGCCGCAAAAGCACGACAGGCCGCCACAAAGATAAAGCGCGACAACGATGGCACTGAGGTACCAAATAGCTTCCGCGACCGACGCCGCCCAAAATACCTGTTCTCGGGTTTGATAAAATGCGCATGCTGCGGTGGCGGATACGCCATGATCTCGGCCGACCTAGTTGGGTGCTCGACGGCGAGAAATAAGGGAACCTGCGAAAATCGAAAGAGTGTCCAGCGCGAGCGGCTGGAGGCACGCGTGCTCAACGCGCTACGCTACCACCTGATGGACCCGGCTCTGTTCAGGGAATTCTGCGACGAATTCACACGCGGGATGAATCGTCTTCGGATGGAAGGCTCGGCCTCGATCGAGACGGCTCGGTCCGAGATCAAACGGATAGAGCGCGAACTCGATACCCTGCTGAACTTGATCCTCAACGCGCAACTCTGTTACTTCTTGAATGATCCATTCGGCGGCTGGGTTCGGCACGAGCCCAACCCAGGCCGAGAAGTCCCGACCCGATCGGAACACGTTGGCATCGGCAACGCTCGCGACTAGCGCTGTTGCCAGCGCCGGCCCGACGCCGGGGATAGCGTCCAGCCGTTTGCTCGTCGCATGTGATCGATGCCAGGCGATGATGCGTCGGTCGAACTCCAGGATGTGGGCCTTCAGGGCCCGCAATTGGCTCCCGAGAGCCGCAAGACACGCGCGGCCCACCGCTGGGAGCCGACGGTCATATGTATCGGCGACCACTTCCAGCAACTGCTCGACGCCCTGCGCCCGACGGGGGCGACAATCCCGAACTCGGCAAGATAGGCGCGGATTGAATTGATGACGGCAGTCTGCTGGCGAATGAACAGATGGCGTGCTCGATGAAGCATCAGACAGCTCTGTTGCTCGACCGTCTTGGTTGGGACGAACCGCATGTTGGGCCTCGTGACCGCCTCGCAAATCGCCTTCGCGTCGGTGCTGTCGTTCTTCTGCCGCTTGACGTACGGCTTCACATAGGCCGGAGGGCATCAATAGCACCGTATGCCCCAACGCCTGCAACTCGCGGGACCAATAATGGGATGACGCGCAAGCCTCGATCCCCACCAAGCACGGTGGCAACTTCTCAAAGAAGGACAGCACGAAACGGCGCTTGAGCTGACGGCGTATGACCACTTGGCCGGCTGCATCGACGCCATGCACTTGAAAGACCGACTTCGCAATATCCAGACCGATCGTCGAAATTGACTGCATAGGCTGCTCCTCCGAATCGTGGGAGCCTCAATACGGCGCCCACTCCTTGGCACTCTTGTGCCGGTGGAGGAGCCGTCCACAGCATCAGGAGCTGACGTTCCGGCCCAGCTTCCAGAGCACTTCTTGCATAATTGGTCGCGCCGGCTTATCCGCGCGCTGTTAGCAGCATCCCGCGCCGTGCACACGTGCAGGGCGACATTGTCGTCGTCGTGTCTAAATAGATGCGCCCTACCTCATAGGTGGTACTGCTTCTTCACCCTTTACCTTGAATTTTCTCACTCCTTTACTGAGAAAGTTCCATTGGGAGGCTTGGCCTCGAAATTTGTTGGACGGTGCTTCTCCACTTGCGTTCGCGGCAGTTTGCGGCTGATCGAGGGAGAATAGCATGCAAAAACATTTGATCATTCGATTGCAGGTACTTCTCTCCGCGACTGATCATTCAGGCAGCGTCGGATGGGCGTACGCGAAGTAGCGACAAGCTTCCGCTGCGCCCCATTCTAATGGACTGCCAGAAACTGACGTCTCCTCCGGCGACGGAATGTCGCCGGCGAGTGCACGCACGCGTTTTTTTGACGTGAAACCAGGGGCCGATCGCGCGCCCGGGCGGTTGCCGCTTGCACTGGAGCAGGTGCGAGGCGAACCCGCCTTTCCCAAGGAGGAAATCATGGCAGTGCTGACCATCAACGGCAATCTCATCATCGACGAAGCCGCGAGCTTGCAGACCAGCGGCACCGATAATGACACTGGCGTGCTGGCGGGACCCGACAACGAAGTCGCCTGGTCTTACCTGCTTTCGAACATGAGCGCAGCGCTCAAGACCAGTCTGGGCATTACGGCTGGCTCCACCGGCGAAGAGTCGGGTGACACCAGCGTGGTGTTTCCGCAAGTTGCCGCGCGGACGATCGGCAGCGCCAGCACCGATTTCATCCAGCTCAACACAACCACCGTTACCGACCTGCAGTTCTCCGACCCCTCAGGGAACGCGATCGCCGACGGCACCGCCACCCAGATTTTCGCCACCCACAATGGGGCGCAGATCTTCCTCTACGCCGATTCCAACAACAACATCCTACTCGGGCGTGAGGGCACCACGTCAGACGGTGGCCAAACGTGGACCGCCAGTTCCACAGGTGCCGTGGCTTTCGCAATCGTGATCGACGAGACCCTCACCTCCGGCAAGGTGTCCGGCGGCAACATCTGGACCATCCAGTACGAGGCCCTGAAACATACCAACACCAGCGGGATCGACGATGCCGACGTGCTTGACCTTTCCGGCCTCGTCGATGTGAAGGCCTCCTTCACCACGACGACGACCGTCAACTTCGGCGATTTCAGTCACGTGCCGTCCGGATCGGACGACTGGTCGGCCATCGAGCAGACCGCGACCGCAGGAACAGACACCAGCGATCCCGATATGCTCATCACCGGCCTGGCGCCGGGCTCGAAGGTGACCGTCAGCACACAGGGCCTCGGCAATAATTCGCAAGCGCTCAATCCCGGTGAGGCGGTGCGCATCGACGTCGTCAACCACGTGAACTACCCCGACTTCCCGCTGACAAATCCAGACGTGCACGATCTGACGAAGCTCAGCTACACCTCGCACGTCGGGTCGGTGACGGAGGCGAGCTTTTCGGTGACCCAGGTGAACCCCGGGAACACGAACACCATTGTCAAAGTGCACATATATGCCTTCAACGAAACAAATAATCTTCAGAACGGCAATCTTGTCTCGACCACCAGCATCGGGAGCGACGGCTTGACCGGCAACGACCAGACGCTGGTCCCGATCCTCGGCAATACGATCAAAGTGTATTCCGACCTCGCGAAGACACAGTTGGTCACGACGGGCATCACCATCACTGCTGCGGGCGACGGTTCGTACTTCGTCGATGGCCTGAAAAAGAACTATACCGTCGACTTCCAGGTCGCTGAATCCAGCCACATGGACCGCTTTGTGGTCGGCAACGCCCAGCCGACCAGCGGCAGCGGATCCAATGTCAGCTTCGACGCCGGCAATTTCACGTTCAGCGTCTCGAACACGACCAGCGGGACGGAGCATGCCGCCGTCGGCGGCAACCTGTTGTTCGAGGACGACGGTCCGACCCTCCTGGCGAACGGCACCGCCACGGCGTTGCAACTCGACGAGAGCTATCTCGCGGCCGGCTCCACCCCAAATGCAGCGAACACCACCACGTCTGGCAGCTTCAGCGGCCTGTTCACACCCAATTACGGCGCCGACGCGGCTGGAGCCGTCGGCGGTTACACGCTCGGCGTCAAGTCCGCCAATGTCGATTCCGGACTGATCGATTCGCTGTCGTCGCAGGCCGTTCTGCTCAGCGTTGCAAGTGCCGACGGCAGCAACTTCCTCAAGGGAGACGTACTCGGCAAGACGAGCACGGGCGGTGATCTCGTTTTCACCGTTCATGTCGATTCGACGGGCACTGTGACGTTCCACGAATTTCGGGCCGTCCACGAAGCGACTGCCGACACCACGAGTACTCAGGGGACGGTCGGCGACAGCTCCGAAGCCAGTGCCACCATGACCGCGGACCTCATCACGCTGTCGGCCACTGCCACCGACAAGGACGGCGACACAAGCACCGCCGCGGCGGCCAACATCGGAAACCTGTTCAAGTTGCTCGACGACGGTCCAAGCCTCAGCGGGGTGGAGAGCCTCTCCGGGCAGGACGCCCAGCATCCGGCGGTCGCGTTCACCGCCGGCTCCTCGGGATCGGACTCGTTCACGTCACCCGATGGCGCCGACGGAGCCAAGGTCACGATCGATGCCGGCGCTGCCATCACCGGGCTCACGCAATCATACAACGCCGATCATACGATCCTGACCTACAAGGATTCCGGCGGCAACGGTGTCTATCAACTGAGCGTAACCGACACAGGTTACACCTTCACGGTGCTGCAGACGCTCGCCAACCCGCCGGAGACGCTGAACTTCAGCGCCATCAAGTCGGGAAGCCCGGTCGAGACGCTCAATGTCAGCACGAGCGGCGGCCACAACATCTTGTTCAACGGACTGTTCTTCAATGATGGGACGTTTTACGCGAACCCATCAGGCGCGCTGGGGCTCAATCAGTCGACAAGTGACTTGAATCACGCCAACCTCGGCCCCACGAACCCGGCCGACGATCTCAACCCCGACAATATCGGATTCGGAGTGAAGAACGGGCAGGCGTCGCAGATCAACATGAACGAAGGCTTCTTCTTCAGCGAAAGCAGTGGCGTGAACCTCAAGAACCTGGCCTTCGACGTGGCGGGGATCGGCAACATCAGCAGCATCAAGGCGGAGTATTGGCTGTTCAACTCCGCCGGCGATTTGATCGATTACGAGAACCCGACCATCAGCAGTCTCAAGCAAGGCAACGTCCACGTCACCCTTGCGGACTTAGGCAACACTGCCGTCCCCGGCACCAATCACGATGCTGCCGGCGAATCGTTCTCGACCGGATACATCCGCTTCTACTTCGACCCGGCCGATACCAATGCGGGTGTCCGCATCATCAACTTCACGACCCAGGTGGCCGCACCGGTGAACGATCAGGACATCCAGTTCCGGGTCGTCAACACCGACGCTGACGGCGATACGGCCAAGGCCACCTTCAACGTGTTGGTGGACAACCCGGACTCGACGACCGTGAGCCACTGGCCGTTGGCCTAGTTCCGTCGCGCGCGGAGACGCATCCGACATGGATGCGCCTCCGCGCCGCCGAGCTAAGGCCTCTCGAGTTCGAAAGCCTCCAAGAAAAGCCTCTAGGAATCGATACGCGTGTTGGACATTCTCTCGGAGTGCTGGTCTCAAATCGCAGCCGACGCGCAAGCCTGGCGCGGCCCGGCTTTCGACGGGCCGCGCGACTTCATGCTCCGCGCAGCGCTGCCTATCGTGGCGGCGATCCTTCTGTTCCGCTTGGCGCGGCGCCGGCGGGCGAGCGCGCGCCCCGGCCCTGCCGGTGATCACAACGGGCCGTCGCCCGCACACGATCTGCCCTCGCTGCTCCGCGCCTGCCGCGGCGTGCTGATCGGCATCGGCCTGATCACGGCCATGCTGAACGTGCTGTACCTCACCAGTTCGTTCTTCATGCTGGAAGTCTACGACCGCGTAGTGCCGAGCCACAGCGTGCCGACGCTCGTCGGCCTCGCCGTCCTGGCCTGCGGCCTCTATCTCTTCCAGGCATTCCTTGACATTGTGCGCGGGCGCATCCTGGTCCGGATCGGCGACTGGCTCGATCGCGCTTTCTCGGAGCGCGCTTATGACATCGTCGCGCGCTGGCCGCTACGGGGGCGCGTCAGCGGCGACGGGCTGCAGCCGATGCGCGATCTCGACCAGGTGCGCAGCTATCTCTCCGGGCTCGGCCCGACCGCGCTGTTCGACCTGCCGTGGATCCCGTTCTATCTCACGATCTGCTATCTGTTCCACCCGTTGCTGGGGCACACGGCACTGATCGGCGCGCTGCTGCTTGTCTCGCTGACGCTTGTCACCGACCGGCTGACGCGCGCGCACACCAAGGACATCACCGGGCGGGTGGCGCAGCGCAATGCCCTGGCCGAGGCCAGCCGCCGCAATGCCGAGGTATTGCAGGCGATGGGCATGCGGGGGCGCCTTGCCGCGCGCTGGGCGGTGGCGAACGACGGCTACATGGCCAGCCAGCGGCGCGCCGCCGACATCGCTGGCGGCTTCGGCTCCGTCTCCAAGGTGCTGCGCACGGTCTTGCAATCGGCGGTGCTCGGCGTCGGTGGCTATCTGGTCATTCGACAGGAGGCGAGTGGCGGGATCATTATTGCCGGCGCCATCCTGACGTCGCGCGCACTGGCTCCGGTCGAGCTCGCCATCGCGCACTGGAAAAGCCTGGTCGCGGCCCGGCAGAGCTGGAAACGTCTGCGGCAATATTGGGCGCAGCTCCCGGACGAGTCGGAGAAGACTCCGTTGCCGCCGCCGTGCAAAGGCCTCGCCGTCGAGACCGTCTCCGTGGCGCCGCCAGGCGATCAGCGCCCGGTGGTGCTCGAGGTTTCCTTCACGCTGAAGCCCGGGCAAGGGCTCGGTATCGTCGGCCCGAGTGCCTCTGGCAAGTCATCGCTGGTGCGCGCCCTCGTCGGCGTCTGGACGTCGGTGGGTGGCAAGGTGCGGCTCGACGGTGCCGCCCTCGATCAGTGGAACTCGGAGGCACTCGGGCAACATATCGGCTATCTGCCGCAGGACGTGGAGCTATTCGCCGGAACGGTAACCCAGAACATCGCCCGCTTCGATCCAGAGCCCGACGGGCCAGCGACGATCGCGGCCGCAATGGCGGCCGGTGTGCATGAAACAATCCTGCAACTGCCTGATGGCTACGATACGCAGATCGGCGAGGACGGCGCGGCGCTCTCGGCTGGGCAGCGCCAGCGCATCGCGCTGGCCCGTGCGCTGTACCGCGATCCGTTCCTGGTGGTTCTCGATGAACCCAACTCGAACCTGGACCTGGAGGGCGACCAGGCCCTGACGCAAGCCATCACGGGCGTGCGCGCGCGCGGCGGCATTGTCATCGTCGTTGCACACCGCACCAGCGCGCTCGCCGGCGTCGACCAGTTGATGGTGATGTCGCAGGGGCGTGTGCAGACGTACGGGCCGAAGGACGCGCTGCTGGCCAAGATGATGCAGTCGCGGCCGGCATCGGTGCCGCTCAAGGTCGTGAGCGAGGGAGCGAGCACATGAACCGCGAGTCGGTCAGTGTAGTGCCGCCCTCGATTCGCCGGCACCTTCGCGCTGGGCTCGTGGGGGTCATCATTCTCTCAGGCGCCGTCGGCGGCTGGGCCGCCACGACGGAGCTCGCAGGCGCCGTCATCGGCGCGGGCACGCTGGTGGTGGACAGCTACAGCAAGAAGGTACAGCACCCCACCGGCGGCGTGGTGGGCGAGCTCAATGTCCGTGAGGGCTCCAGAGTGAAGGCCGGAGACGTGCTGCTGCGGCTCGACGAGACGGTGACGCGGGCCAACCTTCTGGTCATTCTCAAGAGCCTCGACGAGATGGCGGCACGCCAGGCCCGGCTCGAGGCGGAGCGCGACGACCAGAAGCGCGTCGATTTTCCCGCGGACCTCATCGCGCGTGTCTCCGACACGGACGTAGCGCGGGTGCTCCTCGGCGAGCACAAGCTGTTCGAACTGCGCGGTACCGCCCGAGCAGGCAAGAAGGCACAGCTCAACGAGCGTATCGGCCAGCTGCGAGAGCAGATCCGCGGCTTGGAAGAGCAGATCGAGGCGAAAGACGGCGAGACAACGTTTGTCGACCAAGAGCTTGTTGGCGTGCGCGAGCTGTGGCGCAAGAACCTGGTCCAGATCACGCGCGTGACCACCCTTGAGCGCGATGCAGTGCGCCTGCACGGCGAACGCGGCGCTCTGGTCGCCTCGATCGCCGAAGCAAGGGGCCGGATCACCGAGACCGCGCTGCAAATCATGCAGATCGATCAGGATCTCCGCACCGAGGTGGGAAAGGATCTCGCCGAGATTCGCGCGAAGACCTCGGAACTGGTCGAGAAGCGGGTGGCCGCCGAGGATCAGCTCAAGCGCATCGACATCCGCGCGCCGCAGGATGGCACCGTGCAGCAGCTCGCGCTGCACACGATAGGCGGCGTCGTTACCGCCGGCGAGCCGATCATGCTGATCGTCCCCGCTCACGACTTGCTCGTCGTCGAGGTGCGCATCGCCCCACACGAGATCGATCGCGTGTCCGTCGGCCAACCGGTGCTGCTGCGGTTCACCGCCTTCAACCAACGGACAACGCCCCAGCTCAACGGTGAAGTGAATCACGTGTCCGCTGATGTCACGAACGACCAAAAGAGCGGAGCCAGCTTCTATGTCACCCGCATTGCGGTGACGGAGGCGGAGATGGCCCGCCTCGGCAATGTGAAGCTGATCGCTGGCATGCCGGTCGAAGCTTTTATTCAGACCGGGCAGCGCACAGTGATGTCTTACCTCTTCAAGCCGTTCTCCGATCAGCTGATGCGCGCCTGGCGAGAGCGCTAGCGGCTCACGAAGCGTGCTTGGCCTCGACCGGCTTCTGCGCGAACTGCGGGAATGTCTCCGCCACGAACGGTCCATCCAGCCGCCATGAATAGCAGCCGCCGACGAAGAATGGCTGCTCTCGCTGCTCAAACAGTTTGTCGTCAGCCGGCAGACCCTGCCGGGTTATGAACTCGTGATCAGTCACGATCCGAGCGGCGCTGAGTGACCGAACTTCAACCCGTCCCTCTTGACGGGCTCACCGCTGCGCGCCACCTTTGATCGGCATCACCCTGTTGGGATCGAGCCAGTGGTCGATCCGATCAGCCCAATGCTGCATCAGCTTCGTGCGCGAGCCGATCAGCGCGAGTGGTCCGACAGCGGCGCATCCCTCGAGCTGGAAAACGCGTATCGGCGATGGCCGGTTAGCTTCTGAACGCTCCGTAGGACTGCGAGTGCCTGCCGTGACAAGGGCACGACATGGTCCCAGCCGGTCTTCATCTTGGCGGCTGGAACAGTCCAACGTTCGGCGTCCCAATCGACCTCGCTCCACTCCATTTCATTGACCATGCCGGGGCGGGGAACGGTCAGCGCATCGAATCGCAACCCAAGGCCAACAACGTCACCAAACCTCGCTCTCGTCCACGGTGCGCTGATGAGCTTGAAGACGCGCGTCACGTCACGTGGTTCGGTGACGCCGGGACGCGGCGTCGAAATGTTGGCAATCATCTGCCCATTCAGGTTGCGGAATGGATTGTAGCCGTCGCCTTCGACGTCGGCATAGTCGCAAATCTGCTCGCCGATGCTGCGCACGCGGTCGCGGGTTTCCAGCTTTCCCTCGGCTTCGTATGAACGCATGAAAGCGAGCACGTCCGGACGCTTAATGTCCTGCCTACACATCTTGCCGAAGCGCGCCTTGACGTAGCCGACGCGCAGCTCAAGGATCTCGATGGTCTTGGGGTCGCGCACCGCGACGATCCTGCCGCGTTTGACTTTCTCAACCTTCTTCTTCGCGAGCCACTCGTCGGCCCATTGCCCGAATGACCGGGCGGCGGCCTGCCTGTGCTTGTCGAGCTGTTTCTCTGTGCTCGGGTCTTTGCCGTTCTTGAGCAGATCTTTGGCTTTGTCGCGCTCGCGCCGCGCGTCGGCGAGCGAGAACGTGCCGTCCTTGCCGTTGCCGTAAGGACCGATGGAGTAGGTTTTCTGGCGGCTGTGGAAGCGGTAGCCCATCCGCCAGAGCTTGGAGGCAGGCTTGCCGGGCCTGGTTTCGTCGGGCGTGACGAAGAGATAGAGACCTCCACCGGTCGCGTCGGAAATCTTGGCGGCGCTCCACGCGCCATTGTCGAATCGTGGTTGCGCGGCGCGGCAGTCGACGTCGGTTCTGATCTGCTTGGGGTTGGCGCACGCGCCACCGTTCTTGCGGGCCATCGGCTCAATTCCTTTATTCGGAATAGCGAAAGTCGCCGTGAACGTTTGTTCTCCCGATACCAACACGATACCAACAAAAATACCAACAAATCGGCCGGCTGGGATCGGATGAGAACAAACGGTGACGAACACCGATGTACGCGTAAAGCCCTGTTTTTCAAGGGTTTCCGAGCATCGCGCGGACGGTTGCGAACGATTTGGAACGGGCCTGAACGGCCTGGTTGGTGCCCCTGGCCGGAATCGAACCAGCACTCCTTGCGGAACTCGATTTTGAGTCGAGCGCGTCTACCAGTTCCGCCACAGGGGCATTCGCAATGGTCCCGGCCGGGAAGGCCGGGGGTCGCGAAGCGCGGCGGACTATAGCGGGCGGCCCGTCACGGTCAACCCGCGCGGGCGGGATGTCCCGCGCCCCGGCAGCGGAATTTCCGGGGGTGTGACCCCAAGGACGACGCAAAGCCGTCGCCCGTCCGTATGGCGGTCACGGAAGAGTTTGCCCGGCAGCGGCCGCCGCTGCCACCGTCCCCGAGCCTGGCCGCGGCTGCGGCAACCTACTTCGAGACGGAGGCGCGAGCGTAACGGTATTGTCCGGTTCGTCGATCTCGATGACGCACGGGGCACTTGAAGCAAGGGGCACTTGAACATGGTGTGGGGATGGTACGAGCGCAGCCACTTCGGCGACTTCTTCCCGAACGGCGACTATGTGGGCTGGGAGGAAGGCCTCAAGCAATATTTCGACGAGCAGATGTCTGCGGAGCAGAGGGCGGCGCTGAACGACTGGCATGTCGCTTACATCGGCGAGGTGGCTCGCAAGTTCAGGGAGGACAGGGGCTGCTCGAGCCGCACGAATGCCCGTTGGAATTCAGGATGGAGGAGTCACGCAAATCGCTCGGATCGCTGCTGCATTTGACCAACGGCGTCCGTGCCGTCGATGCACCCTTGCACGCCATCATTGAGAAGCTGGAGCCGGGCGTGCACCAGTTCTGGCCGTTACGGATCACCACGCCGAAGGGCAAGGACTACCCCGTTCCGTATTACGGCATCATCGTCCGCCGTTACATCGACAGCTTCGTGCCGGAACAAAGCGCCGTCCATCAGGTGTCGGAGGGATCGACGGCGTATTTTGCAAACAATCCCACGAAAAAGGGCTATGGCAGTCTGACGGTCTTGAAGCGTGTCAGCGCCGGCGCCCATCTCTGGCATGAACGCAGGCTGCTCAATCCGAGTCTTTTCTTTTCCGATGAGCTGCAGGCGGCGATGACCCAGTGGGGCCTGCGCGTTCCCACGCATCATCGACTGAACGCGATCTGACCGCGGCGGACGGCGGCCGTCACGGTCAACCCGCGCGGATGTGATTGTCCCGCGCCTCGACAGCGGTATTTTCACGCGATACGACCGCAATCGACGACCTTGGAGCAGGGCCCATGACCCTCCCGAACGATGCTCGCAGGAGGACCGACGTGACTATTGCCGCCGCCCATCCGTCGCATGCTTCCGCCGGCAATCCGGCGCTGACCTCGGCGCTGGCGATTGCCGTGATCGCGGCGGCGACCCTGGCCGGCGCCTGGTTCTTCCAGCTCGTGCTGGAGATCATGCCCTGTCCGCTCTGCCTCGAGCAGCGCTATGCCTATTACCTCGCGGTGCCGCTCGGCGCCGTGGTGGCGCTCGCGGCCGCCCGCGGCGCGCCGCGTCCGGTGCTGCTCGCGGGCCTCGTGATCCTCGGCCTCGCCGCGCTCGCCAATGCCGGGCTCGGTACCTATCACGCCGGTGTCGAATGGGGATTCTGGCCGGGGCCGACCGATTGCACCGGCCCGATGGTGGATTTCGGCAAGGCCGGCTCGCTGCTGGACCAGCTCGACAAGGTCAAGGTGGTGCGCTGCGACGAGGTGCAGTGGCGCTTCCTCGGCATTTCGCTGGCCGGTTACAACGTGCTGATCTCGCTCGCGATGGCCGCGATCGCCGGTTGGGGCGTGATGCGAGCCGCGAAGGCCTGAGCCAGTAGGGTGGGTAGAGCGAAGCGAAACCCACCATTTCTCTTTAGGCGCGACGAAAGCGATGGGTTTCGCTGAT
>NZ_LFIQ01000091.1:12355-16515 GCF_001189245.1 Bradyrhizobium pachyrhizi | reverse complement strand
TGCGCGGACCCGTTGGCTCTACCCATCCTATTACGCTTTCGAGCTAATCGTCGACGTCGTCCTGCGGCCGGCCGAACAGATGGATGATGCCCGGCGTCGAGATGGTGACGAACAGGAAGCGCGACAGATGATGCGCGCCGACGAAGATCGGGTCGATGTGCAGCGTCAACGCCAGCGCCAGCATCGCGTCCATCGCGCCGGGGGCAAAGGCGACCACGACGTCGGCGAGCCGCACATGGGTGGTGAAGCCGATCACCGCGACGAACACGGCCGAGATCAGGATGGCAATCGCAAACGAGCCGAGCCCGGCATTGACGTGACTGAGCAGCGTCGAGGTCTTCATCCGCGCGAAGCGGGTGCCGATGATGGCGCCGATGCCGACCAGCGCGACGTTGCGGAGCCAGGGCGGCAGGCCGCCATCGACCAGCCCGGAGCCGTGCAGCAGGCTGGAGGCGAGCATCGCGCCGAACATCCAGCTGGCGGGGAATTTGATCCAGCGCAGCAGCAGCGAGACGCCGATCGATAAGGCGACAAGCGCGACGAGGCCGAACGGCGAGGCGATCGAGGTCGGCAATGGCGGCGGCGCGGCATGTGTCACCCCGGTCAGCGCCAGCACCAGCGGCAGCGCGGCGGTCAAGATGATCACGCGCATGGTCTGCACCACCGCGATCGCCGCGACGTCGGCGCCCTTTTCCGCGGCAAGGATCGTGATCTGCGACAGCGCGCCCGGGCTGCCGGCAAGGAAAGCCGAGGTCTGGTCCCAGCCATGGACGCGTTGCAGATAGAGGCTCGAGCCGAAGGTCGAGCAGAACGTCGCCAGCGCCAGCAGGCCGATGGTGAGCGGATAGGAGCTCATGTGCTGCAGCAATTGCTGCGACATCAGCGAGCCGAGGGAGATGCCGAGCAACAGCAGCACCGATTGCGTCAGCACCGCCGGCACCGCGAGCGGCCGTCCGGCCAATGCGGCGATCGCGACCGCGACCATCGCCCCCGAGATCAGGCCGCCCGGCAATTCTGCCCACAGAAACAGCAAGCCGCCGACGGTGCCGATGACGAGGGTCTCGAGCCCGTTCAGGACTTTGCTGCGGTCGGGAATGGCCGTTGCCATCGAAGCGCGGATCAGGGTCACGCCGCCTTATGGCAAATTCGCGTGAACGCGACAAATGCATCTCGCGATTGCAGCATTGCGCCCCGGCTCGCCCGGCGCACAGATTTTCACCCTTCGAAACGCGCCGGGGATTGCGATCAGTATCGCCACAAACTCGTCATGTCCGGGCAGAAGCGCGAAGCGCGTCTTCGCGGAGGTGTCCCGGCAATCAACGCCTTTTCCACGCGCAAGCCAACACGTCGATGCCCGGCACAAGGCCGGGCATCACGGAGTCGTCGAGGGATCGAGCGCATGTGCGATTGCCCTCCCCGATGGGGAGAGCGAATCGCATCAAACCGGTCCGGACGTTACTTCGTCGCCGCCGGCGCAGCGGCGGCGCCGCCCGACTTCTCCTTCTTGCATTCGGAGCGGAATTTCTTGCGCTCCTTGCCGTGCAGCCCCTTGGCGTCGGCTTCCTTCGAGCATTCCAGCGACTCCGCGGTGCGCTGCTTCTTCTCGGCCGGCGCCTTGGTCTCGGCCTTGGGAGCGGCGTCCTTGGCGGCGGGCGCGGCCGTTTGCGCGAAAGCTCCGCCCGTCAGCAGCAGGGAGGCAAGGGCGGTTGCGGACGCGAGCATGGAAATCGTCTTCATGGGGCACCTCGTGAGGGAAAGAGGGCCGAAACGTCGCGCGACGATGCTGAACCGTGGATGAACATGCAGCGGTCCCGCCGCCACAATATTTTAAAGCGCAGGCGCGCTGGCGCGTTGTCGCAAGTCGGGGTTGCGCTAGGATAATGGTCTTACGCCAATGCCCCAACGGGAAACCAACGGGAAACCAGGGATGACGGGAGACCAGGGATGACCATTCAGACCAGATTGTTGTGCGTGCTTGCGGTGTCGGGCTTTGCAGCCTTTGCGGCGAGCGCGCCGGCGCAGGCCCTGACCGCGCAGGAATGCAGCGCCAAGTACCAGGCGGCCAAGTCGGCCGGCACCCTCGGCGGCCAGAAGTGGAATGATTTCCGCAAGGCGCAGTGCGGCGCCGACGCGACACCGGCCGCGGCGCCCGCCGCTCCGCCGCCGGCAGCCGCTGCGCCCGCTCCGGCCGCGCCGAAGGAAGCCAAGCAGGCGCCCGCCGCGGCACCCGCGGCGCCGGCAGGACCCGCCGTATTTCCGAACGCCATCGATCCCAAATACGCCAAGGAGTCCGAAGGCAAGGGACGCATGCACACCTGCGTCGACCAGTACAACGCCAACAAGACCACCGGCGGCAATGGCGGCCTGAAGTGGATCCAGAAGGGCGGCGGCTATTACAGCGAATGCAACAAGCGCCTGAAGGGCGCCTGAGCGAGCCGACCGAGTTTGGCGAGCGGCCGGCGTCAGCCGGCCGCTTTCCGTTTGCACCGGCTCTATTGGCTGCAGCTCTCTACCTACGGGTTTTCCGTCAGCAGCTTGTCCGCCGACTGCGCCAGCAATTGCGCGCGCTTGCGCGGGCCGCGCTCGAGAAACAGCAGGCTCTGGCCGAAGATGAAGCAGTAGAACAGGAAGGCCTGCGCATCGGCCTCTTCAATCGGCAGCCCGGTGGCGCGATAGAGCTGGGCGACATTCTTCAGCCGCGCGGCATCGACGCTCGCGGCGGCGGCGGCAGCGGCCTCATCGGTGCGCGCCCATTGCCGGATCGCGAGCTCGACCGCCATCGCCTCGGTGTTCATGCGCTCCGAATACAGCGTGATGATCGCCTTCAGCCGCTCGCGCGCACTGGCGCCGTCGAGCGCGGTGTGCTTCTCGATCGATGCGATGCGGCCGTCGCGCCAGCGTGTCAGCATGGCCTCGAGCAGCGCGGCGCGATCCCTGAAGCGGCGGTAGAAGCCGCCCTTGGTGATGCCGAGATTCTTGGCCAGTACCTCGACCCGTACGCCGTCGACCCCGCTATGGGCGAGTTCGGCGAAGCCGGCCGCGACCCAGACGTCGCCTTTGCTTTCAGTCATGCGATCTCCGCGCATCATAATGCGCGATGGGATCGTCATCGCGCATTAATCGCTTGTCTGTGCATGATCTTTTCGGAAAACCGCTTCGCACTTTTCCGGATCATGCTTTGATACGGTGCCGTATTGCTAGCCTGCTTCGTCCCTGATACGCTACCGTATCAAAAATCGAAGGAGGAATCCGATGGAGGGCGAGGCGACGTACCGCGGCACGGTCTATCCCTGGCACTGCGACCATATCGGCCACATGAACGTCATGTGGTATGTCGGCAAGTTCGACGAGGCGAACTGGAACATGTTCGCGCGGCTCGGCCTGACGCCGAGCTATCTGCGCGAGTCCGGTTGCGGCATGGCCGCCGTGCAGCAGAACATCTCCTACAAGCGCGAGCTGCTCGCCGGCGACCTTGTCGAGGTCAAGAGCCGGCTGGTCGAGTTCCGCGACAAGTCGATCCGTATCCTGCACGAGATGCGCAATGCGGAGACCGGCGAGATCGCCGCGACCTGCGAGATCGCGGCCGTGCATATCGACCGTGCGGCGCGCAGATCGGCGCCGTTTGCACCGGCGATCCGCTACGCCGCGATGCCGCATCTCGTGCCTTCAGAGCCCGCAATCGCGTGACCGCCATGCCCCGTTTCGAGCCGAAGAATCCCGATTACCGTGCGGTTGCGACCGATACGTTCGCGCGCCAGCGCGCGATGCAGACGCTTGGCATCTCGATCGCGCGCATGGAGCCCGGCGAGGTCGATCTTGCGATGCCCTATGCGCCAGAGTTCTGCCAGCAGAACGGCTTCGTGCATGCCGGAATCATCACCGCGGGCCTCGACAATGCCTGCGGCATCGCCGCCTTCACGTTGATGCCCGAAGGCTCCGACATCCTCACCGTGGAGTTCAAGACCAATCTCTTGGCGCCGGCCCGCGGCGAGCGGTTCGTGTTCCGCGGCGTCGTGGTCAAGCCCGGCCGCACACTAACGGTCTGCGACGGCCGCGCCTATGCGATCCAGGACGGCGTCGAGACGTTGGTCGCGACCATGAGCGGCACGCTGATGGCGCTGCAAAGGCGGGAGTCGCCGGCGATGAGCGGAGCTTCATCT
>NZ_LFIQ01000091.1:8074-12345 GCF_001189245.1 Bradyrhizobium pachyrhizi | reverse complement strand
AGGAGCCGCGAAGCGGCGTCTCGAAGGGTCGACGGCCCCACTCTCGGTCGTCAGGAAACAACATGCGGAAACATCTGGGCCGTGCATCCTTCGCGGCGCGCAAGAGCGCGCACCTCCAGCGACAAAGGCGAAGCCTTTGTGCGGGGATGACGGGGCTGGTCGAGGCGCGTGTTGCTTTCGCAGGGACGATTGTGGATGCAGGCCGCGCCACACACCCCGTGTCGTCCTGGCGAAGGCCAGGACCCATTACCCCGAATCTCAATTGTTGCGCTTGCTGGGGCCACGATCCCGGTCATCACCGAATGCGGTGGTTATGGATCCCTGCTTTCGCAGGGATGACAAGCGGGGATGACGGTCTGAGAAGGTGTAGCGGATTTGAGAGCGGCGGCGCCCAAGACCTGCGCACGCATTCAAGATCCGCGCATTGACAAGGTCCCGCCACAACGACCTGATAGGCGGATGTCTCGCGTGAGCTTCCCGCCATGATCGCCAGCCTCAGCCTGATCCTGCTCTGCCAGCTGGTCGGCGAAGTCGCCGTGCGCGCGCTGGCGGTACCGGTGCCGGGCCCGGTGGTTGGCCTCGTGCTGCTGCTGTTGCTGCTGTTGGCGCGCGACCGCTTTCCGGCGCTGGCGCGCGGGCCGCTTGGCGATGACGGTGTCGAGAGCGCGAGCCGCGGCATGCTCGCCAATCTCTCGCTGCTGTTCATTCCGGCCGGCGTCGGCGTGGTGCAGAAGCTCGATCTGCTCGCCGAGCACGGCATCGCGGTCCTGGTGATCCTCGGGGTTTCGGTCATCGTCACCCTGCTGGCGACGGTTGCAACCTTCGTTGCGGCGAGCAGCCTGTTTTCGCGCGAGGAGGAGCGGCTGTGAGCGACAATCCGTTCTCGCTCTGGGTCTACCTTTCGCAATCGCCGCTGCTCTGGCTGACGGTGACGCTGTTGACCTATGCGGTGGCCGACGCGGTGTCGTTGAAGACAAGGCGGCACCCGCTCGCCAATCCCGTGTTGCATTCGGTGTGGATCATCGGCGTGTTCCTGCTGCTGACCCGAACCTCCTACACCACCTATTTTGCCGGCGCGCAGTTCGTGCACTTTCTGCTCGGACCGGCGACGGTGGCGCTTGCGGTGCCGCTCTACGAGAACCGCCGGCGGGTCGCGGCGGCGATCCTACCGATGCTGGTTGCGCTCGCGATCGGCTCGCTGACGGCGATCGTCTCGGTGGTGCTGCTGGCGCAGGCGTTCGGGCTGCCGCGCGACGTCATCCTGTCGCTGGCGCCGAAATCGGTCACCGCCGGCGTCGCGATGGGCATCAGCGAATCCCTGCACGCCGATCCCTCGCTGACCGCGGTGTCGGTGATCCTCACCGGCATCATGGACGCGATCATCGTCACGCCCCTGATGAACTTCACCGGCATCACCGACTTTCGCGCCCGTGGCTTTGCGGCGGGCATCCGCCCATGGCATCGGCACCGCGCGCGCCTTCCAGGTCGACGAGGTCGCCGGCGTCTTTGCCGGGATCGCGATGAGCCTGAATGCGCTGGTCACCTCGCTGCTGGTGCCGCTGGCTGTGACATATCTGCTGCGCTGATCCCGGCTGCAGGGCAGTTTTGTGCTATTGGTATGGCGTTGAGCAGCAAATCCTTCTAGGGTCGCCGCCTCAAACGCGAGTCTGTTCCCCCTTGGTCTTCTCCGCAACTCAAAGCGTGCTTGGACTGGCATCGGGCATGCTGGTCGGTTTTTCGCTGGGCCTGGTCGGCGGCGGCGGCTCGATCCTTGCCGTGCCGCTGATGGTCTATGTGGTCGGCGTGCCGGAGCCGCATGTCGCGATCGGCACCTCGGCGATCGCGGTCGCCGCCAACGCGGCGGTCAATCTCTCCAACCACGCCCGCGGCGGCACCGTGATCTGGTCCTGCGCGCTGGTGTTCGCGCTGTCGGGCATGCTGGGCGCGTTCGGCGGCTCCATCCTCGGCAAGATGCTGGAGGGGCAGAAGCTGCTCGCGCTGTTCTCGCTGGTGATGCTGGCCATCGCGGGCCTGATGCTGAAGAATCGCGCGCGGGTCGGGCTGACCGACGTCAAGATCTCGATGTCCAACATGCCCGCGATCATCGGCCTCGGGCTTGCCACCGGAACCATGTCCGGCTTCTTCGGCATCGGCGGCGGCTTCCTGATCGTGCCGGCGCTGATGCTGGCGACCGGGATGCCGATCATGAACGCGGTGAGTTCCTCGCTGGTTGCCGTCACCGCCTTCGGCATGACCACGGCCCTGAGCTATGCGTGGTCCGGGCTGGTGTCGTGGGGCTTGGCGGGGCTATTCGTCGCCGGCGGCATCGCGGGCGGCCTTTTGGGCACACGCAGCGCCCGGCACCTGTCGGAACGGCGCGGCGCGCTTAATATCGTGTTTGCGACTGTGATTATCGTGGTGGCGATCTATATGCTGCTGCGTAACATCAATGTGTCCTGAACGTAGAAGGGCGAAGAGCTCTTGCGAAAGCCAGCCATGAACCAACTGACGAAATCGCCCGTGATCAACGCCGGTGCCACCCGCCGCGGCGCGCTCGGCCTGATCGGTGCCGGCATTGCGCTCATGGCCACGGGCGCCGCGCGCGCCGAGGATGACAATGTCCTGACCGAGGAGCAGGTGCTGCGCGATCCGGATATTCCGGTGATCGGCAACCCCAAGGGCGACATTACCATCGTCGAATGGTTCGATTACAACTGCCCCTATTGCCGCAAGCTCGCGCCGGAACTGCGCCAGGTGGTGCAGGACGACGGCAAGGTCCGCCTCGTGCTGAAGGATTGGCCGATCCTCGGGCCGGTCTCCAAGGTCGCGGCGCGGATGGCGCTGGCGGCGAAGTACCAGAACAAGTTCGACGTCGCACATGAGGCGATGATCTCGGTCAATTCGCGCATCACCGAGCCGCGCATCGCCGAGTTGCTCTCGGGCGCCGGCCTAGACATGGACCGCCTGAAGAAGGATCACGACGCCAACGCCAAGGCGATCGACGCGATCCTTTCGCGCAACAACGAGCAGGCGCTGGCGTTCGGATTCAACGGCACGCCGTCATTCATCGTCGGCAAGTACCGCGTGCCGGGCGTGCTCAGCATGGATCAGTTCGAGCAGGTGATCGCCGACGCCCGCAAGGCCAATATGGGCCGCAAGACCGAGCAGAATTAGCCTTTGGCGCCTTCTGTTGAGGAGCGCTGACGGGTCCGTGCGAAGTGCTCGTCTCGTTGATTTTCGTCATGGCCGGGCTTGTCCCGGCCATCCACGTCTTTCTGTCGAAGTGAAGCAAAGACGTGGATGCCCGGCACGAGGCCGGGCATGACAGGTTTTGCGGATATGATTGTGTCGGCTTGAAAGGAATCGTTACTTCGCCGCGATCTTGTCCCACTGCTCGCGGGTGCGCGTCTTCAGCAGGTTCCAGTCATGCGCTGCGACGTCCCAATTGACGATGGTGCGCGTGTCCTGCGCCACCTCGCCATTCGCGACGCTCGATGTCCGCATCGAGTCATAGACATAAACGCCACATATCAGCAGCAGCGCGCCCAAAATCATGCCGAAAAAGGTCCGCATCGCTTAATCCCTCCGGTGTCGGAAGCATAACGTCGCCGGGCTCGCTGTGGTTCCGGCGATCGATCAACTGCGCGCGAACGCCCGCATCACGTAGTCGATGAACACGCGCACGCGCGGCGAAAGCTGACGGTTGCGCGGATAGAGCAGGTTTACCGGCACCGAGGGCGGCGGACATTGCTGCAGCACCGCGACCAGCGTTCCGTTTGCCAGATCGGTTTCGGCATGGAAGCGCGGCACCTGCACGAGGCCGAGGCCGAGTTTGGCGCTCGCCAGATAACTCTCGGGGCCGGTCACCGACATCGGCGCCGGCAGCGGAAACTGCTTCAGCGCGCCGTCGATCACGAACTCCATCGGCCGCAGGCGTCCGGTCGTCAGCGAGCGGATGCCGATCATGCGATGACCATCGAGCGCGAACGGATCGACCGGCGTGCCGAAGCGCGCAAGATAATCCGGCGTCGCGCAGGTCAACCGCTCGAGCATCGTGACCTGCCGCGCGATCATGTCGCTGTCGGGCAGCTTGCCGAAGCGCAGCACGCAGTCGACGCCTTCGCGGATCAGATCGACCCAGCGGTCGCTCTCGCTCATGTTGATCTCGATGTCGGGATATTCGGCGAGGAAGCCCGGCAGGTTCGGCAGCAGGAAGTGCCGCGCGAGCGTGCCTTGCACCTCGAGCCGCAGTAGCCCCTTCGGCCGCGCGC
>NZ_LFIQ01000091.1:0-8064 GCF_001189245.1 Bradyrhizobium pachyrhizi | reverse complement strand
TCGGCGTCTTCGAGGTCCGCGATCAGCGACAGGCAGCGGCGGTAGTGCGCCTCGCCATCGAGCGTCGGGCGCACCGTGCGCGTGGTGCGCTCGAGCAGCCGCACGCCGAGCCGCGCCTCCAGTCCCTTTACCGCGTCCGTCACCGTCGAGCGCGGCAGCCCCAGATCGTCGGCGGCGAGCGAAAAGCTGCGCCGCTCGACCACCCGGGAGAACACGCGCATCGCGTCGAAGCGGTCCATTGCCATTATCCGAATACCACGAATAGTGATGCCGGAAGATGCATGATTATCCGGTGAGTGCCAAGGCATAGTGTCCTCCCATCGAACGCGGCACGGCCGCACAATCTGATGGGAGACTGAAAATGACCAACCAAACCAACAAGGTAGCTCTGGTGACGGGCGCCTCGCGCGGGATCGGCGCGGCGGTCGCCGAACGTCTCGCCAGGGACGGCTTCACCGTCGTCATCAACTACTCCGGCGACGCCAAGCCGGCCCAGGCGGTGGCCGACAGGATCGAGGCCGCCGGCGGCCGGGCACTGACCGCGAAGGCCGATGTCAGCGATGCCAACGCGGTGCGCGGCATGTTCGACGCGGCGGAGGCGGCGTTCGGCGGCGTCGACGTGCTGGTCAACAATGCCGGCATCATGAAGCTCGGCAAGATCGCCGACAGCGACGACGCCGCGTTCGACCAGCAGGTCGCGGTCAACCTGAAGGGCAGCTTCAACACCATGCGCGAGGCGGCGCGCCGGCTGCGCAACGGCGGACGCATCGTCAACTTCTCGACCAGCGTCGTCGGCACCAGGCTCGAGACCTACGGCATCTATGTCGCGACCAAGGCCGCGATCGAGTCGTTGAGTGCGATCCTGTCCAAGGAATTGCGCGGCCGCGGCATCACGGTGAACGCGGTCGCGCCCGGGCCGACCGCGACCGACCTGTTCCTGCACGGCAAGTCGGACGAATTGATCGACCGCTTCGCCAAGATGGTGCCGCTGGAGCGGCTCGGCACGCCCGATGACATCGCCAATGCCGTGGCCTTCCTCGCCGGCCCCGACGGCTCCTGGATCAACGGCCAGACGCTGCGCGTCAATGGCGGCCTGGTCTGACGCCCTCGCACCTTCAACCCAACTCCCGTTCAACTCGACTTCAAAAGGATATGTGTCATGAAACAGGTCATCGTCATCACCGGCGCTTCGAGCGGCTTCGGCCGCCTCACCGCCAACGCGCTCGCCAAGGCCGGCCACATCGTCTACGCCTCGATGCGCCACACCACCGGCCGCAATGCCGCCGCGGTCGCCGATATCGAGGAGTTCGCGCGCGACAACAAGGTCGACCTGCGCTCGCTCGAGCTCAATGTCGGCTCGCAGGCGTCGGTCGATGCGGCGATTGCGCAGATCGTCGCCGAGGAAGGCCGCCTCGACGTCGTGATGCACAATGCCGGCCACATGGTGTTCGGCCCGGCGGAGGCCTTCACGCCCGAGCAGCTTGCCGAGCTCTACGACGTCAACGTGCTATCGACCCAACGCGTCAATCGCGCGGCGCTGCCGCAACTGCGCAAACAGGGCAGGGGACTCGTGGTCTGGGTGTCGAGCAGCTCTTCGGCCGGCGGCACGCCGCCCTATCTCGCGCCGTATTTCGCGGCCAAGGCCGGCATGGATGCGATGGCGGTGATCTATGCCCGGGAGCTTACGCGCTGGGGCATCGAGACCTCGATCATCGTGCCCGGCGCCTTCACCGGCGGCACCAACCACTTTGCGCATTCCGGCCGTCCCGCGGACGAAGCGCGCGTCGCCGAATATGAGGCCGGTCCCTATGCCGGCTTCGGCGAGGAGATCATGAAGGCGTTCGCGGCGATCGTGCCCGAGGATGCCGACGCCTCGCTGGTCGCGGACGCGATCGTCAAAGTCGTCGACACGCCGTTCGGCAAGCGGCCGTTCCGCGTCCACATCGATCCGACGCAAGATGGCGCCGAAGTCGCATTCGGCGTGATCGACCGCGTCCGCAACGAGATGCTGCACCGGGTCGGCTTCTCCGACCTGCTCAAGCCGCGAGTGAACGGGTAATCCGACGCTCTCCCGCAACGTCATTGCGAGGAGCGACAGCGACGAAGCAATCCTTCCGCCGCGTGTTCGGTGACAATGGATTGCTTCGCTTCGCTCGCAATGACGGGATACGATCCCTCAGGCGCTGTCGGCCCGCTCGCCGTTCAACCACCGAAAAATCTCCGCATTGATCTCGCGCGGATAGGTGTGGCTGAGATCGTCGATCTCGCGATAGGTCACCCTGGCGCCGGCGGCCGACAGCAGGCCTTGGGTCTGCCGCGCGGTCTGCACCGGGAACATCCAGTCGAGCCGCCCGTGGGTGATGAAGATCGGCAAGCCGCGCAGCCGCTCCGCGTCGGCCATCTCCGCCATCAGCGGATGGAAGGTCGCGGCAACGGGCGCAAGATGCGTGAAGCGCGAGGCGCCGTCGAGGCCGCTCACATAGCTGAAGGTGCCGCCGTCGCTCATGCCGGTCAGCAGCATGCGCGTCTCGTCGATCGTCCAGCGCGCACGCACCTCGTCGAGGATGCGGTTGAGGTTCGGCGTGTCGGTGTCATCGCCCATCAGCGCCCAGGTCTGGCCGGTCGCGGTCGGCGCCACCAGGATGGCGCCGCGGCTGCGCGCATCGCGCAGCCAGCTCCACAGGAAGCCGCGGCCGTTGCCGCTGCCGCCATGCAGCGCCATCACCAGCGGCCAGGCGCGATCCGGCGTGTAATACTCCGGCACGTACATCGAGAAGCCGCCGCGGCTGCCCGGCTCGTTGCGCTCGTGGAAGATGCCGGTGTCGACGTTGGGTTTCGCCGCAAGCTTCGCCTGCAGCTCGGCGTCCTCGCGCAGATCGGGCGCGATGAAGAAGCCGCTGACCGGCGGCAGCTCGGTCAAGGGATACAGCGCCTCCTGCGCCCGCGGCAGATAGCGCAGCGCGCGGAACACGCTGACCAGATCGCCTTCGCCGTTCTGCACGGCGCGCAGCCCTGCGTAGCCGGCGAGCGCCGGTTCGATCGCAGCTTCAAGCGCGGTCTTGATGTGCGCGAATTTCTCCGGCCAGTCGGCAAGCCGCGGCCGCACCGCCTGCAAGGCCTCTTCGGGCTCGCCCGCGATCTGCATCACGCGATCGAAGTCCGGCGGATTGAGGTTGCGCGCGACAAAGGACAGCGATTCCAGCGTCTGCAGCAGCGGCGGCAACACGGCCACGATGTCGTCAACCACCGCCTCGCTCATCCCCGCTGCCTCTTCTGTATTAATGCAGCCGCGGCGCCTTCAACAGCTTCATGCGGTCGATCGAGGTCAGCGTGACGTCGAAGGTGACGCCCTCGTGATAGACGGTCAGCGGCACGTCCACGCCGGCCGCGCCGAGCGACCAGAACTTGCGGTAGAAGCCGGTCTGGCTCGTCACCTTGTCGCCGTCGACCGCGAGAATCACGTCGCCGGTCTTCAGCTCGGCGCGCGCCGCGGGTCCCTTGCTGGCGACACCGACCACCACGAGGCGGTTGTCGATCTCGGTCGTGTACATGCCGAGCCACGGCCGCGCCGGCTTGTCGACCCGGCCGAACTTGCGCAGGTCGTCCAGCACCGGATTGAGCAGATCGATCGGCACGATCATGTTGACATGCTCGGCGTGGCCCGAGCGCTCGCGTTCGAGCTGCAGCGAGCCGATGCCGATCAGCTCGCCGGCATTGTTGATCAGCCCGGTGCCGCCCCAGTTCGGATGCGACGGAGAGGTGAAAATCGCCTCGTCGAGCAGATACTCCCAGTAGCCGGCGAATTCCTGCTTCGCCGCGATCTGGCTTGCGACCGAGCGCGTGCGGCCGCCAGCGCCGCCGAGCACCACATTGTCGCCGACCTGGGTCGCCGCCGACGAGCCGATCCGCAGCGGCTCGAGATTGACCCGGCCGAGCGCCTGCACCAGGCCGAAGCCGGATTCGAAATCGAAGCCGAGCGCATGGCCCTCGACCGCGCGGCCGTCGCCGAGATGCAGCCACACCGTGGCGGCTTCGGTGATCAGATAGCCGATCGTCAGCACCAGCCCGTCGTCGATCAGGACGCCATTGCCGGCGCGCTCGGTGCCGAGCGTCTCGGCGCTGAAAGCATCCGGCGGAATGATCGAATGCAGCCCGACCACACTCATCAGCGCGCGATCGAGATCGTAGCGGTAATCTTCAGGACGAGGCTGAAAGGCCGCGGGCACTTTCCATTCGGTCACGGAGGGCATCAAAGGATCTCCTGGCGTGCAGGGCGCTGGAACCTCAACGTAGACCGAGGTTCTGCCGGCAGGGAAGATGGAATGATATACCTTGCAGGGCCGCCTGCACAGCTCATGTGGCGTGCAGACCTGCCCCTCGCAAGACGAAATGAACCTATTCGGCTTTCGCCGCCGCACGCGCCGGCATGATGCGGAAGGCGCGGTTGTCCTTGATCCACGCGGCGCGCTCGTCGCGCAGCATGGTGCGGCGAACCTTTCCGGAATCGTCGCGCGGCGCAGTGCCGACGCGCTCGAAACTTTCCGGATGCTTGTAGCGGCTGAGCCGGTCCTTCAGGAAATCGCCCATGCCGTCGGCGATCGCTTGCGCATCGGCGCTGTCGGCGAGCTCGAGGATCGCGTGCACGCGCTGGCCGAATTCCGGATCGGGCAGTCCGACCACGACGCAGGAGCGCACCTCGGGATGCTCGCTGACCGCGGCCTCGACCTCGGCCGGATAGATGTTGGCGCCGCCGCGCAGCACCATGTCGGCGAGCCGGTCGCCGAGATAGAGATAGCCTTCTTCATCGAGCCGGCCGATATCGCCGAGCGATTCCCAGCCGTCCGGCAGCCGCTTCGGCGTTGCGCCGAGATAGTGATAGGTCGAGCCGGCGCCATCATTGGGCAGGAAATAGATTTCGCCCGTCTCGCCGGGCGCGACGTCGTTGCCGTCCTCGCCGATGATGCGCAGTTTCGCGGTCTCGCCGATCTTGCCGACCGAGCCCTTGTGCGCCATCCATTCGGTGCCCGAGATCACGCAAGCGCCCTGCCGCTCGGTGCCGCCATAGAGCTCCCAGATCCGTTCGGGGCCGAGCCATTCGATCCATTTCTCCTTCAGCCAGGGCGGCATCGGCGCTGCCATGTGAAACACGATTTTCAGGCTGGAGACGTCGTAGCGGTTGCGCACCTCCTCGGGCAGCGCCCAGATCCGGTGCATCATGGTCGGCACGAAGTTCACCCATTGCACGCGCTCGCGTTCGATCAGCCGCAGCGTCTCCTCGGCGTCGAACTTCACCATGCCGGTGACCCTTCCGCCCCCGAACAGCGCAAAGTGCGAGAGGATGAATGGCGCATTGTGATACAGCGGCCCTGGATTGAGCAGCGAGGTGTCGCGCGCAATACCGAGCGTCGCCTCGGCCGTGGTTTCGATCACCGCGGGGTTGTGATCGAGGATCACCTTCGGCCGCCCGGTCGAGCCGCCGCTCGTCATCGCCTTCCAGTAGCGCGCGACCGGGGCATCGAGCGGCGCCTCGGAGAATCCATCCGGCACGAAATTCACCGGCAGCGAATTCGGCGCATTCCAGTCGGCCTCGCCGCCGACCACCAGCGACGGTTTCAGAATCTCGAGCACCGCAGCGGCCTCGCCGCGCGGCAGTCGCCATGACAGCGAGGTCGGCGTCGCGCCACACTTCCACACCGCGAAGGTCGTCTCGAAGAACGCGTTGCTGTTGGGCAGCCCGATCGCGACGAAGTCGCCGGGCTTGACGCCCTTGGCGGCGAAGGCGCGCGCCCGTGCATTGGCGCGGCGCTCGAGCTCGAGCCAGGTCAGCGCATCCGCGCCATGACTGATGGCGATCGCGTCAGCGGGCTTGCGTTCGGCATACCAGCGCGGCACGTCGGCGAGGGGGATCAGCATGGGTCGTTTCCGTCGAAAAGGCGGCTTGAAGCGCTCTTGTTGCAGGGATGTGGCCAAGGCCACGGCCGCCACTTCACCAACAGTGCGGTCTCCGTGTCAAGCCGATGGCTGCCGAGGCGGCCGGTATCCCGCTGGTGGAATTGCAGAATCCCTGTTCGCTAAAAGCCCCGTCAAGATTCCGGTAAAGTTCAAGCGATCGCGCTAAGCCGGGCTTTACGGGGGGCCGGCATTGTGGCCGTTGCGGTTCTGTGCCGCGCGCGTCGATCGACGCGCGCGGTCTGCAATGTCTTTCAATGACCAATGGCTTCAAGGACGGCGACGATGGCGAGCAGTGGAGCACGGATCAAGGTCAGTCGCGAGCCGCGGCGCCAGCTCAACAATCGTGCGGCCTGGATCACGGTCGATGACGGCGCGACCGAGAGCGAATGCGCCGTGGTCGACATCTCGCCGGGCGGCGCCAAGATCACCACCGAGGTCGAGTTCGAGGTGAAGGACCACCTCGCGCTGACGCTGCTCGCCGATCACGCCAAGCGCTATCCTTGCGAGGTGGTCTGGCGTCGCGGCAAGACCTACGGACTCAAATTCGTGACGGCCGAAGCCGAGCCGGTTGAACCGGCCGCAGAGCCGGCCGGCGCGACCTAGCGCAGAATTCATCAATCGATGTGCGAATGGACGTTCGGCGTAGGCCATCGCCGATCGCTTCGGCCGCGCGTTCAATTGCTCACGTCGGAATTTCCCACGCAAGCGTGGTTCACGTCATCGCCGCTGCGGGTTGTTGTCGGCATTGCCGGTGGTGCCCGTCGGACCTCCCGGTAGCGCGGGTGCGGCGCTGCCGCCGCCGGTGCCGGAAGACGGTGCGACGCGCTGGCCGGACTGGGTCGGGAGCGCGGTGCCGCCGACGCCGTTCGACGGCGCGGCGCGGTCGCCCGGCCTGGGCGGCAGCGGGGTGCCGCCGGTGTTCTGCGCGAGAAGCTGGGCCGGTGCGAGGACGAGGCCGGCGGCGACGACGATGGCAAATTTGGTCTTGAACATGCGCTGGTCCGAGATGGCGCGGTGAGGCTGCGGCGAGAGGCACAGCCGCGACGGACACGAGATCCGCCAAGCCCGCGAGATTGCGATACCAGCATAACGTCCGCCGCATTTGATGCGTTCCCGGACGCCTCGCCAGGACGAAGCAAATATCCGTGTGGTCAACCGCGACGATGATCACGGAGCCGCGCTGCGATAGCCTTGCGCGAGGCCGCTTTCGGCCTCACCCGGTACACCGCCGCTTGCGATCAGCCGCGGTAGCGCAACGCGTCGACCAGCAATGCAAACGCCGGCGAGGATTGCCGGCGGCTCGGATAATAGAGGTGATAGCCCGGAAACGGCGTGCACCAGTCGTCGAGCACCTGGATCAACTGTCCCTTGGCGAGTTGCGCGCGCACCTGATCCTCGGCGATATAGGCGAGTCCCAGCCCGGCCAGCGCTGCCTTGATGCGTAATGGGGTGCTGTTGAACACCAATTGCCCGTCGACGCGGACCTTGAGCGGGCGGCCGCGCCGCTCGAACTCCCAGGCATAGATGCCGCCATGGGTCGGCAGGCGGATGTTGATGCAGGCATGCTGGGTCAGGTCCTGCGGTCGTCTCGGGCGCTCCCGCCGCTTGAAATAGGAGGGAGCACCGACCACGACCATGCGGAAATCCGGCCCGATCCGCACCGCGATCATGTCTTTCGCGAACTGCTCGCCGAGGCGAACGCCGGCGTCAAATCGCTCCGCGACGATGTTCGCGAGACCGTTATCGACGGTCAAGTCCACCTTGATGTCGGGATAGCGCGGCAAAAACTCCGCCAGCGCCGGCCACAGGATGGTCTCGGCGGCGTGCTCGCCGGCGTTGATGCGGATGGTGCCGGCGGGCTTCTCGCGCAGCGCGCTCAGCGCTGACAGCTCGGCTTCGATCTCCTCGAAGCGCGGGCCGATGCCTTGCAGCAGCCGTTCGCCGGCGGCGGTCGGCGCGACGCTGCGCGTGGTGCGGGTCAAAAGCCGTACGCCGAGCCGTTCCTCCAGCGCGCGCATGGTGTGGCTGAGCGCCGATTGCGACACCCGGGACGACGATGTGGATGTAGGCTATGCAACACACTCGCCGTCGTCCTGGCGAAAGCCAGGAGGT
>NZ_LFIQ01000090.1:71392-85831 GCF_001189245.1 Bradyrhizobium pachyrhizi | reverse complement strand
TCGTTCTCGCTGTCCGAGACCGAGAACAGGTTCGACGCGAGAGCCGACGTCTGCCCATGGAGCGCGGTCACGTTCGATGCGGTGACGACCGGAGCAACGTCGGGTCCCGGCGTTGCCGTGAACGCGGTCCAGGCTCCCCACAACGTTCCGTCATTGGCGCGCACATAGAGCGTATCGGGCGTCGAGCCGCCCGGTCCGAAGACGTAGCTCACCTGCGACAGGTTCGCCGCCGCAACGTCGATCTCGACGCCGGCGGATTGGGCGACGCCATTCACTACCCAGTGGCCGTTCCCACCGGTGTCCCAGAAGGCGTATTGGGTGATGGTATCGTTCTCGTTGTCACTGACCGAGAACAGGCTTGAGGCGAGAGCCGACGTCTGCCCATGAAGCGCGGTCACGTTCGATGCCGTGACGACCGGAGCAATGTCGTCCCCCGGCGTTGCCGTGAACGCTGTCCAGGTGCTCCACTTCGAGCCGTCATTGGCGCGCACATAGAGCGTATCGGGCGTCGAGCCGCCGGGACCGAACACGTAGCTCACCTGTGACAGGTTCGCCGCCGCAACGTCGATCTCGACGCCGGCGGATTGGGCGACGCCATTCACTACCCAGTGGCCGTTCCCACCGGTGTCCCAGAAGGCGTACTGGGTGATCGCGTCGCTGTCGTTGTCGGTGACCGAGAACAGGTTCGAGGCGAGAGCCGACGTCTGCCCATGAAGCGCGGTCACGTTCGATGCCGTGACGACCGGAGCAATGTCGTCCCCCGGCGTTGCCGTGAACGCTGTCCAGGTGCTCCACTTCGAGCCGTCATTGGCGCGCACATAGAGCGTATCGGGCGTCGAGCCGCCCGGTCCGAAGACGTAGCTCACCTGCGACAGGTTCGCCGCCGCAACGTCGATCTCGACGCCGGCGGATTGGGCGACACCATTCACCACCCAGTGGCCGTTTCCGCCGGTGTCCCAGAACGCAAACTGGGTCATCGTATCGGGATCCGGATCGGACACCGTGAACAGGCTCGATGCGGCGACCGATGTCTGACCGTGCGCCGCAGTGACGTTGCTTGCGTTCACGGTCGGTGCGGTGTCCGCAAATGCCGTTGCCGTAAATTTGGTCCAGCCGCCCCAAAGCGTACCGTCATTGGCCCGCACGTAGAGCGAATCCGTCGATCCAGTGGGACCAAATACGTAGCTCACCTGCGACAGGTTCGCCGCGGACACATCGATCTCGACGTTGGTGGCCTGGGTGACACCGTTGATGGCCCAATGTCCGTTACCCTCGGTATCCCAGAACGCGTATTGGGTGATCGTATCGGCGTCGGCGTCCGACACGCCGAAGAGGCTGGAAGCCGTTACAAAACTCTGGCCAAGGCTCGCCTGTATGTTGGACGCGGACGTGACCGGCGCGCTATCGGCACGCGCCGTGATCAGTGTGCCGGTGCCGGAATCCGCGCTGACGCCGAACCGCACGCCGGGCGTCTGATCGAGCTGCAGGTCGAAGGTGGAAGCCCCCTCCGTGACATGCAGGATATTGCCCGGAAGCAAGGTCGCCGACCCGCCAGATGCGAAATTGAGGCCTGCCAGATCGATGCTGTCGCCCAGCACCAGCCCGCTGATGGTGGTGGACAGCGACGCGCCGTCGATCTTGAGCTGCCCGCCCGAACCGCTGAAGATGATGCCGCCGCTCGCGACGCTGCCGGCCTGCAATTCGAGCAAGCCGCCGGAAATGATGACCGGCCCCGTGGAGCCGCCCGACGATACGATCTCGGTGCCGCCGGCAAATACCGCGACGTGGCTGGTCACCGTGCCGGCAACGTTGAACGTGCCGCCGCTCGACACTCCGACGTCGTGCACCGTAGCGCCGGCGGAAACATTCAGGACGCCGCCGCTGGACACCCCCGCGTAGGCCAGCGCGCCGCCCGAGAATACGTTGACCGTGCCGCCGGCTATACCTGTGCCCGTGCCGGAGACCGACGTGCCGGTGACGACGCCACCCGAGAATACGTTCTCAACGCCGCCGGCATAGACGCCGACCGTGCTGAGCACGGTGCCCGACACGTTAAGCGTGCCGCCGCTCGAAACGGCGACGAACGCCGCCGAGCCGCCGGCCTGGACGTTCAATACGCCGCCCGAGTTGACGCCGGTCCCGGAGCTGATGGCTCCGGTGATCAGCCCACCGGACAGCACGTTCTCGACACCGCCGGCATTGACGCCGTTATTTCTCAGCACGGTGCCCGCAACATTGAAGATGCCGCCGTTATACACGCCGACGAAGGAAGCCGTGGCGCCAGCCGACAAGTTCAAGGTGCCGCCCGAAACCCCGGTCCCGGATCCGCTCGCTCCCGAGATCGATCCCCCGGACAAGACGTTCTCGACGCCGCCGTCAAAGATAGCTGTGTTGCTCAGCACCTTGCCGGCAACGTTGAAGACGCCGCCGCTCGACACGCCGACGTGAGCAGCCGAACCACCGGCCAGAACGTTCAGCGTGCCGCCCGCGGAAATGACGGTGGCCGCACTCGACGCCCCGGAGATCAGGCCGCCGGACAGAACGTTCTCGACACCGCCGTCGGTGATCGTCGTGCTGCTGGTGATCGTGCCCGCAACAGTCATGATGCCGCCACTCGACACCGTGATGTTGTGCGCGGTACCGCCGGCGGAGACGTTCAGAGCGCCACCGCTCCAAGCCGTCACGTGAGCAAGCGAACCGCCCGCAAGGACGTTGAGTGTGCCGCCGGAAATGGACGTCCCGGAGCCTGACGCACCGCCGACAACGCCCCCCGAGAAGACGTTCTCAACGCCGCCGGCAGAAACGGTCACATTGCTGAGCACGGTGCCCGACACATTGAACGTGCCGCCGCTCGAAACGGTCAGGTAGGCCGCAGCGCCGCCGGCCTGCAGGTTCACGATGCCGCCGGAGGAAATGACTGTGCCGGAGCCGGACGTTCCGGAGATCAGCCCCCCGGAAAACACGTTCTCGACACCACCGTCCGTGATCAGCACGTTGCTGGTGGTCGTGCCTCTGACATTCATGGTGCCGCCGCCCGACACCGTCAGGTGGTGCGCCGTGCCACCGGCGGAGACGTTCAGAACGCCGCCGCTGGAAACCGTCGCGTGATCCAGCGCGCCGCCGCCAAATACATTGACGGTGCCGCCGGATATGCCCGTGCCCGAGCTCGTGACGCCGGTGACAACACCACCCGAAAGAATGTTTTCGACACCGCCGCTGTTGACGGAGACGTTGCTCAGCACCGTGCCCGCCACGTTGAACGTGCCGCCGCTCGATACACCGACGAAGGCGGCCGAGCCGCCCGCGAACAGGTTGAGCGTGCCGCCCGAAACTCCCGTTCCGGATCCGCTCGCGCCCGAGATCAAACCGCCCGAATAGACGTTCTCCACGCCGCCGGCATAGACGCCGCCATTGTTGAGGAAGGTGCCGGAGACGTTGAAAATGCCGCCACTCGAAACGCCCACCCATGCGGCCGAGCCGCCCGCGAGTACGGTCAGTGTGCCGCCGGCCGAGACCCCTGTTCCAATTCCAGCGCCACCCGAGATCAGCCCACCCGAATAAACGGTTTCCACGCCTCCATTGTATACGGACCCTGCGCCCACATAACCGGACACGTTGAACGTGCCGCCGCTCGAAACGCCGACGTAGAAGGCCGAGCCGCCGGCCTGCAGGTTGATCGTGCCGCCCGAAATTCCCGTTCCGGACCCGGCCGCACCAGAGATGAGCCCGCCGGACAAGACAGTCTCGACGCCGCCGGCCAACACGCCGGTATTGCTGGTAATGGTGCCGCCGACGCTGAGCACGCCGCCGGACGAAACGATGATGTGGTCGGCGATGCCGCCGGCTTCGACGACGACCCTCCCGGCATCGCCGATACCCGTCGCCGAGCCCCCGGCGAGGATGTCAAGCAGACCGCCCGCCGAGACCTGTGCCCCCGACGCAAGACCGCCGGACGAGACGGTTTCGACACCGCCACTGAGCACGAACTGGTTGGTGATGACGCCGCTGTCGTTCAGCGCACCGCCGGCATAAACGAACATTGCGGTCGCCGACCCGCCCGTCTGCACGTTCACCGTGCCGCCGGAGATCGCGGTGCCGAAGCCTCCGGACACGCCGAGGACTACGCCGCCCGACAGCACGTTCTCGACGCCGCCGCTATACACCCCGACGGTGCTCAGCACCGTGCCCGCGACATTGAAGACGCCGCCGTTCGAGACGGCGACATAGGCAGCCGAGCCGCCTGCCAACAGATTCAGGGTACCGCCGGAAACGCCGGTACCGGCACTGTTGTTGCCCGAGATAAAGCCACCCGAGGAGACGTTCTCCACGCCGCCGTTGTAGATACCAACGTTGCTGAGCACCTTGCCCATCACGTTGAAGGTGCCGCCGCTCGACACGCCGACGAAAGCAGCCGAGCCGCCAGCCAGCAGGTTGACCGTGCCGCCCGAAATTCCGGTCCCCGATCCGCTCGCGCCGGAGATGAACCCGCCGGACAGAACATTCTCGACACCGCCGGTCAACACAGCGGTATTGCTGTTGACCATGCCGGCCACGTTGAGCGTGCCGCCGTTCGAGACGGTAAGATGATCGGCCCCGCCACCTGCGCTGATGACGGCACTGCCGCCGCTGGAAATCGCGGTGCGGACCGCGTAGCCGCCGGAGTCGACCAGGAGCTGGCCGCCGCCAGATAGCCCCGTCGAAACTGCCGAGCCTCCGTTGAGGACCTCGAGAATATTGGACCCCGTTTCGATCAGTCCTGAGCTGGTAACACCCGAGCTCACAAACGTTGTGCTCATGGCAGCGCTCCCCCAAAAAAATCAGTGCTTGAAAATGGCTAAAGCTCAAATCCAGGAATCGTTCTGATCACCGATTTGACGTGATCCACGGTGATCAGCCTTGTGCACTCGAACTGACGCGGCGTCCCCTTGTGGCGGGGACACCAGAAGAAATCCTTGTGGTCGAATCGAACTGCCGGATCGTTCCAGCAGCTGTTGCACGCGTGATAGTTGATGACCCGGTAGGGCGTAGCAAATTCATTTGTCGGATGCGTGAATCCCGAGATCATCACGACCGGAGTGCCGACCGCCCAGGCCAGCCATGAGAGCCCGCTGGAAAGGCCGACGAAAAACGCCGCATGCTTGAGCAGGTTCGCCCGCTCCTGGATCGGCCGATCACCGGTCCAGTCCTCCGCGCCGTTGGGAATGTGATTCCATACCAGCTCGTGGCCGTGTGTCGGCTTCTGATCGATGCAGATCACGCGGTAGCCGGCTTGCGTGAGAAAGCCGGTCAGCTCCCGCCAGCCGGCGGGGTTATTCCAGTACTTGCATTGCGTGGTGCTCTGCACTGCGATGCAGACGTAAGGCTCGGGAAACGGTCTGCGATCGTCCGCAAGCGAGATGCGGGGCGCTGCCTCGACGGGATCGACGCCGAGGATGTATCCCGCGGTCCGGTGCAGCCCGACATGGCGGAAGTCGCACGGCTGAAACACGAAGTTCTTGTCGTCGAAGAACAATCCGACGCTGTACGTGGCGTAGTAGCGGTCGGTTTGAATTTCCTCGTGGGTGACGAAGTTGATCTCGGGATACGCATCCCGGAACAGCGGAATCAACTTTTCCGCCATCGCACAGGTCAGCCTGCACCTATGCGCTTCCCCGAACTTCGCCACATAGGGAAACCAGCCGATCGTGTCGCCCAGGGTGCCGATCGGAAGCTGGATCAGGACGTGACGGTCCCTCGCATCGTACTCGTGCGAGAAGACGACCTCATCGCCCTGCAGAACCTCGATCCGGAAACGGACGTAGTATCGCTTTGAGCTGTTGACCCGGCCGCCCGCGAACTGCGTCTCGAAAAGAAGATTGCCACACTCGGCGTCCCAGATCCGCACCCGCCAGGGAGTTTCGGCCTCGGGACAAAATACCCGGGCGCCATCGTTGAAGTCGAAGCGCAGTCCCTTGGGACCCACTTGAGTTGGCAGTTCGGCGGCCGCGGGATAGGCAGGCTTCGGCGCGTCGGCATCTGACGAAACAGCGTCCGACTTGGCCGGTACGGCGCTGGTCGAACGATCAACGATTACTTTGGGTTGGTCAGTCACATGGTCAATCGAGCGCTTCAGCCCGATCGCCGGCGCGACGGCAATGGCATTCACGAATATCCCCTGCCCTGAAATATAAATAACGCTTAAAAAGTAGACGGAACGTAAGCGAGATTGACAACCGCGTCAACGGACGAAAACCTTGGCGAGTATCCCTCCCGGCGGCTTCCGCCGGCGCAGACACAAAGAAACACAAACGATGAGCCGCACCCCCAGCAAGGTCCCATTCGTCATCGCGGCGTCAGCGCACGGCCCGCTGATCGTAAACCGGCTGGACTACCACACGGCGGGCGAGCACACCTTTGGAGTCGGGATCCAAATCCTCGAGCACGGCGCGTTCGATGCCACCGAAATCGAGCTGACGAAGGGCCTTCTTGCACTGCGAAGAACGTATCGGGGCGATGGCGTCGTCGCGATCGACTGCGGCGCAAACATCGGCGTTCACACCATCGAATGGTCCAAGCACATGGACGGCTGGGGCTCGGTCCTTGCAATCGAAGCGCAGGAGCGGGTCTATTATGCGCTTGCCGGCAACATCGCGATCAACAACTGCTTTAATGCGAAGGCCATACACGCAGTTATTTCGTCGGAAACCGGGAAAACCCGGGTACCGACCTTAAGCCACCAGGAGCCCGCCAGCTTCGGGAGCCTGGAGGTGACGCGACGCCCGGGTACGGAGCAAATCGGCCAGACGGTCGATTATTCCGAGGCCAACAGCACCGAAACGGCGATGGTCACCCTGGATTCCCTGAAGCTGAGCCGCTGCGATCTGATCAAGATCGACGTCGAAGGAATGGAATTGAAGGTGCTGGAAGGAGCCGGCGCAACGATCCGGCTGCATCACCCCGTCATCCACGCCGAATTCATCAAGACCGACAAGGCTGAACTCGTTCGCAGGCTGAACAGCCATGGATATCGGACATACGACGCCGGGCAAAACTGCCTTGCGATACACGAATCCGATCCAAGCTTGAGCCACGTGGAATCCCGGACCCCGTCATGACGGGGCGACCTGTCGGCTTTCACCGCTCTCGGAGAGCATCCTGCCGGTAGCGCATGATCGGCGACAGCAAATAGCTCATGACGCTGCGGGCGCCCGTCCGGATTTGGACGGTGACGGCCATCCCCGGCGAAAGACTGATCTCCTTGTCGTCGATCATCATCTTGGTCCGGTCAATCGAGACATGCGCGATATACGCCGGCGCCTGGCCCTTCGGCTCGCTGCTTTCTTCCGTCCCTCCGCCATTCGTCTCGCGGGCCGCGTCCCGCGACCTGTCCCGGGAGACAGAATCGCGCGAGACGCTGACGATTCTGCCGTGCAGCAGGCCGTAGCGCGTGAAGTTGAAGGTCTCGACCTTGATCTCGGCGTCCTGACCCGGGTGCACAAAGCCGATGTCGCGATTCGAAACCATCGCTTCGATTTCAATCTGGCTATCGCTCGGCACCACCACCGCGAGCGTCTGGGCGGGGGTTACGACCCCGCCGACCGTGTGCACAGCCAGTTGCTGCACCACGCCATCGATGGGCGCCGCAAGCTTCTGAAGCTTCGTCCGGTGCTCGGCCTTGGCCACCTCGTCCTTGAGGCTGCCGGCCTTCTGTGTCGCCTTGGCCAGATCATCATACAAGCGGTGGCGGTATTCCGAGACAAGCTTGGCCCGCGTCTCATCGAGGGCCGCCACGGCTGCATTGGCCTCCTCGAGCTTGCTCCGCTGCACCAGGATGTCCTGCTGCAGCCCAACGAGTTCCTGGAGCTCCGACAAATATTGCAGCTTTGAGCCGTACTCCCTGTCGGCCAAGTACTTGCGAACCCCGACCCGCTCCTGCAGCACCGGAAGCAAAGCATCAATCTTCGCGATGCCGGCCTCGATTGTCCTGGTCTCCGCGACCTTCTGGACCCGTTGCCGATCCAGCTCCGACAGCTTGGCGCGCTGCTCCGAATCCTGACTCCGCAAGAACTCCAGGTGCATTTGAATCAAGGCGGGCGGCGTGTCGTCCGGCGCCCCGTCAAGCGCGCTGGTGTTTCCGTCGAGTGCGGAGCGCGTGCGCGAAATGTCCAGCAATGACGAGAGAAGATCGTTTTTCAGGTGCTGAAGCTCCGCCTGATTGCTCGTCGGATCCAGCTCGATCAGAACCTCACCCGCTTTGACGGCCTGACCGTCGCGAACGTGAATGGCCCGGACCACACCGATTTCGAGCGGCTGAACCAGCTTGACACGATCGCCCGGCACGATCTTTCCCGATGCAGAGGCAACGATGTCAATCTTGCCGAGACCGGCCCACGCGACCGCGCAACAGAACAACGCGGCAATCAGGACGCCGGTAAGCCTGGCCGTCGGAGATGGCGGCGTCTCGACGATTTCGAGGGCGGCCGGCAGGAAAGCCAGTTCGTCCCTCGATTTACCCCCGGCGGGAAGCGCTTCACGAGCCGACTTCATGGATCCCCGCCTGCAACCGGTACAGTGACGCGTATCTTCCGCCTGTGCTGAGCAGCTCCTCGTGGGATCCCTGTTCGACGAGCCGCCCGCGATCGATGGTGATGATTCGATCGGTGCGCCTGACCGCGGACAGACGATGCGCGATGACAAAGACCGTTCGCCCCTTCACGATCCGGTTCATATTGTCCTGAATGACCCTTTCGCTTTCATAGTCCAGCGAGCTGGTCGCTTCGTCGAAGATCAGGATGCGCGGGTCGGTGATAAGGGCCCGCGCGATCGCGATACGCTGCCGCTGCCCCCCCGACAGGCTGTTGCCGCGCTCGCCTACGACAGTGTCGTAGCCTTCCGGCAGTTCCAGAATGAACTCATGAGCTCCCGCAAGCTGGGCCGCCGCGATCACCTGCTGCATCGGAGCGGCCGGGTCGGCGAGCGCAATGTTTTCCCGTACGCTGCGATTGAACAGCACGTTCTCTTGCAGGACGACCCCGACCTGGCGACGCAGCCACGCCGGATCGACCATCGCAAGATCGACTCCATCGACAAGGACCCTGCCCTTTTCCGGGACGTAAAGGCGCTGGACCAGCTTCGTGAAGGTACTCTTGCCCGAGCCCGACGGACCGACAATGCCGACCACCTGGCCGGCGGGAATGTTGATGTTGATGTCGTGCAGCACTTCCGGCCCATCTACACGATATCGGAAGGACACGTGCTCGAGTGTGACCTGGCCCTTGATGGGAGGCGGCACCGCGCGACCGGGATTGAACGTCTGCTCCGCCGGCGTGTTCAGGATATCGCCCAGCCGCGCGACCGAGAGCCTGGCCTGATGGAAGTCCTGCCAGAGCTGCGCCAGTCTCAGGACCGGAGCGCTGACGCGCGAGGAGAACATGTTGAAGGCGATCAGCTCGCCCACCGTAAGGCTGCCGTCGATCACCAGCTTGGCACCGGCGTAAAGGATCACCGCGGTGACGAGCTTGCTCACGAACTGAACCGATTGGCTCGCAACATTCGCCAGGCTGAGCACGCGGAAGCTCGCGGCAACGTACTCGGCAAGCTGCTCCTCCCAGCGGCGCTGCATCTGCGGTTCGAGCGCCATGGCCTTGATCGTCTCGACACCCGTTACGCTCTCGACAAGAAACGCCTGGTTTTCGGCGCCGCGCTCGAATTTGGTGTCCAGCCGCTGACGGAACAGCGGCGTCGCGCCGGCCGAGATACCGACATAGAGCGGGAAGGATCCAAGGACGATCCAGGTCAGGATCGGCGAGTAGATGAACATCACCGCGATGAAAACTGCGGTGAAGAACAGATCGATCACCACCGTCAGGGCAGAGCCGGTCAGGAAGTTGCGAATGTTCTCGAGCTCGCGGACCCGCGCAACCGAGTCGCCGACCCGGCGCGCCTGAAAGTAGGCAATCGGAAGGCCGATGAGGTGCCGGAACAGGCGGGCTCCCAGTTCGACGTCGATCCTGTTCGTCACGTGAGAGAACAGGTATGTCCGCAATATGCCGAGGGCCGTCTCAAAAACCGCAATGCCGATCAAACCCACCGCGAGCACGTCGAGCGTACTGAGCGTGTGATTCACGAGGACCTTGTCGATCACCACCTGGAAGAACAGCGGCGACACGAGCGCAAACAGCTGCAAGAAAAAGGAGGCGATCAGCACCTCCAGGAAATGGTAGCGATATTTATGAATGGCTCCCAGAAACCATGACAAATCAAAGCGACGGGCAAGGTTGACCAGTCCCGCCCGGCGGCTCACCAGGATCAGCCGGCCGGCCCACACCGCCTCCAGGTCGGCCCTCGTGATCAACTCCGGGCGCTCTGACAGGGGTGACTGAACGAGGATCTTGTCTGCGCCCACTTTGGCAAGGATCAGATGGCCGCCGTCGCGCAACAGGGCAATGGCAGGAAGCGGGACCTTCTCCAGCCTCAACCAGTTGCTGCTCACCTCGCGGGCCTTGACGCCGGTCGAGCGCGCGTAGCGCAGCATCTCCGGCGTTCCGAACGAGGCATTCCCGAATTGATGACGAATCTGGTCGACATCGGCCGGGATACCGTGAAAACGCAGCAACATCACGAGTGCAACTATCCCGCTGTCTGCTGTGCCGCCGCTCCGCGTTTCAATCATTTCGCGATTAATCTGTTGAGTAGCTGAAATTGACTGCAGTCGAATGAGCCGGGATTGCCGTAAGCGCGCCCTGCCCCTGCCCTTACAACCTCGCCGTCAGTGCAAACTGACTGTTCGCAGCGAACCAAAGAGCAGCAGATGAATATGACAGCCAGAGTACTATGGCTCTCCGGCGAGATGCAATTGGCGTTATGAACGGCCGCGCCGGTTTCGCGAGCTCGATCATGCCGATCGAGGAACCCTTCGCGAAGCCGTTCGAACTCGGGCCGAGGTCCGTAGTCTTACGGATCGCGGCACCGATGCCGCGTCGGCGCCGGCCCACTTGACGTCTGTTGACTACACCGCGGCAGTCAGTTGAATGTCACTTATTATGCGCGCGCTACCATAGACTGAGAGTCCGACCGAGATGCCCTGGAACTATTCAGTAACATTGAACGATCCATCGAACGTCGGCGGATCCGCTGACGCGTCTCTCGTTTACGATCTTGAGCAGGCCCTCAACATTTGGCAGCAATATATCCTAGGCATTGGCACTCTGGTTGTGTCGCTCAACATCCTGCCGACCGCCGTTGGCCGTGCCGATGGCGGGCCTACCTCCAGCTACTACATCGGCACAAGCAGCGGGCTCGCCGTGTATGAGCCATCCAGCCAGTACGAGCTGACCACCGGCCAGCATGTCCCCGGCACGACAAGCGACATCACCATCAACATCGACCCCGGCTACTTCCAGTACATCGACCTGGATTACGGCCTGACCTACTCCAGTCAGGTCCCTGGAAACGTGATCAATCCGATCGACGTTTTTCTCCACGAGCTCATGCATGGCTTCGGCATGGTGGGCTGGTACAACCAGAGCGGCCAGTTGGCCGGCGCCTACGAATCGACGTTCGACACCCTGATACAAAAGACCGCATACGGCGCTTACTTTGTCGGTGCCAATGCCGAGGCTGCCTACGGCGGCCCGGTCCCTTTGACCACGAACAGCACCACCCAGAACTACTACCACTTCGGCAATCAGCAATCCGACTTCTACGCCAGTCCCTCGACCGTTCAGGATCCTCTCACGCTGGACCTGATGAACGGGATCGTTTTCTACGGCAATTACCAGTACGCGATCTCCAACCTGGACATCGGAGTTCTGAAGGATCTCGGATACAGCATCCGGACGACACCAGTCGTGGCGGCTGCCGATCAGACCGCGGCTCGAAATCAGGTTTTTTCGGCCTCGTCACTGTTCTCGGTGAACATGGCCGCGGGCGATAGCATTACCCAATATGCCCTGTGGGACAGCAACGGCTATGGTCACTGGACGGTGAACGGAACAGTCCAGGGCACCAACACCGAGATCGACATCAGCGCTTCGCAGCTGGCCCAAACGAGCTACCAAGCCGGACCCGGCTCGGACACGCTGTGGATCCGAGCCTTCGACGGCTATTTGTGGAGCGACTGGAAATCCTTTGTGATTTCTCCGGCCGATCGCGCCCCAACGGTCACGGCCACCAACGTGACCGGCACGCACGGGCAGCTCTCGCTGGCTGGATCGGGACTGTTCTCGGCTACCGACGCGGATGGCGACGCGATCACCCAGTATGCGTTGTGGGACACCGAGGGCCACGGGCACTGGGCGATCAATGGTGTCGCGCAAGCCACCAATGCCGAAATCGACGTCTCGGCCGCCAACATCGCGCAAGTGAGTTATATGTTCGGCACAGCCTCAGACACGCTCTGGGTCCGGGCATATGACGGATATCTCTGGGGCGCATGGACCCGGTTCACGGCAACCCCATTTGCAGACCATCCGCCGGTGGCCAATGCAACCGACGTGTCGGCCACCCACAACCAGAACATCGCCGCATCGAGTCTCTTCAGCGCGACCGACTCCGATGGAGACACGATCGTCGGCTATCAGGTTTGGGATTCAACGACCGATCCCGTCAGCGGCCATTGGGTGATCGGCGGAGTCGCGCAGGCTTCCAACATAGCCATCGATGTGACGCCCGCACAATTGACCAACACCTCGTTCCAGACCGGCTCCGGCTCGGATGATCTCTGGGTGCGAGCCAATGACGGTACCGCATGGGGAGCCTGGAAGGAGTTCCACGTCAACGCGCCGATCGACCATGCTCCCGTGGTAAGCGCGTCGGATGTGGCCGCCACGCATGGCCAAGATATCGCGGCGGCAAGCCTGTTCACGGTCAGCGACGCCGACAGCGATGCAATGACCAACCACCAGTTCTGGGACTCGACCGCCGATCCTGCCAGCGGGCATTTTGTCGTGGGCGGCGTCACGCAGCCCACCGGCCAGAGCATCGATGTGAGCGCGGCACAACTGGCCAATACATCGTTCCAGAGCGGCTCGGGCTCTGACGATCTCTGGGTCCGAGCCAATGACGGCACGACATGGGGAGCCTGGAAAGAGTTCCACGTCAACGCGCCGATCGACCATGCTCCTGTGGTGAGCGCGTCGGATCTGGCCGCCACGCATGGCCAGACCATCGCGACGGCAAGCCTGTTTACGGTCAGCGACGCCGACAGCGATACGATCACCAACTATCAGTTCTGGGACTCGACCGCCGATCCTGCCAGCGGGCATTTTGTCGTGGCCGGCGTCATACAGCCCACCGGCCAGAGCATCGACGTGAGCGCGGCGCAACTGGCCAACACCTCGTTCCAGACCGGCTCGGGCTCTGACGATCTCTGGGTCCGAGCCTTTGATGGCATCATATGGAGCAACTGGAAGGAGTTTCACGTCAACGCACCGATCGACAACCTTCCGATCGTCACGGCCGCCGACTATTCGGCGAGCCACGGCCAGGACATCGCGGCCTCGACGCTGTTCTCGATCACCGACGCGGATGCCGACACCATCACAAACTATCAGGTGTGGGATTCGACGGCGGATGCGAGCAGCGGGCACTGGGTGGTCGGGGGAGTCGCCCAAGGCACCAATGCCGCCATCGATGTCACGGCAGCTCAGCTTTCGAGCACAAGCTTTCAAAGCGGATCGGGTTCGGACGATCTCTGGGTGAGGGCCTACGACGGCTTTGCCTGGGGCGCGTGGAAGGAGTTTCACGTCACCGCGTCGGTTGACAGCGCTCCGGTCGTGACCGCGTCCGACTTCCATGCGACGGCTAATCAGAGCGTGGCCGCCTTAAGCCTGTTTTCAGTCGCGGATGCCGACGGCGACAATGTCGCGCAATATCAACTCTGGGATTCGACGCCGTCGGCAAGCAGCGGCCACTGGAGCATTGGCGGGAATGCGCAGCCCACCGGCACCGCCATCAACGTCAGCGCGGCTCAAATTGCCGGCACGACATTCCAGGGCGGTACCGTGCCTGACGACCTCTGGGTTCGCGCCAGCGATGGCATCAGCTGGAGTGCGTGGCACGAATTCCATTTCATCGTCTAGGGAGCGGCCCGCGCTGCGGAAACGCCGTGATCTGCGCCCGATCGGTCGACGACACGAGGCCCGATTGTCGTCCTCCCAAAGCAAAAATGGCCCGCGAAAATGCGGGCCATTTTATCGGAACCGGTCGGTCCGGACTTTGGTTGCGGGGACGCGCAACCATCCCAAATTGCTACTTGAGGCAGTCGCTTAGCATTGCCCTCCGAAGGCAAGTGTCAAGCCGGCTGATGTGAAAAGTGAGGAAGAAAGAGTATTGTACTGCAATGGCTTGCGGGGGCTGCGCGTTGGGGTTCACTCACACGCGAAATCCGCGTAAGCACTGCGTAAGCAGTAAGCACCCGTAGCTCAGCTGGATAGAGCGTCGCCCTCCGAAGGCGAAGGC
>NZ_LFIQ01000090.1:66949-71382 GCF_001189245.1 Bradyrhizobium pachyrhizi | reverse complement strand
ACGTTCGAATCGTGTCGGGTGCGCCATTTCTCCATAGCCGACTCGAACTTACCCCCCTTGCAGCCCATGTTTTCCGTTCTCAATGCGGCGCGAAAGGATGGGCATAGGAGCCTACTTCGGTCATTCCCCGACCTGCTGACGCGTGATGTATCTTTCCATGGGTTCAGGCAAGATCGCATCGTTTAAGGTCAGGAGAGCCCGCAGCAAATACTCCCGGATGCCAGAACGGGGTTTGTTATCGCCGGCATTCTCGATAGCGCAGGTGACAGCGTTCAGGCGCCGTCGGGCAGTCGTACTCGGGCAACAACAGCCACCCTTACCCTTGACCTCGCGATAGCGTGTTAGGTCGGGCCGCGGGGAACACTCAGGTCAAAGCAGGTTCGATTCCAGTTGGCGCGATTGGTGAGACCGGAACTGGATGGGCCATGCCCCTTGCCGACATCTATTTTTTGTCGGCGATCACCGCACGTCATCTTGTTGGTATTTCTGTTGGTATTGACCATCGCGGATAACGAAATATATCGCAACTTCAATTCGTTATGCTGTTAGGCGATTGTCCGCCAGGACCACCAGTGAATTCAGATATCAGAGGCTATTTCACCGCCCCGTAGAGAGTCACCGCACCAGAAGCGCTTCGCTTTGTCGCTTACTCGGCCGCAAATGCCTAAGCGGACGGTTTCAATCATTGCAACTCTCAAGCAACGCCTTTGCCATCTTCAGATCCGGCGTATCGAAGCCTTCGGTGAACCAGGTGTAAATTGGCGCCAGGAGATCGCGGGCTTTGCGGCCTAGGCCCTGATTGCGCCACAGGCGGGCGAGGCTGGTGGCGCTTCGCAGTTCGATTGAGCGCGCGTTCTGCTGGCGCGCGACATCAAGTGCCTTCCGCAGGCACTGCTCCGCCTGTTGCCACTCTGCGGACGCGATACAAAGCTCACCTCGAAGATGATGAATCCTCGCCTCACACCATCTCTCACCGGTTACATTGCCGTGACCAAGCGCCGCTTCCAACAGCTCCATTGCCTCATCGCGACGACCAGCGACGCTACAAGTCTCGGCAAGAATAAATCTGCCTTGCTGGAGGAACGCGCCGACCCCGCCTCGCTCCCATGCGGTCAACCCACTGCGCGCGAGTTGCAGGCCCTCCTCGATCTCGCCGCTGCGCACCAGAGCCCAGCCGCGGAACAGCATTCCTGCGGCTTTCGGCTGGGCGAGCTGATGCTCCTCGCAGAGCGCCAAGGTCTCGGTGCTTGTCACCAGGGCCGCCGCCACATCCGCTCGCAAGATGTGGTACGCGCATACGAACCACAGCGCGTGGGAGAGAGTTGGCGCGTGCTCCATTCGCCGTGCGAACCGCACCGCGCTCTCGGCGTGCTGCGCGGCTCGTTCTGGATGACCTAACATCCACGCCATGATCGCACCGAGCGCGTGGGCGCATACCGCCGGGTCGTGTCCAATGTAGTGGAACGCGTGATGGCGATGCTGCCGCTCATCGTACAGCGCGAGGCCCTGCTCGACCTGCGTATACGCTGTGGCGAAGTCGCCGCACAGCAGGGGCGTCGGCCAGGCAGCATGGTGCGCCTGGAGCAGTAGATTTGGGTCGTTCAAGGAATGAGCGACCCGGAACAGTTCCTGGATCGACTCCCGCGCCTTCCCGAATTCGCCGCGGGTATTGTGGAACAGCCACAGACCAATGAGAGGCGCCACCAAATCGGCCGAGCTGTCCATCGCACGTGCGAGCCCGAGCGCCCGGTCGTAGACTCTTTCCACCTCGGGCGCGGTCCACCCCTGTACATTCATCATCGCCGGTCCGAGTTGTGCGAGAACCTTGAGTTCTGCGGCCGCTCGCCCCGGCGTCTCGGGTTCGGCTTCGAGCAATGCGAGTGCTCGGCGAAAATGTCGAACCGCCTCCGTGTTGGCGGCACGACGCACCGCGTGCTCGCCGGCGACGGTCCAGTGGGGGATGGCGCTTTTGTGAAGACCAGCCTCACCGTAGTGGTAGGCCAGCAGTTCGGGATGGCGTTGCGCGACGGCCGTATCGTCCTGCTCCAATCTCTGCGCGATGGTCCGGTGCAGCTGCCGATGCTGCTTGCGCAGCAGCGTGCTGTAGGCGGCGTCCTGCACCAGCGCGTGTTTGAAGACATAGGACGCTTGTGGCGGGATGCCGGTTTGGAAAAGTAGCCCGGCCTCGACCAGCCGGCCCAACGCATCTCGCACCTCCGTCTGGCTCCGCGGGGTGGCGACTGCCGCGATGAGTTCGTAAGAGAACTCTCGTCCGATAGCCGCGCCGACCTGCGCCATTTCCTTTGCCGCTGGGCCCAGCCGGTCAAGCCGAGCCATCAGTGAAGCGTGCAGCGTCGCGGGCACAGCGCGCGCGGAGGCAGGAGTCCCGGACAGGAGAGCCTTCGCGCCGCTTTTGGCCTCGACGACGGCCTTGGTAAGTTCCTCCACGAAGAGCGGCACGCCGTCCGTCCGCGCGACGATTTCATCTACCGCCTCGCCTGGCAAGGTCCCATTGCTGGCTGCGATGCGCTGCACCAGCGCTGCACTTTCGCGCAGGTCGAGCCGTTTGAGGGTCAGAGTGGTCACGTGAGCCTGATCGGTCCAGGGCGGCGAGTACTCGGGGCGGAAGGTGACTAGCAGCAGCACAGACGACCCCTGCACCCGTTCCACGATATGATCGAGCTGGTCCCGCGATGTCGGATCGATCCAGTGGGCGTCCTCGTAGACCATGAACACCGGCCGCTGCTGTGCGAGCACGACGAGTTGCCGCAGCAGAGCCTCGAAAGTCAGATCCTTCTTGCGCTGAGGCGTGAGGTTCGGGGCCGCGTAACGGCCCGTGGTGGTGGTCGGGATCGACAGCAGTTCGGCAAGGAGCGCGATATCCTCATCCGAGGCTTGCGTCGGAGTGAGCAGGGTCTCCAGCTTCGTGATCTTGATTTCGGGCAGGTCATCACGCGCGAAACCAGCGGCACGCTCCAACTGCGCGATGGTCGGATGCATTGCGCTATCTTGATGGTGTGGCGAGCAGAAATAGCGCAATCTTGCGTGCGGCTCGTCTGCAAGCCGCTGTGCGAACGCAGCGGCCACGCGCGACTTTCCGATGCCTGGCTCGCCCGATAGCAATACGACTTGACCCTCGCCGTTCTTGGCTCGCTGCCAGCATCGGAGTAATAGCTCGAGTTCGCTTTCGCGCCCCACCAGGGGCACCTTCCCCCCGGAGGGATGCAATGCTTCGAAGCGACTTTCGACCGCGCTCTCGCGAAGGACGCGCCAAGCCGGCACCGGTTCGGTAAACCCCTTTACCTCGACTGCCCCGAGGTCGTCGTATTCGAAGAGACCGCCGGCCGAGCGATGCGTCCGTTGGTCGACCAAGACCGCGCTCGGCGTGGCAAGAGCTTGCAGCCGAGCGGCAAGGTTCGGCGTTTCGCCGACCACCGCCTGCTCTTGGGCAGCGCCGGCTCCAATAAGATCACCGACAACGACCAGCCCAGTCGCGACACCGACACGAACCCGCAGCGGCTCCTCCGTGGCAGGAAGAGAGCCGACCGCGTCCACAAGTACAAGACCGGCGCGGATCGCCCGCTCAGCGTCGTCCTCGTGCGCCGCAGGATAGCCGAAGTACACGAGCACCCCGTCACCCATATACTTGGCTACAAAGCCATCGAAACTGCGAATAGTCTCAGCAACGCAGTGATGATATGCGCCGATCACGTCACGCAAGTCCTCGGGATCAAGGCGTGAGGCGAGCACCGTCGAGCCAACCAGATCGCAAAACATCACGGTCAACTGCCGCCGCTCGGCGGAGACACTTGATCGCAGCGAGGCGTCTGGTTGCAGTTCCGGCCGTGCCATAGCCGACCCGGCACTCAGCGTGGCACCGCAATCGCCGCAGAACTTTGAGCCTGGCGGGTTGACGCACCCGCATCGCGGACAAGCAGAGGGCAGCGCTCCCCCGCATTCCGTGCAGAACCGCTTCTCATCGGGCACTTGCGCCCGACAACTCGGGCATTGCATGCAGCACCTGCATGACGGAAAAATTCAACCTACCACAGTCCGGCGAGTGTGGATGCAAAAAACACCATTTGGCGGTCGACCTCACCACAGCGCCACGCTGGCAAAGCCGCACGGCGGATGTTTGGATTATGGAAGTCACCCCAGTTTTGCGTCAGAAACGACCCGTCAAACCACAATGAACGCAATCGAAACCAAACAAAACCGCAGCAAAATCAGCGAAGCCGATCGATATCCGCCGCCCACAACGGTCTGGTTGCAGGTTCGAGTCCTGCCGGACCCGCCACGCTTCGCCCTTTGGGCTACGCGTGGCGCAGCCAGGAGGAGCCCAAAGGGCGAAGGCGGGCCATCAGCTCACAAGCTACGGCTCGGCAGGCCACCATTCCCAACCGCAAGGCCGACGCCGTTCCCGCTGCCAAGCG
>NZ_LFIQ01000090.1:16017-66939 GCF_001189245.1 Bradyrhizobium pachyrhizi | reverse complement strand
GAAAAACAACCCCATGCAAAGTAGCCGGCGCGGTCGATGCTTTGAGCGAAGCCGACCTTCGACGCTGTCACCTTGGTGTCCCAAGCGCACATGCGACCCTAATCGCTCCTGCGCAGAAACAAGTAGTCCGCAGCATACGGGATGCTGAGGTATGCGCCGGCGCCTTCGCACGGTCCCCGCGCCATTCCGCCTTTGGTATTGATTCGCAAAACAGTTGCCGCATCGAACAGGATGCCCTTGTTGCGGCGGTCCACGACTTCGATTTCCAGCCACGGAATGTCGCTCGTGGTAGCAGCTGGCATGCTCGCGACCACCCTGCCCTTCACTCCGCTGCCGTCGATGTGGTCCCAACTTGGCCCGGAGTAGTGCCGACCAATCGATTGTCCGTCAACCATGAGCGTAGCGATCGGTTCGCGAAACTGCCATGTCAGGGCCTGAACCTGCGATGCCGGCATCGAGGTGTCTGGTTTGCACTCGTAAATCTGGGCGCCTTCAGCGTGAAGGGTAGCGATGATCCTATTCTTGTCCAACGCCAACAGCGGTTCCGCCAACGCCTTGACAACGAGAACAACAGAAACAAGCGAGACCGTGCCATGCAAAACTTTCGAAGAGATCTTCATCGGCCTTTTGGCTTCAAGTGATTCAATCCAAGTGGTCGGAGCTCAAGCGAAGTACTTTCCGGGCTTAACGCTCACGGAGCGCTTCCTGGCGGTAGCGACGCAAGGGCGAAAGCAGGTAGCTCAGGATGTTCCGCGATCCGGTCTTGATCTCGACCGTCACGGCCATGCCGGGTGACAGTCTGACGATCCTGCCTTCGACCTGCATCCAGTCGCGATCAAGCGAAATGCGCGCGGCGTAGTTCAGTTGCTGTCCCTTCGGCTCACTGGTCTCGTTCGGAGATCTCGGCGCCGGGTCACCGGGGCGCTGTTGTTCGCGGTCGCTGATCAGTGCGTCCTGTGAAACTGAAAGAACCTCGCCATGCAGGAGGCCGTAGCGCGTGAAATTGAAGGTGTCGACCTTGATCTCGGCGTCTTGTCCAGCGTGCACAAAGCCGATGTCGCTGTTCGGCACCATCGCCTCGATCTCCAGCCGGCTGTCACTCGGCACGATCACGAGCAGAGGCTGCGCCGGCGTGACCACGCCGCCGACCGTGTGGATCGCTAGCTGCTGTACCACGCCATCAACGGGAGCGGTGAGCAGTTGAAGTTTCATCCGCTGTTCGGCCTTGATCAGGTCCTGGGTGAGGCCGTTCGCCTTCTGCTCCGCCTTGGCAAGTTCGTCGGAGATCGTGCGCCGATATTCCGCTACCGCTTGACCACGCGTTTCGCGAATCGCGGCAATCGCGGCCTCCGTCTCTCGCAGGTGGCTATTCTGAACGCCGAACTCCTCCTGCTGCTCGACCAGCAGCTGCAACACCTCGAAATAGCTGAGCTTCGAACCCAATTCCTTGTCCACAAGCGTCTTGCGAATGTCGACGCGTGACTGGATGACCGGAAGGATCGTTTCGAGCTTGTGGATCGTCGCTGCGATCGTGGCCTGCTCGGCTTCCTTCTGCGCTTGTTGACGGACGAGCGCAGCAATCTTGGCGCGATGCTCGGTCACCTGGTTCAGCAGGAGCTGACGCTGAATTCCGATCAGTTCCGGATCTGCGCCGGCGGGGGCCTTGAATTCGGCGAGCGGATCATCGCCAGCGCCGAGCGCCGCCCGCAGCCGCGCGATATTGAGCCGCTCGGCCAAGAGGTCGCTACGCAGGCGATCGCGCTCGGCCCCGTTGGCCGTCGGATCGAGTTCGATCAGAACGTCACCGGCCTTAACCGTCATCCCGTCTTGCCCCCGGATCACACGCACAACCCCGGTCTCGAACGGCTGGATGACTTTGACCCTGCCTCCCGGCAGGATCTTACCAGTCGCCGACGCAACGATGTCGACCGTGCCCCACCAGGCCCAGCCTAGCGCCGCACAGAACAACACAATAATGGCGGCGCTAATCGCACGGCCGATTGGTGAGGGCGGCGTTTCCACGATTTCGAGCGCGGCCGGCAGAAATGCCAGTTCTTCGAGGCGGCGCCGCGCATTGGAATGCGGGACGACGCGTCGCGCGACCCGGGCAGCGATCGCCTGTTCAGCCGGCTTCATGGAGTCCCCCTTGCAGCCGGTGCAACGATGCATAGCGGCCGCCGCTCTTGATGAGCACGTCGTGGCTGCCATCCTCGACAAGGCGGCCGCGATCAAGCGTCACAATGCGGTCTGCCGTGCGAACAGTTGAAAGCCGGTGCGCGATCACCAGCACCGTGCGCCCGCTAGCGATCGCCCTCATATTCTGCTGAATGATACGCTCGCTCTCATAGTCGAGGGCGCTGGTGGCCTCGTCAAAGATCAGGATGCGTGGATCGTTGACGAGCGCGCGCGCGATCGCGACGCGCTGGCGCTGGCCGCCCGACAGCGTGGATCCACGCTCGCCGACCACGGTGTCATACCCCTCGGCAAGCTCGAGGATGAACTCGTGAGCACCGGCGAGCCGAGCGGCGGCGACGATGCGCTCCATCGGCATCGTCGGGTCTGCGAGCGCGATATTGTCGCGCACCGAGCGGTTGAACAGCACGTTCTCCTGCAGGACCACGCCGATCTGACGGCGCAACCAGGCGGGATCGGCCATTGCGATATCCATTCCATCCACCAGCACCCGTCCGCGCTCCGGGACGTAGAGGCGCTGGACCAGCTTTGTGATCGTGCTCTTACCGGACCCGGAGGGGCCGACGATGCCAACCGTCTGGCCGGCCGGGACGTCGAAGCAGATATCGTGCAGGACCTCCTGGCCGTCGACGCGGTAGCGGAACGAGACGTGGTCGAACTCGATATCGCCGCGGATCGCCGGCAGCCGTGCACGTCCGGCCGCATAGGTCGGCTCCGCGGTCGTATTGAGGATATCGCCTAGCCGCGCTATCGAGAGCCGCGCCTGGTGGAAGTCCTGCCAAAGCTGGGCGAGCCGCAGGACCGGCGCGCTCACCCTTCCCGCCAGGAGATTGAAGGCGACGAGTTCGCCGACGGTGAGGCTGCCGTCGATCACGAGCCTCGCGCCGCAATACAGGATGCCGGCCGTAGCGATCTTGTTCACCAGCTGGACCGTCTGGCTCGCGCTGTTGCCAAGGCTCAGGACCCGGAAGCTTGCGGTAACGTAGCCGGCGAGCTGCTCCTCCCAGCGGCGCTGCATCTGCGGCTCAACCGCCATGGCCTTGAGCGTCTCGATTCCGGTCACGCTCTCGACCAGGAAGGCCTGGTTCTCGGCACCGCGCCGGAACTTCTCGTCGAGGCGCCGCCGAAACAGCGGCGTCGCCCCCGCCGAGATCGCGATATAGAACGGGAAGGAAGCCAGCACGATCCAGCTGAGGAGCGGTGAGTAGAGAAACATCACCGCCACAAAGACGAAAGTGAACAGGAGATCGATGACCAGTGTAAGCGCCGAGCTGGTGAGGAAATTTCGGATGTTCTCCAGCTCGCGCACCCGCGCGACCGAATCGCCGACACGCCGCGCCTGGAAATAGGCCATTGGCAAAGCCAGTAGGTGGCGAAAGAGACGCGCCCCGAGTTCGACGTCGATGCGATTGGTCGTGTGCGCGAACAGATACGTCCGGAGGATTGCCAGGACGGTCTCGAACACCGAGACGGTGACCAATCCAAGAACGAGGACGTCGAGGGTGCTCAGGGAGCGATGCACCAGCACCTTGTCAATGACGACCTGGAAGAACAGCGGTGAGACCAGCCCCAGCAGTTGCAGGAAGAACGAGGCGAGCAGGACCTCGCTCAGAAGACGACGATATTTGTGGATTGCCGCCAGGAACCAGGTGATGTTGAACGTCCGGGTGACGTCCGCCAATCCGGCACGGCGGGTCATCAGGATCAGACCGCCGTCCCAGATCGCCAGAAGCTCGTCCCGCGTCATCAAGATGGGCCGGCGCTGCAGCGGCGAATGGACCAGGACTTTTTCCTCGTCAGCCTTGGCGAGCAGCAGGAACCCGCCATCGCGCAGGGGAGCAATGGCGGGCAGCGGTGTGCTCGCAAGCCGCAACCAGTCGGTCCGGCAGACCCGCGCCTTGAGTCCGAGATCCCTGGCGCACCGGAGCATCTCCGGTGCGCCTATCTTGTCCGTTCCCAGCCGATGCGCGATTTGTCCGGCATCGGCCGCGACGCCCTGGAGATGCAGCAGCGTCACTAGCGCTTCGAGACCAGGATCGGCCGGCTTTGCGGCGCTGGCTTCGGTGCTCATTGGTTTTCTCCAGGGCGACGGTCGGTCAGGCGTGGGGGTGCGCCAGCAATGGCTGCTGGGCGGACGGTGGATCGGCAACCGGCGTTGCACCTTGACCGCCACCCGCCGACACGAAGCTCGAGGCCATGAACTGGCTGAGCAGGGCGGCATTCGGACCGGTCGCCGCGAGCGAGTTGAGCACGGTGTTCGAACCGGGGCCGCCATCCAGGGAATCATGTCCCCCGAGGCCGATCAGCACGTCGTCTCCCGCCCCGCCGGCCAGCGTGTCATTGCCGGGGCTGCCGATCAGAACGTCGTTGCCATCATCACCATGGGCGACGAGCTGCATACCGCTCAGCCCAGCGCCCACGACGACGTCGTCCCCGCCAAGACCGTTGACGACGATCGTATCGTTGGCGTCGAAATTGGCGATCCTCACCTCGCTGGCGAGGCCCGATATCGTCACCACGCCGTTGTCGTTGTTGATCGAGATCACGTCATCGCCGTTGGTCGCGTTGATGACGACCGTGTCGGCCACGTTGTCGGGGGCTCCGCCCACGCCGAGATTGACATTGACCAGACCGACATCGGTTCCGCTGAGATCGTTGACGGTGATGGTGTCGGCACCACCCAAGGCGTTGATGTCGATCCTCTCGGTCCCCTTGACATCCATCACAACACCGCCGATGTCGCGCGTCACCCTGGCGCGCGGACCGTTGGCGGATACAGTGAATTGCTCGACAATGTTGGCGCCGTTGAACACAAGCGTATCGCTACCCTCACCGCCCTCGACAATGTCGCTGGCGTCGCCCGGATTCCAGATGAACGTGTCATCGCCGTTGCCGAGGAGCGCCGTGTCATTGCCGCGCCCGCCGGTGATCAGATCATTTCCGTCACCGCCGAGCAGCCTGTCGTTGCCGTCGCCGCCGGTGATGGTGTCATTGCCCGCTCCGCCATCGATGGTGAGCTGGATAAGGGTGGAAAGGCCGTTTCCGGCCGTGATGACGTCGTCGCCGCCATTGGCATTGACAACAAGGCTCTCCGTGGTGCCGATGTCGACGGAGAACGGACCCGGGGTGATGCGATCGAAACGCACGCGAGCCCCGTTGGCGGTGATGGTAAAAGTCTCCGAGCCGTTGCCGCCATTGACCTCGGCAGTGTCATTGCCATCGCCGCCTTCCATCAGGTCGGTACCGTCGCCCGGATTCCAGATCATGCGATCGTTGCCGGCCTCGCCGAACATCTGGTCGTCGCCGGCGCCGCCGGTCAGCGTGTCGTCGCCCGAGCCGCCGAACAACAGGTCGTTACCGCCTTTGCCGAGGAGCGTATCATTGCCCGAGCCGCCGAAGAGCTGATCGTTGCCGGAACCGCCCTTCAACACGTCGTTGCCCGCGCCACCGAACATCAGGGCGGCCGGCAGCGGGCCATTTGCCTCGTCGAGCGCGATCGTGTCGTCGCCGCCCTGGCCGAACATCTGAATCTGTGACGTGTTGGCAACCGTCGAGGTGCCGCCCAGGACGCGTACGGCCCCGCCGTTAACGAGGACGTTGCCGGCCGCATCGCGGCTGGCGATGATCGTGTTGTTGAGGTTGTCGCCGAACACTGTCAGCTGGCGGGCGCGAAAGAAAGCTGTAGTAGCCATGATGATGATCCTTTCGAAAAATCGATAGTCAGCGCATTTGCGCGCGCTTGCTTGCTCTGTTCGCGTCCGCGGCAATCTGCGCACGCGCGTACAAAGTTGAGCCGCCAGAGTGGCCGCTCCCCGCTACGAAAGGATTTCAGGCGATGGTTATCGTGTTACAATTGTAACGTGCCGGACCTGCGAAGGCTACGCGCCAGCGCTGCTGCGAGTTCGCTGCTTGTCAATGGCCAGCGCAGCACCTCGGAAATTCCAGCCTCGGTCAATGCATTGACGCTGACATCGATCGTGGAAGCGGCGGCGAGCAGCACCGGCCGGAGCGGTGCGATGCGGTGTAAAGCCCGTGCGAGGTCCAGGCTGGCGTGGGTCTGCGCCCCCTGCGTGACCAGAAACACATCGAATCGATCGGGCTCGGAACGGCATGCTCCGAGTGCATCGTCTCCCTGCTCGAACCCCACCGGTTCGTATCCGAGTGCAGCGAGCCTTTCTTCGTCCTGCAGGAGGTGGTCTGACTCGCTCTCGACGATCATCACCGTCTCGCCGCGCCCGAGCGGGAGTGATGGCTGCCCGGCCGTTGCAGCGCTGTCTGCCGCCAGCGCCGGCAGACATATCTCAAAGCGGCTTCCGCGTCCGGGCTCGCTTTGCACATCGATGGCTCCTTCATGATCACGCACGATCTCGCGAACGGTTGCGAGACCGAGGCCGGTGCCTCCCAATCGGGTCGTGAAAAACGGCTCGAATATTCGGCGCGCCACACGCTTGTCGAATCCACGTCCGCTGTCGCTGACGGCAATGCATGCATAGCGGCCCCGCGAGAGTTCACCGTCGCTCATTCGAAGGAACGTGGTCACTTCGCGGTGCACCGCGGTCACGCGAATGCAACCGCCGTCCGCCATCGCCTGCGCGGCATTGGTGCATAGATTGATAATGACCTGCTGCAGCTGCGCTGGCTGGCCCGATACCGCGAGGTCGGGCGAAACCTCGTCGAAGACGAGCTCGACGCCGGAGGGAAACGAGGCGCGCAGAAGTGACGCTGCCTCGTCCAGGAGCATGCGCACCTGCACCGGACGGGTGAGTGTATCGGTCCGTCGTCCGAATGTGAGGATGTTGTCGACCAGGTCGCGGCCGCGCTCCGCCGCCCGCCGTATTTCCTCAATATGCCGGGTCGGCTTGCTGCCACGCGTGAGATGCGGCTCAATCATCTCCGAGTAGCCAACAATCGCGCCAATGATATTGTTGAAGTTGTGTGCAATTCCGCTTGCGAGCGACCCGACCATTTGCATTCGACGCGCCCGTTCCAGCCGCACCGTGAGTTTCGCCTTGTCGCGCTCGAGAAATTCACGTTCGACCGCATTGGCCACCGCGTCACCTGCGAGTCGCACAATCGGCGCCGGATAGTTCCAGTTTCGTATCGGTTTAGAGTAGTCAAAGCCCATGATGCTTCGGATCAGCCGACCGGGTCGGACGAGAGGCACGCTGACCCATGCGCGTGCGCCGGCCTTCGTCAACGCTTCCTTGACTGGACCAGGTGGTAGCGCGGCAATATCCGTAACGGCGACGTTGTCCGGCTCAGCCACGCCGAGCTGTTCGGACAATCCCAGTGCCCGTTGGGGCCAGCCCGGTGGAAACGCCTCTCCGGACCTCGACCAGGTATGCACGCGAACCGGATTTTCGCCAAGCACTACGTAGGCGCGATCAGCGTTAATCAAACGACCGAACTCGCCCAACACTTGCTTCAGCCGCTCGGTAGCTTCGGCCGGCGAGCAATTGATGAGGCTCGTCGAATTCTCGGCTATGACATGCTCAAGGGCTGCTCGCGTTCGCAACGCGATAGCACGGGCACGCAGCCGCAGGCCGAGAAGCGCGAGCATGATGAGCAGTAGCAGTGATACCAGGTACAGAAGCAGCCGGAAACGCTGTTCGCCGGCTTCAACCACGGAGCGATGGCGGGCAAACAGCACGCGGGTCTCTTCGAGGGGTTGTGCGTCGGGTATGGCAGTGAAGGTTCGGAGGGTTTCATCGACGGCGGGCAGCAAATCATGCAGCAAGCGAGTGTGCGCTAGCATTGCGCGAGCTGTGTCCGCGTCTGGCCCGGCCGTGGGGGCCAGCGCAGCGAACAGGTCGATGCGATCCTGGAGCGCCTTGACGGCAACCGACGATCTGTCGCGCGCGAGGTAGAGGACCGCGGCCGCCAGCGCACTCATCGCCGGCGCGAGTTGAGCGTCGTGGCTACGGGAAGCCGGATCGGTGCTCACGAGAGCGACAAAGGACAGCGAGTTTTGCAGGAGAGCATTGTTGGTCTTGAACAGCTCCATCAGGTCTTCCTGCTGGGCGACCGACGCTTCGAGCCTGTCAACCGGCCGCGTATCAAGTCCCTCGGCTTGAGCGTAGGACCGAAGCTGGGCCACCGCGACCCGCATCGCCTGCACGGCGCCGGAAAAACTGTCGTAGTCGCGAAGCAGGCCCGCGCGCGCCTGGAGAACGTCGCGATGAAGTGAGGTTTCGGCCAGCGCGTAGTCGTCGAACGCGCGAAGTGCCATGGCGTATTTGGGTGCGTTCGTATCGATTCCTCGCAGCAGTAACCAAGTCAGGAGCGCGAGCAGCAGCGTGAACCCGAGGCCAACGGGGAGGAATTTCATCGGGGGATGCCGCCGTTGCGTGGAGTGACGGCGGCCGGCCTCAAAGCCTGGCCTCGATAGCTGCCAGTCAGCGTGTTGAGGAAGGCAACGATGCCCGCGATCTGTTGATCCGTGAGCACACGGTCGAGCTGAGCGAAGCCCATGATCCTTACCGCTTCCGGCAAGGTGGCAGCACTGCCGTCATGAAAATACGGTGCTGTGGTCGCAACATTTCGCAAGCTGGGTACGCGAAGCAAGACGGGTTCTGGTGAACCCAACGGATGAAAAATGCCGTGTCGCTGAAATAGATTGCCTCCAACGTTAACACCTTGGTGACAGGTAATGCAGCCAAGTGACTTGAAGTCCTGATAGCCGGCCAGCTCCTCGGGAGTAATAGCGTCGGCTTCTCCTGCAACCCACCGGTCGAACCGGCTACCTGGCGTGACCAGCGACCGTTCGTACGTCGCGATTGCATCAAGGACGCTGGTGCGGTCGGGCTCTATCCCATAAGCGGCACGAAATTCTCGCACCATCTCCGGATCGGCGCGAAGCTTGCTCACGACTTCGTCAACACTCGATGCCATGATCGCAAAATTGCCGAGGCTGCTCTCGACTCCTTCCTCGAGCGAACGGAAATTCCCCTCCCAGTTCAAACGAAAATTCAAGCTTGCATTGAAGACCGTCGGCGTATTGAGCGCCATCGGTTGCCCCTCGGGCGCGTCGCGGGTATTGGCGGAAGCGCCGTTGGTCGCTATATCGTGGCATGACGTGCAGCTATGTGTATCGCCATGGGATAGCCGCCGGTCGCGAAACAATCGCTCGCCAAGAAGAACCCGTTGTGGGTCCTGAACCGGCGCGACCGGAATTGGCGTGATCGGCTCACGATCGGTGTGAGCGTGGAGGGCTGGTGATTGAGCGGCCGCTATCGAGTCAGTGGTCAGACAAAAAAGGGCCAGCAGGATATGCGCCGTCTTGCTTGTTTTTGCAGTGGTCATTGTCGCAGCTGGCATCGTTGAAGGGACTGGATGCAATGAACGCTTCATCGTTGATTGAACACGGGCCCTGCGGAAGCGTTGATCGCCAAGTGTGCGTTCTCCTTGTGGAGGACGATCTTGCCTTGCAGCGCATGATCCTAAACTATTTTGAGGAGAACGGCATCCATACCCTGACGGCAACCAGTCGTGAGGAAATGGTCCATCAACTTGATGGCAACGAGGTCAATCTGGTGATCCTCGATCTTCGGCTGGGTCTGGAGGATGGGCTGGATCTGCTGCGCGAAGTGCGGTTGAACTCCGATGTACCTGTAATCATTATCACCGGCCACCGCCGCGACGACATCGACCGGGTGGTTGGGCTCGAACTCGGCGCCGACGACTACCTGACTAAGCCATTCAATCTGCGCGAGCTACTCGCGCGCGTACGTGCGGTCCTCCGGCGGTTCGATGCCGGACGAACGGCACCGCCGCGAAATCCAGAACGTGGCCGTTTTCGCTTTGCTGGTTGGCAACTCGACCTCAGGATTCGGCAACTTACGGATCCCACCGGCCTGCCAGTAGCCTTGACCAAGGGTGAGTACGCAATGTTGCTCGCCTTCCTGGAGGCGCCGCAGCGGCCACTCAGTCGTGAGCAACTGCTGCATGCTACTCGCGTTCACGAGGATGTTTTTGATCGTAGCATTGACGTGCAAATTCTCCGCCTTCGGCGCAAGCTTGAGCGCGATCCTAGCGCACCGCGCATGATTCAAACCGAGCGCGGCGTCGGATATGTATTCGCCGTTCCCGTCGATCGCCTCTAGTCTCGATCTAGGTCGCGGTAAGAAAGACGGTGACCAGTGACTTGGTCGACTGCTACGCTGGCAAGTCGGTGGTCTTTCGCACCCTCATCCGATACGGAAGCGTGTTGCGTACTCGCCAAGAACTGCCCTCCGGACTGCACCAGTTTCGCACCGGAAACGACCCGACTGGAACGCAACAAACGCGATCGAACGCAAACATAACCGCGGGAAAATCAACAAGGCCGGTCGATCTCCCGCCGCTCATAACGGTCTAGTTGCAGGTTCGAGTCCTGCCGGGCCCACCAAGAAGATCAGTATCTTACTGGGTCCTGGTTGCCCGCAGCCAGAAACCGCACCAGATACGTGCTGTTTTCGTTCACACGAAAGTTCGCATCGGCGTCAGGCAAGCTCACCTGCTGATGAGTGGACGCGACAGTGCCACCCACGATCCTCGCCTTCGGCCGACGGAGAGGCACGGACAGAAGCAGTCTCTCCCTTTGGCGGTGAAGTCGGCTATCTCCGGCAAAGCGGAAGTCAGCCATGACGCCAATCTAGTCCGCTAAGGGCCAATAAGCGACATCCAAAGGGGTTCAGTTGATCACGTGCGCGCCTCGAAGATCATGTTGGACGACGCCTCGGTCGCGCGTTGGAACTGCTTAGAGCCCGCCCCTATCGCGCATGCTCGCATGTCCAGCCCTTCTTAACGGATGACTAGCAAATGCGACAGGCGACGCGAAGTGTTGCCTTAGCCGATCAGCGCCGCTTGTGGATGGAATAATCACACGCCCCGCTTCTTCGGACCGAGCCCCTCGAATTGCGTCTTCTGCTCGTCACTCAGGTTCCAACGGAAATCGTCGACCGCGTCGTTCACGCTCATGATCGCCTCTCGCATCGCTTCCAACCGCGCCTTTATGGCATTAAGGCGGCCCGGCGGGGTGAGCGCGTCCTTTGGCGGGCATGCGTTTAAGGCTTCCATGGTGCCCATCGTGGTGTCCTGCACCACTTCGAGCGCGGCGCGTTGGGTATCGGTCAGTTTCAGGCTGGCAGCGATGTCGTCGAGGGGCCATTGCTGGGCGACGAGCTGGCGGTATTGCTTTTCGGCCTGTTGCTCGTCCTGCGGTTCGCGGCTCGCCTGGCAGGCGGCGTCCTGCATCTCCTTCAGCTTCGCGGCCGCAGAGTTAGCGCGGCGGTCGCGTTCGGGCGTGTTGAGCCGCGCCTTCTGCTCATCACTTAGGAGATCGTAGAATTTTTGAAATGGCGGCTGAATGGCCGCAACTGCGCTCAGCATCGCGTTGACGCGGCTCTGCATAGCAGCGAACCGCTCCGGCGCGGTGGTTGCGGCCTGTGCTGGACAGGAGGCGCGGATGGTGTCGCCGGCCGAAATCCAGGCGCTCGCGAGCTCGTCGAAGGCTGCGCGCTGCGCCTCGTTCGCCGCGACCACCCGGCCAATCCGCTCGAGGGGAAGGCCGGTCGTCTCGGCCGTATCGCCGCCACAGAGCTCCTGCACGGAGGGCGCTTTGCGATGCCGCCTCCCGGCGGGGCGCTCGGCCGCAAACGCTGAGAGATCGCTTGCAGCATAGGGCGAGAAGATCGCGGCGTAGAGATCGCCGTAGCCATAGGCCCAGAAGCCGCTGCCATCATTGAGAAGCGCGTAGTCATAGAGATCGCTATAGGCGAACGGCCAGAAGAGCGGACCGACCCAGCCGTATGAACCGTCGGAGTGCTGCCACCAGCCTTGCGCAGCTCGGCCGCCCTGCCAGCCGGCCAGCGCCGCGACGGCAGTGAGCTGAGCGCGCTCAGTCGGGCGGATCGACTCGGCGGCGGGGCGAAGATCTTGCGGTCCTAAAGCAGCCATTCGGACGTGGCTGTGGTGCGCCGCCATCCGCGCGTGGCGGAGACCTGCGACCGACAGCATGCCGGCCATCGCGAAGCGCGCGACGCTCACGGGGCCGCCAACGCGCAGGCGGAAGCCCGCCTCGGCCGCGCTCGGCAGCGCTCCCAGAACGACCAGTGCAACGCCGGCAGCAGCCATTCCAAGGTCGGACTTTGACATGATCTCTCCCTTGGCTTCCCTCCTTGGCGGCCAGCATCGCGTCATGACTATGACTCGCTGCGAAACCGAAAGTTCCTCCGCCGTCTTCATTCGGGTGAACCTGCGGTCAGGTCACGATGTCAAACCAGCGAAATTACAGCGTGGAATTCGGCCGACGTTCATGCTGCTGCCCTTGGTTTAGCTAAATTCAATATGGGGCGCGCTGTCGAGACCGAAGATCATATACTCGAGGCCTTCCATCTCTCCCCTCGCGACGTTGACGCCTACCGGTGGATGCGTTTTGCGGGCGTGGCCAAGCTACAGCTCGGTTCGGACGCCGAGGCCGTCAGTTGGCTACGAAGAAGCACTGACGCGAACCGCAATCATCCTCTCGCTCATTTGGCGCTCGCCGCTGCCTTGGGCTTGACCGGCGCGCTAGATGAGCGAACCGCTGCAACAGCGGGGACTTGCACTCAACTCCGGGTTCACCATCCGTCGCTTGCTCGCTGCGCAACAAGGCGACAATCCGATTTACCTTGCTGGGTCGAGCGCTTCTGTAAGGGTACGTGCGCCTCACCGCCGTGCCAGAGGGGTGATGGTCCGCTTCGGGTCAAAGGCGCCGTTTTAGCAATCAGTCGGGTACTTCCGGTCTACCCCAATGAACGGACATCTTCAGAGCCGGTCGCCATATCTCAAAGGTGCCACTTCTAGGATTCGCAGCATGCCTCGGAAGTAGACGTTCGCGTTACGCGGACCGGCCGCGACACCACCTGTTGTCATGCCCTGCCGCAGGACATCGCCGCTGGTGGCAGATATGCGCCACTCACGATGAACATGCTGCCGCCCGGCGCCCGCGCTTGAACTCCTAAGCCGTCCCTGCCGGCCAAGCTGGAGACCCAGCTTGCGTACTTTCAAGATTCCGCTCTACACTCTTAGAGTGTATGGACACGCTAACGTATTCACAAGTTGCGTCTCGCAATTAACGGGACATTAACCTGCGGGTCAAGCGCGTACCGTGGCCTTGTCGGACAGGAGTGGACCAGCCCCATGTGGAACGACCCCATCAAGAGCACGCCTTCGATCATCCAGACCGATTTCGGGCCCTTCGGGCAGAGCCTGCCGGGGGACGGTGAAGCCTATTGCGGCCCGACGTCGATGGTCATGGGCCTTTACTGGCTGTCGGCAAACGGCTTCACGCAGGTTGCTCCTGTGGTCTACAACGGCGAGAACGACCCCGTGGCGATCAACCTGGAAAGGGTGGTCGCGGGCTTGATGCGGACGTCGAGCGAGAGCGGCAGCTTCGTGGACGGCATGACGAGCGGGATGGCCGACTATCTGTCGGCCTGCGGAATCGGGCCTGATCTCTATAATTTGACGAGCACTTCTAATCCGGACCTTGCGTGGCTCGCCGATCGGTTGGCCCCGAACGTGTCCGAAAGTCCGCAGACGATCGTCTTGGCCAATTTCGCGGTTGGCTGGTATTCCGTTTCCCAGACGACGAAGGAATACATGGAAAATAACGGCGGTCACGTCCTCGCGCCGCTAACGGTGAACCTGACGGGCGGCACGATCACCATCAACAACGCTTTCCCCGCCTCGTTCGAGAACGTACCCAACCTCCCGTCTAGCAATCCGCAGACCGTCCAGATCGCGCAAATGCCCAGCGGATGGACGCTGGAAAATCTGCCGCTACCCTCCGAAGACTACAGCCAGGTCGTCACCGACGCGCTCACCGGGTGGGGCGTCTACGCCGTGCTCTGGCAGGGGCAAGCTTGGGCGATCTCGCCGTCGGCGCTGCCCTCGACATCCGGATATGAACCCAGCACTTGGACGATCAACCAGCCTAAGGTCATCAACACGAACGGCGGCACGCTGACCGTCGTCGCGCCGATCACCGGGCTGGGCGGCCTCCACAAATACGGCGAAGGCACGCTCCTGCTCACCAACACGAACCAGCTGATAGGACACAACACCGTAGGCGCTGGGACGCTGGCAAGTACCCGGACATCCGGCACACCATTTGGCAGCTTCAGGGTGACGGTGACGAACGGCGGAATACTCGAGCTTCGTTCGGACGGCGCGACGGTCGATGTGCAGATCGCCTCGGGATCTCTGGCGACGTTCGTCATCGGCTCTACGGGTGGCGCCTTGCAGCTTTCCGGAAGCGGCAACTATCGCGTCGTAATCGGGGGCAATGACGACGGTACTCTGACGAACATTGTCCGCAACTCCGGCGGAACTCTTGTTATCGTGCCGGGCGGCGGCATGGCCCAGCTTGGGCTGACGCAACAGGTGTTCGTGGCAGGAACGGGAGCAAACCTGCCCATCGTCATGAACGGGATCGTCGCTCCCTACATTCTCGGAGAGGACGACGACGCGGCCAGCTCGGGCAAGTTCCTGACCTATTCGCCCTCCGAGGGCTTCGCGAGCGCCGCGACCGTGTCGTCGACCGATGTCAGCATCAACGACGTTTCGGCCGATGCCGTCTATGAGGTCGTCGACAGCCAGGCGGTCGAGAGCGGCGGTGTGCCGCAGGTAGCGGCGCTCGAAGTGAACGGCGGGGCGATTACGGGCGGCGATGCGAGCATTCTGGTCGGAAGCCAGGCGAGCGGCGACGCCGCGGGCCTCATCATGAACGGCGGCAGCATCGCTACTGCGACCCTTTCGTTCGGCGCGGCAGAAGGCCTGATCTACACCAATGCTACCGGCGGTAGTTCGCAGATCGCAGCCGCCATCGAGGGATCGGCGGGCCTGACGATCTTCGGTCCCGGCACGCTGACCCTGAGTGCAGACAGCAGCGGCATGCTTTCCGGTCTGATCAGGGTCAATGGGGGTACGCTGATTGCCCGCGGTACCGGTGGATCAGCAACGGGTGCCGGCGAGGTGCTGGTATCCTACGCGGCGACGCTGGAGGTCGCCGGCACGGTGACCGGCGCGGTTGTTGTCGGCGAGTCGGGCACACTGTTCATGAATGGTGGGACGGTCTCGGGCCCGGTCACCATTGCAGCGACCGGCACCGATTCGCCTGCTCCCGGCGGCATACTACAAGGGAGCGGAACAATCAGCGGGACCACCTCCATCAGCGGCATCATCCAGTCAGGCCCGCGAGCTGGCCTAATCACGTTCACCGGCGAGACCACTATGACCGGCGACGCGAGCTTTTATTGGCGGCTGCAGAAGCTCGTGGACGATGCTGATCCCGGAGCCGGACCTGGGATCTACTGGAACGCGCTGCAGTTCAACTCGCCGGATACGAACCTCGGCACCAAGAATGCACCTCTCTGGCTCTTCCTCGACTTCAGCACCCTCGACGGGGACCCGGACGGCGGCAACGCGTTCTGGAAGAAGCCCCATACCTGGACGCTCTTTACCTACGCAGCCGATGCCGGCTACTTTTGGCCGGCGAGCGAGAACTTCTCGTACCAGTCCGGGAGCTTCAACACGGTCTTCGACAACTGGGTCGTGTCCCTGCAGTGGAAACCGGCCGCCTCGCCGCAGAGCCTCCCCGAGCGATGGCGCGCGAACGCTCGTGCGAGAAGCCGGTAACCGACCCGCGGCAACTGGATAGCCGTGCCAGTCTGCGCCCAAAATTGCGCGCGCCGGGGGACTTCCGCTTTCCCCCGATAGCGGCCACAGAGCGGATATCGCTGGATGTCTCGAACGGGCCAGAAGCGGAAGCCACAATTGGACAACATCTCCCCTACTAACATCAACGCTAAATATCTACCGTGAATTGGTTCACAAATGGGCGGGCCAGACCGCGATACGCTTGCTCGAGCTCTTGGCCGGCGTGCGCCCAGCGCGATCAGCAGGCTCGAGAAGGCGCCGAAACCTCGACGTCCACCGTTCCGTCGCACGTATCGTGTTTCGCAATGCTGCGATCAATCAGTTTTCGAGTTGGATTCAACGGCATTCGGTGCGGCCGAAAGCCCGCGGACCCATCAAACGATCAGTCTTTTAGTTTTACGCGGTTCAGAAACTTGATCAGAGAATAAGCCATGTAAAAAATTTGATGGAGCAACCAATGGTGAAGAGGGCGATTACGCTCGGCGGTGGTGGTCCGGCGGCAGGGCTGCACATTGGAGTTCTGGAAGCTCTTGCCAACGCAGGTATAACCTTTGACGTGTGGGCATTGTCCTGCATCGGCGCCTGGGTTGGGATCGTCTACAATCAGTTTGACAACGTTGACAATAAAGACAGGGCGAAACTGACCCATCAATTCTTCAAGAATGGCGTGTTTCGAGACGACGAAAGCTATAGGCGCTTCCCATAAACACGGTGTTCGGCCCGGATTGGGAAAGCATCGGCAAGGCTCTGACCAACTTCGTCGCAGATCCCAATACCTATAAGGATTTGTGGGACCCAAACAGGGGCGCGACTGCCTTCAGGGAATCCATGTCGCTCTGGTTCGCTCAACAGCCCGACACGGACGGCGGGAAGAAGTTCACGAGCCCGGATGAGGGAGACTTAAACAGATGGGTTCTTAATCAGGTGCTGGCACCAAATCCCTTCGTTCGTTATCTCACGTCAATGATGTATCTGTCCCAAGTCACCGGCCTCTCCAGGATCAACTATCCACACAGCCAGTTTATGAAGAGCATAAATTTCGACGCGCTGGGAAGACCCGAAAAGCCATTCATATTCCACAACGCCTGGAATCTCGATGAGCATAAACTCGCGTTGTTTTCCAACCGCCCAATGCCCAAGAAGGTCGATGAGAACAAGAAGGTCGACGGGAAAGAGTACAAAGTGCCTATCAGCGCATCCAGCTTATGTGCGTGTTCAGCCCTTCCCTTCGTCGAAGAAACCGTAGAGATCGACGGAGTTACCTACTGAAGGAGCACTGGTCGATACGGTCAACTTCGAGAGCTTGCTCCAGGAGCATCATAAGCCAGGCGATGAGCTGGACGAGATATAGGTGAGCAGGATCGTCGATTCAAAGCAAGTCCGCAAACCGGAAAACCTTCACGATGCCTTGGCAAATCTCTGCCAATTGTTCGCAGCGACCGTTGGCGAAGATGATGTCAAGCTCTTCAAATATCACGTGCGGTACGACAAGCCAAAATCCGGGGAGCATCCGTGGAAGGGCACAATAGTCGAGATTCATGTGCCGGGGCACATCAGTTTCAAATGGAACCACAGCAACCTGGACAGCGGGAGAAAGTTGGGAAGGATCGCTGCTGAACAAGCAATCAAGGCATACTACGAACACGGAAAACGTCCGCCGCATGACGGGCCACATTTCATAAATGAGAATCCTGCGAAAAACGATGAGGCGGGATGGCGAGAGGTAAAGGAGGCATATCACGAATGTCGAAGGCGGGCTGCGTAACGGCAAGGTAAAACAGCCTTGAGACCGACCTGCTGAGCCAAGCTCCAATATCCGCAGTCCAGGCGGAATTACCGCAGTCGGTCGAGTAATGCCTTTGCCTGCTTCAAATCCTGCGTTTCAAGACCCTCGACGAACCAGCCATAGATGGGCACGAGCTGGTCGAGCGCTTCGCTGGTTCTGTCCTGATCGATCCACAAGTTGGCGAGGTCTACTGCTACTCGAAGTTCAAGGGCCTTGGCGCGTTGGCTTTTTGCAGTTGTCAATGCGTGATCGAGCAGTGATCGTGCATCGGTGCTGGCCTCCGGTGCATCGCGGACGAGCAATACGCGCGCTTTCAATCGATACAGCTCGGCCTCAAATATCCGTTCGCTATTGCGGGCGGTTGTAGCGAGACCCTGCTCAATCAGTTCGAGCGCAGCTTCGCTTTGATGGCTCGACAACAAAGCCGCACTCAGGAGCACATAGAGTGCTGTGATGCCAAGCTGATAGCCCGCGCCGCGATATTCGTTCATCGCCGTGCGGATTTCCTCGAGCGCAGCGGACGAAGGATCAAGGAAGGTGGCGCTTATCCCCCGGATGGCGCGAGCCAATCCTCGCCACTGCCGGAATCCGAGTTCTTCCGACAAGGCGAGACAACGATCGGCATAGCGGTGTGCCTTTCGGAAGTCACCCCGAAGAGCGTGGAGAATGGATGCATAATAGCATCCATAGGCCTGCGAATGCGGATGACTGATGACGTCGGCACGCTGAAGGGCGGCATTTACACGCGCGAGTGCCGTATCAGCACGGCCCTGCAGCCAGAGCGCCCATGACATCAGAGCCAGGTCGGCCACACCCGCATCCTGGCCGGCAGCACGCGCCGCCAATCTGTCATGCTCGCTGCTCGCTTCGAACGCTTCGAAGGCCCGTTCGATCACCTCCTGGGCATCTACGAGATTTCCCATGAAAAGGCGTATCATCCCCTGCCCACGCATCGCGTTGAGCAACGTTGGTCGATCGCCCCGACCCTCCGCAAGATCAAGCAACACCGAGATCATTTCCTCGGCGACCGGCAACTCGCCACGAATGACGCTCGCGGTGGTCAACCAAAACATGATTTGTAGTCGCTCGGGGGGATCTCCGAGCCGCTGGCACAGCTCGCGCGCTCGCGCAAAGGTCGCCACCGCCTGGGGCGAGGCCGGCCCCTGGCTGGCAATGAGGCAGGGCCCGAGCGCGTACCGGAAATCAAGCTCCAGCCGGTCCTTAAGTGCACCGTCGGCCAAATGGGCCGAGACCTCAATGCCTTTGCGCAAGTGTGCGATCGCTTCGAGGTTGGCGGAGCGCATGGCCGCTTTCTTGCCTGCCTGGAGCCAATATTCTCCCGCCTTTTCGAACAATCCCGCCTCGGTAAGGTGGAGTGCGAGAGTCTCGGGTTGAGACTCCACAATTTCCGGGAATCGTTGCTCGAAAGCGTTGGCGACGGCGGCATGCAGCGCTGCGCGTCGGCTCTTCAGAAGTCCCGCTTCGGCAGCGTCCCGCACGAGCGCATGCTTGAAGGTGTAGACCGCCCGGGGTATCTCGCCTCGGCAGAATATCAACTCCGCCTGAACCAACTGGGCAAGCGCCTCCTCAAGCCGTTGCCTTGGCAGCTTGGCGACCACGCTCAGCAGTTCGTACGAGAACTCGCGCCCCACAACGGCGCCGATCTGAGCAACTTCCTTCACGGGGGCCAATCGGTCGAGCCTAGCCATCAGCGATGCGTTCAATGTCGTTGGAATCGCCATCGAGGGTAGCGGACCGCTGACCACGTAATGGTCGTCTCGCTCCTGCAGTAAGCCGGTTTCGAGCACCGCCTTGGTAAGTTCCTCGACGAACAGGGGCACGCCGTCGGTGCGAGCGAGGATTTGGTCCAAGACCTCCTCCGGGAGCGTCTTGCCTGCCGTGACGCGCTCGATCAATGCCGCCCCGTTGCGTCGGTTCAGCCGTGTAAGCGAGACGGTCGTCACATGTGCATGACCAGGCCAGGGCGGCGTGAACTCTGGTCTCGCGGTGATGAGCAGCAGCACTCGGAGTCGTGGCACCTTCTCCAGTGTAATCGTGAGCAGCTCCATCGAAGTCGGGTCCGACCAATGGGCATCCTCAAAGATGATGAATACTGGCTGCCGCGCAGCCAACGCTTCGAGCTGAGCCGAGAATGCCGCCAACGTCATCTCCTTGCGTTTCTGCGGACTGAGCTCGGGCAGCTGGTAACGATCACTGATCGGCAGCGACAGAAGGTTTGCTAGAGCCGGCACCACACGATCTGCGTCGGCGCCAGACCGCAACAGCAGAGCTTCAAGCTTGGCAAACTTCTCCGTCGGCGCTTCGCCTCTTTCGAACCGGGCAGCACGTTCGAGATTGTCGATGAACGGATACAACGCACTGTTGGTATGGTGCGCCGAGCAGAAATGGCGGACCGTAATGTGTGGTTCGGCTTGGAGCCGCTCCTGAAGCGCCAGCGCGATGTGCGACTTACCGATACCTGGCTCGCCAGTTAGAACCACTACGCAACCTTCGCCCGAAGAGGCATGCTGCCAGCGCCGCAACAGCAGCTCGATCTCCTCGTCTCGCCCGATCAAGGGCGTCAATCGGGTCCTGTGCTGAGCCTCAAAGCGGCTTTCCACTCCAGTCGTCCCGAGCACCTGCCAGGCAGGTATTGGCTCGGCCCATCCTTTCAGCGCGATGGAGCCAAGATCGCAGTATTCGAAATATCCTTCGGTGAGCTGGCGCGTACTCTCGGAGATCAGCACCGTACCGGGCTCGGCGGACTGCTGCAGACGAGCAGCCAGATTCGGTGTCTCACCGATCACCGCCTGCTCCTTGGCGGCGCCTTCGCCGATCAGATCGCCCACGACGACCATACCGGTAGCGATGCCAACGCGAACCTGCAGCTTGGTGCCGATATCTGCCTGAAGGTTGGCCACGGCATCGACCAGTGACAGCCCCGCGCGTGTCGCCTGCTCGGCATCGTCCTCGTGCGCCAGGGGGTAGCCGAAATAGGCAAGCACGCCATCCCCCATGTAGCGCGCGATAACGCCCTCACTCCGGGCGATAACCTCAGCGATGCAGGCGTGATAGTCGCCGATTATCGAGCGCAAGTCCTCCGGGTCCAGCCGGGCCGAAAGTGCGGACGAGCCCACCAGATCGCAAAACATGACCGTGATTTGGCGCCGCTCGGCGCTGTCTCGCGGCGCTGGTTTGGCAGCCGCTTGGTCCGATTCAGCGACATCATCCTCAAGTGCCGCAATCGCGCGCAGCATCTTGCGTCGGTGCCCAAGCAGGACGCCGAGGTCCTTGAGGTCCTGCTCCGTGAGATCGCCGACGACCGAGAGGTCGATGGCGTTCTCTGCGAAACGATCGGCGTACTCTCCCAAACCGATCGATGCCAGCCACTCTGCAATACCTGTCATGGTATACCTATGGCCAATAGGGATATGAGTAGCATATTGCAGAGACCTGCGAAGGCACATCTGCAAATGGAAGCACCGATCGCGAGACATCTCAGCCAGTTTAACACATTGGCTCCGGCGAAAGGTGGGCACTGCCAAGCGATGCCATGAGGCCCCGATCGCGCGCGCGCCTTCGACCGTGCAATAGCCAACTCAACGTAAAGCCGCGTTTGGCGCGAAGCACAGCTATGAACAGAGATGCCTAGTTGCCCTCGTTCCAGATGTCGGTGGTCAGCTTCCAATCATCGTCGACCTTCTCCCAAACCACGACATACTTTCCAGTCACATCCTTCGGTGTCGGTCCCTTGGTCTTGAGGGCGAACGTCCCAATCTCGCGCGCCGCGGATGGGCCAAGGGGCTTAACGTCAAGGGTTGCGAGCTTCGGATCGCCAACTTGTTCCGCCATGCTTTTCCACATTGCCTCGATGGCTGATCGGCCGTGCACCATCGCAGAACCTGGCGGGAATGCGGTCGCATCCGTGCTGTAGAGTGACGCAACTCCAGAGAAGTCGCCCTTGTTGAACAATTCAATCCATTTCGCATTGATGGCCTCGATCTCGGCTTTTTGAGCCAAAGCCGGTGCGGTAAACGAGATCACGAATGCAATCATCAAGGCTATGCTACGCATGATCATCTCCAAATATGTTCGATGCGAATGCAGGGCGGACGTTGACTTGACAAGAAGCGGATGCGTTGAATGAGGCATCCCAGACCGGGTCGGCGCGCCAGCAATTCCGGGGAATTACCGTCAGCAACATTGACTAACCAGCGCTGCGCGCCTCACCAGCGACCTGAGCGGTTTTGATCCCAATGAGATTGCGAACGATCCGATGCGTGCTGGGCTCGAGCTGGTCGAGGATCTAGAAGAAAAGAAATGTGGGACCGCTACGCAGGAGGCAGCGCCACCATCCTGCAACCGCCTGCGCATAGCGCTGGCACGTTTGAGGCAGTCACGGCGCCTCACCAAGCGCTGATGTCGGCTTCGGGTCCAAAAACTGACGGTGTCCCAAGAGACGATTGCCGCCTATCGCTCGACAAGCAGACATGTAGCTTAGCACTAAGTCCCTTTTCGCTGTCGCTCAGAGGTACCAGTGGGCGCATCTCGTGCGTTATGGTAGCAAATGCTTCGCGCACCAATTCTCGAGCCGGATGCTTGGCCAATGTGAAGCCCATAGCGACGACGTATCGCTTTAGGATTATGGTGCGCTCGGAGGGCGTTCGCATCTGCTGCAATTTCAGTCGCCTATCCCAACGATGAAGAGCCAAAGGTTCATATCAGCCTTGTAGGAGCGTTTCAGCTGCCATTGCCGCCCCAGGACCCTACGTCCGGAACGTAATCAGCGACCGAAACAATCAACAAGAGCAATGAAACTCGATCCTGATTGACCACCTTTATCGCTGTTTGTTCACGGGGTTTCGGTGCAGGATAGCGACCGCGCCGATTGGCGCCATGTGGCTCAAAGCGCTTGGTGTCGAAGATCCTCGAGCCGACCGTGGGCCGAGCTGATAGGATCGAAAGCTAGCTCCGCGCGTTGACTAGTTAGCCCAAATGGGAGGTCAACAATGGCTAAAGACCGAGACCGACGGGCGCCGACGGCCGCGGAACGCGAAGCAAACAAGGCATTCAAAACGGTCAGGCCGAAGGATGCTATGACGGATTACGCCAAAGCGCAAAAAGCGATCCACGATAATCGAGAGCGCCTAAAGGCCGAACGGCTGGCGCGGGAGGCTGAAGCGGCCAACCGCACAAGAGCGGGCTAAGCGTCCCATGTGGATGATCACGGAGGATCAAAGTTTGTGGAGGGTGAAATGGCCCTACACTTCCGCCGAGTCGATACTGAACTGGAGATATGGATCGCAAGCAGCGACGACTATTCATTCGTCATCAGCAACGAGAGCCGGAGTGGACCTGGATTGCATGGAGAGCCGGGCTTTGTTGCATCATATCGCCCCGACTTTCTGAATATGCCAGCGGCTCACGTATCCGGGTCTCCCTTCAGTTCGTTCGCTGAAGCCGAGCGGGCCTGCAATGCGTTCCTGGGGCGCCTCATCATTAAGGGATGACTACCGTTATCAGCCCTTCACCTTCGCTCGGCGGTGATGACGACGCGATCGGCCGGCTAGGAACGTGGCCGCGTCTTCCGTAGTTGCCATTGGCGCGAATAAACAACGGAGGGAAGCGCGATGGGACGAGGTGTTTTGCTTTGGCTTTTGGGCGTACCAATTCCTGTGATCATCCTGCTGTGGTTGTTCTTCGGGCACTGACTAGGGCGTAATTGCCGGGCGACGTGCACCACGCAGTCTACTGGCGCAGATAACTCGTCAGGCCCCTGTCAGGTTTGGCGCTCACACTCCCCCCGCTTGGGCTGGTTGCGCATCTAACCCCGCTCGGAAGCGTTGTTCGCCTCACCCATCGAACCGACACCGCCTATCCATGTGCCGACGACCTCAAAGTTCGGATTAAAGGCGACAAGATCCGCGCGGTATCCGGGCGCGATCCGTCCAAGCTCGGACCCAAGGCCCAGAAATGCCGCGGGCGTCCGGGAAGCCATGATAAGAGCATCGACAAGGGAGATTCCGATGAGCGCAACAGCGTTGCGCACCGCCTCGATCATGGTGAGGTGAGCGCCCGCGAGCGTGCCATCCCGGTCAGTCAGGCGATTGTCGTGCAACGTGATCTCCCTTCCCTGTAGCAGGAATTGCCGGTCGCTCGTGCCCGCCAATGGCATGGCATCGGTAACCAGTGTCAATCGATCGCGTCCCTTGCAGCGCAAGGCAACACGCAAGCAGGCGCGGTCAACGTGGATGCCGTCGCAGATGATCCCTGCAAACAACCGGTCATCTCCCAGCGCGGCACCCACCAAGCCGGGCTCTCGGGCGGTTAACTGCGACATGGCATTGAACAGATGGGTCACCCCCGAGACGCCGCGATCGACCGCCTGCCCGATTTCGGCTGCGGTGGCGTCGCTGTGGCCGGCCGCGATACGCAATCCGGCGCCGATCAATTCATCGATCATGGACGCGGGCACGCATTCCGGTGCCAAGGTCACCATGGAGCGACCGCGGTCCCCGAAGCTTTTAATGGCGGCGAGATCGCACCGATCGGGCACGCGTATCTCGGCTTCCGGATGAATGCCCTTGCGAGACCTGTTGAGGGCCGGACCTTCCAGATGAAAGCCGAGCACGCCAGGAATTTCGAGGCACGCCTGAGCTGCTACAGCCAATCGTTCGATGACCTCGCTTCGATCGGTGATGAGGGTTGGCAAACAGCCCGTGGTGCCGGCCTTGCGGTGCGCCTCGACGATGCGGCGAACGCCGGCCTCCGTTGGCTGGTCGTTGAGAAGAACGCCGCCGCCTCCGTTCACCTGAACATCGACGAATCCGGGTGCAAGTATCGCATCCCGAGGAAGGTGGATCGAGGCGCGCGCCTCCTCGGTAATGCCTTCGATCCGCCCCTCCGATATCCTGACCGACCCCGGCCCGCGCATGTCGGCACCATCAAAGATGTGCTGCGCTGCAATCGAGAAAACCACGGAAGACCCAGCTTGGCCCATAAGTGCTGATCCGAGAATGGCAATCACGGACTCGTGAGGCGAGTCCCGTGCTGTACAGGTCCTTATATGTACACAACGGGCTTGGGGGACCCGGAGCTAAATCCTTGCGTTAACTTCTAATGGAAACAAAAGGTACCACCTATCTCGGCATCGATGGGGGCGGAACCCGCTGCCGCGCCCGGGTCGAGGACGAAAACGGCAGGGTACTCGGTGAAGCGAGCTCGGGGCCTGCCACGACCCGTATTGGCTTCGACAGGGCCTGGCGGTCCATCATGGAGGCCACCGAAGCGGCGGCCGCACAGTCCGAACTGACGCGCGAGGATTTCGCGCGGATGCACGCCGGAATTGGCCTCGCCGGCATTGGTCGCCGGGGCGCGGAAGCGGCGCTCAAAGAGATCCCGCATCCCTTTGCGTCCGTTATCTTCGTCAGCGATGGCCTAGCTGCCTGTCTCGGCGCCCATAGCGGCGCGGACGGGGCCATCGTGGTGGCCGGCACGGGCTCGGTGGGTGTCGGCCTGATTGGCGGCAGCGAGATCCGCATCGCCGGTTACGGCTTCCCAGTCTCGGACGAAGGCAGCGGCGCCGACATTGGCCTGCAGGTCGTTCGACTGGCGCTGCGGGCCGCGGATCGCCGCGGCGAGCTGACACCATTGCTTGCAGAGGTGCTGGGCGCATTCGATCAAGATCCTTATCAGGCCGTGGCGTGGTCTGAAGAAGCCCGGGCCACCGACTACGCCGCGTTCGCGCCGACCGTGATGCGGCACGCCAATCAGGGCGATCCGGTCGGTCGCCGCATTGTCGAACGCGCGGCCGATGCCATTGGCGATCTGCTTGATCTGTTCCTGGCTAAAGGAATTGACCGGCTCGCGCTGGTGGGCGGGCTCGCGGATGCGATTACGCCCTGGCTAACGCCTGATCTGCGCGCCCGCCTGAGGCGTCCTGACGCCGACGCAGCGGCCGGCGCGCTGCTTGTGGCCCGAGGGCGGCTCGACCTGCGCAAGCTGGACCCGCCCAAGAGAGAAACTGACCATGAACAGGCTTCGAAGTTCCGCGTTTGATGGTGCTTGGATCACGGATATGGCCACCGAAGAAGTCGATCCCAGATTTGCCGACCTTGATGCATGGTCGCTGACGTCAGCGATGGAAGCGATGTGGGAGGGCCAGCTTGCGGCGGTCGCCGCGATCGGCCATGCCCTTCCCGCGATCACTGCGGCAGCCGAAGCGGCCAAGACGGTGTTGGGCGACCGCGGTCGCATTGTATATGTCGGCGCTGGCACGTCAGGCCGCGTGGCGGTCCAGGACGGGGCCGAGCTGACGCCGACCTTCGCTTGGCCCCGCGAGCGCGTCCGCTTCGTCGTTGCCGGCGGTGACAGCGCGTTCGTCACCAGCATCGAGGGCGCGGAGGACGATGTCGATGATGCAGTCACGCAGATCAGCGCCGCACGGCTCACGCCGCACGACGTGGTGATTGCGGTAGCCGCCAGCGGCACAACGCCGTTCACGGTCGCGGCGCTGCAGCAGGCAGGGTCTTTCGATGCAGTAACGATTGGTGTCGCCAACAATCCCGGCACCGCACTGCTGGCATCGGCAAAGTTTCCGATCCTGGTCGAGACCGGCCGAGAGCTGATCGCCGGCTCCACGCGGATGAAGGCGGGCACCGCGCAGAAGGTCGTGCTCAACCTGATCTCCTCAGGGATCATGCTGCGCCTTGGCCGGGTATATCGCGGCATGATGGTGAACATGCCGCCGACCAATGCCAAGCTGAAGCGGCGCGCCGAGGCCATGGTGGCGCAAATCGCGCGCTGTAATCCGTCGCACGCGGCACGCTCGCTCGAGCAGGCCGAGGGAGACATCAAGATCGCAGTCCTTCTGGCGCTCGGTGTCGACAGGGTTGATGCGGAGACCGTTCTGGAGAACTGTGACGGCAACCTTCGGCAAGTGTTTGTCGAACTCGCCAGGAATCGTGACTCGCATCGTGACCGACTCCCAAAGGGAGCGGCGGGACGCGGCCGAGGCGGAGTGGTTGAGCCATGACGATATCCGCGATGGCGAGCGAAATCGGGGAAAGCGCGGATGTTGTCGCTAACATTGTTCGCAGCCGACCCGCCGCGCGCGACATCGCACAGCGGATTGGGATTGACTCCGCCCCCTTGTGCGTCGTGTGTGGTCGGGGAAGCTCCGGGCATGCCGGAGTTTTCTTGAGGTATCTTGTCGAGACGCGGCTTCGCCTTCCCGTTTCAGCAAGTGCTCCCTCGGTGGTCACGGCATTTTGCACACCCTTGATGCTGCGCGATGCGCTGTTCATCGTGATCTCGCAATCCGGGCGCAGCCCGGATCTCGTCGCAGCGACCAAGTCGGCACGAGCCTCGGGCGCACGCACGATTGCCATCGTCAATGCGACGTCGTCGCCGGTGGCTGACGAAGCGGAATTCGTCGTTCCGATCGAAGCCGGTCAAGAACACTCCGTAGCGGCGACGAAGACCGTGATCGGCTCGATGGCCGCCAGTGCCGGACTGGTTGCCGAGTTGGCGCAAGATCGTGCGCTGCGGTCAGCCCTCGACCGGCTGCCCGAGCGCCTGCACCGCGCGCTGGCGCTCGACTGGTCGGAGATTGCCGATGATCTCGTCAAGGCATCAGCTGTGTTTGTGGCGGCTCGGGGCCTGGGCCTGGGCTCGGCGAGGGAGATCGCGCTCAAGCTTTCGGAAATCATGCGCCTGCCCTCCATCGGACTGAGTGCCGCCGAACTGCAGCATGGGCCACGTGCCGCGTTATCGTCGCGCACGCCAGTTGTCATGATGCGTGTCATGGATGAAACGGCGGCCACGGTGGACGCACTGGCAGAGGAATTGCGCGAGCAAAAGATCGCGCTGCATCTCTGCGGCGGACCGCTTGGCTCGCTGCCTTGGTTGGTCGAGGATGACCCCGCCACCGACCCGATCACCATGCTCGTTCCGGCCTACCGGATGATCGAGCAGGCGGCATGCGCGCGCGGATTTGACCCGGATCGTCCCCCTCGCCTGAGCAAGGTTACCGAGACGTTTTGACTGATCGCTGGCTGGCGACCAAAGCGGGAGCGACATCGTCAAAACGTAACAAACGCGAGCAGAAGCGACCGAATGCGCGGCAAGGGCGACGAAGCTGATCGCTATTCTGCCGCTTACAACGGTCTGGTTGCAGGTTCAAGTCCTGCCGGGCCCACCAAGGAGATCAATAGCTTACTTCGTTCTCGTTGCCTGCAGCACCACCGGCGCACCAGAAGCCGCACCAGATACGTGCACTTTTCGTTCGTGGGGGCTCGCGCTCCGCAATCAAGCGACGCGTAATATCGCGGGAAGATGGCCATTCCGACAATTGCCGGCTCAAACCAGCACTGGACCCGCAATCGGATTTTTCTCTGGCGGAATGCCCGAATAGCAAACCGAGAGCTTCTGAGTGTAACTCAATGATCCGCTACAACGATAGTCGCGCCACAGGGAGCTGCCATGTCCGCTAAGGTCGTTCGGGTCGGTTTGAGGGACATCCGTTCATCCAGGCCAGGTTGAGGCCAAACAAATTCATAAGAGCAGACTGCTTGAGTGCCGTTGAATCCCTTCCGGTTGGGGTCAATCGCGCCGTCTTAACAATCGGCCATTCACTTCCGCTTTCCCCCCATAACCGGACGTACTCGCCGTTGGCCGCAACTTCGCATTTGGGCCGAAAGCAGTCGTTGGCACTTTAGTCCTGGTCGAGCTCTCCGATATGACGCTGGGCATATAGCTCGAGTCCGATCCTCGCGACGAGTTCGATCTGGGTTTCCAGAAAATCGATATGCTCTTCCTCATCGTGCATGAGTTGCTCAAACAGATCCCGCGTCACGTAGTCCTTGACCCGATGGCAATGGGTCGCAGCTTCAGCGTAGAGGGAGTGCGCCGACAATTCGGCTTGCAAGTCGCTATCGAGCACGGCCTTCACGGTCTTCCCGATATGGAGGGATTCCAGCGTCTGCATATTGGGAGATCCATCGAGGAAGATGATGCGTTCGATGAGCTTGTCTGCATGTTGCATCTCTTCAATCGATTCCTTGCGCCACGCCTTGGCCAGCACCTTGTAGCCCCAATTGTCGAGCAGGCGGTAGTGCAGCCAATACTGGTTCACCGCGGTGAGCTCGTGGCGCAGCGCTTTGTTGAGGTATTCGATGACGTCTTTATCGCCCTTCATGCTCCGCTCCTTTTCGCGGGTGCCACTGGGATCGATTGGTTGTGTGGGCGCCTGGACTTGATGTTTGGCCGACGCGATGGAGAGTTTAGAGCGTCAGCGCTTTCGGTTCGAGCAGCTTGGGGCATCTACCGCTCGCCGTGAGCGGCGACGCAAGGAAAGGGGCGCTCGGCGTTGACTTGCTCACCGTTCGACACACATGAGAGGTTAATCTCTGCGCCGCGACTTCAAAAGCGTAGGGAGGTAGAACAGGGAGTTCTGGCCATGATCGAGGGGATAAGCGCGCTCACGCTGGGCACCCATGACATGCCGCGAGCTGTCCGATTCTACCGAGCCCTGGGATTTGAGGTCCTGCATGGCGGCGAATGGTCGTCGTTCACTAGCTTTCGAGCAGGTCCGAGCTACCTCAACCTCATCGACCAGCCCGCCGAACGGCGCTGGTCCTGGTGGGGTCGGGTCATCTTCTACGTCACCGATGTTGACGCACTTTACGAACGCGCGCTCGCGGTGGGTTACCAGCCGGCGACTGTGCCCCGCGATGCCGAATGGGGTGAGCGCTTCTTCCACCTAGCTGACCCCGACGGCCACGAACTCAGTTTCGCTCGACCTTTGCATCGGGCTTCCGTCCAATAGCGGTTCGAAGCGGCCTGCATTCCAACTGTCGCTGCGAAAGGGTATTGTTCCGACAGACGGCCATCGCCCTGACGTCAGCTTCGGCTCGGGCTATGGCGCGTTCTCTCGAGCAAAGATCAAAGGATGGCAACGAACGGTCGCACCGTCACTGTATTCGGCGGAACCGGATTTCTCGGCCGCCGCATCGTTCAGCATCTGCGCGATCACGAGTTTCCCGTCCGGATCGCGTCAAGGCATCCAGATCGCGGGCGCAGTCAGTTTGGACCGCATGATTCCCAACTTCTGTTCGTCCAGGCCGACATTCACGACGAACGGTCCGTCGCAAATGCGCTTGCCGGCGCTTATGCCGCTGTCAACGCCGTCAGCCTTTACGTCGAGCACGGGCGCGAGACGTTTCATTCCGTTCATGTCGAGTCCGCCCAACGGGTCGCGGCCCAGGCGCACCGGGCCGGAGTCAAAAGACTCGTTCACTTGTCAGGCATCGGCGCCGATGCCGCGTCTCAATCGCGGTACATCCGAGCGCGCGGCGAAGGTGAACTGGTGGTCAGGGCTACGTTTGCCGGCGCGCAAATCGTCCGACCCGCCGTCATGTTCGGACCGGACGATGCGTTTCTTACGACCATCCTCAATCTTCTCCGGCGACTGCCGATCTATCCGATGTTCGGCCGCGGCTCGATGAAACTGCAGCCGGCCTATGTGGAAGATGTGGCGGAGGCGACTGTCCGGATCATCCAGCGAGCCGAGACGCAACCGACGATCTCCGAGTGCGGCGGCCCTCGCGTTTATTCCTACGAAGAATTGGTCCGAATCGTCGCGCATCAGGCTGGCCTCGCGCCCATCCTGGTCCCGATCCCGCTCGCCGTTTGGCACGCGCTGGCATGGGCTTCCGAAATACTCCCGGACCCGATTCTCACGCGCAATCAGGTGGAGTTGATGCAGATCGATACCGTGTCGTCGCCTGGCCTTGTCGAACTTGGGATTTCGCCGCAGCCGGTTGAGGCAATACTCCAAAAGATGCTGTCAAAGTGCGGATGACGAGGGCTCATCGGTTAAATCCGCTTCAGATGGCGGGTTCGCGCGCTGCTGTTACAGGACGCGATGGCGTATCCGGCGTTCGACGGCGGCAATATGGCTGCGCGCCGTCGGCAGCCGCAGGTAGTTCGGGGTCAACTGACCTTGGACGCGTACCTCTAAATCAGGATTGGTGAGCGTGGCTCTGTATCCGCTTCAGTCCGAAAGCGACTGGAGTGCGGCGTCGCCGCGAAATGACGCGATGGGTCATGAGCGTCGATTGGTTCATGCCGCACGGACGTCCGGTCTACCGCCAGCAGCAGAAGGCAAAGCAAGCATCGAGGCCGGACGCTTTGGGCCATGTGTGGACGGCTCCGGGCAAGGGTTTTCTTCACGCCTGCGGCGGTGGTCGGAGCAGCCATGTGTTCGGCCTGTTAGCGCGGTTCCTTGCACTGTATTGCGGAAACAATTCAAACAGGCCGGACATCGGCAATCCAAACTCTTCGTTCCGGCTGCGAGATGGCAGTTGCTACAGGCGAGATTGTTGCCCGCAAACCGCCTTGCGGTATCCGCGACTTCCGGGCCGATATGCGCATATGTCGCGGTGATGAGGTCGCGTCCCTCCGCACCTGAACACCGAAGGCATCGTTCGGCAACGCACCGGCCTGCCGCCTCCACCGCGCACGGGCGGACCCCCGTCACGAACATCCGCAACACATCATCGCCGCACTGGCGCGGCTGGCTGAAGCCGGAAAATCGGTGCCTGGTGCCGTTCAACAACTTCGCTGAATACGCCCCGGAGCCGAACCCGGAGACCAAGAAAAAGGACGCCGTCTGGTTCGCGCTGAAAAACGATAGGCCACTGACAGCCTTCGCCGGCATCTGGACCGAGTTCAAGGGTGACCGCTGGACGAAGTCCTAACCGATCCCCGGGCCCACCTCGTCTATGGTTTCCTGACAACGGCGCCGAATGCAGTCGTGGCACCGATCCATCCCAAGGCGATGCCGGTCCTAACAACCGACGAGGAGCGCGATGTCTGGATGCGCGCGCCATGGGACGAGGCCAAGGCGCTGCGGCGTCCGTTGACCGACGATGCGCTAGTGATCGTCGCACGCGGTGAGGCGAAGGAAGATATCTTGGTGTCACCATGAGGCCGTGGTGGCGTCTCGTCGCCGACGCCCAAAGTAAAGCACAAGCTGCCGGCCGCGGCATTTGGGCGGGATCTTTCGGGCCTGCATCCGCGCGGGCCGGAGGCCATCCTACTGCTCGGACGAGGCAAAGTGATCGGTGAGCCCAATTCGGCGAGTCCAAGCCAATTAAACGTACGACAATACGAAATATCTCTTGCGCCGTCAGGCAAGTCATTCGTTCAATAGCTACGCGAAGCGCTCCCTCTGGGAGCTTTTGAATGCCTGACGAACGATCGGAACTTATCGCGATCTCAAAGCTGAATGGCGATTTTCGGAAAACCGCTTCGCACTTTTCCGGATCATGCTCTAGGCGCGAAACCCGAGCCTCGCCGCCAATACGGCAAACTCACCGCCGACAGCACACACAATTGCCGATTTAGCGCTATCTTGAATTGAGCATCCTCACCACGCCTCTCATGGAGTCCAGGTGCGGTCGCTACGACTGCAAATCACTTCACGCGCAAAACTTCACTCATCCAATTTCTTGCTCAGTTCAGGATCGAGCTTGTTCCGCTCGACCGTCTGATAGAACGTGATGGGTCTGCATTTTCCATCGAAATCCGCGAGGACGATGGCCGTCCACGGACTCGTGGTGTCGCCCGAATTGTCGCGGAGCTCCGGCATGACCTTGCGAGCAGCGATCACATACCAAGCGCGACCAGCCGCTGCGGCCTTCGCAGCCGCAGCGAACTCATCCAATATTCCACGCAGATTCTTGCGCATTTCTTCTTCATTGTCCCCGCGGAGGTATTTTCGAGACGACTTTCCCGCCTCTCCGTACTCATGATGAATGTTCAACTGCAGTCGGGCATCGTCCACTTCGATCTTGGTCACCCGTATCGCCGCTCCGCCTTCGCGAAGATAGTCGCGCACCCGGACGTCGCAGGCCAAAAATCTGTCCGCAGGGGGCTGAGCGGCGCTAGCTGCAGGGGGCACCGCGGCAAGTGCCCGCGTGTTCTTTTTTCGAGGAGCAGCGTCCGCAGGCATCGTGGCTATGGCGGCGCCGAGGAGCGCCGCGGCAAGTACGACGGGAAGAGAGGCGTTCATGAGTGCGCTGCCAATGCGGTATTTCCAAAACGCACTGACCGCAGCGTTGGTTCCGCGGCCCGGCCAGGTCGGAGCGGTGCTCAAGGCCGGGAAGCGGCGGAAGCGTCTCGGGAACTTTTTCCTCGAAACAGCCTTGTTTAGTATTGTTCTACAAGAAGGGACCTCACGGGACGGTTTTTTTGACCGGCAGCAGGTCATGGACTCGATTCTCATCAAGATCTTCGCCACGGCGCTGGCCTTCAGCCAGGTCAGTACCCGGCCGGATGGGGTCAAGACGGAGTTTGATGCGGTACGTGACCGCTCCGAGGTGGCGGAGCTCTTGAGTGCCGGCTGCGCCCACATGCGCAAGGCTTTCGACATCGAGGACATCAACCTAGACGATCTGATTGCCACCGCCATGGACGACAAGGAGGCATTGAGCAGCGAGATCAAGGCACTCAAAGGACTGAAGCTGGCCGACCTCCACGTGGCCTACAGGCAGTTCTGCAAGGTCGAAAAAACGGAAGAATCTCCGGTCGATCTTGGTCAGGTCATCACTTTCTACAACAGCGCGGTCAAGGATCTGCCCGACGTCGCGCAGCTTAAGCACCTCAGGCTTCCTGGCACCAGCATAGTCCTCGACAGCAGGAGCGAGCGTCTTGCTGAGATTTACGTCCCGAACAATCGCCGCATCTGGGTCAAGCTTGCGGATATCCCGGAAGCAGTGCGCAATGCATTTGTCGCCGCCGAGGACAAGCGCTTCTTCCAACACACCGGCATTGACGAGCGCGGACTGGTCCGCGCCTTCATCGGCAACTTCACGCACCCGGGACGGCCGCAGGGCGGCTCGACCGTTACGCAGCAGGTCGCCAAGAACCTGCTGGTGGGCAACGACATCACCTACGAAAGAAAACTGCGGGAAATGATCGTAGCCTCGCGGATGGAGCGCGCCCTGACCAAGGCGGAAATCCTCGAACTCTATCTCAACTCGATTTATCTCGGTCGCGGGGCCTGGGGCATCGAGATGGCGGCGCGCAGCTATTTCGGCAAACCAGCCAAGGCGCTCTCCGCAGTCGAGGGCGCGCTGCTCGCAGGGCTCGCCAAGGGACCGAACTACTTCAATCCCGACCACCACCATGAGCGCGCGCGCGAGCGCCTTGCTTACGTGCTGGCCCGCATGCAGGACGACGCCATGATCGACGCCGCCGCGGCGCAACCAGTATTGCCGCAGCTCGTCGAGTACCGGCCGACGCGCCTGGACTTTGGCTTTCACTTCGTCGATCACATCGCGCGCGAGGCAAAGGTGGTCGCGGGCCTCGATAGTCTCACCAGTTCCTCCTACACGGTGCACTCGACCGTCAACTCGGCCTTGCAGCGCGCAGTTGAGGCAACATTGCAGGAAGGCCTCGCGCGGTACGAGCTGAACAGCGGTCGTTACAAGTTCGAGGGACCCGAGGCGAACATTTCCGATGCTGTCCGTCAGATTGCGGCAAACCTGACGGTAACGGAACCGGCCTGGCTCGTGGCGTTGAAGACGACGCGGCTACCGCTCTATGACGTTCACTGGGAAGCGGCGGTCGTCCTGGAGAATACGCGTGGCAAGCGCGGCGATGCGATCAACGTCGGTCTGACCGACGGAAGCATCCTGCCGCTGAACACCTGGAGCGCCGCGACCCGGCGCGGTCTCAAGCCGTACGACGTGGTCTATGTTCAGGTGGGCGAAGCCAAGGGCAAGCAAGTGGCGCGTGCCGATCTGCGCATTCGACCGACCGTGCAGGGAGCGGCGCTTGTACTCGGGAACGAAACGGGCCGCATTCTCGCGATGGCGGGCGGCTTTTCGTATCCGGCAAGCCAGCTCAACCGCGTCGTCCAGAGCCTGCGGCAACCCGGCTCCACCTTGAAACCGCTGACCTACCTCGCCGCCCTACAAAAGGGACTGCAGCCCAACACGCTGGTGATGGACGAACCCATTACGCTGGCACCGATCGGCGCGACGGGCTCCGCGCGCCAGCGCGGTTTCTGGTCGCCGAGGAACTACGACGGCGGCGCTTCGGGCGCCATTACGCTGCGGCGTGCGCTGGAAAACTCGCGGAATCTCGCCACCGCGCAATTGCTCGCGACCGGCCTCGACGACAGCGCCGAGCACGGCCTCGACCGGGTCTGCGAGCTCGCGATGGAAGCGCAGCTCTACAAGGAATGCATGCGCTATTACCCGTTCGTGCTCGGCGCCCAAACCGTGCGGCTAATCGACCTTGCGGCGTTTTATGCAGCGATCGCCAACGAAGGCGCACGGCCCCAGCCCCATGCGATCGAGACGATCGAACAGGACGGCCGCGCGATCTACCGGCGCGATCCGCGTGCGGTGGACTGGATCGGCTCCGCCGACCGCGCATCGTTTTACCAGTTGAAATCAATGCTTCAGGGCGTGCTCGCTCGCGGAACCGCGCACACGGTGAAGCATCTCTCGCCCTATGTCGGCGGCAAGACCGGTACCACTGATAATTGGGCCGATGCCTGGTTCGTCGGTTTCACCAATGACGTCACCGTCGCGATCTGGGTCGGCTACGACAACGGCGACGGGGGACGCCGCACCCTCGGGCGTGGCCAGACCGGAGCAAAAGTGGCGCTGCCGATGTTCGAGCCGATCGTGCAGGCAGCATGGGAGCTGCACGCGCCCAAGACGGTGTTGAACGGCCCTTCCCGCGAAGCCATGCATCAGCTCGTTACTCTGTCGATCGATCCCTATACTGGCGATCCCGCACCGGCCGGCTCCGGGCGCGCATTCACCGAGTACTTCAAGCGGGATCCGTCAGGCAGAACCAATGATACGCAATTTCGGATCGTCTCGCGTGCGGCAAGCTACACCGGGCCATTCCGGCAGTGGTCCTACGACAACCACCCTTACGGCGACAACCAGCCGCCCTTTCCGTACCCGACCTGGCGTCTTGGTCCGCGCGAATATCCCTCCTGGCGCGGATATCCCGATGCCGAGGATCGCCTCCCGCGACCGCCGCTCCGAGTCGATCCCGATTATTTCTGGTGGCGGCTAAATTGAGCATTGACGCCCATGAGACTCCACTGTGCCGCTGTCCTCATCGCCGCCTGGGTGGCCGCTTGCACGGGCGCGGCGGCGCAGAAATTCCAGCTGGAGGACGTGCCCGCAGCCGCCAGCGTTCCGATCGCGCAGATCAAACCGCGCACCGTCATCTTCGCCGACCAACGCAACGATAAGCTCGCGGACTCCTCGAGCGGACTCATTCCTTTCGAAGATTGGGCTCGCTCGCGCCCGGTTCAGCGGCGCTTTCTCTCGCTCTTCCCAGGCTTCGTTGAGCCCACGCTCAACCAACAAACGAAGCTGAAGCTCTCGGTCTACCTGGGAGAAGCGCGGTTTCGACTTCCAAGACCGGCAGCCACATTGGATCTGTCGCGGTATGCGAATATCGCGTTCCTCGAGCAGATCGATCCGGCGGTCAAGCACCGGCCGATCGTGGCGGGGGATGCTATTCCCAACAAGGACGGGGTCGCCGCGCACAATCGTCCGCCGGATCGCCGCTGGTGCGCGGACGCGAAGGCAATCTGCGCGCAGTCCCGTTACATGTTCGAAGGGAAAATTCCGGCGGGCATTCAGCTTGCCAACAAGCTGCGCGACGAGAGCAAAAAGCCAATTCCGGATTTCATCGAGTTCCAGAGTGAGATCATGTTGATCACGCAGCCGCACCTTGCCGAGCTGCCGGGCCTGACAGAGCTCGACACCACAGTCACCAGCGCGCTCGAGCAGAACATCTTTTGGGTCAACCAGGTTATCCAGTTCGGCAAGCTGCTTGCGGTTCTGCAACGGCATCCGACCGAGCCGGAAGCCGCCATCGCGACGGTCTACATCCTGGTTGCGGTCAGGAACGACGTGCTGAACAAGCAAAGGGAATATAGCAATACACCCATGCTGCGCAATCTCGTGCCGGCGCAGCTGCTGATGGGCAAGAGCTCCTTCAACAGCGGTGATTCGCTGAGCGCCGGCCTGCCGAAGTACGCCAGAAGCCGCATCAAGGCGATCGCCGACATGATGGGCGGGAATGAGCAGGATTAGTCGATCATGGGGCTGGCACTCCCGATCGGGACTCCGATCGCGGAATATCGTGCAGGTTGGCGCGCCACTCGGAACAAAAATGCGAACTCTTACATGATTGAAATTGTTGTATGATCCAGCGGTCGCCGACAGACGACCAAGGCACTGGCTCGAAGGCGGCTCGAGACGCTTGCGGAGCCGGAAGGAATGGAAGGAGAAAAAAGGAGGTTCGCATCATGGTTGCCAAGGACGTGATGTTCGCAACTGAAGCGCGCGAACGGATGCTGCGGGGCATTGATACTCTGGCAAGTGCCGTCAAGGTCACGCTCGGCCCCAAGGGACGCAATGTGGTGATCGAAAGACCGTTCGGTGCGCCGCGCATTTCCAAGGATGGCGTTACCGTCGCCAGGGAGATCGAGCTGGAGGATAAGTTCGAGAACATGGGCGCCCAGATGGTGCGCGAGGTCGCCTCCAGGACCAGCGATATCGCGGGCGACGGCACGACGACCGCAACCGTGCTCGCACAAGCCATTGTCAAGGAAGGCGCCAAGTCGGTCGCCGCCGGCATGAACCCGATGGACCTCAAGCGCGGCATCGATCTCGCGGTGGACGCGATCGTCAACGACCTGAGGTCTCATGCCAGGAAGGTGACGGCCAACGAAGAGATCGCTCAGGTCGCCACCATCTCGGCGAATGGTGACGCCGAGATCGGCAAGTTCCTCGCCGACGCCATGAAGAAGGTCGGCAATGAGGGCGTTATTACGGTGGAAGAGGCAAAGAGCCTCAGCACCGAACTCGAAATCGTCGAAGGCATGCAATTCGACCGCGGCTACATCTCGCCCTATTTCGTCACCAATGCCGAAAAGATGCGGGTCGAGCTCGAAGACGCCTATATCCTTGTCCACGAGAAGAAGCTGTCCACACTTCAGACCGTGCTTCCCCTGCTCGAGGCGGTGGCGCAATCGGGCAAGCCGCTCCTGATCGTTGCGGAGGATGTCGAAGGCGAAGCGCTTGCAACGCTGCTGGTCAACAAGCTGCGCGGCGGCTTAAAAGTCGCCGCGGTGAAGGCGCCGGGATTCGGCGATCGCCGCAAGGCGATGCTGGAAGACATCGCGATCCTCACCGGGGGCACCGCAATCTCCGACGAGATCGGCGTCAAGCTCGAGAATGTCGCGCTCGACACGCTCGGGCGCGCCAAGAAGATCATTGTCGAGAAAGAGAACACGACCATCGTCAACGGAGCCGGCGCGAGAAAGGATATCGAAGCGCGCATGACGCAGATCAAGGGCCAGATCGAGGGCACGACATCGGACTACGATCGCGAGAAGCTGCAGGAGCGCCTGGCAAAGCTTGCCGGCGGAGTTGCGGTGATCCGCGTCGGCGGCGCAACCGAGATTGAGGTGAAAGAGCGCAAGGACCGGGTCGACGACGCCCATCATGCGACGCGCGCGGCGGTTGAGGAAGGCATTCTTCCCGGCGGCGGGGTCGCCTTGCTGCGAGCGCAGAAGGCGCTTAGGGGTATCAGGACGGCCAACTCCGATCAGAAGGCGGGCGTCGAGATCGTGCGCCGTGCGCTCCGGGCGCCGGCATGCCAGATCGCCGAGAACGCGGGCGAAGATGGCTCGCTGATCGTCAACAAGGTGCTCGAGAACGACAACTACAATTGGGGCTTTAATGCCGCGACCGGCGACTACCAGGACTTGGTGAACGCCGGCGTGATTGACCCTGCGAAGGTCGTGCGCACCGCCTTGCAGGATGCCTCCTCCATCGCTGCGCTCCTGATCACGACGGAAGCACTGGTCGCCGAAAAGCCGAAGAAGACCGAGACGCATGCGCCTATGCCGCTACCCGACTTCTAAGGAGCGATGAATTTCGAATGAAATCCTTGTCGTGCTTTGGTTCTGTGCTCGGGCACGATCGTCTCGGAAAGCCGCTTCACACTTTTTTCGGGCCGTGCTCCGACGGTAACGAGCCGCTGGCTGGCGGCTGCAGAACGCGATTGCGAGGCATATTGCGCCGGGATCTCGGGATCGCCGCGATGGGTATTCTCAAAAGCTCAACGCATCCTGCACGAACCAGACGGGTGCCTGGACCTCAGGCTTGTTCTTGCAAAATTGCGGCACCGAGCTCATTGAAACGAAACAACTGAAAGATCCGCTGGCCATTGAAATCGAGTATCCTCAAGTCGTCTGTTTCGTGCAAATCGCTCTCGACCGCGTGGAAATGCCCACCATAGCGTTCCTTCGCGAGACCGAGCGGAACATCGAAGGCGACAAACTTGCCGATGCCCTTGGCCTTGAGCTCACCAAGGAGCTTGTCATCCAGTAGTTCGTGGGATGTGAGGACCAGCAACGGACCGCTGGCCGTGAGCAACAGGAGTGACCTCATCGATTAACTCCCTTGGTTTCACCAGCATCGCCGGCGGGCGAACCATATCGCAGTGACCGTCGCGCTGGTGCTCGTCGTCGAATACATAAGGCCGGGAATGACGACTGAGAATAGGAGCGCGGCAGGTACTCGACTAGTGATCTGGTGCTCTAACCCGGCTTGGGCCCGCGGCTGCCAGTCAGGCGTTCGGGTTGTCCTCACCGCCTCCGATCTCGCCCTGCTATATTGAATGCACCGTCACCGAAATTACCCGCGTTCGCAATTTCCGGGTTGGAGGCAGGGTCCAACTCAAGAAATTGACGCCCTAGCGGCCGGTGGAACGCCGGTTCATTTCCTCCAAAAGCTCGCGCATTGCATCGAACTGCGTGCCAAAGCCCTTCCAATCACCTGACCGCAATCGTTCAACGGCCTTATTGTAGCGATCGAGCGCGTCCCTTGCCTGACTCGTCGACGGGCCTGTGACAGGTATTTCCTCATTCGTACTCGAGACCGGCCGCGCCGCGCCAGGCTCGACGAATAGAGCCGACAAGGCCTCGCCGAGCGTCTCCTTCATCACCACATGTTCGTCATAGGCCGCGATCACGCGTTTCAGCTCCGGCAAGTGCCCGTACTCCGCGCGCAAATAGAGCGGCGATACGTAAAGGATCGAGTTCTCAATCGGAATCGCCAGCAGGTTCGCCCCACGTATCACCCGCGAGCCCATCTGATTCCACAATGTTAGCTGTTGCGATATCTCCGTGTTCTGATTGATCCGCGCCTCGATCTGGAACGGCCCGTAGACGAGCTTCTCCTTCGGGAATTCGTACACGATCAGCTTGCCGTAGTCGGGCGCGTCACAACGCGCCGCAAGCCACGCGATCATGTTGTCGCGGCGGCTCGGCACCATCGGAACCATGAGGAAGAACTCGGCCCGCGCCTCGCCGGGCAACCGCATGATGATGTAATAAGGGCTCATCACCGAGGTGCCGCCGCCGCTGCCCGGCTGGCGCGGGAATTGCCAGAGATCCTCGCGATTGTAGAACACTTCGGCGGCCTCCATGTGGTAGGCTTGGAACAGCCGCGCCTGAATCAGGAACAGGTCCTCCGGATATCGAATGTGCTTCTGCAAATCCGCGGGCATCGCCGCGAACGGCTTGAACAGCTGCGGAAAGATGCGCGCGTAGGTCGCGGCAATCGGGTCCGCAGGATCCATCAAATAGAAATCGACGGTCCCGTGATAGGCATCGATGACGACCTTCACCGAATTCCTGATGTAGTTGAGATCGAAATCATGCACGGGCGGCGTCGACGGAAAATAGGAACTCGTCGTATACGCGTCCTGCATCCAGAACATCCGCCCGCCGCTGATCACCAGATAGGGATCATGATCGAGCCTCAGGAACGGCGCGATCTCGGGTACCAGCTCCCGAATATTGCGCCGGATCATGATCCGGCTCTCCGGCGTGATGTAGTTCGAGAGCAAGAGGTTCGGGTCGTTGAAGTAGTACGCGAACAGCGTTCGCCACGCCACTGAGCCGATCGGAATGCCGCCGGCGCCCTCATACCGCGCATAGGCGTTGTCCTTGCCTTTCGGATAATCAAACTCTGGCGCACTTCCCTTGACGATGACGTAGTCGTCGCTCTCCTCGCCGTAATAGATGCGCGGCTCGACGATCCTGGGGCCTCCGTCCGCAACCGGCGGAATGTCCTGCAAATAGAACAGCGGCAGCCCCTCAGTGCTCTTGCGGGTGACTGGGCTCATCACCGCGCCATTGCCGTGGGTGAACAGCACGTGGCGGTTGACCCATGTCTGCGCATTTGGCGGCAACAGCGAGGAGCGCAGCTCGCGCGCCGAAAGCATCACACTCTGGTAGGAATCGTCGAGCCAGTAGCGGTCAACGTCGAGATCATGGAATTTGTAGTAGGTGCGGATCTCCTGCAGCTGCGCGTAGGTATCCGACAAGGGCAGCCAGTCCCACAGCCTGATATTATCGATTGTCGCCTTGTTGGCGTCGAGCGTCCTGAAGGTGAGCTTCTGTTCGGCGGCAAAGGGCTTGGTTACGATCTTGTCGAGATCGTACGCCTGCCGGGTGAGCGCGATATTGCGCTCGATGTAGGGCTTCTCCAGCTCCAGCTCGCTTGGTTTGACGACGAATTGCCGGAACAGCGCCGGGACGATGCCGGACAATGCCAGGGCGCCGGTGACGACGAGCATGACCGCCGCCGCCGGAAGCCGGTAGCTGCGCGCCCGCACATTTGCCCACGCGACGAGCGCCGCGATGATCGAGAGCCCGATCATGAGCCACAGGGCCGGCAACCCCACTTGGACATCGGTGTAGCTTGCGCCGACGACGACGCCGTTGTCGCCGTAGAGCAGCAGATAGCGGTCGAGAGCGTAGGACCAGGCCTTCACCGCGAAGAGAAGACCAAGCAATGCCGAACCGTGGGCAATCGCCATGGGCGACATCGACCGGTGATGAACGTCGTATTCGATATCGCCGCGAGCCCAATAGATTGTTGCGGCGAAGAGCGCGCTCAGGACCAGTGTAAGCAGCATCCAGTTCTTGACCAGAACATAGGCGGGCAGCGAGAACAGGTAGAAGCCGAGGTCCTTGTTGAAGAGCGGATCGTCTGCGCCATAGAGCGCCTGATAGAGATACCTCAGGAAGATGCCCCAATAGCCGACTTCGGCCGCCGCGACGAGCAGCGCGAGCAAGGCTGCCCCGCCTGCGGCGATCGCGGGCCACGGCAGTCGATCGAACAACTGCGCAAATGGATCCGGCGGCGCGCTGCCCGCGACCTGCCCGACGGAAGCCGCGGCAACCTGTGTCGACCGCTTGCCGGCCAAACGCAGCGCGAGCCACCCGTTCACCCCGAGGATGAGGGCCGTTGCCGTCCAGACCGTAGCCAAGACGGCGGCTTTGGCGCCGATTGTTGTCCAGAAGACCTGCACATAGCCGACCGACGAAAACCACAGCCAGTCGACCAGGAAATCGCTCGCGAGCGCGAGCAGGATCAAGCAGATCACAGTGACAATGATCGCAACGATCAGCCTGACCACGCCACTTTGTCGTGGTGCCTTCCGTTCGGGTCCGGTAATCCCGATCGTCATGGCGGCAATCATAGCGCAAATGAGGGGCGCCCGCCCGCTTGATTGGGACCGGGACAACACGGAGTGCAAAGCGGCCGGCGCGAGGTCACGCTCCCGCGGCGGAGCCGCGTCGGACAAGGTTATGAAATGGCGCGGATTTGGCACGCCATTCGGAATAAAGCTGTGAACTCTTATATCATTGAAATTACGCCATAATTTTATCTCCTGCCGTGGCTTACCTACCGATTTCCCCGTGGTAGGCAAGGGCGTCCACTCCCGGCGCAATGGTTTTTGTGAGCGGAAACGTAAAAGCCTCCGGAGGACATCCCGGAGGCTTTTTCTGGAGATCATTGAAGTTCGCTTCGCTTTCCTTCCTGGTTTTGGTGATTTCTCAGGCGATTCACCGGTTGCGTTGAGCGTGGAGTAGCACCGTGAGGCTATGTTGATCCTTTAGCTCGTAGAAGCACCGGGCTTTGCGATGCTCGCCTGCAATGGCAGCGTTACGGTGCTGCCGCTCGCGTATTTCTGGTCGCGTAGTTGACGCCCGCCAAGAAGGTCAGGTTCTTAACGGGGGTCCAAGAGGTGTAAGAGCCGACGCTCAACGTCACGCGATGCGAAGTCCTCCGGCGGCAGATGACTTCGCTCGATCTCTCGACCAGCTCGGTCGTCTTTGCCAAGCTACGAAGGTGCATAGCCGCACGCGCACCCAAATCAGAATCAATGGGACCGCGGCAGAGAGAGAGAGAGAGTCAGTCATTCCCCCTTAAAAGATAGGGCGTTTTCGGCATCGTCAGACAAAAGTCCACTGTTCGAGCTACGACCGGAAAATGAGTTTTCCGCCTCCTTGTTTCGTGAACCCGGCCTGACTATCGAGTGGAGTTGGCCGCAACGCGACGACGCACATGCAATGGCGATACTTGGTGCTGCTCGACCGGTGATACTGCTCGAAGGTCGAATTTCAGACTGGGTTGATGCTTAGCGCGCCATTTCGGACCAGGGCCACGCATGTAGTGCAACTCGGGCCGGTAACTGTCTCGCACGTCCAAAATCAAGTTGCGAACAACGCTCGCAAAGTCGGAGGCTGACTCAGCCGTCCTGCAAGCAAAAGCTGACAATGCGATTGCATCCATGATTCTCATCGCTGGAACTCCTCGATTGTTGCTCGATAGATCGGGCGATTGACAGCACCAGCGTAGTCACGAGAGAACAACCAAACCATGGCACAGAGGTCGATCGCGCACAGTACATTGTCTAAGAATGAGCAAACCTAAGTTTAGGCCTGCCTACTCGTGCCTTCTCGCTTCAAACCGGTGCTTTTTCCCGGCTCGGACCTGCCAACATGCGGCGGGCCGCATGGTTCGCTGTTGACCCGCGCGACGAAGTACGGCGACGCGTCCCCGCGCCGACCTAGATGTGTTGTTATCGGGACCGTCGCAGCATCTCATGGGCTGCCCCTAAACCAAGGGATAGCGGGCTCCACCGGATGATGCAGTGCGTGCCTATCTCCGTAAGGGTTTGACCCTACCGTCGTGCAATGGCTCCAGCAGACGGAGGATGCTACGGATCAAAATCGATCCCAGGAAGATGCAATGCAGCGGAACCGGACCTGACAGCCGGCAGCTGCAAGACGAGGTCGGCGGCGTAGCGCCCGCCGGCCTTTTTCTTGATCAAACGGCGTGCTGCGCTTCTCGACATTGTGGTGATCCGCGCCTCACCGGCTGCGCGGCGAAACTGAAGCGCGGGTCGAAACAATTCGCGAACTCCCCCGACTTGAAGTCATTCGGCCGCGAGCGCGTAGGGCCGCCGCGGCAAGCCGAGGCGCTTCCACCCATCGACCGACGCCTCAGCGAGCGCATCGACCAGTGCGTCATCGCGGTAAGACGCTGGCGCAATGCGCAGCGTTCGGCGCCGCCGTATTGCAAATATTGGTCACAGGAAAACTGAAGGGAAGTCTAAACCGCGCTCAGTCGATCTATCGGCAATGAATGCTGCCGCAGACTGCATCCGCGCCTTGATTTTCGAATGGCAGAGATGTCCAACCGCAGCAATATTCCACGCCGTTATGAAAACTATTTATGCCAGCTATTGGAAAACCTCGCCCCACGCTGCGATTAATCGGTACGGCTGTCGGAGATTCCATCGAGCGACACCCAGCGAAACCTCAGTCCGAACTCGATCTCCCCGAATATGCCGCTTCGGCGACTTGATCCTGCCGAGGACTTCTAATGCGTGGGTGCATCGGCTCGCCGCTCACTCCCAACGGGCTCAAGAGGGATACATGGCTTTCACGCTAAAGATCAACGGCACCCCCCACGAGATCGATGTCGACGGCGACATCCCGCTGCTGTGGGTGCTGCGCGATGTGCTCGGTATGACCGGCACCAAGTTCGGCTGCGGTCAGGCGCTGTGCGGCGCCTGCACCATGCATGTCGACGGCCAGGCGGTCCGCTCCTGCCAGACGTCGGTCGACAGCGTTGGCGACGGTGCGATCACCACGATTGAGGCGATCGGCAAGACGCCGCAGGGCGCAGCCTTGCAGAAGGCGTGGCTGGAGCTGGAGGTGGTGCAGTGCGGTTACTGCCAGTCCGGCCAGATCATGTCGGCGGCGGCGCTCCTGAAGGACACGCCGAAGCCGACGGATGACGACATCAACGCTGCCATGTCCGGCAATGTCTGCCGATGCGGCGCCTATCAGCGCATTCGCGCCGCGATCAAGCACGCTGCGGGAGTTTGAAATGATGAATGAGCCTTTTCTGAAAGAGCGGATTGTCGATGAAACAGCGATGTCACGGCGCGGCTTCCTTCAGGGCACAGGTTTGCTGCTTGGTTTTGTGCTGACCGGTGCAAGCACCGGGTCCGTCTTCGCGGCAGCTACTTCGCAGGTGGTCGAAAACGAGATCACGGGTACGTTCGCACCGAATGGTTTTATACGGATCAATCCGACCGGCGCCGTGACACTGGTCATTCCGATGATCGAGATGGGACAGGGCGTTTACACGTCGCTCTCGATGCTTCTCGCTGAAGAACTGGAAGTGACACTTGACCAGATTCAGGTTCAGCATGCGCCGCCAAATCATGCGCTCTACGTCAACTCGATCATAGGCATTCAAAATACAGGTGGCTCCGCTTCTGTCCGTGCCTTCTGGACGCCGCTACGCCAGGCAGGGGCAGTGGGTCGAAATCTTCTGATCGCGGCAGCCGCAAAACGCTGGAACGTCGATCCAGCGACTTGCCGCGCCAAGAACGGCGTCGTGTTCGATGCAACGGGCTCGAAGCATCTGAGCTACGGCGAACTTGCGACCGCTGCGGCGAAGTTGCCTGTCCCACCTGCGGCAAACGTCAAACTAAAGGATCCGAAGGATTTCAGCCTGATCGGCACGCGCGCTAAGCGGGTGGATTCTCCGATAAAGGTCGATGGCCGCGCGCTCTATGGCATCGATACGCGACTGCCGGGTATGAAGGTTGCAGCAGTTGCCATTTCGCCTGTGCTCGGTGGCAAAGCAAAAAAGGTGGACGAGAAGGCCGCGCTGGCAGTGAAGGGGGTCCGGCAGCTGATCAATATCGATGAAGCTGTTGCCGTGGTGGCGGATCACATGGGTGCGGCGAAGAAGGGGCTAGAGGCCGCTGCCATCGCATGGGACGACGGGCCGAACGGCAAGGTCAACAGCGCCGATATCGTCAGACAATTGGAAGAGGAATCCAGAAAGCCGGGCGCTGTTGCCCGTAACGTCGGTGATGTGGCGAAGGCACTTGCGAAGGCAGCGCAACGGGTTGACGCCGTCTATCAGGTGCCTTTCCTGGCCCATGCGGCGATGGAACCGATGAACTGTACCGTTCATCTGCAGAAGGATCGTTGCGACATTTGGGTCGGTACACAGGCGCCTACGATCACGCAGTCTCAGGTGGCCGAACTCACCGGCCTGCCAAAGGATGCGATCAAGATTCACAATCATCTGATTGGCGGTGGTTTCGGCCGTAGGCTGGAAGCCGATGGCACTATTCTCGCCGTCAAGATCGCCAAACACGTCGACGGCCCGGTGAAGGTGATCTGGAGCCGCGAGGAAGACATCCAGCACGATATGTATCGGCCCTATTATCTCGATCGGCTGTCGGCCGGACTTGATACGGCTGGCCAGCTGGTTGCCTGGATGCATCGGATCGCCGGCCCCTCAGTCATGGCTCGCTATTATCCCCCTTACTTCAAGGACGGATTGGACCCCGATGCCGTAGAAGCGGCGGCTGAGCCGCCCTATGCACTGCCCAGTATCCATGTCGACTTTGTCCGGGTCGAGCCCCCTGGTGTCCGGACGTCCTGGTGGCGCGGCGTCGGACCGACTCACAATGTTTTTGTGGTCGAAAGCTTCATAGATGAGCTCGCTCATGCCGCGAAGCAGGATCCCGTCGCTTATCGCAAGGGACTGCTCGGCCACAATCCGCGAGCGCTCACTGTTCTGTCGCTTGCAGCGGAAAAAGCCGGATGGGGATCCCCCCTTCCCGCGCGGCATGGCCGCGGAATTTCGGTGCAATTTGCATACGGAAGTTACACGGCGCAGGTCGCCGAGGTCGAAGTGGCGGCCGATGGCTCTGTCAAGGTCAAGCGGATCGTCTGTGTGATTGACTGCGGGGTGTACGTCAATCCGGATACGATCGAAGCACAGATTCAAGGTGGAACGATTTTCGGCCTGACCGCCGCTCTCCATGGGTCAATCACTTTCAAGGATGGACGGGTCGAACAGAGCAATTTCGACAGCTATCTGCCGATGCGTATCGACGAGGTGCCGGTGGTGGAGACGCACTTGATCAAGAATGCCGAAGCTCCGGGTGGCGTAGGTGAAGCTCCGACAGCCATTGTCAGTGCTGCGGTGACCAATGCGATCTTCGCTGCGACCGGCAAGCGTGTGCGCAGCCTGCCGATCGATACGGATGTGCTGAAGTCGTCGTCTTAGTCCTTTCCCGTCGTCCCGCGAGCGTCGCAATGCGCAACGGATGTCGGTCAGGCACAGCATAACAACCATGGGAACGTTCGCATTCTCTGCTCGGAAGAAATCACTTCTCGGAAGGACGCCGTCACGCCTTGCAAACCGGATCCGTTTCGGAGCTGACATTTGGGGCTCCCTAGATTGGACCGGCAACCCAACCAGGGCTGCCTGGTTCGCTTCAGGTCCTAATTTCGTCTAGTGGCAGGAGACGAAGTTGAGTGCTACGAATGAGCAAGGCGACGCCCTCGCTGATCCTTGGAGAACAGGCTTCGGAGCACTATCGGCACCGGTAGCCGGGCAGTAAAGGGCCACTACAAATGCACGCTTCGAAAGCTATTCCAAAGCAGGTCCTCGTCGGGCAGAACGCTTCACCGCCCGCGGGCGCCACTGTCAAGTTGTCTACAACAGACCTCAACAACTTGATGCTGGCGCTCTCCATCGATGTCGTCGCGCTGACCGAGCTACTGGTGCCGCGAGGCCATCGGGTGCAATTCGGGACGATTGACGTACCCGGGATCCATTACAATTTGAGTGGCGTAGGACGCATGTCTATCAACGGCGGACCGGAGATGCCGTTGCGCCCTCATCTACTCATCATCGTTCCGCCAAACACTCCGTTCATGATCGAGGTTGACGGTGGAAAAGGCCCGCCAAAGCTCATTTCGAGGGACTGCTGGACTCATCAAGACGGCATCCTCCGCGTCGCAGTGCCAAACGAGCAACCCGAAATCGTCCAGATATGCGGCTTCTTTAACGCATTCTTTGGTCAGTCCGTGAGGCTGTTTGGAGACCTCCGCGAACCGGTGATCGAGCAGTTCGAGCCTGCCGACAAGATCGACCTGAAGCTTCGCGAGGCCATCGACGAGCTCCTGCAGCAGGAGGTCGGCGTTGGAGCCATGACAGCGTCTCTGCTCAAGCAAATCGTCGTCTCATTGGTACGACGGTCCCTCAGGTCATCCCGGCGATGGACCGAGCGATTCTCGATACTCGCCGACAAGCAGGTCACCCGTGCTTTTGCAGATATGGTGGCGCGGCCAGGAGCGGCGCATTCGGTTCAAAGCCTGGCACACAGTGCGGGATTGAGTCGGTCGGCGTTCATGGCGCGTTTCTCGGATATCTTTGGACGATCCCCGATGGTCATCTTGCGAGACTTGAGAATGCGCCAAGCTGCGATCGACTTGACGACAACGACGATGTCGATCGACGTCGTTGCTCAAAATGCGGGGTACGAGAGCCGTTCGAGTTTTGTGCGAGCTTTTCGAAAAGCGTTCGAGCGAGATCCGAGCGACTACCGGCAGATGGCCAAGGATGGCAAAGCCCGGAAGGGCATCTGAGAGTGAAGTGCCGATAACGAGATTCACAGGGCCAGGTGCGACTGCGCGGACGATAGCACGAACTTCGTCCACGCGCCCAAGCCGCGAAGAGCATCCAACCGGCGCCGCCTCCCCCTGGCCAGCGCGGACGGGAGGACTGCGGCCATCGCTGCCGCCAGCTTGTGCCAGAACTCCCTAGGTCCCCTTCAGATCGTCGACCAGCATCGCGGTGGCGTGGCGCGCAAGCGCCTGAGTCGGGGCGTTGGTATTGCCGCTGGTGATATTCGGCATGATCGAGGCATCGATCACCCGGAGACCGTCGACCCCGCGGACCCTAAGCCTTGCGTCGACCACCGCTCGCCCATCCTGACCCATCCGGCACGTTCCGACCGGATGCCACATCGTCGTTGCGACTCGCTTCACCCATTCCCCGATCTCAGCGTCCGACCGGATATGCGAGCCGGGATCCATCTCTTCCTCGATCACCGACGCCAATGACTCCTGGGCCATAACCTCGCGGATCGCGCGCACGGATTCCACCGCGGCCCTCAAGTCCTCATCCTCGCCGATGAAGTTCGGGTTGATGAGAGGCATCGACGTTGGGTCGCCATCAGCCAGCCGCACCCAGCCACGGCTCTTGGGCTGAAGTACCACGAGTTCGAAGGTGACGCCCGCGCGGTCGCCCGCCGGGCCCAGTTGTTCATTCAAGATGATAGGAGCGTGGTAGCATTGGATCGTGGGTTCGGCGGCGAAGTCCGACGGATTCCAGTGGGTAACGGTCTCAATACCGTTGCCGGACGCCGGGCCATCCTTGGTGACGAGATAACGCAGGCCGGCCTTCACGGTGCCGAGTCCCTGTGCGGCCGCCTGATAGCCAAGATCGCCCTTCACGTAGGCGCGGACCGGAACCATCGGGTGGTCGTGGAGATTCTCGCCCACTTCCGGAGAATCGACGATCGCCGCGATGCCGTGCTGCCGCAACTGATCGGCCGGTCCAATGCCCGAATGCATGAGGATCTTTGGGCTATGAACGGCCCCCGCCGATAGGACGACCTCGCCAGCCATGATCCTCTCGAGGCCGTTGTCCTTCAGTTCGACGCCCACAGCTCGCCTGTTCTCGATAAGAATCCGAACGACGGTCTTGCCGGTGAGAAGAGTGACGCGGCCTGAGACGAGGTGCGGACGCAGATGCGCATCAACTGCGCTGCACCGGCGCTGATTTCCGACCGTCGACTGCACCGGCGAGACGCCAATCTGGCTCTCGCCGTTATAATCGGGATTATAGGGAAGCCCGTATTCCTGGAAGGCCTTGAGGCAGTATTGGTTTAGCTCGTTGATGCCCTTGGGCAACTGGACCGCCAGACCACCATTGATGCCATGATATTCGTCGTGGAAGGTGTCGTTGCGTTCCTGCGCCATGAAGACGGGAAGCAGGTCTTCATACGACCATTTGCCGGTGTCGCCGACCGCGTCCTGCCAGGCGGCGAAGTCGCGAGTCTGACCACGGACGTAGCACATCGCGTTGATCGAGGAGCCGCCGCCGAGCACCTTGCCTGAGCGATAGGCTCGTTTGGTGCCGTGCTGGGGGACTGTCTCGTATTTCCAGACATGCCGGTCGTGGACCAGTATATTTGCGAAGCCCGCCGGAATGTGGATGAACGGGTCGCGATCCATGTCGCCCGCCTCGATCAGCGCGATCGACGCATCGGTGTGTTCGGCAAGATAACTGCTAACGACACAGCCCGCCGCGCCCGCGCCAACAATTACAATGTCGTACCTCTCCTGGGACATCAGTGTCTTTCTCTTTCGCACCATCTTTGTCGTCCAATCAATGCCCCAGGGCGCCTCGCTATCGCGGCGCTTAATCCAGAGATCGATTGGATCTTGCTTTTGGAGAGTGACCTTGCACCTCCGGCGAGGGAAATCACCTCTCGCCATAGAGTCGATAGACGATCGTTATTGTCGTTCGCGGTACCGCATGATGCTGTACCGGGAACGCCAACAGCCGCATCGCGCCACGAAACCGAGCTTTCGTTCTCTTCAATTGCCTGGCACGAGATGGCGATCAGCGAACCTCCACGCGCCTCGATAGGCCGAGCACCGTCGCCGCCAACCCGCTGTGCGCCCGCGCAATCCCAAATCCGTCGCGACCGCGAGCGACCTGTCCGAACGTAAGACGACACCGTTCATTTGTAAGCCGACAAGAACGAGAAGCTCTCGACGATGGACTTGGGGACGATGGACTTGGGACCGAAGCGCCGCCATTGAACTGGCGGTCGATGCGCCACTGCTTCATGCGAAGCGCATTTTTTGGCGTCTTCTGAAGTAGCCGCAGTGGACGCATCCGCTCTTCGGATGCTGGAATCATTCAACGATTTTCACGCCGTGCGAACCA
>NZ_LFIQ01000090.1:5224-16007 GCF_001189245.1 Bradyrhizobium pachyrhizi | reverse complement strand
AAGCCGCGCGACCTTGACGAAAGCGTCCAGTGCCGGGGAGTAGCGGCGCCCCTGCACGGCCAGTAGCCGCACCTCCCGCGAAACCGGGAAGCCTTCGAGCGGAATGGTCTTGAGCGTCGGAAGGCGCGGCATGTGCTCGGGCGCGAGTATCACGCCGAAGCCGGCAGCGGCCATGTGCTGCAGATGCAAGTCATGGCCGCTGCAGTGGCCGAGTTGGGGCGGTTTCTCGGGGAAATACGACTGCTGGATCTTCGGGGCAACGTCGCAATCGGCACGTTCCAGCAAGACGGTCTCACGGAGGTCGTCGATGCCGATCGAGGGACGGTTTGCGAGGCGGTGTGTCGGCGCGAGAACTGCGACGTAGTGCTCCTCGAACAGCGACCAGTCGTCGATGCGGGCGGGCACGTCCTGCACGTCGCCAACCATTGCGGCGTTGATCTCGCCCTCAAGCAAGAGGTCGACGAGCTCCCCCGCCGCGCCCTCGCGCAGCTCGACGTGAAGTCCAGGGACGAACTTTGCGATCTCCGCGATCGGATCGAGGACGAGCGACGCCGAGATGGAAGGGGCGAGACCGATCTTCAGTGGCGCGACCTCCTTGCGTTGGAACTCCTGGGCTCGGCGACGCACCGCGTCAGCCGAGGCCAGTGTGCGCTCCAGCATCGGAAGGACTTCCTTTCCAAGGTCGGTAAGTTGCGTCAGCTGGCGTTCGCGGTAGATCAACTGGCCGCCGAGCTCCTGCTCGAGCTTCTGCACCCCCTTGGTCAGGGCGGGCTGCGTGACATTGCACTGCTCGGCCGCGCGCGTGAAGTTGAGCGTGGATGCGACGGCGAGGAAGTAACGAACTTGATGAAGCTCCATGGCTGATCTCCGTCGAGATTCTTGTTGGCGCAGTTTGATGGCTTGGAGCGCTGCGGTCGATTGCGCGAGGGTACAGCGACGTTCGCTTGTCGCTACCTGGGCTAAGCGTTCGCTTAGAAGTGAGGACGTATACCTCGCGCTCCGAATCCGTTAGCCGGAAGGGCCCCGAGGAAAGAGAGCCAGCGGCGCAGAGAAGTGCGGTAGATTGAGTTTTGCGATTAGATCGCACCTTCGCACGAAACGATTGAGGACATGCCTTTCTGCTCAGACATTCCACGGTTACTGTAGCCGTATGTTGAGGCGGTCCGCCATTCGGCTGAGCTCGGGAAGCGAACGCGCATTCATCTTCCGCATCAGATTCACACGGTGCACCTTCACTGTAGATTCTGAGATGCCGATATCGTTGGCGACCTGCTTGTTCAGACGACCTGCCACGACGCCGAGCATGACCTCGCGCTCGCGGGAGCTAAGCGTGTCGAAACGCTCCTTGAGCGCAGCCAATGCGCCATCACTGTCTCGACGGGCCCGATCGCGAGCGAGGCCGGCCTCGATGGCGTCAAGCAGATCCTGATCACGGAATGGTTTCGTAAGGAACTCTATCGCGCCGCCCTTCATCGCCTGCACGGTCATCGGGACGTCGGCGTGCGCTGTGATGAAGATGATCGGCACTTGCCTGTTTGCGGCAACAAGGTCGCGCTGAAGCTCAAGACCGCTTCTCCCCGGCATTCTCACGTCGAGCACCAGGCAACTAGGACCGCCCGGCGGATCGGCCTGGAGAAAATCTTGAACCGACGAGAATTGTCGGGCAGGCAAGCCGACGGTCCGCAACAGCCGCACGACCGAGTCGCGAAACTCGGGATCGTCATCGATAACCAAGACACTGGGATTTGCCTCACCCACTCTCGGCATCCTGCGTTGGAAAAGCGCATTTCCCTATTATCGGTGTCAGTCTACGCCCAATCCATCGTGATGAACAATCTTTGATGCCTAAGCGGATAGCCGAAAAGCCTAAGCCATCGCTTAGGAACGTCGACATTGCGTTATCGGGAAATGTCAATGACATTAAGTTGCACGCTGCGCGAGTTGCCCCGCCGGTCGGCGGAGGCGCCTGGAACCCGCAATGTCGAACCATACATTGATAGCAATCGTTGACGATGATCAGCCCTATCGTGAGTCAATGCGAAAACTCATAATGTTGCTGGGCTACACCGTCGAAGCGTTTCCGTCAGCGGCCGATTTTCTGGCGTCGCGGGGCTTGCCTGAAACCGTCTGCCTGGTCACCGACGTTAACATGCCCGGAATGACTGGTGTCGAATTGCACAGGCACTTGGTCGACGCAGGGTACGCGATCCCGACGATCCTCATTACCGCCTACCCCGATAAGGTCGCGAGGGATCAGGCTCTAAAGGACGGGGTTGTTTGCTACCTCAGCAAGCCAGTGGACGACGACTGTCTCGCGCGGTGCCTGCGTTCGGCTCTGCAGCCGGGTACACCGATTGATGACAGTTTATGAGCCGTAATCCGCCGGCAGGGTAAACTGAAACACGGCGCCGCGAGGTTCAATCGCTTCCGCCCACAACTTGCCCCCATGTGCGTGGATAATGGAGCGGCATATCGATAGTCCCATCCCTGTTCCACCGGACTTCGTGGTGTAAAAGGCGTCGAAGACTCGATCGAGATTCTCCGGATCAATGCCCGGCCCGGAGTCGCGCACGCCTACGAGGGCGCCAGTCTGATCCTCCTCGGTGCTGATCAACAGCTCTCTTGCCCCTTCCTCAACCGAACTCATTGCTTCAGCCGCGTTCAGGATCAAGTTCAGCAAGACCTGTTGCAGCTGAACGCAATCCCCCATAACCGGAAGCAATCCATCTGCAAGCCGAGTTTGAACTAAGATGCCATTCCTGTGGATGACGCTTTGTGCCAGGATGATCACTTCGTCAGTAGCCGCATTGAGATCAAAGCGCTCCTTTCGTGGAGGCGCCTTCTTGATGTGATCGCGCATCCGTCCGACGATATCCTTGGCTCGGTCCGTATCTCTGACAACACAAGCGAGGGCTTCCATCGTCTCATCCAGATCAGGCGGATTCATTTCCAAAAAGCGCATCCCTGCACGGGCGTTGTTACGAGCAGTAGCGATCGGATGCAGGATTTCGTGAGACAGCGAGGCGGCCAATTCTCCCATCATGCTCACGCGGTTCATGTGGGCGAAATCCAACTCGAGCTGGCGCAGCTTTTCACGTTCGTCCTGTGCCCGCCTCCGTTCCGTCACATCGACAGTTGTGGTGATAACCTCGGCCAGCGAGCCCCGGGGCGAAAACACATGATAGCTGGTTCCTTCGACCCACTTGATTGTGCCATCAGGCAGGAGGAGTCTGAACTCGGCAATGAAATCCTTTCTCTGGCGCACAGCCTCCTGAACCGCTCCCCAAACTCTGTCGCGGTCGTCTGGGTGAATGCGTTTCCACATGCTTTTTTGCGTTGGAAGGCCTTGCAGCGGATCAAATCCCCAGATCCTGTAACTCTCGTCCGACCAATAGAGGTAACGCATCGTTGTCGCGTTGTAGATCCAATTGCCGGTACGGCTAAGTCTCTGTGCTTGGCTAAGCGCTTCCTCGACGCGCTTGCGCTCCGTCAAATCGAGCACGAAAGCAAGCCCCTCGTCGCCCCCTTCTTTGAACAGAGCGGCGCCAATAAGCACAGGAACCCGGCTGCCGTCTTTCCGAATAAACTCCTTCTCGAAGGGCTGAACTTTCCCGGTTGAGTTCAGTTCTGCCTGAGTCAGCATGTCGCGCTCGCGCCATTCCGGCGGGGACAGCTCGGGCCAGCGCACGCGCCCCGAAACCAAGTCCTCGCGGTCATATCCCAGGATGCGTAGAAGCGCGTCATTGGCTTCAAGAATTCGACCTTCGCGGTCGGCAATGAGGATTCCGATGATGTTCGCGTCGACCAAACGCCTAATCTTCCCTTCGCGATCTGCGACGTCGCGATACAGCTGCGAGTTTTCGAGCGAGATTGCTGCCTGCGACGCAAGCACCTTCAACACTGTGACGCGGTCAGGTGTGAAAGCGTAGGCCGTCAGGTTGTTTTCGAGGTAGAGTACACCGGCCAATCTGTTCTGTTTGAGCAATGGCAGGCAGAGAATTGAACGGGCGTGATGCCGATGAATGTACCTATCAGCCGAAAACGGGTTCGCGGCTGCGGCATCGTGGAGAAGAACACTCTCTTTCGTCCGGATCACGTAGTGCAGGATGGACTCGGGCAGATCTGCAGCGGTTACACCTGCCTGCCGCTGACCGACGGTCACCGTATTATTGCTCGTCGTGACTTCTGCCTCAATCCGATAGCCATCACCTACCGCAAGGATCAACAGACCTCGCCCGGCACCCGCGTGCTCAATCGCTGTGCGCATTAGCGTGTCGATCAGCTTTTCTGGAACGATCTCCCCCGACACGGCTTGCGAGACCTTGATAACAGTAGCTAGATCCAGTTGTTCGACGGATGCCCCGATCGTGCCTGTGGGGCCGACAACCGATTTTTCCTCCCTGAGGTGCTGATACAACTCGTCGAGTTGACGTACCTTGCCGTCGGCTCCCCAACGGATGTATGCGTACCGCGCGTCCCGCAGGTAGGCATGCGCGATCTTCTTGAACCCGCGTGCAGCATAAAAGCGTGCGGCGGTTTCGTTGGCGAGCGCCTCGTTATGGACAAAGCCGTGCGCTTGTGCGGAGTGGATAGCGTGCTCGTAAAGATGTTCGGCATCGAGCGCGCGGCCTTCGATCCGGGCGATCTCCGCCCCGACGAGTGCGGCACGGTTCTCGAAGCTGTCCGGGCACGCCATCGCCCAGACCTCGAGCTGTCGGTGGTGCGCGGCCAGTGCTCTGACGTGTTCCTGCTGTTGGCCGGCTGCCGCAGAGTCGCAGGACGCTGCCCTGGAGAGCGCACTGTAGAAGTGATATTCCGCGCACTCAAAAAAAGACGCCGATGTCGGCTGCAGCTGCTGCGCCATCAATGAGGCTTCGAGGGCATCCGCATAGTCGCCGGCAAAGAAGCGTGCCTGCAGCTTGCGGATCCAATACGAGCCCGCGGCCAACGCCAGATCCGGGTTCCTGCGGAAACGGGACTCGAGCAGGAGTTCGTCAAACTGCCCATCGTCAAAGCGACCGAAAATCGGCGTCAAGCCGCGGAGCGTCCGTATCAGCCCAAGCTGGCCGGCGATGGAGTCAATCGCAAAACCGAACCGCATGTTCCGCGCGAACGCGAGACCATGCTCGACCTCGACTTGCACGCTATCGAGTGGATTCCCCGCTGCTAGAAGATACGTGTTCAAGTGGGTGTAATAGTACGCGGCAAACGTGAGGTCACCGATCTGGTTTGCCGTCTCAAATGCACGCCGCAGCAGCTCACAACCTTCCCGGACATGTCTCGTCCAGAACATGAGCAAATATCCAAAGTTCAAATAGGTTCTGGCCTGGAAACGCCTTAGTCCACGCTGTTCGACCAGTTCATAGCCGAGACGGCCGAATCGAAGCCCCGCCTGGTAGTCACCGAACTCCGGTCCAGCAAGCCTGCCAAGCACTGCGTAGGCGTAGCACGAGCCGTCACAATTGCCGCCCTCAAGACTGAGATTGACGGCTCGACAGATGACCATCGAGCGTACGTTCGCATCCGTATAGTGGGCCGGCGGCCCAAGCTTCGTCAGGACATCGAGGGTCGCAAGCGATGCCTCATTGCTCATCAAAGGCAGATCAATGAGGCTTTCTATTGTGCGGGAACCGAGTTGGGTCCAGATCCGATCATACTCCCGCCGAGCCTCGTCTTCCGTCGGGTGCGGCGACCAGTCGATGCCGAGGTGGCGGAGATAGTCGAGACCGACCGCGATCGCGCGGCTGCCCTGATCCAGGGTCGTGTAAAGATCCACCTGCAGGCACGTGACGCGTGCTCGTTCGATCGTCGTTGCGGAATGGGCCGACAGCACCGCCAGGCGCTGCTCAGCTTCCGCCAGTGCACCGGTGAGGAATTCACATTCGGCCCGGTGCAGCTCCAGCTCAAAGATCAGGTCGTGCTGGCGCTCCCAGGGGTCCCCCGGCAGCAGCGCTGCGCCGCAGGACAGGTAGTTCAGCGCTGAGGCATACGCTGTCGAGGCCTTGGCGCGCCTACCTGCAACTAAATTCAACTTTGCGACCCGCTCGAGCTCCTCAATTGACGTGATGAGATGCGAGCCTCGGTTGAGCTGATTGACGATTTCGAAGATGGTCTCCTCCAGCTTCTCTGGAGGGGTCTGCGCTGCGAGCATCATCCCTATTCGGAGATGGGCTTCGGCACGCAATTCCTCCGCGATCAAGGAGTAGGCGGCTTCTTGAACACGGTCGTGGAGAAATCTGTAGGACTCTTCCGAACGAAAGATCAGCCCTGCTCGCACCGCCTCCCAAAGCCGGCCATGCATCTCCTCCTCGGAAGACTGGGAAACGATCCGCAACATGGTGAACCCTGCGTCGTCGCCGAGACAGGCGAGCTTCTGCAATGCGTTCCGGGTTTCGGCGGACAGGCGGTTCAGCTTCCCCACCATAAGGTCCACGACATTGTCGGTGTAACCCTTAGCTTGGATGCGATTCAGGTCCCAGCGCCATCGTGCCTCGCCATAATCGAAGGTGAGCAATCCTTCGTCGGCGAGCGCAGAAATGAACTGAATAGCGAAAAGCGGATTACCGGTTGTCTTCTCGTGGATCAACTGTGCCAGCGGCGCGATTCTCTCCGGTTCGCTGTGAACAGAATCCGCGACCAGTTGTCCCAAGTCTTCACAGGTCAGGGGTGCCAAGACGATGTCTTGTAATATCGCTCCAGCTTGGCGCATCGCTTCGAGCTTGCGCATCAGCGGGTGTAAGGGATCGACTTCGTTGTCACGGTAAGCACCAATCAACAACAGGTTCTGCACGTCCGGCCGGGTCAACAGATCCTCGAGCAAATCGAGCGTTGCCGCATCGAGCCATTGAAGATCGTCAAGGAACAGGGCGAGTGGATGTTCCGGCCGCGCGAATACGCCGATAAATCGCCGGAACACCAATTGGAAGCGGCCCTGCGCATCCTGTGGCGGCAGTTCGTGGACCGGTGGCTGATCGCCGATGATGTGCTTTAATTCCGGGACGAGATCAACAATCAGCCGACCGTTCGGTTCGAGCGCCTCGAGCAGCGCATCCCGCCATCGCCGCAGCTCCGCTTCGGTCTTGCTCAAAAGCGGACGGATCAGGCTCTGAAAGGCCTGCGCAAGGGTGGCGTAAGGGATGTCGCGCTTGTACTGGTCAAATTTGCCCGATGCAAAAAGACCGCGGGGCAGAGCTAGCGGCTTATGAAGCTCGTTGACGAACGCGGATTTTCCGATGCCGGAGTATCCCGAAACCAACACCAACTCCGGCCTGCCGCCGACGACGATACGGTCGAAGGAGGCAACCAAGGTACCGATCTCGGCCGTCCGACCATACAGCCTTTCGGGGATCAGCAGCCGGTCCGGGGTGTCGTGTTCCCCGGGCGCGAATTCGTCGATGTCGCCTCGGGTTTCCCATTCAGCAAGGCAACGCCGTAGATCGCTCTCGGCGCCTGCAGCCGTCTGATAACGCTCCTCAGCAGTCTTGGCGAGCAGCTTCATTATGATCGCAGAGACCGAGCCTGAGAGGTTTCTCAGCCGCTCGCTGGGCGGCACCGCTGGTCTTGCAATATGACAGTGCACCCATTCCATCGGATCGGCTGCCGTGAAGGGCAGAACGCCCGTGAGCATCTGGTACAGCGTAACGCCGAGGGCGTAGAGATCGCTGCGGGCGTCGACAGAGCGGTTCATCCTCCCGGTTTGTTCGGGCGCCATGTAAGCAAGCGTACCGGCGATGGTCTCGGGCGGGTCGGGCGCCTGCCGCTCGCGGGACAGGCGCGATGCAATTCCAAACCCGGTGAGCCGCACGCGTCCATCCGCGCAGTCCACCACAATATTAGCTGGCCTGATGTCTTTGTGGATGAGCCCGCGCTGATGAAGCTTGCCCAGAGCCGAGGTAACAGCGATCGCCAAGCGCAAGAAGCGTCCCACCTCCATAGGGCCATTGAGCAAACGGTCGAGCGGCTCGCCGCCAAGATCATCGAGCACGAGCACGGTCCGACCGGCGTCGCGCATGAGGGCCAACGGCCGCGCCGCCCATGCCCCGTCGAGCTCATCCTTCAGCTCGTATTCGTGCGTGAGACGATCAAGTCTTGACCGGGACGGGCGGTCGGCGGCAGGGGCAACAAGCAACACGGCGAGCCGGTTGCCATTGTCGTCCAGTTGCCAGCCACGGCTGACCACGCGCTCGCCGTCCTCCCACAACACCGGAGCGCTACCATCCGGGTACGCGACGTTCAGCGGCTGCTGCACCATCTGTCAGACTCCAGCGTCGGGCTTCGGCTTGAAGTCGGCTGATCAAGCTCTTCGTCGGCCATGCGCGCGGCCATTCCCCCAGCCTCGGGAAAAACTACTCCACCGGCCGAAAAATTCCACTCATCCCTTGGGCTGGCCGGCTGCAGCGGACGCGGAACCTGCTTCTCAGCAGCAATTTGCAGCGATTTGCCAGGCTTTGCTCGCTAAAGGCGGCAAAACGCGGGTCAACAAGCGCATGCCCGCTGATCCCAAGGGACTCGGGGGGCACAGCAACCTGGAAGGAAAGTTGGATGACGGACAAAGCTTCATCAAGTTCGCTACTTCCTCGCCCTGGCGTCGACACTCAACTTCACCCGTGCAACCGAGCAGTACCGCCCTGACCAGGGGGTGCAGAAACTGAGAGCCGCGCGGCCGGTTGATCCACCGCGAACGTCGGGCTAATGCAGCTCACAGACCTTGGGTCAGCGTGACGGAGATAGTGCTCCGGCCTCATGGCGGATTGCCATCACTGCATCTCACCGCGCCGCAGCCGCGATCATCTGAATCGGCTTGCCCTCGTTCTTTCCTTCCGCGAGGTTGCGCACCACCATGTAGAAGATCGGCGTGAAGACCAGGCCGAACAGCGTGACGCCGAGCATGCCGAAGAACACGGCAACCCCGACCGCCTGGCGCATCTCCGAGCCCGAGCCGGTCGACACCACCAGCGGCAGCACGCCGAGGATGAACGCGAATGACGTCATCAGGATCGGCCGCAGCCGCAGCCGGCAGGCCTCGATCACCGCCTCCAGCCGCGATTTGCCCTCGAGCTCGATGTCGCGCGCGAACTCGACGATCAGGATCGCGTTCTTGGCCGCCAGCCCCACCAGCACCACGAATCCGATCTGGGTCAGGATGTTGACGTCCTGCCCCATGATGCGGACGCCGATGGTGGCCGCGAACAGGCACATCGGCACGATCAGGATCACCGCGAACGGCAGCGTCCAGCTGCCATATTGCGCGGCCAGCACCAGATAGACGAACAGCACGCAAATCGGGAAAACGTAGAGACCGGCATTGCCACCCGTGACCTGTTGATAGGATAGATCGGTCCATTCGAGGGAAAAGCCGCTCGGCAACGTTTCGTCAGCGAGTTTCTTGATGGTGTTAAGCGCCGTCGTCGAGCTCACACCTGGCGCCGGCTCGCCCTGCAGTTCGGACGCCGAGTAGAGATTGTAGCGCGCGACGCGGTCGGGTCCCGAGACGTCCTTGAAGTCCACGATGCTGCCGAGCATCACCATGTCGCCCGCCGCATTGCGGGTACGCAGCCGTGCCAGATCGGAGTTCTCCTTGCGGAACGGCAGATCGGCCTGCGCCGTGACGTGGTAGGTGCGGCCGAACAGGTTGAAGTCGTTGACATAGGTCGAGCCGAAATAGGTCTCGATGGTGTTGGTGACGTTGGCGATGGGAACGCCGAGCTTCTGCGCCTTGACGCGATCGACATCGACGAACAGCTGCGGCGTGTTCGCCGAGTACGGCGAGAACACCGAGGTCAAGTTTGGCGACTTCCGCGCTGCGGCGACGAGTTCGTCGGTCGCGGCTGCGAGCAGCTCGGGACCGCGCCCTTGTCGGTCTTGGATACGGATAGCGAAGCCGCCGCCGGTGCCGATGCCCGGCACCGCGGGCGGCGGAATCACGATGATGAAAGCGCCCTGGATCACCGACAGCCGCCTACGCAGATCGGCCGTGATCGCATTCGTCGTCAGCCCCCTCTTCTGCCGTGCTTCCGGCTCGTCGAACACCGGGAACAACGCCGCGGCGTTGCCGGCCTGCGTGCGGGTTGCGCCGGAGAAGCCGCTGAACGCCCCGACACGGACGATACCCGGCGTATCCAGCGCGATCCGCTCGATCTCCTCCACCACCGCAGCGGTTCGCGCGAGCGACGCGGCGCCGGGCAACTGCACCGAGATGATGAGGTAACCGCGATCCTGCGCCGGGATGAAGCCCTGCGAGGTAGTCGCGAGCAGCCAGCCGGCGCTGCCAATCAATGCGACATAGAGCAACAGCATCGGCGTCGAATGCCGGATTACGAACGACGCCAAGGCCGCATAGCCATTAGACAGCCGGTCGAAGACGCGGTTGAAGACACCGGTAAAGGCCGACCAGCCGCGTGCGATCAGGTTCCAACGCGCTGCCGGCCGCCTCTCCTCATGCGGGACCAGGATCTGCGAGGCCAACGCGGGTGACAGCGTCAGCGAGCAGAAGCAGGAGATCGCGGTCGCGACCGCAATGGTGACAGCGAATTGCTGGAAGAATTGCCCGGAGATGCCCCCGAGGAAGGCGGTCGGCACGAACACCGCGCACAGCACCAGCGCGATCGAAACCAGCGCGCCGCCGACCTCCTCCATCGTCTTGAGCGCGGCTTCGCGCCGGCTCATGCCGTGCCGGAGATGTCGCTCGACATTCTCGACCACCACGATCGCGTCGTCGACCACGATGCCGACCGCGAGAACCAGACCGAACAGCGTCAAATTGTTGATCGAGAATCCGAGCGTT
>NZ_LFIQ01000090.1:3576-5214 GCF_001189245.1 Bradyrhizobium pachyrhizi | reverse complement strand
GAAGGTGCCGACCAGCGACACCGGGATCGCAATGATCGGGATGATCGCAGGCCGCCAGCCCTGCAGGAACACCAACACCACGATGACGACGAGCGCCATTGCCTCATAGACCGTCCTGATCAGCTCGTGGACCGATTGGGCGATGAATTCGGTCGGGTTGTAGCCGATATTGTAGTCGAGCCCCTTCGGAAAACCCTCCTTCAGCTTGGCCATGGTGGTAGAGATTGCCTTCGCTGTGGCGAGCGCGTTCGATCCGGGCCGTTGCGTCACCACCATTGCGACCGCCGACTTGCGCAGTATGCGGCTGCTAGTAGCATAGGACAGCGCACCGAGCTCGACGCGAGCGACGTCGCGCAGCCGCACCGTGCGGCCGTCGGAGCCGGCCTTCACCACGATGTCCTCGAACTGCCTGATGTCCTTGAGGCGGCCAGTGAAGACGAGGTTCGGCTGGAAGGCGCGATCGGCGATCGGCGGCTCGGCGATCTGGCCGCCGGCGATCTGCAGGTTCTGCGCCCGGATCGCCGCCAGCACCTCGGCCGAGGTCAGGCCGAGATTGGCGATCCGGTCGGGATCGAGCCACAGCCGCATCGAATAGTCGCGCGCGCCGAACATCTGGATGTCGCCGACGCCGTCGAGCCGCAACAGCTGGTCGCGGACCTGCAGCAGCGTGTAGTTGGAGATGTAGAGCTGGTCGAAGCTGTCGTCGGGCGACAGCACGAAAACAGCCATCAAGATATCCGGTGAATTTTTGCGGGTAATGACGCCGTTGCGCTGCACCTCCTCGGGCAAGCGCGGCTGCGCGATCGCGACGCGGTTCTGCACCAGTACCTGGGCCTTGTCGAGATCGGTGCCGAGCTTGAAGGTGACGGTGATGGTGAGCTGACCGTTCGAGGTCGCCTGGCTGTAGAGGTACAGCATGTCCTCAACGCCGTTGATTTCCTGCTCGATTGGAGCAGCAACAGTGTCGGATACGGTCTGCGCCGAAGCACCCGGATATTGCGTGGTGACGGTGACGGTCGGCGGCACCGCCTGCGGATATTCCGAGACCGGCAGCGTCTGATAGGCGATCGTACCGACGATCAGGAGCACGATCGACAGCACCATCGCCAGGATGGGCTGGTTGATGGAAAGCCTTCCGAGATTCATGGCTTCGCACCTGCCGCCGGCTTGTCGCCGGCCAGCGCCTTGTCTGCCGGAACTGCCGGCGCTTTGCCCGCTGCGGGAGCTTGCGCCATTTTCGGCGTCACCTTGGCGCCGACGCGAGCGCGCTGCAGCCCGTCGACGATCACGTGGTCCTCCGCCTTGAGGCCCTCGTGGATCACGTGCAGGCCGTCATCGAGCGGACCGAGCACAACCGCCCTCGCTTCCACCGTGTTGTCGTCCTTGACCACGAACACGATCTTGCGCGACTGGTCGGTGGCGATGGCGGTGTCCGGGACCAGCAGCGCCTCATAGGGCGAGGAGCCGATGATGCGGACGCGGCCGAATTGCCCGGGCAGGACCGACAGATCCTTGTTCGGGATAATGGCGCGGCTGCGAAGCGTCGCGGTGGAAACGTCGAGCCGGTTGTCGAGGAAGTCCATCTTCCCCTCATGCGAGGGCCTAGTCTCGCCGGTCAACGCCACCCGCACCGGGTTT
>NZ_LFIQ01000090.1:0-3566 GCF_001189245.1 Bradyrhizobium pachyrhizi | reverse complement strand
CGGATCGAGCGACACGATCGAGGTCAGCAGTGTCGCGCCGCTCTCGCTGCCCTGCACCAGGTTGCCCGGGGTCACCAGATGCCGGCTGACGCGGCCGGTGATCGGCGCCACCACATTGGTGAATTCGACGTTGAGCTGCGCGGCCTTCAGCGTACCCTCGGCCTGCGTCTCAGCCGCATGAGCCGCCTGCAATGCCTGACGGCGCTGGTCGACGACCTGTTCGGAAACTGCGCTAGTCTGAACCAGGGTCAGCCCACGGTCGAGTTCGCGCTTGGCAAGCTCTTCCTTGGCCCGCGCGTCGGCGAGCTGACCTTCGGCCTGCAGCTTGACCGCCTCAAACGGGCGCGGATCGATGATGTAGAGAAGATCGCCTGCATGGACGATCGCACCATCCTTGAACTCGACGCTGTTGACGAAGCCGCCGACGCGGGCGCGGACCTGAACCTCCTCGATCGCCTCGAAGCGCCCGGTGAACTCATCCCAGTCAGTGACCGTTCGTTTTACCGGTTGCGCGACCGTCACCGACGGCGGCGGAGGCCCGCCCGCCCGCGATTGCGCCTTCTCGTCGCAGCCGGCGAGCGCCAGCGCGAACAGCAGACCGATCGGCGCGCCGGCGTATCGAAGGCGACGAAACAAACCGCGCGCTGCAGCCGGAAGCTTTGTTGCCGCCAAAGTGCCGCCGGGTCGCAGTGTCAGCGTGCCCATGGTGCGGCGATTTCGATGACATCGTTGCTTTGCATATCGACCCACTGCCTTGCCAATCTTCCATCGTGTTACGCGTGTCTCTCGCGGAACCGCACGTTTCGGCTCGACGATGCTTTGAAGCGTGGACCTTGCACCGCCCGCGAGGGAAATCACCTATCGCCATGGAGTCGATAAACGGTCGTTATTGCGGCTCACCGGGTGGCGTGAGGCCGGAGCGAGGAATGCCAAAAGCCGCATGACACTCGAAGCCGGCGTTTCCATCCTGCAGAGGCAATCAATGCCGGAGCGGCTTGGTGCAGCGAGATTCGAGCTCGTACATGGCGCGCGAGAACGGCAAAAAGCGCGCGCGGGGTCCTGTGCGTCATTTTTGACCCACGTGAATGTTTTGCACACTGCGCGGCGTCACCGTTGGGCCGCGCGCTGCCAAATTGATTGACGCTCAGACAGGGCCGTCATACTCGCCACGCGCCGGATAGTCCTTCGCGACGGCGAAGTCGATCGCCTGAAGCAATTCCGAGAACAGCGGACGTGCGAACGGCATTGTTTGAACCGCGCCGTAGTATAAAGTACCGTCCGGTCGGACGAGGAATACACCCGGCTCCGAAAAATGTGGCGGCTCTTCGATGTTAATCGATGAATGTCCACGCGACGACGAAATATAGAGCCCCCATTCGCGAGCAACCGCGAGCGGTAGCGAATACCCGAATCGCAAGTTGGAACCGACCTTGGTTGCCATTGCCTGAGCACGCTCGCGAACGTCAGAGCTGATCGCGATAACCTTTGTACCGCGGCGCTCATATTCAGGAATCAACGCTTCCAGGTCGCGCAGATACTTGAGGCAGACGGGGCAATGGAGCCCGCGATAAAAGGATATCAATGTAAATTGCTTCGGCGCGGCGACCATTGCCGCAAGATCAAAGTCGCCATGAGCAAGTGTGGGCACGCGCAATTCGGGAACCGGTCGACGGGGCAGCAGCATTCTCTTCTCCGCGGTTATCGCCTAGGCACATCAGAAATTCCAGCACCAGGTGGATGACACGCAGCATGCGCATACCGGTCGTCGATTTCGACCTCGGTTTACACCCGGTCACGACGCCCGACGTATGCAAGCGTCCACGCCCATCCGCTCCGAAGCCGAGCACCTTCCGAGCGAGACTACGTCGGTGACTTTATTATTGGGAAATGCCAGACCGTTATGATTTCTATTCCCGCGCGTTGTCCCTCCGACTGAAGCTTCGGCTTGATAGAAGTCGATGCATGGTCCGTGAGCGGAAAGACCATCAAACTCGGCGCGCGTGTCACGGATTTTCCGGCCACCGAGCTTCGACATGGACTTTTTAGAGCATTCCTGTCCGTTATGGACATGATAGCTTTACCCGAATGGTCGCCGGATTTAGTTGGTGAACGCACCGGCTCGAGCGGGCGCAGCGCTGAGATCGCACGAACTCTAAGGTTCGTTCGGCGCTGCTGACGTGCACACTCGTTGAAGCCGGGGATCAATCATTCGGACGATCGGGACCTAATCATGACCAAGATCCGCGAAGTTGTCGTCGCAAGCGACCCCACCAATCATGGCGCGCTGGTTGGCCAAGTCGGCGAATCTCGGTTTCCTGTCGGCGGCCCGGATGGCGTCGGCCACATTTCTTCGGGACCCAATCCTTACGACCTTCTCAGCGCATCTCTTGCCGCATGCACCGCTATGAGCGTTCGTTTTCAGGCCCGGCGCGAAAAACTTCCACTTGAGCGATTGGAAGTGGGTGTCAGCTTCCACCATGGCGCCCAGGGCGAAAGAGATTCGTTCGAGCGCACCCTCGTGCTCGGGGGAGAACTCGACGCACAACAGCGCGCATTCCTGCTGGAAGCAGCAAACCTCTGTCCCGTTGGTAAAATTCTCGGCATTGGAGCGGATATCAGCACGCGCTTGGACGCTGCTATTTCCGGGCGCAACGCAAGCACTCAGGCCAGCTACGAGGATGATCTGGCTCTGCTCCCGATCCCGAATATCACTCCGGATTGAGCGTCTCTCGCGCCGTCGATCCTGCACCGGGCGTCGTAGCCTATCATACCCGCAGCGTCTCCGGTTCGGCGAACCCGCCACGCCTCATGGGGCATTCGCTCCGCGGCTCAGCGCAGTCGCTTTGATCTTTCGGGCCGATGGCATCGATTCCATAGCCACAGGTCATTGGACCATCGATTCTCACGATCGTAGCCTTGCTCGTCTGCAAAGACACTTGAAAGATGACGACACACCGTAGACAGGGAGCTGGATGATGAAGGCAATCGTCGTAACGGACCAGGCTGCGGGAACTGCCGGAATGAAGCTCGTGGAGCGGCCCGAGCCACAAGCGGCGATTAACGACGTCGTCGTTCAAATTCATGCGTCGGGATTCGTCCCTACCGAGTTGACATGGCCCTCGACATGGACCGACCGCCTCGAGCATGACCGAACACCATCGATTCCCGGACATGAGCTGGCCGGAGTGATCACCGCGCTCGGCTATGGCACAACGGGGCTCTCAGTGGGACAGCGAGTGTTCGGCCTTGCCGACTGGCATCGCGACGGCACCCTGGCGGAGTTTGTAGCAATGGAGGCGCGCAACCTCGCGCCGCTCCCGGGCGACGTCGACTTCACGGTGGGCGCGAGTCTGCCAATCTCGGGCCTCACCGCGTGGCAGGGGCTGTTCCAGCACGGCCGCCTTCAGACAGGGCAGAGCATCCTCGTGCATGGCGCGGCCGGCGCAGTCGGGTCGATGGTGACACAACTCGCACGATTGGGCGGCGCCTATGTCATCGGCACCGGGCGCGCCGACGACCGTCAGAAGGCGCTCGAGTTCGGCGCGCAGGAATTCATCGACCTCGAG
>NZ_LFIQ01000089.1:89256-89674 GCF_001189245.1 Bradyrhizobium pachyrhizi | reverse complement strand
GCCCGCTCGCTCGATGCGCGCAAGGAAGAGGAGATCACCGCCTTCCTCAACGACGCGGACAAGCATGCGCCGCTCGAAGTCTGTATCTTCAATATCGGCGCCAACGTCAATTTCCCGATCCTGGAGACCACCGAGCGCGCGTTCCGCAAGGTCTGGGAGATGGCCTGCTATTCCGGCTTCCTGGCCGGACGCGAGGCGGCGCGGCTGATGATGGCGCGCGGAGCGGGCAACATCTTCTTCACCGGCGCCACCGCATCGCTCCGCGGCGGCAGCGGTTATGCCGCCTTTGCCAGCGCCAAGTTCGGCTTGCGCGCCGTGGCGCAAGCGATGGCGCGCGAGCTCGGACCGAAGAACATCCATGTCGCGCATCTGATCATCGATTCCGGCGTCGATACTGAATGGGTGCGGCAACGCCGCC
>NZ_LFIQ01000089.1:86889-89246 GCF_001189245.1 Bradyrhizobium pachyrhizi | reverse complement strand
GGCCCGAACGCGCTCGACAATCCCGATCTCCTGATGCCGCCGGCATCGGTCGCGGGAGCCTATTGGCAACTCTACCAGCAGCCGAAGAGCGCATGGACCTTCGAGCTGGAGATCCGGCCCTTCGGCGAGAAGTGGTAGGGAGCAGGTCAGATGGAGCTCGCGCTATCCCCTGAAGATGCAGCGTTTCGCGACGAGGTTCGCGCGTTCATCAAGGACAATTATCCGGCGGAGGTGCGTGTCGCCAATCCGGAGACCGATCTCTCCAAGGAGCAGATGCTGCTGTGGCATCGCATCCTGCACGACAAGGGCTGGATCGCGCCGCTCTGGCCCAAGGAATATGGCGGGCCGGGCTGGTCGGTCACCCGCCGCTTCATCTTTGAGCAGGAGACGACGCGCGCCGGCACGCTGCCGCCGCTGGCATTCAGCGTCACCATGGTCGGCCCGGTCATCTACACGTTCGGCAACGCGGCACAGAAGGCGAAATTCTTGCCGCGCATCCTGTCCGGCGAGGACTGGTGGTGCCAGGGCTATTCGGAGCCGGGCTCCGGCTCGGATCTCGCCACCGTTCGCACCAAGGCGGTGCGTGACGGCGACCATTACATCGTGAACGGCCACAAGACCTGGACCACGCTGGCGCAGCACGCCGACTGGATTTTCTGCCTGGTCCGGACCGATCCCACGGCGAAGCCGCAGTCCGGCATTTCGTTCCTGTTGATCGACATGAAATCGCCGGGCGTGACCGTGCGCCCGATCATCACCATCGATGGTTCGCACGAGGTCAACGACGTCTTCCTGGAGAACGTCCGCGTCCCCGCCGAGAACCTGATCGGCGAGGAGAACAAGGGCTGGACCTACGCCAAATTCCTGCTCGGCAACGAGCGCACCAGCATGGCCGGCATCGGCCGCTCGACGCGCTACATCGAGCGGCTGAAGAAGATCGTGAAGGCGGAGATCCCGCAAGACGATCCGGCGCATCTCGAATTCATCAGGGACATCGCCCGCGTCGAGCTCGACGTGCTGGCACTGGAGGCGACCGAGCTTCGCGTCGTGGCCCAGATGGCGCGCGGCATCGACCCCGGACCTGCGGCGTCATTGTTCAAGATCCGCGGCACCGAGATTTTCCAGAACATCACCGAACTCACGCATCGGGCGATCGGCAATTACGGGCTAGCGATCCGCGAGCATCCGGTCAGTGCCAATCATTTCTTGCCAGGCCCGGACTACGGCCACATCGCGTCGGAAAAGTATCTCAACTCGCGCAAACTATCGATCTACGGGGGATCGAACGAGATTCAGCGCAACATCATCGCGAAAGCGGTGCTTGGCCTATAGCAGCAGCGGTATGAGAGGATCGGATGGATATCCAGTTCACGGAAGAGCAGGAATTGTTGCGGTCCAGCGTGCAACGGCTGCTGCGCGACCAGTATGGTTTCGACGCCCGCCGCAAGATTGTAGCGAGTGAAGAGGGTTTCAGCCGCAAGCAATGGGCAGCATTCGCCGAGCTCGGACTGCTCGCGGCACCGTTCGGCGAAGAAGCCGGAGGCCTCGGTGGCGGGCCGTTGTCGACCATGATCATCATGCAGGAGTTCGGCCGTCATCTTGTGGTCGAGCCGTTCGTCGAGACCATCGTCGTGGCCGGCGGACTGCTGGAGCAGCTCGGCTCCCAGGAGCAGAAGCAGGCCTTCATCCCTGATATCATTGCAGGCAGCAAGGTCTGGGCGTTGGCATTCAGCGAGCGCGGATCGCGATTCGATCTTGCGTCCGTGGCTACTGAGGCGCGGGGGAACGGCAAGGACTATTTTTTAAGTGGGGAGAAATCGGCTGTCGTCGCTGCACCGTGGGCGGACTATCTGATTGTTTCGGCACGCACGTCGGGTCGTGTCAATGATCGAGATGGAGTGAGCCTATTCGTGATTGATCGGCGGACTGCCGGCCTTGATCTTCGCAGCTTCAAAGCGATCGACGGTCGCCGCGCTGCTGAAGTCACGCTACGTGGAGTGAAGGGGCGGCTGCTGGGTAGGGAAGGCGAAGGCGTCGAGGCGCTAGAAGCCTGCCGCAACCGCGCGATCGCCGCGCTTTGCGCCGAGGCGGTCGGCGCGATCGGCGAGCTGAATTCGGCGACGCTGGACTATTCCAAGACGCGTAAGCAGTTCGGCGTCACCATCGGCAGCTTCCAGGTGCTGCAGCACCGGATGGTCGACATGTTCATCGCGCATCAGGAGACGCTGTCCCTGATGCAGCATTTGAGCCTCAGCCTCAGCGAGGGCGAGGCCGGCCTCTCCCGGCTCGCCTCGGGCGCCAAGTCGAAGATCGGCTACGCCGCCAAGTTCGTGGCCGACCAGGCGGTGCAGCTGCAC
>NZ_LFIQ01000089.1:86701-86879 GCF_001189245.1 Bradyrhizobium pachyrhizi | reverse complement strand
CGCCATGCAGCAGGGCACCATGGTGATGAACGTCGCGCGCAAGGGCGCGATCCGCGCTGGGCTTCCGGTCACGGTCGCCGGCACCACCATCGACCGGCAATGCGCGTCGGGTCTGCAGGCGATCGCGGTTGCCGCGCGGTCGGTGATGCTTGACGGCGTCGAGATCGCGATCGGCGGC
>NZ_LFIQ01000089.1:86453-86691 GCF_001189245.1 Bradyrhizobium pachyrhizi | reverse complement strand
ATCCAATTCGGCGATCCCGCCTATCACGTGTTGCGCTTTGCGCAGCTCGACGCGGCCGCCTGAAGCCAGAGAGGCAAGCATGTCATCACCTGAAGCAGTCATCGTTTCCACCGCGCGCACCGGCGTCGGCAAGGCCTATCGCGGCGCGCTCAACAACACCGACGGCCCGACCCTGGCCGGCCATGTCATGGCGGAAGCCGTCAAGCGCGCCGGCATCGCGCCTGGCGAGGTCGAGGAC
>NZ_LFIQ01000089.1:86010-86443 GCF_001189245.1 Bradyrhizobium pachyrhizi | reverse complement strand
ATCAGCCTGGTGCAGAACGAGCACATGAACCGGTTCCACGCCGTCGACGATGAGCTGATGGCAATGAAGCCCGAGATGTACATGTCGATGCTGGAGACGGCCGAGGTCGTCGCCGAGCGCTACGGCATCGGCCGCGACAAGCAGGACGAATACAGCCTCGAATGCCAGCGCCGCGTCGGCGCCGCGCTGCAGGGCGGCCGCTTCAACGACGAGATCGTCCCGTTCACGACCAAAATGGCCGTGGTCAACAAGGACACCAAGGACATCAGCTACCAGCAGGTGACATTGGCCAAGGATGAAGGTCCGCGGCCGGATACCACGGCGGATGGGCTTGCCAAGATCAAGCCGGTATTCGAGGGCAAGACCATCAGCGCTGGCAATGCCAGCCAGCTCTCGGACGGCGCCTCGGCCTGCGTGATCATGAGCGACAAGG
>NZ_LFIQ01000089.1:85726-86000 GCF_001189245.1 Bradyrhizobium pachyrhizi | reverse complement strand
CGAGCCGGACGAGATGGGCGTCGGCCCGGTCGCTGCGATCCCGCGCCTCTTGAAGCGGCACAACCTCAAGATCGACGACATCGATCTCTGGGAGCTCAATGAGGCGTACGCGGTGCAGGTGATCTATTGCCGCGACAAGCTCGGCATCGATCCTGAGAAGCTCAATGTCAACGGCGGCTCGATCGCGATCGGCCATCCCTACGGCATGACCGGCGCGCGGCTCACCGGCCACCTCCTGATCGAGGGCCGGCGGCGCAAGGCAAAATACGGCGTA
>NZ_LFIQ01000089.1:85043-85716 GCF_001189245.1 Bradyrhizobium pachyrhizi | reverse complement strand
GACCATGTGCATCGGCGGCGGCATGGGCGCCGCCGGCCTGTTCGAAATCGTCCACTGATCGGAAAAGCGGGAGAAATTTGTGAAGACAGCAATCACTGATCTGTTCGGTATTCAGCATCCGATCATCCAGGGCGGCATGCACTATGTCGGCTTCGCCGAGATGGCGGCGGCGGTGTCCAACGCCGGTGGTCTCGGCATCATCACCGGTCTGACCCAGCGGACACCGGAGCTGCTGGCCAAGGAGATCGCGCGCTGTCGCGACATGACCGACAAGCCGATCGGCGTGAACCTCACCTTCCTGCCGACCTTCACCGCGCCGCCCTATCCGGAATATATCGCCGCGATCCGCGAGGGCGGCGTCAAGGCGGTGGAGACCGCGGGCCGCAGTCCGGAGCAGTACATGCCGGCGCTGAAGGCGGCCGGCATCAAGGTGATCCACAAATGCACCTCGGTGCGCCATTCGCTGAAGGCGGAGAAGATCGGCTGCGACGCGGTCAGCGTCGACGGCTTCGAGTGCGGCGGCCATCCCGGCGAAGACGATATCCCGAACATGATCCTGCTGCCGCGTGCGGCGGACGAGCTGACGATCCCGTTCGTCGCCTCGGGCGGCATGGCGGATGCGCGCAGCCTGGTTGCCGCGCTGTCGATGGGCGCCGCCGGTATGAACATGGGG
>NZ_LFIQ01000089.1:70919-85033 GCF_001189245.1 Bradyrhizobium pachyrhizi | reverse complement strand
GCGCGAGAAGGGCGCCAGGCTGAAGATCGAAGACATCTATGATCAGGTCGCGGGCGTTTACCCGAAGGTGATGGTCGATGGCGAGATGGATGCCGGCGCCTGGAGCTGTGGCATGGTGGTCGGCCTGATCAACGACATCCCGACGGTCAAGGAGCTGATCGACCGCATCATGAGAGAGGCGGAGCAGATCATCCGCCAACGCTTGACCGGCTTCCTTGATGGCGTCGAGCTGCCAGAGGCAAGGAAGATCGCTTGAGGTGTAGCCGTTCGACGTTTCGTCGGACGGCTACTACCGACTTTTCTAAATAAATGCCGGACAGCAAAAGCGCGCGGCCCAAATCGACGCAAGGGAGAGAGACATGGGTACAAAGTCCGTCTTCGTAGCCGCTTGTGTGGCTATGTCGTTGCTCGTATCGCCCGCTTCGGCTGCCGACGAACCCGGTGTGAGCGCGACGGAAATCAAGATCGGCGGGATATTCCCATTCAGCGGACCGGCATCCTCGATCGGCTTGGTTGGCAGGGGCGTGGTCGCATATGTGCAGTCGATCAACGACCGGGGTGGCATCAACGGTCGCAAAATCAACTACATCGCGATGGATGACGCCTATAGCCCGCCAAAAGCCGTAGAGCATGCCCGCAAACTGATTGAAAGTGACGAAGTATCATTCATCTTCGGGCAACTTGGCACCCCCGGAAATTCCGCGACAGCAAAATACCTTAAAACGAAGGGCGTTCCCTCGATTGCGATCGTCAGTGGTTCCAGCAAATTCACCGACATCAGTGAATATCCGCTGACCACGACCGGTCTGGTCAGTTATCAGACCGAGGGAAGAATCTACGCCAAGTTTCTCGACAAGACGTTGCCCGGTGCGAAATACGCAATCCTTTTCCAGAATGACGACCTTGGCAAAGATTATGTCAGCGCCTTCAAATCGTTCCTCAAGGCTGACTTCGACAAGCGTGTCGTCACAGCGGCCTACGAAGTGACTGAGCCGACCGTGGACTCCCAAGTCGTCAATCTCAAGAGCTCGGGCGCTGAGGCGCTGTTCGTTGCCGGCACGCCGAAATTCGCCGCGCAGGCGATCCGCAAGGCAGCGGAGATCGGCTGGAAGGCCAAGATCATCGTCAATTTTCCATCGGGTTCGGTTGGGGGCACGCTAAAGCCTGCAGGACTGGAAAATTCGGTTGGTGTTATCGTTGGTACCATCAACAAGGACCCGAGTGACGCGAAATGGAACGACGATGATGGCGTGCGGGGTTATAAGGCATTTTTCGCTAAATATCTCCCAGGCGCAGACTTCGAGAACACCAGCTATCTCACCGGCTACATGCAAGGCATGATCCTTGAACAGATCATCAAACAGTGCGGAAACGATCTTTCGCGAAAAAACATCGTCAAACAGGCGAAGTCACTGCGTCATCTCGTGCTTCCCACCGCGTATCCGGGCGTTGAGGTGAATACCACCGAGTCCAACAACATGATCTGGAGCCAGTTGCAATTGCAGCGATGGAGCGGCAGCGGCTGGGAGCAGTTTGGCGGGATCCTTGATGCAAGTGCGGAATGACGTGTGCGAAGTGACGTGGCCCGAGCGATCTCGAAGCGCTCGCTATGCAGCTGAAATCACTGTGGAGAAATGAATATGACGAAAGTCGGCTTTCATCAGTACCCCCCGATGGATCAGGTGATCTTCGGAAAGTCGGCGGCGCAGGCGTTGCGCGAGGAGGCCGAGAAGCGTGATGCTAAGCGCGTCTTCCTCATCGTCAGCCGAACTCTGAACACCAAAACCGATGAGATAAAAAAAATCCGCGACGCGCTAGGTAGCAGATATGGCGGCACGTTCGATGGAGTGCCGCAGCACACGACCAGAGCGTCAGCGGTGGAGGCCACGGCGCATGCGGCAGAGGCAAAGGCAGACCTGATCGTCGCGATCGGAGGCGGGTCGGTCGTCGACTCGGCCAAAATCGTCCTGATGTGCCTTGAACACGGGATCACCGAAGAATCCGGCCTCGATGGGTTCGAAACGATTTCGACGCCCGAGGGGCCCCGGCCTGGTCCGTTTCGCACTCCGAAGGTGAGGATGATAGCGATCCCGAGCACGCTGTCGGGCGGAGAGTATAACTCCGGAACGCTCGTCACTGACTCGCGTAGGAAGTTGAAGCAGATATTCAGCCATCCGCTTATGATGCCCCTGTCGATTATCCTGGACCCGGAAATCACTCGGCATACTCCGCAGACCCTGTGGCTAGGCTCGGGCACCCGCGCGATGGACCACGGAATCGAAGCGATCTGCTCCCCGAAAGGCAATCCGCTGGTGGAAAGCGTGTGCCTGCGCGGGCTGCGCTATCTATACGACGGCCTGCAAGCCACTAAGAAAAATCCGAGCGACTTGGAAGCCCGGCAACTTTGCCAACTCGGCTCTTGGATGTCTGCATTCGGCCTGCAGTGTCGCGTCCCAATGGGTGCGAGCCACGCGATCGGGCATGTGCTCGGTGGCACCTGCGATGTCCCGCATTATCTCTGCACGGCGGTGATGATGCCGAGTGTGCTGAAGTACAATGAGCCCGTGACAGATGAAGCGCAAAAGAAAATCGCCGAGGCGTGGCGCGCGCCAGACGCAAGGGCCAGCGATATCTTTGCCCAGTTCATCGATCGATTGGAATTGCCCAGCCATCTGTCGGAAGTCGGCGTTACCAAGGAGAAGTTCGAACTGATTGGTAGCAACGCGATGCTGTCAATCTTCACCCGAGCCAACCCACGGGTCATCAAGGGGCCTGAGGACATCGTCGAGATCCTTCAACTGGCCGCATAGTGCCCGGTGCGGTTCGAGGGGCAAACACTCGAATAACTTGGCATCAAAGAACAGAATTCATCGTCGGACAGGAGCAATCGCCGCATGAACCGTCATGAAACGCTAGCCGTCCCTGAAGAAGGCCTCAAGTTCGCACCGCGAGAGGTCAAGATCGAGACGCGGGCAGACGGAACGCTCGTGCTGCGCTCTCCGATCGCATTCGAGAGCCCTGAGTGGTCGATTCTCGACTTCATTCCCGAGTGGGCCGAGAAGGCGCCGCAACGCACATTTCTGGCCCAGCGCGGCGGCGACGGTGAGTGGCAGAGGATTTCCTACGCCGAGCTCTGGCGAAAGGTGCAGTCGGTTGGGCAGGCCATGATCAATCTCGGCGCCAAACGGGGCGACCGTTTGGCAATTCTCTCGGGCAATTCTATCGAGCAGGCAATCGTCATGTTCGCGGCGATGTCGGTTGGGGTCGTCATAGCACCGATATCTCCGAATTATTCGGTGATGCCGGGCGGTCTGGCTCGCTTGCAGAATATCGCAACGTTGCTTCGACCGATCTTCGTTTTCGTGCAAGATAGCGAAACGTATTCGAGTGCGCGTACGATTCCTGAGCTGGCTTCCGCGACATGGATTGCAGCGGATCAGAGGGCCGGATCCGTGTCGCTTGATTCGCTTTATTTGACGCGTCCCGACTCCGAGTTCGAGAATGCCTTCCGTTCAGTCGACAAGGAAGCTGCCGCCAAGATCCTGTTCACTTCGGGTTCGACTGGGCTTCCCAAGGGGGTTATCAACACCCACAAAATGATGGCAAGCTCGCTGCAAATGGGAGCACTGCTGGTAGCGCCCCGTGAGGCACCGGTTCAGGTCGAATGGCTCCCGTGGCATCACACTATGGGAAGCAACGTCATCCTGCATGGCATCCTGAAGCACGGCGGCACGCTTTACATCGATGATGGGCGTCCGGTTCCCGCGTTGTTTCACAAGACGATTGCCAATTTAAGGGAGATAGCTCCAACGGCCATGTTCAACGTGCCGGCGGGATACATGCTTTTATGCGACGCGTTGGAGGCCGATCAGGATCTGAGAGTTAACTTTTTCCGGCAACTCGACCGGCTGAGTTACGCGGGCGCTGCAATATCACGAGTTACGCTGGACAAGCTCTATCAACTTGCAAAACAATCGACGGGGAGGTCCATTCCGGTGATGTCAGGCTACGGCACCACCGAAACTGCGCCCACGATCGCTACTACGCACTGGGCAACCGACACGCCTGGTGAGTTGGGACTTCCGGCACCCGGGGTGGAATTGAAGTTGATCCCTAACGGGGACACGTATGAAGCCCGTGTGCGCGGCCCCAATGTGACGCCTGGCTATCTTGGCCAGCCGGATTTGACGTCAGCGGCCTTCGACGAGGAAGGCTTCTATCGTGTTGGAGACACCATCTCGTTCTTCGATCCTGCCAATCCGAGCCGGGGCTTGCGCTTCACCGGCCGCGTTTCTGAAAACTTCAAGCTCGCCAACGGCACATGGGTGGCTGTCGGCAAGCTGCGGCCCACCGTACTGGCCGCCACCCACGGTATTTTGCAGGACCTCGTCATTGCGGGCGAAAATCGGCATTCGTGTGCAGTGCTAGGCTGGCTGAATCCTGTCATTGCCAAGAAGCACGCCGCCAACGCCGACGGCAATCTGAATTGCGATCCTGGCGTGGTCGCGGTTCTCCAGCAGTACCTCCGGCTTTACAACGCCGGTGTCGGAAGCAGCGAACGCGTCTATGCCCTTACGCTACTTGAGGAGCCGGCCTCGCTGGCGGCCGGCGAGATCACCGACAAGGCCTACATCAATCAACGTGCTGTCCTGATCAATCGGGCGGCACAGATGGAGCTGATCTATTCGTCCGAGCCCTGCGACCAGGTGATCGTCATCTAGGCGATTGTAGTCGCGGCTGGTGAAGTCAAAATGGAGTGACCAGGGTGGCGAAAGGTCGAATCGAAGTCGATACTGGAACCGGCGAGCTTTTGTGCGAAATCCGTGACCGCGTCGCGCTAATCACGCTTAACCGCCCCGAAGCGCGCAATGCGCTCTCCGATCATCTCACGCCGGCCTTGCGGCGCATGATTAAGCAATGTGGCGACGACCCGAATGTCGGCGCATTGTTGATCGCGGGCGCGGGCGCAGCCTTTTGTGCCGGCGGCGACGTGAAGGGCATGGGGAACAATTCAACCAAGGTCGAGGCGGCGTTTGAAGATCGGGTTGCGGATCTGCGAGCAAGACAACGCACTCTGACGGGAGCGCTGATGGCAGTGAGAAAGCCTACGATAGCAGCAATTTCGGGTCCCGCAGCCGGTGCAGGGATTGCGCTAGCGCTTGCTTGCGATATTCGCATTGCCGGCGAATCTGCGATCATGTCGACAGGATACGCCCGCATCGGATTGACGGGGGACTATGGCATCGCATGGCTGTTGACCCGCCTTGTCGGAACATCGCGGGCGCGAGAATTGATGTTCCTGTCGGAGCGGATCGATGCGCGTCGCTGCGAGGCGTGGGGTCTCGTCAACCGTGTCGTTCCCGACGCCGATTTGCGAGATAGCGCGTTTGCCCTCGCGAGCTCGCTGGCGGAGGGGCCGGCGATCGCGCTAGCTCACATTAAGGACAATCTGGACCACGCCCTGAAGGCAGACTTCCTAGAGTCGATGGATCAGGAAGCCGAATACATGGTCCGCTCGTCGCGGACGGAGGAACACAAGGAGGCCGTGCGCGCCTTTATCGACAAACGCAAACCTGCATTTGCTCGCACTGCGGACTAGGACGCCACCTCATCTTCACGAGCAGAGACGGTCAAGGATTGTCCGCGACTAAACCGAGATCATCCCCGAGCCCAACTGAAAGGCCGAAGCCGGCAACGGACCCGAACCGCAACAGCGAGTTGTGAGGCGCTTGGATCACTTAATCAGTCTATGTGTTGGTATCGGGGCGCGGATGCGTCGGCATCATTTGCCCAATGCAATCATAGGGGCCCATCACCCTTCCTTCCGTTGTTACGAGCTTAAGGGGCATCAGGCGGTCCTGATCAACCCGGTCGACAAGCGTAAAAGACCTCTCATCCGGGGAGAAGCAATATGCTTCGCTCCATTGCCAGAGAGCGGCCAGGGTCAAGTAAAGGGCTTCGCCCTTTTCCGAAAGGTTGTAGATCCGATGCGAGCTTCCCGTCGACGACGGCGCGGCTTCCATCACCCCTTCTGCGACGAGCCTCCGTAGGCGTTCCGCGAGGATATTCTTGGCAAGTCCAAGCCGTCGTTCGAACTCGCTGAACCGACGGGACCCGCGTAGTGCTTCGCCGACGATCAGGAGCGACCACCGATCTCCGACTAGGTCGAGCGAGCGAGCGAGGGGGCAAACGCTGGCCTTCACTTTGCTCTTCTTTCCTTTACCCAGAGTCCTGCGCCTCGTACTGGTAGACGAGTTCTTAGACGGAATGGACTTCGTCCAATGAAGGTGTCCACTTCGTAACGCGGTCTCAGCAAATCACCCGAAAGGAGCGAATCCTCCTCATGCGAGACTAGTACGCATGATACTGTGGGCGCCGCGATTGTCGTTATTCACTGGCGAGTACCAGCTGATCGAAATGTGGGCTGCCCGTTGAAGGGGGAGGCCCATCACAATGAGCTCCGCGCTGGGTAGCAGTTGAGCGCGGCTTGATTTTCACGATCGAGCGCAGGTGACGATTTGCTGCCGGTACTCTTCTGCCATGACGCTGTCCGCTTGCAGAGCCTTTCGATTGGCTGCATCGCCAGCTCAAGTTCGAATGAGACATTCCGTTGGACAAGACCGCAACACGATCATTTCCAGAAATCATTGAAGCCAGCGCTGTCGAACTGTCGCGGATTGCAGACGTCCTGTCGTTTGGACTAGCGCTTGAAAACGATCTGACAATTCGTCAAGGTCTGCGACGCGCCGCGGCATGTTCCACGGATCGCCCGCTGATACTGAAGCTACCCCACGTTCCCGCCGCCATGGAGATCAGCCCAACGGGAGAGCTGCGCGCCCTCCGTCAACATGGTGCGTCGCTCGATCACGAACTCGACGCTTTGCTTGCCGGCTCGCCCGAACTGAGCGCGCGAATGCGTCTTGTCCGCGTAAAGGCTCGGGAACTTGCGAACGATCTACTCGTTCCTCTCGTCTTTCCAGGGAGCTTGCCGTCGCGGGCGGAATTCCATTCTGTTTTCAAATGGGCACCTCTGATCGAGATGCCCGCCTATGCATTTGGCTCCCACACGCTTTCCATCTTGGAAGAATTGCGAGCGGGCGCGAAGGCGGAAGCCCTGTCGGGGCGGTCCGAAAACGGCGCTTTGGCTGGCTATTATGCGGCTGTGCACACGATGGCAAATTTCATGTTAATGGGCAGCCTTTCGCAGGCGGCTCCTTGGCTGTCTGAGATGGCCGGCTCGTTTGTCTGGAACAAATGGACTCCAAGCTTTGCTCTCACTCGGGAGCGTACGATGTGGCTTGCAGCGGCCGCCGCCAAATCCGCTGCGGCATTCGGTCCAACGGTCGTGGATTTCTATTGCCGAGTACTTTCTACCGCCCCGCATGTATTCAATGTCTTCGACTCCCTTTTCGGCTTGGCCGCGATCGCTCTAAGCTACGAGGACGCTCACCAGGAAATACTCGAAGCGATCACTTTTCACGCCGACGCGTCCGCGGCTCGGTACATCGTCGGCAGGGAGTACTCGACGATTGCTTTTCGGTCGGCCATTGATTTGCTTAGTAGGCCGCGGAGCGAGCGCTTTGATTCGGTCGCTATGGATCGGCTGGGGTGGAAGGTGAGCGGGGCAAGCGACGGCTTGGCGTCGCGGCAAGCTTTTCGCATCGATCCGACGGAAATCGATGCTGACGGACGGATGTTTGGCTTTAAGGCGCTTCCGTCTATCCTGAATGTCTCGCCAGTTCAGCACTATCCCCGTTCAAAGGCACGAATATCGCGGCTTCGGCTTGAAAAGAGTGAATTGCTTGAATTGATGAATCGTGCCTGGGCGCAGAGCTCAGCGGCGACGTCATCAGCGATTCACTAGGAACAATGCAGGCGACAGCGTGCGATTCGAAGCGCGCACTAGAACGGCGCGAGCAGGAAGTACAAGCATCTCTGACAAGTCAATCCATCTAGCCTGCATTAGCTGCTTCGAGCAGATCGGATGAGATCGAATAGAGATCGACACCCTTTGGAGGCAATCGGGCCTCGGATCGGCGCTTACCTGGCAATTTCACGCCTCATGTCGGAGGTCACTACTCATAGGTGTCGTGTGGTGCTAGTCGAAAGGTTGCGGCCGTGAATTTCCAGGTAACGGTATTGAAGCTCTTGGCGAGCTACCCCGATGGTTTCGCCGTGATGGAAGATCTCAAGCGAGATGTGGCAATACTTGCAACCAGCGGTCAGGACTGGACCGAGCGTACCAAACGACTAGCATCGCGTGTGCCAGATCTGAACATATTCTCGCAGGGTTTTGTTGAACGAATAAGTGGAGGTTGGCGGATCACGGATCGGGGGCGCGCTGTATAGGAAATGATGGAAGCGTGCCCCGATTCGGAACCGAGCCTGAAGCAAACTCTACATAGGCCTTTCAATCGCGTAATTGCCTCGCTGCAGATTCCGATCACGGTGCGATCGAGTGGGCGTCAGCGATACCGCATCGCCCGCAAACAGGCTAGCGCCGCGGCGCGTCACGGTGAGCTACGATGATCTCGCATCAGCTTGAAAACCATGTCCAGCGACACCCGACCGAACTCGTCGTTGACGGCGTCCTGATGGACGGTAGGAGGCGGTTCGCGTTGGGAAATGAATAGAAAGCATCGCAACGATAGCCGAGCAACCGAGGCCACGACGGCTGTGGCCCTCCCTCGGCTTAGATCGCAACCTGAACCGAATGTCGGTATCGGTGGTTGCGCCTCCCCGCAACCAAATTAGCTAATAACCCCAGCAGTCTGAATGGCTTGCTGGGGTTATTTTTTGTGAGCGAAATCGGCCCCAATAACATCAACGACCTAGCTCATAGGTTCAAATCACCCCGCAACCACACATCGTGTCGTGACGACGCGAATGTTCGTGCTCCGGCGGCGGTAAGTTTGGCCGTTCAATCAGAAGCTCGCGCTTGCTGGCCGAGCACCGATTCTCTCGGCGATCTTTGGACATTGGTCATGAGGAAAAGGAACGAAGAGATCACGGATGCCGACACCCGTGTTAATTCCATCTGCGCAGATCAGGCCCTCAAGACGCTCGCTCGCCCGATTGGTCGTCACATGGCATACGAGCAGTTTAAAATCCAAAGCGCTCAGGCGCCGCTATCTCCTCCGAGGGCCCGAGAACCGGAGCAGCGATTGCTGCGGGTGAGCCGTCCTCGGGTGACGATCATGCAGGAATTCCGCGAGGGCGGTCGCGACGTCCTCATTGCCGACCGCCGCGGCGAACAGGCGTTCTTGCGCATCGCGCGGGAGGTCCGCCCAAATCTTCAGCGCCGCATGTCCAAGCAGATTGGCGAACCGGTTTTCATCCGCGGGTAATGACCCCCGCCCGGATGAGACGTTCTGCGGTGAAGCGAATTGTTGACCGAAAGTGAGGTCCCCCGCTTCGGCGCCCGGCGCAGCATTGCCGGCGGCCTGACGTTCTCCTTCGCGAGCGAGCCTGCCACTACCTACTATTTCTGCAATGATTTGCTTGACCGTTCCGACGGCCGTGTTCTTGACACTCATCGCAATCCTCCTCACTCAATCTCTTGCGGCGCTGTCGTCACTACTGACCTCGTACTCCGCCCCATGTCGCGGGGGTCCATATCGAGTTTGTGAAACTGATAAGGTCGCCCGGTCGTTCCTGCTGGCGTGAGCCGTCGTAGCTCGGGCGCGCTCCAGCGTTCATCGCGGAACTCGATCGCGGTTTGCTCTCCCGCAGGTGCCGGACAGAGACCTGCCTGGATCGAGACACTCGATCCGCGCGGGGCACGGCTGTGAGGCGCCGGCTTGCCGCGGTTATTTGATCGAGGCGCGGAGTGACGGAAATGAGAGTTGCAGCCACTGCAGGGCGATGATCGTTGGAGCGCTTTGGATTTCATTCCGCTTCAGCAGCTCAACGGCTTGCGCAATCGGGCAGCAGATTACCTCGATCTCTTCGCCTTCATCCGGTGCTCCGGCGCGGACCGGTGCCGCAGCGGAATCGACATGGGCCACGAAGAGCGTCATGACCTCATCCGACAAGGCCGGCGCAGGCAAGAAGTCGAATAGCCGCAGCATCGACAATGGCGTGAGCCCGATCTCTTCGATGCACTCACGCCGTGCGGCCGCTTCGAACGTCTCGCCGGGATCGACCCGGCCAGCCACGATCTCGATCATCTCGCTGCGTCCGGTCGCGAGATGACCACCGATACGGAACTGGCGGGTCAGAACGACCTCATCACGCTCGAGATCGAGTGTCAGCACGCCAACGACGCGCCCAGAACGGAGCACGTCGCGTTCGAAGCTCGCACCGACGTCGTCCCTTTGCCGGTCCGCAACCGTGAAACGATGGTAGTCGCGGTAACCGCAACCGATCAGCTTTGGAGGAGACACAGTGATCGATCGCGGTTCGCGGTCGCCGCGGCCAGCGCCGCCAATCTCTGGCAGTATCATTGCTGGCCGGCCAGGGTCAGCTGCGCCCGCCTGCGTCGTGCCGAGGTGGTCGACGGTCGTGCGCTCACCAGAGCGGGAGCAGGATTGGCCACGCGAAGCGAGAAATAGGCAATTGTCGCCTGTAGACCCTCCTGCAGCGTGACACGAGGACGCCAGCCGAGTAATCGCTCCGCGGTTTCAATGACGGGCTTCCGGCGTTTGGGATCATCTTCCGGGAGTGACTCGAACCGCAGCGGTGACGCCGATTGCGTACATGCAAGAACCGCTCGTGCAATGGCCTCAATAGTGATCTCCTGGGGATTGCCGAGGTTGCAGGGCCCCGTGATCGTCGACGGGCTCTCCATCAGCAGTTCGAGGCCTCTGACGAGATCATCAATGAAGCAGAAGCTTCTAGTCTGACTACCCTCCCCATAGATCGTGATCGGTTCGCCACGCAGCGCTTGAACAATGAAGTTGGAAACAACCCGACCATCGTTCTCGAGCATGCGAGGTCCATAAGTGTTGAAGATCCGAGCGATCTTCACTTCAACGCCATGCGCCCGTTGATAGTCGAACATCAACGTCTCCGCCGCTCTCTTGCCTTCGTCGTAGCAGGCGCGAGGGCCGATCATGTTGACATGGCCGACATAGGTTTCCGGCTGTGGGTGAACCTCGGGATCACCGTAGACTTCGCTGGTCGAGGCTTGCAGGACGCGCGCGGTCTTTTGCCGAGCCAACTCAAGCACATTCATGGTGCCTATGACACAGGTCTTCATCGTGCCAATCGGATCCCGTTGGTAATGTCGAGGAGAAGCCGGACAGGCCAAGCTGTAGATTTGGTCGATGCCTTCCTCAATGCCCAGCGGTTCGCGGACGTCGTGCTGGAGGAAGTCGAACCTCGGATGATTGAGAAGCGGCCTGATGTTGTCGAGCGTTCCGGTGAGAAGATTGTCGACACAGATCACGCGGTCGCCGCGCCGCAACAGCGCGTCACAAAGATGCGATCCGATAAAGCCGGCGCCGCCCGTGATTAGCACGGCGCGGGAGGGCCGCGTGCCTGTGATATGCGCTTGGTATGTCATCGACCCTCCTTAAAACTCTGCAGCTTGCTTGGTACGCACGGCCGGCCGGCCGGCCGATTTCGGTCGACGCTGGCTCATCGCTTCCTGGACATAGGATTCGAGCTGGCGTGCTCGATGGGCTGGCGTGTGCTCCGCCAGAATGCGCCGGCGGGCTTTTGCGCCAATCGATCGCCGACGCTCGTCCGGCATGTTGCGCAGGAGCTCAATGACGTCGCTGCTGTCGTCAACGAGAAATATCTCAGCCTCCGGCTCCAGGATCGTCTCGATCCCCGTCCAGCGATCCGAGATGATCGGCGTTCCGCATGCGGCTGCCTCGAACAACCGTACACTGGGCGAAAATCCGAGAGCCCGCATGTCGGCGCGCGTAACATTCAGTGTGAAGCGTTGCTCGGAGTAGAAACCCGCGTGCTGGGAGGGAGCAAGATGATCAATCCGTGCGACGTTTTCCGGCCAAGTCATATCAGGATATTGCGAGCCGGCGACGACGAACTGCAGGTCCGGCATGGCGCAAGCGGGAGCAACCAAGAAACGCTCGACCGATGGTTGACGGTCACGGCTATAGGTTCCGAGATAACCGAGCTCCCATTTGGGTTCTCCTTGCTGGCCCTGATAGAGGTCCATGTCGGCGCTACAATGGAGTACGCGAGCGAGCGGGCTGCCAAATTCGGTCTCGACGACTTTCGGCACCGGGCCGCCAGCAAACGAAAGATAAAGATCAAATCGCGGGATGAGCGCCGCAGAAAGATATGGCAGGCCTCGATCGAGGCCAGCGAGAGTGACCGGCGTGTCGATATCGTAGAAGGCTGTTATGCCTCGTGCGTTGGTGGTCACCCACTCTGCGACTGCGATACCATCGGGAACGTACGATCCGACGATTACCACGTCGGCGGTGCTGACAAGCGTGCCGAACTTGAGCGCAAGGTCTGGCAGTGATTGATAGAGCGCAACCGACCAGGTCGATGGTGTGGCGAGGTCGCGATGTTCGCGATACCATGGCATGTCCCGCTCCAGGAATGTCACGCGATGGTCGCGCTGCGCCAAGGCCTCGATCAGGGCGCGGTAGGTGGTCGCGTGACCGTTGCCCCAGGACGAAGTGACCGATAGGCCGATGACGACAATGCTGAGAGTCATTCCGCTGCCTCGATTCTTGCCGCTCTTTGCGCGAACAGGGTGTTGAACTGGCGCGCGCGCTGTCGGTAGGTGTGATGCGCAAGGATCCGGGCTCTTGCGCATGCGGCGATCGTGCGCGCCCTTTCGTCTGTCAGCGAATCCAGATGCTCGGCTACGGCGGTGCCGCTCGATGCGACCAGCACCTCACGTCCCGGCTCCAGGAAGGCGTCAATGCCCCTCCACTCGTCGGTAATCAGGCACGCCCCGGCGCCGACGGCCTCGAAAACGCGTGTCGGCGGCGAAAAGCCATAGCGCGCCATGCTCTCGCGATTGACGTTCAGCGTGGCAAGGCTGGAGCAAAAGAACGCGTTATGATCGCCGGTGCCGACGTGACCAACGCGGCGGACGTTGGCGGGCGTCTCCCTGGTGTCCCAGCCCGAGCCGCCCAGCACGAATTGCCGGGATGGCACGGCGCGCGCAACTTCGAGGAAGAAGCTGTCGATGCGTTGCTCGCGATCGGGCAAGCGGTTCGCCAGCAGGCCGAGGTCGCAGGAAAACCGCGGGCTAGCTGGTGCAGGAAAATGCGTCGACGTGTCCAGCGCGTTATAGATCGGAACGCAATCACGCGCCCCGGCAGCTCGATAGGCAGCTACGACGGGGTCACCGCCGCCATAGGTCAGGACAAGGTCATAGCAGGGGATCGCCTTCCGCAGATGATGGCCCGGTTGCTGCGACATCGCATCGAGCGTCGCCGGCGCGTCGACATCCCAGTAAACGCGGACGGCACGCGACGGAATCTCGACGACCGCATTCTCAAGCTCCTCATCGAAGATGCCGACCCCGCTCGCCTTGATCAGGAGGTCCGCCATCTGAGCGGCCGTCTCCAGCGAACGCTGCCATCCGTCGGACGTCGGTGGATAGACCAGGACCTTGGCCCAGGGCGGGTCGGCGATGTCGCGATGTTGCTGGCGCTGGAATGCGTCAGGTTCGAAGAACGTAACATCGTGACCAAGGGATGCTAGCTCCTTGAGCATGCCGCGGTAGTAGGTCGCGGCACCATTCCAATAGGAGGAGACTAGGCTGGAGCCGAAGAAGCAAATCTTCATGCGAGCGCTCCTTCTTGCTGCGATCGGGTTGTGCGGCGCCGCGGCCCGCCGATGCTCTCGACGATATCGAGCAACTGAAGAGCGCGGTGACGGCACGTGTGCCGTTCCGCAATCACGCGAAGGCCCTGGCGCGCTGTTGTGTGTGCAAGCTCCGGATCGCGTAATAATGTCTTCAGTGCTATCAGCATCTGCTCGCCGTTGTTCGCCTTGAGGTAGGTATCTTCCGGAAACAGACCGTCGAGGTCGCTCCACGGCGCGGACACGATGGGAATGCCGCAGGCCAGTGCCTCGAACATTCGGATGGTCGGTATCCCCGGCAGCGCCCTGACGTACGGGGCGCGTGGCACATGGACCGTTGCGCGTGCGGCGGCGAAGGCCTCGGGCGCCCGATG
>NZ_LFIQ01000089.1:34871-70909 GCF_001189245.1 Bradyrhizobium pachyrhizi | reverse complement strand
TGCCGGCGGCCTCGATCACGCGCAATGCGGCGCTCGAGTAGCGCACGCCGTGAATTTCGCCGCATAATCCAAGCTGCGACACCGGACCAATCAAAAATTCGATGAGCTCGGCCGCGCGCTCGCCATCTCCCCAGTTTCCAATCCAGACCACATCGTTCCGTCGCCAGATGTGCGGCATCGGCCGATAAAGGCTGGTGTCCGCGGCCTCGTGCCAAGTGAAAGCGCGATTTGCCCAGCCGAGCTTTAGATAGATCTCGCGCAAGACCTCACCGAATGCGAGCACGCCATCGAAGCCCGACAGGTCGAAGCGGGCAAGCTCGTCGGGAGCGGTGACGGCGCGGTGATGAGTATCGTGAAACAACAATGTGTAGTTGCCCGATAGGACACGCCGCCGGCCGATCGTCCTGACCAGTTCGGGAGGATTCCACTCGTGCACGATTACGAGGCCGGCGTCATCCAGGGCCTCTTCAAGATCGAAATCGGGTTCATACAGCCTGATATCGATCCCAGGCAGCATCGCGGCGACTTCCTGGAGCGCCTGTTTGCCGCCGTCACGGAGCGCGTTGAGCCGACTCCAGCCATCGGCTGGTTCGTAAACGACGACGTCGTGTCCGAGCGCATCGAGCTCGCGCGCGATGCCGCGGAGGAAATGGGCATTGCCATTATTCCAGCACGAAGTGAACGCATGACAGAACAAGACGCATTTCATGCCGTCATCTCCAACGCGGACGCGTGCGGTTGGGCAACGCGAGCCGCCGGCAGGGCGGCATAGAGATCGTGATAGGCGCCGACCATTTGCGCCAATGAGTAACGTCGCGACCGCTCCTGTGCAGCGTGTTGAAGCCGCTGACGCCAATCATAGTCGGCGCAGAGCCGTTGCACCGTGTGGTTCAGCTCGCGCCCGTCTGCCGGATCGACGAAGAGGGCGGCGTCATCCCAGAGTTCGCGAAATGTCGGAATATCCGAGAGAACCAGCGCGCAACCGGCCGATGCGGCTTCCAGCACCGCGAGGCCGAACGGTTCATAAAGCGCCAGGCTTACAAAGATCGCCGCCTGCTTCATGCGGGCCTGCAGCGCATCGTGATCAAGTGACCCGAGCCAGATGGGGCCGGCCGGGACATCCCCCGAAGTGGGGCCGGCCATCAGCAGCGGCCATTCCAGTTCTCGCGCGAGCTCTGCGATGGCGGAGACGTTCTTGGCACGGTCCCAAAGCCGTCCTGCGGCCAGCAGAAAGGCACGTTTGGGTGTCGGCAGAGAGGCAGGCAGCGTGCCATTCCAAATCACGACACCAGGCGCGTTCGGGCAGTAGAGCTCATGAATGGCGTGCTGTAATTTTCGGCTGGGGCTTACCCAGTGGTCAGCCGCATTGAGGCCGTCCCGGACTGCCGTGGTGTAGCGTTGCCACGCCGGTTCAGCGAGCCAAGCGGTATCGTTGCAGGCCCGCGCCCAAGTATTCGCGCAGGAATGCGCGACCACGATCGTCGGCGCCATCCATTCGAAAGAGGCCTCGCGGAAGCTATTGAGGTGAATGACATCAGGCCGGATATGCGATTCCAGACCGGCGAGTACGCGTTTGGCGTTGGGAACGTCGTTTCCGCCCGGGTCCTGCCATTCCAGCGCGAGATCCGTCTCGATCAAGTGAACACGAAAATCGCGCAACATGCGGCGCTGTTCGGTACCAGGAGACGGCCCCATCGTGACAAGATGGACATCCGCGCCCATGCTGACCAATGCGGTGGCGAGCATGCATGAGAAACTCCAGACGCCACCGACGGCATCGGTCGTCATCATAATGGTGAGGCGCGAAGTCCGGGTCATGGCGCAACCTGCAGCTCGAGCGCGGCGAGGGGGATCGGACGGTCTTCCTGCACATCGCTGAATTGATCGAATATCGAGAGGTAGTGCTGGTGCGCTCGCTCCCAGGCGAAGTCGTCCGGCTCGCCCCAGAGCTTTCGATAGTCCGGCGAACCCGGATAAGGATAGATCGGCACGGGATCGTTGGCCCAAACGCCCGCATCCTGCATCTGGCGCCGCCAACGTTGGACGACCGGATCATCATCTTCGGGCATCTCGATCAGGTTGGCCTGCACGAAGGGAACGTGCCGGCGAGCCTCGACGAGCCTGTCCGCCAGCTCATCCGTTGTCATCTTGCAGTTCTTGGCCAACGCTTCGCGGCCCTCCGGCGTCAGGCTTTCCACGCCAGCTTCGATCGATACACAGCCGGCGCGGCCGAGCAGCGCCAGCATCTCGGGCTTCCAGAGATCGATTCGGGTCTGGATGCCGAACTTGATGCCGCGGGTGGTCAGCCCGTGCAGAAGTTCGGCGTTCGGCAGGAATATCTCGTCGATGAAGTAGAGGTACTCGAGGCCGTGTCGCCGCAGGCCATCGATCTCGTCGAGAACCGTCACTGCAGGACGCCGGCGATAGGCATTGCGGAAATTCTCCTTGGCGCAGAACGTGCAGTTGTAGGGGCACCCCCGCGAGGCCTCGACCTCGGCGCCGGGGCCGGCGGGTTCCGCCTCGAACCGGTGATGATGGTGATGGTGGCGCCGGATCATCTCGGCCGGCCATCGCAGCGCGGGCTGATCCTTGAAGGCGACCGCCTGTGGGCCGCCGTTGACCCGAACGGTTCTGCCTTCGAGGAAGCAGAGCCCGGCGAAATCGCGTTCGCCGTTGGCAAGGCGCAACAGGGCCTGCTCACACTCGCCCATCACGATGATATCGACGCCGAGTTTGCGCAGCGCCGTCCTTGGCGTCGTCGATCCGTGCGGACCAAGGGCGACCAGCGTTGGCGCCAGACCAGACAGCGAGAGCAAGAGCTGCTGCGGGATGCGCAGCTCGGGCGGCGCGCAGCGCCAGAACAGATAGGTCGGCGCAGTGGTGACCGCGATCAGATCGGGCCTGAAGGCGCGGAGCTCGGCCTCGACGTCGTGATGCGAGAGGTCGAACATATGCGCGTCGAGCAACAGCGTCGGATGCCCGGCTTCGCGCAGATAGTGCGCCGAGACGCCGAACTCGATCGGCAAGTGCGGCTGGCGGCAACCGAAGTAGATGCTGCCGTGGAAATTCCAGTTTGGATTGATCAGAGCAACACGGGTCATGCCGAGGCTCCCTTGTGTGCGACGGATGGTCCGAACCGGCCGTAGAGCCAGGCATGCAGCGACTGCAGGCCCTCGCGCAGCGGAACCTTTGGCGTCCAGCCCAGCCTCTCGGTGAGCGCGCTGGTGTCGGTGACGTACCAAGGCTGGTCGCCGGGCCGCCAGTCGGCGAACCCGTATTCCACCTCACGGCCGGTCAGCCGCGCAATCTCATCGATCAGTTCGAGCAAGCTTACTGCGTTGGAGGCGCCGCCGCCGAGATTGAACACGCGACCATGAGTGAGTGCTATCCGATCGAGCGCCGACAGCCAGGCCTCGACGGCATCGCTGACGTGCAACGCGTCGCGCACCTGATATCCGTCACCATAGATCGTCAGGGCCCGGTTCTCGATCGCACTCCTGAGGAAATGAGCGATCCAGCCTTGATCCTCGGTGCCGAACTGCCGGGGTCCGTAAATGCAGCTCATCCGCATCACGACAGTTTGCAACCCGAACACCCGAGCGTAGTCGTGCACATACTGGTCAGCGGTCCCTTTCGAACAGCCGTACGGACTATAGAAATCGAGCGGCGCGCCTTCGGAGATGCCTTGAGCCATGCCATCCGCGACCGGCATGTAGCGCCGGTCCACGCGCGTAACGCCACTCTCATCGCCAAGCCGGCCGTAGACCTTGTTCGTCGAGGCGAACAGGACCGGCGCTGCCGGATTATGCAGGCGGACGGCTTCGAGCACGTTGACGGTGCCCCGCGCGTTCGTCTCGAAATCGCCGGCCGGATCGGACAGACTGTCGGTTACGGCCACCTGGGCCGCGAGGTGCAGCACAGCGTCCGCGTCCCGAACGGCATCGATGACGGGAATCGGATCGCGAATGTCGGCGACGACGATCTCGACCTGTCCGCCATGTCTCGACTTGAGCCAGTGCGCGTTCTCGCGAACGCCGGCGCGGGCGAGATTGTCGAACACGATCACGGAATCGCCGCGGGCCGCAAGCCGGTCGGCAAGGTTGCAGCCGATGAAGCCGCAGCCACCAGTGACGAGTACGGGTCTGTTTTGCCTTGAGTTCATCATGCCACCAGACCCCGACGTGACAGTTCCTCGGCAGCCCGCTCGGCATGATCGTCGGCGATCTGGTCGGCAAGGTAGCCGGCGAGCTCGTCCAGCCCATCTTCGAAGGTGACGCTTGGTGTGAAACCCAGCTCGGCAGTTGCTTTGCCGATGTCGGCGAAGCAATGACGGATGTCGCCGGCACGATATTTTCCGGTGATCTCGGGCGCGATGTCGGTTCGCCCCATGACTTCGGCGAGGCTCTCTGCGACTGACAGGATCGTCCGGCTCTGACCTGAACCGATGTTGAAGACCGCGGACACGTGGTTCGATTCGAGCGCAAGACGGCAAGCTCGCGCCACGTCGCTGACGTGGACAAAGTCCCGGCGCTGCAGGCCGTCCTCGAACACCAGGGGCGGCCTGTTGTTCAGCAGCCTCGCGGCGAAAATCGCCAGAACGCCCGTGTAGGGATTCGATAGAGCCTGGCGCGGACCGAACACGTTGAAGAAGCGGAGCGCTACGGTCGGGATGCCATAAGCGTTTCCCGTGATCAGGCACATCCGTTCCTGGGCATATTTATTCAGGGCATAGATCGAGCTGAGGCATGGTGGCTTGGATTCGGGCGTGGGCACCGGCTCCAGGCTCCGGCCCGCGCCGTCTCGCAGCTCCCATTCGCCGTCGCGAAGCTGTTCGATCGAGCGGTCGCCGGCGGCGTACGCGCCATGATCGATCCTTTGATACAATCCCTCTCCGTAGACGCTCATTGAGGACGCGACGACAAGACGCTCCACACGGTGTCGAGACAGGGCCTGGAGCAGCTGCGCCGTGCCGAGCTCGTTGGTCCTGACGTAGGATGCGATGTCATACATGCTTTGACCGACGCCGACCGATGAGGCCAGATGCAGCACCTTGTCCACGCCGCGCAGCGCGCGCTCGACGGCGCGCTCGTCCGTGATGTCGCCGACAACGAGGTCTGTATCCTTGTTCAGGTAGAATGGGCGTTCGCCATCCGGGCCATGAACCTGCGGGGACAGATTGTCCAGCAACCGGACCTCATGGCCGGCTGCGAGCAGCGCGTCGGCAGCATGTGAGCCTATGAATCCCGCACCGCCCGTAATCAAAACACGACTCATGCGTCGTTGCTCCCTGTCGAGATGAGGCCAGACCGTGGGACTGGCCGGGAGATGAGAGTGGAAGCGCGCTATGAAAATGGTCGATTGACCGCGCGCCAATCACATTTGGAAGAAAGACGCGGGCGGAGGAATGTTCGTTCCTGCGAAATGTACAAACAATAATTTGTCTAACCTGGATCAATAACCTGAGTGAAGAGGTGCGAAGCTCAGAATGCCGTGCCGTGCGCGAGGGGCGCCAGGCCAAGATGCCGCGCAATGGTTGCTGCGATATCCGAGAAGCCGCCGCGCTTGCCGATGGACCAGGTTCGATCGTTTGCTCGCGCCAGGATCGGCACCTGTTCGCGGGTATGATCCGTTCCGCTCCAGGTGGGATCGCAGCCGTGATCGGCAGTTATGATCAGGAGATCGTTGGCTTTCAAACGCAACAGCAATTCGGGAAGGCGACGGTCGAACTGCTCGAGCGCGGCAGCATATCCGGCGACGTCGCGTCGATGACCGTAGAGAGTGTCGAAGTCGATGAAATTTGCAAATAGCAGCCCGCCGTCCTTGAGATCGTTGATTGCCTCTAGCGTGCAGTCGAACAGGGCATCGTTGCCGTCGCCGCGCTTGTTACGGCCGGTGCCGCGATGTGCGAAAATGTCGTCGATCTTGCCGATCGAAACGACGTCGCGGCCGTCATCAGCTGCAAGGTCGAGAATCGTTCGTTCGGGTGGTGGGACGGAAAAATCGCGGCGATGTGCTGTCCGCTTGAACTGTGCGGCTGCTGACCCGATGAAGGGGCGGGCAATGACGCGGCCGATATTGAGAGGATCGACCAGGCGGCGAGCGACCGCGCATGTGTGGTAGAGGCGCTCGAGCCCGAACGTCTGCTCGTGGGCGGCAATCTGGAAGACGCTGTCGGCAGAGGTGTAGCAGATCGGCTCACCGGTCTGCATATGGCGCTCGCCAAGCTCGTGGATAATCTCCGTGCCAGAAGCATGACAATTCCCAATGATGCCGATGACACCGGTTTCCTCGCAAAGACGCTCGACGAGGTCCTCGGGGAAGCACGGCCTTGTCCTTGGAAAGTAGCCCCAGTCGAACGGGACCGGCACACCGGCGATCTCCCAATGCCCCGAGGAAGTATCCTTGCCCTTCGAAAGCTCGCTGGCGCAGCCGAACATGGCGCGTGGATGCACCGGGCCGCCGAGTTCCGGCGGAACACGACCAGTGGCGAGGCGGCAGGCTTGCCCGAGTCCCAAGCCGACGAGGTTTGGTATTGCAAGCGGACCTTTGCGAGCATCGTTGTCGGCCGTGCCACGCGCGCAGGCTTCGGCGATGTGGCCGACCGTGTCGGCGCCGTGATCGCCGTATAGCTCGGCGTCGCGGGCCATACCGATTCCGACCGAATCCATGACGAGGATCAAAGCGCGCATATCGGCTTGCCTTCCGGTTCAGGGGTCGCTGGTGACGGTACCGCGCCGGTCCTCGCACAATAGCGCTCGACCATCTGCGCGCAGAAGTCGGCGAACTCGTTTGCATCTAGCGGCGGACTGGTATGGTGCGATGCGATGCCGCGATGTTCAGGCGTGAAGCAAAATGTCACGGTCACGTCGAACTCGGCGAGCGTTTCCATCTGTCGGTCGAACCAGGCGAGCGCATCGGGACGAAAACTATCGGCCCATGACAGTCCGGTTCGCAGATGTCTGACACCAAGCCGACGCATCCAGCCTGCCGCGTCCTGCAACCGGTGGTCCTCGAAGTGGAACCACTGACACAATCCTATCATCGGAGCGTATCGCTCATAGAGTTTCAGCGCTTGCTTGGGCGATCCATCCTCACGCAGCAGGCCCATATGGAAATGCCTGTAGTATGAGGAGCCTTCCGCTTCCCGGTGGCGGGTGGTCGCTTCCCAGGTCGATGGCAGATCGTACAGGCTGTACCAGTGGATGCGCGGGGCGCGGCCGATCAGGAGGTCGGCGGTGCGCTCGAGGCCCCAAGCCTGCACCTGCTCGGCGCCAAAAGATGACGCGCCCACTTCTGTTACCCAGACGGGAAGCGCAACTTCAGCCCGGATTTCGGCGAGCTTGCTCGGCCACTGGTCGATCTGCCAAAGATTCCAGTCCAGCGGGAAGCCGTGCACCGCCACTGCGTCGGCATGATCCAGCACGCCGCGCATCTGCATGGTGCGCATGAAGCCGGGATCGATCGGCGAGATGCCACCGAGAACCCGCGTCAATGTGGGATGCGCGCTGCGGATGGCCTTGCCGGCGGCGATCGCCAACTCGGCAAATCGCGTCCAATCCGGATCGAGCGATATGTCCCAATGCGATTTGTTATTCGGCTCATTCCAGATCTTGGCGGCTTCGATCATCGCGCGGTTACCTCTTCCGAAAGAATCGGTGTCACGGGCTCGCGCTGCGCGAGCCGCTTGCAGAGGTAGACCTCATCCTCGGGATGGGCGGTAATCGAAAAGCCGGAACTCCGCAGCATGGCCTCCACGCAGGCGCGGTTCGGCACCCACCAGTTCGTCGGGTCTTCGGCATATTTGTGCTCGATGAAGTGCAGCTTCGGATAGCCGGGCGAGTCGAACTGATCGGTCGTCCAGAAGTCGTAATCCTTGTCGATGTTGTCGACGCCGCTGTCGCCGCGTTGCATGGACTGGAACAGCAGCAGGTCGGCCGCGACGTGCTCGTGGATCAGGTCAAGCGCGAGCAGTGGGTGCCTGAGGTGATACAAGACCCCCATGAAGATCACGAGATCGAACTTTTCGCGGAGCTGGCCGACATCGTAGGCCGAGAGCTTGCGGAATTCGATATCGAGGCCGGTCACTTCAGCGGCAAACCGCGCCTGCGCCAGATAGTCTTCGTCGGTATCAAGTCCGAGCACGCGCGCGGCGCCACGGCGCTTCATTTCGAGCGCGTAGAATCCCGCATTGCAGCCGATGTCGAGAACCGTTTTGCCCTCGAGATTGGCGGGAATAACTTCGGCGAAGTGGCGCCACTTCACACGCGGATAGTCGCCGAGGAAATGCGACGGAGCAGTGCTGATCCCGTTGAGGTCGAGATTGTGGAACCACGGTCCGAGTGCATCGATTCGCTGTCGAATTTCTTCTCGGGAGAGTGGAGCACTCGTCATGCGATTCCTCGTCTGTTGGTATCCCTAAAGGCGCGCGCGAGGTGGTCGGCCATGGTCAGCGGCCTCGACGGCGTCAGACAGCAGCGCGATCGCCGCGCGGTAACCATTGACGGTCCCGACGTCGACGTAGGCATCGCCGGCCTTCACCCCGACGCCGCGGCCGCCGGCCGCAAGATAGGCGTTCACCAACGTCCCGAAATATTCGTCGCGGCGCTCCGGCAACGCCCACAATTGCCGGAGATCGCGAAAGCCTGCCGCCGACATTCGGAAGGCGCCCCAAATCCACTTCGTGGTGGCATCGGGTCGCTTGACCTGGATTTCCTGGACCTGCTCGTCCTCGAGTACGACCGCATCGAAAAATTCGGGATGTTCGACAGGAAACAGAAGGAACGAGAGATCGATCTCAGGCAGTTCACGCAGGGCGGTCTTGGGAAACCAGATCGTGTCGGGTAAGCCCACCACAACGTCTTCACGGTCCCCGACCACCGTGCTTGCCCGGAAGACAGCGTCACACAAACCGGACGCGCTGGGCTGGACTACGTAAGCCAACTGCGCAGTGTGGTAGTGGTCGCCAAAATATTCGAGGATGTCGGATTTTCCGGGCGAAATGACGAAGCAGATCTTGTCGGCGCCCCCTAGGATCAGTCGCTCAACCAGATATTCCGCTACTGCACAGGGGCGATCCGCTCCGTTGTCATGCCGACTCCCGACCGGCAGCAACTCCTTCGAAAACGCCAGTGGCTGGATACGGCTGCCGCGGCCGGCGGCCGGTACGATGCCCCACATCTCAGGCCTCCATCGGCTGGGTTCGACGATTGTTGGCTGCGGCCTGTTCCAGCAACGCGATCAGCTCGTGGGCGCGCCGCTCCGACGAGTGCTGCTCCAGGACACGCTCTTGGGCGCGCCGGGCGATGCGCTGCAATTCGGAATCGTCCATCTCCAGAGCGGCAAGGACGCCGTCGGAAGTGTGTCCGAGCAGGATCTCTTGATTTGGAGTCAAGAACTCTTCGAGTCCCGCCCACGCATCGCTGATCAGAGGCGCGCCGCAGGCTGCAGCCTCAAACAATCGTCCCGATGGACACCAGCCCATCTCGGCCATTGCGCTTCGCGTGACGTTGAGCGTGAGGCGCGAGGAGGCGAAGAACGGCGCGTGCTCTGAAGGAGGCAAGTGGCGGACGAAGTAGACGTTCGGCGACCACGGAAAATCGTCGGGGTACTGCGCGCCCGCAATCAGGAAACGAAGATCTTGCCGCTCGTGCGCCGGAGCGACAAACAGGTTCTCCAGCGCGCGCTGGCGATCCTTCGAGTATGTGCCGAGATAGGACAGCGCGGCCCGATAGTGCGGTTGTGGAGCGACTGGATGATGCACGTCGGCGTCGACGTGACCATAGAGGGGACGGACGTTTTCCGCTCCCAGACCGCGAAATTCTTCCAATATCCGCGGCCCGCCGGTGAAGCTCAACACCAGCTTGAACCCTGCGAGGCCGGATGTTCCGATGTACGGAACGGACTCGCCCGACCTCAGGTGGGCCAGTGTGATCGGTGTATCCAGGTCATAAAAGACCGGGAGCGCATGATCCCTTCCAACGATCAGCTCGGTCGCGGCGATGGCGTCGGGACAGTATGATGTGACGATCGCGGCGTCGGCAGCGAGCACGTCGGCATACGCGCGGTCACGGATATCGTGCCATGACGCGAACAGCTCAAGGCGGCCGCCGGGCAGCTCGAAGAGGTCCCTTGCTCCGGCATAATACGGGACATTGCGCTCATAGAACACGATGCCGTGACCAAGCCGGGTGAGATGCTTGCAGAGACCGCGCCACAGGGTGGCATGACCGTTTCCCCAGGAGGACGAGATCGTCAGGCCAAAAATCACGATCTTCATGCCGCCACCCGAATGCTGCTGCACATGACTTGGGTGCGGGATCCGTCGAAGGTCAGTGTGCTGATGCTGGCAGGATCGACTTCGATCGAGAGAAAATCGTCGAGCGGGATGCCCTGGTAGTAGAGCAATGCCGCGCGAATGGTCTCCGCATGGCTGACCAGGGCGATGGTCGTTGCGCAATCGTCGTTATGCAATCGTTCAAGATACGCGACGATCCGTTGTTGCAGTGCTTCCATCGTCTCGCCGCCGGGCGGGCAACTGCTTGCACGCTGCGTGTTCCATTTCGACCAGCTCGGATCGCATTGAAGTTGGGCGAACGGCAGGCCTGTCCACCTCCCATAATCGATTTCGTCGATCTCGGTGGCAGTCTGCACCGGTAGGCCCAAGGCGTAACTCAAAATCTCAGCCGATTGCTGGGCGCGCAGTTGCGGGCTGGATTGAATGACGTCGGGTGAAGGGTGCAGCAGCTCGGCACAGCATGCCATCTGCCGGCGGCCCAGCGCATCGAGCGACACGCCCGGCATCCGACCGCAGAGCCTATGCCCAAGCAGCGGGTGATGGCCGTGCCGGATCAGGTGAATGGTCTTGGCCATCGGTCACTGTCCCTCGTCGATGAAGGCACGCGTGCGCCGGCGAGCCTCCTCGTCGGTGAACTGTTGTGGGGGCGATTTCATGAAATAGCTCGAAGGGCCGGTCAGGGCCCCGGCGATTCCGCGGTCCATCGCGAGCTTGGCGCAGCGAACGGCATCGATCACGACGCCCGCGGAGTTCGGCGAATCCCAGACCTCGAGTTTGACCTCGGCCGAAAGCGGAACTCCGCCGAAAGTGGTTCCCTCCAGACGGATGAAGGCAAGCTTGCGGTCGGTGAGCCACGGGACGTGATCGCTCGGGCCAACGTGAACATTGTCCGCATCCATTGGTACGTCGAACTGACTGGTGACGGCCTGGGTCTTCGAGATCTTCTTCGAAGTGAGGCGATCGCGCTCCAGCATATTCTTGAAATCGGTATTGCCGCCGACATTCAGCTGGTATGTTCGGTCCAGCCGGACGCCCCGTTCGCGAAACAGATTGGCAAGCACGCGGTGCACGATCGTGGCGCCGACCTGGCTCTTGATGTCATCGCCGATCAGCGGAAGGCCGGCTTCCTCAAAACGACGGCGCCAGGACGGATTGGACGCAATGAAAACAGGAATGCAATTGACGAATCCGCAGCCCGCTCCAATCGCCTGTTCGGCATACCACTCACCGGCGCGCTGCGAGCCGACCGGCAGATACGAGACCAGCACATCCGTCCGTGATTTCATCAGGGCGTCAACGACATCGACTGCCGGCGTGTCATCTACCGGAATGTCGCTTTCGAGGTAGCGGCCGACGCCGTCGAGCAGCGGACCCTTTTGCACGACGACACTGGTCCGCTCGACATCACAGAACCGGTGCGTATTGTTTGGTGCGGCTCCGATTGCGTCGGCCACGTCACGGCCAACCTTATTGACATTGACGTCGAAGGCGGAGCTGATCTCGATGTCGCTGATGTGATACCCACCGACATTTGCATTCATCAGGCCGGGCACCGGCTCATTCGACGTGGCCCCCCTGTAATAGGCGAGGCCCTGCACGAGTGAGCTCGCGCAGTTGCCAACCCCAACGATGCCGACCCGAACGCGCCGCCGGTCCTGAAGGCGTGAATGCATTTGCGGTGATCCTCCGGAAGTGTGCACGGGAAAACGTAAGTACGTCGGCGAACGTACCGCCGGGTATGTTCGTTCCTGAGTAGATCCCGTGGGGACCGCCAACATCGCGGTTTGTGCCGCATAAATCGAATTCGCTTAACTCAGGATAGTATTGGGAGGCAGTTCGACGGAACGATCTTCATCCTGGATGAAGATGAAGAAGATGATGCTCCGGTGCGGATTCCAGGGACGCTGCGTTTGTGACAACTCGCTAAGAACAAATTGCGCCAAGCGGCGTTTCGCCGAAGAGCCCGACTGGCTCACACAATCAGAACCAGATAGCGCGCGAGATAGGACAATGACGCAAAGCCACACCAAGGTGGGAGAAACCGAAGCCCACACCACCACGGATCACAACGCAATCCGGCATTGGGCCGAGTCACGGCACGGCCGGCCGGCGACGGTTGAAGCGACTGAGGAAGATGGCCATGCAGGAATCCTGCGTATCGACTTCGATCCCACGGACGAAGGGCTTGATCGAATCGGTTGGGACGAATTCTTCCGTAAGTTCGACGAGGCCGACCTTGCATTTCTCTAGCAGGATCGCACCAAGGACGGGAAGACCAGCCGCTTCCACAAGTTCGTTCGGCGGTCCAGCGCGAAGTGAGCGGGCCGGCCGTCGCCTCGACTGATCGGTCGGCGGATGCCGGACAGGACTGGATTGATGCGATGCGAGCCTGCGATCTCGACCGCGCATGGGCGATCAATGATCGCGATCTGGCGCGACTGTGGGGACCGGGCCTAGATAAGCATAGTGGACCTCGCCATCTGCAGCGGATCTGGCGCGGCGAGGAGCTACGAGGCAAGAGCGTCCTGGTTCGTTGCTATCACGGGCTCGGAGATACGATCCAGTTCATCCGTTTCATGCCCGCATTGCGCGCAATTGCGCGTGAAGTAACGGTCTGGTGCCAGCCGCCGTTGCTTGCGCTGATCGGTCGAGCCGATGGTGTCGATCGTGCCATCCCGCTTCACGACGGAGTGCCTGACGTCGAATTTGATGTCGATATCGAAATCATGGAGGTGCCGCACGCCATCAGGGCAGACCGAAATCAGATCGCATTTCAGAGGCCGTATCTCAGCCTGTCGCCTACCACAGCGCGATTTCAGCGGAGCGGTAGAGGTCGAGCGGCAGTAGGCCTGGTTTGGGAAGTGGGCGCGTGGGATAAGCGGAGAGAGATTCCGGCCGCCGAGTTGCAGCGTCTCCGCGCATCCGACATCGACTTGTACTCCCTGCAGCTCGGGCCGGGAGCCGCAATGGCGCGAGCCATCGGTGCACGAGACATCAGCACCGCGGATATTTGTTTGCTGGGCCAGCGGATGGCTCAATTGGATCTTGTCATCTGCGTGGATACGATGATCGCGCATCTCGCCGGCGCGCTCGGGCTCGAGGTGTGGGTCCTTCTGCATGCCGACTGTGACTGGCGCTGGCCTGCATCTGGTGAACGTTCCATTTGGTACCCGACGGCGCGGTTGTTTCGCCAGCGAAGGCCGGGCGAATGGGGACCTGTCATCGAAGAAGTCCAGAATGCGCTCAGTCAGCGCAGCGAAGCTGCGTTGGCGACTGCATCGGCTGATCTTGCCGCCGGCGGCTCTGCTGGTTCGACCTCGTCGAGCACCGGTAACCGCAGATAGGCTGGATTGAATCCGGCCAGACGGACCAAGCCGTGCCAGTTCGTGATCGTAATGGTTTTCGAATGCCATTGCAGCAGGTTGCTGCGGCGAAGTTCCTGGATGGTCCGGTTGGCGTGAACGGCCGATATGCCGCAGGCCGCCGCGAGCTCGGATTGCGTGAAGGGGAAGGGAATGCATAAGTCTCTCGCCAGACCGACGGCGCGCAGTCGCGTGGCTATTTCGCATATGAGATGCGCGACGCGTTCGAGCGCATCGCGGCTGCTCACGTTCAGGATCCAGTCCCTCGAGCTCGCAGCGTCGATCAGAATGAGTCGCAATAGCGAGCGCCAGAGTGACGGCGAAAGCTCGGCCAGTTCCCAGAAGAAGCGGTGAGGAACCGACGCGACAACCGCGGGGCCAACCGTCACGAGGTCGTAGTCAACTTGGAGATCATGGACCGTATAAAGGTCCGGAACGTCGCCGGGGACATGGATCGAGATGATTCTGCGATCGCGCCCCTCAGAATCCTGCCAGCATAGATATCCCTGAAGCAACAAATGACAATGTGTTGGAAGTTCACCTCGCTGCATAAGGCGATGGCGAGAGCTGTAGTGGTTGATACTGCTCGGCATCTTCGCCAACAGATCGAGATTATCTGATGACAGGGTGCCCACTGCCGCCAGGCGTTCGGCGAACCTTGAGAACGGAAATCCTGCTTGCATGACTACGCTTGGGAATAGCTGACCATTGCATCTTAGCAAGAGCGGACGACGCGGCATTAACTTAAGACACGTGGTGTACAGAGCGAGGCGGCGGGGTGGTTCGAGGGAGCGATGCACTCTGATTGAGACCGCCGATATGGGGCACCGGACGATGCGGATCGTGCCGGCAAAAGATGACGTACCTCAAGGAAAGTTGATCGCTCGACCGCCGATTGCCACGCGTCGTTGCATCCTTTGGCCGCCGACTGAATGCCGCTCGCCAAGCGGAGCCTAGTTAACATTGTCAGAAAACATATTGCGATAGGCGTCAGCGACGACGGCGGCTCCGCTCGCGCCATGCATCAAAGCAATTTCGCCTTGCTGCTCGTGACGGACGGCGTGCGCCATGATGCGGAGCCGCAGGTCGCCGCGACTGCGCCACTCCTGGTCGGCCATCTTGACGGCGCCCTTGTGATGCAGCGTCATCATACGCACGAACACTGCATCGAATGTGTCGGATGAGGCGTTGCGAACCTCTCGCAGCTGTTGGGTGGTCAGAAAGCCCGGCATGCGGGCGCGCTCGTCGTCCGTGCAGTCCGGCATTGAAGTCTCGAACCAGCTTTGCCACCAGCGCTCGAATATGCGGTTCTCGCCGGCCTGGCTCGCGACCATCAATCCAGCAAGGGCCCGAAGATGGGGATCACGGGCGCGTTCAGCACCGAGCCGCGCGAGCTCGATACCCTGGGTATGATGGGTCGTCATGTGGCGGATGTAGAGTTGATCCGAATCCAGATCGCCGCCGGCCCATGGAAACTCGCGGCCGGTCGCACTGGCGAACGCCGCGACGGAAAGCACGGTGATGACGAGGACGGCTGCTGTAGCCCAGCGGCGGCCGAATCGCGCATCGCGAGCCGGCACGCATCCGGCGGGCCACCGCAGCCAGACAAATAGCGGGTACATCATGGCCGAGGAGGCGTGAACAAGCAATCCGATCCAGTAGGGCTGCTGCAGCGTGAACAGTGGCTGGAAGAACGGGAATAATGGGACCAGAACGAACCATTCCGTTGCGGACGACAGGATCGCCCAAGGCAGTGCGGCGACCAGGATCTGCATCGGTGTCAGGTGAAAGGTCCAACGGCCGAGCAGGCCAAAGAATACGAGCGCCCAGGAGAAGTCGGCCCATTGGTGGAATGCAATGCCGAAAAGGATCGCGCTCCACGACGGCTCTGGGCCGAGCACCCAGTCGCGTCCCGGAATCGCGGCGACCGTCATCCAGTCGACAGCGGCATCGCGGCCGATCCGCGCGGCAGCCAGTTGGCTGACGATGGTGGAGAAACTGCTGCTGATCAAGCCGAGCTCGGCCGCGGCGAGCCAGCGCGATTTACCGCCCGGGGTCGCCGTGCTTCGATCTGCCCCGGCTAGTACGGCCATCGGTCCGCCCTACGTTGGCGTACGCGGTGCGCACTCAGGATGCTACGGTCTTCGTGCGCGATAGCAGCTCCCGAGCTGAGTTCCTTGCCGCCGCCAGCCCCTTTGGGAAGCCGGTGCGGTCCGGATACAGGCGGCGGCGCCCGATTTGCGGTCGCCGCGTCGTTTCCTGTGCGCCGCGGTAGTCCAGCAAGGCGATGCCGCCGATCATCAGCAAGGCGAGCGCGACGTTGTGTTTCTTCGGATTGTCCCGATTCATGGCGGACATCAATGCCGCGGCGTCGAGTCCGTCTCCGGCGACCCGGCTCCACAGGCCGGCATTGCGGTCGACCGACAGCGACATGATGCCGCTGAAGATTTCCCGCAGACCGAACGCGCGCACCAGGGTTTCGTCGCCCTGCATGCCGAGCGGCCCCGTGATGCGGCGCGGGGCGAGGAGTTCGAGAGCGCCCAGCCCGATGCTGAACCAGCCAAGTGAGCGTGCCAGGCGGTCCGCCGGGGGAATATGACGGGGTCCGCTGCGTACGATCTTCGGATCGCCCTTCGAGCGCATGATGTTGGCAACATAGTACATGGTGTCAGCTCTCGCTTTGGCTTCAGGGCTTCAGCACGACCTTGACGCAGCTGTCCTGCTTGTCACGGAATAGCCTGTACATCTCGGGCCCGTGCTCGAGATTGACGGTGTGAGTAATGACGAACGATGGGTCGATTTCGCCGTCAGCGATGCGGCGCAGCAGGTCGTCGGTCCAGCGGTTGACGTGGGTCTGACCGGTGCGGATCGTGAGCCCCTTGTTCATCAGGGCGCCCATCGGAATCTTGTCCGAGAAGCCGCTATAGACACCGGGAATCGAGATCACGCCGCCCGGCCGGCAGAGATAGATCATCTCGCGCAACACATGGGGGCGATCGCTCTCCAGCATCAGCATCTGTTTGGCGCGGTCGAGTATTGTGTCCGGTTGCGACGGCATCACATGGGATTCCATGCCTGTCGCATCGATGCACTTCTCCGGACCGCGTCCATCGGTCAGCTCCTGCAACCGATCCATCACGCTTTCCGTCTTGAAGTCGATGATGGTCGCGCCGCCGGCCTCGGCCATGCTGAGCCGCTCGGGCAAGCAATCAATGGCGATCACCTGGTTGGCGCCGAGCAGGATTGCGCTGCGGATCGCCATTTGACCAACCGGACCGCAGCCCCAGATGGCGACCGTATCGCTCGGCTCGATGTCGCATTGCGCGGCGGCCTGCCAGCCGGTCGGGAAGATGTCGCTGAGGAACAGCACCTGTTCGTCCGACAGCCCCTCCGGAACCTTGATATGCGTGGCGTCGGCGAAGGGAACACGGAGGTATTCCGCCTGGCCGCCCGGATAGCCGCCAGTTAGATGCGTGTAGCCAAACAATCCTGCTGTGGTGTGGCCAAACACCTTCTCGGCCAAATGCCGCTTGCGGTTGGTGGTCTCGCATACAGAGAAATTGCCGCGTTTGCACTGCTCGCATTGGCCGCAGATGATGGTGAAAGGCACCACGATGCGGTCGCCCTTCTTAAGCTTGCCGTCCATCGCGTCGCCGGTCTCGACGACTTCACCCATCGTCTCGTGGCCCATGATGTCGCCGGGCAGCATGCCGGGAATGAAGTTGTGGAACAAGTGCAGGTCGGAGCCGCAGATTGCGCAGCTCGTGACCCTGATGATGGCATCGCGCGGATCCTCGATCCGGGGGTCGGTGACTTCGTCGCAGCGAATGTCCTCCTTGCCGTGCCAAACCAGCGCCTTCATCTCTGCCTCCGGCTCGAATGATGAATTCCAAGTCAAATCGACAAAGTTGGTTGCTAGCCTCGGAGAAGTTTTGCGGCTGCCGATCCCACAGGTGGATAGGAACAAGCTACCAGGCCGGCGATTTGAGCGAGCAACTCATGTGTTCAAGGATTGGCTATGTCAGCGCCACGTCAATTTGCCATCGTCACCGGCGCATCCACCGGTATCGGCCTGGAACTTGCCCGATGCTGCGCACTGGCAGGATTCGATCTCCTGATCGCCGCCGACGAGAACGCGATCGAAACGGCCGCTGCAGAGCTGCGGGGCCTCGGTGGACAGGTGGATGCAGTGTTGGCGGATCTCTCGACGACGGAAGGGGTCGATCGCCTCTGTGCCGCGACGCAAGGTCGTCCAGTCGACGCTCTGCTGGCGAACGCCGGCGTCGGTCTCGGCCGCGCTTTCCTGGATCAGGACTTCAACGGCATCCGGCGGGTCATCGAGACCAATATCACCGGAACGGTGTATCTTCTGCATTGCGTCGGCAACGAGATGCGCCGCCGGGATTCCGGCCGCATCCTGATCACCGGCTCGATCGCCGGCTTCACCCCCGGCAGCTTCCAGGCCGTCTATAACGGCTCTAAGGCATTCCTCGATTCATTCTCCTTTGCGCTTCGGGAAGAGTTACGTGATACTCGCATCACGGTGACTTGTCTGATGCCCGGCGCGACCGAGACCGAGTTTTTCCGCCGCGCCGATATGATGGACACCAGCGTCGGCACCGCGAAGAAGGACGATGCCGCGGCTGTTGCCAAAGCAGGCTTCGATGCGATGATGAAGGGCGAGGGGGACATCGTCACGGGGCTGAAGAACAAGCTGCAGTCGGCGGTCGCGAACGTCACTCCCGCCGCCCTTCTGGCCAAGCAGCACCGCAAGATGGCGGAGCCGGGGACTGCAAAGAGGTAGCCGCCGATCGAGTGCCGGCGCAAACTGGCCCAGCTATCCCGATCTCCCCGGAAGTTCGGTCCTTCACGCAGCCGTTGCGGCGAACCGGCAACGCCTATAGCAACCAGGACAAACCGAGGCCGATGCTGGCGGCGAAGATGGCGGCCACGGTGATCCAACTGAGGAGATTAAGCCAGAAGCCGTTGGTCTTATCGCCCATCAGCTCCCGATCGTTGGTGAGAAGCACCATGAACAAAAGCAGAGGGGGCGTCGAAAAGCCCTGCACGATGCCGGCATAGACCAGGGCTCTCATCGGATTGAAGCCGAGGCTGTTCAGCACGACCGCAACTGCGGTGAAGCCGGCGATCAAGGCATAGAATCCCTTGGCTTCGCGAGGGCTCGCATGCAGGCTGCTCTTCCAGCCGATCGCTTGAGCGAGATCGTAGGCGGCCCCCGTCGTCATCACGGGGACTGCCAGGAAGCCGACCGCGATCACCCCCATGGCGAACAGCACGGTCGCACCGCTGCCGGCCAATGGGCGAAGTGCCTCAGCCGCTTGCGCTGCATTCTCGATATTGGTCTGTCCGACCTGATGCAGTGTCGCACCCGTCGATAGGATGATAAAGTACATGATGATATTCGAGAATGCCATTCCGACGACGATGTCGCGCTGCGAGCGTACGAGTTCGGAATCGCTCGTGCCGCGTCGCTCGGCCGTCCTGGTCTTGCCGGCGGCAATCTTCTCCTCGACCTCGACGTTGGACTGCCAAGTATAGAGATAAGCCGACAGCGTAGTACCAATGATGGCGACGAGGATCGAAAGAGAATCCTTGGTCAACTCGATGTGGGGCAGGAAGGTGCCGCGCAGGATCTCGGTCGGATCGGGCTTGGCCAGGATCGCCGACCCGGCATACGCGAACAGCGAGAGCGCCAACCATCGGAACACATTGCGAATGAAGTCGTAGGATCCGAACATCTGAAACGACAGGATAATGACGGCGATCGCGATCGCCGTCAGGAACGGCGGTATTGGCACAAAGATGTTCAGACAGGCCGCCATGCCCGCGGTGTCGGCTGCGGCCTCAATGGTGTTTCCGATCAGCACGCCGATCAGCATCGGCCACAGCAGCCACTTCGGATAGCGTTCCCGGACGACCTGAAAAAGTCCTTTGCCTGTGACTTGTCCCAGTTTGGAGGAAAGATAGACGACTGAGAACATCATCGGAAACGTAACCGGCGCCATCCAGAGCAGCGTGAGCCCGAATTGCGCGCCGGCACTCGCGTAGGTGCCGATCGCAGAGCAATCGTCGTCGGCGGCGCCGGCCACAATGCCGAGCCCCAAGGTGCGGCGCCAACTTGAGCGCGGCTTCTCGCTGTTGTCAGTCAAATCGGGGTAGCCGGATTTCGACCGCCGACCTTCGGTCGGCTCATCTGGATCAGCGCGCGCGGCGCCCCGAAGTTCCTCGCGACGCGGACCGAAATTAATGTGCAATCGCAGCTACGAAGATCGGAATTCAGCGCGCTACCTTAACATACTTAAAATCGTCTCGCGCCTTCTCGCGCTACAGCATGAACAGATCCGTGTGGGCAGGGAGGCGGCAATGCTCGGCGACGAGACGGCTGCAGTGCTTCGCGCCGTGCTCGACGAGGTCTGCGGTGATGTGCCACGGCCCAATACGGCGCGGCGGACCAGCGTTTACAACAACCGAAAAGGCAAGAGCAGGATCGCCTGCGTGTCGGTAGCACACGGTATGTCCGGCCTATGTAGCACACGATATGTCCGGCAATTTTCGTACCCTTTGGAGCGGCATGTGATGCGCCGGACGGAAGCCCTTCAGCGTGTGCGCATAATCAAGTCTCTGGACATTTTAGGCCGGTACGAGGCTTTGGAGTCCAACCAGCTGAAAGCAGCGGAGCCTTTGGGTGTCGGGGAACGGACCTTTCGGCGCTGGATCTCGACCAAAAGATGAGCCATGCGCCACGTCAAGTGAGCGGGCGCGCGACACTCTCAGCGGTCGGCGGCCAATGATCCTCGCCGATGAGTAAGCCAAACAATTGTTATGCTCTGTCGTTTCTTGATTAACAAATTCCGCCGCGGGCGGCATTACGGCTCGTGAGCTCGCAGGCAGTTGCCGCGACGCATCGCCGCCGGCGCACATACGCTTTCATGAGGGAGGGTGCTCTTAGGAACGTCGCTGGCCAAGAGATGTTGCTCGTTCTGGTCCAAGACAGAGGAAGCGTTCAAATGAAAGTTGCGAAAATCGTTCTGGCAGCGGCATTCATCTTTGGGTCAATCGCAGCAGCAACCGCCCAGGGCGGCGGAGGTGGTGGAGGCGGCGGTGCTGGCGGAGGCGGGGCTGGCGCCGGCGCCGGCGCCGGTGCAGGAGGTGCAGGAGCGGGCGGTGCTGGCTCTGGAGGCACCGGGAGCGGCGCAGGCGGCGGAGACTCACCGGCTACAGCTACGGGGCAGGGCGCCTCGAGCAGCCCGCGTTCGGCGAATCCCGGAGCAACGATGAATGACACGAAGGAGCGCCGAGGACGCTGAGGGGCTTGCCCCGAGCCGGTGGTAAAGGCCGGCCTCGCGGCTTCTCGCCCTATCGCTCAGCGGCGGTCCATTTATGGGACGTCGCCGTGTTGACGCGTGATGCTGTCAAGCGCGCGCCCGGTGGTTAGGAACGACCGCGTGAAGGCAGCGGTTAGTTTATGCTATCCTGGAGCCCGCCATGACCGATTTTCCCAAGCCGCCGTTTCCTCCTCAGAAGCAACCAATGCCGGGCTTGACTGGCAAGATGGATCCGAGGCCCAACCATGGAGAAGAGAGCTACCGGGGATCCGGCCGGCTTACCGGCCTGAAAGCGATCATCACGGGTGGCGATAGCGGGATCGGACGTGCGGTCGCAATCGCCTATGCGCGGGAGGGGGCGGATCTCGTGCTTGCCTATCTCGAGGAGGATGAGGACGCAGCCGAGGTCAAGAACTTGATCGAAAGAGAAGGACGCAAGGCCGTTCTGATCTCCGGTGACGTTCGCAACCCTGAACATTGCCGTGGCATCATCCGCCGTGCCGTCGACGAATTGGGAGGGATCGACATTCTCGTCAACAATGCTGCGCATCAGGCGACATTCAAGGATATCGGCGACATCAGTGATGAGGAGTGGCAACGTACGTTCGAAACCAATATTCATGCCATGTTCTACCTGAGCAAGGCGGCCGTGCCCCACATGAAGCCTGGGGGCGCGATCATCAATACGGCTTCGGTGAATTCCGATATGCCAAACCCGATTCTGCTGGCATATGCGACCACAAAGGGTGCGATTCAGAACTTCACCGGCGGACTTGCGCAAATGCTTGCAGCGAAGGGAATTCGGGTCAACGCGGTCGCGCCGGGTCCGATCTGGACACCGCTCATTCCATCCACGATGCCGGAAGAGGCGGTTAAGACGTTCGGCCAGCAGGTGCCGATGAAGCGCGCGGGGCAGCCGGCCGAACTCGCAACGGCGTACGTCATGCTCGCCGACCCCTTATCGAGTTACACATCGGGGACGACGGTTGCTGTCACTGGCGGTAAGCCGTTCATGTAGGACGGGAGCGCCCTTCTAGATTCCCTGACGGTAAAAAGGGTACTGCGCCGGCTGGGCCTGACTCGTTACTTCAACGTGTATAGGAATGCGCTGATGTCGCGCGCATCGTTCTGCGAAATTCCCGAACTCGGCATGGCGTTGCCCGGCAACGCCTTTTGCGGATCCTCGATCCAGAACGTCATATTGTCCGGCGAATTTTGGAAGAAACCGGCAATGTAGGTTCGACTGGCAATCCGCCGCAACGAAGGTCCGACATTGCCGTCGGCGTCGGCAATGCCGGGAATTTCGTGGCAACCGCCGCATCCATACTGCTTCACTAGATCGGCACCGCGGCGAGAATTGCCATTGAAATTCTGGGCACCGGAGGCAACGTTGTTGCCGCACCCGGTCAAGGTGCAGCCAAGGCAGAGCACAACGAGTAAACGGCAGGTCGATCTTGCAATCTTGCCGCTCATTGTTCGCTCCAATCACTCGTTCACGGCTTCTGGCCAGAGCTGAATTTCTTGGTGCTGGACCAGGGATCGCTCGTCGAAACCTGTTCGGTCGGAACCTGCTCGATCTCGGGTGACAACGGCTCGGCGGAAAACGTGCGGCCCCAATGCCGGCTCGGTTCGTTGCTGATCTTCCCGATATAGGTGACCAGGTCCCAGATCACCGTATCCGGCAATACGGCGCCCCAGGCCGGCATGCCGTTCGGCCGTCCCTGGTAGATGGAAAGATAGATGTTCTCAGGTTGAGAGCCGTAAGTGAAGATGTTGTTGCTCAGTGACGGGCCCATGCCGCCGCCGCCATTTGCGGCGTGGCAGCCGATGCAGTTGAAGTTGACGAAATAGGTCATGCCGCGCTGCTCGGCCTTCGGATCGCCCTGCACGGGATTCTTGATCGCTGGGTTGCTGGGTTGAGCACCTGGAAAGAGATGGCTGACGGGCACCTGCATGAACACGCCAGGGCGGCCGTTGCCGACGCTTTGTCCGAAATCCGGGCGCGGTGAGAGCGTGGGCGTTTGCGCTTCCTGCGATTGCGGCAGGCTCTGCTGGCCGATCGCGGTTTGGCTGCCGGCGAACAGCAGGAATGCACCAAATGTGAGGATCATCCGCATCAGCTAACCGCCTCCGGCGGAGGTTTGCGTCTCGACCAGGGGTACGCCGTAGCTGCGCAGCAGCGAGGTGATCTCCGACCGGTGCCCATCGATGAAATCGTTGAGGCGGTCTCGCAGCGCATGATCGCCCTTGCGTACGCCCATCGAAATCGAAAACTGGAACTGCTGCGGCGCAAATCGTTCACCGTCCTGCATGGGGGTGACCACGAGGCTGACTCGAGATCGCCTCGCGAAGTAGCCGCCGAGCGGTCCCCACGCTGCGGCGACATCGATCTCGCCGCTTTCGACTGCTCCGATCAGACGCGCCGGGGGATCAGGCTCTCGATAGTCGCCATAGATCGAATAGCCGCGTACGTTGTCGACGATGCCCTGTTCTCCGAGTGCCTCCGCTGGAGGCGCATTGTTTCCGTCATCGCCGATCAGGTGCACCCCGATCTTCAATCGGTGCAGTTGCGGATCGAGCAGCGATGCCAGTTCGAGATGCCGGTCCTGCCGCGTCACGAAGACGTAGGTCGAGCGGTAATAGGGCTTCGTCGTCTCCGCCATTTCGAAGTGGTCCGGAACGCCGAGCACGACGTCGCATTTTCCGGCTTTGAGCGTATTGCGGATAAAGCCGCGGCGGTGCGCCCACCAAGTGTAGGAGAGCTGCAATCCGAATTGCTCGGCCATCATGGCGGCGAGCCTGTTCTCGAACCCTTGTTCCGCGCGGTTGGAGAACGGCATATTGTTCGGATCGGCACACACGCGAAGCTCGCCAGCCTGCTCCGTTGCCGCAGCGGCAGTGCCGAGAGTCATGGCAAGGACAATGGCGGCATGCTCAGCGAGCCGGCGCATGATCGTTGCCCTGACCATTTGCACCGCCGAGCTTGAAGACGAGCAATTCGCTGCCGCCCGCGGTATAGAACGGCAAATCCTGCATCGCCCCTGCGAAGCCCAGCGCGCCATTGCGGACTCTGGGATCAACTTCTGCATTCGCGACGACCCCTGGCCAGCCGCCGACACCGGAAAGGATCGCGATGTATTGCTGTCCATCGGAGCCGCGATACGAGATCGGCTGGCCGATGAAGCCGGAGCCGGCGCGGAATTGCCAAAGCAGACGACCGTCCTTCGCATCCACAGCTTTGAAGAGCCGGTCCATGGTGCCGTAGAAGGCGACATCGCCGGCGGTGACGAGCGCTCCACTCCACACGGGAAGACGCTCGTGAAGCTCCCAGACCTTCTTCCGCGCAATGGGGTCCCAAGCCATGAACTCACCGCGATAGCCGCCCGGGCCGGCATACATGTCGACGTCGGCGCCAACATAGGGAGTGCCGGCGATATAGCCGACCTGCGAGGCCTTGAAGTTCATGCAGAGATGCTGATGCGGGACGTAGAGGAGCCTGGTGCGCGGTGACCAGGCGGTGGGCTGCCAATCCTTGGCGCCCGGTGCCGCCGGACAAATATCCTCAATGGTCTTCCCGAGCAGCGGCGCCTTGTCTTCGTTGGGGATGATCCTTCCCGTCTTGAGATCGACGCCTTTGTAGGCATTGATGAGTTCATAGGGGTCGGCGGAAATCACCTCACCCGTGCTGCGATCCATGACATACATGTAGCCGTTGCGGCCGGGGTGGATGAGCACCTTGCGGGCTTGTCCGTTGAGCTCGAGGTCGAGCAGAACGTTCTCGTTGATCTCGTCATGGTCGAACAAATCGTGGGGATTGAGTTGATACGCCCACTTCGCCTGCCCGGTATCGGCATTGCGCGCGAAAATCGACGTGCTCCAAAGATTGTCACCGCTGCGCTGGTTGGCGTTCCAGGGGCTCGGGTTGGCGGTTCCGTAGTAGACGAGGTTGAGCTCGGGGTCGTAGGAGACCCAGCCCCAGACGGTGCCGCCCCCGACCTGCCAGCGGTCGGCCGGCCAGCTCTTTACGCCGAGGTCCGTGCCCCTGAGATTGGCGTAGAACGGCTTGAAGTCGTCGCCGATCAGCACGTCCTTGTCCGGACCGGTAGAGTAGGCACGCCAGAAGATCGCGCCTGTGCTCTCGTCCAGCGCAGTGAGCCAGCCGCGCACACCCATTTCGCCACCGCTATTGCCAACCAGGATCTTCCCCTTGACGACGATCGGCGCCATGGTGATCGTCTCGCCCTTGTTGATTTCGCCGAGCTTCGTATGCCAAAGTTCTGTACCGGTCTTGGCATCAATGGCGACGGTATGGTTGTCGAGCGTGTTGAGAAAGATCTTGCCATTGTCGTAAGCAAGACCGCGGTTGACCACATCGCAGCAGGCGACACCAGCTGCCGCTGGCTCGGGCTTCGGAGCATAGGACCACTTCAACTCTCCCGTGGTCGCATCCAGCGCGAAGACGCGATTGGGATAGGGCCCGGCGTAGGGTCCAACCACATACATGGTATTGTCGATCACAAGCGGAGCCGCTTCCTGGCCGCGGTCAGCTCCCACCGAAAAGGTCCAGGCAAGCTGCAGGCGCGATGCGTTGCCTGCATTAATCTGATCGAGATCGCTAAAGCGCGTATTGGCATAGTCGCGCGCCGCCATGGGCCATTGTCCGGGATCCTTCATCCGGGCCTGCAGGTCACTCTGCGCGAAGGAAGACGAGATCCAGGCGGCGCAGATAATGCTCACCGTTGCGGCGAACGCGCGCCCGCAGTTCCGGTTTAACATGGGTGAAGATCTCCACGACAAAATGGATGCCGGTGGCCGGCCGCCTGGCCTGTCACCAACGTACAAACGTCGCGCTTTGGCTTGGTTCCAAAAGGCTGGTCCGTCCGCTTAGCGCACGACGTTTCCTGACACGCCGGCGCCAAGATCGACGGCGATCTGGTCTTCCTTACCGTTGCACTTCGGATGGCCGAAGCCCGAAGGGCTTTTTCCGTCCGGACCGATATCGTAGATGATTGCGTCCTTCATGTTCGGGTTGACGCCGGAGGGTATGTGATCGAGGCCCAGCAGGTGGCGCACGCGCCAGGCGACATTGTGGTCGGCACACGAGCTGTCGCCGCTCACGCCAAGCGCGCCAACGATGCCATTGCCGTCGTAGAGCGCCACTCCGCCACCGAACACGATGACGCCGCCGACCTGCTTTCCGATCATCGGATCATGCTGCGTCCCGAAATCCTGGCTCTGGCCCGCGTTGATCGTGTCCGGAATCGGCGGGTTACTCGACGCTGCACCGAACAGAAAGCCACCGGGTTGCGCCCCGGTGTAGAGATTTGCGGTCGCCATCGCCTTGTCCTTCAGGCTGAACGCATTCGCTGTGTTGGCTTTCTCCGCGGCAATGGCCTGGCAGCCGCGCCATTGGTCGTCGGGCTTGGTACCGCTGAATGCGATTGCGCAGACGATGCCTTGCCGGTTGACCACCGCGGCCCATTCATGGTTGTCGAGCCCGCCATTGCTCGGTCCACCTGAGGGCTTGACGCTTTTCTTCAAGATATCGACGAGATGGTCGTGGTCGACAGGGCAGGATACGCCGGTCCCTTGGGAGGAGTCTTGCGCAGCGGACTGTCGTGCGAGCAGGAGAGCGGCGATTGAGAGGGCCAATGTCCCTGTCCAAAGCTTGTTCACGTATCCTCCGCGCGTTGAGGGTCACCAACGCGAACGCTCGAATGAAAGTGGCGGTTCCTAACCGGCCGGTCGCACATCACGGAATGCGCCAGAGCCGCTCGCCGGCTGCAGCGGGGTCAGCCAGCGATAGGCGAACAACAGGGCAGCGCCCGTATAGAGAATGCCCATCGGGACCCACATCAGAATTCCGGCCAGTTGCTGATCCTCGAGCGGCGATAAGCCGAACTCGCCGGCGAGCGCGCCCTGGCTCGGCACCCAGACCCGCGTCGATAGGGTCAGCAGGGCGCCTAGCACGCCGGAATGCAGAACAGTTATGAAGAGACAGGCGATGCCGATGCCGTCACGCATCCGTTCGCTGCGTCCTCTCCCGCGTCCATGGAGCAACACCCACCAGAACAGCAGCGCCGTCACGAAGAAGCTGAGGTGCTGGAGCCGATGGATCGCGATATTCTCAAGCGCAAGCGTGTAAAGCGGTGGCGCGTGCCAGATCCACAAAGCCAGCCCGTGCAGGGCGGTCGCGCTGACCGGATGACTGAGAAATGCCCATATCGTGGCCAACGGAGCTGTACTCACCAGACGGCCCGCGGGCCGAAGCGATGGCGGCAGGCTCCACAGCAGCGGACCGTTGGTCCGGGAATAGGCAACCAACGGAGCGGCAACCAGCATCAATAGCTCGTGCTCGATCATGTGCGCCGTGAACAGGCGCTCGCCGAGCCAGTGAAGCGGAGAGGTCAACGCGAGCGCCACAACCAGCCATCCGGTCCAGAATGCCGCCACGCGCCGGTATGTGACGCCGCGTCCGCCGCCGGCGCTCCGCCAAAGGCGCTGCGTTCCGACGTAAAATAAAATACCCGCCAGATAGAGCGGTATCAGCAGCCAAGGATCGTAGCTCCACAGCGCCGCCGGGTCGGACACGTTTGCCAGCCCATGCGCTGAAGCGGACGATGGCAGCAGTGCGATAAGCAGAAGCAAGAGACTCAACGCAGGCATGGGCTGATCACGAGCGCGGCAAGAAGTTGATCGGCGATGACAAGCGCGAACAGCACGCCGGTACCTACCCCGAGCCAAGCCATGAATGTTCTGGGACCACCGCCTGCGGAGTCGCTCCATTCGGTTCCAGCACGGCGGCGAACAGCGCGAGCCGAGATCACGGTGCCGGCCAACGATGCGAGCACCAGAAGGGTGCTCAAGGCGACGCCGCCCCACATCGCCTTCTCGCATGCGAGATGGGAGATGGCGTAGACGCCCTGCAGGTTAGCGGCCCAGGCGGCGGGCCCGAGTGCTACGCCAGCCCAATAGAGCAACCTGACACTGCTTTCGTTGACGGTCATAGTCGCGGCACCCAGTCGAGCAACACATAGAGCGGCAGCCACGCGATCACGACAAAGTTCCAGTAGAAAACGTTGTCGGTCACGTCACTGAAGCGGCGAGGCTTGGCGTGCGCCGTAAACATCAGGACGGCAAGCACGATCGTATCGCCAAGGTCGGTCGCAAGATGCGTGGTGTGCAGGCCCAGGATCAACCAGACCACCGAGCCATAAGCGGAGTTGTCCCAGCGGGTGTTAAGATGGGCAAACTCGAAGCCGCGCAGGATCAACAGCGCGATGCCGATCAGCGACATGACAACGAGCCAGACGCGCACCTTGTGCAGATCCTGCTGGTGCGCGGCGCGATTGGTATACTGGTTGGGGATGATGCTGAGCAGGAAGACGATGGTTTCCGCCGTTCCGGGCCAGAGATCGGGCGGTGAAGCGCCTATTGGCCAAGTCGGGTTCACGGCATAGAGGTAGAGATAGACGCCGATCGCGATGGCGAAACCCATGCCCTCCAACGCCATGAAACTGATCGCGCCCCACCATGGCCCGCTTTGCAGGCCGAAGCCAAAGGTAGGCAGTTCTCCGACATTACGGACGATGGTCTGCTTCATTCCTCGTCCTCTTTGCTGCCGGTCGGCCAGAACCAGCCGATCAGGGTAATCGCCATCGGCGGCGTTCCCCACACCACCGCCCATGGAGTGAAGATCGAACCGATGAAGAAAATCGTTGTTGCGATGGCGGTAAGCAACGGCCAAATGCTGGGTTCCGGCGACGCTTCACGTATTTGCGGCTCGGCATCGGCGAGGGACGTCAGCAGCACTTCGCGGCGTTCCGCGCTGAGGCCTGCGATGACCGGCAAGATGTTGGGGTCTGCCCATAATGGATCGCGATGCGTGACGACAGGAATGCGGTCGAAGTTCTGGGGGGGCGGGGGAGATGCCGTCGCCCACTCCAGAGTGGATGCATCCCACGGGTTGTCGTTCGCCGGCATTCCCCTGCGTAGGCTGTAGATCGCATTCGCGAGCAAAACCGCAAAGCTGAGCGCGAAGATTGCGGCGCCGACGCTGGACAGCAGATTGAGCCGATCCCAGCCCATCTCGGGCGTGTAAGTGTAGACCCGGCGGGGCATTCCCATCAGGCCGAGGATGTGCATTGGGAAAAACGCGATATTGAAGCCGAAGAAGGCCAGCCAGAAGTTCCACCGGCCGAGCCGCTCGCTCAACATCCGGCCGCAGATCTTGGGAAACCAGTAGTAGACCGCTCCGATGAGCGGGAATACGGCGCCGCCGATCAGGACATAATGGAAGTGAGCGACGACAAAATAAGTGTCATGGACCTGGGTATCGATCGGGACCGACGCCACCATGACCCCGGACAGGCCGCCAATCACGAAGATCACGATGAATCCGAGCACGAACAGCAGTGGCGTCCGATACACCGGGCGACCGTCCCACAATGTGGCGATCCAGCAGAATATCTGCAGGCCGCTCGGCACGGCGATCAACATGCTTGACGCGGTGAACAGGCCGGCCCCGAGCTGGGGCAGCCCCGTCACGAACATGTGGTGAACCCAAAGTCCGAACGACAGGAATCCGGTTGCGATCAGCGAGAGAACGATCGCGGGATAACCGATCACCGGCCGGCGCGCGAAGGTGGCGAGGACCATCGACACCATGCCCGTTGCCGGAATGAAGATGATGTAGACCTCCGGATGTCCGAAGAACCAGAACAAGTGCTGCCACAACAGCACGTTGCCGCCCGAAGAAGGATCGTAGAAGCGGGTGCTGACCAGACGATCCAGGATGAGCGAAGTGGATGCAACCATGATCGATGGCATCGCAAACAATACGAGGAAAGCCGTAACCAGCATCGCCCAAACGAACAGCGGGATGCGATCAAGGGTCATTCCGGGAGCGCGTTGCTTGAAGACCGTGACGATGATCTCGACGGCAACCGCGAGCGCTGCGACTTCCGTGAAGGTGATCATCTGGGCCCAGACGTCGGCGCGCTTGGATGGCGTGAACTGCAGGCTGGAGAGCGGTGTGTAGGCGAACCAGCCGACGTCAGGCCCGACGTTGAACGCGAAGGAGATCCAGAGGAAGCAGCCGCCGAACAAGAACATCCAGTAGCTGAAGGCGTTGAGGCGCGGGAAAGCAATGTTGCGCGTGCCCACCATGAGCGGCACCAGGTAAACCGCGAAGGCTTCCATGACGGGAACGGCGAACAGGAACATCATCGTCGAGCCGTGCATCGTGAAGACTTGATTGTACAGGTCCGGCGAAAGCAGACGCTGCTCGGCACCTGCCAGCTGAATACGCATCAGAATCGCGAGGAGTCCGCCGAGAACCAGGAAGGCGAATGCCGTCACGATGTAGCGGCGTCCGATGATCTTGTGATCGACCGACATGAGCGCGCCCATCAGTCCCGATGGCGTCCGCCAGATACCTTCCAATCGGGTTGCAAGTTGCAGCCCATGGAGGGCATCATCCCGCATCTCTTTTTGCTCGACGGCCATGCTCACTTGAGCTGCTCCAGGTACTGAATGATCGCGATCAGCTCTCCCGACTGCAGCGGCATCCGGGGCATCAGATTGCCGGGCTTAATGTGCTGCGGATCGGCGATCCAGGCTCCCAGCGCCGCGGGCGTTTGCGGCAGTGTGCCCGCCGCTATCGTCGTCCGGCTTCCGATGTGGGTGAGGTCCGGGCCCAACTGGCCGCCTGCCAGGGTGCCGCGGACGGTGTGGCACAGCGCGCATCCGCGGCCGCGAAATAGCTCCTCTCCCTGCTTGGCGAGGGTGTCGGTCGGGCTCGTTGCGCTCTGGTTCTCGTGCTCTCGCCAGCGCTCGAATTCATCGGGCCGGAGCGCGATTGCCGCGAACGCCATATGGGCGTGTTGCAAGCCGCAGAATTCAGCGCATTGGCCGCGATAGATGCCGGTTTTTTTCGCCGTAAACTGGATCTCGTTGGTTTGTCCGGTGATCAAGTCCATCTTGCCGGTAAGGCTGGGGACCCAGAAGCTGTGGATGACGTCGGCGGATTCGAGCTCCACCTTGACCGGCTTGCCAACTGGAATGCGGATTTCGTTTGCCGTGGCGAAGCTGTTGTGCGGGCTGTCAGCCTCGTAATGAACTTCCCACCACCATTGATGACCAATAATCCTGAGTGTCAGGGCGCCTGGATCCTTGGCAAACAGCGTGCGCTGGCCGGCATAGCTCACGAACGACAAGACGAGCACGATCAATGTGGTGGCTATACCAAGCCCGAGAATGATGCGCCCAGCGCATGTCTCGAACGGCGGATGAAGTTCGAGTGGCGCGCCTGCGATGCGCGTTCGCCGCAACAGGCCAATACCGAGAACGACAGTGACGCAGCTCCAGACGATCCCGGACACCGCAAGAAACATGATGAAGGTGTGACGGATCTGCTCGGATTGGAGAGCTTGCGGGTCAAGCGCCGATTGCGAGCCGGCGCAAGCAACGAGCGGCAACGCGACGGAGAGGAGGAGGCCGGATCGGACCCAGGCAGGCATGGGTACTCGTTGAGCTTGGTTGCCCGGGCCGAACCGCCGGCTCCTACAAAGGTTCCTATGTCGGCTGGACCGCTCGGCTCCCAATCATCCCGGCCAACCCTTCACCGCAACGAAAATTGCCACATCCGCCGCTGCTAACAGCAGCAGCACAAGCAAGGTCGCGACGATTGCGCCCGTCTGGGTTATCACCCGAAGCTCTTCGAGCATCACACGGCTCCTTTTCTGCATATGCAGCCACTCGACCGGGCTCCTCGGGAGCCCGGCCGCGGCACTCTCATAGGCAGCTTCCAACGTGCTCGGCTATTCGGCCGGCTCGACCGCCGCCGGCATCTTCGCGACCGACATCAGCGACCGTGCCACCTGATTCAGCAACTGGTCCGCGTTTTCCTCCTCTGCCAGCGACTTGGAGAGGAGACTGACGATAGCACTGTGGCGAAGTTGCTGGGCGAGATTGCGCGCCGTGGTGTAGCCCGCCATCTGATAGTGCTCGACGCGTTGGGCGGCGCCGATCAGCGCGAGGTCGGCAGCGGCATTTTCCTTCTTGCCGCCTTCGGCAATGATCTCTTCTCCTTCCTCAATCAGGCCAATCATGCCTTTGCAGGGCTTGGGCTTGGCCGACTTGCCGAGGAGCTCGAAGCACTCGTTGATGCGCTCGATCTGGGCTTCGGTCTCGGCGAGATGCTGCTCGAATAGCTCACGCAGTTGGTCAAAGCGGGCTGCTTGAGCCATTTTTGGAAGCGCCTTCGTCAACTGCTTTTCGGCGTGGAGAATGTCACGGAGCTCATCGATCAGAAGGTCGCCGAGGCCGGCCTCATCCGCGGGCGGCGAACTTTCCGTGACGATCGCACTGGCAGGACCGGGCTCGCCAGCCTGGATGGCAGGTGACTCCGTGAACACCCAGTCTCCACCCTCGTTCCAGGGCCCGCGGGTGTCGATCTCGCCATGGTCGCCCATGCCGGTCGAATCATTGAAGTACTGATTGACCAGACCGGGCGTCGGCGCGATACGGCCGATGCTGAACGGCGGTTTGCTCAAGCTTTCGAGCGCCAGCGAGAACGCCTTCATGTGAGTGATCTCACGGGTCATCAGAAACTGGAGAGCGTCCTTGGTGCCGGCATCGTCGGTGAAGTTGATCAGGCGCTCATAGACGATCTTGGCACGCGCCTCAGCGGCGATGTTGTTGCGCAGATCCACGTCCAGTTCACCGGTTATCTTGAGATAGTCGGCAGTCCAGGCATTGCCTTGCGAGTTGAACAAATTCACCCCGCCGCCACCGGCGATTGCGATCAGCGGATCCGCCTCGGCCGCCTGACGGTCGAACTTCGAGGGTTTGAGATGCATGCGTGCGAGCGTGCCGACCACTTCCAGATGGCTGAGCTCCTCGGTGCCAATGTCCATGAGGAGGTCCTTGCGGTCCGGATCTTCACAGTTCAGGCCTTGAATAGAATATTGCATGGCCGCTGCGAGTTCGCCGTTCGCGCCACCGAACTGTTCTAGGAGCATGTTGCCAAAGCGCGGGTCCGGCTCGTCGACGCGAACGGTGAACATAAGTTTCTTGACGTGGTGATACATTGAGGACTCCGATTTCCTGACGCGGGATCGGCTCCTGAAACGGTCCCGCCGCGGCGTCGTTCCTATGAGACGTTTGGGATCGATGCGGCCGGATCGCGATTGCCCGCCATTATCGGCTCCGCTAGGTACGCACTGGCGGAGGTTCACCGTATAGAATGGTCTCCTCTAGCAACCCACGACCCCTTAGCGCATTGTACGGCCATCGCTGATCAAGGTTCCGACCCAGCATCGGTGATGAGAGACCGACCATGCTCCCACCCTCAAAGGATGGAGCCCTCGCCATGGGGAGCCAACTTAGATCGCATTATCGCGAGATGCAGCGTCATCACCTGGAATTGGCTGAGAGACACGTTGCTCAAGGCGAGCGACGGATCGTTGAGCAGCAGGAGCGGGTCGAAAAGCTCGCCTGCCGCGGCCTAGGCGTAGCGCAGGCGGAAAAGGTCCTGGACAGCTTCTATGCCAGTCAGGAGCTGTTCATCCGCCACCGGGATGAAATTCGCAAAGAGCTGGAAGGATAGGGTAAGGTCGCCTCGCTCTCGGTTCAGCGTTGGCGAGTGCTTCGCGCCGACTAGAAGCGACCTTACGGGAAAGAAACCGACCGCCGACTGGCCGTGCCTCCGGCCCGGCGCGGGTAGCGCCGGGCTTTCATGAGCGCAAATGGTCTGGGCTCACCAGTAGGGGGAGGCCTGATAGTAGTCGTAGACACGCCGGTCGTTCTCGCGGTTCCAACTCCAGTCATTGTCGTTGGTGTAGCGCGGCGCCTTGTCCAACTGATTCTTGGTAATGTTAGTCCGGTACCCGCCCAGATTGGTATCATAGGTCAGGCTTGACCACGGTGTCGGATAGTGATCATCGCCGATGCCAAGGAAGCCGCCATAGCCGAGAACCGCGTAGGCGACCTTCCCCGACACCTTGTCGATCATGACACGCTCGACGCTGCCTATCTTTTGCTGGTCGGCTCCATACACAGCGGTGCCTTCGACCTTGTCACTGCCGATAAGATTTCCTGTCTCGCGTTCTGCCATCTCTCTCTCCTCAATGTTGCATGATTAGAACATCAAACGCAGGCTCGATGAGCCCGTTCCAAGGGCTGAAAAAGTGCCGCTGGAGATTGCGGCCGCCAAGCGGCACCTCGCCAGCTTCCACTAGCTCGACCATCGGCAGCATCGGACGAGGGGCGCAAACCCGGGGTGCCATTGAACTATGTGAATCGGATCTGCAGGAACGCGTAACGCGAGGTTAATGCCTATCGCATGCCAGCGCGCCGCTGACCGTCTCTCGATCCGCTGGCTGCAGCTCGCAGCTCGGGCAAATTCCTACTTCGATACGCGCTTGATCGTCTTGGCTGCATGGCTTGGCCCATGCCAGCCGAGGAAAGTCAGCTCTTTGCTCTCAAGAGCATTGGTGGCGCGGAAGAACGCTTCGAGTTCCTGGCAAGCGCGCGAGGGAAGATGACGGACATCCGTTAGATCAGTTTCGAGTGGCGAGCGGTCCGGTACGGCGAATATGCGATCGTTGCGCTCCGTTTTTCCCTTGCTCTTCTGCTCGATCTCGAGCACACCAACCGGCCTGCATTTGAGAACAACGCCGGGATATGTCTGGGCGTCGTGAATAACCAGTATATCGAGAGGGTCGCCGTCCTCTGCCTTGGTGGACGGGATGAAGCCCCAGTCGTATGGATAGCTGAGGCCCGCCATCAGGGGCTTTGCCAATGTGAAGGTCCCGAGCTTGGGGTTAAACTCGAGCTTGCATGTACTCCCGCGGGGAGTCTCGACGACAGCGAAGACGTGCTCATCGTCGGCCCATGTCGGGAGCTTGGCAAGATCCGTCATGCCGTGCGCCTACGAGACGCTGCGGCGCCTCTTTGCTCCAATAGCCCGCGTGGTCATCCAGCTGCGGTTTGTCAAACCAAACGGTCGTGCCGATCTATCGTTCCTACGTACCATTTAGGTGCTGTGACGAACTCTGCAATCGAGAACAATGGCGGCGTCCGGACATCGATAAAAGCGCGACAACTGCGCCGGTAGCCGCTGGCCCCGTAATAGTGCATCGCGGGAGCGAGCTCGCCATCGGCGCCACCGAATTTCAAGAAGCATGTCGCTAAACGGCGGTCCGGTTCGTCGACCCGAACGCAGCTTCTCGACAGGTGGCAGATCAAAAAACCCTTCGGGATAAGGGGTGGTCATCGCGTATGGAACTCAGGCTCGTTTGTTCCTATTGACCGGGGTTTCTGGCCGGACGCCGAACCACGACGCTTCCCGTCTGGGGGCCGGATTCGAGGAGGGGAGGACCTCAGCGGCACGCGGAGCGTTGAAAGGTACTTACCTTTTTGGCCGTGAGACATGTTCAAAGTCGCTCGATTGTCAGCAAGGCGCCCTGGCCGCCGGCCAAGCTTTCCAGTGACTGTCCGACCAACCAGAGCGGACGTCGCGGTGGCACATTCTATCGCCCGCAACACCGCGCCAGCCCCGGAGCAGGTGGCCCGCGCGCTAACCTGGGGCGCTGACGAGAAGCTTCTTCTGGTCCTGGCCAGCCGTCGGCTGGCTCGCCTCGCGCGGCCGTGGGGCGCCGCTGCGGCGTGCAGGCAACCACGCTCTGCTCGTAACGGTCGCCGCGTCGCTGCTGCCCCATGGTTTGAAAGTCGTGTTCGACCAAACTCGGCCGGACCGCCGAACGGTGATTGGGCACGTGCATGGCGTCCCGCTTTCCGGCAAACGAAAAGATGCTTTCCCCTCAGGCCACGCACTGCACATGGGCGCTCTGGCATCGGCGGCCAGCGTGTTGCCTGCGGGTCCCCGGCGGGCGATACGCGCGATTGCGGTCGGACTGTCGCTCACCCGCATCGTGATCCTGGCGCATTGGGCAAGCGATGTCGTTGCCGGCTTCGCGCTCGGGGCCGTTGTTGAACGGACCCTCCGGCTTTGGACCGGCTACTCAGATGGCA
>NZ_LFIQ01000089.1:31994-34861 GCF_001189245.1 Bradyrhizobium pachyrhizi | reverse complement strand
ATGCCGACTCTTGAAGACCTGAAGGGATACATGGAACGCGCGACCGGTTTGCAGCGCCCCGGCAAGCGGAAGGCTATGGATCTCGCGCGAGCGCGAAAACCTTATACGGTTCGCTTCCAGGACGACGGTCTCATCCCAAATCATCCGCGATGGCCGCTCATTATCTATCGAAACGTCGTCGCTTTCGGTAAGGGCCTGGACCCAGCGGCCGTGATCGAAGACCTTTTTGAAGCGAACGGATGGGGAGACAGCTGGCGAGATGGCATCTACGACTACGTCCATTACCACTCCAGGATCCATGAGGCGCTCGGCATCGCGCGTGGCAAGGGCCGCGTTCGGTTCGGCGGCAACAAGGGAAAGATCTTCACCCTGAAGGCTGGAGACGTCGCAGTTCTTCCCGCCGGCACAGGCCATCAGTGCCTTTCGGCGGACGATGAGTTCCTCGTCGTCGGGGCATACCCGCCGACCGGCACATACGACGAGTGCACAAGTGTCGAAGAGCGTCAGCGAGCGCTGAAAGCCATCCCGAAGGTGTCGGTGCCGCGCAAGGATCCGGTCTACGGGACCGGCGGGCCGCTCTCGAAGCTCTGGAAAGGAGCCAAATGACCGAGTACGTCATCCGCTTCCTCCTCGGGGGCGCCGTCGTATCGGCCTTCGCCATGCTGGGAGATATTCTGCGTCCAAAGAGCTTCGCCGGCCTATTCGGAGCAGCGCCCTCGGTCGCGCTCGCCACGCTTGGGATCGCGCTGTATCAGCACGGGGTCAACTACGCCGCCTTGCAAGCCGATGCGATGATTGCGGGAGCCATTGCGCTCGCCATCTACAGTGTCGTCGTCTGCCATCTGCTTGTCCGCGCAAAGCTGCGAGCGCTAACGGCTACTTTGCTGTCACTGGGCGTTTGGCTGGTCGCCGCGTTTGGGATCCTAATCGTCGCTGGAGGTCAGACGTGAGCCCGATCCGCTTTTCGTCGTCATCTCTCAAGCAAGGCCGCTGGTACGAATATCTGATCCGCTTCGCGCTCGGCGGTGCTGCGACCGTCTTCACCGGCCTCGTCAGCGGCCGCTATGGAGCAGCCGTCGGTGGCGTCTTTCTTGCCCTTCCAGCCATATTCTGCGCGAGCGCGACGCTGATTGAGAAGCACGAAATTCGCCGCAAGCGCGAAGCGGGTCTCATCGGCAAGCGTCGCGGGCAAATGGCGGCAGCCGTCGATGCCGCTGGCGCCGCGCTCGGCGCGCTGGGGATGCTGGCTTTTGCAGTCTGTTTTTCGATGCTGGTTTTGCGCAGCAACATCCCTGTCGCCTTTGTCGGCGCGTCCCTCGCTTGGCTGACTATCGCGGTAGCGGCGTGGTACGTGCGCCGGAAAATGCGATCACAGACCAGCGGCTTCGCGAATTCGCGAACCCGTTAGGGCTGATTGGATAGGAGGTGGCTTTTTCTTCATTCAGATCTGTAGTGAGGAAGCGGATCATCTCCGGTCAGAAGCTAATTTTGTTTGAGGAGCGCGATCTCTGCAGGTCGTCCCTGACCGTGCACGGGAAAAAGGAGACGCGAGGAACCGCGGTTGGCGCCGCGTGTTGAATGCAAAACCGTCCAGCTGCCCGCGGCTTGTGCAAGGTTTAGAATGGCCGACGAAACGATCAAGACCACCGGCATAGCCCCACACGGCGCCTCTCGCCTTCCGTGGGTCAAGATCGACAGTTTCAACCTCGAACTAAAAGATGAGGACGAATTCCTGGGGGACCGCGCCAGCAAGGGCGCCTTCCGGGAAATTCTCGAAAAGTGGCGAAAGCCGCTGCGCAAATCTGGCGAAGACCCCTTCGGGAAGGAGCATTCCGAGGACATCAGCAAGAAGGAGCTCGACGCCGTCCTTGGCGGTGACGATCCTGAAGCCTCCGTTGTCGTCCACAGCGCCATCGAGGACTTTGCGCAGGAGCTAGCCCGCGTAACGCGGCGGTTCCTAAAAGCGAAGGCCTGGGATAAAACCGAGCGCGTCGTGGTGGGCGGCGGTTTTCGGGACAGCCGACTCGGCGAACTTGCCATCGCCCGGGCCGAAATCCTCCTTAAGGCGGAAAACTTTAAGGTCGAGATGCTCCCGATCCATTCTCACCCGGATAACGCCGGCCTTATCGGCGCGCTATATCTCGCTCCATCCTGGATCTTCGAAGCTCACGACTCCATCCTTGCCGTGGACATCGGAGGCACGAACATCCGCTGCGGCGTCGTGGAAACGCGTCGCAAGAAGGCGCCGGACCTCTCCAAGGCATGCGTGTGGAAGTTCGAACTATGGCGTCATGCCGACGACGAGCCGTCGCGAGAGAACGCCGTGAAGCGCCTGGTCAAGATGCTCAAAGAACTGATCGCGAAGGCGGAAGACGAGGGATTCAAGCTCGCACCATTCATCGGGATCGCATGCCCAGGGGTCATCGAGAGCGACGGCTCGATCGAGAAGGGCGCGCAGAACTTGCCCGGCAACTGGGAGAGCAGCAAATTCAATTTGCCCGCAAGTCTCGTCGAAGCGATCCCGCAGATCGGGAAGAACGACACCGCCATCGTCATGCACAACGATGGGGTGGTGCAGGGATTATCCGAGATCCCCTTCATGCAGGACGTGAAGCATTGGGGCGTACTGACGATCGGCACCGGCCTCGGCAACGCCCGCTTTACCAACCGGGAGGGCAACGGCGAACGCTGAGGAGGGATTCGCGCGCGAGTGGAAATATGTGGCTGTGGTAACTAGCTGTCGAAGAGGCCGCGGCTAGCCGACACTCACCTCACGATCCGTACAGAGTAGAAGGAGGCCCGTAGTGACCCAACCGACCGAAAAGGAAATCGAGAAGCGCGCCTATGAAATATGGGAGCGGAGCGGT
>NZ_LFIQ01000089.1:29830-31984 GCF_001189245.1 Bradyrhizobium pachyrhizi | reverse complement strand
GTTGGCGGAGCAGGAGTTGCGAAACGAGGATAAGTCGTCTCCCCTCCGCACCCCAGATAGCCTGTAAATAGAGAAGAAGCGCTTACCGGATGTCTCATTCCGTAGCAGCTGAAACCGTATTGCTGTACTTTGTGCTGCCCCTTTGGTTGTTGGCCGGCTTTGCTGACTATCTTTGCCATCGTGCTTCTCGAATTGAGACGACGAGCGGCTACAAGGAAACTTTGCTCCATCTGTTGATGTTGATCGAGCTGGCGATTCCACTGCTGGCTGCGATTTTTTTGGAGATCAACGCTCTCATCATAGCGGCTATGATTGCCGGTTTTGTTACGCATCAGCTGACGGCCCTCTGGGACACAACATTCGCCAGCCATAAGCGGCGCATCACGCCCATTGAACAGCAGGTCCATAGTTTTCTTGAACTGATGCCTCTGATGGCGATGGTTATCGTAATTATCTTGAACTGGCCGCAATTTCTTAGCCTCTGGGGAATGGGTTCTGAGTCCGCACGTTACGAGCTCGTCCTGAAGCGAGAGCCATTACCCTGGACGTATGTGGCTGCATTCTTGTTCGCAGTCCTGCTGTTTGAAGTCCTTCCCTATATGGAGGAATTCGTTCGAGGCTTGCGGTCGCGGAAGAGGGCTTAGCTCCGAACGCGGAGGACCATCAATGAAGGTTGCCGTCATCGGAGGGACAGGACTGTTGGGATCCGCAATTGTGGCCGACCTATCGTCGCGTGGCCATTCAGTTGTTTCCATGAGCAGAAGCGCCGACATAAGGATTCCGGGCGCTATCTCGGTTGACCTTAACCAGGCGACGTCGCCGTCTTATTGGCTGCCCCATCTCGATGGCGTAGAGGCCGTAGTGAATTGCGCCGGGGTACTCCAAGATAGCCCAAAAGATTCCACGTCAATGGTTCATCATCAGGGCGTTGCGAATCTTTTTGTCGCCTGTGAGCAACTCAAAATCCGCCGCGTCATCCATTTCTCCGCAATCGGGGTAGACCGGCAAACCCCCAGCGCGTTTTCAGAAACGAAATTAATTGGCGACAAGGCTCTGATGGGGCGTGATCTCGACTGGATCATCTTGCGACCCTCCGTCGTGATCGGTCGGGCGGCCTATGGGGCCAGCGCGCTCATGCGAGGCTTGGCGGCCCTCCCGGCTTTACCGGCGATGCCAAACACGGGACAGCTCCAGATCGTCCTGCTCGAGGACGTCGTGCAAACCGTGCAGCATTTTCTAGAGCCCGGTGTGCCTACACGAACAATTGTCGAACTGGTCGGCCCGCACCGCCATTCTTTCCGTGAAGTCATTGCACTGATCCGCGGTTGGTACCGTTGGCCTCCGGCGCACGAGATCCGTTTGCCGAATTTTGCTTCGAGCGTGATGTACAAGTTCGGTGACATGATTTCGCTTTTGGGCTGGCGGCCTCCCGTACGAAGCACTGTCGAGCGGGAGATCAGGCGAGGCGCGGTTGGCGATCTTGGAAACATGCAGCGGCTTGGGCTGCATCCAAAAGGCCTTCCGGAGTTCTTTGCCTCCGAACCAGCGTCTGTGCAGGAACGCTGGTTTGCGCGCATGTATTTGCTTAAACCGGCGATATTTATCGTGTTGTCTCTATTCTGGATCTCGACCGCCCTTGTCTCGCTGGGGCCGGGCTGGGGCTACGGAATGGGCCTCATGGGCGAGGGCGGCGTCGAAGGAGTGAGTGCGGCGCTCACTGTGGTCGCCGGCGCATTATCCGACTTGGTGATTGGACTCGCGATCGCCTATCGACCAGCCAGCCGGTACGGACTCTATGGGGCCATCGCGATCTCCTTCACTTACGCGATCATCGGGACCGCACTTGCGCCTCGGCTATGGGCCGATCCGTTAGGACCGATGCTGAAAATCTGGCCGATCATCGTCCTTCATTTCACAGCGCTAGCGGTTCTCGAAGATCGATGATGCTGTACTTCGTTCTCAAGTACTTGCATATCCTCGGCGCCGCTGTTTTGCTTGGTACAGGATCCGGCATTGCGTGTTTCATGCTTGCAGCTCACCTCGGCGGAAAGCCCTCTGTCATCGCGGGCGTCGCCCGTATTGTTGTGATTGCGGATTTTATCTTCACGGCCACTGCCGTCGTTGTACAGCCCATCACAGGCTCGCTGCTCGTGC
>NZ_LFIQ01000089.1:27561-29820 GCF_001189245.1 Bradyrhizobium pachyrhizi | reverse complement strand
CTGGCTGTGGTTTGCCTTCGGCATTCCAGCGTTCATGGCGGTGGCCGCTATACTCTGGCTGATGATAGCCAAACCTCAACTTGCAGTGTTTTGAAGTGCGGTCGCAACTGCCGAGCAGATGAGCTACTTCGCTCGTTCGCCTACGCGAGGCCATGCCCAGTTTGCAGGAGTTGCCGGGGCAGCGCGCAGACCCTTCGCGCGTGTGTTCGCCTCACGCAAAATGAATACGCCCGTGCAGTCCCGACAAAGCCACCGTGTGCCCTGCAATGCGACAGAGCGCGCGGTACTGGAGCAAACTGGCCCACCGTTTCTGCCGCTCCTCGCTATGCCTGAGAGCGCAGTGCTTGGTACTCGTAGGAACTAACCTCTCCCGCCGGAGGTTGAGGACCAGCTAGCTCGGGCGGCACTGGTGTCAACAAGGGAGTCTACTTTCCGCGTGAGTAGGAACACACCGCCGAGAAAATCCGCACCTGTTTCCAATGAAACGTGGTGGCGTGACGCGGTCGTGTACGAAATCGCCGTGGTGTCATTTCAGGACAGTAACGGCGACGGACAAGGGGACTTGGTCGGCCTTCTGCAGCGTATCGACTATCTCACTTGGCTTGGCGTCGGCGCGGTATGGCTGACGCCAATTTACAAGAGCCCCAATCACGACTTCGGCTATGACATTGCCGATTTCTGCTCGGTCGATCCGCGTTTCGGCAATCTGGAAGATTTCGACAAACTGCTGCGTGCCTTGCACGATTCTGGCATCCGGATCATTCTCGACCTCGTTCCCAATCATAGCTCCGATCAGCACGCCTGGTTTGACGAAAGCCGCGGCTCGCGAAACAACCCGAAGTCCGATTGGTATCTATGGGCGGAAGCCGGTGCCAACGGTGGACCGCCGAACAACTGGCTCAGCCGTTTCGGAGGCAGTGCCTGGGAGTGGTGTGAGGAGCGCCGGCAGTTCTACTATCATTCATTTCTGCCGAGCCAGCCGGACCTGAATTGGCGGAACCCCGAGGTCCGCGAAGCCATCGCGTCCGTGATGCGGTTCTGGCTCGAGCGCGGCGTCGATGGTTTCCGGGTTGATGCCAGCGCAGTGTTGATCAAGGATGACCTGCTGCGCGACAATCCGCCTGACCCGGAGGCCGATGACAAGACGCCACCCCCTCAGGCCTGCACGCCTGTGTTTACGGACGACCGGCCGGAAGCTATGCGCTGTATTGAATACATCAGGGAAGTTCTGGACCAGTATGACGGAAAACTTCTCTGCGGTGAGGTGCAGGGCAAGACAGATCGGATCGGCCATTTCTATGGCAATAGCAGGCCGCGCCTGCACCTGCCGCTGAACTTCGCGCTGCTCGATACGGAGTGGAACGCGATTGCGCTTCAGGCGGCGATCGATGCCTATTTCAATGCCCTTCCGCAAGAGGCCTGGCCGGACTTCGTGATCGGCGGCCATGACAAGCACCGGGTCGCCAGCAAGGTGGGGCAGGCCCAGGCACGTGTTCTTGCGATGCTGCTGATGACGATCAGGGGCACACCGTTCCTGTTCGCCGGCGATGAGATCGGTTCGGAACAGGTCCCGATTCCATCGGATCGCGTCCAGGACCCCTTCGAAAAACTTCTGAAGGGCTTTGACCTCGGTCGCGACCCCGAGCGGGCGCCCTTGCGTTGGGACGACACGGACGGGGGCGGATTTACCGATGGCGCACCCAGGTTGCCGCTGAGCCGGGATCGCGCCCGCAATATCAAAGCGCAACAGGGCGACGGGAAGTCGCTCTTGAACCTCTACCGTGAACTCATCGCATTGCGCCGGCTGGAGCCCTGCCTGTTGCAGGGAGAATATCTGCCACGCCGGGCACAGAACGACGTCTTCTCGTTTGGGCGCAGGACGAACGAGACGGAGATCCTTGTTGGCCTCAATATGTCCGGAGAACCGCGGCTCTGGGAGTGGGAAGGCTGCGGCGTCCGCTTGTTGTCGAGCGGGCTGGACAGCGGGCCGGAAAAAGTAACGGGACCCACCCACCTGAAGCCGAATGAAGGAGTCATTGTCAAAGTAAACCGTTGAGCCGAGCAGGGCGGGCCGACCAGTCGAGCAAGCGAAATCCCGGCAATGTGTTGCGCCGGCGCGACGATGTCGTTTTCGCGGCGTTGCAGCGAACTTTCGTGCTGGCGCGGCCAGAATAAGAAACGAGCGGCGAAAGAGGTTCTGAGGACAACGACTTTGTCGGAGACGCGGACCGCTGCTCCGGCCTCCGGCCGCCGACATCA
>NZ_LFIQ01000089.1:26827-27551 GCF_001189245.1 Bradyrhizobium pachyrhizi | reverse complement strand
CCTGTCGGGATCCGAGCGGGCGGACGTGGTCGTGGTTGGTTCCGGCATTGCCGGGCTCTCGGTGGCCTATGAGCTTGTGAGCCGCGGGCGTTCCGTGATCGTGCTGGATCGCGGCAGCATCGGCAGCGGCATGACGGCGCGCACGACCGCGCATCTCGCCACGGCGCTGGACGACTATTACAAGGAGCTGGTGAGCGTGCGCGGCGAGGAATGTGCGCGGCTCTACTGTCAGAGCGTGATGGCCGCAATCAGTCGCGCCGAAGCAATCCAGGATCTCGAAAATATCGACTGTGATTTTTGCAGGATCGACGGCTTCTGGGTGCCGGCGCCGGAGACCCCGAGTTCTCTGCTGGACGAGGAACTCGAGTGCTGCCAGCGGCTCGGCATTCCCGTCGAGAACCGCGACACGGCGACGCCCTTCCACTCCGAGGGCATAGTGCGATCGTTACGATTCCCCGGCCAGGCGCGCTTTCATCCGACGAAATATCTCGCCGGGCTCGCAAATGCGCTGCAGCGCGCCGGCGCAAAACTTTACGCCGACAGCTGTGTCGAGAGCATTGAGCATAAGCTGGATGAGGTCGCGGTGAAAGTTTCGTCAGGGCACGAGGTCCGGGCCACCGACGTGGTGGTCGCGACGAACTCTCCGGTCAATCTTGAAGTCGCGGTTCACACCAAGCAGGCGCCCTATCGCACTTATGTCATCGCGGCGAAGCTGCCGGGCGGT
>NZ_LFIQ01000089.1:25517-26817 GCF_001189245.1 Bradyrhizobium pachyrhizi | reverse complement strand
GCTGGCCGACGCGCTCTATTGGGACACGCTTGATCCCTATCACTATGTCCGCCTGCAGCCGCTCTCCACCGAGGAGGTCCTCGTGATCGTCGGCGGCGAGGATCACAAATCGGGCGAGGCGGATGACGGCGAGCAACGCTTCGCGGCGCTGGAGCACTGGGCGCGCGAACGATTGCCAGAGATGGGCGCGATAACCCATCGCTGGTCGGGACAAGTGCTGGAGCCGATAGATTTCGTCGGCTTCATCGGCCGCTCGCCGGACGAAGAGCATGTTTTCATTGTCAGCGGCGATTCCGGACAAGGCATCACCAACGGCCTCGTCGCGGGCATTCTGATCGCGGACCTGATCACCACCGGATCCAGTCCGTGGGAGGAGATCTATTCGCCTTCGCGGAAGGTCCACAAGAACCTCAGTGAGTACATCAGCGAGAACATAACGCCGTTGAAGAATTTCGCGGAGTATCTTTCGGCGGACGAAATCGCTTCGGTCGAGCGGCTGCGGCCGGGCGAAGGCTGCCTGGTGCGTAGTGGATTGCAGAAGGTCGCGGCATGCCGCGACCAGAAGGGACAGCTGCATTTGCATTCCGCCAGCTGCACGCATCTCGGTTGCGTCGTGCACTGGAATTCACTGGAGCAATGTTGGGATTGTCCCTGCCACGGATCGCAGTTCTCACCCGACGGCACCGCGCTCAACGGACCGGCAGTATCCCCGCTTGCCAATCTCGAGAGGCCGGCGCACCATCAGGCTGCGGAATAGCTTCGGTTTGGCCGTGTGGAAAGCCCCTGGAAACGGAGGCTTTTTCATGTCGCTTCTGGCGAATGAACTGATGACAGCCACACTTATGGAACATTCGAGGAAAGGCGCTGTTTGGCTCGTGTCACAAACAAGGAGGAAGCCATGCCGGGCCAGAACAAGACACTTGAAGACCTCTTTCTGGAGACTCTCAAGGACATGTACTACGCCGAAAGGAAGATACTCGTTGCGTTGCCTAAAATGGCAAAAGCCGCGAATTCTGACCAACTGCGCGCTGCCTTTGAAAAACATGCCGGCGAGACGGAGGGACAAGTCCAGCGTCTGCAGCAAGTTTTCAAATTGATGAAGCAGAATCCCAAGGGCAAGACCTGCCCCGCTATCCTGGGGCTGGTCGAGGAAGGCGAAGAAGTGATGGAGGATTTCGAAGATTCTCCGGCGTTGGATGCCGGCCTTCTCTCGGGTGCTCAGGCGGTCGAGCATTATGAAATATCGCGGTACGGCACGTTGATCGCGTGGGCTGAACAATTGGGTCTGAAGCAGGCCGTT
>NZ_LFIQ01000089.1:25334-25507 GCF_001189245.1 Bradyrhizobium pachyrhizi | reverse complement strand
GGGGAGGGGAGCCGCCGAACAGCGGCTCCCTCCTTCCGCGCTATTTCTTGCCCTCGCCGACCGTAGGCGCGGGCTTCTTGTCGAGATCCTGCGCCATCTCAAGGTGATGCTTAAGCGCCGGCAGGGTTTTGTCGGCCCAATTCTTCAGATCCGCGTTTTCGCCGCCCTTCGCA
>NZ_LFIQ01000089.1:0-25324 GCF_001189245.1 Bradyrhizobium pachyrhizi | reverse complement strand
CGAGCTTGCTTTGATGCGATGAATCGAGCGCGCTGGGCAACTCGGCTTTCACCTTGCCGCTGGAGACCATTCCCTTCAGCTCCGTGCTGGTCTTGGTGTGGTCCGTTACCATCTGGGAAGCAAACGTCTTCTCAGCTGCATTGCCCTTCTGTTGTGCGAGCTTGCCGGACTCGATTTCAAACATGTCCGATATCGCGACCTGCTTGACAAAATCCGGCGTCGAGGGGCTGACCCCCAGCACGGAATTCACACCGGTCTTCTCACTGACAGACTGTGCCAGTCCTGGCGTCGCCAGCAAAATGCACGCAATTGCTATTACCGTCCGTCTCATATGTACCTCCGTCAGCTTGCGGTCTTGCAGTTGACGCCCTTGCGAAGCGCCATTGTGTGAGCTTGGTGTCGCCGCCTTCCGCCGACCAATTGGCGGTGAGGAAGCGGACGATATCGTCGTGGCAGAGCTCTCGGCCTAGGCGATCAAGATGTGGTAGCGGCGACCGGCCGTAACGGCAGTCCGCCAGATAGCTAAGCGGCCTCAAGTAACCGGCCTTGCGGCATCTTCGACCGCTCGGGCGGTGGTTGCCATTCCGGCGGCATAGGCGGCGCCGGCGCCCAACAGGAGCGCGCAGAAACTGGCAAGCATGGCATAGGCGAGGTGCTTGCGCGCCTCCTCCATTTGAGCTTGCGTTCCCTGCCTGCTCGTCGAGCCGACGGTTTCACGCGCCGGATTGTTCGAATAATATGCGATGCGGGCGTGCGCCTCATAGCTTGGGCCGGCGAGGTTGCCCGCGATGCTGCCAGCCGAGGCAGGTATCATCGCTGCTGCCGCTACCACGATGACGGTCGCGACTGCCCACGCTCCCAGGGCATGTCCGACGCGGCCCAAACCGCTCTGATCGGGCGAATTGGCGGCTGCGATGGCGCCGCCGATAAACGCGGCAATAATGCCGGAAACCGCCCACCACACGAAGGCGGGCCAGCCGGCGCTCGCAGGCGCGGAGGCGGCAGTCGGAGTGTCGATGGCGAGCAGACCAATGCCAAAGCCCAGCATGGTCAGCAGGATTTGGACGACCAATGAAGCAAATACACCCGCCAGAACCGGAGACCAGGTCCAGGCGAAGAAGGCGTGCGGTACGGCGCGTGTAGCCATGTTTACCTCCTCAAATACGACTTTGGATTCAAGATCAAATTCGTACGTAAGTTCCAATCCGTTGGAACCGCCGACGTGGTTGCGGCTTGAAGGTTAGAAAGGAGGATTGACCATGACATTCGGCAGAGGCGCCCTATTGTGGCTCTTGGGGATTCCGCTACCTGTCATCCTGCTGCTTGCGCTGTTCTGGCGCTAGCGCTAGTAAGGCGGCCCGTTGGGTAACTTGAAAGTCCGCTTGATGCAGTCGGATTCAAGCAGGCCTAACGCTTGGACGAGGTATGAGGCCGCCCCTTGCCTGAAGGGAATGTCAGGCGGTTAGGCGCTAGGCAGGAACGACATCGATGGCGTCTCATTGCCCTCGTGAGGGCGGGGGAGGCCATGTGGAAGCCGAATGTCCACCACGATCAAAGAACGGCGGGTACACAGTATGCACAGGACTATGTCAAGTCTGCTGCTGGCCGCTCTGCTGGCAAGCTCTGCGGTCGGCGCTGCCTGTGCGCAGGGCGGCGGCGGCGCAGGCTCCGCGGCCGGTTCGGCTCAATCGAGCGGCGCAGGACCGCGTGGATCGATCACCGTGGGACGCCCTGGCAATCCAGCTGGGGGCACCAGCAGCGGGCGGGTTGACGGGACCGTCACGCGGGGTCCTTCGATGAGAGGCGACGCCGAAATCCGGTCCGAGAACTCGCAGAACTCCGACGTCGATCGAAAGATCAAGAGTATCTGCAAGGGCTGCTAGTTGAGGTCAGCACATCCACCAGTCGAGATCACGTCGCCACCCTGAGCCGGAATATGTTCGGCCACTGCTCCCGAAACGCCGAGCTTCGCTAGTCGTCGCGTGAATCCGCGCCTCTCGCTGGCGATCGCTAGGAACCGAGCCGGATCTCCGTCATTTCAATTGCATGTCCGCGAACGGGACCGAACTGCGCAATGAAGAGCCGCCGGCGGATGAAATCCTGGCGACCGCAATACGCCGGCGGAGCGCTATCCTGTTCGTCGGCGCCGGCGCCTCAATGGCAGTTGGCCTACCCTCGTGGCAGTCGCTGATCGACCACCTGCTCGATGAGTTGCATCTTCAGCCCGATGTCATTGATGGAATGCACAGCGGCTACCAGATGCTGGCGGAGTATTATCGCTTGAAACGCGGAGGCATTGGCCCGCTCCGGAGCTGGCTGGACCGCAACTGGCGCCTCGATCCTGCAAGGATTGCGGCCTCTCGACTGCACCAGGTGATCGTTGAACTCAATTTTCCGACCATCTACACCACGAACTACGACCGCAATCTCGAGACCGCATTTGATGTCTTGGGAAGACCTTACGCGAAGATCTGCAATGCCAAGGAGATCGCGAGCGCCGCTAGGGGTATCACTCACATTATCAAGTTTCACGGCGACTTCGACGATGATGGCGCACTGGTCTTGACGGAAACCGATTTTCTCAATCGGCTCGCCTTCAACTCGCCGCTCGATGTTCGTTTTCGGGCCGACGCGCTGGGCAGCACGCTTCTGTTCATCGGGTACAGTATGTCGGATCCGAACATCCGGCTTCTGCTGCATCGGATCTGGCAAACATGGGAGGAATCAGGTCACGGCCAGGACCGGCCGAAATCCTTCGTATTCGTGGCACAGCGCAATCCCGTGCAGGAGGCCGTTCTGGCGAACTGGGGCATCACGACAATCGGGCCGCCCGACGATATGGCTGCCGACGAGGGGCTCACCCGGTTTCTTCTCACCATTCGCCAGCGTCTTGATTGCGAAGAATAGATCCGCATCCGCGACGGCGTGAGCATAGCGGTACTTTCATCATTTCTGCAACATTTCCTGGTACTGCCGCACGTAATTCTGTGCCATTCGCTTGGCGGTAAAGCGCTGTTCAAATCGGTCGCGAACCTGCCGCCGGTCTATCTCGGGAATCCTTGAGACGGCTTCGATTGCTTGGTGTTCATTGTCCACGACGAAGCCGGTGACGCCTTCATCAATCACCTCCGGCACCGAGCCTGACCGATAGGCGATGACCGGCGTGCCACATGCCATGGCTTCGATCATCACCAATCCAAACGGTTCGGGCCATTTGATTGGGAACAGCAAGGCTGCGGCCTCGGCCAAGAATGCCTGCTTGTTCATGTCGTTCACTTCACCGACGAGTTGGACCTGCACGCCGTCGACGTGGGGTTCGATGCGTTGCTTGAAATAACCTGTTTCGGCGCGCGGGACTTTCGCCGCGATCTTCAGCGGCATTCTCGCGGCGCGGGAAATACGAATGGCATCCTCGGGTCCCTTCTCGGCGGTCAGGCGACCGAGAAAGGCCAGGTACGATCCGGAAGTCGACGAAGGCCGAAATTGCTGAACGGGCAATCCATGATACACCGTGCCGAGCCAATTGGCGCCGGCCAGCGGCATGCGCTGGTCATCCGAAATCGAAACGAGGCGGGCTTGCGGAAATTCGCGAAGAACGGCCGGCAAGCCCGGTAGATCCAGCCGGCCATGCATCGTCGTCACGAAGGGGACGCTTAACCGGCCGAGCAACGGCAAATGCAACCAATCGATATGTGCGTGTATCACGTCGAACTCATGCGCTCGCTGCGAGACGGCTTGCAGCATGACCGCCAAGGCCGCATTGGGATCTGCCCGCGGCCGGCCGAGGCGAAGCGCACGAGGCCAAACGGAGTGGAGAGCACCGCGTGTCTTCGAATCGCCGCTCGCAAACAACGTGACGTCGTGCCCAAGCTCGACGAGCTCATCAACGAGCCAGGCGACCACTCTCTCCGTGCCGCCATAGAGTTTCGGCGGAACGCTTTCAGCTAGCGGTGCGATCTGAGCTATTTTCAAGCAAGCACCTAGTCGATCCTGAACCACCGGTAGCCGAAACCATCGAGTTCGATCGCGGCGTCGGATTCGGCCTTCGACGCATAGATCCGGTTACCGAAGACATCGGTCAGCCGTCGTCCGCCTGGAAGATCGTTGATTCTGGGATTGCATTGGGCTTGCGACAGGTTATGCACGGTGATCATCGACTTTCCTTCCCAGGTAAAGCGCTGTACCAGCACGGCCGGGCAATCGCTTTCAGGAAGAGTTAGCGCGCCCCATCCGATTTCCGGGCAGGACTGGCGCATTTCGACCAAGCGCCGCAGCCAGTTGAATAACGAGTCCGGATCACGCTGCTGCGCGATGACATTCACCTTCGCCGGGCCGTATTCGCCGTCGCCGATCATGTGATGCAGCAAACGGCCCGAGGAAGCGGAGAATCCTCCATTTTTGTCGTCGCTCCATTGCATGCAGGTCCGCACAGGCCACCGTTCCGGCAGCATAAGGTCGTCGCCCATCCCGAGTTCGTCGCCATAGTAAACAACGGGAGTGCCGGGAAGGCTGAACATCAGGCTGAATGCCAGCTCGATCCGCCGCCGATCATTATTCAACATGCAAGCAAGGCGACGACGAATTCCGCGCCCGTAGAGCTGCATCTCGCGGCGAGGGGCGAACGCCGCATAAACGTCGTCGCGTTCCTCACGCGTCAAACGTCCGAGGTCCAGCTCATCATGGTTGCGGAGAAACTGTGCCCATTGCGCGAACTGCGGCAATTGTGGGAGTGCGGCCAGGCAGCTCCGCAAGGGCTCGGCAGTTTCGCGCGCAAGCGCGAGGAATAGGTGCTGGTTCAGCAGGAACGCGAACAGGAGATGGATGCGGGATCCATTTCCGAAATAATGGTCGAACTCCCCTGGAGCAACGTTGGCTTCGGCCAGCAAAACCGAATCGCCCTTACGCCACGACAGGAAATCGCGAAGCTCGCCGAAGAACTCGTATCGGTGCTTCGCCGGTCGATCGGGGCGTATCTCCTCGACAACGAACGGCGCGGCATCAATCCGAAATCCGGATACTCCGAGCTCGAGCCAGAAGCCCAGTATCTTGAAGATCTCGTCACGAACCGCCGGGCAGCCGATGTTGAGATCAGGCTGATGCTGATAAAATCTGTGATAGTACCAGGCCTGCGCGGAGAGATCGTAAGTCCATACGCTGAGCTGGAATCCGGGAAACACGAGATCCGCGGTGCTGCTTTCCGGCTCCGTCTTTGACCAGACGTAGTAGTCCCAATACGGCGAAGTGGGATCCGCGCGTGCTTGCTGAAACCACGGGTGTTGTTCGGAGGTGTGGTTGATGGGCAGATCGACGATCAACCGCAGACCGCGCAATCTCGCCTGGTGGCTGAATTCGACGAAGTCGCCGAGAGTGCCGAGCGACGGGGCTACATTGTAATAGTCGGTGACATCATAGCCATGGTCGAGCCCGGGACTTGGATAGAATGGAAGAAGCCATAGGCAGTTCACCCCGAGCTGAGCCATGTGGTCGATTTGCTCGGTCAATCCCTTGAAGTCGCCAATTCCATCGCCGTTGCCATCCTTGTAGGTGGCCACGTTGAGGCTGTAGATGACAGCATTTTTGTACCAGAGATCGAGCATGATCTGTTGTCCGGACGACGCGTCACCACAAGTCACTGGCTGCCGCTATCGGTCCGGCTAGCATCCAGCCACGGCAAGTTGCGCTGCAGCCGGCAGCTTCAATAACGCCGCGAAGACGTGGAAGTTGCTCCGATCGCTCACCGCAGTTGAGCGCGGGCACCCTGCCGTTGACCTATCCTTCAATTGGTCGCGATTTTAGATTGATTTCGAGCTTTCGACGGTGTTGCTGGTTGAGACCCGAGAAAATCTTGATGGAATGTTCGCTGCCGCGTCGGTCCTGCCGTGTTGCGGGTGCGAAGGCCAGAGATTTCGGGTGCCGGCAGCATCTTCATGGAGACGTCCTGCCCCGCGAAGACTGATCGACCGCAATTCCCAGAGAGTTGTCGATGGCGGTGCCGTCGGCGAAGCATTTTCCGCAAGGAAAATCGTCGCACGCAATAGCTCGCCGGCCGCGGAAGAACAACGTAGATCAATTAGGAACCGCCGCTGGCGTATCCAGTTCTTTGCGGATCGAATCCGAGCCGGGGCGGAGAGCAGATGGACAGGCGCTCCGGCATTTTGTCGTGCCAGTGCCCGACATTCTGCAGCAGCAAGTTTGGAAGCGTTTGTGCATGTTCACTTTCGTACCCTGCTCCGCTCTGCCCTCGCGCATGTATGGCGATTCTGCCTGTGACGTCCGCCCAAACAGGAGGCTCGTTCGAACAACGATTAATCGGAAACTACAGTCAAAACAGGCCTGAGAACGGCCGGAGGGCACGGTTCATTATGAAACTGGAGCGCCAAACAGACGCACGCTGGTGGCAGCGCGGCGTAATTTACCAGATTTACCCGCGTTCATTTCACGATATGAATGGGGACGGTGTTGGCGATCTGGCCGGCGTGATCCACCGACTTCCATATCTCGCGGAATTGGGCGTCGATGCCATATGGCTGTCGCCGGTCTTCCGTTCACCCATGGCCGATTTCGGCTATGACATTTCGGATTACAAGACGATCGATCCGCTGTTCGGAACTTTGGAGGATTGCGACAGGCTTGTCGAGGCCGCGCATGCGCAGGGACTTAAGGTGATTCTCGATCTCGTCCCGAACCACACGTCTGACCAGCATCCCTGGTTCACCGAGAGCCGGGCGGGGCGCGCGAATCCGAAGCGAGACTGGTACATCTGGAGAGATGGAGCGCCGGATGGCGGAGCACCAAACAATTGGCTGTCAGATTTCGGCGGCAGCGCTTGGCAGTACGATCCAGCTTCCGATCAGTACTATTATCACGCGTTTCTAGCATCTCAGCCCGACCTGAATTGGCGCAATCCGGAAGTCCGCGCGGCGATATACGATGTGATGCGGTTCTGGCTCGCACGCGGAATCGATGGCTTCCGCGTCGATGTGATCTGGCACCTCATCAAGGATGATCAATTTCGCGACAATCCTGTCAACCCTGCGTTCGGGGCGGGGAGTCCGCCGCACAACGCCGTCATCCCGCTCTATACCGCCGACAGACCGGAAGTGCATGAGGTGATTGCAGAGATGCGCAGCGTGATTGATGAGTTTGCTGGGCGTCTCTTGATCGGCGAAATCTATCTCCCGATCGAAAAGCTCGTGGCCTATTATGGCCGTGACCTTTCCGGGGTACATCTTCCGTTCAATTTCGCGCTGCTCAGCGCGCCGTGGGAGGCCGGCTCGCTCGCAAAGCTGATCGCGGACTACGAGGCGGCATTGCCCACCGGTGGATGGCCGAACTGGGTCTTGGGCAATCACGACCGGCCGCGGATTGCGGGACGCATCGGCCCTCGGCAGGCGCGGCTCGGGGCGATGCTGCTGTTGACGTTGCGCGGGACGCCGACGATCTACTACGGAGACGAAATCGGACTGCAGCAGGTGGCTATTCCGCTCGAGCGGCTGCACGATCCGGTTGCGACCAGCGTTCCTGATCATGCGCTCGGTCGCGATGGCTGTCGCACGCCGATGCAATGGGACGGGAGTGCCTATGCGGGTTTCTCGGCAGTTGAACCGTGGCTTCCGCTGAGCGATGATTGGCGGGAACGGAATGCGGCCGAGCAGAAGCATGACCAAAGATCGATCTATTGGCTCTACCGGCGGCTGATCGAACTTCGGCGCAGTAACCAGGTGCTGCTTCAGGGCTCTTATCGGACGATATTGGCGCGTGGGGACCTGCTGCTGTTCATTCGCGAGTACAGCGGACATCGGCTTCTGGTTGCGCTCAATCTGGGCAACGACCCGGCGTCGCTCAATTTTGAAGAGGGGACGCTCAGGGGGCGTCTCGTGCTTTCATCGAGCCTTGATCGCGAGGACGAGGATGTGGATGGCCGACTTGATCTTCGCGATGCCGAAGGCGTGATCATCTCGCTTTCCCAGGACGCAGAGGTGTGATGCCGCCTCGACGGCGCAAGCTTGGTGGTGCTGTCATCATTTCTTCACGCGTGACGCTGCTCGATCTGCTGCTGACAGCAAGCTTGGCCGTGAGGCTGATGCTGGACCGGCGGCCGAGGTCCGAAAATGGAGGGAAGCCGTCTTGATTCCCGCACGCGCACCGCATGCGGCGAACCTATTCGCATCCGGTCGGGCTTTCGGCGGAAGATCAGGCCGCTCTTACAACAGCACAGACTGCTTCGATCCTGTGATCGAGCATCCAACGCTGCGTCGGGCGACACCCGACGCAACGGGCACTACTCAGCAATCTTGTGGACATCCCCCGGCTGAAGATCGAGCTCTTCGAACATTTTCTGCCGTTCGGACGTCAGCGCGATATCCAGAACTTCAGCAGTCCAGCCTTCCGGAACGGCAGCAAGCACCAACGTTAGCGCCTGACGCGGCTTGGCTCGCGCAATCCAAATTTGCGTCTTGGTGTCGTCTGCCGTCACTTTGACGACCGTAAATTTATTGCCGAACGATTCCGCCATTACATACAATCGGTGGCCTTACATCGGAGATGCTAACGCATCAATCTGGCGGCTCTAAACCGGGCGACTGAAGCCATTCGCTGACGTGTGCACCTGTATCAGCTTGTCGGGCTTTCTCGAGTACCGCCTCCCGCTCAATTCCTGGAGGAAGCGTCCTCGCTTCCTCGCGTAGTCGACTGGCCTCTCTGGCTAGGCGCTCTTCAAGGGTCTGGGTCTGTTTGAAGCGGCGGCGTTTCTGTCCCATGCTGGTCTTCCTCATCAGGTCCCTGCCCAGATCAGTATTCATGCATGAAGCAGCGGTAAGGTTCCGCTAATCGCTCTTGATTCCGACCCTAAAGGCGGCCGCAACCGTTTTATTTCCATCTACCGGCCTCCCGCCGGCCGGAAAGCGCTTGGGACCGCCGTTCCTGCCACCGCCGCGGCGGCCCCGTCCGAATCGTGAGGACTGGGTGCTCAGCCGCTCGAAGCAAGCCGTCGGACTTTTGTTCTGACGAACGAGGAGACCTTTTTTGGAACATTAGTGCGTGTAATCGAAGGGCTACTCGGGAAGAGAAGTCAAAAGCTTAGGAGGGGGCTCGCTACGTTTGAGGCGCAGGCCGCGCGGTCAGATCGTAACTTGGACCGAGTGTCGGTATCGGTGGTTGCGCCTCCAGGATTTGAACCTATTCAGAGACCATTTCTAAGCCGGCGATAGATCGCGTACGTGCGGCAGGCTTTGACGGATTACCAAGGGCGCAACGCCGCGAGTTATGTCCTCCGGTAGGAAAACAGAGCTGTCGGGCTCAAAAATCAAGAAAATGAAGGCGATAGAGGACTTGAGGCCAGAGCGGCAGCTCGGACGAATTGTCGGTTCGACTCCCGTGCGCAGTTTTATGCACCACGGCTCAAGAAGAGATCGGCTCCCCCTTAAACAGCTTGCTGAACAGTGCCATGCGGTCATCCAAGCGGCGGCAGCAACAACTTCCATCAGGGGCGGCTGCGTCAGTCCCATACCGCTGGTGGCGCGCTGAACTTGCTGAATACGTTTGCAATCGTCGCAAAGAAGCCTTCGGTGGGGATCGGCAAAGCATTGCCACCCGCAGCCGCGACCGCGGTTCTGACCGCCTCCGGCGTCTCGGTCACGTATTGGATCTTGTCGGTGATGTAGAGCGCCGACTGCGCCTTGGGCGGATGGCCGCTGACAAGACGAATCGGTCCCCGCGAAACCGCGCCGTTGAACCACACGGGCTTGTCGTTCGGCAGGGTTAGCTGGCCTAAATGGGTGTTTTCGGACTTCACGGCAGGAACGACAGCGCTTGAGTCTTCGGTGACGAATTGCACACCCGGGTGATCGATCCGGCACTTGGCATTCGATTCGGTGGATTCCTCTGGATAGGCGTCGCGTATGCGTACAACGGTTGGTCCTGGGATACTGACCGGTGAGCCGTCGGGGGCCGTGAAACTCGGCATGGAGCGCTCCTTGAATGCTTTGCTGAAACAAATAGAGGAGGAAGACGTGCGAAAGGGGTAGTACAACGTTGGGTAGCTTACAGAGCCATGCCAATTCTGCAACGGCTTGATCGGGCCTCGACCCCCATCACAGAAGCTCGGGCAACCGATAAAGCAGGCGCCGCGCCGCCGGCCAGCCCGCGTCCATGAATATGTCGAGACAGGCGATCAGCTTTTCGCGGCGCTCGGAGCTGGCAAAGATGTCGCGGTGGTCTGCCAGATAGAAACCCACAATCGTCACAAATCGGTTGATGGCGAGCGATTCAAACTGGTAGCCGTTCCGCGCGCCGCCCTTGAGGAGGGCATGCGCGATGAGGTCGAAAACGGCTTCCGGATCGGCGGGGCGCAGGAAATTCAGCAGGTCAATAAGGTAGTAGATCGTATGCGGGATGCCTACCTCGCCGAGGCGGTGAATGATCGGTGTCGCATCGCGCAAGAATGCTCGCTTGGATTCGATGGCGGCCAACGGTACGTCCTCGCTGCCTTCCGCGGATGCGCCCGATGAGAAATAGAGCTGATCGCCAACCTTATCGATGAGGCGGGCGCATTCGCGGACGCGCTTGTGCTCCGTTTCACTGAGCTCGGCATCGCCTCTGGCATAGAAATCATCCAGGCAGGCCGCCGCTCGTGCTACGACTTCACCGGCCAACGCCTGGATATGCGTTCGGAGTTTGACTTCGGCGGGCTTCTGCGACCGGTAGCCGCCAGTGATGTGACCGCGCATGCTTGCAACAACACGCCCGAGCTCGCTGCCGTATGTTTCGGGTTCACCCAGCCAGGCTTGGATCTGATTGTGGGCGCGCGGCCTTTCGTACCGTGTCCACAAGAAGGTGACGATGCTCGCGATACCTTCCACGAGGCTGTCGCCATGCACGTCCTCTTCGTCCCCAGCACGAGGATGAAGTTTCAATGCAAGGTTTTCAACCCTTTCTGTGTCGTGATGGATAGCCCAGCAAAGGAAGCCTGTGAGAGCGTGCAGGACGGCATTGTCGGTTGCGCTCGCGACGTATTGTTCAGCGATTTGCCACAGATCGCCTTTCCGGAATTCCCAAAGGCATCCGAAATGATTAGCGAATTCGTACCGAACCCCCGCATTCGGGTCGTCTCGCATGGGCTCGATCGCCTGGAAGATGCTATCCGCCATCTTTTGCGAGATCGTGCAAAGGCGCAGCGCCGCATCGGTTGCCGACGCGCGCGGTCCGCGATCTGCCGCTTTGCCGGGTATGCCCTCGGGCCGCGTATGCGTGAGCATCGGCGATACCAGCGACCAAAGCCGCGCCGCCATCGCGGGGTCTTTCCTCAACGCATCCTGTTCGCGCGCAAGCTTGGGGAGCGCATAGCCAAGCTGATCTTCGGCATGCTCCGTGATGCGCGCCGCGACCCCCTCGGCGTCGGCACCACGGATGGCTGCCGCCACGGCCTCAGCCGCGGCCAGCCGGCTCGGCAGATCGCCACCTCCCTCATCCATTACCTCGACGAGGCGGAGCAGGGTCGCATTGGCCGGCGCTTTGACGTCGACGTCCTTCGGAAGCCAGTAATATGGCTCGACCGGTAAGCTCCTTATTCCGAACTCGTAGGTTCGGCGATTTTCTATCGAGATGTCTTTGGCTACGGCCGCCTCGACAAACCCGCGGGCTTGCTCGGTGGCGAGATTGCTCGCGCCAACGGTGCCAAAGAGACGGCCCAGAAATGCCAGTTGCGACCGTTCCGGATCCTTGGCCTCCGGGTACGTGATGGCACACACGCGGTCCTCAAACCGCTGCCGTTCCGCGGGATTGATCAGGGGGTAGACGGCCGCGACAAGGTCCACTGCATCCTTCGCCGTGTCCGATGCCCGCAGGATCACCGTTTCGCTCGCATAAGGCCAGAGAAGTTCGCCCAGAACCGTCGCCCGGTTGGCGGCGACGAGGAAGAGGCGCGCCCAGAGTACCGCGGGCTTCGCATGGCGAATGACATATTGCGCGAGCGCCCGCGCGTCGTCATCGCCCACCGTTTCAAGGCGGGTCTTGAAAGCCAGGAGGATACCGCCCGCGTTCTCCGCATGCGCATGGCGATCGTTCGGGTCCGAGGCCCAGATGTGGCTGTGATCCGCGATGAGTGTCAATGCGCCGCCCGCAGCGGAAACGTCGATGGTGTGGACGTCTCCATATTTTCGTCGCGCGTAGCTTTCGAGGGCCGAACTTATGGCGCGGATGGCCGTTTCCGGCTGCACTTCAAGGAAACGCGGCACGACCTCCTTCAAGGCCCATTTCGCGTGATCGTAGTCCTGCCGCTTGTTGCTGATCAGCGGAAGGATTTGGCTCGGTCCCATGGATGTCTCGCTGTCGTCGCTGACGCTGTAGCCAAACACCACCCCGAAGATCTCAGCCAGGAAATCAGGATCGGCGTCCAGAAGTGACTTCGCCTGTCGCGTCAGGGCGGGAATGTCTTCATGCGCGTGCTCTTCGAGGCGCGCGGGCGCAAGCGTCCTGGATAAGAGTGCACGCGATACTATGGCATCCGAGCGATAACTATCTGCAACCAGCTCGATCGCGATCGGCAGCAACGAAGCGGCAGCAGGACGGTCGAAGGCGTAGGAAAAAAGGGCGCGTGAGGCGGTACCAAGATCGGCCAGAATGGCAGGATCGGTGACGCGGTTACTGAAGCGCGTCAGCAGCGTACGGAGTGGCCAGGCGATCCCCTCAAGGTCAGTGCTAATGCGTGCGGCGAAGTGGCACCAGGCTGCATCGGCGACGGGAAGGCTGTCGTCGACGCGCACAACGATGGAGCCGACAACGTGCGCGAAGGCAACCGCGGCTTCTTTTCGGCTGGCGCTGCTCTGCATGAGAGACAGGAAACCTTGCAGGTCATGCTTACGTTGGGGCTGCTCCGATGCGATGCGGGCCGCAATGCTGCGCGCCACAGGGTCAACACCCGTGCGTCCGGCAAAAAGACAGACCGCGGCCCAGAAGGCCTCACGGCCTGCGTCGCCATTCTCCCAAAGGGCTTGCAAGGCAAAGCCAATCGCGGGAGCTAACATCAATGACAAGCCGCGGTCATTTCGAAGGCGATCGACCGTTGCGGCAATATGCAGCGGATCGATAAAGAGCCGGCTCGCGGCGTAATCGAACAGAATATGATGTCGGAAACCGATCAATCGAGTATCCGACAACAACATCACGACGCCGTCTTTCTGAACGGCATCGAAAGCAGCGGGATCCGGCGCCGCCGCTGTCGTGCGCCGCGCCCGCAGGGTTCGACCGGCCACCATTTCGGCCACCGCCGCGCCAAGACAGAGTTCGGCTCCGCTGCCATGTTGCTCTACGCGCTTGCGCCAAAAAAGCGCGAGTAGCGCAACCTGCGATGCGATGCTATTGAATGTTTCCGGCGTGGCGCCATTTGTGATGAGTTCGGCAAGCAGCCGCGTATTAAAGGGGACGTGCGCCAGATCGCGCAACTTCTCGCCGCCGCGCGTGATCGCCTGGTCCAGCGACGGTGCCTTCGCACGCAGCGCTGCAAACTCTGCATCATTCCACGGCGGTACCGCGATGTGGCGGATATCTGCGAAATCCTTGCTGGCATAGGTGGCTGTGGGAGGCGCTCCTTTGAACAAGAGACGAAACTGCTCGCCCATACGAAGATCGAACGACCGGATTGAGGCAATCACCCTCCAGCGGGAAGAGGGTCGCTTGACTACGGCGTCAATCAAGCTGCGAAAGACATGCTCGCCAGCGCCGCCGCGCGTGGCATCGAGCGCATCGATGAGGAGAAACGTCGGTTTTACCCCGGGCCAGTTGTCCAGCACATCGATGACGCGGTGTTCGAGCCCAAGCTCGAGACGCATTCCCTCCGCAGACGCAACCGGCAACTGGTCAACGGCAAGCTCAATGACGTCATATTTTTGCTCGCGAAGAGCGGCCGCGGCGGCGCTGATGACCGCGCTTTTGCCGGCGCCCGGTTCGCCAATAACCAGGAAAGAGCCGTTCTGTGCGGCTTCCGCGACTGACTGCGCGACGTCCCGCGGGATTGTGATGTCGACGCCGGACACGGTCGTTTTCTCGTATTCCGCCAGCCGGCGGCCCGTCTCCTCGCTGTAGCGGGCGAGTTGCGCCACATCCGCTTCATAACGCGGCGGCGCTTTGAGAGAAACGCCCAGAGCCGATAGCGCAGCCCGAAACTGCGTCGCGCCATCGCCAAGCCGGGCTTCCATGAGGTGCTGGCAATGCTTTTCGATGGCAATGAAGGCGTTGGCCCCGGTGCTTGCGCGGGTAACGAGATGGCCCGCTCCAGCAATGGCGGCCGCGCGATCGGCGCCGGCCATATCAAACGCGACGACCATGACAAAAGGTAGAATGGCCTGAATGTCGCTCGCGCGGGCAGTTTCCTTCGTAAGCGCCTTCCATTCGGCCTTCAGCGCTTTGACGAAGATAGCCAGTGCGTCCTTCTGCGCGTTCGGCAACGGCGCGGTATATTTCGCTCGGCGCGCGTTGAGCGCGCGAGCGAGGTCACGGGTCACACTGCCGCTCGACGTTGGGCCCGTCGCTAGCAGCAAGCGGTCCTTCGCGAGATCAAGCGGCCGGTCCCAACCTTTCTTGCCGCGGCCCTTTTTGACGCTGTGCCAGAGGCGGACCATCTGCCCCGCGGTCTTCCGCAGATCGCTGTCGGCCGCGCTGGAGAGCGTGACGCCGGTCTTGGCCTGGATGAATATCCAGCCACCCACATCGGTCTCGATCCCGCAATCGTCTACGGCAGCCTCGCTCTCAAACCGGATGCCGCAGGGCTTCGCGCCACCCAGACCGAGGCGGCTATCCATGGTGGTTTCGGCGAGCATCTGGACCGCGAAAACTGCGCCGACGGATGCTTGGAAGCTCACGCCCGCCGTCGTCGCACTGCCTCCAGCACGCGCGAGCAGTTCCGTAGGCTTTCTTTGACGTGACCGTTTGGGCGCATGGCTGTGGCCCGGGGAGGTGCGTCCCTTGCCCGGCTTCTTTGTGGTCTTCTTGGCAGGCCCCTTAGGCGCCTTCTTCTTCTTCTTGAGCGCTGTCCACTTGCGCGGCGCAGCTCGCGTGTTGCGCTTCGCCATCAACCACGAATTTAAGTTCGAGGCTGTTCGCCGCAAGTGAATAAAAACCGGTAGCATTTTCAAACGCTTATCGGGCGTCGCTATGGCGGTGCTGACGTCTTTTCGCCGATTCGCCAAAATGGCTTGCGGCAGGGGCGGTATCCGCTGCCCAACCTGACTGTTTGGACTTCGGCGCGTGCGCGTCCGGAGGGATTTCTGCGGCGTGCGATGGTGCCAGTGCACCGGTTGTGCTCCCACATTGCCTTCGCCAGCCGAGAGAACTTGGTCACGACACTCTCTGAGATCGTGATTAAACCAGCCGGCAGCGAGGCTAGCCGGAAGGATAATGGAGTCTAGCGGAACGGGACCGCGACATCAGGGCGCGAGACGACTACGCTTGGCCGCGCACCGCCAGAAATGCTAAGGCTTTCTAGCTACTGGTCGGGATTTCTGAGGAATCGCAAGGGAATAGACACGAACTCCCGATACAATCGGTCATCAAAACGTTAACGTGGACAACGCTGGCAAATGCAACCTGGCCGGCGTTGATCAATTAGACTGAAGACCCATGTCGACCGCTCGTCACATTGTCAGTTTGCTGAAGAGCCACATTGCCGGTGACGGGGAGCGTTTCCTCGCCACCGCAATGCAGCTTGCCGCTCATGAGGCCCGGCAGGGTCATGGCAAGCTGGCGCAGGAACTGAAAGAGCTGATTGACCAGGCCAAAATAGCCGGCGCTGCAATGACCAAAACGGCGCGGCCAGTTCCCTTGGTCCAGCCGAAAGGCGAATTGGCCGGGCTGCTGCACGCCGGTTATCCGGACCTGCGGCTGACCGACATGGTTCTCCCGGACGAATTGTGGCTTCGGCTCGAACGTGTGCTGATTGAGCAGAGGCAGCAGCAGAACCTACGTGAGCACGGTCTGAAGCCGCGCCGCAAATTACTGCTGGTGGGACCGCCTGGCTCGGGCAAGACGATGACGGCGGCCGCCTTGGCCGGCGAACTCCACCTCCCGTTGTTTACCATCGTCCTGGATGGCCTGATCACCAAGTTTATGGGCGAGACGGCTGGAAAGCTACGGCTCGTCTTCGACGCCATGCAGGCAACACGCGGGGTCTATTTTTTCGACGAGTTCGACGCGATTGGCGCCCGGCGCGGCGAGCGCCAAGACGTTGGCGAAATTCGCCGTGTCTTGAACTCGTTCCTGCAATTCCTGGAGCAGGATGAAAGCCACGGCCTCGTCGTCGCAGCGACCAACCATCCCGAGCTGTTGGACAAGGCCCTCTTCCGTCGTTTCGACGATGTCATGGAATATGCGTTGCCTGATCCGCTTCTGGCTCAAGCCTTGCTGCAGGCGCGCCTCGACCGTTTTGACACGCGCGGTGTCGAGTGGAGCCAGGCCGTCGAGCAGGCGCACAATTTATCTCAGGCAGAAATTGTAAGAGCTGCGGACGACGCGGCCAAAACGATACTCTTGCGGGGCGGGAAGCGGATAACATCGGAGGCGCTTGTTCAAGCGCTGATGGAACGCCGGCGGGCCTCGCTGTCTGATTAGCGACAGCACAGGTTGTAATGGCAGACGATTTTCCTCGGGACCGACCCCATATCCATCTTCGCGACAATGGTGTTCGAGAGCCGTATCGGCGGCCCAAGCAGAAAATCGAACCGCCTGCAGTCCCTGAACGCGATCGCGCAGGCCATGCAGCGGCGTTGATCCAGGCTGTTGGACAGGCCATTCAGGCGGCTCGCGTACAGATCGCCGCTCGCGACCCCAACCTGGCCGTCGGCCTGCCTGGGTTTTATCTCGATATCGAACTGCCTGTGCGCGAGCGCATCGCTCTAGATCAGTTGGCCGATCGACGGCAAAAGATGGAAGTTGTCGCGGTTCACGAACCGGCAGGAGAAGGGGAGGCGCTGCGCGCTTCGGTTTTCGTTCCGCAACAAGCGGAGAATTACTATCTGCGCAAAGTCGAGGCCTATCGCGACTCTGACACCAAGAAGGGAAGGCCGCGAAACGAGCCGCTAGTGTCGCGGATTGACACCATGCGCCTGGCGACGGCACGTTCGCTATACACCGACGACGATGCGCTTTTCCCACAGCAACCAAACGAACAGGTCTGGTGGGAGATTTGGCTGCGCAAAGGGCGTCGGGAGAATTTCGAGCGCATTGCCCAAGCGCTAAATCTTACCCTCCGCACGCATGCCGTCAAGTTTCCCGAGCGAGAGGTCATGCTTGCGCTTGCTAGCGTAGCAACGCTGGATCGGCTCGTTGCTCACAGCGATGTCGTGGCCGAGTTGCGGCGCGCAAAGGATACACCATCCTTCTTCATGGGCCTTGGTGGCGCCGAGCAGCGCGATTGGAGTGATGAACTGCTCGAACGCGTGACGCCACCGGACAACGATGTCGCGGTTTGTGTTCTTGACAGCGGTGTGCGTCGAACTCATCCCTTGATCGAACCCGCACTTGCCGCGGAAGACTGCCACACAATCAAGCCCGCCTGGGGCAGCGACGACACCCCAGCGTGGCAAGGTCACGGGACGCGGATGGCCGGTGTCGGGCTCTATGGCGACCTTGTCCCTGTGCTCGTCGGAAACGATCCGATTGTCTTGCCTTATCGTCTCGAGAGCGTTCGTATTTTGCCGCCTGAGGACGAAGCGAATGATCCCGAGCTTTATGGTGCGATCACCGGAGAGGCGATTGCTCGCGCGGAAATCCAGGCGCCGGTGCGGCGCCGCGCCATAGCCATGGCGGTCACCAGCGCAAACCCGGCGCGCGGCCGGCCGACATCGTGGTCGGCGGCGGTCGACCAACTCTGCTTTGAGCAGGACCAGCGGCGCCTGATCATCCTGTCCGCGGGAAACATCGCCGAGGATCTGACGCCTGCTGATCACCTCACACGCAATGACCTCGAGGCGGTCGACGATCCGGCACAGGCGTGGAACGCGCTGACGGTTGGTGCGTACACTGAGAAAGTGGATATCATCGATCCTGAGTTTGCCGGTTACGCGCCAATCGCTTCGGCCGGCGAGCTATCGCCGCGCAGCAGGACTTCTGTCGTTTGGGACCGGCAATGGCCTGTGAAACCCGATGTCGTCTTCGAAGGTGGCAACCTCGCGCATGACGGAGCGCTGCCCGGCGAACCGATCGACGACCTGCAGATCCTCACGACGTATTTCCGTCCGGAACTACGTCACTTCACAACTCTCGGCGACACGAGCGCGGCCACCGCTCACGCCGCGCGGATGGCGGGACGAATCTTGGCGGCGCGCCCAGCGCTATGGCCCGAAACGGTTCGCGCCTTGATCGTGCACTCCGCCGAGTGGACGCCGCAGATGCGCGCCCGCATCGACGCATGCAACGGCGCGAAGGGGCAAATACAGGCACTCGTACGCCGCTATGGCTATGGAGTCCCGGATATTGGGCGGGCGCTCCTCTCGACGGTGAACGATCTGACGCTCATCGTCGAAGATCAACTCCAACCGTTTCAGCGGGAAGGGAGCGCCGCCGCCAAGACCCGTGACATGAAACTGCATCGCCTGCCTTGGCCGAAGGAGCAACTGGCCGCGCTTGGTGCCGCGCAGGTTGAGCTACGAGCGACCCTGTCCTACTTCATCGACCCCAATCCTGGAGAGCGTGGGTGGACGAGGCGACATCGGTACGCTTCGCATGGTCTTCGCTTCCGTGTGAGGTCCGCGACCGAGACGGTCGCCGAGTTCCGAGCCCGCATCAATCAGGCGGCACGGGATGAGGAGGAGGGGGCGCCTCCCGGCGGTGGCGAGGATTGGCTCCTCGGCACGTTTCGCGATAATGGATCGGTGCATTCTGATTTTTGGTCTGGAAGCGCAGCTGACCTCGCCGAACGTGATGCGATTGGGGTCTTTCCGGTCGGTGGCTGGTGGAAGGAAAAGCCGTACTTGGAGCGGTTCGATAGCACTGCGCGCTATGCGCTGATCGTGACGATCAGAGCGCCGGGGGCGAATGTGGACATCTTCACGCCAGTCGAAAATGCGATTGCCATTGCTGGTGCGATAGAAGTTTGATCGGAAGCTGTCTGCGGCTTGTGCTCGGACAATGGCGTCTCAAAGCCGTGCGACGAATGCCCATCTTCGGCCGGATAAGCCCAGTGGTGCGACCAGTAAGTCATTGATTGTTCTCGATCAGCAGCTGACTCTTAATCAGCGGGTCCCAGGTTCGAGCCCTGGTGCGCCCACCATTGGAAAATCCTTATTTTCCAAGACCTTCGCGGAGCGGTCGTCGAGAATAAAATGGGTGTCGTGCGACGTTTTTTGTTGAAGGACGTGACGGCCAGATTGCTATGCGACTTTCCCTTTGTCTCTCTATCTTCACCCCATTCGATACATCCAGCAGATCCAACGGTACAGGTCGACTAGGTGCTCGTCGTAGAATAGGACATTGGGGGCTATGTTTGGCCGCTACGCGGCTGCTGGCGGCGACTTGGACTTCGCGGCTGGCGACGTGATTTGTCTGAGTGAGCAAGATACAGCACCCTGTCATTTCGGTAGGAAGTGAGAAGTCCGACTTTCGCCGGACTTCGTTTCTTGATGCTCACTTCGGATTGTGGTCTGCATAGACGATCAGGCGCCAGCGGATCGAGCCCTGCGCCGTCGTGTGCGTGTGGTGAGATTGCGGCGGCAGGATGTGACCCGATGCGATACCGATTTCGCGGTGACATCCCATGCACCGGTAGATGCCGGCATAGGGAGCTGCCGAGCCAGGTCCGTGGTCCTGATCAAACGCTTCGTGCGTCGATTGTGAGAGATAGGTTCCGTACTTGTAGCTAGCCATTCGACTTTCTTTCGACTGTAGAAAGCCGGACTTGACCCGTCGGGTGTGACCGAATGTAATGCGGATGCTGTCAACATCAGCAATTGGCCCGCAGTCCGGCTGGATTGCGCGGGCAATTCGGGGCCGCCAGTCGCAAGCTGGCGGTCCTCCCCGAATCGTCAATGATAAGTTGACCATGCCTTGCGGTGGGCAAGCGTTAATCGACCGGTTTATCCCGGCTATTCACAGGCACAACCTGTGGAGAACAAAAGAATCTGGCACTCCCGGGCGGCCCCCCGATCATGAAGAAGCGGCGACAGCACCACGTTTGGCAGCATTACCTGAAGTCGTGGACGGTTGACGATCTGCTCTATTGCTTGCGAGATGGCGCGATATTTGCCACCGGCACGAACAGCGTTGCCGTGGATCGCGACTTTTACAAGCTGCAGAAGCTGACTGACGACGACCTCGCCTTGATCAAGATGCTGGTGATTGATCCCGGTAATCGTCTTGCGAAGCGGCATCACGAGGATCTGCTCGTAAATCTTGTGGGGCCCGCCCGCTTTGTCGAGCAAAACCGGCATCGGCTTAACAACCTCGATAAGATCGAGGAACTGCTCGATGTCCACCAAACCAATGCCCTGGAGGACTATCATTCAGGCGTCGAAAATCGGTTCTTGCCGCTCCTCGACATGATACTGGCGGGCGACCTTTCGTTCTACGAAATCGACGCTCAATGCATTACATTTTTGCACTTCATCTGTATGCAGACCATGCGAACGAAGGGCGTGAAGGAAAGGACGATCGACCGCGTCAAGCGCCACAATGGAAAGGAGCTAGCACGTATATGGGACATCATGAGTCCCATGTTCGCCTTCAACATCGGCATGAGCCTCTTTCTTGAACGCAAGCAGCGAAAGCTGGTCTTGCTCGATAACAATACGAATACGCCATTCATCACCGGGGATCAGCCAATCATAAACTTACGTGGCGATGGCGTCCGACCTCCAACCGAACTCTGTTTCTACTATCCGGTTTCTCCGCGTTCAGCGCTTCTGTTGACGGAAGCCAATGAGCAGCCCGCCTTCTCGTCCGCGAGTCTGACCGCGGCACAGGTCGGAGAGCTGAATCAGGAGATGCTTCGAGCTTCTCACAACCAACTCTTTGGGCAGAGCAAGGACTCGTTGCTTCTTGTCAAGGGCTAGCGCGTTATCGCGAACGCATCCCGGTCTTCAGTTGCGCAATGGTGCGACGATCTTTGCCCCAGAGACCGATCCTGCCCAGTGCGTCCGCTGTCGCGGAATGGGCTTTGCACGCTACGCTCACCTAGCCCCCTGAAGGAAACGAGGACCTCCGCCCATTCGAGTTTACGATCCCATACCGCAAGACATCAAGTCCTCCTCGCCGGGGGCACTCGGAACGGGGGGCTCGCCCGCGGGAATTGCTATCACTGTCCCGTTCCCGGGTGCCGCTGCTAAACCGTCCCGCACGCCGGCCTTCGGGTCGTTATGATCACGCGGCTGCTTGGACAGATCGTAAAGAGGCGTTGTCAATTTCGGAGGGTCGAGGTTGGACATGACCTTGTCGAATTGCAGGGGCAGAAGGGAATTCTACGAAGATGGCGACGCGGAGGCCGCTTCTCGGCACTCACCTATCCCGCCGTGAGAAGAGCTCGGAGTGACTGCTCTCCAAGGGATTGGCGCCTCCTGACGTGGTAGAGCGAACCACTGAAGAAGGTTTGTTTGCGACACCGATCTGCGGCATTGCTCTCGCAGCGATGATGCTGTCGTGACGCTGCCTTCTAGTTCAAAGCAAGATCTATAGACTCGGCCGAAGAATGCCCTTTTCACTTGCATCGATCCAACTTAAAGTAGTGGTATCACCGAGGGGGCGAGCATGCGGGGGGCACCACTTCGTGTCGAAAGACATGAAAATCAGAAGAGTTTGGGACCGGAAGCTGCGGACACGGGCGGCGGCGTCGAGAAGTGGGCGGTAGCGGTTGCCAAACTTGTGCCTGGAGAGGTCGTCGCGGCTTACCTTGCAGGTAAATCTATCCTGCAAGGCCCCCCGCCGTCGAGCATCGTCTGGTGGGCCGGATGGACTATCTTCTGCCTTGCGGCAGTCTTCGGTCTACGTCGGTGGATGACATCCGACATGGCCGCCGGCGTTCCCGCCGAATGGTCAGCCGTCATCATGTCTACGCTTTCTTTCGTGCTTTGGGTTTACTCGTTCGGGGACGTCTTCAAATTACTCGGTGTCTGGGACGAGCGAGGCTCAGGTCTTTTTCTGATTGCTTGGACGCTTGTTGCACCCCTCATTCTGTTTGGGCTTAAAAAATTGTTTCGAGAATAGGGCCGCCGAGCGTATGCCCTTTCCCGCGGGCTCAATTCGTATCGAGGAGAAGTGGCTGTCGTCACAGCTCAGCTGGCCAGAGCCAAACATGACTCCAGTTGATCTGGACGCCTGGTGGTGGTGGCGAGGGCGTAACCTTGACCTTTTCGCCAGTGATGTCGGCGCTCGGATCGATGCCATCAAGGGCATCGATAAGGTCGTCCAGGGACTAGCAGTCCTGGCAAAAGGCCGAACCGGAGGCATCTTGCCGATCGCTGGTGGGAAGATTGCCGACCAAATGCCGTGGGAGGCGCTCGAGCGAGGATTCATCGATCGTGCCCTCGACTATCATCCAGTTCGCGCCGATGGAACAGTAACAGCGGCGCCAGTCGACCGCGCTGGTCCGCTGAGGGTAGCCCTGCTGGTCGGCCACGAGGGCAACGACCCGGCGTTCGCGCGCGACCAGCAGCTGACCTTGTTGAAAAGCGCATTTTCCGCGTCTGCCCAGGTCCAGGCGCGCATCGTGGACGCCGACGCTATCGCAACATTGGATCTTGCAACCGCGGCCTCTGATAAAGACCGGAGCGACTTTTTTGCAAATGCCGACCCACATGTAGTGTTCTACTTCGGTCACGGTCGGGCAGGTCCAACGCCAGCCGTGTGGGTAGGCCCGCAGTGCGGCAATTGGCTACCGCTGGACCAATTGGCCGGCTACGCAGCCAATCGGAATCCCTTTCCGACGTCTTGGATATTTATAGCTTGCTCGATCGGTGAAGCGCCCAGCCACGACACCGGGCCGGCCGGCCCTGAAGCATTCAGGATTCTCGCTGCGCGTGGCGCGCGAGCGATGCTTGCGATGCGAGCACGGATAAGACCGCAACTTGGTCAAATCGTCGCCGCCTCGCTGATCGAAAGTCTGAGCGGGAAAATTCCACTTGAACTCGCCGCGGCGGTGGCAAGGAAGACGGCACGCCGAGCCCGGGAGGGCGGTACTTCATCCCTTATCGACTGGGCTGCGCCGGCCGTATGGAGCACGGTTGTTGGTCCGACGCCACCGCGAGCCAACGATATCCCGCCGGAACTGATTGCCGTAAAACTGACGCGCGTGGCGGCGGACGATCCCGGCATCGCACTAGGTCCACCCGACAACGACGTGGCGCAGACCGCCGGCCGCTGGGCGCGAGATCGGCGAGTCAGAGTAGATGTTGCAGGAACTGACGAGCCGTCGCTCGCGGCGCTTCTTGCCAAGATCGCTGGTACAATTGCAGCATTGTCATCCAGGCCGACGATGTTTGTCCGCTTAAGGGAAGGCGGACCTTTCGTGTTTCGGCTCGCCGAGTGGGCGGGCTCGATGCTGCCAAAGCTTGACGGGCTCGAGCGTGAGACGGTCATCGGTCGCGCACTGCGGCAATTGTCTATGCGTGATCTCGATGGCTTGGAAGTGCTGCTTGGCATTCCCGATATCGCGCTGATTTTCAGTTCGCCACCGAGGGCGAGCGACACCGCAGCTTGGGCCATTCTCGAAGAAGCAGGCGCCGACGTGACGGTCGTGATTGGTTACGCCTCCGTCAATCAGGAGCAAAGGCCACTTTGGACACTTGATCGGGTCGATACGGAGGCGATCATGCAGATCGCACGTGATGCCATCGGACGCTATCCGGCAACCCTCGCGCTCCTTGCGGTTCTGGATGGGCCTGCCAAGCGCGAGGCCCTTGCACAGATCACAGGCGAAGCGACTGCGGAAATGGCCGCCGAGCTCACGATTGACATGCCGAGCGGGGTCGTGCTTGCGCCTGGCGCCAGGGATATCGTTCGCTCCGCACTCTCAGCAAGTGTGATGGCGCGCGCGCACCGGCGAGCGTTTGAGGCGCGGCAGAGCGTACCGGCATTGATCGAGAGTGACGATCTGTTCGCACCAGTGCGTGATCTTGCAGGGGCAGGCGCTATCGAACTCGTCGACTTCGTCAATGCGCTCGCTGCTCGCTTTTCCGGCGATTGGGGCGCTGTCGAATGGCTGCGCCTGGGACGCGCATTGGAGTTAGCAAGGGATCGCTGGGACGCAATCGACCCCCGGATATTGCTTGAGGTCGCAAGCGCTCTCGTTGAACGGCAAACATTGCGACAGGCATTGCCTTGGCTTGACGCAATACAGGCGGACAGCCCCCTGCTGAACGCTACACGATTGTCACTTCTGTCCGAGATTGCAAAAGCCGAAGGCACAGCGCAATCGCAGCAGCGAATGTGGCGTTATGCCCAGAATGCCTTAGAGCAGATCGAAGGAGCGATGGCTCAAGCTCCAGCGGATACACAACTCCGAGATCGCGCGCGTGACATGAAAGGAAATATCGCCCGGCTCAACCTTTATTTTAACCACGACGCCGAGGCGGCGAGAGCGACCTTCATAACCGTTCTTGGTGAGTTGGATCTAGCCAACGAGGCTGTGGTCGCCGCTTCGCTCGTTGCGACGCTGCGCAACTTAGCTGAATGCCTATTTGAGTTTGAGCCGTTCCGGTCGTCAGGCGTGGAGCGCGCTGACGCGCGGCGGCATCTTCTACGTGCCGTCGATATCGCTGGGCGACATGGGCTCAACGCGCTCGGCGCCGAAGCGGCGTACAGCATGGCAAAGCTCGATGAGATCGAGAACGACTGGGTCGCAGCACGCGACCATTTGACAGGGACGATCGAACTCGCCCGCTCAGCTGGCCATGCCGTATGTCAGCGCATTGCCGAGATGCGTCTGTTCCGACTTGCAGTAGAGCGCGAGGATGCGTCGTTCGACCAGGCTCTTTTTTCAGCCCGTCTCCGGAAACTCAAATTTCTGGAATCTCACATTTGGGCAAAGCGCTACGCTGCACAGGCTCGTCTTTGGGCGGCGCGCGAGCTTGAGCGTGCAGGCGACCTTTCCGGAATGAGGCTCCAACTCGCGCAAAATATTCAATCGTTCGAACCCCTGGCGGAGGTGGCGTCGAACTCCGACAGGCAGTTGGTCGCGCTAAGCTTCGCGGGGCTGGCAAGCGTCGAGGGTGGAAGCAATCCGGAAAGCTGGACTCGTTTCAGAGAGCTGTCCTGGGCGGCCCCCTGGATCGAGAACCACAACCCACACGATCCATCGGCTTATTGGCGCGGAGGCTTGTAGATGGGAAGCGGATCGTTTGGCGGTGGC
>NZ_LFIQ01000088.1:209676-215525 GCF_001189245.1 Bradyrhizobium pachyrhizi | reverse complement strand
GTATCTCGAAGCCCGATTTGAAGAGCCGTCCTGCCGTCGTCGTCTCCAGGTCGCCAGTTCCCGAAAGAGCCGCCGCGAGTTGGCAACCAACTCGTGAAGCCCCTACTGCTCCCGAGCGCTTGCGATAGCGATCGTTACCCGAAGGGCCGAGACACCCGAAGGGTGGCTCGGTGAGGAGCGAAGCGACGAGTAGAGCGCGGGCCGGAGGCATCGCCCATACGCCATCAGCTTGCGAACCCGCACACTTGGTCATTGCGATGCTCCCGAATCCGATCGAGGGACGAACACGCCAACAGGCCGGGGGACCATGGGCGAAACATCGGGCGCCGAGATTGCGGTCGTGGCACTGCTCGACGGCCTGAGCGCCATCAACCGATCGCGCGTTCTCAGTAAATCGGATCGCGCCACGAACAACGTCGCAGCTGCCGATGAATTTCCGTTGGACGTCCAAGTCGGGGGCAAATTAATGGCAAGCAGATTTGCAAGCTTTGCGACGTATGCTCGCGTCTCGTCTGGCAAAGAGCCGCCTGCCAGATGCTCTTCATAGCGAGATGGTCCCGCGTTGTACGCGGCAAACACGCCAGGCGAGCCATACCGATCGAGCAGTTCGCGCAGATAGGCCGTGCCGGCCAGAATGTTGTCGTGGGGGTCGTAGGGGTCATCCCCAAGATCATAGCGCTTGCGAAGTTCCGCCCAAGTCGCCGGCATGATTTGCATCAGGCCCATTGCGCCTTTGGGCGATCTGGCATGCACGACACCAGCACTCTCGATGCTTTGGACTGATCGGATCCAGTTCGGCGCGATCGCAAAGCGTTGTGAGGCTTCATTGATGAAGCCAGAAAATGAGTGGGCCGTCTGACTGATCGCCCGCTGGGTGGCTGATCCGCTCTGCGCCAAAGCAGCACTGTCGAACGCGGTCAGAAGAAGCATCAGGGGCACGACAGTACAAACGCGCGTGCTCAACCGGCCTAAGCACGCGGTCGGACTCGCGCCAGACTTGCAGACATCGATCGAGACGGAGGAATGATCCCGCAATCGATCGAACAAGGAAATGGCGAGGAGAACACGTAGGATACGCACGATCACTCCTCCCACGTCCACACCGGCATCGCACGGCCGATCACGCTGGATGCCGGAAGCAATCCAAAATACCGGCCATCAAGAGAGTCGTCCGACTGCCAGTTCATGAGAAACAGCTCGCCGTCTCCGACGACGCGGCAGCCCTGCCATTTCGGCAGCGGCCGGCCGCGTCCATCGCGATCCCGGGCCTCGCCCATCGCTATGGTATCGACCGAAATCCTGAGGCCGCTTCTGCAGACCGTCTGACCAGGGAGCGCCAGCACGCGCTTAAGCATCGGGACGCCGACCGGCAAATAGCCGTTAAGGTCGAGGAAAGTCGCAAGCGGCTCCGGTGGCTGCACGGCGACCTACTCAGTGACATAGAAGCGTTCCGCCGGTCGCAGGTGATAGAGACCGATTGGCACGCTCGCCGATGCGTTCCAGATGTAGAGCGGCAGCGGCTCCAGGACGATCGTCGCAACGAGCGCGGCAGCAACCCCGATCGTCGCGGCCAGCATCATGAGGCGGCCCGTCATCGCATCACCCTCTGACGATGAAGCCAGGCCTGATGGCGCGCTTTCGTATACGGGCGCGGGTTTTCGTTGACAGACAGACGGTTATGAACGTGATGCCAATGATCAGGCGCGACGTCGGCCGGATCGATGCCAAGCGCCTCAACGGCATCAGTGATCTGCAGCACGCGCTCCACCTTCGGCCAGCCCGACAGGCGCAGCAGGATCTCCCCGCCCGGTGTCACATAAGGAACGGTCGAACAGCGCTGTCCCGGCGCGACCGCGCGCAGGACGTCGATCCGTGAAATGATCGTGCCAAAGTCGTTGGAGGTCCAACGGACGAAGGCGAATATACTGCCGGGCGCGAATGACAGGACACGCCGGTGACGATCAAGCTTCCGTTCCTTGACGACACGACCGAACCGAATGCGGTTTTCGATCCGCTTCTCGAGCCACAGCACTTCCACTTCGGTGAGATCGCTCATGCCACCGTTCCCTGATGCTGGAACGGGGAGCCGTAAGCTTTGGGGGCGGTGAAGCACCTGTACGGCTTCTGCCGAACAGCAGGATTGACGGCCCGCCGCTGCCAGTCGCCTCCAATGCGGCTTGTGGTCTGGTCCGTTAGAAGAAATCCGAAGGATTTCTGGTTAGTAAAGTTAGAGCGGTCGAAAAGCGCGGAGAAACAAGCTCCTAAGCTCGATTCCGGTCCCCGATAGCACGAGGATCGGGTCCCCGATAGCACGAGGGTTGCGGTCCCCGATAGCACGAGCTGATTCACAGATTTTCCTCCGAATTTGGAATGAGACCGCGACGGCGCAGGCGTGCCGTTAAGGGATCAACAGGCGTCGGCGCGAAGTTCAGGCGCTCGGTACCGTTCGGATCGCGCGTGAGCACGAGCTGATAGCCGGGTAATGTCTGACGCTGGACGATTTGACGGACGTCGTAAGCAAAATGCTTGAGCGGCGAGAGAATGCCGGACTTGGCGTGGAGGTGCACAAGATCAAAACTCCAGCCGCCGTTCTGACGCCCACCGTGCTTGCGCACGAGACGGTAGAGCCAGCGCTCAAGTCCGCCCGTCAGATCGAAATAGGCGCGGTCAATCGTCAGCACGAGCGCGTCATCAACGACACCGGTATAGAACCAGTCCGGCAGGATCAGTTCGAGCCCAAATGGACGGCCATTTGCATCGGCCGTCTCCTTCCACTCGTTGATCCAGGAGAAACGATGCCGTCGCCGTTCTGTCGGCTGGCGGATCGATGTCAGCACAGTTGTTGACTGAAGTCTGTCGAGACCCGCCTTCAGGCGGTCGTAGTCACGCGCGCTGGTGCCGCGGCCGACGAACGTCAGAATTTCGTAAGGCGTTGCAGCCATAAGGCGCGAGGTCTTCAAGCCGGCGTCGCGGGCTTCGACGATCTGGGACGCGGCCCAGATCAGAACGTCTGCATCCCAAATGGTCGCCATACCGTGTTCCGGCACGGCTTCGACACGAATTGCAATCGCACCGGCGCGGAAATCGATCGGCACGATCCGCTTGGTCTTTGCGAGCGAGAAGAACGGATATGCCATCAGATCCTGCGCGTCGCGGGGCGCAAGGTCACCGGGCAGCGCCCGAAAGAGCTCAAGCTGATCGCGCTCGGAATGGAGATTGCGCCGCATGATCACAGCCCTTCCGTGGTGATCAGCGACGTTCCTGGCCGGCATAAGGGCGCAGCGCGGGATGCTTCTTGGCCGGCAGCACCGTTCCCTTGCCGGGGTCGGAGGTCGATGTCTTGGCGCCCCGGTCGGCCCATGCTTTCAGGTCATCGACGGCGTAGACAACACGTCCGCCGATCTTCCGATACGTGGGCCCAGTACCGTACGTGCGGTGCTTCTCCAGCGTGCGGCCGGACAGGCCAAGATAGCGCGCCGCCTCAGGTGTACGCAGGAATCGCGGGGGAAGACCGGCCATCGGATCGGGCATTTGAGAACTCCAGGAGGACAGCGCACTACGCTTGGCTAGGCCGGCGTGTGTGCGGTCATCATGGAGAAGCGCGATATCGGAGGGGGATGCCGAATATGGAGGGGGCGATTTTCGGCACCCCTTGGGGACTGCCCTACTCGTCCCTGCGCCCAGGCCGCAGAAGTTTGCGGTAGCCCCCGCGCATCAACGCGGCGCCGCCTTGCACCAGACGGATCGTTCGATTGCGCAGATCATGCGTCTTCCAGGCGCGATCGGGGATTCGCTTTTCGCCGAAGAGCACTTCGGCGATAACGCGATAGCTGCCGCCGGCGCTGCGAGCATCGAGCGCACGGATCGCGGCGCTCAGACGTTCTTGCCGCTGTTTGGATAACGTGTGAAATGCAGGCCCCGGCGCGCGTCCATTCATCGCGCGCCACAGCCGTCGGGCTGCATAGGCACGCGCGCCGAAATCGCCATCAAACGGCAGTTCGGCTACGTATGGCGAGCCGAGCACAGGCGGTTCTTTGGACCAAACACAGTGATCTACCGCACCGATGCGCAGCACGGCATGCCAGCCGTCGGCAGCGCGGCGCACCTCACCAGCTGAAAGGTCAAGCAGCGGTTGAGACGCTAAACTGCGATCGGCGGCCGAGGCAACCTTGACTGGAACGACCGCCGCTAGAACTTCAGGTGCCCAAAAGATCGTCTGCTCGTCGAAGGACCTCTGCGGGTCATGGGCGAAAGCAGATGCCCCATTTCCTCCTGAATTCCTCGGTCACCGCACCATCTGGGCTGCTTGCGATCATCGCTTCGTACTCGCGTCGATAGTCGGCGTTGCGGCGGAGACATTCCCAGGCGATGTCGGTCACTTCCGCGTCTTGTAGGCTCTTGTAGGAATCCGGCGACCGCCAGTCGAATTCAGGCATTGCTTCCGTCCCATTGCACGCTGCTAACAACGATTGCGCCGCAATAGGTATGAACGAAGCGGTTGTAGGAAGCCCCTAGTTTGGCACCACGTGGTGCACCGGAATGACCACTGATTAGCAAAAGAAAATTGTTCTGCCTGCAAGTCGTCGGCCGGCTTTTTTCTTCTATTTGGAGGCGGTGCCACGCAATAGGCGGCCCTGCTCAGTCACCCATTTGGCGCGCGCAAGATGACTCTGATATGCGCTCCGCGCACGGTCCGGCTCTCGCTCTGGGTCCATATGCAAGACTACTCGAGTCACTTCGCGCCAGTCCGCCCCCTCGCCCTCCGCCTGCAGGAGGCGCATGTACGTGACGACATGCTGTTCGTCATAGGCCGTCAGCAGCGGCTCGTTCGGCGCACTGTCAGCTACGTCTGGATCTAGGGATGGCTTCTGCATCATACCCGCTTTTAGAACGCCTATAAGCTACGCCATGGTTTGGTAGCAATCCAGACCTCCGCTTCCCGTTGGAATCCTGAATATTCGTTCGGTAGATCGGCGGCCGAGTTCGGTCGCGCGCGTAGCGCCGCCACACTCGATAGCATGTTCGGACACGAATAGGAACGATCGTTCCTAGAACGATCGTTCCGGCTCAGTTCCCATATCGCCATGGATCTCAAAGAGATCATGGCTGTGAACCTGCGTCGGAAACGCCACGATCTACAAATGACGCAGGAGGAGTTGGCCGAGCGCGCGGGTTTGAGCGCCCGTTACGTCGGCGCCATCGAGCGCGGCGATGTATCAGCAAGCGTCACCGTGCTCGGACAAATTGCTGAAGCATTGGGGGTCGAACCCGGGGACCTGCTCAAAAAGGCTGCGCGGCTTAGCAAATCGTAAGCCCCTTCAGGCCGGCCGCGAAGCGCCCGCCCGGCGGACCGGGCGGGGCTTGGTGGGGCGCTCTTACTCGCCGGTCTTGCGCGGTCGCGACCAGAGCAAGGTGTAGCCTTCACCGCCTTCGTCATCGAACAGGTTCGCGTAGATCGGCGCGTTGAACGAGGGGTCATCGAGCTTGAGCGAGAGGTAGTCGCGGCCCTCTTCGGAACGCTTCGACCAGGCCGCGCCGATCTCCGCACGACCCACATAGATGCGGTGGCTGGGAGCGTTGTCGTTGGATCGATTGGTCTCGGCGACGATGCGGACGCCCTTGGCTTGCAGGCTCAGGGTGACAATCTCGCCCTGGAAATCGTTGCCGACTTTCTTGAAAGAACCGATGTTAGCCATGTCACTTCTCCTGTTGTGTTTCGAGCCCGCGACCACCGCGGCCTCGATGGCGATCTAAAGGCCGAGGACGATCGGGGACGCACCCCTCGCGGGCCGGAGCGCAGCGGAGGACGCCGTTGTTGCGACTTTCTTGCCTCGCGAGGAATGGGCGTA
>NZ_LFIQ01000088.1:209590-209666 GCF_001189245.1 Bradyrhizobium pachyrhizi | reverse complement strand
GGTCTCGGCGACGATGCGGACGCCCTTGGCCTTCAGGCTCAGGGTGACGATCTCGCCCTGGAAGTCGTTGCCGACC
>NZ_LFIQ01000088.1:204192-209580 GCF_001189245.1 Bradyrhizobium pachyrhizi | reverse complement strand
AACAATCTGCCGCAAAGGGCGGTATCGTCCCGGAAGGAATGATCGAGCGCGGCGCGCCGCTCCATCGCATCTACGTGGGCCGCGCCGAGATTGGGGAGGCTTGGTCAAAGCGCTACGGGAAAAAGCGGGGTTACCTCTCCCCCAAGCTCGATGATCCCTCGTTCAGTGTGGCGCCCTGTGCGACCTTGCTCGACCGATGATGGCGACGAAGCGTCATCGCTCATGCGTGGCTGCTGTGAGCACCGGTCGAGGCATATTCTCCGCCACCCCGGCCGATTCCAACGGGCGGGTCTCCGCGAAAACGGTCAAGCGCGTCCATGCCGTGCCGCCGATGCAAACCGCACCTAAGCAAGCGAAGGTCTCGCGCCAAGCCAGCGAAGGCACCCCGATCTGCGACAGGGCGAACATCACATGATGGCCAGCGATAGCCGCAGGGACGGCGAATGCGGCTGCGATCGCGATGCGCAAGGTCCGGGACCGACTGACCGCGACGGCGACCTGACCGGCAGCAAGCGTCGATGCGCCGGAGACCAATCCGATAAGCAGCGCCCCGACGACGCCGGCCCCGCCATGAAATGCCAACATCCCGACGCTGAGTGCGACGAAAAACGGCAACGCATAGACCGCTAGCGCAAAAATCAGCCAGCAGAACAAACCGATACCAAGTGTGTTGAGGACAAGCCCAAGGGCAAGCATGGTGGTGGCTCCAATGCATGGATGTACTGGTCGCGCCTTCCACCACCACCGCGGCGCGGCTTCGGACGTAATATCGAAACGAGGCGGAGTTGCGGCGTGCAACTCCTCCCTGGAGGTGAGCAAGACGGCGCTCACGCGCCGCCGAACTTCCAGACGGGAATGCCAAGTCGCTTCGCCTTGTCGGCGAGGTTGTCCTGAATTCCCGTGCCCGGAAAGTGCATGACGCCGATCGGCAGGAACTCGAGCATGGCGTCGTTGCGTTTGAAGGGTGCTGCCTTGGCGTGCTTGGTCCAGTCGGGCTTGAAGGCGATCTGCGGTACCTTGCGATTGATCGCCCATTTGGATGCGATGAGTTCGGCGCCTTTCGGCGAGCCGCCATGGAGCAGGACCATGTCGGGATGCTTGGCATGAACCTTGTCGAGGCGCTCCCAGATGAGGCGGTGGTCGTTGAAGTCGAGCCCGCCGGTGAGTGCGATCTTGGGTCCAGGCGGCACCAGGACCTCGGTTTCGGCGCGGCGTTTTGCTGCGATGAAGTCGCGGGAGTCGATCATTGCTGCGGTGAGCGTGCGGTGGTTGACCAATGATCCCGATCGAGGACGCCAGGACGAGCCGGTGTGGACTTCAAAGCGCTCGATCGCCTGGTCGCGGAAGAGTTCTAAGCAATTGCGGCGCTCGATGAGCGTGATGCCCTCGGCCGTCAGACGCTCGAGTTCGACCGATCGCACCTCGGAGCCGTTCTGCTCGCGCTGGCTCTTATGCTGCGCCTGCTCGTTGTCGTCGAGCTGGCGTTCGACGCGATCGACGGCTCGATGGAACAAGTTGACGGTCGACCAGAGCAGATCGTCAAGGTCCGGCTCGAGCCGCGTGTCGTTCAGAGTCGCAACGAGGGCATCGAAGATATCGGCCACGGCACCGGAGATCATCTTGCCTTCGGGAAGCGGTCTCGGATCAGGCTGGTCGTCGAAAGGACGGTAACCGAAGAGCTGTAGTTCGGTGAGGACGTGGTCGGTCGGAGAAGAGGCGTGCGGCGGCTCGACGTCGTCATGGTCGGTCATGGAAGGAGGTCCTTTGCCGGGTTTGGCCGCGCCCTTCGCGGCCTTCGTGGCGGTCACTCAGACGGCAGGCGGAACGGGCCAGAACCCGAAAGGGCCGAAGCGGCAGCGGAGGATGGCGGAGGCCGGCTATTTTGCCTCGCGATGCAAAGCGTGCTGGCTAGACATATGATGTGTGTTTCAATTGCCGGCGCGCGGCGGAAAATAGCCGGACGCAGCCATTGCCGGCCCGGGCCGCTTGCCGTCCGATCGCCCTCTAGAAGGCCGAGGTCGCGTCCTCTTCCGGTATTGGCCTTGCCCATGACCGACCTGTCACGGTCGATCGAACCGTCGTGACCTATTCCGCGGGCACCGTCGACGAATGCAAGAAGCTGACAACGTCCTCTGGCACGAGTTGAATCGCCAACGTTGCTCTGAGGGCTCCGATACCGAAGATGTGCAGGTCTTCGTTGAAGTCGCCCAGCCGAGGTGACAGCGTGATAGCTTCAATGCCGGCGTCTTCTGCGCGCTGGGCCAGAACAGTCTGCGCCATATCTCCGGCGGCATCGGCGTCGCGGGCTATATAGAGCCGACGCAAGCCCGGCGGTAGCACCATCGCTGAGAGGTGATTGGCCGAAAGCGCAGCGGCCATCGGCATCGTCGGCAGCACGCAGCGCAGCGACAGCATGGTCTCGATACCCTCGCCGGCAGCGAGCACGTCGTCCGCCGTTCCGAACCGAACCGCGTTGCCAAGTAGGTTGCCCATGGCCCGTCGTGGCGTATCAATCGGCGCCTTGCCGAGTCGAATGCGATCAAAGCCGTGCGGATCGAGCCAGGTGCGATGCACGCCGGTAATCCTTCCATCGAGATCCGTGACGCGAGCGATCATCGCCGGCCAGGTTTCAGTGGGTGAATGCTCGTCTGGCCGATAGTAGCAGCGCGGATGGAAGCGCAAGCTGCCACCATGGTGGATATGGACTATTCCGCGACGCCGCAAATGCGTTTCAACGACAGTTCTCTCGATCGAACCAGATATCGCAAAGAGCCGACGGGCGGCCGCTTGCGATCCGTCTGGAACCGCTGGACGATCGGGTTTCGATGCGAATTCCGGCTCGGTACGAGGCAGCTTGAGAAATCGTCTTGCCTCCTCGGCGACCGCGCGGAATTCTCGCAAGCCCAGGCTTTCGCGGATGATGTCGAGGAGATCGCCATGCTCGCCGGTCGCGGCATCGGTCCACTTGCCGGCGGGCCCCTTCGGCGAGTCCTGCAGCCGCACGAACATCGAACGCCCCGGCGTGTTGTGGACGTCTCCGACCAGCCAGTACCGTCCCGCGCGCCTGCCATTGGAGAGATAGTGTCGGCACACCGCCTCGGCCTCGCGTGCGAGGCCGCGTGCCAGCTCGGAGGCGTCGTGAGACATCACGCGGCCTCCCGCTTACTGATGCCCGTAACCGAATAAGTTTCGAGCACTTTCGAAAGTATTTCGGCGCCGCTTGCGTCCGTAGGCACGAACATGCGGAGCTTCCAAGAGATGATCTCCCCAAACGGACCGTAAGCCCGCAGTCGGTCGCGCATCGTGTCATTGAAACCCGACAGTTCGATGCGGTAGGCGCCCATCACTCGTACACGGCGAAGCTGGAGCCCCTCCGCGAGCTCGAGGACGGTGCGCCCTTCCATTAGCGCAGCGAAGGCAGCGTCCGGCGTTAGCGCCGACGCGTCAGCTGCAAGGATGTTCGCGACCCAGGTCGCCGAGACCTTGCGACCGATGATGCGCTCGCCCGCATCGGTCTGGAGCCGATAGACCCGCGTCGACTCATTCGGCAGCCGTTTCCAGATCGGTAGCAGCAAGCCGGCCACGACGTGGATCGTGCTTTCCGTGAACTCGGGGACCTCGGCAAGCTCCGCCAACCAGGCTGCAGCAAAACGTTCACGATCCGCTTCGACCCAATGGCTTTCCGCCATCATCTTCAAGGGAAAGCTATGCTGCTCCATCGGCCGGATCAGGCGGACGCGCCGCTCGATCTCTCCGTCATCAAGCATGAAGCTCGGAGCCGGAAGCTGGACGGCGACACGGCCCGATCGCTTATTGATCAAGAGGACGGCACGATCGTCGGAACGACGAGCAAGAGCTTCATCAAGGCTCACGGGATGATTGCGCTGGCGCTGGGCGATCGTGAGAAGCCGGGTTTCGGCACCAGTGCCGGGATAGATCGTCCGTCGGTCTGTGACCAAAAAACTCTCCGCGCGGAGCGTTTCCAGCCCAACGTCGTAGGTGCCCGATGCGACGGCGCCCTCGATCCGAGAGGTCAGTAGCTGCTCGAAAACAGTGAACAGGATATTTTGAAGCTCGATCGTGAGCGCCAGCAGCCTGTTCAGGAACGTCGTGATCGGAGGCAGGTCATCCCTGAGTCCATTGGTGTCCGTGAGCTTCAGGCCGGTTGCATCCTCGAACCTCTCGAGCGAGCAGCCGTCGACCTTGCCGCGGGCCAGCAGGGTGTAGAGTTGGCGCAACGCATCGCGGCCATACTGGCTTTCGAGATTATCCTCGGGCCGGAACAGGCCCTGCCCTCCGGTCTGGCGCTGGCCGCGCGTGATGGCTCCCAACGTATCGAGCCGGCGAGCGATGGTGCTCAAGAAACGCTTTTCGGCCTTCACGTCGGTCGCAATGGGCCGAAACAGCGGCGGCTGCGCCTGGTTGGTCCGGTTGGTCCGGCCGAGCCCCTGGATCGCGGTGTCCGCCTTCCAGCCGGGCTCGAGCAAATAGTGGACCCGCAGGCGGCGATTCCGGGCCGACAATTCGGCGTGGTAACTCCTGCCCGTACCGCCCGCGTCGGAGAAAACGAGGATCCGCTTGACGTTGTCCATGAAGGCCGACGTCTCGGCGAGGTTGGCCGAACCGGCCCGGTTTTCGACGACCAGCCGCTCGCCCTTGCGAACGATGCGCCGCGAGCGGCCGGTCACTTCGGCGACCATATCGGTGCCGAAGCGCTGCACGACCTGATCGAGCGCCCCAGGCACTGGCGGCAGCGAGGCGAGCTTCTCGATGAGGTGGTCGCGGCGAGCGACGGCCTCCCGGCTCTCAACCGGTTGGCCGTCGCGATAGACGGGCCGGGAGCAGAGATTGCCCTCCGAGTCCGTGAACGGCTCGTAGAGCTGGACCGGGAAGGAATGGGCGAGATAGTCGAGCACGTACTCGCGTGGGGTGATATCGACCTGGACGTCGTCCCACTCCTCGGTCGGAATCTCGGCGAACCGGCGCTCCATCAGCGCTTCACCGGTCGAGACGATCTGGATGACGGCGGCATAGCCGGCGTCAAGATCGCGTTCGAGCGAGCGGATCAGCGATGGCGTCTTCATCGAGGTCAGGAGATGACCAAAGAAACGCTGCTTGGCGCTCTCAAAAGCGGATCGCGCGGCCGATTTGGCCTGGCCGTTCAGCGTGCCGGTCTCGCCGGTGATATTCGCGGCCCGCATCGCGGCATCGAGATTGTTATGGATCACGCTGAACGCGCCGGCGTAGGCGTCGTAGATCCGAACCTGCTCTGGCCTGAGCTGGTGCTCGACGGGTTCGTACTCGACGCCCTCGTACGACAGTGAGCGAGCCGCGTAGAGACCGAGCGCCTTGAGGTCGCGCGCCAGCACTTCCATGGCTGCGACGCCG
>NZ_LFIQ01000088.1:189982-204182 GCF_001189245.1 Bradyrhizobium pachyrhizi | reverse complement strand
CGATCGCCTCGACGAACTCGGCGCGCGTGGCAAACGGGAAGTCGGCGCCACCCCACAAACCCAGACGCTGGGCGTAGGCGAGATTGTGGACCGTCGTGGCACCGGTTGCCGACACATAGACGACGCGGGCATTCGGCAGCGCGTGCTGGAGCCTCAGGCCGGCACGCCCCTGCTGGGAGGCCGCCTGGTCGCCGCGCTCGCCCTTCTGGCCTGCCGCGTTCTGCATCGCGTGGCTCTCGTCGAAGACGATCACTCCGTCGAATTCGGAGCCCAACCATTCGACGATCTGCCGAACGCGCGAAAGCTTTTCACCGCGCTCGTCGGTTCGCAGCGTAGCGTAGGCGGTAAATAGGACGCCTTCCGAAAGCCGGATCGGCGTGCCCTGGCGGAAACGCGAGAGCGGCGTCACGAGCAGCCGCTCCATGCCGAGCGCCGACCAGTCGCGCTGTGCATCCTCGATCAGCTTGTCCGATTTGCTGATCCAGAGTGCGCGGCGGCGACCCTTGAGCCAATTGTTGAGCAGGACGCCGGCGACCTGCCGCCCCTTGCCCGCGCCGGTGCCGTCGCCCAAGAACCAGCCGCGGCGAAAGCGGACAGCCTTCTCAGCGTCGTCGCGGGCGGCAGCCACCACGTCAAAAGTCGCATCGACCGTCCGGGAGCCCGCAAGAAATTCGGAATGCGCCTCGCCGGCGTAAATGACGCTCTCCAGCTGGGCGTCCGACAGGATGCCATCCGCCACGAGACTGGCTGGCAGATGCGGCCGATAGGATGGCCTTGGCGGCGCGACAGATGCCATTGCAGCCGACTGCACGAGCTTGGTCGGATGCGCGTGCGCGCCCGGAATACGGATCGACTGCAATCCGTGTTCCTCATAAAGCGCATCGAAAAGCCGGGCACCTTCCGGCGGCGACCACTCGACCGTCTCGTACGAAAGTTCGACGCCTTCTGGCGCGGCGTCGCCGGAAGTAGAGGGCGGACATGGTGCAGAGGCGCCGAGGGATCGTGACATCAGAGGGCGTCTGGCGACGTTGATCACGACAGGGGCGGCAACAGGCAACCTCGGAGGCACATGCTGGGTCACCAAGTCGAGCAAGGTAGCGACATCGCCCGCCATGCCAAGCGGAGCCGGAAAAACGTTCGGGTCTGCCGCGTGCTGCTTGTCGATGACAAGCAGCCGTGTGTCGATCCGTGTTCCGTGTTTCGCGTAGACGGCGCCGTCGACCGCGGCAGAGAAAACAACTCGCCCGCGTTCCTGAAGGCGAACGAAGGCATCTCGCCACGCCGGATTGTCCGGCCCGAAGCCTGCACTGGTGATGGCGACCAGACGCCCACCGTCGCAAAGTCGCGCCAAGGCCGAAGCGATGTGCCGGAGCGCTGCGTCCGCCATTCGTCGATCGACATTTGCCAGCGCCGAGAACGGCGGGTTCATCAAGACGACGCTAGGTACGAGGTCGGCTTCGAGGTGATTATCGATCTGGGCGGCGTCGAACCGAGTGACCTCAATGCCGGCGAACAGATGATCGATCAGCTCGGCACGGGGTTCGGCCAACTCGTTCAATATCAGGCTGCCGCCGGCGAGTTCGGCGAAAATGGCGAGCAAGCCTGTCCCGGCGGAAGGCTCCAAGACGCGGTCGGCGGGTGTAATCGCGGCTGCGGTACATGCAGCCAGCCCCAGCGGGATCGGCGTCGAGAATTGTTGAAGCGCCTGGCTGTCCTCGGAACGCCGCGTATGGGTCGGCAGACAGCTCGCGACTTTCGCGAGCATCGGCAGCATCGCGGTGGTCGAACCAGCCTTGGTCCGCATGGCCGGACCGAACTTGCGAAGGAAGAGAACGGTTGCCGCCTCGCAGGTGTCATAGGCGGTCTTCCAATTCCAGGCACCGGCCGCGTCCGAGGCGCCGAAAGCAGCCTCCATGGCGTTGCGCAGGACTGCGGCATCGATGCGCTGGCCGCGTTCGAGATTGGTCAAGAGCTGTCGCGCAGCCCTGACCGCAGCGGAGGTGATAGTGGCAGCGGCACGCATCGAGAGCGGCGCAGCGGCAGCGTCGCCGGCGAGAGATTCGGTCATGGGGATTTCTTTCGGAGAGCAGGAACGGGTCGAACCGCCCGGCGCTCTCCTCAAGACCACGGCGATTCAAACCCTTCCCGGCCCCACTCTCCCTCTCAGCCGTCTCGCAATAAAAATGGGGACCGGCGCTGCACACCGGTCCCCAAGCAAGTGCCAGACGGCTGGAGCCACCCAGTCGGCGATGCTACTCAGCCGCATCTAGCTGTTGCGGATCCTCGTCGCCGGCGTTCTCCGCATCCTCCTCGCCGGCGAGGAATTCCGGCAGCGGGCCCGCTTCACCTTCCTGCTCCACCGAGGACAGGCTGAAATCGACGAGACGCAGCGGCTCCGGCAGCCAGCCCGAGCCATCCAGGAGACGCTCGGCCTCCTTGGCCATGTCAGCCTTCTTCAGATGGTTGATCAGTTGCGCCGACGACTCGCCCTTGGCTTCCCGCACCGCCTCGAGAATACGAGGCTTGGTGACTCGGCCGAGATAGTTGTCGACGGTCGGTCTCCAACCAGCCTGCACCATGTCGAGTGCGGCAGCGCGCGCAAGCACGTCGGCCTGGTCAAGACGCGTGCGGACGCCGTGGGCTGAGACGCGACCCTGATTGTAACGATTAGCCGGCTCATAGACGGCGTTGACCGCAAAGGACGCACAGTGGGCGAACAGCGATGCCTGTGCATCACCATCGAGAGCCGTCAGCGCGTCCCAGAGATCGTTCTCGCTCTTCGGCAACCGTGCCTTCCAGGCCTCATGCCGCGCCTCAACAGCCTTAGCCGAGACGCTTTCCCTCAGCCCCGGAGCTTGAGCGGGAAAGGTTGGCGTGCGCAGCCCGATCTCAAGGCAGCTCCCGGACGAAGCAAACCGGTAAAAGGCCGTCAGCACGAAGTTGTGCAGCACCGCCTGGAACGCGACCGCAGGATTTTCCGCCAGCGCGTCCCGCAATGCCAGCGTTCGGTGGGCCGTGAGCTCGATGATGAGCCGATCCGGCAATGGCCTTGCCGGGTCTTCATCATCCTCCTCCGGTTCGGTTGATGGTGCGGCGACCGAGATCGCCGTGCGCGTTGCGGAAGCGCCAGTCTCCTGCCCGTCAGGCGACGACGCATCGGTGCCCCGCTCGACCTCGAAATCGACCGCAGGCGCCTCATCCTCAGGCCGAACATAGCCCCGATCGACGGAAAGCCGCCCTTCGGAATCGATGCTGACGAAGACGCCGGCCCGAGCGATCTCGGCCGGATCGTAAACCATCGACCGGTCTTCGAACGCAGTCAGCGCGGCCTCGATCTCGCCAAGACGCTGATCGGCCTCCGCGGGCAGTTCATCCGCATCCTGATACTCGGATTCAAGCTTTGCCTGCTCGGCGTTGAGAGCATCGATGGTGGCCTGCTCGTCGGGGGAGAGATCGACAGGCTTGCCCTCGATTTCTCGCAGGCCATCAGTATTCCCGTAGGGAAAATCGACGGCGGCCACCGAAATCCATTTCCATCCCTCGGCGGCGATCATCTCGGCCTCGGCTTTGAGCTTCTCGGTGACAAGACGATCGAGCAAGGCGACATCCTGAACCCAGCCGCCATCATCGTGTTCGAACAGGTCTCGCAAGACGCCGCCACCGGCGCGCTCATAAGCATCGAGCCCAATGAACTGCACGCGGCGATCGGACGCCCGCACGGTATTTTCCGTCAGCATCCGCCGGATCTGATAAGGTTCATCGTAGCCCGAACGGCTGACATTCTCCCAGACCTGCTCCTGCCGCGTCTGATCGGCGGTGACCGAGAAGGCCATGAGCTGCTCGAGTGTCATGCCGTCTTCGGCATAGACGTCGTGCAACTTTGGCGATACGGACGCCAGCCGGAGTCGTTGCTTCACGACGGCCGGTGTCACGAAGTGCCGAGACGCGATATCCTCTTCGGACATACCGGCGCCACTCAAGGTCTGGAAGGCTCGGAACTGATCGAGCGGATGAAGCCCGACCCGCTCGTCGTTCTCCGCAAGTGAATCGTCTTCTGCGATGCCGCCCTCGCGCACCACGCACGGAACGGCCTGCGTCTTCGCCATCCGCTTCTGCTTCACGAGAAGTTCCAGCGCGCGATAGCGCCGGCCGCCGGCCGGCACCTCGAACATGCCGGTCTCATTGCCTTCCGCGTCCAGGACCGCCCGCACGTTGAGACTTTGCAGGAGCGTACGCTGCGCGATGCTTTCCGCGAGCTGCTCGATCGAAACGCCCGCTTTCACGCGCCGGACGTTGGACTGGCTGAGCACCAGCTTGTTGAACGGAATGTCGCGTGAGGGCGACAGCGTGATCTTTTGGACAGCCTTCGTCATGTCGATTCTCCACGACGGGCGGCCGGGAGCCTCTCTCTCGGCCTCCAACCCGTCGCGAAATCCGCAACTCCCCTCTCACTCTCGTTTCCGAAGCGACTGGGAGATCTTCACGCTGCCTCCTGCTCCGCTCTCTCGGTCGTCACGTCAACGACGGACTCCGGCAGAAAGCCAAGGAGATAATCCGCAACCTTGCTGGCTTGTGAGGCAGCTCGCACGATCGCGCGATTGTCCTCGCGCAGCACCTCGAGCCAGGAGCCGATATAGTCGGCATGTCGCACCGTCGGCACGATATCGAGCGACGCGCAACTGAACGCAGCCGATATCTCCGCGATCAACTCCTCAAAAGCATACTTCTTGGTACCGTAGCCGCCTGACAAGTCGCGGTTGAGACGCGACTGATGGCCGCTGGCATGCGCCAGCTCGTGCAAGGCGGTTCGATGCCAGTTGATCGGCTCGAAATAGGCTTGCGGTGGCGGCACCTGCACATAGTCTTCTGCCGGCGCATAGAATGCGCGGTTGCCGCCGATGCGGAAGTTGATGCCGGTCGCCTTGATGAGCTTTTCGACCCGAGGCTCGATCAAGCCTGGCGGCGGAGGCGGCGCCGTCGTCGCGATCTCCGAAGGCAAGTCGTCGCATTGGTCAGTGTTAAAGACCGTGAAGCGCTTCAGGAACGGAATGGCCTGCGCTTCGTCGCCCGTTTCGCTCGCGCGCCGCTTTTCGTCGACTGGTACAAAGCGGTCAGCATAGACCACGGTCGTCCCGTGCTCGCCCTTGCGGACGTGACCACCGAGCGACAGCGCCTGCCGGAAGGTAAGCCAGCTCTGACCTGTGAATGCGTGTTCGGTGGCCGCCCCCCAGAGGATCAAAATATTGATGCCGCTGTATTGGCGGCCGGTCGCGGCGCTTTTCGGCATGGCCAAAGACGCCTTCCCAGCGGCGCCCCAAGGCTGCACCCATGGCACTCGGCCTGCCTCAAGTTCAGCGATGATCTTGTTGGTGATATCGTCATAAAGGTTTGCCCGGTCCTCACCGGTGCGCGCCCGAGGATAGTGTCTGGACATCGCGGGTCTCCGCGACGGGCGCCGCGAGCCTCTCTCGCAGCCTGTAACCCGTCACGGCAATCCCCATTCAGCTCTCTTCCTCTCAGCCTCTTGCGCGGAAACGACGACGCGTGACGCCCCGCCTTCGCTCGCAAGTGAGAGAATGCGACAATCTGCGGAGCGACCCACCTTACGTCCCATTTCTTCATGGGATGTGCCTGGACTGCTTAGGGCCGCAGGCCCTGACCAGGCGTGCGCCAACGGCGCATCGCTCCACTAAAATGGCACCCGGAGAGCGTGAGCATAGCGACCCGAAGGGGCACGCGGGTCCGAGTGCAGCGACGAGACCGGTTAACAGCGGCACCCGGGAACGGGGCAGTGATAGCGATCGCCGAAGGCGAGCCCCTTTCCCGAGTGCCCCCGGCGAGGAGCTCCGCAGTCTCTGCGCGAGGGATCGAAGCCGGACGGCGTGCGCCGTTGTGGCGTGAAGAAGAAGGGAGTGTTCGAAAGAATGGAGCCTACTGGTTTGGCTCTTATCTGCCCGACTTACCGGTGTCGGAAACGACTGAGACCTCGAAAGAGGAACGGGACCAGAGCATGTCGGGAAACGTCTCGAAATCGGGCGCCGCAGCCCGGTGGAGAGCACAAAGGTAAGGTGTGCATGGTGAAAGCTGTATTGCCTGAATCCCAGTTTCCAGTTGCCAAAGGGCTGGCGGTAGCGAACGCGGCTGACACGCTACGCCACGCGGGGCAGATCGCACCGGCCAGTGCGAACTGCCACCAGTTCGCGTGGGACGACCACCATCCGTGGGTCAAGGAAGCGAATGGGACACCTAAACACACCGCAACTCCCCACACACGCAACTACGGGATCGCCTGCAGCAGGTTCGTTCGCGAACCTGTATGGCGACGGAGCCGTCGTAGTACCCAAATGCCCGGCGTAATGGCCGGGACAACCGCCGCGAGGCGGACGATCATGCGTATAAGACCGGGTGACCGGTTCGAAAGCGCCTCCGATCGGGGGAAGGACGATGCCGCTAACAACGGCATGTGCAGTATGCGTAGAAGAGATTCTTCAACGGAGAGGTTCTGCTGATGCAGGCCGTTACCATCCAGAGGAGAATTGAATCACTTCCGACCTTGTCGCGGTCGGGCAAGCGAATCAATGGCCTTCACCGCCTGATGAGATCTCCATTTCTCTTCGAGCGGGCCTACGAAAAGGTCTCCCAAAATAAGGGAGCTTTGACGCCTGGTGTTGACGGCAAGACCTTCGACGGCATGTCGCTGGCGAAGCTCGCCGACCTCGCCTGTAGCGTGGCAGAGGGCACATATCGCTTCCGACCTGTCCGACGGGTGTACATCCCGAAGGACAACGGCAAAACACGACCGCTGGGTATCCCTACGGTGGAAGACCGGCTCGTTCAGGAGGCGGTCAGGATTCTGCTCGAAGCGATCTACGAACCTGTGTTCCTCGATGAGTCGCATGGGTTCCGCCCGGGACGATCCTGTCATACCGCACTCAAGTCCATCAAGAAGACCTGGACGGGCTGCAAGTGGCTAGTCGAAGTGGATGTACGTGGGTTCTTCGACAACATCGACCGTGACATTCTGCTTGGGCTTCTAAAGAAGCGGATCGATGACGACAAGTTCATCGGTCTGATCGAAGGAATGCTCAAAGCAGGCTACATGGAAGACTGGGTCTACGGGCGCACTTACAGTGGCACGCCACAGGGCGGCGTTGTCTCGCCCTTGCTCGCCAATATCTATCTGCACGAGCTGGACCAGCACATGCAGATGATGAAGGCGGGATTCGACAAGGGTCGCGATCGACGTCCATTCCCGCGCTACGCAGCGTTGGAACGGCGCGTCCTTAGTCTCCGCCGGAAAATTGAACGGCTCCGCGCCGAAGGCGCGGATCGGGCCGAGATCGATGCTGCATTCGCGGAGATCAAAGCCGTCAATCAGGAAAGACGGAAAGTGCCTTCCGTCGATCCGATGGACCCCAACTTCAAAAGGCTTCGCTACTGCCGGTACGCCGACGATTTCCTCATCGGCGTGATCGGGAGCAAGCGGGAAGCGTGTGAGATCATGGCTTGCGTCGAACAATTCCTGACGCAGACGTTGAAGCTCGGCGTGTCGCCCGAGAAAAGTGGGGTCTACGCCGCTTCAAAGGGAGTGACCTTCCTGAGCTACCGCATCTCGACATACACATCCTATGGGGCTGGACGTAAATCCAACCGCACGGGACCGGATGGACGGACCTGGCGCGTGGTACGCCGGCCGACCACCGGCAATGTCAGTTTGCGAGTGCCGCGGAAGGAGGTTACCGAGTTCTGCAGGCGACATGGCTATGGCGATCTCGCCAGAAAAACTGGCCGTCCGCGCGAGCAGTTCTTGGTTACCAGCGATATCGCAACCGTCCTCGCCTATAACTCAGAGTTCCGTGGCTTTGCCAACTACCATTCGTTTGCTGATGACTTCAAGGGCGCCTTGGGGCTGTTGGAGCTTGTTGTGTTCCGCAGCCTCGTGAAGACGCTGGCGATGCGACATCGGACGACGAGAGCGAGAACCATGGCGCGTCTGTGGAATGGTACGGACTACGAGGTCAGCTCTGTGGTCCGTGGTAAGCTTCGCAACATCAAGCTGTGGAGGTTGAAGCATCTGACCCAAACCTACTGGACAAGTCCTGTAGTCGACAACGTCACAGCAGGGGCGTGGTGGGTCAAAAGCCCAAATGATCTGATCGATCGCCTCAACGCTCGCAGATGCGAAGCGTGCAGCGATACGACCGGACCATTTGAGATGCATCATCTCCGCCGCCTAGGAGACTTGCGAAGCGGATCGCTGACGGTCTGGAAACGGGCCGGTTGGCGGCGCAAGACAATTGTCCTGTGCCCGTCATGCCGTGCAGCCGTCTCTGGTCGAGAGCATGCGCGTACGGAAAGCCGTGTGCATTGAAAGGTGCCCGCACGGTTTGGGGGGAGGCGTAGGGATATCCTCCTCGAGGTGTCCCGCGCCTACCCTACCGAGACGCCATGCGGCTCGGTTGACGAGAGCCCGGTGCGGCGAAGCCGCACGCGCCCCTAACGAGAAGCAGGCCGTTCCCGATCGCTAATTGCACACCAAACCTTGCTCGCTCGTCATTGCGAATTCTAGCCCTGTGCTAACGGGGAACGAATGACGGACATAAGGATTCGTCGTAATGGAGCTATCGCAATGCTGATGACGCGCGAACGAAGGCCAGCGATACGGACGCTGCGCGGATGGGCAATCCACGTGCTTCAGGAAGCTGGCGCCATCCGCGAGTGCGAAGAACACGGTTGGATGCAAGATCGCGCCGATCCCCATGCATGGGAGCGGGCCTTTGATATCGCCCGTGAGGACCCGCCAGCAGGCGTCTCCCCTGATGCAGCGGTGGCCGAGGTTCGTGACGTGCTGAACTCGGTCGGTGATACCTGTCCGGAATGCACCCCAGACTAGAAGGGCTGGTGTCGAGCCTCAACGCCAGCCCGGCCTTCCCATTTCAACGGCCCAGCTTCTTCTCCACGCGCTTGCGCGCATTCCCGACCTTTTTGACGGCCTTTTTCACGGCCGATGCCGACTTTCTGGTCTTCTTTGCCTCGTACTGCACTTCATAGTTCTGCCCGCCGGCCACCCGCGCCCGGTCCTGTTTTCGTCCGCGCGCCGTCTTCGCCTTCTTCGCTACCGCCATGGGTGCCTCCTGTTATGACATTCAAGCAACGCGAATGGGATTCTGAGGTTCCGGAACCATTCGAACTGTGCCAATTTGAATCGGCTGTAGCGTGGAGTTGTTCAGTGGCGTTTCAGCGTAAAAAGCCCGAGGCGATCGGCCTCAAGGCGCCCCTGCCCGGCTTCATCGAACCGGCCTTGGCCACCTCGATCGACAAGGTGCCGTCAGGGGCCCGTTGGATTCATGAAATCAAATTCGACGGCTACCGTGTTCAGGTCCACCTGGCCAATGAGGCGGCGACGATCTTCACCCGGCGCGGCCACGATTGGACGCATCGCTTCAAAAAGGTCGCCAATGACGCCTGGCGGATCAAGGCGAACTCGGCCGTGGTGGACGGCGAGATCGTGGTACCGTCTGCCGACGGCACCACCGACTTCTCGGTCCTGCAGAACGAGCTCAAGGGCAAGTCTAAGAGCATCGTGCTCGTGGCTTTCGATCTGCTCTATCTGAACGGCCGCGATATCCGGAAGCTGCCGCTCTTTCAGCGCAAGGCCGAGCTCAAGAAGATCCTGAATGGCACCGACATCCAGTTCAGCGAAAGCTTCGAGATAGACGGCCGTGAAATGTTCGCGCACGCCTGCAAGCTCGGCCTCGAAGGCGTCGTCTCGAAGGTACGGGACAGTGCCTATCCGAAGGGACGCACGAACGACTGGGTCAAGAAAACCTGCGTGCAACGGGAGACGCTGACCATTGCCGGCTTTGCGCTCGATGGCACGAAATGGGATGGCCTCTATGTGGGCCGGCGCAAGGGCGATGATCTGGTCTACGCCGGCAAAGTCGACCACGGCTTCGACAAGGTCTCGGCCGCCGATCTGCAGAAGCGGCTTAAACCTCTGATCCGAAAGACCCAGCCCTATGCCAAGCGCATCAACCACAAGGGCATCTGGGTCGAACCCAAGCTGCTCGCCGAGATCGAGTATCGCGCGAAGTCGACCGAGGGAAAGGTCAGGCACCCGTTCTTCCGAGGCCTGCGGAAGGACCTGTGATGGATGCATTCGATCGCTTTTGGCAATGGGCGGACAAGCCACTGGACAGCCTGCTCACAATCCCCGCCGAATTGCACCGCGCCGTCATGGAGCTCGCTCCGGAGGATCGGCGCGACCGCGCCAAGCTCAACGATGCGGCGGCGCGTACGAAGTAGGATTACCCGTGAAGTTACCTTGGACGTCATTCTCGTCGGAAAGCGGAGTCTGGATTTCGTGACCTAGAGGGGCTTCGTCCTGACTGAACTTTGCCCGCTCCAATTCCGTAGCGAGGGTTTTGAAGTGCTCTGCCAATCGGGTGAACAGCTCACGCTTTTTAGGATCGGTCGCCAAGTCGCGGATCATTTCGCATTCCGCGGTCTGGACCTGAAGTTTTTCGAGATACAATTGGATGTCTTTCATCGGACATCACCTCGGCGGCTGCAAGCCGGGCGACGACAGCCATTTGTCGATGCGGGAGGCCGTCTCGATTTGCTCGATCTTTTGAAGCAACGCCTGCCTGGCTTCGCCGGGAGGAAGTGTTTCCGCCCATTTTTCGATGCGTATCTTTTCTGCTGCGAGCCATTCTGCGAATGAGTGAGGTGTCGACCGTCGTCGCTGCATGACGCTTCTCCGCGTTGAGGGGGCGGGAGCGCGATCGGTCTCTCGGTCACCGATAGGAGCCAAGCGCTGGGCGGTCATGTCAAAGTAGACACCCGCTTGGTTCCAGTGTCGAGTCAAATCGGAACCGCCGTAGCTTTCGAGGCGTAAGATTTAACCCCGCGCGCGCCGCAGCGCAGTTTCCAATCGGGCCTTCTCCTTATCCCACCGAGCTTCTTCGGCCCGCGACCTCTTGTCGAGAGCCTCGACCTCGGCCTGGATGGCTGCGGACCGTTTCGCGTGCTCCTGCTCGGCCTTGTCCAATGCAGCCTGCGCCTTGTCGACCGCCTGCTGACGGCGTTCGCGCTCCTTCTGCCTGGCCGCCTCCTCTCTTGCCCGCTCAAGCTCGCGGCGTCTGTATTCCCGGTCGTAGTCAAGAGCGGCCTTTCGCTCCGCGGCCTCGTCGACAGGGCGAGAGGAAGGCTTCTTCGCCTTTAGGCCTTTCGACTTGCGGGCAGTTTTCGTTGGTCTGCCGCCCCCAATATCCTTAGGCAGTTCGGCATGTTCGTTGAAAGGCCCGTCGGATCCGACCGCGCGCCTGAGAACGACGCCAGGCTTTGCCATGGTTGCGGCGATGACGTCCGGATCATCGCTTTCCTTCGCCGCGCCCTGATGAAAGAGATTGCTGTCTGCGCCCCACGCTTCGAGAGCCGCTTTCATGGAGGGAGCGGCTATCGCCAGATCGAAGAAGCCCAGCGAAGTCTGGTAGGTTTTCAGTTTTCTGGCCATCGGTCTTATCAGCCCTTCCCGTTCGATAGTCAGCGTCGGGGCGCTCTGGGAGTTGCCGGGGCATCTGACGGAACATGCCATGGCTTTGAGCGTTCCCTCATTCTTGAAGGACGTCCATGCATTACGCAACGCGCTCTGAAGGATTGGCCCTTGAATGAGCCGGACGTCGACCCTGCCCAAGCGCTTACAGCCGATGCTCGCTACGCTCACCGACGCGCCATTCGACGACCCCGGCTGGGTCTTCGAGGACAAGTACGATGGCTTCCGGATGATCGCAGAAATCCGACGGGGCAAGGTTGCACTCTACAGCCGCAACGGCAAGATCATCAGCCGCAGCTATATCGAGGTCGCCAAAGCGCTGGAGGGCGTGAAGGGCGACGCCGTAATCGACGGCGAGCTTGTTGCGATCGGAAAGGACGGTGTCTCGCATTTCCAGCTGCTGCAAAACGCGCTGCGTCATGAAGCGAAGCTCCTGTATTGCGCCTTCGATCTCATGTTTCAGAACGCAGCGGACTTGCGCAAACAGCCTCTTCTCGAGCGCAAGGAGCGGCTGAAAGCGATCCTGCCGCGCCATCGGCTGATCGCCTTCAGCCGCCACCGCAAGGCGAACGGCACGAAATTTTTCGCCGAGGCCGAGCGGAAGGGTCTGGAAGGCATCATGGCGAAGCGCGCCGACAGCGCGTATACGTCCGGAAGCCGGACGCCGGATTGGCTGAAGATCAAGACAGCCAAGCGGCAGGAAGTGGTGATCGCGGGCTTCACGGCGCCGAGGCGCACCAGGCCATTCTTCGGCGCCCTGGTCCTCGCCGTGCGGGAAGACGACGCATGGCGCTACATCGGACATGTCGGCACTGGCTTCAGCCACAAGGTCCTGGAAGACCTCCATGCCAAGCTCATGAAGCTCACGACCCCGAAATCACCTTTCCCTGCCAAAGTGAAGGACGAGGCCGCCACGACCTGGGTCAGGCCTTCGTTGGTTGCCGAGGTCAAGTTCGCGGAGTGGACGAGTAAGGGCGAACTGCGCCAGCCCGTCTACCTCGGGCTCAGGTCCGACAAGCGGGCGAAGGATGTCGTGCGCGAGCGAGAACGTCCGCGCAAATAGATCTTCCTTTCGGACGTAACCGGCAAACGGAACGAATGAACGCATTCGCCTCCTCCGCTGTGAATTCCCTCCGCGGGTCGTGCGTTCAGTCGCCTCCAAGATCGTGGATTTCCGGTCGCATGCTCTGAGAAGTGACTTCGAGCGTCGCAAGCGTGATCGGCAGCTTGAAGCGCCGCGGTCCCGCGCTGCCGGGATTCAGGTAGAGAATGCCACCGGTCGTGTCGATCTTCGGCACGTGGGAATGCCCAGACACGATAACATCGATACCGGCGCCAGGAGCAGCCTGCAGCGAATTCAGGTCATGCAGAACGTAGATCGACTTTCCCGCCAAGCTTACGAGTTTCGTGTCGGGGTATTCGCGGGTCCACTCGCCCTTGTCCACATTTCCGCGGATGGCGGTGACGGGCGCGATCCGGCGAAGCGCGTCAACGATCTCGGGGCGCCCGATGTCGCCGGCGTGGATGATGTGATCGACGCCCGTCAGGCCCCGTTCCGCCTCGGGCCTCAGCAGGCCGTGCGTGTCCGAAATGATTCCAATCCTGAACATTATTTCCCGGCGCTCTCAACGGCGATCGTCAAAAGACGATCAAGAAACTCTACCTGAGCGGACAGCATCTTGGTCCGCGCGAGCTCGATATCAAACCATTCCGCGCGGTCGACTTCGGGAAAGCTCTGCCGTCGACCGCTTCGGGGCGGCCATTCGATATCGAAGGTATTGCTGGACAACGCCACCGGGTCAAAGTGGCCCTCGCCAACGAATGCGATGACGCGCTTCCCTCCTCGTTGTCGGACTTCCCCCAGCGCCTTGAGTGGACCAATTGAAGCGCTCGGGCCGAGCTCCTCGGCAAACTCGCGTCGAGCGACGTCTTCCGGAGCATCATCGGCATCGATTTCACCCTTTGGAATGGACCAGGCGCCATCATCCTTCTTACGCCAGAACGGACCGCCGGGATGAGCGAGCAGAACCTCAAGCCCGCCAGCGTCCTTGCGGTAGGCGAGAATGCCCGCACTTAACTTTGATCGCCTGGAAGTCTTTTTCAGCGCAGCCATATCGCTCCCTGCCGCGGACGACGAAGTAACGGCCGTCTGTCATCACTGGTTGTTTCAGGACACGCTAGGCTGACTTCCGCTGCGGTTTGGCCGCCGGTTTCTTCGCCGCGGTCTCTTTCGCCGGCTTCTTGCCTGCGATCGGCATCAGCATTTCCTTCTGCCCAGCCGCCGCCTTGCGCGGCTTTTTACCTGGCTTTCTGGTAGCCTCTGTCGCGGCCCCCGCGTCTCTTCCAATGCTCTTGCGCAGCGCGTCCATCAGGTCGACGACGTTCTCGCCGCGGGGGCGCGACTTCGCGGTGATGGGTTTGCCGGCGCGCTTCTGGTTGATGAGATCGATGAGGGCGGTTTCGTACTGATCTTCGAACTTGTCCGGCTCGAAATGGCCTGCCTTCTGATTGACGATGTGCTTGGCTAGATCGAGCATATCCTTGGTGACTTTGACGTCCTGGATATCGTCGAAATATTCCTCCGCGGGTCGGACTTCGTAGGGATAGCGCAGCAGAGTCCCCATCACCCCCTTGGCCAGCGGCTCC
>NZ_LFIQ01000088.1:141783-189972 GCF_001189245.1 Bradyrhizobium pachyrhizi | reverse complement strand
GATGTGCTCGCGATTGGTCAGCACCACGCGACCGATCGCGACCTTGTTCATCTCACGGATCGTTTCGCGGATAACGGCGAAGGCGTCGTGCCCGACTTTGCCATCTGGAGTCAGATAGTAAGGGCGGATTAGATAGCGGGGATCGATCTCGCTGCGGTCAACGAACTCGTCGATCTCGATCGTTCGCGTCGATTCCAGCGCGACGCTCTCGAGCTCCTCCTTCGTCACCTCGATGAAGGTGTCGGTGTCGACCTTGTAGCCCTTGACGATGTCCTCGTTGTCGACCTCCTCGCCGGTATCCGCGTCCACCTTGGCGTACTTGATGCGGTGGCCGGTCCTTCGGTTGAGCTGGTTGAACGAGACCTTTTCGGATTCCGACGTGGCCGGATAGAGCGCTACCGGACATGTGACGAGAGAAAGACGCAGGAAGCCTTTCCAGTTAGCGCGGGGGGCCATCGCGGGGGAACTCCATTACTGACGCCGGATTCAAGACGAACGGCCCGGCTTGGTTCCGACACCGCGCCCCCTCCAACGGGATGATTTTTTCAGATTGTGGGTCCGAGTGGACTCGACATTTGTTCTTGTTATGTTCTAGTTCGGAATGACCGATCGACCCGCGAGCTGGCGCATGCCGACCCCGAAGCAGATGGAAAAACTGGCCGCTGAAGCTGCCCGTAGACCGCATCCCTCCACGACGGCCCCGGATGCGCCACTCCCGGCGGAATATTGGGAATCGGTCCTGAAAGACCCTCGCGCCGACGAGACCGGAGCCCAGAAGCGGCAGCGGCGTCTTTCCGAGATTAAACGCCATGTCCTGCGCATCTCATGCCGCCGCTGCGAGCGGACCGTGGAAATCCAGACCGCTGATGCAGTCCGATTGTATGGCGGCAACGCGGTCTGGAAGGATGTGGCGCAGCGGTTGCTCGACAACACCTGCCAGCAGCGCACCGGCAGGCATGAAGAAGACGGGTGCTGGCCGGCGTTCGAGACGTCCTAGCCCGTTCCGGAACGCGATCCGATCTCGTGCGCCTGGATAGTCCGGATGGCCCCGAAGTATCACCCTACGCCCTTGTCAGGCGGTGATCGCAAGGCTCTGGCAAAGGAGCTCGGCAAGGCGCGCGCGATGGCTAACATGCTTGCTGCCCAATCGGCCGAGATGCGGGCCAAGGGCGAGGCCATGATCCAGCAAGCTGACAGGCTGCTTTGCGAAAGCTGGAACGAGCGCATGTGGAGCGACGGCGAACCTATCGATCCGTCGCCCACCATCGACCAGGCCGTGAATGGAGGCTTTGCCTGGCTTGAGATCAGGTGCGCTCGCTGCAAGACGCCGAGCGACGTCGACCTTGCGGCGATGAAGCACCCACCAACCACCTTCGTGCATGATCTCGCAAGCCGGCTGCGCTGCCGCAAGTGCGCCAAGGCGGGCCGGCGGCCGTCTGCGACTCTGCTACAATTGGCTTGGCAGCCTCGCCACCCCAAAACCGAAGCCTAACCGATGTGCAATCTCTATTCGATCACGACAAACCAGGCCGCAATCAGCGCGCTGTTTCGTGTCGTGAACCGATACGTTGGCAATCTGGCGCCGATGTCCGGCGTGTTTCCGGACTACACCGCACCGATCGTGCGCAACGGAGCAGAGGGCCGCGAGCTCGCGACCGCGCGGTGGGGAATGCCATCGTCATCGAAGGCATTGATGGACGCCACCAAGAAACGAGCCGAAAAGCTGCAGGCCAAAGGCAAGCCGGTGGATTTCAAGGAATTGCTCAGAATGGAGCCGGACGGCGGCACGACCAACATCCGCAACGTGAAGAGCAAACATTGGTCCCGATGGCTCGGCGTCGAGAACCGTTGCGTTGTGCCGTTCAACTCCTTCAGCGAGTTCAACAAGGCCGAAGGCGGCGACATTTGGTTTGCCCTCAACGAGTCCCGTCCGCTCGCCTGCTTCGCAGGCATCTGGACTAGCTGGACGTCAGTCCGAAAGGTCAGGGAAGGCGAGACCAAGAACGACCTCTACGCGTTCCTCACGACGGAGCCGAACGCAGAGGTCGGCGCCATCCACCCGAAGGCGATGCCTGTGATCCTGACGACGCCGGAGGAAGTCGAGACCTGGATGACCGCTGCTCCAGACGAGGCCCTGAAGCTGCAGCGGCCCCTGCCGGATGGATCGCTCAGGATCGTCGCCCGCGGCGTCAAGGAAGACCCGGCCGGGCCGCCAGCGTGACGGACGAAGACCATGATAGGGGATTGGAGGCGCCCCGGCAGCGCAAGATCATCTAGTGCCACGGCTCGTAAAAGTTCGGCTTTTCGTAGTCTGGAGAGCAATACATTGCGCGGATGACTGCCGATCTGCGCCAGCGGAATGATCCTCTGGCCAACTCGGCGATGAATGAGCTCATCTCGTACTATACGGCACGAATTACCGCTGCTCCCGGAGCACTTTGCACACCCGCTAGGTTCCAGATGAGCCCTTCCAATTCATCGAGGGGCAAATGAAGGTCGGCAGCAATATCATTTTTTGTGGTTTTCTCCGACCAAAGCTGGGTCAAGACCTTTCGCCAGATAACAGAGGTTTCCCGTTCGATCCCGCCCGGCTCCCCAGAGCGATAGCCCCTCTTTGCCAATTCGATGCAAACGGACTTGTACTGCCAGTCGGAAAGCAGCTTCAGCGAACTGAGGCGATGGGCCATCGCCATGGCGGACACGCGCCATCGTTTCTTCACTTCTAAAACGGTATCGATAGTGATCCGCCTTGGAACAGTGGCCCGAACATCCTTGGCCGGCATGAGAAACGTGGACGCAAATCTGTTCGCTTCGCGCTCTGCAGAGCGCGTCTCCTTCGGATCGCCATGCTTATGCATAACGAGGTGGCCGAGTTCGTGAGCCGCATCAAAAATGCTGCTTTCAGCCGTCTTGAAGTTGTTCAAAAAGATAAATGGCTTCTCGTCTCTCCAAAACGAAAACGCATTCACCGTTGCTGTGTTTTCCGAAAGCGAAAATATCCGCAATCCTTTAGTCTCAAGCAGCCCCATCAGATTCCCGACGGGGCGCTCGCCGATACTCCAAGCCTGCCGGATCGAATGAGCGGCCATTTCCGGGTCTGTTTCGTAGCTGAGATCAAGGAGTTTCGGCTGCGGTAATGCAAAACGCTCCTCGACCCACGCGCTTAACTGCAAGCCAAGAGAACCTGCAGAAATTGCGGCATCACGCTCCTTGGCGCTCATCTTTGAAAAGCTACGAAAGCTGACGGCGCCCGTATCGATTTCCTGCGGGTCGTGATCGAAAAAAAACGACCTCGGAAAATTCAACACAAGAAGCAATTTATCGATTGTTGCGTCATCCGGCTCATTGCTTCCGTTCTCCAGACGCGAGATCGTATCAACCGCGAGGCCTGCTTGCTCAGCAAGACTTTTGGCCGTGAGTCGTCGGCGCTTTCGCGCAAGGGTGAGCCTGCGCGGGTTAAATTCTTCACCCATGAGAACTGCGCTACTTGCGAACCACCTGAGGGTCGAAATTGTCGACCGGTCCGTTATCATCCGCGCCGACCACGCTAGGATCTTCATCCATGCCGCGCGAAAGATAGATTCGTTCAACGGCAGACGTGAAAGTTCCGCCGCTGACAACCGGCCGGGTCAATTCGGCAGCCCCATCTTGATCAACCATCAAATAGTATAGGCGTGAGGTTTCAGCCTGCCGAGGCGCGAACTGCGGAAGCTTGCCAAACAACGGCGTGCCGCTGGCACGTTCGGCTCCAGCTCCCTTTTCCGACCGAGGTTTTGGAACATGTTCGTCATTGCAGGCCAAATCGACATTACAGAAAGCAATTTTGATTTTCAGCTCTTCATTCCAGATTGCTTCGATACCGTCGCTCCTATCGACATCCCAATGATCGCCAACAAACCGATCACGAAGCGCCCAAGTGCCATGGTGGTATCCAAAGGTGCCGGGAGAATTGGTGGGATGGAAGTTTGTAGCGTTCGACCGCTCCTGCATGGCAACGTCGCGCACCTCCAGCAAACCTTGGCGCGTCACCTGGAGTTGGTTCAAACGCTGATCGCTTTCCCAAGATTCGCGGAAATACTTCGTCTCGGCGAATTCCATATTCGGACACCCCGTGTCGATTTTCTATACCTACTTGTAGGTAAGAAAAATCGACACGTCAAGCCGAGTTAACGCTTCCAGCGGCTCTTGGCTGCCTTTTTTGCAATTTCCGATCGTTTTTGGGGGGATAGCCCTTCAGCGCGCTTCTTGCCACCCAAGCGGCCCAGCGCCACCGCAGCGGCGTTCTTGCCGTCCTCCGTGGTGACGTCCTCGATCTCACAGGTGGCTATCTTGCCGATCATGACGGCGGCGCCGATCACGTCACCGGGGCGCCTTTCGCCTTTTGGACCTCTTGGCATCCGCGTTACAACCTCTAGATTGCTTGGCGGTAAGCATACCATATCGGGTGCTGAAAAGCGAAACCCCGCGAGGGCCTTTTGAGGGGCTGTCGCGGGGCTCTATCTGGTCCGGTTCCGCTTGGGCGGGCACCGGCGCGCAATTGGGACATTACTTTCGAATGCCAATCCGTCAAGAGCGTAATATAGGGCCGATTACACCCGAATTAACGATTGCCTTCGGCAGAACGCTTTCGACGCCCCGGTGGCAAACGTATTTGGAGGCGGCTGGGTTCCGAGAGAACATCGCCAATGCGCTTTATTTGTGGAACGCAGCCATCGGTCAGAGCCTGCACTACCCGCTACAAGCCCTTGAAATATCGCTCAGAAATGTGATCCATGCATCTCTATCTGCCCAGCTAGGACAGAGATGGTGGTCTGATCTAGCAGCGCGGCGGGTGCTTGGAACTGATCGGTGCTTGGATATCGACAAGGTCGCGCAGCGCCTACGCCGAAAGTATGGTGGCGAGCCTCATATGGACCAAATCGTCGCGTCCCTGATGCTCGGATTTTGGGCTGCAATGCTGTAGCGAGAATACAACGAGCCGATTTGGGATCACGAAGTGGGGAATGCTTTCCCGCATTTGGAAGGTTCGATTCGCGATGTCAGCGCCGCCGTCAATGCAGTTCAAGATTTGAGGAATCGAATTTTCCACCACGAACCATTGATAGGGCGATCTCTGTCAGAAGATTACGGACGCATCACCAAAGTTATTGGATGGATTTGTCCGGAAACCCGAAAGTGGGTTCGTCATCATTCGTCGTTTCCGACAGTGCTTCGTCAACGCCCTCGCTAAATTTCAAACTGAGACACCACCCAGGCGGGGCATCCGGTTCGTACTCTAAAGAGGCCGAATTCCCTACGCTCGGCGCGGAATGCTTTTCGCATTGAGCCTTATCTGCTCATTTGCTTCGCCAGCACTACGCTGAGAACCAAAAGTGGCAAGGCACTATGCGTTTGCGTCCCCAAGGCCTACAGCCACCCTACTCTTCGACGGAGGTCGCCACCGCAATAGGGGTCTCTCTGGACACATTTTATCGCACGCGTCACCTCAGGCACGAACGCGACGGCTTGCCTTCGCCGATCAGCGATCGAGGTCCGCTCAAGTGGGAACGCACCGGCTTCGATGCCTGGCTTACCCGACATCATCCTTTGCGCCCTAAGACGATTGCGGGTGACTCGTTCGCGCCGCCACCGTCAGCTAGCGACGAAGAGCACCGCGAGCGGCTACGGAGAGCCTACGGTCAGCACAACCCTTGACAGACCGGATCGCGCTAGATTCCAATGCGGGCCCTCCCTTAGTGGCGCCGAGGCTCTTTATGGCCGATCCAAAGTTTCCCCATGTGAGGTGGCGTGATGGTCGCCCGCGCTCGTCGCACGGTGCTTATGCTAGAGCACTAGGCTTTGTCGATGCCGACTTGCGCCATCCGCCGCACGATGAAAAAGGTCGTCCAGTCGGGGCGTGGTTCAATCTCCAGGAAGCTTCGGACTTTTCAGACAAACGAAAGTCAGAGATCGAGGCAGCGCGCCGCGCGGGCAAGCTGCCGAAGAAAGCTACCATCCGCAAGCGTTCGACGATCGAAGATCTTCTGGACGATTGGAGCAAGTCGGTTGAGTTCAAGGCGTTATCGTCAGCCTCGCAGTCTTCCTATCGCAAATGTATCTCCGCGGTCTTGTACCGACCGCAATCACGCGAATCCGCGGCGAAAATGCGTGCCGAAATACGCGCAGCCAAGCTGCTCGGCGTTGCTGAGCCTGTCCGAGAACTCGAGGCGATAGCGACTGCCACTCCGACATCAATCGGCAAACCGGAGTTCCGCGCCTTCTACAATTACGCCAAATTAGCTCGCGGCCATCATATGGCGCTCTCGATGATAGCCACGCTCTCGGCGGCATTCACTTGGGGGCAGGAAAGCGTCTTGTGGCGACTAGGGCCTAATCCGCGCGAAGGCATGGAGTTCGATCATCCGGACGGACGCATCGTACAGGTTGCAATGCCCGAATTCTCCGCGTGGGTCGCCGCGGCCGATGCAATCGAACGGCCTTCTGTCGGAGACAGCTTTCATCTGGCGTTGTTCACCGGACAGCGCCAGACTGACCGTCTCGTTATGCGCAATGAGAGCGAAGTCGAAGGCCGGCACGCGTTTCGCCAGAGCAAGACTGGCGAGCTTGTCGACATCAAAGAGGCGCCACAACTTAGCGCACGGCTAAATGCCTCGCGCGCACGAACAAAGGAGCTCAAGCTTCGGCTTCAACTGGACAAAGTGCCACCTGAGCTCGTGGTCAACGAGGACAATGGTGAGCCTTACGATGAAAGTACCTATCGCCACTGGGTAGCGACTGCCCGCGCCGTGGCTATCTTCGGCTTTCTTGCACGTGACAACGCGCGCCAGGCGATTATTCGTGCGGAGCGACTGAACGCCGAACTAATTAGAAGTGTCGACAGGCTGTTCGCCCCTTTTCCTCTCGATGAGGAGAATAAAGCGCAGCGCGCTCGAGCGGTCGACCAACGCAAGCGCGCATTGGCTGAATGGCTGGATGCGCAGACCGCGCGCGACAGTGATGGCGATGAGACAGCATGGCGTCTGGAGCCTTGCCCTGCCCTAACGTTCGTTAATGGCGCCGGCGAACTCGACCAAAAGCACGATCAGGACCTACGCGACACATGTGTCATGCTTCTCGATCGGGCTGGCTGCGACTTGCTGACGATCTGCGACATCACGGGGCATTCATACCGAAGCGCCCAGACAATCGTGAAGCACTACCGCGCCCGCAATGCGGCTCGCGCCGATTCCGGCATCGACAGGCTCGAGCTGCAGGTGCGCAAGGAAGGCATGAAGGGCTGAACGACGACCGCTCGACGCGCGGAACATCGACGATCGGCCGCGCCAATGAACAACGCTCCAGATTATCCCACTCGTCGCACGATGTGCGACGTACGACCACCGAAAGCGTCGCATGAAGCCCGGTTTGTTCTCTCGGGCAATATAAAAAAGCCCTTTCGGGCCAATCTCTTAAGGGTGGTGGGCGCACCAGGGCTCGAACCTGGGACCCGCTGATTAAGAGTCAGCTGCTCTACCAACTGAGCTATGCGCCCGGAACTTGTCCGGAAATGACCCTCGCAAGAGAGCGGTCGTTTAGCAAAGCGATTCCCCGATGTCCAGCAAGCTCAAGCAAGTTTTCCCGACTTTCTGACAACCGAAAGGCCGCCGGAATCCGGCGGCCTTTCATAGGCTTGGCGAAGGTGCCGGCGGACGGCGCTCAGAGCCGGCCGGAGCGCTCCTGATCAGGGCCGTCGTCGCGGTCGAAACGGTCGTGATCGAAGCCGCGGCCGCCGCGCTCCCAGCGATCCATGCCGCGCTCGAGGCGGTGGCGGCGCCAGCCTTCGGCGCCGAAGCCGCGCCCTTCCATATGGGTCAGCATGCTCAGCCGCCGCTTCTGGTTGTCGTCGAGCGTCTTGTAGAGCGGGTCGGCGGCATCGGCGATCTTCGTCAGCGACGTCGCGGTCGCCGCCATGTTGCCGGCCCGCTCGCGCAGGCGGGCGACCGGATCATCCGGCTTCTGCGACTTGTCCGCATCGGTCTTCTCGGCGGCCATCCGCGCATTGGCGCGATCGAGCCGCATCTTGGCGAAGTCGCGCACCGCCGCCTCGACCGGCGGCCACAGCTTCTCCTGATCGGCGTTGAGCTTCAGCCCGGCGTGGACGGCGGCGATCCGCGCGTCGAGGAAGGCGGCCCGATCCTCGGGGCTCATCCGCATATGGCCGTGGAACCAGGGACGATGCTGGGCATAGACCGCGGTCGAACCGGCAATCGTGAGCGCCGCGATGCCGGCGAGCAGAACTTTCTTCATACGAACCTCCTTTGAAGGTTGCTCGAAGATGATGCCGCCCGCCCGCGCCTTCAACTTACGGATTGGACAGAGAGAGCTCTGTTACCAAGATGTAATCCGCTTTCATTGCACCGCAGAAACATCCAAGCGCGAGGTCGCGCCTTGGATGCCTGTTGTTTGCGCTAGATCATTCCGAGCAAGCGCGGCAGCCACAGCGAGATCTCCGGCACGTAGGTGACGACGCCGAGGAAGATCAGCATCGTCAGCAGCCACGGCCACACTGCGATTGTCAGTTCGGTGATCCCCATCTTGGCAATGCCGGATGCGACGTAGAGATTGAGGCCGACCGGCGGATGGCACATGCCGACCTCCATGTTGACCACCATCAGAATGCCGAGATGCACCGGATGGATACCGAGTTTGACCGCCACCGGGAACAGGATCGGCGCCATGATCAGCACGATCGAGGACGCCTCCATCACATTGCCGGCGATCAAGAGCAGCACGTTGACGATCAGCAGGAAGACGATCCAGTCGACACCGACCGAGGTGATCCAGGTCGCGATCTGCTGCGGGATATTCTCGTTCGCCATCAGGAACGAGAACAGCACTGCATTGGTGATGATGTAGAGGATCATCGCACTCATGTTGGCCGAGCCGAGCAGCACCTTCGGCACGTCCTTCAGCGACATGTCGCGGTAGACGAACACGGCAATGACGAACGCATAGACTGCGCTGACCGCAGCCGCCTCGGTCGGCGTGAACATGCCGGTATAGATGCCGCCGAGCACGATCAGGATCAGCAGCAATCCCCACATGCATTTGCGGAAAGCAGTGACCCGCTCCGCCCAGCTCGCCTTCGGCAGCCGCGGATAGTCGTTGCGCCAGGCGCGGTAGAACGTGGTGAACCCGAGCAGCGTCGCCAGCATCAGGCCGGGTATCACGCCGGCGATGAACATCTGTCCAACCGACGCCGACGACACCCGATGGCCGGCGGGATCGAGCGCGATACTGCCGCCGGTGGCGACGCAATAGATCACCATCACGATCGACGGTGGAATCAAGATGCCGAGCGCGCCCGACGTGGTAATCACGCCGGCGCCGAAGCGCTTGGGAAATCCCTGCTTCACCATCGCCGGCATCATGATCGAGCCGATCGCGATGACGGTCGCGGGCGAGGATCCCGACACCGCGGCAAACAGCGCGCAGGCCATTACGCCGGCAAGTCCCAGCCCGCCATACCAGTGTCCGACCATGGAGGTGGCGAAATTGATCATTCGCCGCGCCACCCCGCCATGGGTCAGGAAATTGCCCGCGAGGATGAAGAACGGGATCGCCATGATCTCGAAATTGTCGATCCCGGTGAACAGCTTCAGTGCCACCGACTCGGTCGGTACATTGGTCATCGTGTAGATGAAGGTGAGCACGGTGAGGCCGAGCGCGATCGAGATCGGCATGCCGGTCAGCATCAGCGCGATCAGGAGACCGAAGATGATGAGGCTGGTCATCGCGTCACCTCCGCGACGCCAGCACCTGGCGCATCGACCTCAACGCCCTCGACATGGGCATGGTCGTGATGCGGCAGCTCGCCGGTGCGGAAATAGGCGTACGCGACTTGCAGAAAGCGGAAGCACATCAAATAGGAGCCGAGCGGAATGCAGAGATAGACGATCCAGCTCGGGATCTCGAGATCGGGCGAAACCTGGTCGGTGTGCATCAGCCCCCACACGAACTTGGCGCCCATGGTGCCGATCACCGCCGTGAAGAACGCGCCGCAGAACAGACCGAACAGGACGACTGCGTTCTTCCACGGCGATCTAAGCTGGTTGACCACGACGTCGACGCCGACATGGATGCCGGTTCGCACGCCGTAGGCTGCGCCGAACTTGGCGACCCACACGAACATGTAGATGCAAAGCTCCTGCGCCCAGGACAGGTTGATCGGGAACAGGATCGGATAAAGGAACGGGATGCCGATCAGGTAGCGATGCATGACGGCGATGAAGATCAGCAAGGTCGCCGCCGCCATCAATGTCGCGATCAATATCTCTTCGAGCCGGTCAAGTATACGCAGCAGCATCAATCTCCCCTCACGGCCGGGCGGATGCGCCGCGCCGTGCCCCCTTCCAGCGGCCGCTCCGGCCGCCGGCTCCATCTCATTTGCGGTTTCTGACCGCCGCTCAGTTCATCGGGCCGCGGCCTGTTTCTTTGAGAAACTCGTCGATCAGAGGCTGACCGACGCGTGGGGCCACGTCCTTGTAGACCGGCAGCATCGCCTTGCGCATCGCCTCGTCCTGTTCCGGCGTCAGCTTGACGATCTCGCTCTTGCCGCTCTTCTTGATCTCGGCCAGCGCGTCCTCGTTCTCCTTGGCCGACTGACTGTTGCCGTAAGCGGTGGCTTCCTTCATCGCCTTGTCGAGCTGCTCGCGAATATCAGCCGGCAGCCCATCCCAGAATTTCTTGTTCACGACCACGACGTAGCCGATATAGCCGTGGTTGGTCTCGGTGATGTACTTCTGCACCTCATGCATTTTCTGGGTGTAGATGTTCGACCAGGTGTTCTCCTGGCCGTCGACCACGCCGGTCTGCAGCGCCTGATAGACTTCCGAGAACGCCATGACCTGCGGAATCGCGCCGAGTGAGCGGAACTGGGCTTCCAGCACCTTGGACGACTGGATGCGGAACTTAAGACCCTTGTAGTCAGAGGGCGCGACCAGCTTCTTGTTCGCGCTCATCTGCTTGAAGCCGTTGTCCCAATAGGCGAGACCGGTCATGCCCTTGGAATCCAGCTTCTTGAGCAGCTGGGCGCCAAGCGGCCCGTCAGTGACCTTCCGCAGCGTCTTCAGGTCGGGCAGGATGTAGGGCAGATCGAAGACCTCGAATTCCTTCACGCCGATCGGGCCGAACTTCGAGTTCGACGGCGCCAGCATCTGCACCGCGCCGAGCTGCAGCGCCTCGAGCTCTTCCTTGTCCTTGTAGAGCTGCGAGTTCGGATAGACCTCGACCTTCACCTTGCCGCCGGTGTACTTTTCGGCAAGTTCCTTGAACTTCTCGGCCGCCTGCCCCTTCGGCGTGTTGGTGGCCACTACGTGGCTGAACTTGAGAACGATCGGTGACTGCGCCGACGCCGGCCCGACAAAGGTCAAGGCTGCGATCGAAGCCGCAGCCAAAATGAGTTTACGCATGTTTCCTCCCGCGTAATTGCGGAGCACGAACACCGGCCCCGAGAGATCTGTGCGCACCATTACAGACAAGCAACGAGCATTGCCATTGCCCCTTTAGCAGGGGCTAATTGCGCTATTGCTGCACTGCAAAATCCGATGCGGCGGTATTCCCTTCGGCTCTTGCGACCGTTCAATGACACCGCCCGCACGCTGTGCCCGGCCACGGTAATGAGGTCAATGCGAGGTTTGGCAATGGCGGGTTCGCCGCGCGCGAATGCTGCGCGTTTCTTGCCAGCTGTCGTCGCTGCGAAAACAGGAACCGTATGGCGCGGCGGATCTTTCGGGCGGGACTCATCGTCGTCCTGGCGACGGCCAGGACCCATAACCACCGCATGTGATTGTAAGAGGGATTGGGGCCCCAGCGTCGCGCAATGATTGAGATTTGGGGTAATGGGTCCTGGCCTTCGCCAGGACGACGGTGGGGATGGTTCTCGATTCAAGCTGTCAAACAGCGCGGTGTCATCACCCGCGCATGCGCATGCGGGTGATCCGGTTTTCCAGAGACGCCCGTGCTTGTGCCGAGGGGGGTGCGTCCTCCGCTGTCGTCCCGGCGAAGGCCGGGACCCATACTCCGCAGCGGGTGTTGTGAATGGGACTCGTGGTTCCGACGTCGCGCAAGACAATTCCCATTTGTGGTTATGGGTCCCGGCCTTCGCCGGGACGACACTGAGTGTGTTGCGCTGTCAGTGCTCATAGCTTCGCATTCTCGCGACATGAATCGTCCGAGCTTTGCTCTTCGTCTCGCCCTCTTGCTTGCAGAGGGCGCAGGGAAAGCCGGGTGCCGATCGCACCCATGGGCCCCGAGCAATGGGTAGAAAGCTCTGGGGTAGGACCACAGGTGTAACCGGAAACAACCCGGCTTTCCCTGCGCGATGGGTTACGGCTTACTTCGTGCTCTCCCCGGCGAGACTGGGCTTGTTTGTCACCGCCTTCGCAAAGCGCATTCGCATTTTGCGACGAGACACCTGCCGCTAGGGCGTCAGGACCACACGACTTCACCGTCCGCTTCATGCGCACTCGTCAGTTGCGCAATCGGCGTCCACCGCATCTCGACCCACGTTCGTGACGACCGCGAAGCGCCCCTCTATCGGGTGAGACGGACAAACCATACACCGAGCCGCGCTTCTGATAAAGCGAAATATTTTGCTGCGGAGGCTTGCGCCGTCGGGCAACTCAGTGGTAGCGGCCCTCACCGGTCCTTTCGTCATTGCGGGCGACGCATCAGAGTCCAGTGTCGTCTCGCCGCGCGGACAGGATCCGGTCGATCAGGCGTCATTCCTTCCGCAGGATTTTATCCATGGCCTTTCCACGCGCCAGCTCATCGATCAGTTTATCCAGGTAGCGAATTTCCCGCATGGTCGGCTCTTTGATTTCCTCAACCCCTGACACCGCACACCACGCCCTTGATCAAGGCCCGCGAAGGATTCATTTCAGGCGCCTTTGCGAAGAACGTTTCGAAGTCGGTTTGTTTTTCCAACTGAGCTTCCAGCTCCTTCGGACCGTAGCCGGTCAACCAGGAGATCACCTGATCAACCTCCGCTTTGGTGCGTCCCTTCTTCCGCTTTCGCGACATAGAGCGGGTAGACGCTTGCGAAGCTCGTTGCATAGATCCGATGCTTGGCCATGAATTGCTCCGAACGTTCGTATTCCGGGGTCTCGACGAGGAAATATTAGTCCTGGGTTGAACCGGCTTCGCCAATCCGAAGTGTCGCATGTGGCTAGGGGCATGGCGATGGCCTGCTGCCTCCCGTTTCGTCCCCGGCGCTCGCGTGCGGCGGCGCGCATGCGTTGGCAGCAATCGCTCTACAGCGACGGCAACCGCTCTGGGGCAGCGCCACACCTGATCCGCTAGATCATCACCATGTCCAATCCACGGGCGGAAACAAGGTGCGGCCCGCCGGGATCGAACATCAGGATCGAACGCAGGAGTTTTCAACGATGAACCAGATGATCCGCAATACTCAGGAGACAAGCATGAACCGCGACAACGCATCGCACGCCGGTCAGCCCGGGCCCAACGAACTGGTGCCGTCGCGCTACGCGCTGAAGATCGGCGAGATCGATGTGCTGGTGGTCAGCGACGGGGTGCTGCCGCTACCAACCAAGATGCTGGCCCACAATGCCGAGCCGGCCGTCCGCGCGGCCTGGCTGGACGACATGTTCCTGCCGCCGGACGCGTTCGACTGGGCGCTGAACGTGGTCGTGGTGCGAAGCGGCGGGAAAACCATCCTCGTCGACGCCGGGCTGGGGTCGGACCCGGACCTGCACCTGCCGAAGGCCGGGCAGACGGTCAAGCGACTGGAGGCGGCCGGCATCGATCTTGGGTCCGTGACCGACGTGGTGCTGACCCACATGCACATGGACCACGTTGGCGGGCTGCTCGTCGAGGGCGTGAAGGAGCGGCTGCGTCCGGACCTTCGGATCCATGTGGCGGCTGCCGAGGTCAAGTTCTGGGAGGCGCCCGATTTCTCCCGCGTCTCGATGCCGCCGGGATTCCCGGACGCGCTTCGTGCGACCGCCAAGCGGTTCAGGAAAGAGTACCAGAGCCAGCTGCGGCTGTTCGACGAGGAGCACGAGGTGGCGCCCGGAGTGGTCGTCCGTCGCAGCGGTGGCCATACCCCCGGCCACAGCGTGGTTCGTCTGGCGTCCGGCGGCGACCGGCTGACATTCGCCGGTGACCTCGTGTTCGCGGTCGGGTTCGAGCATCCCGAGTGGCACAACGGCTTCGAGCACGACCCCGAGGAGGCAGCCCGCGCCCGGATCAGCCTGTTGCGGGAGCTGGCGGCGAACCGCGAGTTGCTGGTTGCCACGCATATGCCGTTCCCGTCCGTCGGACATGTCGCGGTCGAGGGTGACGCCTTCCGTTGGGTGCCGGTGTTCTGGGACTACTGAGACCCTGTCGAGTTAGAGCCGAACCGGGGCGCGTACTCCTATCGATCATGGGTGCGCGCCCCGGCTTCCGCGAGATGAATCGCGATCCGAGCATATCCCGGTCACGGGCCGATCGTTCGGATGGGTTGCCGCGGGTGCAGCAAGGCAGCGGCCGAGCCGCGGTGGCCGCTTGGACGGCTTCGTTCCCGAAAGCGGGCATTGCAGCCTTCTGAGCAAAGGTCAGCTACGGGCCATAAGCGGTCATTCAAGCCAGCCGAGAGCGAATTAGCTTGCCTTGCCTTGAGTCCTTTTGCACTCTCAGGCAAGGAGGCCGATGCATGAAGATAATGACCGTCGCGTGCGCTCTCGGAGCGGCCCTCGTGCTGTGCAACCTCGGGACGTCCGGTGCTGAAGCCCGGGCGCGGAAGGCACAAGTCGTTCATGAACCAAGGAGGGTTATTATCCCGACGCCCGTAATAAGGCCAACTCCGTGGGATTATTATATTGTTCCACGATATCGTTATCGCCCTGAAGACGACCGGGTCGATCCATACGGCCCACCCGTGGTGTCGTTGTGGCGCCTCTATGAGGGGTGGCGGTGGCCATACTGGTGGTGAACAGCGATCACGCCAAACAGATCGCATTCCGAGTGGCGATCGTCCCCTGACGGACGGGGACTAGAGCGCGATGAGATTAGGTTGAATCGTCATCGCGCTTTGGCCTTTTGTTTGAGCATGATCTTTTCGGAAAACCGCTTCGCACTTTTCCGGATCATGCTTTAGCCGTGAAGTTGCGCGTTGAGGCCGTCCCAATTTGGCGTGCGTCTGGTTGCCTCAAGAGCACCGCTCTGGGAATTCCGACGAAAAAGAAGGCCCTTCTGGCCCGAGAGTTCTTTGGCTTTCAGCACTCGGCCATCTTCCAAAAGGATGCGCGCGCCTGCCGTGACATAACAGCCCGCTTCGACGATACAATCGTCACCCAATGAAATGCCGATACCGGCATTGGCTCCGATCAGGCAGCGCTCGCCAACTGTAATCCTCTCTTTCCCTCCTCCGGACAGAGTACCCATGATCGAGGCTCCGCCGCCAACGTCGCTGCCGCTTCCCACGACGACGCCGGCGCTGATCCGGCCTTCGACCATGCAGGGACCGAGCGTGCCTGCGTTAAAATTGCAAAAGCCTTCATGCATGACGGTCGTGCCCGGAGCCAAATGGGCTCCGAGCCTTACGCGATCCGCATCTGCAATTCTCACGTCTGCAGGCGTCACATAATCAGTCATGCGCGGAAACTTATCCACGCCTGTCACCTCGAACGCGAGGCCATGCTTTCGTGCTTCCATTCGCGCGTCCGGTACACGAGAGCACTCACAGGGACCGAGGGTCGTCCAGGCAACGTTAGGTAAAAGACCGAAAACTCCCTCGAGGTTCAGGCAATTCGGCTGGACGAGCCGGTGGCTCAGCAGATGGAGTCGAAGATACGCGTCGTGCACGTCAGTCGGCGCAGATGCAAGGGAGCCAATTTCTGTACGGATTGGAACGATGTCGACACTGCGAATGTCGTCGTGTCGTGCATATCCGTCCGCCGACTCTCCCAACGATCTGATGATCTCGTCGCTTGCCAGCCGCACCGTTGCCGTCTTGTCGGCCTCCGCGACCAGGTGTAGCCGAAGAAACCAGGAATCCAGCACGCGACCATCAGCGGCAATTGTCGCAAATCCCTCGCCTCTCGCGCCCCTCAGCTCCATCGTCATTTGAATTTCTCACACTGCGATCCTGCATGTCATGCATACGCGAGTTCTCGTAGAATTGGCAACTTCCGGACTCTCAAACCCGTCCGCTTTGGGGCAAAGGGCAACATGGGCCCACCGCAGCGACACCCGCTCTTATGCTCTGAGCGGACGTCGATCGACGGTGCTTGCGGTGCCGTGTCGGGCGAGCGAGTAGCCGGCGCGGCCGGCTCGTCCTCAACGCTTCGTCCCAGGACCGCTACTCCGCAGCGGTCCGGATATCGATCTTCTCGGCGCGGACCGCGCAGAACTTGAACTCCGGAATCTTGCCGAACGGATCGAGTGCCGGGTTGGTCAACAGGTTGGCCGCCGCCTCCGCGTAGCAGAACGGCATGAAGACCATGTTCTCGGGCACGTCGCGGTCGGCGCGCACCTTGACCTCGACCGCGCCGCGGCGCGTCTCGAGACGGATGAAGTCGCCGGGCGCGAGCCCCTTCTTGCGCATGTCCTTCGGGGTCATGAACGCGACCGCTTCGGGTTCGATCTGGTCGAGCACCTGGGCACGGCGCGTCATCGAGCCGGTGTGCCAATGTTCGAGCACGCGGCCGGTCGACAGCACCATCGGGTACTCGTCGTCGGGCAGTTCATCCGGCGGGATCACCTTGGCCGGCACGATCTTGCCGCGGCCGCTTTCGGTCGGGAAGCCGGTGGTGAAGATGATCTCGTTGCCGGGCTTGTCGGGATCGTCGACCGGATAGGTCACCGCGCCCTCGCGCACCAGGCGCTCCCAGCTGATGTTCTTCAGCGACGGCATCAATTCGGCCATCTCGGTGAAGACCTCACCCGGCCCCGCATAATTCCAGGGCAGTCCCATCCGCTTGCCGATCTCCTGGATGATCCAGAGATCCTGCCTTGCATCGCCCGGCGGCTTGATCACCTCGCGCGCCAGCTGCACGCGGCGGTCGGTGTTGGTGAACGAGCCGGACTTTTCGGCGAACGCCGAAGCCGGCAGGATGACGTCGGCGTGGAACGCGGTCTCGGTGACGAACAGGTCCTGCACGACGAGATGATCGAGCTTGGCCAGCGCCTCGCGCGCGTGCTGCAGGTCCGGATCGGACATCGCGGGATTCTCGCCCTCGACATACATGCCGCGGATTTCGCCGGCGTGGATCGCGTTCATGATCTCGACCACGGTCAGCCCGCGCACCGGATCGAGCTCCTGCCCCCACAGCTTTTCGAAGGCGCCGCGCATGTCGTCGCGGCCGACCGGTTGGTAGTCCGGCAGGAACATCGGGATCAGGCCGGCGTCGGAGGCGCCCTGCACATTGTTCTGCCCGCGCAGCGGATGCAGCCCGGTGCCGGGGCGGCCGACCTGGCCGGTGATCAGGGCCAGCGCGATCAGGCAGCGCGCATTGTCGGTGCCGTGGACGTGCTGGCTGATGCCCATGCCCCAGAAGATGATCGACGATTTGGCGCGGGCATAGGCGCGCGCGACCTCGCGCAGCGTCTCCGCGGGAATGCCGCAGATCTGGGACATGCGCTCCGGCGTGAACTCCTGGATCTTCGCCTTCAGCTCGTCATAGCCCTCGGTATAGCCGGCGATGTACTGCTCGTCGGTCAGGCCTTCGGTGATGATCGTGTGGATCATCGCGTTCAGCATCGCGACGTCGCTGCCCGGCTTGAATTGCAGGTGCTTGGTGGCGTGGCGCGACAGCGTCTGCCGGCGCGGGTCCATCACATAGAGCTTGGCGCCGCGCTTGGCGGCGTTCTTGATGTAGGTGGCGGCGACCGGATGGTTGACGGTCGGATTGGCGCCGATCACCCAGATCACTTCGGCGTCGGCCGCGGCCGCGAACGGCGCCGACACCGCGCCGGAGCTCAATCCCTCGAACAGCGCCGCCACCGACGAGGCGTGACACAGCCGCGTGCAGTGATCGACATTGTTGGAGCCGAAGCCGGTGCGCACCAGCTTCTGGAACAGATAGGCTTCCTCGTTCGAGCCCTTGGCCGAGCCGAAGCCGGCCAGCGCCTTGGCGCCCTTCTCGTCGCGGATCTTGCGCAAGCCCGCAGCAGCAAGGTCGAGCGCCTCCTCCCATGTCGCCTCGCGGAAATGGGTGTAGGGATTGGCCGGATCGACCTGGTCGTTGGCATCCTTCTTGACGCCGGGCAGCCGCACCAGCGGCTTGGTCAGGCGATTGGGGTGATGGATGTAGTCGAAGCCGAAGCGGCCCTTGACGCAGAGCCGGTTGTGATTGGCGGGACCATCACGGCCTTCCGCGTAGATCACCTTCTCGTCCTTGACCTGATAGGTGACCTGGCAGCCGACGCCGCAATACGGGCACAGCGAATCCACTTTCTTGTCCGGATAGGTGACGCGGGTCTGCTTGTCGTCGAGCATGACAGCCGGCATCAGCGCGCCGGTCGGACAGGCCTGCACGCACTCGCCGCAGGCGACGCAGGTCGATTCGCCCATCGGATCGTCGAAGTCGAACACGATTTTCGAGTCGTGATTGCGATAAGCCATGCCGATGACGTCGTTGACCTGCACCTCGCGGCACGCCCGCACGCAGAGGCCGCACTGGATGCAGGCGTCGAGATTGACGCGCATCGCCGGATGGCTGGTGTCGGCGTGCCAGCGCTCGGTCGCGGGAAAGCGGCTTTCGGTCACGCCGGTCTTCTCGGCCCAGTGCCAGAATTTCGAGTCCGGATCATGCGAGGTCTCGCGCGCCGGCTGGTCCGCCACCAGCAGCTCCATCACCATCTTCTGCGCCGCGACGGCGCGCTGGCTGGCCGACTTCACCTTCATGCCGACCGTCGGCGTCCGCTTGCAGGACGCCGCCAGCACGCGCTCGCCTTCGATTTCGACCATGCAGGCACGGCAATTGCCGTCCGGCCTGTAGTCCGGCGCGGGCGAATAGCACAGATGCGGAATCTCGGTGCCCTGGCGCTTGGCGACCTGCCAGATCGTCTCGCCGGCCCGCGCCTCGACCTGCTGGCCGTCGAGCTCGAACTGAATCGTCAGGCCTGAGTTCTGATTGTTGCTCATTCAAATCCTCGTCGAAATTCGTCTGCTCGGCCTCGCCTACTCGGCGGCTTGCTGCGGACGAAAGCCGTCCGGAAAATATTTGATCACGGAGGTCAGCGGATTGGAGGCCGCCTGACCGAGGCCACAGATCGACGCATCGCGCATCGCCTGACTCAATTGGTCGAGCAGTTCCTTGTTCCAGACCGGCTGCTGCATCAACAGCGCCGCCTTCTCGGTTCCGGCGCGGCACGGCGTGCATTGCCCGCAGCTCTCGTCCTCGAAGAACTTCATCAGGTTTAGCGCGGCGTCCCTGACGTCATCGACCTGCGAGAGCACGACCACGGCGGCGGAGCCGATGAAGCAGCCATATTTCTCCAGCGTGCCGAAATCGAGCGGGATGTCGTCCATCGACGCTGGCAGGATGCCGCCGGATGCACCGCCCGGCAGATAGGCCTGCAAGGTATGGCCATCGGCCATGCCGCCGCAGAACTCGTCGATCAACTCGCGGAGCGTGATGCCGGCGGGAGCGAGCTTGACGCCGGGATCCTTGACGCGTCCCGACACCGAGAAGCTGCGCAGGCCGTGGCGCTCGTTGCGGCCGTGGCTCTTCCACCAGTCGGCGCCCTTCTCGACGATGTCGCGCACCCACCACAACGTCTCGATGTTGTTGATCAGCGTCGGCAGGCCGAACAGCCCGACCTGGAACGGATATGGCGGCTTGTGCCGCGGCAGGCCGCGCTTGCCCTCGATCGATTCCAGCAGCGAGGATTCCTCGCCGCAGATATAGGCGCCGGCGCCGCGCCGCAGATGGAGCGTCGGACCACCCGGTGGGAGCTTCGCGATCTCGCGCGCGAGGATCTCGCGGCAGGCCGGATACTCGTCGCGGATATAGATGTAGACTTCGGCCGCCTCGACCACGTGGGCGCCGATCAGCATGCCCTCGAGGAAGCGATGCGGATCGGTCTCGAGATAATAGCGGTCCTTGAACGTACCGGGCTCGCCTTCGTCGCCGTTCACCGCCATCAAGCGCGGACCGGGCTCGCCGAGCACCGCGCGCCACTTGCGGCCGGTCGGAAATCCGGCGCCGCCGAGGCCGCGCAGCGACGCATCATCCAGCGCCTTCAGCAGATCTTCGCGCGGCAGTTCGCCCGAGCGCAGGCGCGCCAGCAGCCGGTATCCGCCGCCCGCCACATAGGCGTCGTAGTCGACATATGGCGGAAGGTGCACATGGGTGTCGCCGTTCTTCGCCGCCGCCAGCACATTGGTGACGGTCGCATGATCGACGAAGTTGTGGCCGACCTCGGCGGCGGGGGCGGTGTCGCAGCGGCCGACGCACGGTGCGCGCACCACGCGGATGCCGGGGCCGGCGCGGTTCTGCAGATCCTTCAACAGCTGTTCACCGCCGAGCATTGCGCAGGTCAGCGAATCGCAGACACGGACGGTGAGCGGCGCGATATCAGGCTCGCCTTCCTTCACGATGTCGAAATGCGCGTAGAAGGTGGCGGTCTCGAACACTTCGGCGAATGACAGCTTCATCTCGTCGGCGAGCGCGGCAAGATGCGCCGCCGAGATCTGATGGTATTTGTCCTGGATCAGATGCAGATACTCGATCAGAAGGTCGCGCTGCCGCGGACGATCGGCGAGCAGCGTCTCGATCTCATGGGCGGCCACTGGGTCGACCTGGCGTCCCTTGGGCGTGGCCTTCGCTCGCTTCCTGCCCTGTCCGGGATGCTCGAATGCACGAACCTTGTGAACGTCGTCTCCACTCATAAAGCCTCGCCTTGGGAACCACGCTTTGCGCGAATTGCGCTGCTTCGACGAACTCTATTCTCTGGTATGCCAGAGGCAAGCAATTTTAGAACGCCTCTAGCAGCGTCGGGTTGCCGCGTAGGCCATTGTTAATGTTTGCCTATCGGGCGATCTGATTTTGCTATCACGCGCTCGTCGCGCTGCACGGTCTCGACCGCGTTTCAGCTCTCAAAGCAGGTCGGCGTAGCCGAGAAAGCCGACGACATCGCCCGGTTCAACCCGCACCACCGACTCGCCGAGTTCGACCAATCCATCGGTCTCGATCAGCGACGACAGCAGGCCAGCTCCTTCGCGAGGAAACTTGTTCGCTTCCAGCGTACCGTCCGCCGCCCGTCGCAGCGAGACCCGGACATATTCGCGCCGCCCACTCTTCTTCTTGTAGCTGAAGGCGGCCCGCACCGGCATCGGCAGCAAGGGGGACGGCGCAGCGCCCGACAGCGCCAGCACGGTCGGCCGCACGACATGGACGAAGGTGACGAAGCTCGCCACCGGATTGCCGGGCAAGCCGATCAGCGGGGTGCCGTCGATGATTCCCATCGCCACCGGGCGGCCGGGCTTGATTGCCATCCGCCACAGCACCAGCGAGCCCGCCTGTTCGATGCCGGCCCTGACGTGGTCCTCTTCGCCGGTAGAGACCCCGCCGGTGGTCAGGATCAGGTCGTAGCGCCGCGCGGCCTGCTTGAGCGCCGCGGCGAGCTCGGCCCGCTCGTCGCGCAGGATGCCGAGATCGCCGACCTCGCAACCGAGCCGCCGCAACATCGCCATCAGCATGAAGCGGTTGGAATCGAACAGTTGCGCTTCGGTGCGCGCGCTGCCGGGCGCGGCCAGTTCGTCGCCGGTCGAGAACACCCCGACGCGAAGCCGACGCACCACATCGAGCGTAATGAGCCCGAAGGCGGCGGCGACCGCGATATCCTGCGGGCGCAGCCGCCGTCCCGATGCCAGCGCGACGTGGCCGCGCGGAATGTCCTCGCCGCTCGGGCGCACATTGGCGCCGGCCTTCAGGCCGGACGGCAGGATCACGTTTCCCGCATCGTCGATCCGCACGTCTTCCTGCATGAACACGGTGTCGGTGCCATCGGGCATCGGCGCGCCGGTGAAGATCCGCACCGCCTGTCCGGGCTGCGCCGGCTGCGCCGACGCGCCCGCCTGCACCCGTCCGGCAACGGGGAACGCGCGCTCGCCGCTCGCCGGCAGCTCCGCGCCGGATACCGCGTAGCCGTCGACGGCGGAATTCTTGAACGGCGGCAGCGCAAGCGGCGCGACAATGTCGCCGGCCAGGATGCGTCCATCCGCATCCACCAGGGCAACGGTTTCGGTCTCGCCGACAGGCTTGACCCGCGCGGCGATGATCGCGACGGCTTCGTCGACCGACATCATCGGTCCGCCGAATGCAAAGCAGTCGTCCGAAAGCTGCGCCATGATCTCCCTCGGTCCTCGGCCATCGACAAGATTTGTTCGACCCGGATCGCGAACTGCGGCGTTATCCTCAAAGCCGGACCGATCGATGGCAGTTCCCGCGACGCGGCGGAGAGTCGCCAGTCAGTCTCCGAACGTGCTTATATCCCTAGCTGCGTTGCCATGTGAACCCATCTGGACGTCAAGTAGTGCCCGAGAAAACCACAGCTCCCGTCATTGTTCCTGATCCGGACGATCCGCGCCTGACGGAGCGCGTGGTCGGCGTCGATCAGACCGGCGTGCGGACCGAGATCAAGGTGCCGGTCGAGCGGCCGCTGACGCTGTACCTCAACGCGCAGGAGATCGTCACGATGATGACGATCAACGACTATCCCGAATACCTCGCGCTCGGCTACCTGTTGAACCAGAACATGCTCAAATACGACGACGTCGTCACCGAGGTCGAATATGACGACGATCTCGAGGTCGTCGTGGTGCGCACCGCGCACCACACCAATTTCGAGGCCAAGCTGAAGAAGCGCACGCAGACCTCGGGCTGCGCCCAGGGCACGGCGTTCGGCGACCTGCTCGAAGCCGTCGAGAAGGCGGCGCTGCCGAAAGCCGAACTGCGGACCTCCTGGCTCTACCGGATGACGCACGCCATCAACACGATGCCCTCGCTCTATCTGGAAGCCGGCGCGATTCACGGCTGCGTGCTGTGCAAGGAGGCGACGCCGGTGTGCTACACCGAGGACGTCGGCCGGCATAATGCCGTCGACAAGATCGCGGGCTGGATCTATCGCCACAACGTCGATCCGGCCGACAAGATTCTCTACACCACAGGACGGCTGACCTCGGAGATGGTGATCAAGACGGTGCGGATGGGGATCCCGATCCTGGTCTCGCGCTCCGGATTCACGGCGTGGGGCGTCGATCTGGCGCGGCAGGTCGGCCTGACGCTGGTCGGGCGCGCCCGCGGCAAGCGCTTCATCGCGCTGTCGGGCGAGGAGCGGATCGTCTACGACCAGAACCTCGACTATGTCGAAGAGGAATCGATGCGTCACAAGCGCAAGGGCGAGACCGACCATGACTGACATTCCGGGGACTAACATCCCGGGCGTGCTGCTCGCCGGCGGCCTCGCGCGCCGGATGGGCGGCGGCGACAAGCCGATGCGCAAGATCGCGGGCCGCACCATTCTGCAGCGGGTGATCGACCGTCTCGCTCCGCAATGCAGCGGGCTGATCATCAACGCCAATGGCGACCCGGCGCGCTTCGCCGCGTTCGGCCTTCCGGTCGTCGCCGACGATGTCGCCGACTATCCCGGCCCCCTCGCCGGCATCCTGGCCGCGCTCGACTGGGTTGCGGCCCATCGGCCGGATGCGAAATGGGTGCTGAGCGCCGCGGGCGACTGTCCGTTTCTGCCGCGCGACCTCGTCACGCGCCTCGAAGAAGCGCGTCGAGCGCAGAATGCCGAGTTCGCGGTCGCTTCATCCGGCGGGCAGACGCATCCGGTGATCGGCCTCTGGAGCGTGCGCCTGCGGAACGAATTGCGCCAAGCGCTGGTCGTCGAGGACGTGCGCAAGATCGACCGCTGGACCGCACGCTATCCACTCGCAACGGTCGAGTGGCCGACCGAGCCGCTCGATCCGTTCTTCAATGCCAACACCGTCGAGGACATCGCGGAAGCCGACCGCCTCGCCGCGCTCGACGGCGGCTGATGTCCGCCGTCCGGCTCAACTCGGCCACGGCGTATTGCGGATCCGGGTGCAGGCATTCGGCCTGTGAAATGTGGGATCGCGCTCCGCGACGAAGTCAAAATTGACCGTACCGAACGTGGTCTGCGGCTTCTTCAGGGCCGAGCAAGTCTGAACCTCGATGAACTCGTTCTTGAAATCGCCGCGGGGCAACGCTGCAAGGACGCCGTCGCGCTGCTCAGCCGTGTAGTCATCGTATCCGACGCCGACGGCATCGACCAATACGCCCGCATTGGTGAGCGCGATTTCCGGCCGCATGTATTGCGGAATGCCGGGCGTGGTGTGCAAGGCGATCGCCTCCCACACCAGGTCCGCTTTGGGCTCGGCGACGCCGCGGCTCCTGAGAAACTTGCGCGCCGCATCGGCGCCGTCGACCTCAAACCGTTTGGTCTCGGTATGAAAATGATCGACGAGGCCGAGATCATGAAACAGCGCGGCAACATAAAGCAATTCAGCGTCGAACTTCAGATTTTGCCTGGCACCCTTGAGCGCGCCGAACACAAACACGCGGACCGAGTGATTGAACAACATCTCGGTCTCATATTGCCGCACCAACTCGGCGGCCTCCCGCGCGATCTTGCTGTCCGGGATTCGAATGCCGGAAATCGTGTCCGCCATCATCGCACTCCTGCCCTGTGTAGCGTCCCGGATGCATGCACTGGACGGCCAATGGCGTCACGATCATGCGCGCCGGCACTCCGCTGCAGTGAATCGCACCCCACTACCTAACCCGCGAAGCGGCAACCGGAAGGCCCCTGCTGCATGAAGATTCTGCAGTGAGATCGTGAGGCTGGTGCAATACGGAAGGCGCGATCGGGTTCAGCCGATCGTGCCTCGCCTGATCCAGCCGAAGCCTGACCGGAAGTAGCCGGCACAGGCTCCGCCGGGTCGCGGCGATCAGTGCCCCGCAGCAATCCGGGTCGGGCCGCAGACGTCGTCCTGCGCATTGTTGCCGTCGTCGTGGCCGCGGCCGTTGTCCTTCATCCGGCCGTGATCGCCATCGCAATTGACGGGAGCGAACGACACGCCGCGATAGACCATGCCGAACGCCGGCGGCACAACGACGTCAAAGGCTTCGTTCGCCGGAAGCGTCGTCGCCGCGACCCTGTCCGTGATGGTGACGACTTGATTCGGATCGGCGCCGGGCTCGACCGAGTTGCCCACGGTCGACGTCACCGCGAAAAGCGTCGCGGTGCCGTCGCGGTTGATGCGGCCGGTGATGTTGCGCAGGCCGCCGGTTGCCGGATCAGTCGGATAGCCGTTGACATGATAGAGCGTGCCGAGGTTCAGGCCCTGTTGCAGCGTGTAGGCAAGGCTCCAGCTGCCGTTGGCATAGATCCATTTCTGAAGGCCTGCGGTCGGCGACGTGGCCGCGTCGGCGAGATTGCCATCACCTTCCTGGGCGACATAAAGCGTCGTCGCATTGGCGAACCAGATGCCGAAGGGATAGAAGCCCCTCGCGCCGGAGTTCGCCGAGGGATTGTTCGGGAAACCCGGAAGAATGCTGAACGTCGTCGACGCGGCCGTACCCCTCGTCGGCAACACGCCCGGCTGGCCGACCTGATAGACGGTGTTGATGCCGTTGCTGCCGCTGCCCTTGGTGACGTAAAGCGTGTTGCCGGAGATCGCGAGGCCGCGGAAATTATCGTCCTTGCCGGACTTGTCGGCAGCAAAGCCGAGCTGGGCAACCGAGAAGCCGAACTGGAAGCCATTCTTGCTGCCGGGCGTGCCCTGCTGCACGCCAACCACGGCGTCGGAACCATCGACACCGGGCGTCGCAAGTTGAACGCCGGTGTCATTGACGACAAGCGCGGGCTGGGTGCCGCTGCCGTTGCCGGCATTGCCGACCGTGAAATACTGGTCGGTCTGGGTGCCATTGACCTTGTTTGCGCGGATCGCGCCACGACCATTGTCGCCGCTGTAGACGTTGACCTTGGTCCGATGCAGCGAGCCGTCGAAATCCAACTCCGCGACCACGCGCGCATGCACGCCGGTGTCCGGATTAGTGGGGTCGACGTGGTTCGGCGAATTGGAGTTGGAAACATCCAGCTGGTTCACCGCCGCGTCGTAGCCCATGAACGTCACGGCCTTGCCGTCGGGCGACAAATGCAGCGACAGTTCAGACTTGGAGCTGAAGCTCGTCACCGCCACGTCCGCCGGGACGATCAGCGCGCCGAATTCGCGCAGCCGGCGGCCTTCCAGATGAAATTTCTTGATCACCACCGGCGCGGTCACGCCGAAATTCGAATCCACGGCCACGTTGTTGAAGACCCCCGGATAGCTGCCGTCCGCCACAGCCGTCGCGCCGGTCGGCAGCGTCTGGCCTACGGTGACGGTCGATGCGTTGCCGGCGTAGACCGCGGTGCCGACCAGCAATTCGTGCGGATTGCCCGCGGTCTGGGACAACGCCGGATGGACCGCAAAAAGCACCGGTGAGAGCGCCGTGCCCGCGATCAGGCGCCGGACAATGACGCGGCGAGATGTTTGCGGAGTTGTTTGCGATTTGAACATGCGAAGGCCCCCCATTTTTTGAAAATTGGAATGGGTTCCTCATACGGGGCCGATCGCAACATCCGTGTGACAGATTGCCGCAGCTCGTGTTCACGTTCCGGAAATCTCACCGCTCGCATGCAAGGGCGATGAGATTGGGTCGGATCGTCATCGCGCCTTGGCTCAAGGTTCGAGCATGATCGCCGCGCAAACGCTTCGCGTTGATCGCTTAGCTGGCCCGTCCGCCAACCCGGCCGACCCGATCCGTTTCGATCGCCCGCAGATAGTCCAGCATCAGACGGCTGGTTGCCGACAGATGCGCGGTGTCGCGGACCACGATCTTCAGCTCGCGCCGTCCCCAATCGTCGCGCAGCGGGATCGCACGAAGGCCCATGCCGGCGCCGACCACCTCGAAGGCGCGGTCGGGGATCAGCCCGAGCCCCATATTGGCCTGCACCATGCGGCAGACCGCATCGAAGCCGGGCACATTGATGCGCAGCCGCATCGCCTTGCCGGCTTGCGTCGCCGCATATTGCGAGCGCAGATAGATCGAACTCGCGGTGTGCAAGCCGATATGGTCGAAATCGAGCGTCTCGGTGAACAGCAATGTCTCGCGGCCGGCCAGCCGATGGTCGGCGCGCATCACCACCACCAGATTGTCGTAGCGATAATGGAAGGCCTCGAGCGCGCGGCTGTCGGCCTCGGCCGAGCAGATGCCGATCTCGGCCGCGCCCTCCTCGATGCCGCGCACCACCTGCCCGCTCGGCCGCTCCTGCAGATCGACGCGGAGCAATTCATGTGCCGCGAAGAAGGCGGAGAGATCCTCGGGCAGGTATTGCACGATCGCCGAGAGGTTGGCGAGCATGCGGACATGGCCACGCACGCCTTGCGAATATTCCGACAGCTCGACCGCGATCTTCTCGACATTGAGCAGCGTCACCCGGGCGTGGTGCAGCAGCGCCTCGCCGGCCGGCGTCAGCGCCATGCCCTTGGCGAGCCGCTTGAACAGCGTGACGCCGAACGCCAGCTCGAAATCGTTCATCCGCTTCGACACCGCCGACGCCGCGATCCCCTCGCGCTGCGCGGCGCGGGTGAGGTTCTGCTCGTCGCAGACCGCGACGAACAGGCGAAGCGTTGTCAGGTCGACCCGGCGCGTCAGCGCGGTCTCCGCCGGCGTGGCGGCGCGCGGAAGGTCTGTCACGATGGAGGAGATCGGCATGGACGGCGTTCCCCGGGAAAGAACGCAGCGTAGCGCTGGAGATGGCGCGGAAGATTCCAAAGCAGTGCGGGATGGAGCGGAATATTGGTAAATGATTCCAAGAATGACTGAATTGGACGGTTTTCATCCCAAACAGGTCACCCGTAGCTGTTGTTACGAGCGCAGTTCGTCACCGTCATCCCAGCGACAACGGCGAAGCCTTTGCGCGGGGATGACGGGGTTGGATGGGCCCTGACAAAAACGCGGCGCCGAGGCGCCGCGTTTCAACTTTGTCGGTCGATCTCGCTGGTCAGCCCGCAGCCTTGGCCGGGACATCGCGCTGGCGCTTCATCACGATCTTGTTCAACGCGCCGAGATAGGCCTTTGCGGAGGCGACCAGCGTGTCCGGATCGGCGGCGCGGGCGGTCATCGAGCGACCTTCATGGGCCAGACGCACCGAGACTTCGGCCTGCGCGTCGGTGCCTTCGGTCACCGCGTGCACCTGATAGAGCTCCAGCTTGGCCTCGTGCGGCACCAGACGCTTGATGCAGTTGAAGACAGCGTCGACCGGGCCGTTGCCCTCGGCCTCCTCGATCTTGATCTGGCCGTCGACGTCGAGCTTCATGGTCGCGCGCTGCGGGCCATGGGTGCCGGCGATCACGGTCAACGAGGTCAGCTTGATGCGGTCGTGGGCGGCCGCCATCTCCTGGTCGACCAGCGCCTCGATGTCCTCGTCGTAGATGTCCTTCTTGCGGTCGGCCAGCGCCTTCATCCGCGTAAAGGCATCCTCCAGCTGGTTGGCACCGAGCTTGTAGCCCATCTCCTCCAGCTTGTGGATGAAGGCGTGGCGGCCGGAATGCTTGCCGAGCACCAGCGAGGACTGCTTCAGGCCGACCATCTCGGGCCGCATGATCTCGTAGGTCGAGGCGTCCTTCAGCACGCCGTCCTGATGGATGCCGCTCTCATGCGCGAAGGCGTTACGGCCGACGATTGCCTTGTTGTACTGCACCGGGAACGAGGTGGCCGCGGACACCACCTTCGAGGCGCGGGTGAGCTGCGTGGTGTCGATCTTGTTCCAGTACGGAAACTTGTCGTTCCGCACATTGATCGCCATCACGATCTCTTCCAGCGCGGCATTGCCGGCGCGCTCGCCGATGCCGTTGACGGTGCACTCGACCTGCCGCGCGCCGCCGACGACGCCGGCCAGCGAGTTCGCGACCGCCATGCCGAGGTCGTTGTGGCAGTGCACCGAGAAGATCGCCTTGTCGGAGTTCGGCACGCGCTCGATCAGCGTGCGCATGAAGTTGGTGTATTCCTCCGGCACCGTGTAGCCGACGGTGTCGGGGATGTTCACCGTGGTGGCGCCGGCCTTGATCACCGCTTCGACAATCCGGCACAGATAGTCCATTTCGCTGCGGGTACCGTCCTCGGCCGACCATTCGACGTCGTCGATCTGGTTGCGGGCGCGGGCGACCATCGCGACCGAGGTCTCGATGACCTCCTCGGGGGTCTTGTTCAACTTCACCCGCATATGCAGCGGCGAGGTCGCGATCACGGTGTGGACGCGGCCGCGGCGGGCGAACTTCACGGCTTCGGCGCAGCGGTCGATGTCGGCCGGATGGGCGCGCGACAGGCCCGCGATGACCGCGTTCTTGGAGCGGCGGGCGATCTCGCTGACCGCCTGAAAATCGCCTTCCGAGGTGATCGGGAAGCCGGCCTCGATGACGTCGACGCCCATGTCGTCCAGGAGTTCGGCAACCTCGAGCTTCTCCTCGAAGGTCATGGTGGCGCCGGGGCACTGCTCGCCGTCGCGCAAGGTGGTGTCGAAAATGATGACGCGGTCCTTCTCGGACTTGTTCGCGGTGGCCATGTCAGAAATTCCTTTAAGCTTTGCGCCCGTCATGTTGCTCCTTGAGCAATTACTTGGGCGATATCAGGGTTCGGTGATCTCGTACAAACCCCTGAGTGCCCAGGCGCAAACGCCCAGCCGGCCCTCAGGGGCAGGTAAGAAGAAGGCCGCCAATAAGCAGGGTGGGCGCTGCGGCAGGGATCGTGGCGGTAGCCTCGGCCACCTCCCCTGAAATCCCATCAATTTGGCCGCGAATCAGCATTGCCAGACCCTGTTGAGCGCCAAAATCCTCGGACAAAGCCATTGACGGTTGGTTGCCGGGACGCGCTGTGCGCCGTCGTTCTAGACGATTATGGCAAGCTGCCGCAATGGGTAAAGATGGTCAGGTGGGTTGACCTAATCGTTGCCGCATGGCTAGGCGCGATCCACCCCTTTCTCGTCCCCTCACCTCCGCCCGCGCGAAGACGCGCGCAGGCTCGACGGCGAGCGGCCGTAGAGGTCAGCGAAGGCGGCGTTGAAACGGCGGACGCTGCCGAAGCCGGCGCGGAAGGCGATCTCGGTCATAGCGTCGTCGGTGGTGTCGATCAGGCGCTTGGCGCGCTGCACGCGACGCGTGGTCGCGACCTGTTGCGGGCTGGCGCCGACATGGCGCTCGAACAGTCGGGCGAGGTGGCGCGCGGTGATGCCGAGCCGGTCGGCCAGTGCAGCGACCGAACCGCGCTCCAGCGCGCCGCCGTCGATCAGCTTCAGCGCGCGCGCAACCGTGGAGCGCGTGCCGTTCCAGGCCGGACAGAACGGCGCGGTTTCGGGACGGCAGCGCAGGCACGGCCGATAGCCCGCCGCCTCGGCTGCGGCGGCGGTCGGGTAATAGGTGACGTTGCGCGGCAGCGGATGCTTCACCGGGCAGACCGGGCGGGAATAGATCCGCGTGGTCCTCACCGCCGTGAAGAAGCGGCCGTCATAGCGCGCGTCGCGCCGCAGCCGCGCAGCGTTGCAGACATCGAAGCTGAGCATGGGCGGAGACTAGCGCGTCGCGCGATCAAGGAAAGCGGTCCAAGATGATGAGGTCCGATTCCGGCCAGCGCGACCCGCAGCGCTGACCTAGATCGATCCGATCGATCAACCCGGAGACATCGCCATGACCAACCCGGCAGCCAGGGAAGCCAGCAAGCAAATTGTCCTGAACGCCTGGCAAACGTTCAGGACCCGCGACGCCAAGCTGATTGCCGCGCTGTTCGCGCCGGATGCCGAATGGATCGCGCCCGCCGGCAACGCCACCGCGGTCGCGCTCGATCACGCCGACCACATGATCGGCGCTGACGCGATCGCCCGCTTCATCTCGACCGAGATGCACCGCCTGTTCTCCGAGATCGACATCGCGTTCCGCGCCGTTCATGCCGACGGCGACAGCGTGATCGTCGAGGAGCGCATGCGCGCGACGGTGCCGGGCGGCCGACGCTATGAGAATGACTACTGCTTCGTGTTCGTGGTCGAGGCGGGCCGCATCAAGCAGGTGCGGGAATACATGGATACCCGCAAGGGCTGGCAGATGGTGTTCGGAGAAACTTCTCATTGACACTCACGCCCGGGCCACTCTTCTCCCCACCCTCCCCCGCAAGGGCAGGGCAATCGCATTTGGAATGAACCGATTCTTCCGCGCCGTCATGGCCGGGCTTGTCCCGGCCATCTACGTCTTTTCTTTGCGTGGAAACGAAGACGTGGATGCCCGGTCTTTGCGTGGAAACGAAGACATGGATGCCCGGGACAAGCCCGGGCATGACGAGTTTGTGGGAACTCCGATTGCCTCAAACGGCCATATGCGATTGCCCTACCCGCAAGGGAGGAGGGAGCCTGACGAGTGCGCTTCCCTGACGTAATCAAGCGTGCGCGAGAGAAAACGCGGCCCCAGTCCTTCGCATTCTACTTGTTCTTCGCCACGGCCTTCTCGCCTGCGCCGCCCTTGCCTTCCGCCTCCAGCGCCCCACGGACGCGCTTGAATTCGCTCAAGTCGGCCTTGTCGACTTCGGGGAATTTCAAGTCGAGCCCGTCGAGCGCATTGACGATGGTCGAGCCGATCACGACGCGGGCGAACCATTTGTGGTCGGCGGGCACGATGTGCCAGGGCGCCTCTTTGGTTGCGGTGTGGTGGATCATGTCCTGATAGGCGGCCTGATATTTGGCCCACAGCTTGCGCTCGGCGACGTCGGCCATCGAGAACTTCCAGTTCTTGGCCGGCTCCTCGAGCCGGTCGAGGAAGCGCTGGCGCTGCTCCTCCTTGGAGACGTTGAGGAAAAATTTCAGGATCACGGTGCCGTTGCGCGCCAGATAGCGTTCGATTGCGGAAATGTCCTCGAAGCGCTCGCGCCAGATATTCTTGGTGACGAGGCGCTTCGGGATCTTCTGCTTGCCGAGCACCTCGGGATGCACCCGCACCACCAGGCACTCCTCGTAATAGGAGCGGTTGAAGATGCCGATGCGGCCGCGTTCCGGCAGCGCGATCATCGCGCGCCACATGAAGTCGTGGTCGAGTTCCCGGGTCGACGGCTGCTTGAAGGAAGAGACCTCGCAACCCTGCGGATTGACGCCCTCGAACACGCTCTTGATCGCGGAATCCTTGCCGGCGGCATCCATGCCCTGGAAGATCAGCAGCAGCGACCAGCGGTCCTGGGCGTAGAGTTTCTCCTGGAAATCGTTAAGCCGCTTGCGGTTGGCCTCGATGATCTTGCCGCCGGCGTCCTTGTCGATGCCGCCCTTCTCGGCGGTCGGATAGGATTTGAGGTGAAATTCGCCCGACCCGTCGAAGCGGAACGGCGCGACGAAAGGCTTCAGTTCATCGGTGAGCGATGGGGACGGTTTGTTGCTCATGGCTTCTCGACGGCTTGCGTGGCGATTTGATCCGGTCGATCACGCTACCAAGAATGCCCTTGGGCAGGAAGATGATGAACAGTACCAGCAGCACGCCATAGACCAGATTGTCCCAGCCGACCGCCTTGGTGCCGAAAGAGATGCGCAGCACCTCGGCCAGCACGATGGTGATGACGGCGCCGACGGTCGGTCCGAGCGCGACATAGACGCCGCCGACGATCGCCGCGAACACCATCTGCAAGGAGACGGCGATGCCGCTCACCGTGTCGGGCGAGATGAACATCTGGTACTGGCAGTAGAGCGCGCCCGACAGCGCGGTCATCAGCGCGCTGATCAGGGTGATCTTGAGCTTCTCGGCGGTGACGTTGACGCCGGCCGCCGCGGCGGCATCCTCGTCTTCCGAGATCGCCTCCATGGCGTGGCGGATCATGCTGCGATCGATCGCGCGCCAGATCACGAGGCCCGCGATCCAGACCGCGAGCGCGATCAGATACCAGGTGGTCTTGTCGTCGAATTGCAGCGCGAGCAGCCCCTTGCCGCTGGGGGCGCGCTGCGGGGTGTAGCCGAGCGAGCCGCCGGTATAGTCGCGGGTCGCGGTGATGACCTGCAGCACGATGCCCGACAGCGCCAGCGTCACCAGCACGAAATAATGCCCGGTGATGCGGAAGCGGAAGCAGGGATAGGCGACGACGAGGGCGAGCACTCCCGCGGTCACCATGCTGACGGGAATGCCGATCCAGGGCGACACGCCGAGATGATTCCACAGCAGCGCGGTGACATAGGCGCCGATGCCCATGAAACCGCCATGGCCGAGCGAGACCAGGCCGAAGCGCCCCATGATCGACCATGAGGTGTAGGCGAACGACCAGATCAGGATCAGCACCAGCACGTGCAGATGATAGGGATCGCGATGCACGAAGGGCACCGCGACGAGCGCGATCAGCGCGATGATCCAGCCGGCGGCTTGCCTGTTCACGAGCGCCTCGCCAGCAGGCCCGCGGGCCGGATGAACATCATGACGATGAAGAATGCAAAGGCCAGCACGTAGCCCCATTCGAGATCGGAGAACAGGCCGCCGAGCGAGATGATCTCGGCGAACACGAAGGCGGCGATGAAGCCGCCGATGAAATTGCCGAGCCCGCCGAGCACGCAGATCAGGAAGGTGATCGGCCCGAACGACAGGCCGACGAACGGATGCACGTCATATTGCAGCACCAGGAGGCAGGCGGCGAGGCCGGCGAGCCCGCCGCCGATCGCCGAGGTAACGAGATAGATGCGCTTGGGGTCGACACCCATCAGCGGCATGATCTGGCGGTCCTGCGCGATGGCGCGGATCGCGGTGCCGGTGAAGGTGCGGGTCAGGAACAGATAGACGCCGATCATGCCGAGCAGCGCGGCGGCGAACGACAGCAGCCGTGCGTAGCTGAAATTCATCTCGCCGAGCGCGAGCACCGGCAGGCGGATGCCGAGATTGCGGAAGTCGATGCCGAAGGCGACGGTGGCAAAGCTCTGCAGGATGAACAGCACGCCGCCGGTGGCGAGCAGCTGGTTGATCGGCGGCGCGGTCAGCAGCGGCGCGATCACGAAGAAATGCAGCGCGCCACCGAGCAGCGCGACGAGCAGGATCACGAGCGGCGCAGCGGCCCAGTACGGCAGGCCGTAATACTGCACGAGATAGTACATGCCGTACATGCCGATCATCACGAGCTCGGCGTAGCAGATCCAGGTGACGTCGATGACGCCGAAGATCAGGTTGAGCCCGAGCGCGAGCAGCGCCAGCACGCCGCCGAGCAGGATGCCGTTGATGACGGCCTCCAGCAGGTAGATGTCGAAGATGTCGAGGAAGGATTGCATGGCTGCTGCCTTAGAGCGTGACGTGGTCTAGCTGAACTAGCTCGACCGTCATCCTGAGGTGCGCGCCCTTGCGCGCCTCGAAGGATGCACGGCCCGTCTGTGGCCGATTCATCCTTCGAGGCTCGCTACGCTCGCACGTCCCGAGCGAACGCAAACGCGTTCGTCCGGGGATGACGGGGAAGTGTGTGAGCGCGTCTGCCCGATCTGTTGTCATCATCCCCTACACCCCGAGATACGCCTGCTTGATGGTGTCGCTGGCCGCGAGCTCCGCCGCTGACCCGGCGGCGCGGATGCTGCCGGCTTCCAGCAGATAGGCGCGGTCGACCACGCGCAGCACCTGCTGCACGTTCTGCTCGACGATCAGGACCGTCAGCCCGGAGGCGCGGATGCGCTTGACGAGCTCGAACACCTGCTGCACCACGACCGGCGCGAGCCCGGCCGACGGCTCGTCGAGCAGCAGCAGCTTCGGGTTCGACATTAGCGCGCGGCCGATCGCGCACATCTGCTGCTCGCCGCCCGACATCGTGCCGGCCATCTGCTGCTGGCGTTCCTTCATGCGCGGGAACAGCTCGAACACGAAGTCGAGCCGCTCGGCGTAATGCGCGCGCGCACCGGGCATGTAGGCGCCCATCTTCAGGTTGTCGGCGACGGTGAGCCGCGGAAACAGCCGGCGATTTTCCGGCACATGCGCGATCCCAAGGCTGACGATGCGATGCGGGGGCGTCGCGATGACGTCGGTGCCTTCCATCGCGATCGTGCCCCGGATCGGTCGGATCAACCCGGAGATCACCCGCATCAGGGTGGTCTTGCCGGCGCCGTTCGGGCCGATCACACCGACCGCCTCGCCCGCCTTGACGTCGAGGCTGACGTCGAACAGCGCCTGGAAGCTGCCATAGCCCGCGTCGATCGATTTCAATTCCAGCATGCGCTCACGCCCCGATCCGGCGCCGCGCCTGGGCTGCGGCCGCGGCCGCGAGGCTCGCATCGGCATCGGTGCCGAGATAGACCTCGATCACTCTTGCGTCGCCGGCGACATCGGCCGGCAGGCCCTCGGCGATCTTCTCGCCGTGATCGAGCACCATCACGCGATCGACCACCCGCATCAACACGCCCATGATGTGCTCGACCCAGATGATGGTGATGCCGAGCTCATCGCGGATCCGGCGCAGCATGTCGGCGGCCTGGTCCATCTCGGCCTCGTCGAGGCCGCCAAGGCTCTCATCGGCGAGCAACAGCTTCGGGCCGGTGGCGAGCGCCTTGGCGAGCTCGAGCTTCTTCAACCCGGCGGCGCCCAGGCCCTCGACGCTGGCGTGACGGTCGGTCGGCAGCCCGACCATCGCGAGCGCCCGCTCGGCCGCCTCCTCGGCCTTGCCGCGGCTGTGGCGGCCCTGGCCGTAGAAGCCGGCGAGCACAACGTTTTCGAAGATACTGAGGCGATGGAACGGCCGCGGGATCTGGAAGGTCCGGCCGATGCCACGGTTGATGATCCGGTGCGGGGCGAGCCCCGCGATCTCGTGGCCGTCGAACAGGATCGAGCCGGAGGTCGGTGGCAAGGTGCCCGAGAGCATGTTGAAGATCGTGCTCTTGCCCGAGCCGTTCGGGCCGATCAGGCCGAGGATCTCGCCCTGCTCGACGCGGAACGACACGTTGTTGACGGCACGAAAGCCGCCAAACCGCTTGACCAGGCCTTCGACGGCGAGCACGGCAGTTCCCTTCGCGAGCGAGCTATTTGTAGCTGTAGGTGGTGCCGGCCGGCAGCGGCAGCTCGGTCTCGCGCTGCATCTGGCTCTTCGGCCACACCACATAGGACTTGTCGTCGATATATTGCAGCACCACCGGGAACGAGCGCGCGTTCTGCCCGGCATACTGCTCTCCCTCGCCGTAGAACTTCACGCCATAGCCGAGCATGGTGCCGCCCTCGGGAATGTCGGTGTCGAGCGCAGCCTTGCGCAGCGCATCCGGATCGACGCCGCCATACTTCTTGATCGCGCGCGGCAAGACGTCGTCGAGGAAGACATAGGCGTTGGCCGCGCCAATGCCGACATGGGCGGAACGGATCGGCACGCCGGGCTTCAGCCGGTCAAACTCCTCGCCGACCATCTTGATGACCGGCGGCAGCTTGGGATCCATGTTCTTCTGGTTGGCAAGCCAGATCGAGATCGGGTCGGTGTTGAAGAGATAGTTGGCGTCGGTGCCGAGCCCTTCCTTCAGCTTCTCGTAGACGCCGTAGCCCGCGCCATGGCCGACGATGGCGCCGAACCTCAATCCCTGCTCGCGGGCCTGGCGGAACAGCAGGGTAATGTCCGGATTGTAGCCGGTATGGAAGATCACGTCGGGCTTGGCGCGCTTCAGCTTGGTGACCAGCGCCGACAAATCGGGCGCGGTCGCAGAATAGCCCTCCTTGAGCACGATGTTGAAGCCGGCCTTCTTGGCGCCGGCCTCATTGCCCTTGGAGACGTCGACGCCATAGGCGCCGTCCTCATGGATGATGGCGACGCGGAGGTCTTTCGGCTCCTTGCCGAACTTGGACATCGAGTATTGCGCGATGAAGTCGGTCGTCATCATGCCGTACTGGTTGCCGGCGGCCTGCGGACGGAACACGTATTTGTAGTTCTTGCCGTCGAACACGCCGGAGGAAATGCAGGTCGTGATCCACATGAACTTCTTCATCTGCTCGACCCGCGCCGACACCGGCACGCATTGCGCCGAGGAGAAGAAGCCCATCACCATGTCGACCTTTTCCTGCTCGAGCAGCCGGACGGCCTCGTTGATAGCGATGTCGGGCTTGCTCTGCGCGTCGGCATATACGGCCTCGACCTTGTAACCCTCGACGCCGGTCTTGGCGTAATGGTCGAGCATGATCTTGACGCCGGTGTATTGCAGCTCGGAGCCGCCGCCGGCCAGCGGGCCGGTCAAATCGAAGATTACGCCGATCTTGATCTTCTTATCCTGCGCATGCGCTGCATTGGCCACAGCAAGCGCCGCAAGCGCGACAGATAGACCCGCAAGCCAGCGGGCAGCCCTCCTGACCGGCATGAATCCCTCCCCAGAGATTGTGCACTGCATTTTTTGTTGTCGTGCCGCCCTATCACAGGGGGAGCGGCCGATGATGTCAAGCGCGATGGCTACGTCCGCACCGCGCAGGCTTGCGCAAAGTTTCGGCGGAGCGGTGCCGACGCGCAGCGCTCCGGCGTGCGCTTGGCGGCAGCAATTTATCCGCGGGGCCGTTCCATGCCGGCCCGTTTGATTGCCGTGAGCAAAATATCGCTGTCCGAGACAAGAAAATCGATCAGGCGCTTGGCTGCTTCCGGCGCTTGCGCATCGCTGACGATCGCGGCCGTGAAGGTCTGGACCAGCTGGAGATCCGGCGGCAGCAGACCGACAACTTCGATGCCGCTCTCCTGAACCAGTTCGCTGGTCGGACCGATCGAGAGATTTGCCTTGCCTGCTCTCAGCGCTTCGGCCGCCTCGGTTCCGCGCGCCTCGAGGGTGAGCCTGACCGTGTCCGGCAAGTTCAGCCTGGGGAAAACCTTGTCGCGGACATACTGTCCGCTCGTGCTGCTCGGCGCCACCACCTGGCCGGCCTCGATCAAGGCTTTCCTGAGCGCGGCATCATTGCCGATGTCCGGCTTGCGAGAGCCTGCTCGAATCGCCGCGGCCAACGGAGCTGTCGCCAGTCCGGCCTCCGATCCCGCACGAATCTGGCCGTCTTCGTTGAGCTTGTGAAGTCCCTCACGCGAAAGGATAACCACGTCCGCTTCGGTGCCGTTCGCGAGCTGGTGCCTGATCGTCTTCGGACCGGTGCCCTCCGACGCGCCGGATCCAGTCTCCACCCTGATGCCCGTGCTTCGCTCGAATTCAGGCAGCACTTCTCGGTAGACCGCGGCGAATCCACCCGAAATGATGACCCTGATCGTTTTGGGGCCATCGGCGATTGCCGGTGTCATGCAGCGGCAGCGGTGGCTTGCTCGGTCATTGCGTAGTCCTTTGCCTAGGCCGGCAGCTGCGTCTCGATGAACGCGGTGACGAAGCGCGGCATTGCGGGCGTGAGATCGGCTCGGCTGCGCACCAGATGGATGCCGGCAAGCTCGGGATTTGCCTGCCGCGCGAGATTGGCCTCGATCCGCGCCCGCAGCGCGTCACCAGGCATATCGGCGCGCAGGATCTGCATCATTGCAAGCGCAGGCCCGGTGTAGATGCAGTGCCAGTCGGCGTCGCCGCGGCAATCCGACGGCAACAATCCCGTCTCCTCCTCGAGTTCGCGCATCACGCTGCCGGCGATATCGACCGTGTCGCCCCTGATATCGTCGAGGTCGGGTGTCCCTGACGGGAAATAGATGCGTCCGGCATTCGCGGTCTGCTCGCCCATCACCCCGCACAAGAAGGCGCCGTCGCTGGCGAGCAGCGCCCCCATGCCGAAACCGTTGAACACCTCGTGGTCCGCAAAGCCCCAGTCGCGCCAGGCGAGGAAGCTCGCGAAATCGGTTTCGAAATAGCTCGCGCTGAGCCGCTCGCCGGCGAAGACCGGATCGCGCCCGAGCAGCACGCGGCCATTCCACAGGTTCGGGTTCAGCCGCTGCTGCTCGGCGAAATGCGCGTCGATCTCGGCGCGCCGCTGGTCCGCGAACGGCCAGGGACGCCGCTGCAAGGCAAGGTCGAGCGCGGTGACACGACAAATGAGCGGAGACTGCATATCCGAACGTGTTTACTTCGCGTTTCCGGTCGTCTTCTTGACCTGGTCGACGAACTTGTTGGTGTAGGTCTTGGTGACGTCAATGCCGGCCTTCGCGACATCCGGCGAGCCCTCGCTGAACACCGCGAGCACCGCCTCTGCACCCTTGGGGTCCATCTTGCCGGTCTCGGAATACATCGGGATCGTGTTCTTCAGCGCCGCGAGATACTGCGCCTTGTCCTTACCGACGATCTCGTCGGGCATCTTGGCCATGATATCTTCGGCGCTGTGCGAGTGGATCCAGGCCAGCGTCGCCATGATCGCATTGGTCAGCGCCTGCACCTCCTTCTCGTGGCCGTTGACCCAGGCCGCGGTCGAATACAGGGCGCCGCCGGGATATTCGCCACCGAACACCGCAAGCGTGTCGTGCTGGGTGCGGGTGTCACTGAGAATCTTGAGGTCCTTGTAGCCGCCCTGCAGCACGGTAACGGCGGGATCAAGCATCACGGCAGCGTCGATCTGGCCCTGCTCCATCGCCGCGACCGCCGTCGCGCCGAGACCGACACCGATCACGGCGGTGCCGGCCGGATCGAGGCCGTTCTTCTTGAGCAGATACTTCAAGAAGAAATCGGTCGAGGAGCCCGGCGCGCTGACGCCGACCTTCTTGCCGGCGAGATCCTTGATCGAGTTGATCTCGCCGGTGTGCTTCGGCGACACCACCAACACGAGGCCGGGATAGCGGTCATAGACCACGAAGGCCTGCAGCTCCTGCTTCTTGGCCGCGAGATTGACGCAGTGGTCGAAATAGCCGGAGACGACGTCGGCGCTGCCGCCGAGCACGGCCTTGAGCGCGTCCGAGCCGCCCTTGAGGTCGACCAGTTCGACTGCAAGCCCGGCCTTGTCGTATTCGCCGAGTTGCTTGGCCAGCACGGTGGGCAGATAGCACAGGCAAGCGCCGCCCCCGACCGCGATGGTGATCTTGCTTTGCGCCGCGGCAAGGCCCGTGGACAGGGTCAGCGCCAGCAGCATTCCGGCAAGCTTGCCAAGCAGTTTGTTCATGACGTCCTCCGTTCGATTGGTCGGCAAGATAGAGGAGCTGGAAGGCCTTGAGAAGGCGACTTTCCGACAGCTGGTCAAGCCTGCGGCGGCGGCATAGCATCGCAGCTATTCAGAAAACGCCGAAGAAGCGCAAAAACTGGAAGCACCAAGAATACTTCAAGGGAAACATCAAGGGAGGCCTTCATGAATCGTATTGCAACTGCGCTGTCGATCGCTGCCGCCTTTGCCGCGGGCTGTGGCGTCACCCATTTGCTGCGGCCGGCGCTCGCCGCCGAGAACATCACGGCGCAGGTCATCCATACCGGCGAGATGGAGGGCGACAAGCTCGGCGACGCCAACAAGGTCGGCTTCCGTTCCAAGATGTTCGTCTCCGCCGACGGCGCCACCGTCTCGATCCAGGACGGCAACGTGCCGAAGCACATGCATCCCAACACCAACGAGATGCAGTTCGTCCTCGAAGGCACCGGCACGGTCTGGCTCGGTGACAAGGAAGTGACGGTGAAGCCCGGCGACCTGATCGTGATCCCGAAGGGCACGCCGCATGGCGGCACCAAGCCGAACGGCCGCGCCATCAAGGCGATCGCGATCAAGACGCCCCCGCAGGCGCCGGATGACACCAAGCTGCTGGATTGACGGCTGCCTCTCTCAGCGTCATTGCGAGCGAAGCGAAGCAATCCATCTCTCTGGATGGGCGGACCCATGGATTGCTTCGTCGCTTCGGTCCTCGCAATGACGAAAGTCGCGCGCGCCCGCGCCGGTTCCATGACATGACACTTGACAGATAATTCACTTGCCTCAAGTTTGCTCGCTTCATAATATGACGATCGTCATTTTATAGAGAGCAAGACCCATGAGCCTGGACGATCACCCCACGGTCAGGGCTGTGCGCGCGCGCAGCAGCGAACCGGTCCGCGACGTCCCGGTTTCATCGGAACTGATAAAGGATATCGCGCGCAGATGCGGAGCCGATGATGTCGGCATCATCGAGTTCGAACGGGCCGCCATCGCGCCGCAGCGCGACTTCATTGGCAAGGTCTATGGCCGGACGCGCTCCCTGCTCGCGATCGTCTGCCACATGAACCGTGAGCCGGTGCGCTCGCCCTCGCGCTCGGTTGCCAACGAGGAATTCCACAGCACCTACGATCACGTCAACGAAACCGCGCGCGCCATCGTTCGCGCGCTCGACGAGCACGGCATCCCGGCCTGCAACTCGGTTGCCGCGTTCCCGATGGAGATGGATCTGCCAAGGATCATGATGGTTCAGCACAAGCCGATCGCGGTGGAAGCCGGTCTCGGCCGCATGGGAATCCATCGCAGCATCATCCACCCGAAATTCGGCAGTTTCGTCCTGCTCGGCACCATCCTGCTCGGATGCGAGGTCGACGCCCATGACCATCCGATCGACTACAATCCCTGCCTGGAGTGCAAATTGTGCGTCGCTGCCTGCCCGGTCGGCGCCATCAAGCCGGACGGCGGCTTCGACTTCCTGTCCTGCCACACTCACAACTATCACGACTTTCTCGGCAACTTCTCGCAGTGGGTGGAGAAGGTCGCGGATGCAAAGGACGCCAGGGATTATCGCGCCCGCGTCCCCCGCACCGAGACGCTGAACATCTGGCAATCGCTGTCGTTCAAGCCGGGCTACAAGGCGGCCTATTGCATCTCGGCCTGCCCGGCCGGCGAAGACGTGATTGGCCCCTTCCTGCACGATCGCGACGGGCATTTCGCCGACGTGGTGCAGCCACTGATCGACAAGGACGAGTACGTCTACGTGATCCCGGATACCGACGCCGAGGACACCGTGACGCGGCGCTTTCCGCACAAGAAGGTCCAGCATGTCACCTCGGGCCGCCATATCGGCAGCCTGCAGGCTTATATCTTTTCGCTCTCGCTCGGATTCCAGCGCGGCAGAGCTCGGGGCCTGGATTTCGTGACGCATCTGCGCTTCACCGGGGCGAGCCCGCTGGATATGACCGTTGCGATCAAGGGCAAGGATCTGCAAGTGGTGCCGGGACGGCATGTCGGAGAGGCCGCTCTGACCATCACCGCTGACGCCCAGGCATGGCTGCGCGTGCAGAACCGCGACCTCGAACTTGCCGACGCGATTGACGCAAAGCTGGTGAGCCATAACGATGAAGCATTGTTCGCCGCCTACATGCGGTGCTTCCCGCTCTGAGCCGCAGCGTAGTTGCGTAGGGTGGGTTACGCCTTCGGCTTACCACCTCCGCGTCCTACTGCGCTGCTTCTTACTGGGCGGAATGGACCAGCTGTTCGAGATCGGCAATCAACCCCGGCCCGGTCGGCTGCCATCCAAGCTTCCTGCGCGTCTGCTCGCTGGAGGCCGCCATGTCGTATGCCGCGAACGTGCCGAGCCAGCCAAAGAAGGCCTGCGCCTCTTGCGGGGCGATGGATTTGACCGGCAGCTTCAGCCGCCGGCCGATCGTTTCGGCAATATCGCGCATCGAGACCCCCTCTTCCGCGACGGCGTGATACCTTGCGTTCGGCTCAGCCTTTTCGATGGCCAGCCGGTAGAGACGCGCGACGTCGAGAACATGCGCCGCCGGCCAGCGATTTTGCCCGTCGCCGAGATAGGCGCACGCGCCCTTTTCGCGGTACACTGCGATCAAGGGGGTGATGAGACCCTGCCTGACAGAATCGTGAACCTGCGGAAGACGCATGGCCGACGCGCGGACGCCGTTCAGCGACAGGGCCGTCTGTTCCGACACGCGAGGGAATGGGAAATCCGGCGATATCGTTTGGTCCTCAGTCGCGATCTGGCCGGGCGCGGCCAATCCCGCCAAGCCCCCGGTCACGATCAGCGGCCTGTCCGATCCAGACAGAACAGAACCCAGCGCTTCGATGGCGCAGCGGTCGATCTCGCAACTCTTCGCGAAGTTGGACCAGTCGTGAACGAAGCCCAGGTGAATGACAGCATCCGAAGCGCTTGCCCCCTTGCGCAAGCTATCAAGGTCCTCGAGCGAGCCGCGAAGAGCCTCCGCACCAACGGCAGAGATCGCGTTCGCCCCCTCGTCCGAACGGGCCATGCCAAGAACCTGATGTCCGGCGGCGATCAGGTCCTTGACGACGGGAGTGCCGATGAATCCGGTGGCACCAGTGACGAACACGCGCATGAGGAAGTCTCCAGGTTTCGTTGGAGACAAATCTGGCCCTGCGCGCTATCCTGTTAAAGTAGTGACCTTATCATGGTATAGCAGCTAACAGGATGAGCGAACCGCTCGCGCAAGAGAACCTGCTCGGCGCCTACCTGAAGGACCGCCGCAGCAAGCTCGATCCGGCCGTGTTCGGCTTTCCGCCGGAGCGGCGGCGCACGCCGGGCCTGCGCCGCGAAGAGGTGGCGCAGCGCGCCAACATCAGCGCGACCTGGTACACCTGGCTCGAACAGGGCCGCGGCGGCGCGCCCTCGGCCGATGTGCTCGACCGCATCGCGCGTGCGCTGATGCTGACCGATGTCGAGCGCGAGCATCTGTTCCTGCTCGGCCTCGGCCGCACGCCCGAGGTGCGTTACCAACGAAGCGAAGGCGTCACCCCCCGGCTGCAGCGCGTGCTCGACGCGCTGGAGCCGCGCCCCGCCGTGATACGCACCGCCACCTGGGATATCGTCGCCTGGAACCGGGCCGCGACCGTGATGCTGACGGACTACGGATCGCTGCCGCCGCGCGAGCGCAACGTGCTCCGCTTCATGTTCCTCGATCCGCGCGTCCGCGCGGCACAACATGACTGGGCCAGCGTGGCGCGCTTCGTGGTCGGCGCCTTCAGGGTGGACGCCGCGCGCGCCGGTGCCGCAGCCGAGGTGCAACCCTTTGTCGACGAGCTCTGCCGGCTCAGCCCGGAATTCGCGGCGCTGTGGCGCGACAACGACGTGCGAACGCACGGCGAAGGCGTCAAGCAGCTCCGGCATCCGATCCTGGGCCCGGTCAAGTTCGAATATTCGGCGTTCGCGGTCGACGGACGGCCCGACCTCAGCATGATCGTCTACAATCCGATCGACCCGGAGGTGACGAACAATATCCGCGGGTTGATCGAGGCCGCGCCGGCAGTGCCCTAATCCCGCGTCACCGGCGTCGGCCGCCACACCAGCAGCCGATTCTCGACCATCGTCACGCCCATGTCGATCAGGATGACGAAGGCCGACAGCACGAACATGCCCGCGAACACGCCGGCGACGTCGAAGACGCCCTCGGCCTGCTGGATCAGGTAGCCGAGGCCGGCGGCGGAGCCGAGATATTCGCCGACCACCGCGCCGACCACGGCAAAGCCGACCGAGGTGTGCAGCGAGGAGAACATCCAGGACAACGCCGACGGCCAGTAGACGTGGCGCATCAGCTGCCGCTCGTTCATGCCGAGCATGCGGCCATTGTCGAGCACCGTGGTCGGTACTTCCTTGACGCCCTGGTAGACGTTGAAGAACACGATGAAGAACACCAGGGTCACACCGAGCGCGACCTTGGACCAGACGCCGAGCCCGAACCACAGCGCGAAGATCGGCGCCAGCACCACGCGCGGCAGCGCGTTGACCATCTTCACATAGGGATCGAACACCGCGGCGACGCGCGGCTGGCGCGCGAACCAGAAGCCGACCAGAATGCCGCCGGCCGAGCCGATCACGAAAGCGAGGATGGATTCCCACAGCGTGATCGCGAGATGCTTCCAGATCACCCCGGTCGAGAACCATTTGACGATCTGGCTGAAGACGTCGATCGGATTGGAGAAGAAGAACGGCGGCAGCAGCACCTTGCCGAACACCGGCACGGTGGAGAAGAGCTGCCAGAGCGCGAGCGTGACGACGGCGACCAGAACCTGCAAGGACAACAGCGTGACGCGCGACATCAGGCAGCTCCGGCCTGCGTCGACTGGACATAGCCCTTCATCACCTCGTCCTTCAGCACGCCCCAGATCTCGCGGTGCAGGGCATGGAAATCCTTCTCCATCCGGACCTCGGCGATGTCGCGCGGCCGCGGCAGCGTGATGCGCCAGTCGCCGATGATGCGCGCGGAAGGACCGGCCGACATGATCACGACGCGATCGGCCAGCGCGATCGCCTCCTCGAGATCGTGGGTGACGAACAGCACCGCCTTGCGGTCGGCGCTCCACAATTCCAACAGCAGATTGCCCATGATCTGCCGCGTCTGGGCGTCCAGCGGACCGAACGGCTCGTCCATCAGGAGGATCTTCGGATCGCGGATCAGGACCTGCGCCAGCGCAACACGCTTGCGCTGGCCGCCCGACAGCATGTGCGGATAGCGATTGGCGAAGGCGCCGAGCCCGACCGAGGTCAGCCATTTCTGCGCGCGCGCGAGCGCCTCGGCGCGCGGCGTGCCGGTGATTTCGAGCCCGATCGCGACATTGTCGATCGCGGTCTTCCAGGGGAACAGCGCATCGGCCTGGAACAGGTAGCCGGCGTCGCGGTTGAGGCCGCTCAGCGGCTTGTCGAAGATCCTTGCCGTTCCGGCCGCGGGCTTGAGCAGCCCGGCCGTGACGTTCAGCAGCGTCGACTTCCCGCATCCGGTCGGGCCGACAATGGCGACGAACTCGCCATGATCAACCGAAAGATTGGCCTGTTCGACCGCGGTATAGACGCGTCCATCCGCCAACCGAAACGCCACCGTCGCACTGTCAAGCGCGACCGCCGTCGGCTCCGTCATCGCCACGCATCCCTCCCGAACTTTCCGAGATGGCTTAGCGGTTCGGGCGGGCAAGTCAACGCAGGAAGATGGCGTAGCAAACAAGGCTGTGGTCACGCGATTTTCAGACAGGCCGGGTTGCGCAATCGCGCAACCGGGTTGCGCATTGCGCCGACATCGTCGAGGCTGCGACCCAAAGCGACGGACAAGGAGACAATCATGCGGATCGCAGTGGTGGGCGCCGGAGGTGTCGGTGGCGGCTTTGGTGCGGCGCTCGCGCATGCCGGCGCCGACGTCACCTTTATCGCGCGCGGCGCTCATTTGGCCGCCATGCGCAGCGAGGGGCTGAAGGTTAAGGGCGGCCGCGGCGAAACCCATCTGGTGCCGACCCAGGCGACCGACGATCCGGCAAGCGTCGGCCCGGTCGATATCGTGCTGTTCTGCGTCAAGCTGTGGGACGTCGAGAGCGCCGGCCAATACATCAGGCCGATGGTCGGCCCCGACACCGCGGTGATCCCGCTGCAGAACGGCATCGACGCGCCTGACAGGCTGGTCCCGATTCTGGGACGCAACGCCGTGATGGGCGGCGTGGCGCAGATCTCGGCCTCGATCATCAAGCCTGGCGTCATCAACCAGGTCGGCACCTTCATGCGCATGATCTTCGGTGAGCTCGACGGCCGCATCACGCCGCGCGGCAAGGCGCTGCTCGATCTCTGCCTGAAGGCCGGCTTCGACGCGACCTTGAGCGAGCAGATCAACACCGAGCTCTGGATGAAGTTCGTCGGCCTCGCCACCAATGCCGGCTTGACCGCGGTCACCAGGCTGCCGATCGGCAAGCTGCGCGACGATCCCGATTTGCGCCCGCTCTTCGTATCGGCCTGCGAGGAGATCATCGCCATCGCGCACGCCAACGGCATCAAGCTGCCGCCGGATGCGCTGACGAAAGTGCTCGACTTCATCGGACACGCGCCACCTGCGATGAAGGCCTCGATGGCGCTCGATCTCGAGCGTGGCAACCGGCTCGAACTGCCGTGGCTGAACGGCAAGGTGGTGGAGCTCGGCCGCAAGCTCGGCGTCCCGACGCCGACACACGACATGCTCTATGCGGTGTTGAAGCCCTATGCGATGGGCGCGCCGTCCTGATAGCCCAGCAGGACCGAAATCTGCCGGCCGGCCTGGCGCACCAGCTTTGAATATTCCAATAGCTTCCGCTCGTCGATGCGCGCGCTCGGTCCGTAGAGGCCGACCGAACCGACCACCTCGCCGCGGTGATCGAAACACGGCGCGGAGACGGCGACCGCGCCGGCGAAGATCTCGCCATGGCTGGTCGCATAGCCGTTGCGCCGCGCAAAGGTCAGCGCGTCCTCGAGCCGCGCGCGATCCGCGCTCTTTGCAATGCTGGCAAGAAGCGCGGCCTGCCGCTTCGGGTCCATGAAGGCCAGCATCGCCTTGCCGGTCGATCCCTGGATCAGGCTCAAACTGTGGCCGACTCCGCGGCTGATCGAGAGCACGTGACGGCTCTCGCATTCGAGGATGCAGATGCCGCGATCGTCCTGCTCGCGGAACAACGCTGCGGTCTCGCCGGTCGCCTCGCGCAGGCCTTCGACGACCGGGCGCGCGATCGCGACCACCTCGAGACCCTTCAGCCAGACATGGGCCAGCTTCATCACGCCGTGCGACAGCCTGAAACGCTGCGGGTCGCCTTCGGCCTGGATCAGGTCGCGCTGCGCCAGCGTCTGCAGCAGGCGATAGAGCGTCGGCCGGCTCAGCCCGACCCGCTTCTGGATCTCGATCACGCTCATCGCCGGCTGATCCGGCGTGAAGCTTTCCAGGATCGCGATGGCGCGGTCGACCGCCCGCACGCCTGACGCCCCCTGCTCCGCGTCCTGAACTTCCGCCTTCGGTTTCTTTGCCATCCGTCCACATCCGCAAATTCGGCAGGGCGCGCTGCATCCAGCGCGCTTGACCAATCGGCCCGCGCGAATAGTATCGCAAATTATGAGAATAATGTCCACTAGATGGACATATGAAAAATCGACGGGAGGATTGGAATTGCTGGAGACAAACGCCTCGCGCAGATGGGCCGCTGCCGCGATCGCCACGCTGATGCTCTCAACGCCGCTGGCGTACGCCGCACCCGACGGCTCAGGCATCTCGGACGGCGTGGTGCGGATTGCGCTGCTGGGTGACTACGGCAGCGGCCGCGATCTCGGCGGGCCGGGCTCGGTGACCGCCGCCAAGCTTGCCGCTGAGGATTTTCATAACAAGGTGCTGGGCAAGCCGATCGAGATCATCTCGGCGGATCACCAGAACAAGCCCGACGTGGCGGTCGGGATCGCGCGGCAATGGTTCGACGTCGAGCATGTCGACGCGGTGACCGATCTCGCGGTGAGCTCGGTCGGGCTCGCCGTCGCCGGGCTTGCAACGCAGAGCAACCGCACCGCGCTGGTCTCGGGCGCCGCGACGTCCGATTTGACCGGCGACAAA
>NZ_LFIQ01000088.1:62285-141773 GCF_001189245.1 Bradyrhizobium pachyrhizi | reverse complement strand
TGGGCCGACGACACCTACGCGCTGTCGGCCGGCCTGGTCGGCGAGCTGAGCCGCCGCGTCGGCAAGGAATGGTTCTTTGTCGCGGTCGACTATTCGTTCGGTAGCGCGATGGTGAAGGATGCCTCACGCGCGGTGACCGATACGGGCGGCAAGGTCATCGGCGCGGTTCGCTATCCCTTCAACACCACCGACTTCTCATCCTTTTTGCTGGCCGCGCAGAGCTCCGGTGCCAAGGTGGTGGCACTGGCCGGCACCGGCGCCGACACCGTCAACGCGGTGAAGCAGACCCACGAATTCGGCCTGCAACAAGGCGGGCAGACCATCGTCGGCATGCTGACCTTCATCTCCGACGTCCATTCGATCGGCCTGCGCGACGCGCAGGGCATGTACATCGCGTCCCAATATTACTGGGATGACGACGACGGCACCCGCGCCTTCGCCAAGCGCTTCATCGAGATCGAGAAGCGCGAACCGACAAAGTTGCAGGCCGCGACCTACGCCGCCGTGCGCCATTATCTGAAGGCGATCGAGGCCGGCGGCAGCGACGAGGCGAAGGCGGTCAATGCCGAGATGCGCAAGCTGCCGGTCGATTTCTTCGGCCGCCCCGCGCACATCCGCAAAGACGGCCGCGTCGTCTACGACCTCTCGCTCTACCGCGTGAAGAAGCCGGACGAGAGCAAATATCCCTGGGACTACTACCAGAAGATCGCGGCCATCCCCGGCGACAAGGCGTTCCGCCCCGAGGGAACGGGCGGCTGCAAGCTCGACAAGTAGGACGCACCATTATCGCCGCGACGCACGGTCGCGCATGCAAGATCAAGGAGGAGCCGATGCCGCTTCGCAACGATTTCGATCAGCTTGTAGACGTCAAGGGTGGCTTCATCAGCCGCGAGATCTTCGTCGATGCCGATATCTATCGGCAGGAGCTCGACAAGGTCTTCACCCGTGCGTGGCTGCTGGTCGGGCACGAAAGCCTGGTGCCCAATCCCGGCGATTTCTACACCTCGCGGATGGGCGAGGAATCCGTGATCCTCTGCCGCGACAAGAAGGGCGAGATTCACGTCTTCCTCAATTCGTGCCGGCACCGCGGCATGAAGGTGTGCCGCTACGAACAGGGCAACACGTCGCTGTTCACCTGTCCCTATCACAGCTGGACCTACACCACCGACGGCAAGCTGCAGGGCGTTCCACTGCACCGGACGCTGTATGACGGGGTGCTCGACCGCGAGGCCAACTCGCTAGTCTCGGTGGCGAAGCTTTGCAACTACAAGGGCTCGATCTGGGCGACCTGGGACAAGGACGCGCCCGACTTCATCACCTATCTCGGCGATGCCAAGATCCATCTCGACCAGGCGCTCGACTGCCGCGACGGCCGCGAAGGCGGCTCCGAGGTGATCGGCGTCCACAAATGGGTGTTCCCCGCCAACTGGAAATTCGCGGCCGAGAATTTCCTCGGCGACACCTATCACAACCCGAGCCATCGCTCGGTCGACCTGATCGGCATCGGGCCGAGCGCTGCCGCCGGCAAGAAGGGCCGCCGCGACGATGAGCTGGAGAAAGCGCAGCACGTCTGGATCAGCTTTCCGGAAGGCCATGGCGTGCACAGCGCGATCCAGCCGGAGGCCAACGAATACATCGAGTCCTTCCTCGACAACCCGATCCTCGAAAAATACTTCCGGCACTGTTTCGAGGAGCGCAAGCGGCGGCTCGGCGAAGGGGCGCGGCTGCTGCCGTTCGTCGGCACGATCTTCCCCAACACCTCCTATCATGGCCGTCAGCCGCGTGGACTGTGCGCCTGGCATCCGCACAGCCCGACCTCAACCGAAGGCTGGCGCTTCTTCCTGGTCGACAAGGACGCGCCGAAGGAAGCCAAGGAATATCTGCGCCGCTACTACATGCGCTACTCCGGCCCGGCCGGGATGACCGAACAGGACGACATGGAGAACTGGCTCTATGCCACCGCGGCGAGCACCGGCACGGTGGCGCGGCGCTATCCCTTCAACTATCAGCAGTCGATGGGCGCCTACGTCACCGATCATCCGCTCGGCGGCGATGTCTCCACGCAAGTCACCGAGCAGATCGCGCGCGGCTTCTATCGCCGCTGGACCACCTACATGCAGGGCGGCGACTGGCACGAGCTGCTCGGATCACCCGCTGGCAGCCGGCAGGCCGCAGAATGACCGCGCCCGCAAAAACCGTCCTCGTCAGCGGGGGCACCTTCGGGATCGGCCGCGCGATCACGCTCGGCCTCGCCAGGCGCGGCCACGCGGTGGCGGCCTTCGGTCTCGAGGCGCCGCAGGTCTCGAGTACCGCGCAGAACGCCATTCCCGCCCTGCGCGAGGAACTCGATCGCGAAGGGCTCACCGCCGAATTGATGGAAGCCGATGTGTCGCAGGCCGGCGATGTTGCCAAGGTGGTCGCCCACGCGATGGCGCGGTTCGGGCGCATCGACGGCGTCGTGAACAACGCCGCGATCGGCCCGCTCGGCACCGTGCTCGACACCGACGAGGTGCTGTTCGACCGGATCATCGCCGTCAATCTGAAGGGACCGTATCTGACCAGCCGCGCCGCGATCCCGCACATGATCGCGCAAGGCGGCGGCTCGATCGTCAACATCGGATCCGGCGCCGGCTGGGGCAAGCCGAACATGGCGGTCTACAGCGCGAGCAAGGGCGGCGTTATCGCGCTCAGCGCAGCGATGGCCTACGACTTCTTCCACCAGCGCATCCGCGTCAACACCGTGATCCCTGGTGGTGGCGGCATCGTCAGCGGCATGAGCCTCGGCCGTGTCGGCGGCGATGCGGCGCGTTTCGGCAAGGGCGCGCCGGGCACCGCCGCGGGCCGCGTCGCCGCCGGTGACGACATCGCCAATGTGGTCGCCTTCCTGCTGTCACCGGAAGCGGAAACGCTGTCCGGCACCGTGATCGATGTCGGCTGCTTCGCCCAGCAGGGCGGACCGATCCCGCCCAAGCCGGCGCTCTGACAACCCTGCGATGCCTGATGAGGAGATAGCGATGACGACGACCGTTCAGGATCAGGACAAACAACAACACGCCGGGAACGCTGCGATCGAGCGAGCGGCGACCTACTACCGGCTGAAGGCCGATGTCGAGGATTTCTACTACCACGAGGCCGATTTGCTCGACGACCGGCGCTTCCGCGACTGGCTCGAGCTACTCACCGACGACATCGGCTATTTCATGCCGATCCGCCGCAATGTGAAGTTCGGCCAGCAGGCCGCGCGCGAGAACACCAAACGCGGTGAAGGCATCAGCTGGTTCGACGAAGACAAATGGACATTGACCAAGCGGGTCGAGCAGATCCTGACCGGCGTGCACTATGCCGAGGAGCCGCTGTCGCGCATCACGCATATGGTCAGCAATGTGCAGATCAAGGGCGCGCGGCCGGATATCGAGGCTGCGCGCGAGCTGGACGTCACCAGCCGCTTCCTCGTCTACCAGAACCGCGTCGAGTATGAGACCTACATCTTCGTCGGCCGCCGCAACGACACGCTGCGCCTGACCGACGATGGCTGGAAGATCGCGCGGCGCGAGATATTGCTTGAACAGAATATCCTGCTGGCCAAGAATCTCACCACGTTCTTCTAAGCGGGGCCAGATCTGAGCAAGGTCAAGATCAGCAAGGGTAGCGATGATTGACGTGATGGCGATCAAGGTGGGGACGCGGCTGAAACTGGAGGCCGGCGTCGTCGCCGAAGTGGTGGAGAACATGGACGATGGCCAGTGGCTGCAGGTACGCTATCTGGAGTGCCCTGCCCGGCCCGCCGACGTTGGCACGGTGGAGCTGTGCCACGCCCAGGACGTCGTCAAGGTGCTCAGCGAGTAGTCCCAGTCAACGGACCGACGATCATGCTGCGATTTGAATACATGCCGAGCGATTTTCATCCGCTGTTCCTGTTCCTCGGCGAAGCCGCCGATCTCGCCGCGCTGGCAATGCTGCTGCGGCGCTTTGCCGAGGACCCGCAGACCATTGCCGTGGCGGAGCGGATTCCCGGCGCCGTCTCGCGCGACGCGCTGGTGCTGGCGCCCGCCGACGACGAATTCGGCATGCGCGATCTCGGCGGCCGGTTTGCCTGGAAGCTGACCGATTGGCAGGCGGAGCGGATCGCCGAGCGCATCGAGCTGTTAACCCCTGAGGATAGCAAGTCCGGCTCGGAGATCGTCGAGATCGGCAGTGACGGCGAGATCCCGGTCAAGCTGTCGCGCGGCGAATTCACCGACGACTTCCTGATCACGCACAGATAGCGATGTTCGCGTGAGTACACACCGCAAGCCAAAGGTCCTGATTGCCGGCGCCGGGATCGGCGGTCTCGTCGCCGGATTGTCGCTGCTGCAGCGTGGCATCGAAGTCGAGATCTTCGAGCAGGCGTCCGAGCTGCGCGAGCTCGGCGCCGGTGTCCAGCTCAGCGCCAACGGCACCAGCGTCCTCATCGCGCTCGGGCTCGAGGAGGAGATGCAGGCCATCGCCTGCGAGCCCTCGGGCAAGGAGATCAGGCTGTTCAGCACCGGGCGGACCTGGAAACTGTTCGACCTCGGCGCCTCCTCGCGCGCGATCTATGGCGCGCCCTACTGGATGGTGCATCGCGGCGACTTTCACCGCGTGCTGGTCGACGCATTCAAGGTTCGGGCGCCGGGGCGGCTGCATCTTGGCAGCCGCTGCACCGGATTTGACCAGGACGGCGACGGCATCTGCCTGCACCTTGCCAATGGCGAGCGTCGGCGCGGCGACGTCGTGGTCGGTGCCGACGGCGTGCACTCCGAAATTCGCCGGCAGATCGGCGGCGACACCAAGCCGTTCTTCTCGGGCGTGGCCGCCTGGCGCGGCCTGGTGCCGATGGAACGGCTACCGCCACCCCTCAGGCGCGACGTCGGCACCAACTGGATCGGCCCGGGCGGCCACGTCATCACCTATCCGGTTCGCCGCGGCGAGCTGTTGAACTTCGTCGGCATCTTCGAGGGTGAGAGCTGGTCAATCGAGTCATGGACCGAACGCGGTACGCGCGAGGCCTGTAGCGGAGCCTTTGCCGGATGGAATCCAGAGATTCACACCATCATCGCGAGCCTCGATATTCCCTACAAATGGGCGCTGCTCGGCCGCGACCCGCTCGATCGCTTCGTCGTCGGGCGCGCCTGCCTGATCGGCGACGCCGCGCATCCGACGCTGCCGTTCCTGGCCCAGGGCGCCAACATGGCGATCGAGGACGGCATGGTGCTGGCGCGCTGTCTTGAAGGCTTCCCGCCCGAGGAAGCGCTGCAGCGCTACCAGACCGCGCGGCTGACGCGGACGAACGCGATAGTGGTGAAGTCGGCCGAGAATGCCAGGCGCTTCCACAATCCCGCGCTCGCCGACGTCGAAGGCGCCGATGCCTACGTCTCGCGCGAATGGCAGCCGGACCGGGTGCGCGAGCGCTATGACTGGCTGTTCACCTACGATGCCTTGCGTGTGCCGCTTTGACGAGACGAGTTTCGCGGGCCCGCCTCACTGAACGGGATGGCGTCCGCGGCGCACCGGACGTTCCGGCGGTGGTGGCGGAGGAGCGAAGAAGGGATTGACGATGCACATCGCAGAGAGACCCGATGCCGTCGCCTGACACTGCGGGATCGAGGTGTAGCTGCAATCGATGTGGTCTCCGGCCATCGGCCCGTTATAGAGATGCAAACAGACCGGATAGTTCGGATCATAGGCCTGTCCGGCGGCAGGTCGGGCCAGCGCGACCGCGAACGCAGCGATCGCGAAAAGTTTCAGGCGCATCGGATTCTCCTTATTGCTCGGACCGTTTCCTCACAACTGCCGGGGTTAGTCAACCGCACTGGAGACACGACGGCCATACAGTCTTGAGCGACGGCAGGCGGGAAGCCTGAGCGCGCTAGTTGGTGGACTGGCGTTGTCGCTGCCCCCGTTGCTTTGGCGGCTTTTTCGGACCTTTGTAGAACGGATTGACCGAGCACGTCGCGGAGCGCCCCGAGGCCGTCGCCTGACACTGCGGAAGCGACGTGTAGCTGCAATCGATATACTCGGGCGTCAGCCTCCCGCCATAGACTTCCAGGCACACCGGATAGTTCGGATCGTACATCTGTGCGGCGGCCGGCCCGGCGATGCAAACTCCGACGGCTGCGATGATGGTGAGTTTCAAACGCATCGAATTCTCCTCAAGCCTCGTCCGGAACGCAGGGCACGGCTATCGTTGCTCGTCGGCCGGCTTGCCGTCGCCCTCACCGAGGCAGCGGATCATGAAGGCCGTCGTGTCCCGCGGCAGCACTTGCGCAGCGCGCGCCTTGAGACGGCATTCGAGCTGCGCGATCTGGCGCGCCCGCTGCCGTTCGGACGGCAGCGTCGATTGCCGCAACCGGCGCAACGTCATCGGCGAACCGTCCGATTCGAAGCTCAGCTCGTATTTCTTGCCGTTCTGGTCGGTTGCGGCGCAGGTGATGGTGGACACCTGCCGCGTGATGAAGCTTCCGACCTGGCGGCACGAGCCCGTCGACATCTCGACCAGCGGCACCGGCAGACCATCCACTCGCGGGCGGTCGCTGGACTTCAGCAACATGCGGTCGACCGCGAGCTCGAACAGATTGTCCTGGGTGCGCTCGGTGCTCTCGCCGGAGAACGAGATGATGTGGCTCTTGTCGGCGGGATCGTCGAGCACCACGGTGAATTCGGAGCGGCCGCGCAGGGTGTGGAAATAGGCGACTGCCTTGCAGGTGTAGCTGCGGCCTGCGACGGAGACATTGCGGCAAGTGCCGGACATCAACGCGTACAGATCGACGTCGTAGACCGGACCGGCGGCAACGGCCAGCGCCGGCCAGCAGAGGACGGCAGCCGCAATCAATTGAGCGAAACGGGATATCATGCTGAAGCGGTCGAAAACACGGTCGCTGGAGGGGTCCATGGCGCAAGGTCGCTGATTTCCACGGACTGTGCAACGACGAAGCAGGCCTAAATGTGGACACCACGCGAACGGCTGGGGAACGCAGCACAATCCGTGCTGAAAGGCCGCGGCGTCAGATTTGCGGGCCGGACAGCGTCACCTCGCGCTCGGCGCGGAACACGTTGCTATAGAGGTTCGCGATCCACTGGCGGCCGCTTGCCGTCATGTTCAGGCAGTTGATGGCGCCCTGAATGTGCGGCGCAACCATGTTCCAGTAGAATTGCGGATAGCGGTCGACGATATCGGCTGGCGACTCATAGCCGAGCTGGCGGTTGATGCCGACCTCCTCGAACTCGTGATAGAGCGCGTTGGCCTTCCTGATGTAGTTGGGATCGCCGAGCTGACCGATGAAATCGGCCGCCCGGACGATCGACGCCTCATCGTCATATTGCTGACCTTCGGGCGCCGGAAACCGCGTGCCCTCGATGTTGCGCGCGACGCGCTCGCGATCAAGTGGAAGGACGGCCTCGAGCCTGTCGAGCACATACAGCTTCGAGCGGTCGACATGATACGGCATCAGGCCGGCATCCGACGAGCCACGCGGCAGCACCACCTTGTTGCCGGAGGCATCAATGACGTAACCATCAGGTCCATCGCCCTTCAAAAGACCGCGCACATAGCCGATGTCGTGAGTCAGGCAGGCGATGATGGTGTGGGTGTAATCCTCGGCGGTAACGTGGGTGTGCAGCGCGCGGCCGCGGATGATGTCATGCCCGGCGAGCGTGACCAGCATCGTGTGCTCGACATTGTGGTAGAGCGCGTCGCTGTTGCCGATGCATTCCAACGCGATGCGCGCGGCGGCTGGCAGGAGTTCGCCGAAGCGCGCCTGCGAAGCGCCGAAGGTGCGGCTGACATGCGTGGCGAGAAACTTCTCCAAAGCACCTGCCGCCAACTCAGGTAACGTCATCATCGATGCAGCCCCCGACCGCGCAACGTTCCTCGCTCGCCCCGATCTCACGCCGTAGTTGGGCAGCGACTATAGCGTATCTACGGGCGTGCGGCTACGCGCTGACGGGCGTGACGATTCGCTCCGGCCGTACTTTCCCAGTCTTGTCGGCTGCGACACCAAAGCTGCTGATAGTGGCATGAACCCTGCATGATTCGGGTCAGACCGGGTTAACCCCACTGATAAAGGCCGTCATGCTCGTTACGCTCGTCGCCATCCTCTGCAATGCTCAACTCTGCATGGAAAAGGTCGTCACCACGAGTGACCAATCCGGCATCACCATGGGCGCCTGCGCAGTGAATGCGCAGATCGGCATCGCCGATTGGCTCGCCAAGGGGCCGTATCACGAATGGCACCTGCAGAGCTATAAATGCATCATGGGCAAGTACGTACCCAAGAACGAAGTGTGATGTGTGCTCACAGCCCCGGACGGGGCTGATCCGCTTCGACCGGAACAGCCTGCGAAACCACCGCGCAGGCGCCCGCGCCTCGAGTCAAAGTCCAATTTATGGGCTATCACTGTCGTTAACGACGGTGAGACATGAGGTCGCCCTGGAATGCCCGCAACGCCGCTGATTGCCTATGCGCATGTCGGCAAGAGTTTTGACAGTGGTCGCGTGGTGGCGGTCGACGACGTCTCGCTTGACGTAGCCGAGGGTGAATTCCTGGCGATTGTCGGCGGCTCGGGCTCCGGCAAGACGACGCTGCTGAGGCTCGCCAATCGCCTGATCGAAGCCGACCAAGGCCGGATCGCGGTCGAGGGTGAGGATGTCAGCCGCATCGACCCGATCCTGCTGCGGCGCCGCATCGGCTATGTCTTCCAGAGCGGTGGGCTGTTTCCGCATCTGTCCGTCGCCGGCAACATCGGCATCACGCCACATCTGCTCGGCTGGACGCAGGCGGAGATCTCGGCGCGGGTCGATGAATTGCTCGACCTTGTGCGGCTCGACCGCTCACAATATCGCGAGCGTATGCCGCACGAACTCTCCGGCGGCCAGCGTCAACGCATAGGCGTCGCGCGTGCGCTGGCTGCGAAGCCGCGCATCGTGCTGATGGACGAGCCGTTCGGCGCGCTCGATCCGCTCACCCGCGACGCGCTCGGCGACGATTATCGAACGCTGCACCGCGAGCTCGGCCTGACCACGGTCATGATCACCCACGACATGACCGAGGCGTTGCTGCTGGCCGATCGTGTCGCGGTGATGCGCGGCGGCAGGCTGCTGGCCCAGGGCACGCCGGCGGAACTCTCGGCCAGCACCGATGGCTATGTCGGTGAACTGATGCGCACGCCGCGCCGGCAGGCGGAACGCCTGGGCGCCTTGCTGCCGCGGGGCGACACGGCATGACTCTATCAGCCGATCCGCGCTGGAGCGAGGCGCTCTCCCATCTGCCCGACTATCTCGGCAATCATGTGCGGGTCAGCGTCGGCGCGCTGGCGCTCGGGCTCCTGATCAGCCTGCCGCTTGCGATCATCTCTCGTAACCGGCCGGTGCTGCGCACGACGTTGCTCGGGCTTGCCGGCATCGTGCAGACCGTGCCCGGTCTCGCGCTGCTCGCGTTGTTCTATCCGCTGCTGCTGGCGCTCGCCGCGTTGACGGCGGCGTGGCTCGGCTTCAGCTTCTCCGCCTTCGGCTTCCTGCCCGCCGTGCTGGCGCTCGCGCTCTATTCGATGCTGCCGGTGTTGCGCAACACCATCACCGGCCTGTCGGGGGTCGATCCGGCGGTGCTGGAAGCCGCCCAGGGCGTCGGCATGACGCCGCGGCAATCGCTCACCATGGTCGAGCTTCCGCTGGCGCTGCCGGTGATGATGGCTGGAATCCGCACGGCGGCGGTATGGGTGATCGGCACCGCCACCTTGTCAACACCAATCGGCCAGACCAGCCTCGGCAACTATATCTTCGCGGGATTGCAGACCCAGAACTGGGTGTTCGTGCTGTTCGGCTGTTTCGCTGCGGCCGTGCTCGCGCTTGTGGTTGACCAATTTCTGGCGCTGATCGAGAACGGCCTGCGCAATCGCAGCCGCATCCGGACGGCACTCGGCGGGCTCGGTATTACTGCCCTGATCGCGGCGACTCTGCTGCCCGCGATCGCGCGTCCGCATGCGGGCATCGTGGTCGGCGCCAAGACGTTTACCGAGCAATATGTGCTGTCGGCGTTGATCGCGCAGCGGCTGCAAGCGGCGGGCCTTCCGGCCACGACCCGCGCCGGCCTCGGCTCCAACGTGATCTACGACGCGCTCACGGCCGGCGATATCGATGTCTATGTCGACTATTCCGGAACGCTGTGGGCCAACCAGTTCCACCACACCGACATCAAGCCCCGCGCCGAGCTGTTGGGCGAGTTGCAGATGACGCTGGCAAAGCAAGACATCACGCTGTTCGGCGAGCTCGGATTCGAGAATGCCTATACGCTGGTGATGCCGAGGAAGCGCGCCGAAGAGCTCGGTATCCATTCGATCGCCGACCTCGCGTCACGCGCCGCGACGATGTCGATCGCCGGCGACTATGAATTCTTCTCGCGGCCGGAATGGGTCGGCATCCAGAAGGCTTATGGGCTGACGTTCCGCGCCCAGCGTCAGATGCAGCCGGATTTCATGTATGCGGCGGTTGCCTCCGGCGAGGTCGACGTGATCGCGGGCTACACCAGCGACGGACTGATCGCGAAATACGATCTTGTCACGCTCGAGGACAACAGGCACGCCATCCCGCCCTATGACGCCATCGTCCTGCTGTCGCCAAAGCGGCGCGACGACGAGGCCCTCAAGGCGGCGCTGCGGCCGCTGCTCGGCAAGATCGATATCGCCGGGATGCGCGAGGCGAATTTGCGCGCGTCGGGCAACGACGCATCATCGTCGCCCGACGCGGTGGCGCGCTGGCTGTGGGACAAGATTGGGCCGCACTGAACCGCCGCGCTCTCCGCCTCAGGCCCTGACCTCCTGGCGCTGGAACAGAACGTAGCCGGCGACGAACAGCACGATGGTGCAGGCGATCAGGCCGACCGTCTGCGGCCAGGCGATCATCACGCTCTGGCCGAACGGCAACGGGGCACCCATCACGGCGCCGCGGATCTGATCGAGGAACACCGGGCCGAGCGTGCGCGTGGTCGGCGACAGCACCGCCAGCATCGCCTCGCCAAACAGGTCATTGGGCGAGAACCGCTGCAGCAGCTGGGTCCAGATCGCCGTGCCCGGCGTATCGAGGCCGAGCGCTGCAAAACGTGGATCGGGCGGCACGATGGCCTGCGCGATCGCCGGCGCCAGCATCGGCCACAACACGGTCAGGAACAACCAGAGGCCGAGCGCCACCAGTGCCGCGGTCGCTGGCGAGCGGAATACGATCGAGAGCAGCATTGCGAGCGACAGCCAGACCCCGGCATAGAAGATCGCAATCACCAGGAAGGCCAGCGAGCGGGCGATCTCGTCGCCGCCCGGCGGCACGCCGAGGAAGATCAGGCCGAGGCCGATCACCAGCAGCCACAGCGCGGTGAGGCTGATCGCGATCGTCGCGAGCCCGGCGAGATATTTGCCGAGCAGCAGCGCGTCGCGATAGATCGGCTGCGCCAGGATCCGCGACAGCGTGCGCCGGTTGTGCTCGCTGTTGATCAGGTCGAAGCCGAGCCCGATCGCCATCAGCGGGATCAGGAAGCCGAGGATGGCGACAAAGGACGGCAGCGGCACCTGACTCACCGTGAACAGCCGCAACAGCAGGAATGGATCCTCCGCGGTATTCTGGCGGAGCGCGGCGATCGCCTCATAGAGCGCCGCCATCGCGGTCAGCACGATCAGAAGCTGGAGCATCAGCATGCGGACGCTCGAGATGTTGTCCGACAGCTCTTTGACGAAGACGGCACCGACGCCTTGGAATGCTGAACCCTCACGCCGCATCGCGCACGCCTCCTGACGGGGTGGCCTGGAAGGTGCGAGCGTAGATCGCCTCGAGGCTCGGCTCGTCGACCGAGAGCCGTCGCAGCGCGCCGTTGGACGCGACTACCGCGCGCGCGGCATCGGCCCGGACGTCGCGGTCGGCGGTCATGCGGAAGCGGTCATCGGCGAGCGTCTCGACATTGCCGACGCCCGGGATCGCGGCGAGCCGCCGCGCAATGCCCGCGCCGTCGGCTTCGACCTCGACGACGAAGCCCGCGCCCAGCACCTGAACCGAGAGCTCGGCCACCGAACCCATCAGCGCGATCTTCCCGGCCCGGAACAGCGCCACGCGATCGCAGACCCGCTGCACCTGGTCGAGCATGTGCGACGACAGCAGCACGGTAACGCCCTCGGCCTTCAACTCCCTGATCAGGTCGAGGAATTCAATCGTCGCCTGCGGGTCGAGACCCGAAGTCGGCTCGTCGAGGATGGCGATCTCGGCCCGCTTGACGATGATCTCGGCAAGCCCGAGCCGCTGCCGCATGCCGCGCGAAAACGTTGCGACGCGCTTGTCGGCGACGTCGAGCAGACGCACGCGGGTGAGCGCCGCCGCGATCCGCCGCGAGCGTTCGGCCATCGGGAGGCCTATCAGCTTGGCGACGTAAGCGAGGTTCTCCACCGCGGTCAGGTGATCGTAGAAACCGACGGCATCTGGCAGATAGCCGACCCGCCGCTTGACCTGCAACGGCTGCCGCGCCGGGTCGAAGCCGAGCACGCTGACCCGGCCGGCCGAGATTTCGGTGAGCCCGAGCATCATCAGGATGGTCGTGGTCTTTCCGGCGCCGTTCGGGCCGAGCAACCCGAACACCTCGCCCTTGGCGATGTCGAAATTGATGGCGTCGACGACGCTGGTCTTGCCGTAGCGCTTGGTGAGATCGCGTGCCGCGATGACGGTTTCGGGCCGTGTTGCAGCACTGTTGTTCTGCTGCTCGCTCATCGCCGTCCGAACCTCGCAACCGCACCCAGCATCAACAGCAGCGCGACGCCAATCACGCCGGCACCGGCCATGCCCCAGACGGTAGAAGTGCTCACCGTGACGCGGAACTGGCTCGACGCCGTCTCGCCGCGCGAGGTAGCGCGCATCGCGAGCTGGTAGTCGCCGGCGAGCGACTTGTCGCTCGGCGTCACCAGCGCCTGAACCTCAGTGTCCTTGCCGGGCACCAGCCGCTCGATCCTGGTGGGCTGGAACGTGACCTTCCAGCCGCTCGGCGCCGTCGCGGCGAGCTCGATGTTGTCGGCCGGCGCGGTGCCGCTGTTGGTGACGACGACCGGAATCGTGCTCTGCTCGGCGGCGACCGCACGCGCGCTCAGCAGCCCGTCGCGGCCGGAGAGCTGAAGCTGCGGCTGGCCCGCGACATCGAGCGCCACCTCGGTCTGCGCCGAGGCATCCTCGGCGTTGACGGTGACCTTGACCGGGAAATGCCCGGCATCAATCGCGCTCGGCGGCCGCACCTTGAGCTTGATGTCCTTGGACTGTCCGGCCTCGATCGGGATCGACGACAATTCCTGTGTGCCATAGGCCTCGGTAAACGAGGTCTCGAAGTTCTGCGGCGCAGCCGCGGCGAAGCTTGCGACCAGGTTGCGGCCGCTGTCGTTCTTGATGGTCAGCGTGTATTCGAAATTCGATTTTGGGCTGCCGCGCAATTCGGGAAGTTTCGACGTCACCGTCAGCTTTGCCGGCAGCTCCTTGGCGAGCGCGACCACGATCGGCAACGTCGCCTCGCTGCCCTGCCCTTCGGCCTTCACCGTCAAGGTCTGCTCGGCGAGCGAAGCGTTGGCGGGCACGTCGAGCCGGAGTTGCAGCGGCACGCTGGAGTCGGGCGCCGGCATCGCGGCCGCGACCGGCTGGCCGCCGCCGAGCAGCGTCGCGGTCCAGCCGCTCGGCACGCCCTCGACCGATAGCTTGTAGCGCTGCGGGCCGAGATCGTAATTCTGCAGACGCAGCGAGATGTTGGAGGTGGTGCCGGGCCTGATGGTGACGGCCGGATAGTCCGTCATCATGTAGAGCCCCTTGATGTCGTGGGGCGGCTCCGCGGCGTAGGCTGAGGGAATGGCAAGGGGAATAGCAAGTCCGAAGGCGGCGACAAGGCGCGCAACATCGAGCGCTCGCATGGGCAAACACTCCTGCAAGAAGGGCGGGATTGACTGACTTGACGCTGCGCGCTGATGAACACCGTGGCAGCGGCGCGACAGATCATCGCAACAATCGTGACGAAATCTCGGCGGCGTAATTACAAATGAGTAATGCGCGCGGTTTCGCGTGACGACCTTCGTCTACCGACGTTAGTCTAGTTCACGATGCGATCTCTGTGATGTGCGGAGCGGTCGTCGCAGGGAGCTCGCAGCGCAGTTGCGATTGGCGACAATGGATTGCTTCCGCCTTAGCCCGAAGGCCGCGAAGCATGCTCAAAGTCCCTTGATGATCCCCGCGTCGATCAACAGGCGGTTGAAGCGGCGCGCTTCTGCGCCGTCCTTGCAGGAATAGAATGCGCCGTTGCAGCGAAGCATGATCGCCTTCTGCTCCTCGAACGACGGATCGAGCGGAATGCCGGCAGCTTCCTGAATCACCAGCGGCAGATACGCTGCGTCGATCGTGTTCATCACCGCCGGGCTCTTCACAGGTTCGAAGTTGACGGCGTCGATCGCATAGTAGGTCGCGTAGTAACGCGGATCGTAATCCATCAGCTTCTTGCCGATGCCGGCCTCGTCGAGATCGGGATCGAGCAGCTGCGGCGAGAATTCCGGCTGATGATCGCCGTAACGCACGATCAGGAAAGGCTGCGCCGGAAACTTCTTCTTCAGCGCCGCGACGAAGTCGGCATAGTCGTTGGCGCTCATCGCCTGCCGGCGTAGATATTCGTCGACCGCGGGCTTGTTGCCCGGCCGCTTCCACGACGGCAGCAACTCGGGATGGAATTTGGTTTCCCAGGGGAAATGATTGGCGGCGAGATAGACGAAGGCGAACAGCGGCGTGCCTGACGTCTTCTGCTCGGCCATCAGCTTCAGCGCCTTGTCGTAGAAGAAGCTGTCGGGCTCGACATCCTTCGCATGCAGGTCATGCGCGTCGTAGAAGCGCTGGATGCCGGTCGTGGTCTGGAAGTTGCGCGCGCTCATGAAGGCGCCGAACGCGGGATAGAGCGAGAGCGTGTCGTAGCCGCAGCGACGCAGCGCCAACGGCAGGCCGCGCTCCACGCGTCCCGATGCGATGCGGGTGACGAAATAAGAGAACCGGCCGAACGAGCGCGAGGACAATCCCGCAAGCACGTTGTACTCGGTGAACCAGCTCGGTCCGCCATTGCTCTCGGCGAGGAATTTGCGCTCGACGCCGTCATAGGACTTGAATTGGCTGCCATAGCCCGGCGGCACCTTGACGCCAGAGGCGGCGCGGATGTCGAAACTCGATTCATCATGGATCATGATGATGTTCGGCCGCCGCCCGGCGGGATGGCAGGCATCGACCAGGGGCATCTTGAGCTGATCGCTCGCGGTCGGATCCGACTCCATGAAGCCATAGGCGACGAAATCGGATACCGCGGTCACGCCGGAGCGCGCGAACTTCGAGAGGTAACCGTCGTCGTAATAGCCGCGCCAGGCCTCGTCCGGCCAGGCGAAGGCATAGCCCGAGAGCGCTGCGGTGCAGGCGAGGCAGGCCGCCGCAGCCGGCAGGCGGCGGATGCGGAACGGATCGAGCCACCACAGCGCGTACATCAGGGGCAGCGTGACGAGGCCGGCGCCGATGATCGACCAGCGCAGGCTCGGGAAGATCGTCAGCAGGAACGCCGCGGTGTCGCGGTCGATCACCATCAGGTCGACGAAGTTCGCGGTCATCTGCACCACGTCGTGCTTGAACCGCGACAGCAGCACCAAGACCACGACCAGCGTCAGCGACAGAGCGCCCGACAGCGCCGGCCGGCGCAGCAGCGCGATGAACAGGAAGTTCAGGATTCCCCAAGTGAGCAGGAAGCAAAGCCGCGAGCCGAAATCGGTCTCGGTGCGCAGCATCAGGATCAGCGCGCCGAAATGCGGTGCCGCGACCGCCATCAACCGCCAGATGCCAAGCGCGGCAAGACCGCCGGCCAGTGCGGCAACGGAGGAGTTTTGCTGAGGCGCGGGCGCCATGGGCGGGACGCAGTACAACCCGGCGCAATGCCACCGCCTTGACTGGCAACGGCCAGGAGGCATGCGGCACAGCCGGTGTCTGGGCCGCGTCACAAAACCGTAATTGAATCGTCATGAACGCGCAATGAATTTGCCCGCCCAGGCCTGGCCGCGGCAAGCAGCGCGCGTGCGTTAAACCTTGGCGGCCGGCGCGGCGTGGCTCGCGATACCGGCGATGAACAGATCGACGATGTCGGCAGCCATCTGCTCGACCTCCGCATCGCCGACACCCCAGCGCGGCAAATGGCCGTCGATGTGCATCCGCGCGAAGCCATAGACCAGCGCGCGGCCGGCGATCTGGACCTGCCTGAGATCGCGCGTCCCGAGTTGGCCGTCTGAAAATGCCTCCGCCAGCGTGCGCTCGGTCAGGCCGATCAACTCGGCATTGTCGCTGGAGACGGCGGCCGAGCGGTCGTGGTCGAAAAAGCGGCGGCTGGAGATGATCTCGAAATGGGCCGGGTTCTTCATCGCCCAGCGCAGATAGGCGATCCCGAGATAGCGGAAGCGGCCGAGCGGATCGCCTGACGGCGCCTCGGCCATCGCCGCCTCGATCTCGGCGCGAAAGCGGCGTTGCGCCTCCTCCGCCACCGCATTCATCAGGGCGTCCCGGCTCGGGAAATGCCGGAACGGCGCGCCCGGCGAGACCCCAGCGCGGCGCGCGGCCTCGCGCACGCTGACCGCCTCCGGCCCGCCCTCGCCGACCAGTTGCATGGCGGCATCGATCAGGACCCGGCGGAGGTCGCCGTGGTGGTACGGCCTGGCCGCCTGCGCCCGCGTCGCGACCGGACGCGGCTTGGCGGGCCGGCGGAGGGTGGGCGGGCTTTTGGCGGGGCGGCGCATGGCGATCCTCTAGCATCACCCGCTTGTGAATGTAAGCGATGATTACACAGATTGACTGCGCGCGGGCACGAAATGTAACTGGTGATTACATAAATGGGAGGCGGGATATGGCGACGCATCGCAACTGGTTCGAGGGCTGGCGGCTGTTTGGCCTGCTCACGCTCACCCTGATCGGGCTTTCGATCTGGATCGCCGCGATGCGGCAGTTCGAGGTCGAGGGCGTTCGGATGGTGATCCGTTTCACGGCGCGGACCTCGCTTTTGTTCTTCTGCCTCGCCTTCTCGACGGCGGCGCTGGCGCGGCTGTGGCCGAACGCCTGGACGCACTGGCAGCGCCGCAACCGCCGTTATTTGGGCGTCACCTTCGCGGCCTCGCACGCCATCCATGCGGTCGCGATCGCAGCCTTCGCGATGCTCGATCCACCCGGCTTTGCGGCCGTGACCTCGATCGTCTCCTACGTCTTCGGCGGTATCGGCTATCTCGCCATCATCGCGCTGACCGCGACTTCGTTCGATCGCACGGCTGCACTGCTCGGCCCGCGCGCCTGGCGCAGGCTGCATCTGATCGGCGGCTACTATCTGCTGCTGCAGTTCATGGTCTCGTTCGGCAAGCGGATTCCCGAGATGCCGCTTTACGCGCTATTCCTCGTGCCGCTCGCTGCGGTGTTCGCGCTCAGGATGATCAGCATGGCCGGCCGGCCTGCGCCACGTCAGGCACAGGCGAGCTGAGATCAAGCCGCCTCACACCAGGTGAAACTTGCGGCCAAGCTGGCGATGAACCGACAGCACCGCACGATCGACGTCGCTGATCAGGCTGTCGCCGAGCACGACGTTCGGAATCTCCCAGTTGCGTCCGATCTGCGCATCGGGCAACGCGGCGATCGCCGGCACGCGCGCGGTTTCGCAGCCGGGTTGGGCGCGCAGCGCCTCCTCGGCAAGCTGGGTCAATTCGTCCTGGCTTTTTCCATCAGTCATGACCTCGGTCCTGACTCCGGAAGATGGCTCACTGATGGCCAAGATTCTCCAGTTCCTTAGCGCGGGCTTCGGTCATGCTGCGCATGCATTCGCCGGCATCGAGCCGGGCGATAGTGCCCTCGCCGAGGTCGTAATACAGGCAGTTGGCATCACGATACTGGATCCATAGCCGCTGCGCGGTGCGCAGCTGTTCGCGCTGCTTGTCGTCGGCGACATCCTTCAACGCCTTCTGGTAGGCGACGTTCATCCGCTTGTCCCACTGCGCGGTCTTGGCCTTGAGGCATTCGACCATCTGGTAGGTGCCGCCGTCGCAGGATGGCTCGCCAACGCTCTGATCGCCGGCGCGGGCAACCGGCGCGGTGAAGGCGATGGAGACGGCCGTCAGAACGGCCATGAGCCTGCACGCGCCTGTCGTGACAGCCGATGTCATGCCACTTTCCCTGTTCGATCGTTCCTGTCGTCGCAGCATACGTGAGTGCCGCCGCCATGCATCCCGTCCACCGCCGGCCGCGCCGCGGCTGGCCTTCCCGGTCCGCGCAGGATATTTCATATGCATGGAGGGGACCATGCGGCGCGCCGTGACGCCTGTGATCGTCTTGGCGGTGTTCGGCCTGCTCGTCGGTGGGCTGTTTCGCTATGCTTTCGATGAGTCCGACGAGGCCTCCGTCTCGAATTATGTGCGCAGCGCCCTCGACGGCGCAGCCCTCACGGTGATCGTCTGGGCGACGCATCTCTATCTGGCCGCACGTGGTGGCTGGCTGCGACGGCAATCACTCATCGTCGAGCTGATCGGCCGCTCTGTGATCCTCGCCGTCATCGTTGCGGCCGCCGCGATCATGCTGGAAGTCGTGCTTTACGGGCATGGGCTCGAAGCCAAGTGGATGCGCGAAACCTTCCTGAAGATCATTGGCGTCGGCCTGCTGCTGTCGATCCCGATCACGACGATCTACGAGTTGGTCCGGATGATCGGCGGGCATACGCTGCTCAGCATCGTGCTCGGACGCTATCGGCAGCCGGTGCGCGAGGAGCGCGTGCTGCTGTTCCTCGACCTGATCGGCTCGACGACGCTAGCGGAATCGATGGGCGAGCTGCGCGTGCAGGAATTGCTGACGCGATTCTTCTTCGACATCGACGAGCCGATCGTGTCGCACGGCGGCGAAGTCCACGCCTATGTCGGCGACGAAGTGATTGTGACATGGCCGGTCAATGCCGACGGACGATCGCGGCAGTATCTGGATTGCGTGTTCGCGATCGAGGATCGCCTCGCCAAGCGCGCCGATCAATATCGCAAGGAGTTCGGCGTGGTGCCCGCGTTTCGGGCCGGGATGCATGCCGGTCCGGTCGTCATCGCGGAATGCGGGGACTCGCGGCGGCAGATCGCCTATTTCGGCGACACCGTGAACGTCACGGCGCGGCTGCAGGCGCATTGCAAGGAGGCCGGCCGTCCCGTGCTGGTATCGGGCAACCTGCTCCGCCTGCTGCCGCCGGACCGGGATTTAGTCGTCGAGCCGAGCGGCTCGACGCAATTGCGCGGACGTGCTGCGTCGATCGACATCTTTTCCGTCGCGCGGCGCGTATCGTCCTGAACAATCTCTTAAAATGTATCGGCATCAGCTTCCGCCGAGCCGAAAGCGCGCATTGAATCGAGTCCGGTCGCAGCCTGTTAAGGATGCGACGCACACCGTATTTGCACCGGGTTCCACCTTAACGCGGGTGTAAGACCGCGCCCCGCATGGTGCCCAAACAGGTGTCATTCAACAAAAACAAGGTTGCCCATCGATGGCGCAACAGGCGTCACAATCGATTATTGCCGAACTCGAGGATGCGGTCCGGGACGGGACATCAGCCAAGCGCGTGCAGACGCTGCGGCAGGTCACCGATCTGTTCCTGAACGACGGCGACCGCCTCAACGATGAACAGGTCAAGGTGTTCGACGACGTGCTCTGCCTCTTGGTCGCGCGCGTCGAGACGCGTGCGCGGGCCGAGCTCAGCAAGCGGCTCGCACCGCTCGACTATGCGCCGTTCGAGGTGATTCAGCACCTCGCCTGGGACGACGACATCAGCGTCGCCGGCGACGTGCTGACCCACTCCAGCCGCCTCACGAACGAGGCGCTGCGCGAGATCGCGAGCAGCAAGGGCCAGGACCACCTGTTCGCGATCTCCGCGCGGGAAAACCTGCCGCCTTCCGTCACCGACGTGATCATCGACCGCGGCGAGGACAAGGTGATCCGGCGTCTCGCCAAGAACGCCGGCGCGCAGTTCTCCGACAACGGCTATTCCAGCATCGTCGCCCGCGCCGAAGGCGACGACGAGCTGGTCGAGATCCTCGGGCTGCGCATCGACATTCCGGCCAAGCTGCTGCGCGACCTGCTGCAGCGCGCCAAGGATACGGTGCGCGCCCGCCTGCTCTCGATCGCGTCGCCCAGGGCGCGCGAAGAGATCAGCCAGGTGCTGAACGACATCGCCCAGGAAGAGGCCGCGGCGCCGCGCCGCAACTACGGCATCGCCGAAGAGCTGGTCAAGCTGATGAAGCAGCTGAACGAGCTCGACGATGCGGCCGTCTACAAGTTCGCCGAAGAGGGCAAGCTCGACGAGGTCACGGTCGCGCTCGCCGTGCTCAACGACATGCCGATCGCGATGATCGAACGCCTGATGCTCGGCCTTCGCTCCGACCTGATCCTGATCCCGTGCCGCTCGGCGCGGCTCAACTGGCCGACGGTCGAAAGCATCCTGCGCAAGCGGCCGCTGCCGCTGCCGCTCGACAATGCGACGCTCGAGATCGCGCAGCGCGATTACCGCCGGCTCTCGCTTGAAACCGCGCAGCGCACGGTGCGGTTCTGGCAGCTGCACAACAGGATCGAGAAGCAGCCGATGGCGGCCGCTGCGCCATTGTGAAAAAGAAAAGGGTGGGCAACGCGCCCACCCTTTTTACTTTTGGCGTGCAGGGCAAGCGAACCGCTCTCGCCCTGCAATCTCTTAGTTCTTGCTCTTGTCGACCAGCGCGCCCTTCTTGATCCAGGGCATCATGTCGCGCAGCTTGGCGCCGACTTCCTCGATCGGGTGCGCGGCGAGCTTGGCGCGGGTCGCCTTGAACGAGGTCTGGTTGACCTTGTTCTCCAGCATCCAGTCGCGGGCGAACTTGCCGCCCTGGATGTCGGCGAGCACGCGCTTCATCTCCGCCTTGGTCTCGGCCGTGACGATGCGCGGACCGGTGACATACTCGCCGTATTCGGCGGTGTTGGAGATCGAGTAGTTCATGTTGGCGATGCCGCCTTCATAGATCAGGTCGACGATCAGCTTCACTTCGTGCAGGCACTCGAAATAGGCCATCTCGGGCGCGTAGCCGGCCTCGACCAGGGTTTCGTAGCCGCCCTTGATCAGCTCGACCAGGCCGCCGCAGAGCACCACCTGCTCGCCGAACAGGTCGGTCTCGCACTCTTCCTTGAAGGTGGTCTCGATGATGCCGGCGCGGCCGCCGCCGATCGCCGAGGCATAGCTGAGGCCGAGGTCATGGGCGTTGCCCGACGAGTCCTTGGCGATCGCGATCAGGCAGGGCACGCCGCCGCCGCGCTGATATTCCGAGCGCACAGTGTGGCCGGGGCCCTTCGGCGCGATCATCAGCACGTCGAGGTCGGCGCGCGGATCGAGCAGGTTGAAGTGCACGTTGAGACCGTGAGCGAACACGAGCGCTGCGCCCTTCTTCATGTTGTCGTGCAGGTGCTCGCGATAGATGTCGCCCTGCAGTTCGTCCGGGGTCAGCATCATGACGAGGTCGGCCCACTTGGCGGCTTCGGCGACTTCCATCACCTTGAAGCCGGCGTTCTCGGCCTTCTTGGCCGAGGCCGAACCCTTGCGCAACGCAATCGCCACTTCCTTGACGCCTGAATCCTTCAGGTTCAGCGCGTGGGCGTGGCCCTGGCTGCCATAGCCGACGATGGCGACCTTTTTGCCCTTGATCAGGTTCAGGTCGGCATCGCGATCGTAGTAAACTCGCATCGTGGTTTCCTCGTTTGAAGGGGGCCAAAATCGGCCGATGAATCAGGCTTTCGGAAGGTCAGAACCGCCGGGCGCCCGCGAATTTCCGGCGTTGTCTAGAGCATTTTCCCCCTCAGGGGAAACCCTCATCTCGCATGGCGCGGTGCGGCATCATGCGTCCATGAAGACCGGGTAGAGCGAGGCCAGCAGCAGGATGGCCATCACCACATTGAAGGCGCGGATCGCCCGGGGCGAGGTCAGGATCGGCCGCAAGGCGGTCCCGAACAGCGCCCAGACGACGCAGGACACCGTGCCCAGGACAAGGCTCAGGCCGACCTGGATCGCGATGTTCCAGGGAAAAGCGGCAATCGCCGCATAGGCCGTGATGGTGCCGATCACCATCACCCAGCCCTTGGCATTGATCCACTGGAACATGGCGGCGCCCCAGAATGTCATCGGGCCGCGGCCGCCCCTGTCGTCCTTGTCCGCCGAGGGCGGCTCGGCCATGGCGATGACGGCTGCGAGATAGATCAGGTAGGCGACGCCGCCATATTTCAGAATCGTCTGCAGCGCCGGATAGGCGATGAAGACGGTCCCCAGCCCGACGCCGACCGCGCCGACCATGAAGGCGAAGCCGACCGTGATGCCGGCCATATGGGGCACCGTACGGCGGAAGCCGTAGGTCAGCCCCGACGACAGCAGCATGATGTTGTTGGGGCCCGGCGTGAAGAACATCACGACGGCGAACACGACAAAGGCAAACAGCAGCGAATTCGACATGGCGCCCTCACGCGACTTTCGGCAGAGCTTTTGGCCGCTTCGACAGCAGCATCACGGCGATGCCGGCGATCACGGTGACCATGCCGGCCAGCCGCAGCGGCCCGAATGTCTCGCCGAACACGATGCTCGACGCGGCGGAGCCGACGAACGGCACCAGCAGCGCGAACGGCACCACTTGCGCCGCCGGATAATCCCGCAGCAGCCGGCCCCACAGCCAGTAGGCGATGCTGGTCGAGATGCCGCCGAGGCAGAGCATGCAGACGAGCCCGGTCAGCGACATATGGGTCAGCGCATGCCAGGTCGGCTGAGGGCCGTTCGTGATCAAGGTCAGCACCGCAAGCGGCACCGCGGCGGATAGGCACAGCCAGGCGAACAGATCGAGCATCGGCGCGCCGTTCGCCTGCCGCAGCAGAAGATTGCCGATCGCGAAGCTGATCGGGCAGATCATGATGATCGCAAATGCGGCGACGCTGAAGTCGTAGCCGACCGTCCCGCAGATCATCAGCAGGCCGAGCGCGGCGATCGCGATGCCGATCGCCTGGGTCCGCGTCGGGATTTCCCCGAAGGCCACGGCGGCGAAGGCAATGGTGAACAGCGCCTGGCTCTGCACGATCACGCTGGAAAGCCCGACCGGAACGCCATGCGCGATCGCAAAGGCCTGTGCGAGGAACTGGCCGAGGAACAGCGTGGCGCTGATCGCGATCAGAAGCGGCCAGGAAACGCCGGGCTTGCGCAGGAACAGGCACGGCAGCGCGGCGATGGCGAAGCGCAGCGTCGTCATCAGCTCCGGCGAAAACTCATCGAGCGCGATCCGGCTTGCGACGAACGCAAGCCCCCAGATCACCGCGACCATGACGGCGATGCCAACATCGGCCGGCTTCATTGTTGTTCTTCTTTTGCTTCCGTTTCGGTCGGGATCTAGATCTGTTCGTCGGGCTTCGGTTTGCGCAGCAGATAGGTGCCGTGCAGCGGCGCGTGGTAATCAACGGAGACCAGCGTGAAACCGGTCTCGGTCAGCATGCGCTCCATCACCCAGCCGAAGGTCGAGTATTCGTCGCGCATATGGGTGATCACGCTTTCGCGCTCGAAACCGTGATTCTTGATCGAGAAGTCGGCCCAACCTTCGACATCGCGATCGACACCGTCGGGCATGCCGACGAACACCATGTCGCGCAGATAGAAGTTCGCGCCGGGCTTCAACGCGTTGAAGATTCGCGACAGCGCCACTGCCTTCCAGAAGTCCGGCAGATGGTGCAGCGTGAACTCGCTGACGATGAGGTCGTAGGAATTCGGCTGGTAGGCGAACGACAGCAGGCCGGCCGGCTGGGTCCGGATCTTCGCCTTGCGGTCGCGCGCATAGATTTCGGCAAGCCCGATCATCGCCGGCGAGATGTCGATGGCGTCGACCTCGGCCCCCATCAACGCCGCCTCGGTGGCCAGCACGCCGTTGCCACAGCCGATATCGGCGATCCGCCAGCCCGGCTTGACGCCGAGCATGGTCAGCGCCTGGCGGGCACGGACATCGCTGTCCTCGCTGACGTCATAGATCGAGGCCACCGCGGTATCGAGACCGACCTGCCGCCGTTGCGTGTAGTACCAGTCGCGCGCCAACATGACTCACATCCCTTCCGGCCCACGCGTGATCGCGGCCACCCCGGTTCGTGACACCTCGACCAGGCCCAGCGGACGCATCAGGTCGATGAACTGACTGATCTTGGACGAATTGCCCGTGATCTCGAACACGAAGCTCTCGGTCGTGGCGTCGATCACCCGGGCGCGGAACGCGTCCGCCAGCCGCAGCGCCTCGACGCGGTGATCGCCACCGCCCCGCACCTTGACCATCGCAAGCTCGCGCTCGATCGAGCTGCCGGTCAGCGTCATGTCGACGACGCGGTAGACCGGGATCATGCGGTCGAGCTGATGCTTGATCTGCTGGATCACCATCGGCGTTCCGGTGGTGACGATCGTGATCCGCGAGAGATGTTTCTGGCTCTCGGTCTCCGAGACGGTGAGACTCTCGATGTTGTAGCCGCGGCCGGAGAACAGGCCGATCACGCGCGCGAGCACGCCGGGCTCGTTCTGCACGAGCACGGACAAAGTGTGCGTCTCGTTGGGATCGTGACGCTCTTCGAGGAAGTAGGCGGATGCGGGCTGGTTCATGGTCGTCCCCTTACATTCTGTTCACGCCACCGCCCGCTCGGCGGCCGGCGCAGCATCCGTTCCGATCCAGGTCCGGAACAGATCGAAATCGATATTGCCGCCGCTCAGGATCAGGCCGACCCGCTTGCCGGCGAGCCTGTTCTTTTCCTGCAGCGCGGCCGCGAGCGCCGCAGCGCCCGCGCCCTCGGCGAGATTGTGGGTGTCGGTCCAGTAGGCGCGGATCGCCTGCCCGACCTCGTCGTCGCTGACCTGCACGATGCGGGAGGCGCCCTTCTGGATCAGTGCGAACGCATCCGCGTCCGGAATCCGCGTCGCCATGCCGTCGGCAAGGGTGTTGCTGGTCCCGGTGGTGACGATCTTTCCGGCCGCAAACGACAGCGCGTAGGACGGCGCCTCGGTCGACTGTACGCCGACGATCTCGGTCTTCAGCCCAAGCAGGTCGCGCGCCATGATGCAGCCGCAGATGCCGGAGCCCTGCCCGATCGGCACATAGAGAATGTCGAGTTCGGGCGCGGTACGGAACAGCTCGAGCGCGTAGGTCGCGACACCCAGCACGAGGTCCGGGTGGAACGACGGCACCATGTGCAGGCCGGCGAATTGGGCGCGGCGCTCGGCCTCTTCCCGCGCGGCCTGGAAGTCGTCGCCGTGCTCGACGAGCTCGGCCCCGAACGCGTGCATGGCGCGGTTCTTCTCGACCGAGTTGCCGCGCGGCACGTAGATTGTCGCCGGCACACCGTGACGCCCTGCCGCGAACGCCAGGCTCTGGCCGTGATTGCCGCGCGTCGCCGAAATGATGCCGGGCACATCGGCGCGCTCGCGCTTCAGCCGCGCGAGATAGACCAGGCCGCCGCGCACCTTGAAGGCGCCGGTCGGCGTGTGGTTCTCATGCTTGACCACGACCTCGGTGCCGAGCCGCTCGGCCAGCAGCGGCCAGGCGTGCGCCGGCGTCGCCGGCACTGCGGTGCCGACGATCCGGTGCGCGCGCTCGAGCTCGTTGAGGTCAAACATGGAAGCCGCCCTCACCTCACACCAGCGCCTTGCCACCGGAGAAGGCCTTCGCGGTGGCCTCATCGGTCGCCTCTTCCGGCAGCAGCATCTCGTTATGCGCCTTGCCCGACGGGATCATCGGGAAGCAATTCTCCAGCGCGGCGACGCGGCAATCGAACAGCACCGGGCGCTTGATCGAGATCATCTCCTTGATCGCGCCGTCGAGATCAGACGGCTTGGTCGCCTGCAGGCCGACGCAGCCATAGGCGTCGGCGAGCTTGACGAAGTCCGGCAGCGCCTCGGAGTAGGAATGCGACAGGCGGTTGCCGTGCAGCAGCTGCTGCCATTGCCGCACCATGCCCATGTACTGGTTGTTCAGGATGAAGATCTTGATCGGCAGCTCGAACTGGACCGCCGTCGACATCTCCTGGATCGTCATCTGCACCGAGGCGTCGCCGGCGATGTCGATCACCAGGCTGTCCGGATGCGCCACCTGCACGCCGACCGCGGCCGGCAGGCCGTAGCCCATGGTGCCGAGACCGCCCGAGGTCATCCAGCGGTGCGGCTCCTCGAAGCCGAAGAACTGCGCGGCCCACATCTGGTGCTGACCGACCTCGGTCGTGATGTAGGTGTCCTTGCCGCGGGTCAGCTCGAACAGGCGCTGGATCGCGTATTGCGGCAGGATGATATCGTTGTTCTTGCGGTAGGACAGCGAGTTTCGCGCGCGCCATTGCGCGATCTGCTGCCACCACGACTTGATGTCCGGCTTCTTGGCTTCCGCCTTGAACACCTGCAGCAAATCGCCAAGCACGTTGCCGGCGTCGCCGATGATCGGCACGTCGACGCGGATGTTCTTGTTGATCGAGGACGGATCGATGTCGATGTGGATCTTCTTCGAGCCCGGCGAGAACGCGTCGGTACGGCCGGTGATGCGGTCGTCGAAGCGCGCGCCGACGCACAGCATGACGTCGCAATCATGCATCGTCATGTTGGCCTCATAGGTGCCGTGCATGCCCAGCATGCCGAGCCAGTTCGGGCCCGAGGCGGGATAGGCGCCCAGCCCCATCAGGGTCGAGGTGATCGGAAAGCCGGTCGCCTCCACCAGCTGGCGCAGCAGTCTCGAGGCCTCGGGACCCGAATTGATCACGCCGCCGCCGGAATAGATCACTGGACGCTTTGCGTTGGCGAGCAGCGCCACCGCCTTGCGGATCTGGGTCGCGTCGCCCTTGACGCGCGGCGTGTAGAAGATGTGCACGTCCGACTTGCGCGGCGGATGGTAGGTGCCGGTCGCGAACTGCACGTCCTTCGGCACGTCGACCACGACCGGGCCGGGCCGCCCGGTGGTGGCGACATAGAAGGCCTCGTGCAGCACCCTGGCGAGGTCGTTGACGTCGCGGACCAGCCAATTGTGCTTGGTGGCGGGCCGCGTGATGCCGACCGTGTCGCACTCCTGGAAGGCGTCGTTGCCGATCAGGTGGGTCGGCACCTGGCCGGTGATGCAGACCAGCGGGATCGAATCCATCAGCGCGTCGGTCAGCGGCGTCACCATGTTGGTGGCGCCGGGGCCTGACGTCACCAGCACGACGCCGGGCTTGCCGGTCGAGCGCGCATAGCCTTCTGCGGCATGGCCGGCGCCCTGCTCGTGACGGACCAGAATGTGCTCGACCTCGCTCTGCTGGAAGATCTCATCGTAGATCGGAAGCACCGCACCGCCGGGATAGCCGAAGACATGCTGCACGCCGTGATCGATGAGCGCGCGCACGATCATCGCGGCGCCGGTCATCTGATTGGGATCGTGGCTCTTGTCGGTCATGGTTCGCTCCGGATGCGCTTGTTTTTGCGCGGCTTTTGTCAGTTCTCGTCAGTTCGGCTTCGGGCAATAAAAAGGGGCCCCAGAGGCCCCATGCACACCGCCCGAATTTGGATGGCCGCTAGCCATCCCCGGCGGTGTGCCTGGGTACGACGGCGATAAGCAGTTTGGTAATAATGTTGCGCACGAGACGACCCAGTCTTCCCAAAGGTTGCGCGAACATAGCGGCCAAAGCCTGAATGTCAAGGCAAGGCAAGCATTTTCGCGATTTCCGTACTCTACCGGGGTTCCGCTCGTTCGGCGAGCGTTTTTGCGTGACGAAACGCGCATGGCAGACGGGCGTGCGGCCGGTAAGCCGTAGCCCGGATGGAGCGAAGCGAAATCCGGGGCCGATGCCCCCCGGGGAAAGGCCCCGGATTTCGCTGCGCTCCATCCGGGCTACGGGATCCGCTCCTGTAGCCACGCCTTCGCCGCGTCCGGCGCCACCCATTCGAATTCCGGGAGCTGATGGCGAAACCAGGTGAACTGGCGCTTCGCATAATGGCGGGTGTCGGCCCGGCCGATCTCAGCCGCCTGCTCGCGGCGGATCTCTCCCCTCAGGTGCCGGATCAGCGCCGGCACCCCATGGGCCTTCATCGCCGGCAGCAGCGGATCGAGCCCACGCGCCGCCAGCGCCGCGACCTCGTCGAGCGCGCCGGTATCGAGCATGACACCGAACCGGGCGTCGATCCGTGCATAGAGCGTCTCGCGCGCCGGCGCGAGAAACAGCGCATGAAAATCGCCCGGCGGCAGCAGTGGCGGCAGGCCCTCGCGATGCCAGTCCGGCAGCGGGCGGCCGGTGGCCTCGACCACCTCGAGCGCGCGCGCGATGCGGGTGCGGTCGCGCGGCTTCAGCCGCTCGGCCGACACCGGGTCGCGCGCTGCAAGCTCGGCATGCAGTGCCTCGACGCCGTGCTGCTCGAGCCGTGCGCGCACACCATCGCGCACATCAGCCGGGATCGGCGGCACCGCCGACAAGCCGCGCGTCAACGCCTTGAAATAGAGGCCCGAGCCGCCGATGAAGATCGGCAGCCGTCCCTGCTCACGCGCCTCACTAAGTCCCTTCGCCGCATCGGCCACCCAAGCGCCAGCGGAGAAATTCACGCCGGCGTCGACATGGCCATAGAGCCGGTGCGGAACCAGCGCCTCTTCGCCTGCGGTCGGCCGCGCGGTGATGATCCGGAGGTCACGATAGACCTGCATGGAGTCGGTGTTGATCACGACCCCGCCGGTCCGCTGCGCGAGTTCGAGCGCCAGCGCCGACTTGCCGCTGGCGGTCGGCCCTGCGATAAGCACTGCCTTGTTCAACAATCCCGAATGCGCCTGCATGTCCCTCGTTGCCACGCTGATCTGCAATCCTGCAAGCCCCGCGCTCGACTCCACCATCGTCGACGGTGCGCGGGCCGTGCTGCCCTCACCCGGCCCGGCGCAGTGGCTATTCAACGAAGTCGCTGCCGACATTCCGTTCGAAAGCGAGGATAGCAGCAGGGACGGTATCAAGGCGATCGAGGAACGCCTTCGCCAGGCCCGCGGCGACCTGCCGATCGACATTGTCGTGCAGCCTCGGATCGCCCGGCGCAAGAAGCTTTTTCTGGCCGACATGGATTCCACCATGATCGGCCAGGAGTGCATCGACGAGTTCGCCGACTTCGCCGGGCTCAAGGCCCATGTCGCTGCTATCACCGAGCGCGCGATGCGCGGCGAGATCGAGTTCGAGTCCGCGCTGCGCGAACGGGTGGTGCTGCTCAAGGGCCTGCCGGTCAGCGTGGTCGACGAGGTGCTCGACAAGCGCATCACGCTGACGCCGGGCGGCCGCGAACTGGTCATGACCATGCGCGCGCACGGCGCCTATACCTGCCTGATCTCGGGCGGCTTCACCTTGTTCACCAAGGTGGTTGCGGCGAAGGTCGGCTTTCAGGAGAACCGCGCCAACCAGCTGCAGGTCGCGGACGGCAAGCTGACCGGTGAGGTGGTCGAGCCGATCCTCGGCCGCGCCACCAAGCTCGCCACCTTGATCGAGCTCACCGAGTCCTTCGATCTCGACGAGATCGACACCCTGGTGGTGGGCGACGGCGCCAACGATCTCGGCATGATCCAGGCTGCGGGCCTCGGCGTAGCCTATCACGCCAAGCCGGCGGTCGCGGCCGCGGCCGCGGTCCGGATCGACCACGGCGATCTCACCGCGCTGCTGTACGCGCAGGGCTACCGGCGGGATGAGTTCGTCGGATAGGTGACGGGAAGTCATTCCGGAGCGGTCCGGAGGACCGAACCCGGAATCTCGAGGTTCCCAGGGCGCAACTGCGCCCCCGAGGTTCGATGCTTGGCATCGCCCCGGAACGACGCCTTGATCGCTACTGCACGCCGAGCGCGACGAAGCGCAGTTCGCCGTCGCCGTTCGAGACCAGCAGCAGCACCGACTTCTTGCCGTCCTTCTTAAGCTGATCGACGCGCTTCTTGATGTCAGCGGCGCTCGACACCGCCTCCTGCGCCACCTCGACGATGACATCGCCCGCCGACAGCCGCTTCTCGGCGGCATCGGAGTTGCCGTCGACGCCGGTGACGACGACGCCCTTCACGCTGTCCTTGATCTTGTACTTGGTGCGCAGGTCCTTGCTCAGCGCCGCGAGGTCGAGACCGAGCGCCTTCTGGGTCACCGGCTTCTCGGCGGTGTCGTCCTTCGACCTGGCGTTGACCTGCTGAACCTTCTCGTTGTCCTCGAGCCGGCCGAGCGTGACCTTGCGGGTCTCCTCATTGCCCTTGCGGATGACGACGACGTCGACTTCCTTGCCGACCGCGGTGTCGGCGACGATGCGCGACAGATCCTTGGGGTCCTTGACGTCCTTGCCGTCGAACTTGACGACGACGTCGCCGGGTTCGATGCCCGCCGGCTTGGCCGGCCCCTTGTCGTCGACGCCGGCAACCAGCGCGCCGCGCGCCGGCTTGATGTTGAGGCTGTCGGCGATCTCGTCGGTGACCTGCTGGATGCGCACGCCGAGCCAGCCGCGGCGCAGCTCGCCGAATTTCTGCAACTGGTCGACGACGCCGGCCACGGTCTTCGACGGCACGGCGAAGCCGAGGCCGATCGAACCGCCGGTCGGCGAGATGATCAGCGTGTTGACGCCGATCACCTCACCATCGAGGTTGAACAGCGGACCGCCGGAATTGCCGCGGTTGATGGCGGCGTCGGTCTGGATGTAGCTGTCGTACGGGCCCTGGCTGATGTCGCGGTTCTTGGCCGAGACGATGCCCGCGGTCACCGTGCCGCCGAGGCTGAACGGGTTGCCGATCGCGACCACCCAGTCGCCGAGCCGGATCTTGTCGCTGTCGCCGAATTTGACCGCGGTGAGCGGCTTCGGCGGCTTGAATTTCAGGACCGCGAGGTCGGTCTTCTTGTCGACGCCGACCAGCTCGGCCTTGATCTTGGTGCCGTCGTTGAGGATGACGTTGATCTCGTCGGCATCGGCGATGACGTGGTTGTTGGTGACGACGATGCCCGCGGTGTCGACGATGAAACCCGAGCCGAGCGAGTTGGTCTTGCGCGGCTGGAACTCACCGCTCTTGTCGCCGCCCTTGCCAGGCGGCCCGCGGCGGTTCTTGAAGAAGTCGTCGAAGAATTCCTCGAACGGCGAGCCCGGCGGCAGCTGCGGCATCGTCCGGTCCTTGGCCTCGACGGTCTGCGACGTCGAGATGTTGACGACGGCATCGATCACCTTCTCGGCGATGTCGGCGATGCCTTCAGGACCGCGTGCGAATGCCGGCACGGAGCTCAGCATGCTTGCAGCACCGATCGAGATCGCGGCTCCCATCATGCGGAAGCGACGGCTCAGGGCTGGTCTGGCAGCGGTCATGTCGGAGTTTCTCCAGGCAAACGGGTCCAAATGAGCTAGTTACAGAGTGCGCCCGAACGGGCACACGGCGCAAGCATCTCAGCCGGGCATTTCGGCGAAAAACCGGCTGCGAGAGGCTCACGATTATGTTCAGTCTTGCTTGTCATTCCCGCGGCAGCCCGACGGGCTGAACCCCGGGGTCGCAATTGCGCGCCTTTGAGAAATCTCGAGGTTCCCCGATGCGCGATCGCGCATTGGCGGTCATGCTTCGCATGCTCCGGAACGGCGACTATCTCCGCACCACCCAGATCAGGACAAGCCCGGCGACCGCCGAGCCGATACCGACGATGCGCAGGATGTTGTCGGGTGTCGCCAGCGCGCTCTTCATCGCCCGGCGCATCCAGGCGGGGCTTGCCGCGAACAGGATGCCTTCGAGCACGAACAGGATTCCCAACCCGATGAGGAAGTCGCCGAACGCTATGGACTTCATCGGATGGCAGCCTCCCGCTCGATACTTGTTGTTTTTGGTCGGCGGCGAAGCGTCATCCGCATCGCCGCCAAGTCCTGGTGTTCAAGTCGTGACGCTACTGTTTCGGCGCGGCGGCCGCCTCGGGCAACTTGCCGTTTGCACCGCCGAAGAATCTGAAGAATTCCGAGTCCGGCCGCAACAGGAAACGCGTGTCGCTGGAACGCAGGCCGTTCTCATAGGCCGTCATCGAACGATAGAACGCGAAGAAGTCCTTGTCCTTGCCATAGGCTTCGGCGAACAGGCGGTTGCGCTCGGCGTCACCCGCACCGCGGGTCTGGTCCGCGGCCGAGTTGGCCTCGGCGACGATCACGGTCGCTTCGCGGTCGGCCTTCGAGCGGATCTCCTGCGCCTTCTGGTCGCCCTGGGCACGGAACTCGGCCGCCTCGCGCTCACGTTCGGTCTTCATGCGGTTGTAGACGGCCTGGCTGTTCTGCTCCGGCAGGTCGGCACGGCGGATGCGGACGTCGACAACCTCGATGCCGTATCCGTCCGCTTCCCTGTCGAGCTGCTCGCGAATCCGCTGCATCAGCTTCTCGCGATCGTCACGCACCACGGTGATGAAGTTGACCTCGCCGAGCACGCGGCGCAGCGCTGCGTTCAGCAGCGTGGTCAGCTGCAGATTGGCGGCCTGGATCGAGCCGACGCTGGTGTAGTAGCGCAACGCGTTCTTGATGCGATAGCGAGCGAAGGCGTCCACCACGAGCCGCTTCTGGTCGGAGGCGATCACCTCCTGCGACGGGTTTTCCAGATCGAGGATGCGTTTGTCGACGTTGATCACCGAATTCCACGGCGCCTTGAAGTGCAGACCGGGCTCGGTGACGATGTCGACCGGCTCGCCGAACCGCAAGACGATGGTCTGCTCGGTCTGCTGCACGGTGAACACCGAGCTGTAGCCGACGGCGAGCACAATGAAGAGGATGATCAGGGATACAATGCCGGTGACGGGAGACCTCATCGGGTGGCTCCCTGCTGCTGGCCGGTCGTGGCCGGTGCCGCCGGCCGCCGCGGCGTCAGTTCGCCGAGCGGAAGGTAGGGCACGATGTTCTGGCCCGGGCCGCCGTCGTAAACCAGCTTCTCGGAGCCGCCGAGCACTTTTTCCATGGTCTCCAGATAGATGCGCTCGCGCGTCACGTCGGGTGCCTTCTTGTACTCTTCATAGACTTTCAGGAAGCGTGCGCTCTGGCCCTTGGCGTCGGCGACCGCCTGCTCCTTGTAGCCTTCGGCGGCCTGCAGGATCTGCGCGGAACGACCGCGCGCCTCCGGCACGATCCGGTTGGCGTAGGTCTGTGCCTCGTTCTGCTTGCGCTCGAGGTCGGCGCGCGCCGCCTGCACGTCACGGAATGCGTCGATCACCTGCGCCGGCGGATCGACCTTCTGCATCTGCACCTGCGTGATCTGGATGCCCGCGTTGTAGGTATCGAGCGTCTTCTGCATCAGCTCCTGAACGCTCTGCTCGGTGACGTTGCGCGCCCCGGTCAGGATCGGCTGGATCTGCGAGCGGCCGATCACCTCACGCATCGCGCTTTCGGCAACCGCCTTCACGGTGCCTTCGGGATTCTGGATGTTGAACAGATAGGCGCCGGCCCCGCCCGGCTTGATGCGCCACAGCACCGTGAAGTCGACGTCGACGATGTTCTCGTCACCGGTCAGCATCAGGCTCTCTTCCGGCACGTCACGCATGGTGCGGCCGCGCCGTGCGGGATCGTCGATCAGGGTCATGCCGATCGAGATCGTGTTGACGCGCAGCGCCTTCGGCAGCAGCACTGTCTCAATCGGATATGGCAGGTGGTAGCGCAGGCCGGGCTGCGCATCGCGGACATACTTGCCGAAGCGCAGCACGACGCCGAGTTCTTCGGACTGCACGCGGAAGATGCCGGTCGCGAACCAGATCGCCAGCGCGGCGACCAGCACCAGCGCGACGCCCATGCCGCTGAAATGCCCGCCGGGCAGCCACTGCTGCAGGCGGTCCTGGCCGCGCCGCAGCAGATCCTCAAGATCCGGCGGCCTTGGCCCGGCTGACTGCGGACCGGTGCCCCATGGCCCTTTCGGACCCGAGCCCCAGGGCCCCCCGCCTTGATTTTTCCACGGCATCAAACATCTCCTCGGCAAGTCCGGACGGGACGCCCGGCCTCGAATGTCCGGCCCGGTTATAGGGGACCGCTAGGGCCCTTACAACGCAAGCTTCCTGGCCGGACGAGCTATGCGCCGGGGCATAATTGTCAATGCAAACATTGGTTAACCCCGGCCGCGCCGACGATATGTCACATAGGAGAAGTCGGCACTGTCGTCCGGACCTGCCGGATTTCGCACGCGCGCCACCTCGTCCCACTGCTGCGCATCGATTTTGTCGAACCGCGTGTCGCCGTCCGGCCGGGCATGGACCTCGGTGATCTCAAGGCGATCGGCGGTGCCCATCCATTGCGCGTAGATTTCCGCGCCACCGATGACGGCAATCTCAGTGGCGAAACGCCGCAGCGCGTCGCCAAGCGCAATGGCGCGGGCGTTTTCAAACGACGTCGTGACGATGGCGCCGCGCGCGCGGTAGTTCGCATCGCGCGTCACCACGATGTTGGTGCGGCCCGGCAGCGGCCTGCGCAGGGATTCGAAGGTCTTGCGCCCCATCACGACGGGCTTGTTCAGCGTAATCGCCTTGAAACGCTGCTGGTCGGATTTCAGCCGCCACGGAATGGCGTTGTCGCTCCCGATCACGCCGTTCTCGGCGACCGCAACGACGAGCACGATCTCCATCAGCGCGCCCCTTCCGCGAGAGCCGACAGCGCCTCGCCGGAGACGCGGCAAATCGTCCATTCGTCCATCAACTCGGCGCCGAGCGACTTGTAGAACGCGATCGACGGCGCGTTCCAGTCGAGCACCGCCCATTGCAGGCGCGACCAACCATTGGCGAGGCATTGCTTCGCCAGATGCATCAAAAGCGCCTTGCCGATGCCCTTGCCGCGCAGCGCCGGACGCACGAAGAGGTCTTCGAGATAGATGCCGTGACGGCCGGCAAAGGTCGAGAAGTTGACGAACCAGACCGCGAAGCCGGCAGGCTCGCCGTTCCATTCCGCGATGTCGCAATAAAGCCGCGGATTGGCGCCGAACAGCGCGTCAGCGATGTCGGCCTCGCTGGCGTGAACCTCATGCAGAAGCTTTTCGTATTCGGCGAGTTCGCGGACCAGCGAGAACACCAGTCCGGCCTCATCGGGCCGCGCGCGGCGAATCGTCAGCGACATTCAATCCCTCGGACCGCAACTCATACCGCGACCTCGGCCTTGATGTGCGGATGCGGGTCGTAACCTTCGAGTTTGAAGTCCTCGTAGCGGAACGCGAAGATATCCTTCACGTCCGGATTGATCGCCATCGTCGGCAGCGGTCGCGTCGGCCGCGTCAACTGCAGGCGCGCCTGCTCGAGATGGTTCGAGTAGAGGTGCGCGTCGCCGAGCGAGTGCACGAAATCGCCGGGCTTCAGCCCGGTCACCTGCGCGACCATCATGGTCAGCAGCGCATAGGAGGCGATATTGAAGGGCACGCCGAGGAAGACGTCACCCGAGCGCTGATAGAGCTGACAGGACAATTTGCCGTTCGCGACATAAAACTGGAACAGGCAATGGCACGGCGGCAGCGCCATCTTGTCGACCTCGGCCGGATTCCAGGCGCTGACGATCAGCCGCCGCGAATCCGGATTGCGCTTGATCATCTCGACCACGCCAGCGATCTGGTCGATGCTGCGGCCATCCGGCGCGGGCCACGACCGCCATTGCGAGCCGTACACCGGACCGAGGTCTCCGTTGGCGTCGGCCCATTCGTCCCAGATCGTGACGCCGTTGTCGTTGAGATATTTGATGTTGGTGTCGCCGGCGAGGAACCAGAGCAGCTCGTGCACGATCGCCTTCAGCGGCAGCCGCTTGGTGGTCAGCATCGGGAAGCCGGCCGCGAGGTTGAAGCGCATCTGATGACCGAAGATCGACAGCGTCCCGGTGCCGGTGCGGTCGTGCTTCTCGGCGCCGTCGGCGAGGATGCGTTCGAGCAGGTCGTGATACTGGTTCATGGCGTCTGTTTCGGGCTTTCGAGAGAACGACCAATGTAGCGGCCAAGGCCGCCGGTCGGCACGCTGATTCGGCTGAACGTACCGATTATACCCTGAAAAATGAGCACTCCGCGCCAAACGACAAGGGGCGGAACTCGCGTCCCGCCCCTATCCTATCCACTTGATTGTACTGGATTAAGTTGCCGGCTTGAGCACCGGCGTCCACTTCGCGATCTCGTTCTTGACGAGGGTCGCAAGTGCCTCCGGCGTACGGTTGACGGGTGCCGGGATCACGCTGCCGAGGTCGAGCAGGCGCTTGCGGACATTCTCATCGTCAAGCGCCTTGATGGCCGCGGCATTCAACGTGGCGATGATGGCGGGCGAAGTTCCCTTTGGCGCGAAAATCGCGTTCCAGGCCTGGGCCTGGAAGGCCGGCAAGCCGGCTTCCGTCGTGGTCGGCACATTGGGCAGCGACGGGTTGCGCTCGGGTGTGGCGACCGCATAGGCCTTGATGGTGCCGGCGTTGATCTGCGGCACCGCGTTGACGATCTGGTCGCACATGTAGTCGACCTGGCCTGCGACCAGCGCATTCATGGCCGGGCCGGTGCCGTTGAAGGGCACGCCGACCGGCTTGACGCCGAGGATCGAGTTCAGGAGCTCGCAGGAGGCGTGCGAGACCGAGCCGATGCCGGCATGCGCGGCGTTGACCTTCTCGGCATTGGCCTTCACGTAGACGACGAATTCCTTGAGATCCTTCGGCGGGAAGTCCTTGCGGGCAAGGATCAGGATCGGCGTGCCGGCGAGCAGCGCGACGGGCTCGAAATCCTTTTCCGGGTGATAGGCAAGCTTCGGATAGAGCGGCACAGAGGCGGCGTGCGTGCCCATATGCCCTGTGATCAACGTATAGCCGTCATTGGCGGCACGTGCGGCGCGCGTCGTCGCGGTGGTGCCGCCGGCGCCGACCACGTTCTCGATCACGATGCTCTGTCCCAGCGTCTGCGCCATGTGCGCGGTGACGATGCGCGAAACGACGTCGGTCGGGCCGCCGGCTGCGAACGGCACGATCATGGTGATGGTGCGGGTCGGATAATTTTGCGCAGACGCCGGTACGGCGAATGCGCCGAGCGCGACAAATGCCGAAAGGCATGCGCCCGCAAGCGAGCGAATGGACATCATCTCAATTTCCTCCCGGGAACGTTTGACCAATAAAAATGCCGGCCAAATCGGCCGGCATTTTCATTTCACGGGACGACATCGAGTGTCGATTCGACTTCCGCCTGCGGCGCGGCGACGCGGGGCCGGCAGCTCGCTCAGCCCTCGGACTCCACGAACACTTCGTCGCGCTTGGCACGCAAGGTCGGCAGCACGGCCAGCACCAGGAGACCCGCCGCGATCGCCAGCAGCACCGCCGACAGCGGCCGCGAGACGAACACGCTCCAGTCGCCGCGCGAGATCAACAGCGCGCGACGCAGGTTCTCCTCCATCAGCGGGCCCAGCACCATGCCGAGCAACAGCGGCGCCGGCTCGAAATCATGCTTGATCAGCCAATAGCCGACGAGGCCGAACACGCCTGCGAGCACGACGTCGACCGGCGCGTTGTTCACCGAATAGATGCCGATCGCGCAGAACACCACGATCGAGGGGAACATCAGCCGGTACGGCACGCGCAGCAGACGGACCCAGATGCCCACCAGCGGCAGGTTGATGATGATCAGCATCAGATTGCCGATCCACATCGAGGCGATCATGCCCCAGACCAGATCGGGCTGCTTCTGCATCACCTGCGGACCCGGCACGATGCCATGGATGGTCATCGCGCCGACCATCAGCGCCATCACCGCGTTCGGCGGGATGCCGAGCGTGAGCAGCGGGATGAACGAGGTCTGCGCCGCGGCGTTGTTGGCGCTTTCCGGCGCCGCCACGCCCTCGATCGCGCCGCGGCCGAACCGCGACGGATTTTTTGCCAACTTCTTCTCCAGCGTATAGGCCGCGAACGACGCGATCACGGCGCCGCCGCCCGGCAGGATGCCGAGGATCGAGCCGAGCACGGTGCCGCGCAGGATCGCCGGCGTTGAATCCGCGATGTCCTTCCTGGTCGGCATCAGGCCGGTGATCTTTTGCTGCACCAGGTTGCGGTTCATCTCGGCGCCGTGGTCGAGGTTGCGGATGATCTCCGCGAAGCCGAACACCCCCATCGCCACGGTGGCAAAGCCGAGACCGTCGGCGAGTTCGGGGATGTTGAAGGCCATGCGCGAGGCGCCGGTCTCGATGTCGGAGCCGACCATCGACAGCAACAGCCCGAACACGATCATCGCGATCGCCTTCAGCACCGAGCCCTTGGCGAGCACCACCGCGAAGATCAGGCCGAGCACCATCAGCGAGAAATATTCGGCCGGGCCGAACGCCAGCGCGAGCTTGGTCAGCGGCGCGCCGAGCACGGCGATCAGCACGGTCGCGACGCAGCCGGCGAAGAACGAGCCGATCGCGGCGATCGCCAGTGCCGGACCGGCGCGGCCCTGCTTGGCCATCTGGTGGCCGTCGAGCGCGGTGACCACCGAGGTCGCCTCGCCCGGAATATTGACCAGGATCGAGGTGGTCGAGCCGCCATATTGCGCACCGTAATAGATTCCGGCGAGCATGATCAGCGCACCGACCGGCGGCAGGCCGAAGGTGATCGGCAGCAGCATGGCTACTGTGGCGATGGTGCCGATGCCCGGCAGCACGCCGACCAACGTGCCGACCAGCGCGCCGACCAGGCACATCAGAAGGTTGATCGGCGAGAATGCGACCGCGAAACCGTGGGCGAGATTGGCGAACAGTTCCATCACGCCCTCACTGGATCAGGAAACGCGGGAACATCGGCATCGGAAGTCCCAGCACATAGGGGAAAAGCAGCGCGCAGCCGAGGGTCAGACAGGCGCCGACAATGACGGCCTCGACCAACTTCGTCTCCTGCGAGCCCATCGCCGCGATCATGAAGGCGGCAAAGGCGGAGACCACAAGCCCGAGCGGCCGGATCGCCAATGCGAAGAACACGATTGCGGCGGATACGAACAACGGGCCGCGCCAGGAATAGGCCGCGATATGCGGGCCGGCCTGCAGAACTCCCATCAGCGCGACACCACCGCCGAGCAACAGCAGCAGCACGGCGAACATGCGCGGCGCGGTTCCGGCGCCGAACGAAAATCCGTGCATACCCTGCAAATCGCTCGAGGCCCACAAGGCAAACAGCGCAACCGCCATCATGGCGAGCCCGCCGACAAAATCCTGCGGACCGCGCACCCATTTCGGCAAGATCGATTTGACCGGCGCCTCGCTCGGCGTATCGCTCATGACTTCGCTTCCCCCGTCAGGGCTGTCCCGCCCGTTTTGATTGAATGGCTTGGTTTGTGGTGCGTTGACCGAAAGCCTTGCTAGCGATTTTCGTCAGATAACGCCAGCGAAACCCAAGAGGCCTCCGGCCAGCAACATCCACAAAGGGTTGATCCGCGTCGCAAAAGCAAGCGCGGCCGCGACAATGGTGATCAGAACCGCGATCCAACTTTGGTCTGAGGTCTGCGCCACGATCAGGCCGGACGCCGCCATCAGACCGATCGACAGCGGAACCAGTGCCGCCTGGATCATCGCCGGCCAGCGCGCGTCGCGCGAGCGATCGAGGAAACGGCTCACATAATAGGCAAGCAGCGCGGTCGGTCCGCACATCGCCACCGTCGCGGCCAACGCCCCGGCGACGCCCGCGACAGAATAGCCTATCAAGGTCACGATCAGCACGTTCGGCCCCGGCGACAGCTGCGAGATCGCGAATACGTCGGCGAACTGCTTGTCGGTCAGCCAGTGGTGCACGTCGACGGCGGCACGGTGCATTTCGGGAATCGCCGAATTAGCGCCGCCGACCGCAAACAGCGACATCAGGCCGAAGGTCCAGACCAGCGTCGCGATCGGGTTGGACTCCGAGCTCATGCCCGCACCATGCGGCGCGCCAGGACCGTCGTCGCAATGCTGAGCGGGATCGCCACCAGCAGCACGATCTGGAGCGGCCAGCGGATCAGTCCGATCGCGACGAAAACCGCAGCCAGAATGACGAGGCCCGTGACGTCGCGCCGCTTCAGGAGCGGCATCATCATCTTGAAGACGACGGCGAACAGCAGCCCGACCGCGGCGCAGGCGACGCCGGCGAGCGTCCGGCGCAGCACGTCGATGTCGCCGTAACGGGCATAGAGCGCGGCAAGGATGGTCGCGATCACCATCGGCGGCCCGACCAGCCCGGCGAAGGCCGCGAGCCCGCCGGCTATGCCGCGAAAGCGCGAGCCGAATACGACCGACAGGTTGACGATGTTCGGGCCTGGCAGGAAATGGCACAGCGCGAAGGTCTCGTTGAACTCCTCCGCGGTCATCCAGCGGTGCTGCTCGACGATCGAGCGCCGGGCCCAGACCAGAACGCCGCCAAAGCCGGCCAGCGACATCTTGGCAAAGGCCAGGAACAGCTCGAGCAGGCCGGGCTGATGGGGCGGCGATGGTGCGGAGGCATCCGGCGCCGGGGCGGCAACCGGCGGAGATTCCGGGGGCATGGGCAAAACCTAGAACGGCGCCGGGACAGCGCCAAGACCCTGGCCAACCCGAAATCGGTGGGTTTCACAGCCGAAAGGGCCTGAATCGGCTCTGTTTTTCTAAGACTTTGCCGCTATATTGGGGGTGCCGGTTCGCCGGCTATGGAAATAAATGACCGTCGCAATAAACCATTCGGACCCGGGGGCGGTACCCGGCGCCTCCACCAAAACCCATCCGTCGCGGTGGCTTTCGGCGGGGGCGAAATAGGATCGACGAGGGCGTAAAGGGCGTGTTTTTTCTCGGTATGGTTCCGCCGACATCGGGCCAATGCAATAGTTGCCAACGACAACTTTGCTCCGGTTGCTCAGGCTGCGTAACGCAGTCTGAAAGACCATCTTAAAGTCCTAGCGGGTTAAGCTCCGCTAGGCGGGGTTCGGAGGCACCTGGCAACAGAAGCCTCCACTTTATCCCTTGTTTCCCAATCGGGCGTCCGCCCGCATTTCAGCTGCCAGCCCTGCTGATTTCCAGCTCCCGGCGGGGTAGCATGGCAAAAAGGGCGAGTCGGACGGTCCGGCGCCGCCCAGGCGGGCATTTTCGAAGCGACAGGATCACCATGGCGACCGATCACATCCGATATGACGTGCTGGCGCGCGATGCGCTGCGCGGGGTGCTGCGCCGGGTGTTGTCCGACGCCGCCGAACATGGCCTGCCGGGCGAGCATCATTTCTACATCACCTTCCTGTCGCACGGCGACGGCGTGAAGCTGTCGTCCCGGCTGCTCGCGCAGTATCCGGAGGAGATGACCATCATCCTGCAGCACCAGTTCTGGGATCTGGTGGTGACGGAGGATCGCTTCGAGGTCGGCCTGTCGTTCGGCGGGATTCCCGAGCGGCTGACCGTGCCGTTCGCCGCAGTGACGCGCTTCCTCGATCCGTCCGCGCCGTTCGATTTGCGCTTCGATGTCTCGGACGCACTGTCCGAAGAAGCCCCTCCCGCCACGGCGCCGGCCTCTCCCCTGCCCGCCCCCCCGGCCCACGCAACGGCCGAGACCGAGAATGCCGAGACCGAGCAGGAGCCCACGAAGCCCAGCGAAGGCGCCGAGGTCGTGCGGCTGGACCGCTTCCGCAAGAAATAATCTAAGCGCCGATCACGCCTCGACCTTGTAGGATGCTTGTCGGGATCGGGATGACAAATCGTCGTCCCAGCCTACTTCTGCATGAACGTGCCCTTCGCGTGGACGCTGTCGCGTTGCCGCGCCGGGCCACGTTTTGATGACCCAACGGCAAGCATCCACGGAAAGCATGATGGCTCGATCGACGATCCCCTCCAAGGCAAAGACCCGCGGCGAGACCGACAGCTTCGGTCCGATCGACGTTCCCGCGGACCGCTATTGGGGCGCGCAGACCGAACGCTCGCGGCAGAATTTCAAGATCGGCCACGACCGCATGCCGATCGCGATCGTCCATGCACTCGGCATCGTGAAGCTTGCGGCTGCGGAGACCAATCGCGAGCTCGGCCAGCTCGATGCGCGCCGCGCCGGCGCCATCATCCGCGCAGCGAAGGAAGTGATCGAAGGCAAGCTCGACGACAATTTCCCCTTGGTGGTCTGGCAGACCGGCTCGGGCACGCAGAGCAACATGAACGTGAACGAGGTGATCGCCAACCGCGCCAACCAGATGCTCGGCGGCGAGCTTGGCGCCAAGAAGCCGATTCATCCGAACGATCACGTCAACATGAGTCAGTCGTCGAACGACTCGTTTCCGACCGCGATGCATATCGCCGCAGCGAGCCGCATCGTCGCCGATCTGATTCCGGCACTCACCGAACTGCATCGCGCGTTGCGCAAGAAGGAGAAGGCGTTTGCCAAGATCGTCAAGATCGGGCGCACCCACACCCAGGATGCGACGCCGTTGACGCTCGGCCAGGAATTCTCCGGCTACGCCGCGCAGGTCGAGAGCGGCATCGCGCGGCTGCGCGTCGCGGTGAAGGATCTGTTTCCGCTCGCGCAGGGCGGTACCGCCGTCGGCACCGGCCTCAACTCGAAGCCGCGATTTGCGAAAACCTTCGCGCGGCACGTCGCCAAAATCACCAAGCTGCCGTTCACCAGTGCGGCCAACAAGTTCGAGGCGCTGGCTTCCAACGACGCCTATGTGCTGGTGCACGGCGCGATCAACTCGGTGGCGACCGGCCTGTTCAAGATCGCCAACGATATCCGCTTGCTCGGCTCGGGCCCGCGCTCGGGCCTCGGCGAGTTGATCCTGCCTGAGAACGAGCCGGGCTCGTCGATCATGCCGGGCAAGGTCAATCCGACCCAGTGCGAAGCCATGACCATGGTCTGCTGCCAGGTGTTCGGCAATCAGACCACGATCACGGTCGCCGGCAGCCAGGGCCATTTCGAGTTGAACGTGTACAAGCCTGTGTTGGCATACTGTATGATAAATTCCATTCAGCTGCTGTCTGACGTTGTCCGCTCATTTACTGAGCATTGCGTTGTCGGAATACACGCCGACGAAAAGCGCATCAACGAACTGATGCAGCGCTCCCTGATGCTGGTCACCGCACTCGCGCCGAAGATCGGTTACGACAACGCAGCCAAGGTCGCCAAGTCGGCGCATGCGCGCGGAACGACACTGAAGGAAGAGGCTTTGCGGCTCGGATTTGTTTCCGCGGATGAATTTGATCGCCTCGTGCAGCCGGACAAAATGACACACCCGGGCTAAAGCGCAGCGCGCATTGTCCGGATAATTACGGTCAGCGCGCGTGATATAATTATGGATCATAACGCCTAAAGACTAAGGTGCATTACCTATGAGCTCTGCGCTGGCGCATGGTACAGACGTCTAGTTTTCGCAGAGCGAAACGGATTCTTTGATGCTATCAGGGCATCAAACGGGGATTCGGGATGGATATCGAGCCGGGCGCGTAGCGCAGTTGCTCTTGCTTTCGTCACGATGCATCACCAATTCCGCTCTGGGGACGATGAGGACGACGAGCATGGGCGACGTGGTCAACTTGAAACGATTCAAGAAGCGCGGTGAGCGCGAACAAGCAGCGAAGCAGGCCGAAGCCAATCGTGCGCTATTCGGTCGCACTAAATCCGAACGAGCGCGTGACGAATTCCTCGGCGAGCGCAACGCGCGCGTGCTCGATCAGCACCGCATCGAAAATGGAGACGCATCATGAAGTCTCCCGTCGTCAAGCGCTCGATCGTCGTCGCCGGACACAAGACCAGCGTCAGCCTCGAAGAAGCCTTCTGGAATGGCATGAAGGAGATTTCCGGTCTGCGGAACATGACGCTGTCGGAGTTGGTCGGCGAGATCGACAACAATCGTCAGCAGGGCAATTTGTCCTCCGCGATCCGGCTGTTCGTGCTCGACTACTTCCGCTCGCGAGCCACGCCGGCGGTGCCCACGGATGTCAGGCCGCAACAGGTCGACACGCGTCAGCAGGCCTGACGGCCTCTCCGACCGTCGCCACCAGTAGACGGTCGTTCCGCTGCGCGGGCTCAGCATGAAGGTCAATCGGATCGTCGCGAACGTTGCGGCACCGGACACAGCGGCAGCGAAGTCGTTCTATCGCGACGTGCTTGGCCTCGAGCCACTGATGGATTTCGGTTGGGTTGCGACTTACGGCTCATCCGAAACAATGCAGGCTCAAATCAGCTTCGCTTCCGAAGGTGGTTCCGGCACGCCGGTGCCTGATCTCTCCATTGAGGTTGACGATCTCGACGAGGCCCTGCGCCGAATGAAGGCAGCCTGCATCACGATCGAATACGGACCGGCGGACGAGCCGTGGGGCGTGCGGCGCTTCTTCGTCCGCGATCCCTTCGGCAAGCTGATCAATATTCTCCAGCACCGATCCTGAACCAGCGCTTCGTTTGACGCGCTTTCTTGACGCGAACCGGTGCCCACTTCGCTTGAAAGCGCGTTTAGTTCTGCAGCGCCGGCCGCTGCGGTGGATTGGCGACCTGCGGCGTCAGCGATAGCGGCGGCCGCAGCGGCTTTGGTGGCCTGGCCACGCCGGGCGCCGGCTTGACCTCGATCAGCGGTGGCAGCGGCGCCAGCTGCGGCTGGCTCGCAACCGACGCGGGCGGCGCAATGGGGGGTGCCGTGGCGACCGGCGGGACAGTCGGCGGCCGCGGCGCCACGATCCTAGGCTTCGCCGGAACGCGGCGCGGATCAGGGCCAGGCCCCGGCAAGTTGGCGGAAGGCACTCCTGCCGAATTGGGATTGGATGCATCCGGAGCCGGCTCGGCCGGATGCGGAAGCGCCGTTTGGGTCGGCGGCGGCGCCGCTTCGCCGCGCTCGATGGCGTCAAGCCGCTTGGTCTCCCGATCGATCGCGCGCACCGCAAGCCACGACGACAGCGCCGCAATGTCGATACTGCGCGACAATCCGTCGGGCGTGCCCACGGCAAGCAGCTGGATTTCCGGTCGGCTGTTGGCCGTGCCGACCTGCGTCGATGCCAGGGCAGCGCGGATGTCGGCCTGGTCGGCCGGAATGTCGTAGCCGCCGGATACGATCGCATTGGCGCCGTTCGCCGCGAGCGTGGTGGCGCCGACCCGGAGGCGGCCGTCGCGGATGTTGAAGGGAATTTGCGCCGAAGCAATCGACAGCGCGCCGCTCGCGAGCACCGGTTCGACGATCTGCCGCAGCCGCGTGTCGTCGGTCGCCTGCCCGGAATCGCTGGCGCGGATCGCAACTTCGAAGGCGCGCGGATCGAGGCCCGGAAGGCTGAGCCCCTCCAGCGTCACGGTGCCGCTGCCGGACAGCGCGCCGGTCAACGCCGAGGCACTGCGGCCCTGCGTCAACAGCGTCATCTGCATCGAGGCGCGTCCCTTGGGCATCGCGAGACTGCGGTAGTGCAAGGCTGAACTGTCGATGCCGGACAGCTGCACATTGGCGCTGAGCGCAAGTCCGTTGGCGCCCTGTCGCGCATCGATGGTGGCAGTCGCCTCGCCGCCGCCGATCTTGCCCTTGATGCCGTCGAAGGTCAGCGACTGCCCGTCCGATCTGATGGTGCCTCTGACCGGCTGCAGCTCGGCGCCACCCGGCAGCAGGCCATGCAGCGCTTCGAACGTGACCTTGCCGCGCCAAGCGCTCGTGAGGCCCTGGCCGAGCGGCTCCGTCGCATCGTGACCTGCCGCGCCGATCGCGGCCGCGAAAATCGGCGCCAGCGTGATCTGATCGAGACCGACTTCGCCGTCGACGCTTTTCTGATCGGCGAGCGTCAGCGCCAGATGGCCGCGCAGCCGTGAACCGGCGATGATGCTGTCGAGATCGTCGAAGGTCAGCCTGTCGCCCGCGAGCGTCAGTTTCGACGACAGGCGGATGTTTGCGACCGGGTCGGCTGGTTTCAGATTGAGCAGCGGACTGATGTCGGCGCTGCGAACGCGGAGGCTAATGCTCGATTTACTCTCGCTGGCCCCGTCCTTGGTCCAAGGCTCCGCGGTCCCTTCGGCATCCGCGTCCAGCCCTGCGCCCCAGAGCCTTGCCTTTAGCCGCAACGGCGCGCGCCACGCGCCGATCGCCGTGCCCTCGAACTGCGTCGAACCGGCACCGGCTGCGACCGCATGGTCAAGCCCAAGCAGCGCCAGCAAAGCGTTGCCATCGCCTGCCGAGAATTTCGTCTCCGCTGCAACCTCGTTGCGGCGAAGTGCATCGAAATCCAGCGCACGGATTGCAGCCACCTGCGGCGTCGCCGAGATCACCGTGTTGCCTTTGAGCTGCGGCGTGTCGAGATCGAGCGTCGCGCGCGCGCTGACGCGATCGGCGGCCTTGCCCTTGCCGAGGTCGAGCGCGAGCCTGGCGCGAACCGGGCCGGCATCCACGCGGAGCACGCCAAGCCGCGCGGCCAGCGCTGGCGCGAACGGCTGAAACACAGCGGTCAGCCGGCCAAGCGACGCGGCGGTCGCGTCGACCGCGAGCTTGCCGGTCGAATTAGCGCGGTCGAAATTGCCGCTGCCGTCCAGCGTGACATTGTCGGGCTGACCGATCTTGACGCGCTCGAGCACGATATTCTTTGGGCTATAGGCGATCTTCGCCAGCAGCGGTCGCAACTCCTGCCCGGAAGAGACCGCGCGCCCGACGTCGAGCGACAGCTGCGCCTCGTCGGGCCATTCGCCTTGCGGACCGGCCAGCGAGCGGATCAATGCCGCGGTCGCGTCGAGATCGAGCCGCTCCGCCTTCAACTGCGCCTCGACCTTCGACCCGCTTGTCGCCTCGCGGTGCGTAACCGCGACGCGGCCCTCGAGGGTGCCGCCCTCGATCTCCGCCTTCATCGCGTCGATCGAAAAGCCTGATGGCGACACCATGACGTCGCCGCGCAACCGCAGCGGCTTCTGGCTGCGATAGGTGACGTCGCCGCGCCCCTGCAGCCAGGTCATCAGCGCGTCGGGATCGGACGATTCGATGTTGAGCGCGGTCTTGAAGCTGTTCGCCGCTCCAGCTTGCGCGCTGGCACCGCTCATCGAGACACGCGTGGATCCCGGCGCGCGAAATTCCAGCCGGCGCACCGTCCAGGATTTCGCGTCCGATCGCAGCTCCGCCGAGATGTCCTGCAACGGACGGCCGCCGAGCATGATCTGCTCGGACGCCAGCTCCAGCTGCGCCGGCATCGGGCTTTGCGGAAGACCCGACAACACCGCGCGCATGGCCGGCAGCACGCGGACCGGCTCGACATTGCCATTGCTGCCGTCCTTGGCGCTGTCCTTGGCGGCGAACTTGTCGCCGTCGAGCTGCCGCGCCGTAAGCGAGGCGCGCAGCAGCGGCGACGCACCGAAACGCAGATCGCCGTTGCCGGCGAGCTTCAGCGCACGGTCCTCTGCGCCATAGCTCAATTCGATCTGGTCGAGCCGTGCCGTCGAATAGTCCGATTTCACCTTGGCCGCGATCCGCCATGGGGGCGCATCGCCGCCGCGCTGACCGGGCGCCCCCGCCAGCGTCAGCATGCCCTCGAACCGCGGCGCGCGAGCCTCGAAGGTCAGGATGCCGTCGAGATCGGCCGACACCGGCCGCTGCCCGGGATCGATGCTGAAGTGCAGGCGGGTGCCGCTGCCATCGGCGCTTTGCCCCGAGGAGACCCGAAACGGGTAACGGTTGCCGTCGAACATGAAATTGCCGTCACCGCGGATCGCACCGGCAAGCGAGCGGACGTCGCCGCTGAAGGCAACGTCGTTCAGCTCGAGCGTGCTGCGGCTCGCGGCATCATGTAGCGCGATGCGGCCGGTCAGGTTGAGTCGGTCGATCGCCAGCGAAGCGAGGTTGAAGCTCCCGCTCGACGGCGACCAGTCGATCCGCCCTTTCGGGTCCAGCCCGAGATCGAGCGACACGCCGTTGATGGTGAGCTCGTTCGCGCGCCACTCGCCACGCATCAGCGAGCTCAGGCTGAACTCCACGTCGAGATTGGCAGCCCGAATCTTGCCGAGGTCGTTGGCGCCGCCGACGGTGACCGTCTTCAACCGCAGCGAGGGCGCCGGCAGCAGCCGCGCGTCGAGATTGCCGGCGACGCGAATCGGCACGCCGATGATCTTGGACGCCTCCGCCTCGAACTGCGGCCGGAACTGGTTCCAGTCAACGAAATATGGACCGACCAGCGCCGCGACCAGTGCAAGAATGAAGGCAATTGCCAGGCCGAGCAGCGTCGTCTGCACGGTGTCTCCCTTTGAGCCAGCTCCGGGGCAGCCTCCTCATGCTGAACCCTGTGCCAACCTCTGGCCGGAGCAACCCAAATATAGAGACAAGTACGGCGAAGTCACAGCCGGTTTACTGCTGGGACTCTGGACAGATGGTTGATTTCCCGTTCAAGCGTGCGTGTGCCGGCCCCGCCGCGGATCGCTGACCCGCGGGGACGTCACCAGCTCGCCGGCAGCCGCTTCAGCCCGCGCAGCACGAAGGTCGGCCGCCACTCCGGATTTTCCGCGTCATCGAGCCGCAGGTCGGGAATCCGGCGCAGCAGTGTCGAGATCGCGATCTCGGCCTCGATCCGCGCCAGCTGGGCGCCGAGGCAGAAATGGATGCCGCCACCGAACGACAGCGGCTTGACGTTCGGCCGCCGGATGTCGAGCCTTTCGGGCTGATCGGGGTAGACAGCCTCGTCGTGATTGGCCGAGCCCAGGAGGCACAGCACGCTCTCGCCCTTCGGGATGCGCTTGCCACCGAGGTCGTCGATGTCCTCCAGCGCGACACGGCCGGTCAATTGCACCGAGGAATCGTAACGCAGGAACTCCTCGATCGCATTGGTGATCAGACCGGGATTGGCCTTCAGCAGCGCGAGTTGGTCGGGGTTGCGGAACAGCGCCAGCAGGCCGTTGCCGATCAGGTTCACGGTCGTCTCGTGGCCGGCGCCGAACAGCAGGATGATGTTGCCGGTCAGTTCCTCGTTGGTGAGCTTCTGGCCGTCCTCTTCGGCCTGCACCAGCTGGGTGGTGAGGTCGTCGCCGGGCTGCTTGCGGCGCAGCTCGAACAGCTGATGGAAATACATTGCCGCCATCGCATTGGCGGCGTTGCCCTGCTTGATTTCTTCAGGCGTCAGCGGCACCGGCTCGAGGATGCGGCCGCCATCGCGCGAACCGTTGTAGAAGGCCTCGCGGTGTTCCTCGGGGATGCCAAGCATGTCGCAGATGATCGTGACCGGCAGGCGGAACGCGAAATCCTCGATCAGGTCCATCTTGCCTTGCGGAATGATGCGGTCCAGCGTCTCGTCGACGACGTGCTGGATGCGCGGCCGCATGTCCTCGACCCGCCGCGCGGTGAAGGCCTTGACGACAAGGCCGCGCAGGCGGGTGTGGTCGGGCGGATCCTGCTGCAGCATCCAGTGGCTCATGCTGCGGAAGACCGGCTCCTCCATGATCTTCGGACCGTAGCGGCGGATCGAGCGTTCGGCAAAATCCTTGCCGAACCGCTTGTCGCGCAGCACGAGGCTCGCCTCGGCGTGCCGGCTGGCGACGAAGGCGCCGTGCACATTGACATGCATCGGATCGAGGCGGCGCAGCCGCTCGTAATACGGATAGGGATTGCGAATGAATTCAGGCGCCAGTGGATTGAAAAGCGGCTCGCCGCTCGCCGGCTGAACTTGCTCGTTCATGGTGACCTCGTTCGCTCGCTACGCCGTTGCCCTAAAGCCTGGGGTGCCCTGGTGTCATCCTCAAGACCGCATCATCACGGATGCGGTTGTTCTGGTTCTGTCGAATGCAACTCGATACACTCTTGTATCGAGTTGCATTGTGCCCTAAAATGCGCCGATGTCAAGGGTTCGAACCAGACCGACACGGGACGACACCTGCGAGAAGCTGTTCGAGGCGGCGGCGCGGGTGTTCGAGGAACAGGGCATCGGCGGCGCCAGCATCGAGGCGATCGCGGCCGCGGCGGGCTTCACCCGCGGCGCCTTCTATTCCAACTTCAAGAGCAAGGACGAGCTGATCTTCGCGATGCTCGAGGATCACGTCGAGCAATCGATCCGGCGCAATCTCGATTTGCTCGCCCGGCACAGCAACCTGGCCGACTTCCTCGAGGCGCTGCGCACCATGGATCGCAGCCGGCAGGATCCGCTCGGCCGTTCCCCTCTCCTGCACATGGAGATGATCCTGTTCGTGGCGCGCGCCGAGAAGCGCCGGCCCGAGCTCGCCAAGCGCCTGCGCGCGCGGCGCAAGCTGATCGCCGACATCGTCACGACTGCGCAGAAGAATAGCGGCAGGAACGGCAGACTCGATCCGGATTGGACCGGAGCGATCGTGCTGGCGCTGGAAGATGGTTTCCGCCTGCACCGCCTGATCGATCCGGAAACCACCCCCGCCGACAGCTGCCTGCGCGCGATCACCGACCTGCAGCGCGCGATCGGCGTTTCGGCGGCCTGACGCGTCAGGCCGCGCTTGCGACCTTGTGCATCTGTCCGGCGACGGCGCGGACCTTGCGGGGCGAGGCCTGCCAGATCGCAAATGCCGACAGCAGGCTGACGGCGATCCCGAGCAGGAAGGCGCTGGTATAGCTGCCCGAGAGATCATAGAGCTGGCCGGTGATCCAGGGGCCCGCGGCGCCGCCGGCGAGCGCAGCCAGCATCACGGTGCCGAAGATGCTGCCGTAATGCTTGCCCTGGAAGATCTCGAGCACCACCGGCCCCATCACCGAAGTCAGGCCATAGCCGAGCGCGCCCTGGGTAAACACCATGAGATAGATCAACGCCATGCTCGGCCAGTATTTCAGCGCGGCGAGCGCGGCGAAGCAGATCACGAAGCCGAAGCAGGAGATCGCCCACACCCATTCCCGGCCGATGCGATCGGAAAGATGCCCGAGCCAGATCTGGCCGGGAATGCCGAGCAGGCTGACGACGCCAAGCGCCCAGACCCCGACATTGGAGCTGAAGCCGATGTCGAGCAGGAATTTGGTCTGATGCACCTGCACCGCGTACCAGATGTACAGGCCGCAGAAATAGCCGATCGCGATCCACCAGAACCGCGCGGTGCGCAGCGCACGCGACAGCGTCCAGTCTGTGCCAGCCCACACGGGGTCGACGATATTCGATGCCGGCCTGGCCGACGTCGCCGTCGGCGCGGCATCGCCGTCCGGCTGCAGACCGATGTCCTCCGGCCGCTTGTGCAGCAAGAGATTGATCGGCGCCAGCACGACCAGCACCACGATCCCCATTGCGGTGCAGGCGGTGCGCCAACCGGTGTGCTCGATCATGTGCTGCACCCACGGCAGCAGCGTCACCGAGCCGATGCCGACGCCGGCAAAGGCGAGCCCGATCGCAAGTCCGCGGCGGCGGAGGAACCAGTTCGGCACGAACAGCGATTGTCCGGAATAGCCGAGGCAGACGCTGCCAGCGCCGACCAGCACGCCGATCGTGAGATAGAGGTGCCAGGGCTGCGTCGTCAGCGGCGCCAGCAGTAGTCCCGAGCCCATCAAGAGGACGCCAAGCTCCATCACCGCGCGCGGACCGCCGCGGTCCATCAACCGGCCGATCAGCGGACTTGCGATCGCCGAGGCGACAAAGCCGAACGAGAAAGCGCCCGCCGTAATGCCGCGCTCCCAGCCGAATTCCGAGATGATCGGCGGATAGAACAGCGAGAACGCCGTACGCGCGTTGACGCCGATCGCCATGGTGACGAAGGTCACCGCGACGATGATCCAGCCGTAGAAAAAGGGAAGTCGCATCGGAGGCAGCAGTCCATCCGCAACGGAACAGGCTGGACCGGCGCCGTAGCGGACTTTGGGCAGCCGGCAGCAGGCGCTGCCACCAGCCAGATTTCAGGACGACCTGGAGACAGAAGCGCCGACGCATCCGTCGGCCCTTGCCGCCACAATCAACCGCCGTGACCGCCTCGTCAACGCTTGCGCGGACGCTTGGCCGCCTTTTTGGCTGCCTTCTTCTTGCTAACGGCCTTCTTCTTGCCGGCGCGCTTCCCGCCGCCTGATTTGGTGCGCCTGAACGTTGGCCTCCGGAGCGAAAGCTCGGGCCAGGCGATCGGCTGTTCACCGTTGTCCGGGTCGCTGTCGCCGGGCGGATCTTCGGCGCTGTCATCCATCGGCCCCTGCACGACCAGATGGACAAGATAGGCGGTGCCGGCCCCATTCAGGTAGTTCGCGAGCGGCTCGTTATTGCTCGGAAACAGATGCGGATGGGTCACCACGCTGTTTTCCTCGACCGAGAACTTCACCGCCTTGATCACGGTTCGGGTCATCGCGTCGCCCAGGATCTTCTTGATCGCGTCCTGCGTCTCCTGAGGCAGCACATGGTGGAGGAAGAAGAACCATTTCCGCTTGGCATCATCCTTCCCGTAATCCTTGCTCGGATAGGCACCGATGCGGAACGCCACGCGCCGTAACCTATGGCTCGGATCAAACAACTTTTCTTTCTTGTTGTGCTTGCGAAGAGTAGTCAGATCCTTGCCGCTGAAGAGTTCATTCAGCCGGTCCACGATTTCAGCGTCGGGACCGCTGCCGACGGGAAGTAGCGCACCCATTTGTCGTCTCCCTTTGTGCAATTTGATTCAGTCGTAAAAACTTGGACAGATAGCACCGCGGAATTGCCGGCGCGGCCTCCGGTCGAACCAGTACATGTTTGCGCCTTGGCCAATGATCGGCCCAGCACACGCTTGGACCGCGCTTGCGAGCTCCCAGGCCGCAGGCGGCAAGCGCCGTCAATTGCTCGATGCTCGATACCGCGCGCTCAATCGAGAGCGTGCGCCCGGTCTGCTTGCGCAGCCGGGCTGCGCCCTTGGCGAGAATCCAGCGGTCCGCCGCGCACTCGCAACCGAGCTCGGAATTGGCGGCGAGCCGACCGCCTTTCGACAGATGGTGTCCGACCTCGTGCAGCAGGGCGAAAACCAGGCCGTCCGCGTTCATCGCCGCGTGGTAAGCCAGTCCGCCATAGATCCGCACGACGCGATCGTCGCCACGAATGAAGGCCTGAGCATTGACGGTCGCGCTTCCTTCGTCGAGTTCGAAAAGCAGATCGGGAAACGCACGCCTGAAATCGGCCAGGATGTCGCAAAGGAGCGCGTCCCTGCACGCGCGGGCGCTTCCTTTGCCGACCGGTTCGCCCGTCACATTCGCGAACAACATGAGATCATCCGAATGGGATCAGAACAATTTCACTCGCAACTCAAATATTATTGGCTTCGTTCGAACTTCGATTCGCTTTGACCGTCTTTCCCGCGCCACCGACAAAGGGCGCGAAGATCATCGCGCCGGTCTCGTGAAGCAGCGCGGTCGCGCGGTCCAGTTCCTTCGTGCCCTCCTCGGCCTCACCGCTGCGCCCGGAGCGCAGCAGCAGATCGGCGCGAACCGACCGGGCAAGGCATTCCGGAATGCGCGCGTGCCGCTTGACCGCAACCGCAATCGCCTCGTCAACGGCGGACAACGCTGCGGCCGCATCTCCCTTCCGTCGATACGCGTTCGCCAGATCGGCGAGAATCCGCGCTTCGTTTTCGAGGCCGGCCTTGCGGGTTCGCGCGAAGTCGAGCGCGGCCGTCAGATCCTCGATCGATGATGTGATCCGGCCTGCCACCATATGGGACAGGCCGCGACTGGCCTGCGCGTAGACGCGCAAATATGGATTGCCGCTTTTGACCGCGAGCGAGAAGGCGCGATCGGCGTGGTGCTGGGCCAATCCGTCGTCGCCTTCGGACCAAGCGAGGTCGACATAGGCAAGGCTCGGGATGACGTAGTGAATGGCATCGACCTGGCTGCCATCCAGTTGCAGCACGCGATCGAGCAGCGGCCGGGCCTCGGACGCGCGCCCCAGCATCACGAGCGTCTGCCCGCGCATGGCAGTCAACCAGACCTCGATGTCGAATCCAAGCGTCTCCCGGTCCGACTTCACGATCTCCGACGCGCGCGCGGCCGCCTCCATGTTCATCTGCAGCGCCTCCGACATCCGCCCGGAGAGCCGGAGCGCATGGCAGAGAATGGCCTTCAGCGTGACCTGGACGCTGGTGTCGGTGCCGGTGTCGGCAAGCGCCTTGGCTTCCAGCACCCGCTCGACATATTCGTCGGCCGAGCCGCCATTCGCCAAAATCCGGCCGTAGGCAGCGTGAATCAGCGTGTTGGCGCGCAGGTCCCCCATCGCGAGCGCGAGGCCGCGGGCTTCCTCGAAATAGACCTGCGCATCGGCGGCGGAAATTCCCTCGCGCCAGCCGAAATTCACGATCTGGCCACAGGCCATCATCTTCAGGTAGTCGGTCATTTGCGACGGGGGCTGGTGCGTCAGGAGTTCACGCACCTTCTTCCAGCTTCGCAAGGCCTGACTGGGATCGTTCGCGCCGACCCAGACCGCCGCGCGCATGTGCTGCTGCGCCGCCTTCAAATGTTCGCCGGCATGCTCCCAGTGGTAGGCGAGAAGCGACGCCCGTTCCTCGGCGCGATCCTTGAACAACTTCTCGATCGCCTGCGCGACGGCGGCGTGAAGTTCGCGGCGCCGTTCGTGCAACAGCGACAGATAGGCGACTTCCTGGATCAACGGATGACGAAACGCGATCAGCCGCTGCTCAAAGGGAGGCACGTCGTAGAGCAATTCGGCGCGTCGCAAATGTCCCACGGCTTCCAGCAGCTCGGCCTTCGCCAGACCGGCAACGGCATCGAGAACCGACAACGAAATCTCGCGCCCGGCAACCGAGGCGACCTCGAGGGCCCTCTTTGCGTGTTCGTCGAGGCGATCGATGCGCGCCGCGACCACGGCCTGCACGGTCGTCGGAAGCGGAATTGTGTCGATGCCGCCCTTCAGCCGGTACGCGCCCTTCTCGCCCTCGAAGTCGCCACGCTCGACGAGGGCGCTCATGAGCTCTTCCAGGAAGAACGGATTGCCGTGCGCGCGCTCGACGATATTCCGGCTCAACAACGCCAGAGACGGGTCGGTACCAAAATGATCGCGCAAGATCGATTGCGCCTCCGCGGGCCCAAGCGGAGCCATATTGATCTGCCGGTAATGCGACCGCTGCATCAGCGGCGCGCTCAATCCGGCCCTGAAATTGACCAGCAGCATCGTCGTGGTTCCGACCACGGCGTCGGCAAGGGCCTCGACGAACTCCTCGCTCGCCGGATCGATCCAGTGCAGATCGTCGATCAGGACGACCGTCACATTGTCACGAGGTGCGGCGCGTACCAGTTCGCCGACGAAATCGAGCAATTGGGCCTTGCGGGCCTTGGGATCCAGTTTCGGCGCGGGCTGGTGCGGGTCCGCCAGTCCGAGGAATTCCAGCAGCACGGGTGCCAGATGATCGGAGACCGGCATTGCCGCCAACCGGTCGAAGACACGGCGGCGCGAAACGTCCGGCGCTTCCTCCTTGATGCGAAGCCCGAAAATATCCCGAAGCAGCGCCAGCACCGGCTGAAACGGCGTTGCGCGCCCGTGCGCGAGCACACGCGCCTCAAAGACGCGGATGCCCTTGCTGCGACAACTCTCGGCAAATTCAAAACAAAGGCGACTCTTTCCTATGCCGGCTTCGCCAACGACACCGATCGCCCGGCCATCTCCCTTGCGGGTGTTCTCGAGTTCAGCCGTCAGCGCCGCAAACTCGTCGGCGCGGCCGGTCAAGGGACTCAACCGTCGTCCGGTCCGGAACACACCGCTCGACGGCGCATGCTGAAGGCCCCTCAGCCTGAGCACCTCGACGGGCGCCGCGAGCCCCCGAATGGCCTGCTCGCCAAGCGACTCCACCTCCACGAACTGCTTCGCGACAGCGTGGGTCTCCCTCGAGACCAGAATGGTGCCCGGCTCGGCAAGGTGCTCCAGTCGACTGGCGAGGTGCACGTTCGCGCCCGCGGCATCATAGGTTTGATAGATGCCGTGCTCGATGGCCTGGAAGACGACCTCACCGGTGTGGACGCCGACGCGGATTTGCATATCGACGTCATGCAGCCGCTTGACGTCATCCTGCATCGCCAACGCCGCGAGACAGCCCCGAACGGCGTGATCCTCGTGAGGCTGCGGGGCGCCGAACATCGCCATGACGCCGTCGCCCTGGGCCTTGTTGACGACGCCGCCGTAGCGGTGAACCGCCTCGTTCATCAGGTCGAGCACCGGCTGCAAGCGCCGCATGCCCAGTTCGGGATCTCCGAGGCTATCGATGATTCCCGTCGAGTTGCTGATATCGGCGAAAAGGATCGTGAGGCGCTTCCGCTCCCCACCCTTGGCATGCAGGCTCCTCAGGGCATGCTCGTGCGACGGCTGAACCTGGGTCGCGTCAATCGCCGTCGTCAACGCAGCGCCGCACCTTCCGCAAAAGCGGCTGCTTGATCCGTTCAGGTGGCCGCAAGCTTCACACGTAATTCCGAGAGAGGCCCCGCACCCTTCGCAATACTCATTGGTCGCCCTGTTCTGACAACCGCAACGCAAACATTGCATCGTAGGCCTCTTGAAGAGAGCTGCAGACGCAGGCAACCGCAACAAGTCCTAAAAACAACGCGACAATGATCCACAATAGGGTATCGCTATGAAGCTTAGCAAAGCCGCCTGCACCTGTCGTGCCATTTTATGACGCACGTGCAGATTGCGCCACAACGGAAGCCGACGCTGCATCCGACCACAAGTTGCGGGACTGTTAGCATCAAGCACATAGGTTGCATTGGCTAGGTCTGCAACGCGTGGCTCTCATGGCCGAAATAGGCGCGCTCGAGCCGATGTGCGAGGTCGCTCTCTCCGGTCGGCGCCTCCAGCGCGATCGCACCCTGCACCAGCGCGTAGACGCGATCGGCACAGGCGAGCGCCTTCTCCAAGAGCTGCTCGACCAGCAGCACGGAGGTGCCCTGCTCGCGCAGCCGGCCGATGACGTTGAGGACGCGATCGACCAGCACCGGCGACAGTCCCGCGGACGGCTCGTCGAGCATCAACAGCCGCGGCCGGCGGACCAGGCCCTGCGCGACCGTGAGCATCTGCTGCTGCCCGCCCGACAGAGCGCCGCCGCGTTCATGCCGCTTCTCGGCGATTTCGGGAAAGAACGCCAACGCCTCCTCGATGCGCACGGCGCGCTCGGCGCGCGGCAGGTCATAGCCTGCGAGCAGCAAATTGTCGGTCACCGAAATCTGCGTGAACACGCGATGTCCCTCGATCACATGCACGAGCCCGGCCCGGGCGGCATCGCGCGGCGTGGCATTGGTCATGTCGCGGTCGCCGAACCGGACCTGTCCGGCCGTGACGGGCAACAGTCCGGATATCGCGCGCAGCAGCGTGGTCTTGCCGGCACCGTTGGGCCCGAGCAGCGCCACGACCTCGCCGACGGCAATCGTGATGTCGATGCCGTGCAGCACACGGATCTTGCCGTAGCCGGACTGCAGCCCATTGACCGCAAGCAACGGTTCACCCGCCGAGATAAGCACTGACGACCTCCTTGTGGACGCGAATCTCCGCCGGGGTTCCCGCCGCCAGCGTCCGGCCCAGATTGAGCACGGTGACCTGGTGGCAGATATCGAAGATCAGATCGGCATGGTGCTCGACCAGCAGCACACCGGTACCGCGGCCGCAGACCGCCTCGATCAGGCTGGCGAGCCGCTCGATCTCGTCATTGGAGAGACCCGCGGCGGGCTCGTCGAGCAGCAGGAAGTCCGGATCGAGCATCAGCGCCCGCGCGATCTCGATGAAGCGCAGTTCGCTGTGCTGCAGGCGATCGGCGCGTATGTCGGCGAGCGCCTCGAGGCCGACGACGCCGAGCAGCGCGTGCGCCTTGGCGGCTAGCAGACGCTCGTCGGCGCCGTTGCGCGGCAATGCCAACATCGCCTCGACGAAATTGGCCCGGCCCTCGATCGAGCCGCCGATCATGACGTTCTCCAGCACCGAGGCTTCGCCGATCACGCGCGGCGTCTGGAAGGTGCGTGCGATGCCGCACGCGGCGCGCTTGACCGGCTGGCCGGCGGCCAGGACTTCGCCGCCAAGCGTCATGGTGCCGGCTTTGGCGGCGTAATAGCCCGAGATCACGTTGAGCGTCGTGGTCTTGCCGCTGCCGTTCGGTCCGATCAGCCCGTGGATCGCGCCGGGCGCGATATCGAGATCGAGACCGTCGATCGCCTTCACATTGCCGAAGCTCAGCGCGATGCCGCGCAGCTGCAGCTTCTTGCCGCCGTCCCTGCGGCGCACGATGTCGGCGAGCGCGGCCGGACGCGGAACGATGGCGCGGTTGCTGGCGAGCGGCCGACGGTTGCGGAAATCGAGCAACGCCGCGATGCCACCGGGCATCACCAGCACGATCATGAGCAGCAGCACCGCGTAGAGGAAGGTCGACCACGCCGCGAGCGGCGCCGCGATCTCGGGCAGAATGGTCAGGATGATGGTGCCGAGCATGGGCCCGAGGATCGAGCCGCGGCCGCCGATCAGGATCGCGATGAAGAACAGCACCGAGAGATCGAAGGTGAACGCATCAGGCGTGATGTAGGTCTGCAGGGTCGCGAACAATCCGCCGGCGATCGCCGCCAGCGCGCCGGCGAACAGGAAGATCGCGATCAGCATTTTCGGCTTGGAGATGCCGCTGGCCTCGGCGGCGACCTCGGCGTCGCGCACCGCGATCAGCGCGCGGCCGAACCGGCTGCGCGCGACATTGGCGCTCATCCAGGTGGTCAGCGCGGCGAAGGCGATGCAGAGGGCGTAGAAGCCCCACGGCGTGTTGAACGGCGCCGGGAATTCCGGACCGGCAATGCCGATGCCGCCGCCGGTCACGCTCTGCCAGGCCAGCGCGATCTGGGTCACGATGGTCGCAAAGCCGAGCGTCGACATCGCGAAGTAGAAGGTGCGTAGGCGCAGGGCCGGCAGGCCGACGACCACGCCGAAGATCGCGCCGATGAGGCCGGCGATCGGCAAGGCTACGAATACCGGAATCGCCGGCATCACGTTGCCGGCAACCAGCACGCTCGTCGTATAGGCGCCGAGCGTCAGCAGCGCGACATAGCCGATCGCAAGGTGACCGGCGAAGCCGACCACCAGATTGAGGCCCGACACCAGCACCCAGTAGATCGCCATGCGGGTGCCGATCAGCACCCAGTAATCGTTGCTGACGAAGGGCAGCAGCACCGCCGCCACCAGAATGCCGAGGAACGGCAGGACGTGCGGCAGCGCGGCGCGCCACACGCCGCTGTCGGCTCGGGACGGAGTGGCCACGACCGACGTCATCACACCCTCCGCGCGGTCGAGGCGCCGAACAGCCCTTGCGGCGCGGCGAGCAGCACCACGATGAACAGCGTGAACACCGCGACCGAGGAGAAGATGCCGCCGACCAGGAAGTTCGCGGCCTGCTGGAACAGGCCGAGCGCCAGCCCGCCGATGATCGCGCCTCTGTTATTGCCGAGCCCGCCCAGCGCCACCGGCACGAAGCCGTAGAAATTGAGCAGCGCGCCGTTGGCGAAGAAGGCGAGCAGCAACTGCCCGCCGGAAAATCCGGCGATGCCGCCGACCACGCCGGCGAGCGCGTAGCTCGCGACCCGCAGATTGCGCTCCGGCAGGCCGAGCGCCCGTGCCGCAAAATTATCCTCAGCGATGGCCAGGAACGCGCGGCCGACCAGGGTGCGGCGGTAGAGATATTCAAGGCCGACAATGGTGACGGCGCAGGCGAGGACCGGCAGCCAGAATTTCTCATCGAGGACGCCCTCGCCGAATCCTGCGATGCGCGGGAACGGCTGCGGCTCGGTGCCCCATTTGATCGCGGTGATTTGCTGGATCATCAGCGCGACCGCGAGGGTCGAGAGCACGTAGAGATGCTGGTCGAGGCTCTTGAGCACCGGCCGCACCGCGACGAATTCGGTGATGATTCCGATCACCGCGCAGCAGAGCAGCGTCAGCACGAAGCCGACGGCAATGGGCAGGCCGAGCTTCAGCGTGAACATCGAGCCGAACACGCCGCCCAGCATCGCCAGCTGGCCGGCGGTGAAGCTCATCACCCGCGAGGTCGAGAACATCGTGTTGTAGGTGACGCCGACGAGCGCGTAGATCGCGCCCGCTGCGAGACCGGATGCAAGGATCGAGGCCAGCATCGGCTGCGCCCTCGCCCTTCTATGTGTACCCCGGCGCCAGCGCGAAGGTGCCGTCCTTGGCTGTAGAGGCTTCCGACATCACGATCTCTTCGGTCAGGTAGCCATTGTGCTCGGTCGGCGAGAAGCGGTAGTTGCCGAAATAGCCGGGATAGGTCGACAGCGTGTTCCAGTACTTGATGATGCCGGCGCTGTCGGTCGAGCCGCTTTCGGCGACCGCCTTGGCGATCAGCTCGATGCAATCGATGCCGCCCGCGACCCACCACAACAGCGTGTCGTTCAGCGCGATGTTGGCCTTGGTCAGGCGCGCGACCAGGTCCGCGCTCTTCGGCGGCAGCTTGCCGGCGCCGTCATAGCTGCAGCTCTTGTAGCCGATCGCGTAGACCTTCTTCCAGTTCTCCGGCTTGGCGACCAGGCTCGCAAGCTCGCCCGACGCCATCGAGGGATGCCCGACAAAGGGCACGTCCCAGTTCATCGCGGCGCGGGTGTTGAACATGCGCGCCTCCATGCCGGTCGAGACGCTCCACACCACGATCGCTTCCGCACCGGCATTCTTGGCGCGCAGCATGTCCGGCGTCATGTCGGGCTGCGTGGCGTCGATATTAGCCTGATATGCCACCTCGGCGCCGTCCTTCTTGAACGCCGCGACGGAGGCACCGACCGCGGTGACGCCATAGCCGGTGGTGTCGCCGATCACGGCGACCTTCTTGACCTTGAGGATCTTGAGACAGTAATTGCGCACGGCGTCGTCCCATTGGTTGTTCGACGGCGCGATGCGGAACGCGTTGGGGAACTTGACCGGGTCGATCAGGGTCTCGACGACGCAGGGATGCAGGTCCGGCATCTTGGCGCGCGCCATGATCGGCGTTGTCGCCAGCGCCTCGCCCGAGTTCAGCGGACCCCAGATCGCGTGCACCTTGGCCTGGCTGATCAGCTCCTGCGTGGCGTTCACCGCCTTGGTCGGATCGCCCTGGGTGTCGCGCATCACGAGCTCGATCTTGCGGCCCTTCACCCCGCCGGCGCCGTTGATGGCGTCGACCGCGAAGTTGACGCCGCGATTGAAGCCGACCGTCGGCGCTGAGCTCGGGCCGGTGATCGCCGCGAGACAGCCGATCTTGATCGGTTCCGACTGTGCGATGGCAGGCGCTGGGAAGGAAAATGATGCGGCGCCCAATGCACCGGCGCTGCCCAACAAAACGTCACGGCGTGAAATAGCCATGTGATGCCTCCCTGTTTCCCTCTCGGCGCCCGTCGTTTGTTGCGGGACGTCCGTTCATTGATTGTCCGCGCGCTCAGGGGCCGCGGTTATGCGGGCCAAGTCTGAGCCGGATGCGAAGCTCTTGTCCAGCCCCGCGGACGACATTGGGCTTCGCCAAACTTTCATGGCCGAGGCCGCCGCGTCCAGTAGCCGGCATTGACCACGCCGACGGGTATCTCGCCGGCAACGATCTTCGCGACCTGGCGTACCGTCTCCGATGACTGATGCTCGATCGCCTGCGGCGTCAGGCCGCCAACATGCGGCGTTGCGATCACATTGTGCAGCCTTGCAAGCTCGGGCGTCGGCATCTGGTCCGGCGCGCGGCCGACATCCATCGCGGCACCCGCAATGCGGCCATCGCGCAGCGCGGCCGACAGCGCCGCCTCGTCGACGAGGTTTCCGCGCGAAAGGTTGATGAAGAATGCGTGCTTCGGCATCCGCGCCAGCGCGGCCTGCCCGATCAGGTTCTCGGTCTGCACGTTGGCGATCGCGAGACAGACAATGTAGTCGGCGCGCGCCAGCAGATCGTCGAGCGGCAGATGCGCGATCGCCGCATCGTCTGGCGTCACGAAGGGATCGGCGACCAGCACATTCATGCCGAGCACCTTTGCGATCCCGGCAAAATAGCGCCCGATGCTGCCATAGCCGATGATGCCGATCGTGCTTCCCGCAAGCTGGCGGCCCATCACGACCTCGGGCGCCCTGCCCGCGTGATAATCCGCGGTGGCGCGCGAGACACCGCGCGACAGATCGACCATGAAGCCGAGCGCGAGCTCAGCGACCGACTGGACGAAGCCGGCGCTCGCGTGCGTCACCAGCACGCCGGCGGCGGAGGCTGCGGCGACGTCGATATTGCGAATGTCGACCGCGCAGCGCACGAACGCGCGCAGCTTCGGCAGAAGCGGAAAGATCTCCCCTCGCCCCTGCGTCATGCGGTCGGAGACGATGATGTCGACATCGGCCGCGGCCTTGACAAGCGCCGCCGCATCAAGCGCCTCCTCACCCTCGTGCAGTTCGACGTCGGCGACCGCACGCAGGCCGTTCAGGCTGCGCTCGCCGTAATAGTCGCGGCGCATCTGCGGGGTATGGGCGAGCAGCACCTTCACGATCCCACTCCCCTAGTAGCCGAGCGCATGCGGCAAGGCCGTGCTGATCGCCGGCACGAAGGCGATCACCAGCAGGCACAGCAACAGCAGGCCGAGATAGCCCGCGATCGGCTTGATGGTCTGCTCGATCGGCACGTTGCCGATCAGGCAAGCGCCGTAGAGCCCAAGGCCAAGTGGCGGAGCAAAGAGCCCAAGCCCCATAGCGATCACAAGCACGACGCCGAAATGCAGCGGATCGATGCCGAGCTTCACGGCAACCGGCAGCAGCAGCGGGCCGAAAATGATCAGAGCCGCGGCGCCTTCGAGCACCGAGCCCATCACCACCAGCACCAGGATCGACAGCAGCATGAACAGCAAGCCCCCGTGGCTGCCCGAGATCGCCAGCATGAGGTCGCCGACGGCATGCGGCACCTGCTGCAGCGTCAGGATGAAGGCCAGTGACTGCGCCGCGGCGACGATGAACAGCACCAGCCCCGAACGAACAGCCGACTGCACGAAGCAATGCGCCAGACTCCTCGCACCGAGCTCACGGAACAGCAGGCTGCCGACGGCGATGGCGTAGACCGCGGCGAAGGCGGAGATTTCGGTCGCGGTGGCAAAGCCGCTCTTGAAGCCGAAGAAGATGATGAAGATCAGCCCGAACGAGGCCATCGCACCGGTCCAGAGTCCCGATACCGCGGCGCGCGGCTCGGCTTCCACGTTCGCCGCGGGACGCTTGCCGAAAATGATCGACACCGCAATCAGCGCCAGCGCCATCAGCGCGGCCGGCAACATGCCGGCGACGAACAGTCCGCCGATCGAGAGGTTGGCGACGAAACCGAGGATGATGAGATTAATGCAGGGCGGAATGGTCTCAGCCATGACAGCGGAGGCGGCGAGCAGCGCCACGGCCCCGCCCGGGTTCTGCCGCGAGCGGCGCGCCGCCGGGATCAGCACCGAGCCGACCGCGGCAACGTCGGCCATCTTCGAGCCCGAGATGCCGGAGAACAGCACCATCGACATCACCATGACGACGTTGAGCCCGCCGCGCATCCGTCCGACCGCGCGCTGCAGCAGCTCGATCAGCCGGACCGACATGCCGTTGGCTTCCATCAGGTAGCCGACCAGAATGAAGAACGGGATCGCCAGCAGCACGAAATTGTCGATGCCGCGCGCCATCTGCTGGGCGAAGATCACGCCGGGCAGCGTGCCCTCGACCCAGATGAAGATCAGCGCCGCCAGCGCCAGCGCAAAGCCGATCGGCAGCCCGCCGAACAAAGTGAGGAAGAAGCCGATCAGCATCAATGTCTGCGACGACGGCACGGACATTGGTACCAGCGCATCCCAGGCCAGATAAAGGCCGACGATGACGGCGGTCGCGACGATGCCTGCCGCCATGTCGCGCAGCGGCCGGCCACAGAACGTCTCGAACGCGAAGATCGTCATGAACGCCGCGCCGACGCCCATCGGATAGAACGTCCATTCCAGCGGCAGGCCGGAGCCGGAGGTCTGGCCGGTGGTCAGCCAACCCATCTTGACGGCGTTGAACGCGACATAGCCGGCAATGATCATGACGAGCAGCGCACCGACCGCATCGACGGCCCGCCGCACGTTCGGCGGCAGCATGTTGACGAAGAAGGCGACGCCGAGATTTTCGCTGCGCGCGAGCGCGCTTGCCGCGCCGAAGAAGCTCGACCCGACCATCAGGCCGCGGGCGACGTCGTCGGACCATTCGACCGGCGCATTGAACAGGAAGCGGGCCAGCACCGAGACGCAGACCACCACGAGATCGGCGGCAAGCAGGAGCGCGGCGATCGCGTCGCTGACGGCGAGTAGCGGCGCCGTGATCCGATCAGCGCTGCTTCTCGCCTCGACTGCGGCGACTGACATGCGCCAACCTCAGGACTGGGTGGCGCGGATCAGGTCGACGACGGCCTTTGCCCCGGGCCGCGCCTTGATGAAATTGTCGGTCTGCGGCAGCACGCGATTGCGGAACGCCTCCTTGTCGCATTCGACGACGGTGACGCCCTTCTCGACCAGCGCCGCCAGCGCCTCCTTCTCCACCGCAAGGCCGTGCGCGCGGGTGTCGATCGCGGCCTTGTTCGCCGCGTCGAGAAAGCCTTCGCGCAGCTTGGGAGCCATGCGGTTGAAGCTGGTGTCGCTGAAATAGACCGCGAGCGGCGAGAAGATGTGCTGGGTCAGCGCATAGTGCTTCGCCGTCTCGTAGAACTTGCTCGCCAGGATGGTCGGCGGATCGTGCTCGAGGCCGTCGAGCACGCCGGCCTGCAGCGCCGTATAGATCTCGCCGAACGCCAGCGGCGTTGCGGCGGCCCCCATCAGCCGCAGGCACTCGGTGATGATCGGATTGGGCAAGGTGCGGATTTTCAGGCCGGCGAGATCTTCCGGCGTCTTCACCGGCTTCTTCGCCAGCACGCTGCGGGCGCCGAAATTGTAGGCCCAGGCGATGATGCGGATGCCGGCGCCCTTGAGCAGCGCAGCCTCGATCGGCTTCGCCGCGCCGGCGTCGAACGCCTTGGTCTGCTGCTGGAAGCTGGTGAAGAGGTAACCGAGGTCGAAGGTGCCGACCAGCGGCACGAGATTCGCCGAAATCGACGAGCCCGACACCATCAGGTCGATCACCCCGAGCTTTACCGAGTTGATAACGTCGATCTCCTGGCCGAGTTGGTTGTCGGGGAAGAAGGTGACCTCGATCTGCTCACTGAGCCCGTTCGCCTTCAGGCTCTTGGCCAGATTGTCGTAGTAGACGCGGCCATTGGCGTATTTGGGATCGTTCGGAAGCGACGACGAGCATCGCATTTTCATCACGGCAGCCTCAGCGCGGCCGATGATGGCGGGCGCGGCGGCAAGCCACGCGGTCGCGGCGACCGACGACTGCAGCACAATGCGGCGGCTCACGCGGTTCGACGTCATGATGGTGCTCCTCCCCGGGAACGGATCTTTTGTTGTGTTGGCCGCCCGCCTGACGGCGTGAGCTTGGCAGCCGATTTGTCATAATGTATGACAAAACAGATACGGTTGTGCAAGGGCGCGGCTCGGCGGCGGCGCAGGCTGCGACCGCAGCGAGGCCCTCGATGTTCCAGACATCCAACGCGTTGCGCCGAAGCGTGCACAGCCAGGTCACCGACCGCGTCGGCAGCAGCATCGTGCGCGGCGAGATCGGCGTCGGCGAAACGCTGCCGCCGGAAATCCGGATCTGCGAGATGATGGACGTCAGCCGCACCGTGGTGCGCGAGGCGATCCGCACCTTGACCGGCAAGGGCCTGATCGAGTCGCGGCCCAAGAGCGGCACGCGGGTTCGGCCGCCCGAGCAGTGGAATCAGCTCGATCCCGACGTGCTGCGCTGGCACCTCGAGACCGCGGAGATCGACCGTTACCTCGCCAAGCTGTTCCAGCTGCGCGCCGCGGTCGAGCCGGCCGCGGCAGCGCTCGCGGCGACCCATGCCGAGGAGGTCGACGTCGCCCGCATCCGCGCCGGATGCGACGGCATGGACGCGGCGAAGAGCAACGAGGAATTCGTCGCCGCCGACATCGCGTTCCACCAGGCGATCTATTTCGCCACCCGCAACGAGTTCTTCTGGCCGATCGCGCAGATGTTCGAGATCACGCTGCGCCAGAGTTTTACGATCGCAGCGCCGGGCTCGCACCGTCCGCGGGCGCTGCGCGAGCACCGCGCGGTGCTGGACGCGATCGCCGCCGGAGATGCGGAGACGGCACGCGCAGCCACGGTCGTGCTGCTGACGAATTCCGCCGACGACCTGGTGCGAATCCGTGGCCGGGAATTCGACACGCCACGTCCAGCCAAGCGCCGATGATGTTGGTGACTGCGGTCGTGATGCGCTCACTGCTTCCACATGGTCGTCCTGGCGAAAGCAGGGACCCATACGCCGCGGCCGATGTTGTCAGTCGGACTCGTCGTTCCAGCGTCGCGCAACCATGGGTAGCGGTGGTCATGGGTCCCGGCCCCCCGTGCGCAACTGCGCAACTAAGCCGGGACGACAGCGAATGTGCGGTGCCGCTTGCAGGTCAAAATCCGCATCAGCGATTGACGCGTGAGCGAGGCACCGCCGGAAGGGTTCCCTCCCACCTGCGGGAGCGGGAGCCGCGCAGCGTGCTCACCTCACCGTCATTCCGCGCCCGCCACGTCAGAGCTGCCCCGCACACGGGCCTGTGACCATAGTTGAAGGCTGCGACGACGAAACTTCTGGATTGTTGGCCGCGTAGACGCCAAGACAGGAGCGCTATTCTGCGAAGGTTTCATTGATGCACGACGTCTCGATCCCGGCGGCCCTGATCGCCGGCCTGGTCAGCTTCCTCTCGCCCTGCGTGCTGCCGCTGGTGCCGCCCTATCTGATCTATTTGACCGGCGCGACCATCGAGCAGGTCAACCAGGACGGCGCCACCGCGGCCTCCAAGCGCGCGGTGATGACGGCGGCGCTGATGTTCGTGCTCGGCTTCTCCACCGTGTTCGTCGCGCTCGGCGCCAGCGCGTCCTTCGTCGGCGGGCTGGTGCGCGCCTGGTCGGCCGAGCTCTCGATCCTGGCGGGCATCGTCATCATCATCATGGGCCTGCACTTCCTCGGCGTGACCCGGATCGGCCTGCTGATGCGCGAGGGCCGGCTGACCGCGCCGAAGCCGATCGGGCTGTGGGGCGCCTACGTCATGGGCCTGGCCTTCGCCTTCGGCTGGACGCCATGCATCGGGCCGATCCTCGCCGCGATCCTCTCGATCGCGGCCGCGGAGGCCACGGTGACAAAGGGCGCCGGCCTGCTCGCGGTCTATTCCGCCGGGCTCGGCATCCCGTTCCTGCTCGCGGCCTTCATGGTCAAGCAGTTCTCCTCGCTGTTCGCGCGGATGAAGCGCCATCTCGACACCGTCGAGCGGGTGATGGGCGTGCTGATGGTGGTCACCGGCATCGGCTTCCTGACCGGCGCAGTCTCGAGCGTCAGCGTCTGGCTGCTGGAAACCTTCCCGGCGCTGCAAAATATCGGCTAGGCCTGCGCGCCAGCCCAGGCTGCCGTCGGCTGGCTTTTGGCCGCGCGATGTCGGACTATCGGGGAATCGCCGCAATCCTCACGGGGCACCGATGGGCCAGGATCGTCAGACGCGCGCCAGCTGGCCGATCTTCCGTTCGCTCAGGGCGTTCCGGCCAAGCGACCTGCCGGGTGACCTGATCGCCGGGCTGACGCTCGCCGCGATTGCGATCCCGGAGCAGATGGCGACCGCGCGGCTCGGCGGCTTCTCGCCGCAGATCGGCTTCTTCGCCTTCATGGCCGGCTCGCTCGGCTTTGCGATGTTCGGCGCAAACCGCTTCCTGTCCTGCGGCGCCGACTCCACGATCACGCCGATCTTCGCCGGCGGCCTCGCGCTGATGGCGACCCCCGGCTCGCCGGACTATCAGGCACTGGCGATGGCGCTGGCGCTGATGGTCGGCGCGATCATGATCGCCGGCAGCCTGTTCAAGCTCGGCTGGATCGCCAATTTGCTGTCGACGCCGGTGACGGTCGGCTTCCTCGCCGGCATCTCGGTCCACATCCTGGTCTCGCAATTGCCCGGCGTGCTCGGCCTGACCACGCCGGACGGGCCGACGCTCTACAAGCTCGGAGTGCTCACCGAGAAGATCGGTCAAACCAATTTCTACACGCTGGCGATCGGCCTCGGCGTGCTGGCGCTGGTCGCCGGATCGGAGAAGATCAGCGCACGCATTCCGGGCGCGCTGATCGGCCTTGTCGTGGCCACCGTCGCCGTGATCGCCGGCCATCTCGAAAGCAAGGGCGTCAGGGTGGTCGGCACCGTGCCCGGGACGCTGCCGACGCCATCGTTTCCGGACATCGCGCCGGAGCGATGGATCAAACTGTTGTCGCTGGCGATCCTGATCGCGGTTGTCGTCATGGTGCAGACCGCGGCGACGACGCGCTCGTTCCTGTCCGATCCGGACAAGCCGGCCGACGTCGATCGCGACTTCCTCGGCGCCGGTGCCGGCAGCCTGCTGTCCGGGCTGCTCGGCGCCTTTCCGGTCAACGCCAGCCCACCGCGGACCGGCATCGTGTCGGAGACCGGCGGACGCACGCAGCTCTCGGGGCTGTTTGCCGCGGCTATCGTGCTTGCGCTGCTCGCCTTCGGCGCGACGCTGCTGCGGCACGTGCCCGACACGGCGCTCGGCGGCGTCCTGCTGTTCGTCGCGCTGCGCATCATCCGCGTGAAGCAGATCGTCGCGATCTTCCGCCAGTCGTTCTATGAATTCCTGCTGGTGGTGGCGACCGCGGCCGCGATCATCGTGCTGCCGATCGAGCAAGGCGTCGCCGTCGGCATCGCCTTGTCGCTGCTGCACGGGATCTGGACCACCACGCGCGGCCAGCTTGCCGAATTCGTCCATGTGCCCGGTACCACGATCTGGTGGCCGACGGGCCCGCACGTCACCGGCGAGCGCACGCCCGGCATTGCCGTCGTCGGCCTGCAGGCGCCGTTGTCGTTCCTCAACGCGGAGAGCTTCCACAGCGGCGTGCTCAAGACCATCGGCGGGGCGACACCCAAGCCGCGGCTGCTGGTGATCGAGGCCAGCGGCATGATCGAGATTGATTTCACAGCGGCGCAGGCGCTGCGCGATCTGTTCCGCGAATGCCGCGGCAACGGCGTGACGGTGGCGATAGCGCGGCTCGAATCCGAGCGCGCGCAGGACGCCTTCGAGCGCTTCGATCTCTACGAGGTGTTGCCGCGGGACCATGTCTTCCACAGCGTCGACGAAGCGGTCCGCACGCTCGGCGGGCAGGCGTAGAGGTTGATGAGATCACTGGCTGCGTAGCCCGGATGGAGCGAAGCGCAATCCGGGATTCTCTCGCGCGTTGATGAACCGTCCCGGATTTCGCTTACGCTCCATCCGGGCTACCGGACGGCCTCAGGCCTGCTCGCCCTCGAGCGTCGGATGCTCCCTCAAAACTTCCGCCTTGATCGAGCCGGCGTGGATGGCGCGCAGCAGCGCTCGCCCCGTCTTGATGTTATTGGCCTTCATGCAGAGACCGACGATCTCGCGCACCGCGGAATCCCGCACCAGCTCGTCGGAGATCTTCATCGCGGTCTCCATCGCGACCTTGGCTGCACGCTCGTAGCGATCACGCTCGATCTGCTGCTTCTTCGCTGAACGCTTGTCCGGCGAGCCGACCGCCTCGGCACAGCCGGCGGCATCGCGGCAGATCGCACGGATCCGCTGCGCAGCTTCGATGTCGCCGAGCGGGTGCGCGACGGGATCGTCCCAGATATCCTTGTGCTCGTCCTTGCTGAACCACCACATCGCCGCACCTTGAAAGCACGGCAAACATAGCTGGCCTTGGCGCAACCTGTGAACCGCAGAGTCGACTCGGTGCCGAGCAAGAGGTGCACACTATGGCCCGGCAGCCACACCCGCGGCGGATCCGCGCGCGAATTGATGTCGAACTCATGGAATAAAGCCCGTTTCGGTTCTGATTGCGTCAGAGCCGAGGCTGCGGGGCTTTTGCTTGCCGCGTTTTCACGCGAACCGACGAGGCTCTAAGCCGATCGTTTCGGCCCGATCGCCTCGAACTGTGCTTTTTGCTCATCGCTGAGCGTGGCGTAGAAATTCTCAAGCGCGGCGCGGACATCCTTGACCGCCTGCAGCATGACGTCGAGCCGCCTGGCAACGAAGGCAAGACGTGCGGGCGGGGTCATCGCCTCGTTGGTCTGGCACGCAGCCTTCAGCTTCCGCGCGGCGTCGGCGCTGGCATCCTGCAGTGCCTGAAGCGCACCGCGCTGGGCGTCGCTGAGCTGCAGCCGCGTCTCGATCTCGCCGGTCGGCCACTCCTGCATGGCCGGCTGTGCGGCGCCGCAGCTCTGGGCGACCGTCGCGTTCGGATCGCGCGCCGCGGCTTCCTTGCGCTGGTTCTCGGCGAGCGCGTTGAGCCGCGCTTTCTGCTCGTCATCGAGCAGGCCGTAGAACTTCTCCATCGGAGGCTTCACGATTCCGACCGCGGTGACCATCGCTTCGATCCGCTGCTGCATGGCGGCGAGCCGGTTCGGCGCCGTCAACACCACCTGCGCGGGACATGCCGCGCGAATGACCTGGGCAGCCGCAAGCGACGCGTTGCCGAGCTCGCCGAGCGCCGCCGATTGCGCTTCGGTCGGCTGCACCGTATCCGCGATCTGATCTACCGGCAGGCCGGCGACCGAACGGCTGTCATTGCCGCACATCTGCTCGATGCGCCCGCCGCCGCGGTAACGGCGGCCCGTCCGGCGTTCCGGCAGATAGCCCCTGAGATCGTCATACCCATAAGGCCCGAAGATGCCGGCATAGATGTCCGGATAGCCGTAGCCCCAGAATCCGATGTCGTCGCCCCAGATCGCGTAGTCGTAGATGTCGTTGTACGCGAACGGCCAGAACAGCGGGCCGACCCAGCCATAGCCGCCGCCGGGATGCTGCCACCAGCCGTTGGCGACAGTCCCGCCGTGCCAGCCGGCGAGCGCCGCGGCGGCGGCGATCTGCGCACGCGCCGCCGGGTTGCTCAACAGCCGGCCGTTGCGCAATGCGCCGTTGCGCGACAGCGAGCTGAACGCATTGCGCATATGGCCTGGCGCGATTGCGGCATTGCGCATCCGGCCGAAATTGCCGCCCCCGCGCGATGCGAAGGCGCCGTGGCCGGCGAAGCCTGATCGCGAGATCGCATGCGAGCGGCCGAACCCGCCATGATGGCCGCCGCCGAAATGCATGTGGCCGAAGCCATGCCCGCCACGTCCATGGCCACCACCGTGCCCATGGCCACCGCCATGTCCATGGCCGCCGCCATGCCCTCCGCCATGGCCGCCACCATGCCCACCGCCGCCTCGGGCGATCGCGTCGCCCGACAGCGCCATCGCAAGCACCACGACCGCAATTCCGATTGCCCGTCCGATCACGACGTCCTCCCTCCGCGCACCACACACGTCGCGGCAACACAGTGCAGCACAAGAGAGACGCCGGGCGGGCGGAAAAGTTCCGCGCGTGAAACGCGCCGCCCGCGGGCTCGCGAACGCTGCGCGGCGTGACGACGCCTCAGGCGGCCGGGACGATCTTTCCGGGATTGAAGATGTTTTGCGGGTCGAGTGCCTGCTTCAGCGCCCGCATCGCGTCGAGCGCCTCCGGGCCGAGCTCGGCCTGCAAGTATTTCTGCTTGCCCTGCCCGATGCCATGCTCGCCGGTGCAGGTGCCGCCCATGGCCTGGGCGCGCTCGACCAGGCGGTGCATGAACTCCTCGCCGCGCGCCATCTCGCCCTTGTCGTTGACGTCGCAGAGCAGCGAGCAGTGGAAATTGCCGTCGCCGACATGGCCGACGATCGGCGACAGCAGGTTGAGCCGCTGCAGATCCTCCTCGGTCTCCGTGACGCAGTCGGCGAGCCGCGAGATCGGCACGCAGACGTCGGTCGCGACCACGCCGATACTGTCGCCGGGTCGCAGCGCCTTCACCGACCAGTAGGCGTCGTGCCGGGCCTGCCACAGCTTGGACCGGTCTTCAGGCTTGGTGGTCCAGGTGAAGTCGCCGCCGCCGCATTCGGCGGCGATGTCGCGGAAATTCTTCGACTGCTCGGCGACCTCGACCTCGCTGCCGTGGAATTCCAGCAGCAGCAGCGGCGTCTCCGGCAGCGACAGCTTCGAATAGCTGTTGCAGGCTTTCACCTGCGCGGCATTGAGCAGCTCGATCCGGGCGACCGGAATGCCGGTCTGGATCGCGAGGATCGTGGCCTGGCAGGCGCCACGCACCGTGTCGAACGAACAGGCCGCCGCCGCGATCGTGTCGGGAATGCCGCGCAGACGGATGGTCAGTTCGGAGATGATGCCGAGCGTGCCTTCGGCGCCGACGAACAGATGCGTCAGGTCGTAACCGGCCGACGACTTCTTGGCGCGCGTGCCGGTCGTGATGATCTCGCCGTCGCCGCGCACCACCTTCAGCGCCAGCACGTTCTCGCGCATGGTGCCGTAGCGCACCGCGTTGGTGCCGGAGGCACGGGTCGAGGTCATGCCGCCGAGCGAGGCGTCGGCGCCGGGATCGATCGGAAAGAACAGGCCCTGGTCGCGCAGATGCTCGTTGAGCGCCTTCCGCGTCACGCCGGGCTGGATCACGCAGTCGAGGTCCTCGGCATGGACCTCAAGCACCTTGTTCATGTCGCGCAGATCGATGCAGATGCCGCCCGCGGGCGCGTTGACCTGACCCTCGAGCGAGGTTCCGGTACCGAAGGCGATGACCGGCACGCGATTGGCGGCGCAGATTCGTACCACGTCCTGGATGTCGGCGGTTTCCTGCGCCATCACGACAGCGTCCGGCGGCTGGGTCGGCAGCCATGTGGTGGTATGGGCGTGCTGTTCGCGCACCGCCTGCGACGTGACGAGCCGGTTGCCAAACCGCGCCGCCAGCGCGTCGATCGCGCGCTTCAGGGCCTGCGGATCAGGTCGCGTCACATTGCCCGAAATCGTTGTCGCCACGTCAAATTTCCTCCCACCTTTAGCCGACCGTGGCAAAGCTTGTATAAGGGGTCAAGAGAGCCTGACTTGAAAAAGTGGACGCCGGAGTCACAGAAAAGCTCATGCTCGAACGCCAACGAACCGGGGACGGATCATGACTTCAGCGACTGCCACCAGCGAGATGCCGCTTCCATCTGCCCCGTTCAGATCCTCGGTGATGCAGATCGAGCCGCAATGGATCGACTACAACGGCCATCTCAACATGGCGTACTACAATGTGATGTTCGACCGCGCCATCGACGAGATGTGGCTGCAACTCGGCATCGGGCCGGACTACATGAAGGCGCGGCACTGCTCGACCTTCACCGCCGAGTGCCACGTCCGCTATCTCAGGGAGATTCATCTCGGCGATCCCGTGCAAGTCCAGGTCTACCTGCTCGGCGCCGACGAGAAGCGGCTGCACACATTTGAGGAGCTGCGCCATGCCACCGAAGGCTGGCTCTCCGCGACCTCGGAAAACCTCACGCTGCACATCGACATGGAGGCGCGCAAGGTGGCGCCGTTTCCGCCCGATATCCGCGCCCGCGCACAAGCGATCGTGGACAGCTATGCGGGCGTATCGCGTCCCGAGGGCATCGGCCGCAACGTGGCGATGCCCTCGGCGAAGTAGCATGGCGTTGCAAGCGAAGCGGCCGCCGGTTGGCGGCCTCCGCTAGACCCTGGTGCGACCGCGCACCAATCCGACCACCGCCGACACCAGAAACAGGATGACGGCGATGAAGAAGATCGCCTTGGCGATTTCGACGGAGGCGCCGGCGATGCCGCCAAAGCCCAAAATGCCCGCGATCAGGGCGATGACCAGGAACGTGACGACCCAGCTCAGCATGATCAAAACTCCGCTTCGTTTTCCCTGTTGTTGCTTGGCGCGGACCTCTGCCCGGCGCCGCACCCGTTGAAACAATCCGGCGGGGAAATGCTGGTTCCTGAGCATGAAACCGCGAAATTTTCGCCGATTTCCGGAACCGGGATCGAGTGCGGGCTGCTGCCAAAAGCGTTCCCGTCAGCCGCGATAAAACCTGTCAAAACGGCCGATCAGGCCCTATATGGCCTTCAATCCCTGTTAAGAAGGCTCCCCTTCACCATCCTGCGGTGCCATCGTGGGGCCGAGACGATTCGCCAATGACCGAGCCGAACAAATTGCCCCATCACGACGTTCCCGAGCACCAGCCGGCGGCTGGCGGCATCGCCGCGCGTGCGCGGGCGGCGGCCGGTCCGCAATATCTGAACGGCCTCAATCCGGAGCAGCGCGAGGCGGTCGAGACGCTCGACGGTCCGGTGCTGGTGCTTGCCGGCGCCGGCACCGGCAAGACACGCGTCCTGACGACGCGCATCGCGCATATCCTGAGCCAGGGCCGCGCGCGGCCGCACGAGATCCTGTCGGTGACCTTCACCAACAAGGCAGCGCGCGAGATGAAGCTGCGGCTCGGGCAGATGCTCGGCCAGGCGGTCGAGGGCATGCCGTGGCTCGGCACCTTCCACTCGATCGGCGGCCGCATCCTGCGCATCCATGCCGAGCTGGTGCAGCTGAAATCCAACTTCACGGTGCTCGACGTCGACGACCAGGTGCGGCTGTTGAAGCAATTGCTGCAGGCCGAGAACATCGACGACAAGCGCTGGCCCGCGCGGATGCTGGCCGGCCTGATCGACGGCTGGAAGAACCGCGGATTGTCGCCGTCGCAGGTGCCGGCGGGCGAAGCCGCCTCGTTCGGCAACGGCAAGGGCGGCAAGATCTACGCGACCTATCAGGAGCGATTGAAGATCCTCAACGCGGCCGATTTCGGCGACCTGCTGCTCGAGAACATCCGGCTGTTCCGCGAAAATCCCGATGTGCTGCGGCAGTACCAGAACCGCTTCAGGTTCATCCTGGTCGACGAATATCAGGACACCAACGTCGCGCAGTATCTGTGGCTGCGCCTGCTGTCGCAGGCGCCGTCGCGGCCGGAGCGTCGCCTTGCCGACGTCATTCCGGGGCGCATCGAAGATGCGAACCCGGAATCCAGAGGTCATGAGGACTCAGCTCGAGATTCCGGGTCTGCCCCTACGGCGCATCCCGGAATGACGGAGAACGCGGCTGCAGCCTCCGCCTCGCCACCGAAGAACATCTGCTGCGTCGGCGACGACGACCAGTCGATCTATGGCTGGCGCGGCGCCGAGGTCGACAACATCCTGCGCTTCGAGCACGATTTCCCCGGCGCCAAGGTCATCCGCCTCGAGCGCAATTACCGCTCCACCGGCCACATCCTGGCCGCGGCCTCGCATCTGATCGCGCATAATGAAGGCCGGCTCGGCAAGACGCTGCGCACCGAGGATGTCGACGGCGAGAAGGTCACCGTCACCGGCTCCTGGGATTCGGAAGAGGAAGCGCGCGCGATCGGCGAGGAGCTCGAGGAGCTGCAGCGCACAGGTGAAAACCTCAACGACGTCGCCATCCTGGTGCGCGCCTCGTTCCAGATGCGCGAGTTCGAAGACCGCTTCGTCACGCTCGGCCTGCCCTACCGCGTGATCGGCGGCCCCCGATTCTACGAGCGCGCCGAAATCCGCGATGCGCTGGCCTATTTGCGCACCATCAATTCGCCGGCCGACGATCTCGCCTTCGAGCGCATCGTCAACGTGCCCAAACGGGGACTCGGCGACGCCACCGTGCAGCTGCTGCACGACCATGCCCGCAAGCGCCGCATTCCGCTGTTCGAGGCGGCGCGCGCCGTGGTCGAGACCGACGAGCTGAAGCCGAAGGCGCGCGGCTCCTTGCGCGATCTCGTCATGCAGTTCGACCGCTGGCGCGCCCAGCGCGAGGTCACCTCGCATACCGAGCTCGCCGAGATCGTGCTCGACGAGAGCGGCTACACCGAGATGTGGCAGAAGGACCGCTCGGCTGATGCCGCCGGCCGGCTGGAGAACCTCAAGGAGCTGGTGCGCTCTATGGAGGAATTCGAGAACCTGCAAGGGTTTCTCGAACACATCTCGCTGGTGATGGACCGCGACGGCGATGGCGGCGACGAGGCGGTGTCGCTGATGACGCTGCATTCGGCGAAGGGGCTGGAATTCGACAACGTGTTCCTGCCGGGCTGGGAGGAAGGCCTGTTTCCGAGCCAGCGCACGCTGGACGAACAGGGCCGCGCCGGGCTCGAGGAGGAGCGCCGCCTCGCCCATGTCGGGCTGACCCGCGCGCGCCGCCGCGCCAAGATCTATTTCGCCACCAACCGCCGCATCCATGGCACCTGGTCGACCACGATCCCCTCGCGCTTCCTCGACGAGCTGCCGGCGCACAATGTCGAGATCACCGAATCCAAGGGCGGATCGGGCTGGGGCAGCGGCGGCTACGGCGCCTCGCGCTTCGACAACCTCGAATCATTCGGCTCGAGCTATTCGACCCCGGGCTGGCAGCGCGCCCAGGCCAACCGCAACCGCGGCGGGGGCCGTAGCGGCAGCGGCTTCGAGGAGCGGCAATCCTCCTTTTCCTCCGAAAGCTTCAATCGCACCAAGCGCGGCCCTGTCGTGATCGAGGGCGAGCTGGTGGCGAAGTCCACCGGCACAACGTCGGATTTTTCGCTGGACGACCGGGTATTTCACCAGAAATTCGGCTACGGCCATGTGGTGAAGATCGACGGCAACAAGCTGACCATCGCCTTCGAAAAGGCCGGCGAGAAGAAGGTGGTCGACAGCTTTGTGGAACGGGTGTGACATAGCGACCTTCTTTGGCGGCCTTCTTTGGCGGCCTTCTCTGTTGGTAGCCCTTGACCCCAGTTGATTTCATGGGTTGAGATGGCCCCATGGTCCGGGGGAGGTTTTTCCTTTTTATCATTGCGCTCACTGCGCCGTCGCTGGCGGTCGCGGAGACGATGAGCTTTGGCGATTCTGCAGCGCAACTGGCCAAGGCCTGCGGCGCCGACATCACCGCCAACTGCCGCGGCGTCAATCTCGACTCCAACCGCCTCAAGGAATGCCTGTCGCGCAACCGCGACGTGATATCGCCACAGTGCAAGGAGAGCTACTTCTCCACCCTCGATGCGATCCAGAAGCGGATCGCAGCGCGCGTCACCGTTGCGAATGCCTGCACCCGCGAGATCGTCAAGGTTTGCGGCGGCTCGACCAAGGAGACCAGCAAGTCGGTGCCCTGCCTCGTCAGCGCCAAAGGCCTCAGCCGCAACTGCACCCAGGCGATCAATGACGCGGGGTATCAATGATGCGGCTGTCGAGGCGAGGCTTGCGCGATCCTGGCCTTTTGGCCCTGCTGGGCACGCTGGCTTTGCTGGTGATGCCGATTGCACTGGGGCGTGCACAGACCGCCATCACGCGCGACGACGTCATCGCCAAGCTCAATCGTTACGAGACAGATGCCGAGATCGATGTCCCCGCGCTGCGCCAGCAGGTGGCCGAACGATCGAAGTCGCGATCGAAGAACGAGCCGCCGCCCTCGAAGCGGCCGCCGATCGCTCCCGATCTGACCAAGCTGCCGACGTTCAACGTCGACATCGCGTTCGACGTCGACACGCCGATCGTGCTGCCGGAATCGTATCAGACGGTCGGGCGGATCGCCGATGCACTGACGCACTCCTCGCTGCTGCCCTACACCTTCCTGATCGTCGGCCACATCGAATCGACCGGACGACGCGAGAACAATGTGCTGCTGAGCCAGCGGCGCGCCGACGCGATCCGCGACATCCTGGTCAACACCTTCAAGATCACCGCGAAGCGCCTGCAATCGGTCGGGCTTGGCGAAGAGCAGTTGCTCGACCCGACCAAACCCAACGCGCCGGTCAACAACCAGGTGCAGATCATGCTGGTCGCGAAGGTCGCCGACAGCGCGCCGCCCGCGCACCCTGCCCCGGCGGCCGCCGCCAAGAAGCCGGCGAAGTCAGCCAAGAAGCACTGAAGCAGCATTTCCGCCACGCCGCGGAATAAATTTCTGCCCCGGCGGGTGATTGCAGAACGGATCATACGTCCCTATCTGCGCTTGACCCGCATCCCGCCCGGGCCCCAATCCGCGCGCGCCCCCTCCCTCACGCTCACCGACTCTCCATGTCGCCGATCATCTCCGTATCCAATCTTTCGAAAACCTATGGCTCCGGCTTCAAGGCGCTGAAGGGCATCAATCTCGATATCGTCAAAGGCGAGATCTTCGCGCTGCTCGGGCCGAACGGCGCCGGCAAGACCACGCTGATCAGCATCATCTGCGGCATCGCCAATCCGAGCGAGGGCCGCATCACGATCGGCGGGCACGACATCATCGCCGACTATCGCGCGGCGCGGTCGATGATCGGGCTGGTTCCGCAGGAGCTGCACACCGACGCGTTCGAGTCGGTGTGGGCGACCGTCAGCTTCAGCCGCGGCCTGTTCGGCAAGCCGAAGAACGCCGCCCATATCGAGAAGGTGCTGCGCGACCTGTCGCTGTGGGACAAGAAGGACGACAAGATCATCACGCTGTCCGGCGGCATGAAGCGCCGCGTGATGATCGCCAAGGCGCTGTCGCACGAACCGCAGATCCTGTTCCTCGACGAGCCGACCGCCGGCGTCGACGTCGAATTGCGCAAGGGCATGTGGGAAGTGGTCCGCACGCTGCAGGCTTCCGGCGTCACCATCATCCTCACCACGCACTACATCGAGGAAGCCGAGGAGATGGCCGACCGCATCGGCGTCATCAACAAGGGCGAGATCATCCTGATCGAGGACAAGGCGACCTTGATGCAGAAGCTCGGCAGGAAGGAGCTGACGCTGCAATTGCAGAACAAGCTCGAGGCGATTCCCGATGTTCTGTCTGCCTACAATCTCGAATTGTCCGACGACGGCCGCACCGTGACCTACGACTACGATACCAAGGGCGATCGCACCGGCATCACCAGCCTGCTCAACGATCTCCGCAATGCCGGCATCCGCATCTCCGATCTCGATACCAAACAAAGCTCCCTCGAAGACATCTTCGTCAGCCTCGTGAGGGCGCCATGAACTACCGCGCAATCCGGGCCATCTATCTGTTCGAAATGGCGCGCACCTGGCGCACGCTGCTGCAGAGCATCGTCTCGCCGGTGGTGTCGACCTCGCTGTATTTCGTGGTGTTCGGCGCCGCGATCGGCTCGCGCATCACCGAGGTCGAGGGCGTCAGCTACGGCACCTTCATCGTGCCGGGGCTCGTGATGCTGTCGGTGCTGACTCAGAGCATCTCCAACGCCTCGTTCGGCATCTACTTCCCGAAATTCGTCGGCACGATCTACGAGATCCTGTCGGCGCCGATCTCCTATTTCGAGATCGTCATCGGCTATGTCGGCGCCGCCGCCACCAAGTCGATCATCCTCGGCCTCATCATCCTGGCGACCGCCGGACTTTTCGTACCCTTGCATATCCAGCATCCGGCGTGGATGCTGACGTTCCTGGTGCTGACGGCGGTCACCTTCAGCCTGTTCGGCTTCATCATCGGCATCTGGGCCGACGGCTTCGAGAAGCTGCAGATGATCCCGATGCTGGTGGTGACGCCGCTGACCTTCCTCGGCGGCAGCTTCTATTCGGTGAACATGCTGCCGTCGGGCTGGCGCACCATCACGCTGCTCAATCCCGTGGTCTATCTGATCTCCGGCTTCCGCTGGAGCTTCTACGAGATCGCCGATGTCAGCGTGCCGCTGAGTCTCGGCATGACCGTGGGCTTCCTGGTCGCCTGCATGGCCATCGTGGGGTGGATCTTCAGAACCGGCTACCGGCTGAAGAACTGAAAAGCT
>NZ_LFIQ01000088.1:38421-62275 GCF_001189245.1 Bradyrhizobium pachyrhizi | reverse complement strand
GCCCGGATGGAGCGAAGCGCAATCCGGGACCTTATCGCCGAGCCTGCAGAACCCGGATTTCGCGGAGCCTGTCATCGGGCCCACGTTCGCGCGAACCATTGGCTCCATCCGCTACAGGTTCTTCAACGATCAATAGCAGTGGAAATGGCCGTGGCGGTAGTAGCCCCGGCAGCGGTGGCCACGGCGGTAACCGCGATCCGGGATGCCGAACACGCCCTTGACCGCGCCCATGGCGCCGCCGACACCGGCGCCGACGGCACCGCCGACCACGCCGCCCACCGGACCGGCGACCCGGTTGCCCTCATAGGCGCCCTCATGGGCGCCGCGGACGATGCCCTGGGCATGGCCGGCATGCGGGGCTGCGACCAGCGTCAAAGCGAGGGCTGCGGCCGCAAGCAGGAGCCGCGCGGAGAGGCCGGCTGGGACGACGGCCGCGGTCTTCACCTTGGTGTTGTTCATCTGGATTCCTTGATGCGCGGCGCGAGCGCGCCGCCGGGCGGGATTGTTAAACGTCCATGCGGCCAAATGGTTGCGTGTCGCAGGACCAATCGCGGCCGTCGTCGCGGCCCGCTCGCGAAAAAGTCAGCCGGCCGTGACAGGCAGGTCCGGCTTCGGCCTTGTTTGCGCCGCGCGCGGGATTAACCATGGCAAGTGATCACGGCCTTGGCCCGCCACTGGAACCAAGTTCGGATTCCGTGCATATTGATTGCTGGGGACGGAGAGCCGCGGCTTCGCGAGCAGGCCTGGAGGCCAAAGGTAAAATGCGTTCGTTCCTCATTGCGTTCACGTCCGTGATGCTCTTCACCGCCGGCGCCGCACAGGCCAAGGTCGATATCACCATCGACAAGGACAACCAGCAGATGACCGTCGCGGTCGACGGCGTTGCGCGCTATCACTGGCCGGTCTCGACCGGCATCCCGTCGCGAGAAACGCCGAACGGCAGTTTCCGCGCCTTCCGCATGGAAGAGGATCACTACTCCAAGGAATTCGACGACGCGCCGATGCCGCACTCGATCTTTTTCACCAAGATCGGGCACGCGATTCACGGCACCGACTCGGTGAACCGCCTCGGCTCGCCGGCCTCGCATGGCTGCGTGCGGCTGTCGCGCGACAACGCAACCACGCTCTACGCGCTGGTCCAGAAGGAAGGCGTGCTCAACACCACCGTGACGCTGACCGGCTCGTCGCAGGTCGCGCTGGCGCGCAATCCGCGTGGGCGCAACGGCACCGCCGTCGCCCGCCGCGCGCCGCAGCAATATGACGAGCAGTACGGCACCGCCGCCGCCGGCGATCCGGTCGTGCTGACGCCGCAGCCGCGAGACTATCCGGCGCAGGCCCGCACCGACGACGGCTACATCTATCCGGCCGACGGCAGTTCGACCGATCGCCGCTATCCGGCACCGCCGTCAAGCCGCCGCGTCTATGACGCGCAGGCCTATGGCCAGCAGCCGCAATATTACGGCAATCAGGGCTACGCGCCGGCGCCGCAGGGCTACTACCAGCCGCGCCCCGCCTATCAGCCGCGCGGCTTTTACGGCAACACCTATCAGGACTAGAGCGTTTTCGAGCGAAGTGGGCGCCGGTTCGCGTCAAGAAAACGCGTCAAAAGAAATCTGCCGCGCGCTCCTCGTCCGCTGACGGCGCCGCAGGCAGCGCGCCGTCAGTTCACGCTCCCCTCACCCGCTTGTGACCGTCGCAAAGGGCGCCCGTCATCGTGCGCCGTGGCCCGTCGTCGCGTCGTCATCTGATTGTAAAACTAGCCCGATATTCGGCGGCACAAGCGCCCGCTTGGCCCCTGGAGGCCGATTCACGCGGCATGCCCGATGAAATCAGGGCGAGAAGCGCGGGTCACGTAGGTTAGATCAGGGGTCGACATGAAACGGGGCATCGTTGTCCTTTGCCTGTGCATCGTGGCGATGGCCGCTTATTTCACGACGGACAGATGGGCCATCCGTCACACGACGCTGACGTTCCACGACGTTCTGCGCGACGACCGCAACGTCACGGTCGAGGTCGCGGTGCGCCGCGACCGGCAAATGCAGGCGATGGCCGAGATGATCGAGCTGCCGGTCGCGATCCTGAGCCACGGCAACACCGTCAAGAACACCGAGTACTCGTTCCTCACCAATTTGTTCGCGTCGCGCGGCTACCTCGTGATCAGCATTCAGCATGATCTCGACACCGACGCGCCGATGGTCACCAAGGTCGGCGAGGAATATGTCGGCCGCCGCATGCAGTACAATCGCGGCGTCTTCAACATCATGTATGCGATCGACGAGCTCAAGAAGGTCTATCCGAACGCAAACTATCGCCAGCTGACGTTGATCGGCCATTCCAACGGCGGCGACATCTCGATGTTCTTCGCCAAGCAGCATCCCGACCTGGTGAAGAAGGTCGTCACGCTGGACAATCTGCGCGTCCCCTTCATCACCGACGGCAGGATCAAGATCCTCTCGTTCCGCTCCAGGGATCCGGTGTTCAAGGCCGATCCGGGCGTGGTGCCCGACGACGAGACCTGCGCGAGACTCGGCATCAAGGTGGTCAGAACCGAATTCCAGCACAACGATCTCAGCGACCGCGGCCCGGACAGCGCGAAGTCGTCGATCCAGGCCGGCGTGGAGCAATTCCTCGACGAGGATGCCGGCGGGAACACGCCGACGATGCCGCTGCTCGCCGCCTCGACGCCCGCCTCCGCGGGTACAGCGCCGCCAGAGAACAAATAGCCGCGTCGCGCTGAAGGCGAGCTCGCGCTCTCCGGTGCTGCCGGACAGCTCTCCGTTCCGATTGAATCGGAACGGAGCTCTAGCTTCTTGCTTTGACCCTAAGCGCGCGCGTGGCGATAGCCGGCGGCAACGAGCCAGATTGCGGAAAGCAGGAAATAGAACGCGCCGAAGCCCGCATAGGGAGCGACGTCGAGAATGGTCGGCGCAACGGTGCCGATGGATTGGCTGATCATGTAGCCGCCGGCGAGTGCCGACTGCGCGCCGCTCAGGATCATCGCCCATTGCGCGCCATAATGACGCCAGCGCCTGACGCCGGTGTACAATTGCAGCACGCCCGCGAGGATCGCCCAAACCCCGAACACGGCCAGGACGGCATTGCTGCTGTGGCTGAGCGCCACGATGACGCCGAGCGTCGTGGTCGCGCTGACCGCGACATTCAGGGCCTGGGATGGGTTGGCCTTCAAGCCGCCATTGACCCGGGCATCAGCCAGATTGGCGATGCCGTCCCACGCCGGGTAGATCACGAACAGAAGCGCGGCAGGGCCGGCTTGTCGGCTGAACAGAACGGCGGCGGCGACCCAGGCGATCGAGAAGATGGCGCGCCCGAGATAATAGGATCGCAGCCAGGTGGATTGGGTCGAAAGGTGGCTTTGCATTGACAGGCTCCTTGTTTGGCTTCCTACTAGTAGGTAGATGAAAATTCCGAGTCAATCTGGCGCTCGAACGCCCTGTGAGGAGAGGAAAGCCTTGATTTGTCTTGTTAATTTACCTACTGGAAGGTAGGCATGACGTGAACGTGATGATTTCGACTTCTGAAAAAATTCTCGACGTCGCGCAGCCGCTCATCGTCGCGGGGGGCTATAACGGCTTCAGCTATGCCGACATCTCCGATGCCATCGGCATCCGGAAGGCGAGCATCCACCATCACTTCCCGACCAAGGCCGAGCTGGTCTCGGCGCTGGTGGATCGCTACCGGCAGCAGACCGAGCGGGGCCTGAAGTCGCTTCAGGAGCAATTCGCGAGCCCGACCGACCAACTGCAGGCTTACGTGAACTTCTGGCAGGCGTGCATCGGCGATGCCTCGCTGCCGTTCTGCGTCTGCGCGATGCTTGCCGGCGAGATGCCGATGTTGCCGGACGAGGTCGCATCTCGCGTCCGCGCCCATTTCCATCATCTTGCGGGATGGCTCAGCTCGGTGCTGCAGGCCGGCGCGGAACAGCATCTGTTCCGGCTGGACCAGCGGCCGCACGAGGAGGCCCAGATGCTGATGGCATCGGTTCATGGGGCGATGCTCTCGGCGAGGGCTTTCGCCGATCCCGGAGTGTTTGCCGCAATCGTCAAGCCCCAGCTCGCCAGACTGCTGGTAGCGGAGCGCTAGAGAGTTATCGGGCGACAGATCGCTTTACTGCTCGCCGTCGCGCAGTCGGCGGTACACCGCTCCCAGCACGTTCGAATAGTCGTCGGTCCAGACCCGCTGCTTCTCGTCGGCTTCGGTCTCGGTCCAGACATCTGATGATGCGAGCTTGCCAACGTCTTCCTCCTCGCGCGCGGAGACCACGACCGAGGTCGAGAAGATGTACTCGTTGTCGCGGCCGGAATCCTCGCTGTAGACCCAGCTCTTCATGTCGTTGGCGTCTGCGATGCCGACCACGACGCTGGCAAGCTCGAGATGGCGGTTGGAGACGTGCATCACGACCGCGCCCTGCGGCGCCAGCTTCTCCTTGTAGATCGCCATCGCCTCCTCGGTCGCGAGATGGATCGGGATCGCGTCCGACGAATAGGCGTCGACGATGATCAGATCGTAGGCGCCGTCCGGCTCCTTGGCGAAGGTCAGCCGCGCGTCGCCGATGACGGGCTTGAGGTTCGGCTCGCAGTTCTGGATGTAGGTGAAGTATTTCGGATCGCGCGCGGTATCGACCATCGACTGGTCGATCTCGAAGAAGCGCCAGTCCTCGCCGGGGGCCGACGCGCAGGTCAGCGTCCCCGAACCGAGCCCGATCACCGCCACTTTCAGCGGCGCGCCCTTGCGCTCGCGGATTGCAGTGATCGCCCGCCCGATGCCGCCGTCCTTGTGATAGTAGCTGATCGGTTCGGGCTTTCCGGCGACCGGCGTGCCGTCATCGTTCTTGAACTTCTCGGCGCCATGGATCGTGGTGCCGTGCATCAGCACGTGATACTGCCCGTTCGCCGTCACCACGATCTTGTGCACGCCGAAGAAGCTGCGCACCGTTTCGACGCGGCCGTCGTCGGATGGATAGGCACGCAGCACCACCAGCGCGACCACGACGGTGGCGAAGATCTTCCGGCGATTGGCGTTCAGCGCGAGCGCCAGCAGCGCCGAGAGCACGCCGACCGCACCGATCACCCAGACCCGGTGCACGTCGAACCAGTTGAAGATGTCGCCCCCCGAATGGCTTGGCGCGATCAGCGCCACCGCCAGCACCGCGAGGAACGGCCAGTACCAGGCGCTCCAGCGCGGCAGCCGCTCCGCGCCGCCGGGCGGACGGCATAGCGCCGCGAGCGCCAGCAGGATCGGATATTCGGCGACCCACGAGAAAGTAAAAGGCGCAATAAGCCCCGCGAACAGGCCGCCGACCATGCCGCCGAACGACAGCGCGACGTAGAAGCCGGTGAGATATTTCGCCGCCGGGCGGGTGCGCGCCAGTTCGCCATGACAGGCCATCGCGATGATGAAGAAGCAGAGCTGATGGCCACCGAGCGTGAGCAGCAGGTTCTGCTCGCCGCCGACCGCAAGCAGGATCACGACGCCGGCAATCGCCAGCGGCTGCGCCCGCAGCATCCATTTGTGCGGCAATAGCGGCCGCGACTGGAACACCACCACCCAGGTCAAGAGATACAGCGACAGCGGCAGCACCCACAGCAGGGGCGCGGCGGCGACGTCGGTCGAGATATGCGCCGTCACCGCGATCAGGAGGCCGGACGGCACCGCGGCGAGGAAGATCCAGCGCGCCCGCAGCGGCCAGGACGGCGCCGGCGCATTGGCGTCATCGACCTGCATGTCGATTGCGGCGGCATTGGCCGGCGACCGCAACAGCAGCACGCCGCAACTCGCGATCAGAATGATCAGCAGACCATAACCACCGGTCCAGATCAGGTTCTGGGTGCGCAACGTGAACATCGGCTCGAGCAGCACCGGATAGGACAATAGCGCGAGGAAGCTGCCGATGTTCGAGGATGCGTAGAGGAAATACGGATCGGGACCGTTGGGATGTCCGGTGCGCACGAACCAGGCCTGCAGCAGCGGATTGTTGGCGGCGAGCGCGAAGAACGGCAGGCCGATCGAAACCGCGAACAGGCCGAGCAGCCAGACCGCATAACCGGACGTCGGCGGCTCGCCCCAGCCGCTCCTGATCGCCAGCGGCAAGGTCAGCAACGCGACGACGAGCAGCACCAGATGCACCGCGACCGGCGCAATACGGCCGTTCAGCTTCATCAAGAGATGCGCATAGGCGTAGCCGCCGAGCAGCAGCGACTGGAAGAACACCATCGCCACCGACCACACCGCCGGCGAGCCGCCGAGCCGCGGCAGCACCATCTTGGTGAACAGCGGCTGCACCGAGAACAGCAACAGGGCACTGACGAAGATCGCGGCGGTGTAGACAACCAGCACCAGCCGGTTGCGCGAGGCGGTCGGCTCAGACGTCATGAAAGCTCCGGCATGGACCCGGCGGGCGCCGGAGGCGGACAGTCCGGTGGCACCCCACCGGAGGATTTCAGTTGAGCATACGGCACTATCACGGACAAGAAACGGCGGTCACGCGGACTTGACGACGCGGCGCTGCGGCGCCACAGCACATGCTCTAATCACTGCTTCTTGAAGCGGACATGAACGAAACAGACGTCGTTATCATCGGTGCGGGGCACAACGGCCTCACCTGCGCGGCCTATCTTGCGATGGCCGGGCTGCGCGTGAAGGTCGTGGAACGCCGCAAGGTGGTCGGCGGCGCCGCGGTCACCGAAGAATTTTTCCCGGGCTTCCGCAATTCGGTCGCCGCCTACACGGTGAGCCTGCTCAATCCGCAGATCATGTCTGACCTGAAACTTGCCGATCACGGCCTCAGGATCGTCGAGCGGCGCGCGCAGAACTTCCTCCCCTCGCCCGACGGCAGCTATCTTTTGACCGGCGAAGGCCGAACCCGGGAGTCGGTCGAAAAGCTCAGCCGCAAGGACGCCGCCACAATCGACGCGTTCTCAGGGGAACTCGAAGCCATCGCCGACGTGCTGCGGCAATTCGTGCTGCGCGCACCGCCGAACCTCGTCGAGGGCTTTGGCATCAGCGCGATCAGCGAGGCCTTCAACGCGCTCGGCACCGCCAACATCCTGCGCCGGCTGTCGCTGGAACAGCAGCGCAATCTGCTCGACCTGTTCACGCGATCGGCCGGCGAGATGCTCGACGAGCGCTTCGAGAACGACCTCGTCAAGGCGCTGTTCGGCTTCGATGCCATCGTCGGCAATTATGCCAGCCCCTACGCGGCAGGCTCGGCCTATGTGATGCTGCATCATGCGTTCGGCGAGGTGAACGGCAAGAAGGGCGTCTGGGGCCACGCGATCGGCGGCATGGGCGCGATCACGCAGGCGATGGCGCGTGCCGCGCGCAGCCATGGCGTCGAGATCGAAACCGATGCGGCCGTCCGCGAGGTGATCGTCGAGAAGCAGCGCGCCGTCGGCGTCATCCTCGACAATGACAAGACCGTGCGCGCCAAATACGTCGTCTCGAACGTCAATCCGAAGCTGCTGTACACACGCCTGGTGCCGGAAGGCGCATTGGCGCCCGAGTTTCGCGCGCGCATCTCCCGATGGCAGAACGGGTCCGGCACGTTCAGGATGAATGTGGCGCTAAATGCCCTGCCCTCGTTCACCGCGCTGCCCGGCCTAGGGGATCACCTCACGGCGGGGATCATCATCGCCCCGAGCCTCGGCTACATGGATCGCGCCTGGCACGATGCACGCGAATTCGGCTGGAGCCGCGCGCCGGTCGTCGAGGTGCTGATCCCCTCGACGCTCGACGACAGCCTGAGCCCGCCGGGCCAGCATGTCGCGAGCCTGTTCTGCCAGCACGTCGCGCCGCAACTGCCCGACGGCAGATCGTGGGACGATCATCGCGAAGAGGTCGCCGATCTGATGATCGCAACCGTCGACCACTACGCGCCCGGGTTCGCAGGCAGCGTGATCGGCCGCCAGATCCTGTCGCCGCTCGACCTCGAGCGGCAATTCGGCCTGCTCGGCGGCGACATCTTTCACGGCGCGCTGACATTGAACCAATTGTTCTCGGCGCGGCCGATGCTCGGCCATGCCGACTACCGCGGACCGCTGAAGGGTCTCTACCATTGCGGTTCCGGCGCCCATCCCGGCGGCGGCGTCACCGGCGCCCCCGGCCACAATGCCGCGCGGGCCATCCTGGCCGACCATCGCGCGCTGTTCTCGTAGACGACGCACCGCGCGCCGCGGGACAAGCTGTGGACAGGCGTGTTGAGAAGCTGTGGGCCTGCGGCGGACAGCGGCCTTGTCTTAAGACGGGATAACCGGTGGACGCCACTGTGGACCGGCTGTGCGACAGACGCTGACAATCCCGGGAGAACGCTGTTGACGTCTTGTCGACAAGCTGCGTGTGGCTCTGTGGACAACCGGTCAAAAAGAAAACACCGGGCGACATGTCGCCCGGTGCTTCCCTGAGAACGCCGTTCGAGAGATTACTTCAGCGAGCCGCTGATCGAGTTGAAGGTCCCGCTCAGTGCCGTGCCGACGCCATTCACCGCAGCGATGATGGCGATGGCGATGCCGGTCGCGATCAGTCCGTATTCGATGGCGGTCGCGCCGGATTCATTCCGCAAAAACTTAACGATAAAAGCCTTCATTGCAGCCCTGCCCTTGGTTGTGATGCCTTGGAACGAAGGGTGTTCCCAGTTCCGCCACCGTAATAGTACTGCAACATCTAAGGTTGTCTGAACCGGGAACCTCTCAATTCTCGCGATATTCGATTGAATCCGGCTTGAAATTTTAACAAAAACCGCGCTACCCGCCTCCGATGACCCCGTCCACACACCGCGCCAGCGTCACCCTTCCAGACGAATCGACCGCAAAGCGCGTGGTAGACGCGCTTTCCGAGGTGTTTTTCGAGGATCAGGCGGCGTTTGCGGCCTTCGAGCGGCCGGATGGCCGCTGGGACGTCACCGTCCATTTTGCCGAGCCGCCGGACCAAAATTTACTGCGCGAGCTGATTGACCAGGTGGTGCGGCAGGATGTCGCATCTACTTTAGTTTTTGATACCGTGGAGGCCAAGGATTGGGTCAAGGCCAGCTTGGAGGACCTTGTCCCGGTCGCGGCCGGCCGCTTTATCGTCCACGGCCAGCATGACCGGCACCGGATACCCCCCAACAAGCTCGGGATCGAGATCGAGGCGGCGCTGGCCTTCGGCACCGGACATCACGGCACCACGCGCGGCTGCCTGCTGCTGCTCGACCACGTGCTGAAGGCGTACCAGCCCCGCCGCGTGCTGGATCTCGGCACCGGGACCGGCGTGCTGGCGATCGCCGCCGCCAAGGCGCTGCACGACAAGGTGCTGGCCAGCGACATCGACCCGCCGTCGGTCAGGGTCGCCGAGGAGAATGCCCGGCTGAACGGCGCAGGCGATCTGGTGGACGTGATCCGCGCCACCGGTTTTGCGGCGCCGCGCTTTGCCGAAGACGGTCCGTTCGACCTGGTGCTCGCCAACATCCTCGCCAATCCGCTGCGGCAGCTGGCCGGCCCGATGGCGCGCCACCTTGCCTCGTCGGCGCAGGTCATTCTCTCGGGCCTGCTGACGCACCAGGCGCCGGCGGTCATCGCAGCCTACCGTGCCCGCGGGCTGGTGCCGCTGCGGCATCTGAAGATCGAGGGCTGGAGCAGCCTGCTGCTGCGTTTCGTGAAGTGACCGCGACCGGCAGACAGTGCGGCGACTGCACGCTCTGCTGCAAGGTGATGGCGATCGAGGAACTGGCAAAGCCCGCCAATACGTGGTGCCCGCATTGCAAGCCGGGGCGCGGCTGCCGGACCTATCCGGGCCGGCCGGCGGAATGCCGCTCGTTCAGCTGCGTCTGGCTGACGAACGAACTGCTGGAGGAGCACTGGAAGCCTTCAAGGTCGAAGCTCGTCCTGACCACGTCGGAAGATGGTCTTGAGGTCAGATGCGATCCGGGCTTCCCCGACGCTTGGCGCAAAGAGCCGTTTCGCAGCGAGCTCAGGGAATGGGCGATCTCCGGCGAGACGCTCGACATGACCGTCGTCGTGATCGCCGGCCAACGCATGACGCTGGTGACGCCCGAGCGCGAATTCGATCTCGGCATCGTCGGTCCCGATGAGCGGATCGTGCGCGAGCTCGAGAACGGCAAGCTCGTCAATGTGACCGTGGCGAAGGCGTCCGATCTGGAACGGTAGCCGCGATCCGCGGGTTGTTTATTCGGGCGCTGGCGAATCGCTACGGTTAGTCTCGACCTTGTCCTGACCGGCCGCGCGCTTGGCGCGCGCCTCGACAAGGCGGTCCAGCATCTGGACGATGACGCCGCGCTGCTTCTGTTCGACCGGCGCGATCGGGCCGCGGCGGACCGGCGGCGAGATCTTCTCAAACGTGAATGCAGGCATCGTGCATCTCCTCACCGTTGAGTTGAGACACTCCTGGACACTCCCCGTACGCTTGACCGTTGACGTGCAGTGGACATCGTCCGGCCAATTCCACTATGCCATATTCAAGCATAAGTTATGCCAAAAATATGGTCATGCTTGACCGCGCTCGCGCGAAGGTCAGGCCCCATCCGAAGAGAGTGCGACGGCGATGTTCGAAGCCCATTTCCAGACGTTCGAAGAGCCCGAAGGCGGCGTGGCGCTGACTGCCCGCTTGAGCGCGCTGCGCGAGGAGCTGGCGCGGCGCAAGCTGACCGGATTCGTGGTTCCGCGCGCCGATGAGCAGCAGAATGAATACGTCGCGGCCTCCGAGGAGCGGCTCGCCTGGCTGACCGGCTTCACCGGATCGGCCGGGCTCGCGATCGTGCTGAGCAAGGAGGCCGCCCTGTTCGTCGACGGCCGCTACACGCTGCAGGCCGGCAAGCAGGTCGACCGCAAGGCCTGGCAGGTCGAGCCGCTGGTCGATCCGCCGCCGGAGCACTGGCTGACCCGGCATCTGGCGGCCGGCGACCGCCTAGGATTTGACCCCTGGCTGCACACTTCTGCGGCAGCCGAACGGCTGGCAGCGGCCTGCACCAAGGCCGGCGCGGAACTGGTCGCCGTCGACAGCAATCAGGTCGATGCGATCTGGCACGAGCGGCCGGCACCGCCGCTCGGCCCGGTTACGATCCACGGCGCGCAGTTTTCCGGGGAGATCGAAGCCGAGAAGCTGAAGCGCATCCGGCTCGAGATCAACAAGCTCGGCGTCGACGCGCTGGTGCTGTCCGACAGCCACGCGGTGGCCTGGACCTTCAACATCCGCGGCGCCGACGTCTCGCATACGCCGCTGCCGCTGTCCTATGCGCTGGTGCCGAAGGAAGGCCGGCCGCTGGTGTTCATCGATCAGCGCAAGCTGTCCAACTCGACACGCGACCATCTCGAGCAATCCGCCGATGTCGAGCAGCCCGCGGCGCTGGCGGCAAAACTCACCGAGCTCGCCAGGCGCGGCGCCTCGATCGCGCTCGACAGCGCGACCGCAGCCGACGCCCTGAGCCGCCTGATCGCGGGTGCCGGCGGCAAGCCGGTGCGCGGCAGCGATCCCGTGAGCCTGCTGAAAGCGGTCAAGAACATCACCGAGATCGAGGGCACGCGCACGGCGCATCAGCGCGACGCGGTCGCGCTCGTGCGTTTCCTCGCCTGGATCGACCGCGAGGCGCCCTCCGGCGGCCTCACCGAGATCGACACCGTCGAGGCGCTGGAGACGTTCCGCCGCCAGACCGGCGCGCTGAAGGATGTCTCCTTCCCGACCATCGCCGGCACCGGGCCGAACGGCGCCATCGTGCACTACCGCGTGACACGCAAGAGCAACCGCCGCATCGAGCCCGGCGACCTCCTGCTGATCGATTCCGGCGCGCAATATGAGGACGGCACCACCGACGTCACCCGCACCATCGCGATCGGCAAGCCGACCGACGAGATGCGCGACCGCTTCACCCGCGTGCTGCGCGGACATATCGCGATCGCCCGTGCGATCTTCCCGGACGGCACCACCGGCGCGCAGCTCGACACGCTGGCGCGGCAATATCTCTGGCAGGCCGGGATCGATTTCGAGCACGGCACCGGCCACGGCGTCGGCAGCTATCTCAGCGTCCATGAAGGGCCGGCGCGGATTTCCAAGCTCGGCACCACGCCGCTGAAGCGCGGCATGATCCTGTCCAACGAGCCCGGCTACTACAAGACCGACGCCTACGGCATAAGGATCGAGAACCTCGAGCTCGTGATCGGCACCGACATTGCCGGCGCCGAGAAGCCGATCAATGCATTCGAGACGCTGACGCTGGCGCCGATCGATCGCCGCCTGATCGAGGTCGGCATGCTGAGTCCGGACGAACTGGCCTGGCTCAACGACTATCACGCCCGCGTCGCGCATGTGGTGCGTCCGCATCTCGACGACAGCGCGACCAAGCTGTGGCTGGACGAGGCGACGGCGGCGCTGAAATAGCGGCGCGCCCAGGCATCCGCACACTCGACGTCGTCCCCCCAACGCTCGGTGTCATCCCCCGCGCATGCGAAAGCGGGGGATCCAGTACGCCGCGGCCTATCAATTCAAACACGCCTGCTTCTGGAATACTGGGTCCCCCGCTTTCGCGGAGGACGACAGCGGAATCCGCAGCTGACGACAGTGTGTTTATTGCGCGAGACGAAACATCGTCACCGCGTCTCCCGAAATCGCATGGGCGTATGCCGAAACACCCGTATTCCGCGCGGACGGGCACGCTACAGTCTTTCCACAATGCTGGATCGGACCTGAATGCACGGCGTGATGGGCAAGCCGCCCGGCGCGGCCCAAGACAACATTAAAGACAACATCGCGACATCGAAGGTCATGCTGCTGATGCTCGTCGTGATGACGGGCGTGGCGCCGATCTCGCTCTACATGCTGGTGCCGGCGCTACCGGTGCTGGCGACCACATTCGGCCGCGACATCTCGATCGCGCAGATGACCGTGTCGCTCTACATGGTCGGCATCGCGCTTTCACAGCTGATCATGGGGCCGCTGTCCGACAAGTTCGGCCGCCGGCCGGTGCTGCTCGCGGGCCTCGGCCTGATGGTCGTGGCCGGCGTCGGCTCGGTGTTCGCCGAGACCCTCCCGCAACTGATCGCGGCGCGCTTCTTCCAGGCGCTCGGCGGCGCCAGCGGCATGGTGATCAGCCGCGCCATCATCCGCGACCTCTATCCGCGCGAGCGGGTCGGCGCCATGATCAGCCTCGTCGTCGCCGCGCTGATGATCGCGCAGATGGTGAGCCCGCTGACCGGCGGCCTGCTGGAGACCACATTCGGCTGGCGCGCGATCCTCTATCTCATCACCGCGGCGTCGCTGACCGTCACGATCTTCATCGCACTGGCGCTGCCGGAAACCCGCCGCGACCGTGCCGACAGCTCCAGCTTTCGCGGCGACCTCGGCAAGCTGATGACGAGCCGCGCCTTCGTCGGCTATCTGCTGTGCCAGGTGCTGGCGTCGCAGATCATCTTCGCCTTCGCCGGCGGCGGCCCCTACATCGTGGTGACCCAGATGGGCCGGACCAGTGCCGAGTATGGCGCGTGGTTCGCGATGACGGGGTTCGGCTACTTCGTCGGCAATCTCTTGTGCGTGCGCTTCGCGCCGCGGCACTCGCTGGAGAAACTGATCTGGTTCGGCCTCGCGCTGCAGGTCGGCGGCAGCCTGTTGAACCTGGTCTGGAGTTTTACCGGAGTAAACCAGGCCCCGATCTGGCTGTTCGGCACCCAGATGATCGTGATGATCGCCAATGCCTTCGTGATGGCCAATTCCGCCGCCGGCGCGATCAGCGTCCGCCCCGAGGCCGCCGGCACCGCCTCGGGCGCCATGGGGTTCCTGCAGCAGGGCATCGGCTCGCTGATCTCGCAATTCGGCGCCTATCTCGGCGGCCACTCCACCACGACGCTGCCGCTGACCGCGGCGATCTTCGCGATCTCGATCGCCTGCGCCTGCACCATGATCTTTGTCGTACCGCGGCGGCAGGTGGTGGTGAGCGAGGAGCTGATCGCGCAGGCCGAGGAGGATGAGCAGGGGATGATGTGAGGCGCGCGCCGCACCCTAGCTCGTCATCCCACGCGTATGCGGGGGATCCAGTACGCCGCGACCTATCGGCTCAACAATGACTGTCTCTGGAATACTGGGTCCCCCGCTTTCGCGGAGGACGACAGCCGAAAGTGCGGCGGCGTTGCACCCCTACTCCCCGATCAGCTTCAGCCACTCGTCCTCGGTCAGCACCTGGACGCCGTGCTTCTGCGCTTCGGCAAGCTTCGAGCCGGCGCCCGGCCCCGCGACGACATAGTCGGTCTTCTTCGACACCGAGCCGGCCGCCTTGGCGCCCAGCCGTTCGGCCGTCGCCTTGGCCTCGTCGCGCGTCATCTTTTCGAGCGATCCGGTGAACACCACGATCTTGCCGGCCACCGCCGAATTGCTCTTCGGCTTCTCGGCGTCGATGATCTCATCGAGCTCGCCGGTCAGCCGCTCGACGATGCCGCGATTGTGGCTCTCGCCGAAATAATCCGCGATGCTCTTGATCACGGTGTCGCCGATCTGGTCGAGCGCATCCATCTCCGCCATCGCTTCCTCGTCGCCCTTGGCGACCTTGAGGCAGGCATCGTGGAACGCGTCCCAGGAGCCATAGCCGCGCGCCAGCGCCAGCGCGGTGGTCTCGCCGACATGACGCATGCCGAGCGCGTAGATGAAGCGCTCCAGGCCAATCTTGCGCCGGCTGTCGATCGCGGCGAACAGATTGCGCACCGAGGTCTCGCCGTAGCCTTCGATATCCTCCAGCTTCAGCTTCGCGTTGCGCTTTTGCAGCGTGAAGATATCAGCCGGCTCCTTGACCCATCCCTCGTCGAAGAAATATTGCAACTGCTTCACGCCGAGACCATCGATGTCGAAGGCGCGGCGCGACACGAACAGAATGAGGTGCTCGACCTTCTGGAACGGACAGGCGAACTCGCCGGTGCAGCGGGCGCGCGAGCCCTCCTCGCCGGCCGCGGTCTCCTCGCGCACCACGTCGGTGTGCAGCGGGCACGGGCATTTCTTCGGGAAGTGGAATTCCTTCGCGTTCTTCGGCCGCTTGTCGATCACGACGTCGACGACCTGCGGGATCACGTCGCCGGCGCGCTGGATCACCACGGTGTCGCCGATCCTGATGTCGCGCCCCTCGCGCAGCACCTCGCCCTTGTTGCCGATGCCCTTGATGTAGTCCTCATTGTGCAGCGTGACGTTCTGCACGATCACGCCGCCGACACCGACCGGCTCGAGCTTGCCGACCGGCGTGAATGAGCCGGTGCGCCCGACCTGGATCTCGATGTCGCGCAGCACCGTCATGGCGCGCTCGGCCGGGAATTTGTGCGCGATCGCCCAGCGCGGCGTGCGCGACACGAAGCCGAGCCGCTCCTGCCAGTCGATGCGATCGACCTTGTAGACGACGCCATCGATGTCGTAGTCGAGCTCGGCGCGCTGCTCCTCGATCTTGCGATGGAACGCGATCAGCTCCTCGACCGAGTGACACAATTTGGTCAGCGGATTGGTCTTGAAGCCGCACCGCTCGAACCAGTGGATCATGCCGGTCTGGGTATCCTCCGGCATCGCGCTCATCTCGCCCCAGGCATAGGCGAAGAAGCCGAGCGGCCGCGAGGCAGTGACTGCGGGATCCTTCTGCCGCAGCGAGCCGGCCGCCGAATTGCGCGGATTGGCGAAGATGGTGTCGCCGGCCGCCTTCTGCCGCTCGTTGAGCGCGAGGAACGCCTTCTTGGTCATGTAGACCTCGCCGCGCACCTCGCAGACGTCAGGCACGTTGCGGCCCTTCAGCTTCTGCGGCACGTCCTCGAGCGTGCGGATGTTGGCGGTGACGTCTTCGCCCTCGGCGCCGTCGCCGCGGGTTGCCGCAGTGACGAGCTCGCCGCCCTCGTAGCGCAGCGACATCGAGAGCCCGTCGATCTTCGGTTCGGCCGAGAAATCGATCTTGTCATCCGGCAGCTTGAGGAAGCGCGTGATGCGCCCGACGAAGTCGACCACGTCGGCTTCCGCGAACGCGTTGTCGAGCGACAGCATCGGCAGCGAATGCCGGACCTTCCTGAAGCGCCCCGACGGCGCGGCGCCGACCTTCTGCGACGGCGATTCCGCGGTGACGAATTCAGGGAAGCGCTTCTCGATCGCATTGTAACGCTGCCGCAACGCGTCGTATTCGGCATCTGTGACGCTCGGCGCATCGTCCTGATAGTAGCGCTTGTCGTGACCTTCGAGCTCGAGCGCGAGCCGGGTCAGCTCGACCCTGGCCTGGGCCTTGGTGAGCTTGTCGACGTCGACCAGCGCTTTCTTGGCTTTGGTGGCCATCGGCGAACTAACTCGCCGCCCGGAGCAGCCGTTCCGCGGCCGCCCTCGCCTCCGCGGTGATCTCGGCGCCGGCCAGCATGCGCGCGATCTCCTCGCGGCGATGGTCGGCGGCGAGCGCGTTGACGCGGGTGGCGACCCGCTTGCCCTTGTCGAGCGCGTCCTTGGAGATCAGGAGATGCTGGCTGGCGCGGGCGGCGACCTGCGGCGCGTGCGTCACCGCCATCACCTGCACCTTGCCGGCAAGGCGCGCCAGCCGCGAGCCGATCGCATCGGCCACCGCGCCGCCGACGCCGGTGTCGATTTCGTCGAACACCAAAGTCGGTGCCGAGCCGCGATCGGCCAGCACGACCTTGAGCGCCAGCAGGAAGCGCGACAGCTCGCCGCCGGAGGCGACCTTCATCATCGGCCCCGGCTTGGTGCCCGGATTGGTCTGCACCCAGAACTCGACGCGGTCGATGCCCTGCGGCCCCGGCGCGGCCGCGTTGCTCTCGACCTGGGTCATGAATTTCGCGCGCTCGAGCTTGAGCGGCGCAAGCTCGGCGTTGACGGCCTTGTTGAGCTTCTCGGCGGCCTTGGTGCGCGCCGCCGACAGCTTGGCGGCAGCCGCCGCATAGCGCTTGTCGGCTTCACCGGCGGCCGCTTCCAGCTTCTTCAGCTGGTCGGCGCCGGCATCGATCAGCGCGACGTCGCCGGCATATTGCGCCGCCAGCGCGGCCAGCAGATCGACCGGCGTCGAATATTTACGCGAGGCGGCGCGCAGCGCGAACAGCCGCTCCTCGATGCGCTCCAGCTCGGCCGGATCGAAATCGGTCGCCGCCAGCGCGGCGTTGAGGTGCTGGTCGGCTTCTTCCAGCGCGTTGATCGCAATATCGATCGCCTTGACCGCGGGCTCGATCAGCGCAGGCGCGTTGGCGGCGCGCCGCTCCAGCCGCCGTACCGCGGCCGACAGCGACGCCACCGGCGAATGCGAGCCGCCGATCGCCTCCTGCGCCTCGCGCAGATCGGTTGCGATCTTCTCGCCCTGCATCATGGTGGTGCGGCGACCCGCGAGCTCGGTCTCCTCGCCTTCCTTCGGCGCCAGCGTCTTCAATTCCTGCGAGGCATGGCGCAGATAGTCGGCCTCGCGCGCGGCGCGCTCCATGCCGGCGCGATGCTCGTCGAGATCAGCATTGGCGGTCCGCCTGATGTCCCACAGCGCTTCCAGCGCCGCGACGTCCTTCTCGTGTCCGGCGAAGGCGTCGAGCAGCTGGCGATGGGTGGAGGCGTCGACCAGCGCGCGCTCGTCATGCTGGCCGTGGATCTCGACCAGCGCGGCGCCGACCGCCTTCAGGGTCTGCACGCTGATCGCCTGATCGTTGATGAAGGCGCGGGTGCGGCCGTCGGCGAGCTGCACGCGGCGCAGGATCATCTCACCGGTGTCGTCGAGGCCGTTCTCGGTCAGGATCCCGGCCGCCGGATGCCCCTTCGGGACGTCGAACATGGCGGTGACCTGCCCCTGTTCGGCGCCGTGGCGGACCAGTCCGGCATCGCCGCGGCCGCCGAGCGCCAGCGCAAAGGCATCGAGCAGGATGGATTTGCCTGCGCCGGTTTCGCCGGTCAGCACCGCGAGGCCACGGGAAAATTCGATATCGAGCCGTTCGATCAGGACGATGTCACGGATCGACAGACGCGCCAGCATGCGAGGACAATTCCTAGCCGAGACCTATCTTCTTGAAGGTCCTGCTGATCCAGGATCCCTGATTCTCGCTCGGCTCGAGACCGCCGGACTTTACTAGATTATATGCGTCCTTGTACCAGCGGCTGTCTGGAAAATTGTGGCCGAGCACCGCGGCCGCGGTCTGCGCCTCGCCGGCGATGCCGATCGCCATGTAGGCCTCGGTGAGGCGGTACAGCGCTTCCTCGACATGGCGCGTGGTCTGGTACTGCGTGACCACGGTCTTGAAGCGGTTGATCGCGGCGGTGAAGTCGCGCTTGCCCATGTAATAGCGCCCGACCGCCATTTCCTTGCCGGCGAGCTGGTCGCGCGCAGCCTGGATCTTGGACTTGGCCTGGGTGGCGTATTCCGAGGTCGGATATTTGCGCACCACCTCTTCGAGCGCCGCGATCGCCTTCTCGGTGCGGCTCTGGTCGCGCGAGATGTCCGGGATCTGGTCGAAATGCGATGCCGCGATCAGGTACTGGGCGTAGGACGCATCCGGGCTGCCGGGATGCAGCGTGACGTAGCGGGTGGCAGAGCCGATGCAGCTGTCGTAGTCGCCCGCCTGGTAGAACGAATAGGCCGACATCAGGAGCGACTTGCGCGCCCAGTCGGAATAGGGATGCTGACGGTCGACTTCCTCGAACTTCTTCGAGGCGGCCTTCAGGTCCTTCTTCTCGTTCATCATGTACAAGCCCTCATTGTAGAGCTTGTCCGCGGGCTCATCGACGAACGTGTCGTCCTTGGCCATGAACTTGTCCCACAGCGCGCCGGTGCCGCAGCCGCTGAGCGGCATGGCCAGCACGATCAGACCCGCCGCAAAACGCAGCGCGCGCGCGGCCTTGGTCAGGCCGGAGACGTCAGAAGAATTGCGTGATTCGAGCGCCATACGCATTGCCGACATGAATTTTAAAACCTGACGCCTTTGATGCGGTTAACGGCGACCCCACTCCACCCATGAACCGCGGTCATGGATGCAATATTTCCAGTGCCTTGACTGCCGTTACTCGCAACCGCAGGCCTGCTTAGCCGAAAAATGACCGTGGACCAACCGAATACGGAGCCATTCCGCCGGGAATAAGGCGACCCGACGAAGCTCACAGCCTGCTGTGGTTGTTACGGAAATTGGGCCCGACCGCCTGCGGCGATCAGGACACGTCCGGGCCATAGGCCGGGGCGACGAGACCGCCCACGGTGCCTGCACCGGCTTCGACATGGCCACGGGCCGGCCGCCGAGCCGTCTCCGATTCGACCACCCGCCAGGCGCTGCGGTCGGTGAGCAGCGCCTTCAGCACCGCGTTGTTGAGCTTGTGGCCGCCCCGTACCGACCGGTAGCTGCCGAGCAGCGGCAGGCCGGCCAGCGCCAGATCGCCGATCACGTCGAGCACCTTGTGGCGGGCGCATTCGTCGGCGTAGCGCAGGCCCTCGGCGTTGAGCAGACGGGCCTCGTCGAACACCACGGTGTTGTCGAAGGACGCGCCGAGCGCGAAGCCTGCGCCCCACAGCCGCGCCACGTCGCTCATGCAGCCGAACGTGCGGGCCCGCGCAACCTCGCGGCGGAAACCTTCCGGCGACAGATCGAAGGAGAAGGTCTGGCGGCCAATCACCTGGTTGGTGAAATCGATCTCGACTTCAGCGCGGAACCCGCCTGCGAACGGACGCAGTTCGCCAACCGATTCGCCGATCTTGACTTGCACCGGCTTCAAAACCTGGATGAAGCGACGGACGCCGGGCTGGGTCACAATGCCCGCCTGATCGATGGCCGCGACGAACGCCGCAGCGCTGCCGTCCATGATCGGAACTTCGGCGCCGTCGACTTCGATGGTGGCGTTGTCGACGCCCATGCCGCGCAGCGCCGCGAGCACGTGCTCGGCGGTCGAAACCAGCGGCCCTTCGCGGTCACCCAGCACCGTCGCGAACTCGGTCGCGATCACCGCATCGGCGGTGGCCACGACTTCGCGGTCGGAACCGTCGAGACCGGTACGGACAAAAATAAAACCCGCATCAACAGGTGCAGGTCCCAGGGTGAGACTAACAGGAAGACCGGAATGAACGCCTACGCCAGTCACGGTGGCTTGCGACCGAAGCGTTGTTTGACGGCTGAACTTCATTCGATAATGCCCACTACCCGACTTCACTCAATTCAAGTGGCCAAATTTCCCCAAGGCCGACTCGCTTGAGCTCCCCAAGTCACGGCAGACCATAGTCACAGCCCTAAACCGCGCCAACTCACGCTTCTTTACCGATTGTTACCCCATCTCCGCCGCATTCACGCCCAAGGTTAACCAAATTACGGCAGCGAAAACGGTCCTCGGCGACGCGCCATCTGACCACCGAAAGAATAATTAATCATTTAAAATCAGTTGCTTGTTTATCCGGCGCAATCGCTTGTGCGCGACAAGGAAAAGGCCCCGGCGGTTCCCCGCCGAGGCCTTCTTCGTAGCCAAGGTTGTAACAAACTTCAGTTTGCCTGCCGGCGCAGGAAGGCCGGGATATCAAGATGGTCGTCGCCCTGTGGCGCCGGGGCAACAGGTGCCTGGCGGCCATGAGCGTCCAGACCCTGCGGCGCAGGGCGCTTTGCATATTCGGATACCGGCGATTCGTTCGCCGAGATCTGCTGGGCGACGCTGCGGGCCGGCTTGCGCTCGGGCAGCGGCGGCATCGTCGGCATGGCCGGACCAGAGGTACGGGCCGCGATCGGCGGCTCGGTCTCCTCGTCGCGGCGGCCGAGGCCGACATTGGCCAGCCGCTGCAGCAGCGACAGGCGGGTCTTCTGCGGGTGCTCCACCTCGCCGTCACCGCTGGCCTGGCGGATTTCGGCCTGCGCCGGCATCGGCAGATCCTCGAACTTCGGCATCCGCGGAGCACGGACCGGCGACCGTTCCGCCGCCTGCGGGATGAAGGTCTCGGGCGGCATCGGCTCATGCTGCTCGGCCCGGGCGGCCTCGTGGTCCGGGAACAACGAGGGCTTCTGGGCAATCGGCCGCACGGTGACGTCACCGTAGGAGGCCGGCTGCATCGGCGCCTGGGCAGCCGGCGCGCTGTCGGGAGCAACCGCGGCGGCGATCGCCGCGAGCGCGGCGCGCTCGACAGCCGGACGCTGCTGCGGAGCGGCGGGAGCTGCAATCGGGGCGACCGTCACGCCGGTCGGCGGTTCCAGCTTCTGGGCACGCTCGGCCATGCGCTGATTGTCGGCACGCAGGCGGGCGGTCAGATCGGCCAGCCGGCTCTCCGGCGAACCGCCCGACTGCTGCGCGGCGGGAGCCTGGGCGCGGGAGGCGATCGCGGCCTGCTCGATACCGGTTGCGACCACCGAGACGCGAATGACGCCGTCGAGCGATTCGTCGAAGGTGGCGCCGACGATGATGTTGGCGTCGGCGTCGACCTCCTCGCGGATGCGGGTGGCGGCTTCGTCGACCTCGAACAGGGTCAGGTCCTTGCCGCCCGTGATCGAGATCAAGAGGCCGCGGGCGCCCTTCATCGAGCTGTCGTCGATCAACGGGTTGGCGATCGCGGCTTCCGCGGCGGTCAGCGCGCGCTTCTCGCCGGTGGCTTCGCCGGTGCCCATCATCGCCTTGCCCATTTCACGCATCACGGCGCGGACGTCGGCGAAGTCGAGGTTGATCAGACCTTCCTTGACCATCAGGTCGGTGATGCAGGCGACGCCCGAGTACAGCACCTGGTCGGCCATCGCGAAGGCGTCGGCGAAGGTGGTCTTCTCGTTGGCGACCCGGAACAGGTTCTGGTTCGGAATGATCAGCAGCGTGTCGACCACCTTGTGCAGCTCGGCGATGCCGTGCTCGGCGGTGCGCATGCGGCGCTGACCTTCGAAGTGGAACGGCTTGGTCACCACGCCGACGGTGAGGATTCCCATCTCGCGAGCGGCCTTGGCGATCACGGGTGCAGCACCCGTGCCGGTGCCGCCGCCCATGCCGGCGGTGACGAACACCATGTTGGCGCCGGTGAGGTGATCGCGCAGCTCGTCCATGACCTCCTGCGCGGCCGCAGCGCCGACGTCGGGCTGCGAACCGGCGCCGAGGCCCTGGGTGACCTGGGTGCCCATCTGCACGATGCGCTGCGCCTTCGACATGGTCAGCGCCTGCGCGTCGGTGTTGGCGACGACGAAGTCGACGCCCTGCAACCCGGCGGTGATCATGTTGTTGACGGCATTACCACCCGCGCCGCCAACGCCGAAGACGGTAATCCGCGGTTTCAGCTCGCTGATGTCAGGGGGTGTCAGATTGAGTGCCATGGTTGCCTCTCTCGATTATGCGCGCGTTGGTTCGTCCCGGCCGCTGGCCGCCGGAGCTGGTGAAAATGCTGTGAGCCGGGGTGCGGTCATCAGAAGCCCTCGCGAAGCCATCGTCCGACCTTTCCGAAGTAACCGTCTGTCCCTGTCCTGAGCTGCCGCGTGCGCCGCGGTTCGACATGTTCAAGATGTGCGTATTGCGGATAGACCAGGAGGCCCGTGGGCACCGAGAACGAGGCGCCCTTCGCCTCGTTCGGCAGCCGGCCGAAGCCGAGCGGCCGGCCGATGCGGACCTGACGGTTCAGGATGCGGGTGGCAAGCTCGACGGTGCCGGTGAGCTGCGAGGCGCCGCCGCTCAGCACGACGCGCGCCCTCGGCTCTGCCGCAAAGGGGGAATCCGCGAGCCGGTCACGGACCATTTCGAAAATCTCCTCGGCGCGATGCCGGACAATGTTCGCAATCGTGGCGCGGGACACGATTTGCGGTGTCTCCCGATCATCGCCTGCAGTGGGAACGGACATCAGCTCGCGCGAGTCCGAACCGCCGGTCAGCACCGTGCCGTATAAAGTCTTGATTCGCTCGGCATCCGCAATGCACGCGCCGATGCCGCGCGCAAGGTCCATCGTGATGTGTTGCCCGCCCAGCGCAAATCCGGATGCGTGCACGAGACGTCCGCCGGAATATGTCGCGATCGTCGTCGATCCCGCGCCCATCTCGACGACGGCAGCGCCGAGATCGGCCTCGTCATCGGTCAGCACCGAGAGGCCCGCGACATAGGGGCTCGACGCCATGGCTTCGACGTTGAGATGGCAGCGCTCGACCACCAGCATCAGGTTCTTGGCGACAGTCGCGTCCGACGTCACCACGTTCATGTCGACGCCGAACTGGCGCGCCACCATGCCTCTGGGATCGCGAATGCCCTTGACGCCGTCGAGCGCGTAGCCGACCGGCAGCGCGTGCAGCACGGTGCGGCCGGCGCCTGCGGCGTGGCGCATGCCGGCGGACGTGACGCGGCTGATATCGTCCGAAGTGACCGAGCCGCCGCGAATATCGGCCGCGGCTTCGACCAGCTGGCCGTGCTGCCGGCCGCCGGAGACCGACAGCAGGACGGATTCGACACGGACCTTGGCCATGCGCTCGGCCAGCGCCACCGCGTGGCGCACCGCCTTCTCGCATTCGGCGAGATCGACCACGGAGCCCGCCTTGACGCCGCGCGACTGGATCTGGCTGTAGCCGATCAATTCGACCGCATGGGTGCGTCCGCGCAGCGCCTCGTTCGGCGGCGACGGCCTCAGCCGCGCGATCATGCAGGCGATCTTGCTGGAGCCGACATCGAGCGAAGCCACCATCGCGGTGCGCTTCTGCATCGGGCGGGTCTTCGGGGTCAGGTTGCGATCGAGGCCGGTCATGCGGAGTCACCGGCCTTCTTCTTGGACTTCTTGTCCTTGAACAATTCGTCCCGCGCCTTGCCGGCGTCCTCGGACAATTGCACGATCAGCCGATCGGGCAGGCGCATGTCGACGGCGACAATGTCGCGCGAGAACAGCTTCTCGTCCTTGTCGAGCCTGGAGAGCGCAGCGAGCGCGTTGCCGACGTCGTTCTCCGGCAGGCGGACGTCGAGACCGTCCTTG
>NZ_LFIQ01000088.1:33625-38411 GCF_001189245.1 Bradyrhizobium pachyrhizi | reverse complement strand
GCCAGAAAGTCGTGAGCCCTGACGTCGGCGCCTTTGCCGACCACGAGCGGCAGATTGAGGAAGCGGCGCGAGACGTAGGGCTCGAGCACCGCGCCGTCGGAGGCGATCACCGACAGGCGGCCGTTCTGCTGCCACAGCGCGAAGGCGGTGCGCTCGACGATGTCGATCTGCAGCCGGCCCGGATAGAGCTTCAGGATCGTTGCATCCGCGATCCAGGGATTGGCCTTCAACTTGGCGCGCACGGTGTCGGCGTCGAGGAACAGCAGCGAGGAGCGGCCATTGACGCCGCCGATCGCGAGCACCTCGTCCTGGCTCAGCTGCTTGCGGCCGTTGATGCCGACGGTGGTGATGCGGAAGCCGGCGGTGTTGGCAAGCGCGTTGCGGGTGTCGCTGAGCGCGGTGGTGAATTCCTCGACATGGCCGCCCTTGACGATGCCGAGGCCCAGGCTGCCGAACAGGATCGCGAGCGTCGCGACCAGGCCGATGCGGCGCGGCAGATAGCGTTCGACCATCAGGATGTAGCGGTTCGGCGGCTCGCGATCGATCACCTGCGGCCGCTTGGCGGGACGCCGCCTGCGGCGCGCGAGATGGGCGCCGATATACTCGCGCAGCAGCACCGCCGCTCCAATAGCGGCTGCTCTCAGGTCAGCTTGAGGCCCCAGCGATCGCAGCGATCGGGTGAGGCGTCCTGCACCATCCATTGCACGAGCTCGTCACATGTTGCGCCCGCAAACCCCGCGGGTCCCGGCACAAATCACGTCTCGGCTAGACCGGTGGGATTAGAGTGGCCCCCTGTTCCCTGGTTGCGATCCTCGAAGCGGTAATCCGCGACAGCTCACGCCCCGGCAGCCAAGCGCTACATGCGCCGCCAGCGTTAACCTTCGGGCTTCCTGGTAAACAAACGGTAAATGACTTCGGCCTGGAGCGTGTTTTGACCAACGCTGTGAGTACTTTGCCGCGAACTCGTTAGCATTTTAGCAACAGCGCCCGGGTTCCATCCGGCCGACCAGGGCGGGTTCCGCCCGGCCGGGCATTAACTTCGGACGCGGCGGCGGGCCAGCTCGATCTGGTCGGTGAGGAAGTCGGCAAAGGCGATGCCCTGTGCTTTCAAGGCCTTAGGGTACAGTGATGCCGCGGTGAGCCCCGGCAGGGTGTTGGTCTCGAGATAGACCGGGCCATTGGCCGAGACGATGAAATCGCTGCGCGAGTAGCCTGCGCAGGACAACGCACGATGCGCCCGCAGCGCGTGGTCCATGATCGCGGCGCTGACCTCAGGCGCGAAGCGGCCGGGACAGATCTCCTGCGTCGACTTCAAAAGGTATTTGGCTGTGTAGTCGAAGGTTCCCTCCCCCGGCACGATCTCGATCGGCGGCAGCGCGAACACGGAGCCGTCGGACTGCTCGAGCACGCCGCAGGTCGCCTCCACGCCCGACACGAACGGCTCGATCAGATATTCTTCATGCTTCGCGGCATTGCGGACCGCGACGAGATCCTGCTTCGCGCTGACGAAGATCAGCCCGTAGCTCGATCCGTCCTTGGCCGGTTTCGCAATCAGCCTGCCGTGTTTCGCGAAGGCGTCATCGATCTGTTCGACATTGATGCCCTGCGGCGCGTTGAGGCCTGCGATCGCGGCGAAGCGCTTTGCCGACGGCTTGTCGAACGCCAGATGCGATGATGCCGAACCGGAGCCGGTGAACGCAACGCCGCGCATCTCGCACATCGCCTGCAATTCGCCATTCTCGGCGCGGCCGCCGTGCAAACCGAACACCAGCACCCGCTGCTCGGCGCTCGCCTTGTCGAGCGCCTGCTCGAGTGCGATGCCGCGACCGTCGGGCTTGAAGTCGACCTCGAACGGCCGCGTGTGGCCAAGCAGTTTTTCCGACGTCACCGCGTGCACGGTGTCGTCGACGTCCCAGAACCAGAGATCCGCGTCGGGCAGCGCGCGGTGCAGCGCCTGCGTGCTCGCCACCGAGACCAGCCGCTCCTTGTTGGTGCCGCCGAACAGAATGGTCACCTGCATCTTCTTTGCCTGTCTTCGCTACTTCCGTCATTCCGGGATGGTCCGAAGGACCAGACCCAGGTGCGCAATCGCGCACCCGGGAATCTCGATTAACGACCTCTGGATTCCGGGTTCGATGCTGCGCATCGCCCCGGAATGACGACTACGATGAATTTCCGATCCGCTTGATTTCCCAGTGTAGCTCAATTCCGCTGCTTTGCTTGACCCGTTCGCGCACCGTCTCGCCGAGCGTCTCGATGTCGTGCCCGGTGGCGTTGCCGGTGTTGATCAGGAAATTGCAGTGCATCTCCGACACCTGCGCGCCGCCGACCTTGAGGCCGCGGCAGCCGGCGGCGTCGATCAGCTTCCAGGCGCTGTTGCCAGGTGGATTCTTGAAGGTCGAGCCGCCGGTCTTCTCGCGGATCGGCTGCGCGGTCTCGCGATGGCTCTGCACCTCGTTCATGCGGGCGCGGATCACCTCAGCATCGGTGATCGTGCCGCGGAAGCGCGCCGAGGTGAAGACGATGGACGGATCGACGCCGCTGTTGCGATAGACGAACTTCATGTCGGCATTGCCGAACGTATGCTTCGTTCCATCGCGGCCGATGCCGGTGGCCTCGATCAGCACGTCTTTGGTCTCGCCGCCGTTGGCGCCGGCATTCATGCGCAGCGCGCCGCCGACCGTGCCGGGAATGCCGAAGAAGAATTCCATGCCGCCGATATCAGCCGCCGCAGCCGTCTCGGCGACGCGCTTGTCGAGCGCCGCAGCGCCGGCGGTGACGACATCGCCGACCGCGCGGGTCTCGCCGAAGGCGCGCGGCGCGAGCCGGATCACGACGCCGGGCATGCCGCCATCGCGCACGATCAGATTGGAGCCGACGCCGACGACATAGACCGGCAATTCCTGCGGCAGGCGGTTCAGGAAATAGGCGAGGTCATCTTCATCTGCCGGTGTGAACAGCACCTGCGCCGGGCCGCCGACGCGAAACCAGGTCAGCTCCGCCAGCGACTGGTTCGCCAGCAGCCGCCCGCGCAGCTCCGGCATCGCGGCTTTCAGATCGGGCGTGATGTCGGGGAAGGTCACGATCACCCCAGCGCCTTCAATTCGGCAGGCAGTGCGTAGGCCCATTGCGTGATGTTGCCGGCGCCGAGGCAGACGACAAGGTCACCGGGCTTGGCGAGGCCGTGCACGATCTTTGCGAGTTCGCCCGCGTTCGGCAGCGGGACAACGTTGCGATGGCCGTGGGCGCGCAGGCCGGCGGCGAAATGGTCGCGGTCGATGCCGGCGATCGGCGCCTCGCCGGCCGGATAGACCTCCGCGACCACGACCGCATCGGCATCGTTGAAGCAGGTGCAGAATTCCTCGAACAGCGATTGCAGGCGGGTGTAGCGATGCGGCTGCACCACGGCGACGATCTTGCCGTTGACGGATTCCCGCGCCGCCTTCAGCACGGCTGCGATCTCGACCGGATGATGACCGTAATCGTCGATCACGGTGATGCCGTTGGTCTCGCCGGTCTTGGTGAAGCGCCGCTTGACGCCGCCGAAGCCGGCCATGGCCTGGCGGATGACGTCGTCGGACACGCCGAGCTCGTGCGCCACCGCGATCGCCGCCGTCGCATTCGATGCGTTGTGGCGCCCCGGCATCGGCAGCATGATATCGGCGATCTCATGGACCGCGCCGGACTTGCGATCGCGGATCGCGACCGAGAATTTCGAGCCGCCGCCCATCGGCGTCAGATCCTTGAGCTGCGCATCGGCCTGCGGGTTCTGGCCGTAGGTGATGATGCGGCGGTCTTCGATCTTGCCGACGAGAGTTTGCACCACGGGGTGATCGGTGCACATCACGGCAAAGCCGTAGAACGGGACGTTCTCGACGAAATTGCGGAACGCGTCCTGGATCGCTTCGAAGGTCTTGAAGTGATCGAGATGCTCGGGGTCGATATTGGTGACGATGACGACGTCGGACGGCAGCTTCAGGAAGGTGCCGTCGCTCTCGTCGGCCTCAACCACCATCCAGTCGCCAGCACCGAGCCGCGCGTTGGAGCCATAGGCGTTGATGATGCCGCCATTGATCACGGTCGGGTCGAGCCCGCCGGCATCGAGCAGGGTCGCCACCATCGTGGTCGTGGTGGTCTTGCCATGGGTGCCGGCGATCGCGACGCAGCTCTTCAGCCGCATCAGTTCCGCCAGCATCTCGGCGCGCCGCACCACCGGAATGCGTCGCGCGCGGGCCGCCATCAGTTCGGGATTATCGCGCTTGATCGCAGTCGAGACCACGACGACATCGGCGCCGTCGACATTCTCGGCGGCGTGGCCGACCGAGATTTTTGCGCCCTTCTTGCGCAGCCGGTCCAGGTTGTAGTTATCCGAAGCATCGGAACCCTGCACGGTGTAGCCGAGATTGATCAGCACCTCGGCGATGCCGCTCATGCCGATGCCGCCGATCCCGACGAAGTGAATGGGTCCGATCTCGCGCGGCAGTCTCATGTTGCTAACACCTTCATCGTGTCCGGGCTCACCCGGCAATCCTCCGACTTATGAAAGACTGATATGGCCAGGACAAGCCCGGCCATAGCGTCCCACGCCCGAAAATTCTTCGAAAGCGGCCTAAATTCCTGCCACTTTCGCCACCAGATCGGCCAGCCGCTCGGCGGCATCGAGCCGGCCGACGCCGCGCGCTGACGCCGCCATCGCGGTCAGTTTCGCGGGTTCGGCAGCGTAGGCCGAAATGTCAGCGGCCAGCCGCTCGGACGTGAAGTCGCTCTGCGCGATGCGCAGCGCGCC
>NZ_LFIQ01000088.1:31198-33615 GCF_001189245.1 Bradyrhizobium pachyrhizi | reverse complement strand
AACTGGTCCTGATCGATCGCGCCCGGCAGCGGCACCAGGATCGAGGGCCGGCCGATCGCGGCGAGCTCGGCGACCGTGCCGGCGCCGGAGCGCGAGATCACGAGCTGGCTCGAGGCGAGGCGCGCCGGCAGGTCGGCGAAGAACGGCGCGAGCTCGGCGTTGATCTCGAGCCGGTCGTAGACCGCGCGCACCCGATTCATGTCCTCTTCGCGCACCTGCTGGGTGATGATCAGGCGGCTCCACAGCGCGGGCGCGAGCTGCTCGATCGCCGGCGGCACAATATCGCTCATTACCCGCGCGCCCTGGCTGCCGCCGACGACGAGCAGGCGCAGCGGCCCGTTCGCCTCGGGCGGCGTGTATTTCACCGCGGCCGCCGCGAGGATCGCCGGACGCATCGGCGTGCCGACCGTGGTGGCCTTGCCGGCAAGCGCGGGATCGCGATCGAGCACGCCGGGCAGCGAGGTCGCGATCGCGTTGACGCGGCCGGAGAGGAAACGGTTGGCGCGGCCGAGCACCGCATTGGCGTCGTGGATGATGCCGGGCACGCCGAGCAGCCGCGCCGCCATCAGCGGCGGCAAGGTTGGATAGCCGCCGAAGCCGACCACGGCCGCGGGCTTCAGCCGGCGCACCAGATTGGCGGCGATCAGCGTGCCGTAGCCAAGCATCAGCGCGGTCCGCGCCAGCGAGATCGGGTTGCGGCTGCGCACGGTCGCGCTCGGCACGAGGTCGATGCTCTCCCTGCCGAACAGGCCGGAATAGCGCAGCGCGCGGCCGTCTGTGGCGAGCCGGACGCGCAGGCCACGCCTGATCAATTCCACGGCGAGCGCTTCGGCCGGGAACAGATGGCCGCCGGTGCCACCGGCCGCCAGCAGAATCAGAGGCGCGTTGTCCATGGTTTCCAGATAACCGACACGACCGTCACAGTCACCTACGCGTAGGCGCGCTGAGCGCTGGCGCCCTCCATCGATTCGATCTCGGTGCGCGGCCGCTGCCGCGTCAGCGCCAGCATCATGCCGACGCCATAGGCAAGCGACACGAACGAGGAACCGCCGTAGGAAATGAACGGCAGCGTCATGCCCTTGGCCGGAATCAGTTGCAGGTTAACCGCCATGTTGATGGTCGCCTGCACGCCGAACAGGATCGCAAGCCCCGACGCCGCAAAGCGCGAGAACATGTCCTCGGTGGCATAGGCGCGGGTCAGCGTGCGGATCACGATGAAACCGAACAGCGCCACCAGCATCAAGCAGAGGATGATGCCGAACTCTTCCGCCGCGACCGCGAACACGAAGTCGGTGTGGCTGTCCGGCAGGCTGCGCTTGGCGATGCCCTCGCCCGGCCCCAAGCCGAACCAGCCGCCGTTCCAGAACGCCTCCATCGCGGTGTCGACCTGGAAGGTGTCGCCGGAGGCGGGATTCATGAAGCGCTTGATGCGACCGGCGACGTGCGGCACCAGGAGATAGGCGCCGAACAGGCCCGCGCCCGCCGCGCCGGCGAGCCCGAACACCCAGATCATCCGCATGCCCGCGATGAAGAACAGCGCGCCCCACACCGTGAGGATCAGCATGGTCTGACCGAAGTCGGGCTCCATCACCAAGAGCGTGACCAGCGTCAGCAATAGCACCAGCGCCATCGAGGTCGCCGGCATCTCCGGCCGCTTGGTCGATTCCGCAAACAGCCAGGCCGCGACGATGACGAAGGAGGGCTTTGCGGCTTCGGAGGCCTGGATGTTGACGCCGAGCAGCGTGATCCAGCGCCGCGAGCCCTTGACCTCGGGCCCGACCAAGAGCGTCAGCACGATCAGCACGATCGAGACCGCGAACACGATCAGCGCGGTGCGCCGGATCTGCCGCGGCGTCATGAACGAGACGCCGATCAGCACCATCAGCGACGGCACCAGGAACATGACGTGGCGGTTGAAGAAGTGGAACGGATCGAGCCCGATCCGGGTCGCCACCGGTGGGCTCGCCGCCAGCGACAGGATGACGCCGGCCAGCATCAACGCGGCGATCGCCACAAGCAGCAGCTTGTCGACGGTCCACCACCAGTCCGAGAACGGGGTGCGTTGGTCACGGGCGAGCATGGGCGTCCCCAGATGGCAGAGATAACGTCCATTCGTGGCGCAGGATGGTTTCCAAGGGGTTAACGGGTTGGGTAACTTTTGAGGGAGGTGGATTGGCGCCTCAAGCACAGCTGTCTGGATGCCCGCATGGGCGGGGCATGACACCGGAGAGAATGAGAGCCCACGGCTCCTTCCGCGCGTCGTCCCTGCGAAAGCAGGGACCCATACTCCGCGGCGGATGCTGTTGAAGCGACTCGTCGTTCCAACATCGCGCAACAATCAGCGTCGGTGGTTATGGGTCCCTGCTTTCGCAGGGACGACACCGAGCGTTGGACGCCTCTTGCGCGTCATGCGTCCC
>NZ_LFIQ01000088.1:10686-31179 GCF_001189245.1 Bradyrhizobium pachyrhizi | reverse complement strand
AACAACCCGGCTTTCCCTGCGCGATGGGTTTCGCTGCGCTCTACCATCCTACGATTCTTCGCGCGCCCCGCAATGAAGGGGAGATTGTGCCTACACCACCGGCTTGACGCCGGGCAATGCCTGGACGATGTCGCGGAAGGCAGTGCCGCGGATTTCGAAATTGCGGTACTGGTCGAACGAGGCGCAGGCCGGCGACAGCAGCACGACGGCTTCCGCGAGCCCCGATGCCTCGGCATCGCGCGCGGCGCTGGCGATCGCGACGTCGAGCGTGCCGGACATGTCGTGCGGGACGCGCTCGCCGAGCGTGCCGGAGAATTCGGCCGCCGCCTCGCCGATCAGATAGGCCTTGCGGATGCGCGGAAAATATTCGGTCAGGCTGGTGATGCCGCCGGCCTTCGGCTTGCCGCCGGCGATCCAGTAGATGTCGGCGAACGAGGATAGCGCATGCGCGGCCGCATCCGCGTTGGTACCCTTGGAGTCGTTGACGAACAGCACGTTGCCGCGGCGGCCGACCTGCTCCATGCGGTGCGCGAGACCCGGGAAGCTGCGCAGGCCGTTCTGCAGCACGTCGGTCGCGATCCCCATCGCCAGCGCGCAGGCCGAGGCGCAGGCGGCGTTCTGCGCATTGTGCAGACCGCGCAACGAGCCGATGCCGCCTAACCGCGCTATCTCGCTGCGCGCCGCGCCCGACGCACGCACGATGGTCTCGTGCTCGACATAGAGGCCGTCGGGCAGCGGGTTCTTCACCGAGATGCGCACCACGCGCTTGCCGGCGCGATCGAGCCGGTCGGCGATGTTGCGGCACCAGATGTCGTCGACGCCGACGATCGCCGTGCCGCCGGCCTGTACGCCGGCGACCAGCCGCTCCTTCACCGCCGCGTAATGCTCGAGCGTGCCGTGGCGATCGATGTGATCCTCGCTGATGTTGATCAGGATGCCGACCGACGGATCGAGCGACGGTGCGAGATCGATCTGGTAGGATGACATCTCGATCACATGGACACGCCCCATGCGCGGCGGCTCCAGCGACAGGATCGCGGTGCCGATATTGCCGCCCATCTGGGTGTCGTAGCCGGCGACCTTCATCAGATGCGCGATCAGCGCGGTGGTGGTCGATTTGCCGTTGGTGCCGGTGATGGCGACGAATGGCGCGTTCGGCGCGTGACGGCGCCGCTCGCGGCAGAACAGTTCGACGTCGCCGATCACCTCGCACCCCACCTCGCGCGCCTTCAGCACGCTCCAGTGCGGCGCCGGATGGGTCAGCGGCGCGCCGGGGGTCAGGATCAGCGCGGCGAAATTCGCCCACGACACGGTGCGCAGATCAGCGGTAGTGAAGCCGGCCTGCGCCGCCTTGACGACGTTGTCGGCATTATCGTCGGCCGCGATCACCTCGGCGCCGCCGGCCTTCAGCGCCTGGCAGCTCGCAAGCCCGGAGCCGCCGAGCCCGAACACCGCGACCGTCTTGCCGGAGAAGGAGGTGACCGGGATCATGGCGACGCTCAGCGCAGCTTGAGGGTGGAGAGGCCGGCGAGCGCCAGCATCACCGAGATGATCCAGAACCTGATCACGATCTGCGGTTCGGTCCAGCCCTTCTGCTCGAAATGATGGTGCAGCGGCGCCATCCGGAACACGCGCTTGCCGGTGAGCTTGAACGAGGTGACCTGGACGATGACCGAGACCGCCTCCAGCACGAACAGGCCGCCGATCACGGCGAGCACGATCTCGTGCTTCACCGCAACCGCCGTCGCGCCGAGCATGCCGCCGAGCGCCAGCGAGCCGGTGTCGCCCATGAAGATCGAGGCCGGCGGCGCGTTGAACCAGAGGAAGCCGAGGCCTGCGCCAAGCACCGCGCCGCACAGCACCGCCAGTTCGCCGGTGCCGGCGACGTAATTGATCTGCAGGTAATCCGAGAACACCGCGTTGCCGGTCAGGTACGAGATCATGCCGAAGCTTGCGGCGGCAATCATCACGGGCACGATCGCAAGACCGTCGAGACCGTCGGTGAGATTCACCGCGTTGCCGGCGCCGACCATCACGAAGGCGCCGAAGATCACGAAGAACCAGCCGAAATTGATCACGAGGTCCTTGAAGAACGGAATCACGAGCGAGGTCGACGACACGTCGCGCCCGAGCCGGACCAGCGCGTAGGTGGCGGCGAGCCCGATCACCGCCTCGATCAAGAGCCGCAGCTTGCCGGCGAAGCCGCTGTGCGACTGCTTTGTGACCTTCAAATAATCGTCATAGAAGCCGACGAAGCCGAAGCCGAGCGTCACCGCCAGCACGATCCAGACATAGGGATTGAGCGGATTGGCCCAGAGCAGCGTCGACACCACGAGCCCGGACAGGATCATCAGCCCGCCCATGGTGGGCGTGCCCTTCTTGGAGATCAGATGCGACTGCGGACCGTCGGTGCGGATCGGCTGGCCCTTACCCTGCCGCAGCCGCAGATGATCGATGATCCAGGGCCCGAACAGGAACACGAACAGCGCGCCGGTCACCATCGCGCCGCCGGTGCGGAAGGTGATGTAGCGGAACACGTTCAAAGCGCTGCGGAACGCCCCAAACCCCGGAACGGTGTTGGACAGTTCGATCAACCAGTAGAACATTCGAGGGGTCCTATACCGCTTCTTCGTGCGCGGCCTTGTCGGGGAAGCGTTTTTCCAGCGCGCTGACAATGAGCTTCATCTTCGATCCCAGCGAGCCCTTCACCATGATCACGTCACCGGCACGGACCGCGGCAATCGCCTGCGCTTCGAGCGCCGCCGAGCTCTCGGCATAGCCTCCCCGCTTGCCGGTGGAAAGGGCATCCCACAGATTCCGCATCAGCGGACCACAACAATATACGAGGTCGATGCGGTTGGCGGTCACGGCCTCGTTGAGGCCGCGGTGCAAATCGGGCCCGGTCGGCCCGAGCTCGAGCATGTCACCGAGCACCGCGATGCGGCGGCCATGCGGCCCGGTCTGGGCCTGACCGAGCACGTTGAGCGCGGCGCCCATCGAGGCCGGGTTGGCGTTGTAGCTCTCGTCGATCAGCGTCGCCTCGCCATGGCCGACCTCGAGGGTGCGGCGGAGGCCGCGGCCGGTCGGCGCCGCGAGCTGCGACAGCGACAGCGCCGCGCGCGCGATATCGGCGCCGAGCAGCGAAGCGCCGGCGAGCACCGCGAGCGAGTTCATCGCCATGTGCCGGCCGGGCATGCCGATCTTGTAGGTGATGTCATGATCCAGAATATCCGCATGCACCGCCGAGCAGGTCGCGTGCAGCGAGAGGTCGAGCAGCCGCGCTTCGGCGCGCTTGTCGGCGCCGAACGAGACGATGCGCGAGATGCCGGCCTGCCTGGCCCGCTGTTGCAGCCGCGCGAATTGTCCGTTGTCGCGGTTGAGCACGGCGGCGCCATCGGGCTCGAGCCCTGCGAAGATCTCCGCCTTGGCGTCGGCGATCGCCTCGATGCCGGCGAAGAATTCCAGATGCACCGGCTCGATGGTGGTGATGATTGCGACGTGCGGGCGCACCATCTTCACCAGCGGCGTGATCTCGCCGGCATGATTCATGCCGATCTCGAACACCGCAAAGCGCGTGCTGGCCGGGCAGCGCGCCAGCGACAGCGGCACGCCCCAATGATTGTTGAACGACGCCACCGACGCATGGGTCTGGCCCTGCGCCGACAGCACGCGGCGCAGCGCCTCCTTGGTCGAGGTCTTGCCGACCGAGCCGGTCACCGCGACGATCTGCGCGTTGAGCCGCGCGCGCGAGGCATGCGCGAGCTCGACGAGGCCGGCGAGCACGTCGTCGACCACCAGCAGCGGCGTATCAGTGGGAAACTTCGCCCGTTGCGCGGTCTCGACCACCGCGAGCCCGGCACCGGCCTTCAGCGCCGCCTCGACGAAGGCATGGCCGTCATGGACGTCGCCCTTGATCGCGAAATACGCCTCGCCCGGCGCGATGGTGCGGCTGTCGATCGAGAGACCGGTGACGCCGTCCGGCAGCACGCCTTGCATGGCGGCGCGCATCGCCGTCGCCATCGCATCCGAGGTCCACAACATCGTGCTCATGCGCCCTCCGCAGCCAATGCACTGGCGACCGCCTCATGATCGCTGAACGGCAGCGTCGTGTTGCCGACGATCTGCCCGACCTCGTGGCCCTTGCCGGCGACCACCAGCGCATCGCCCGGCGCGAGGCCGGCAATGCCGGCGCGGATCGCCGCGGCGCGGTCGCCGATCTCGCGCGCGCCCTTCGCCGTCGCCATGATCGCGGCGCGGATCGCCTCCGGCTTCTCGCTGCGCGGATTGTCGTCGGTGACGATGACCTGATCGGCATTCTCGGCCGCGATCGCGCCCATGATCGGACGCTTGCCGGCGTCGCGGTCGCCGCCGGCGCCGAAGATCACGACCAGCTTACGCCTGGCATAGGGCCGCAGCGCCTGCAGCGCCTTGGCGAGCGCGTCTGGCTTGTGGGCGTAGTCGACGAAGATCGGCGCGCCATTGTGCTCGCCGACGAATTCCAGCCGGCCCTTGGCGCCTTCGAGATGTTCGAGGCAGCCGAACACGTCATCGGCGGCGCTGCCGGTGCCGATCGCGAGCCCGGCCGCGACCAGCGCGTTCTCGATCTGGAATTCGCCGACCAGCGGCAGCCGGATCGCGTGCTTGCGCCCGCGGTGCTCGATCAGGAGTCGCTGGGCAAAGCCTTCGATGGCGGCATCGAGGAGCTTGATGCCATCGCCTGCATCGGCGTTGCGCCCGACCGCGATGATGCGCAGGCCGCGCGAGCGCGCCGCATCGATCACCTCGGCCGAACAGTCATGAGCGGCCGAGATCACCGCGGCGCCGCCTGGCGCGACGAGATCGCGGAACAGCCGGAGCTTTGCATTGAGGTAATGCGCGACATCAGGATGATAGTCCATGTGGTCGCGCGACAGATTGGTGAAGCCGCCGGCGGCGATGCGCACACCGTCGAGACGATACTGATCGAGGCCGTGCGAGGACGCCTCGAACGCCAGATGGGTGACGCCGTCGCTCGCGATCTCGTCGAGCTGGCGATGCAGCGCGATCGGATCCGGCGTGGTCAGCGAGCCGTAGACCGTGCGCTTGTCCGAGACGAGGCCGATGGTGCCGATGCTGGCGGAGGAATGTCCGAGCCGCTGCCAGATCTGGCGTGTGAATGCTGCGACCGAGGTCTTGCCGCTGGTGCCGGTCACCGCCGCGATCGTCGCCGGCTGGCGGGAAAAGAATTTGGCCGCGGCGAGCGCCAGCGCACGGCGCGGATTCGGCGTGATGACGAAGGGGGCGCGCGCGTGACCTTGCGGCAGATGGTCGCTGGCGACCGCGACCGCGCCGGCGGCAATCGCCGCATCGACGAAGCGCGCGCCATCGGTCCTGCTGCCGGCCAGCGCGAAGAACAGGTCGCCCGGCTTCACCGCGCGGCTGTCGACCGCAAGCCCTCCGACAATGAGCGAGGAGGCACTCGGATCGATCGTGGCATCATCGCTGAAGAGGTCGCGAAGTCTCATGATCTTCCAGTCTGGCCGGCGCCGTTCTGGCGCCGCGTGAGTATACGCCTTACTGGGTTGTTCTGGATGCCGCAAGAATAAGGCGGTCGGACGGCGGCAGATCGAATCGCGGTTCAACGCCCAAAAGCGGCGCAATTCGGGCGATCACATTGCCGCCGGTCGGCACCGCATTCCAGCCCGAGGTGATGAACCCGTAGGTCTCCTTCAGGGGCTGCGGCTCGTCGAGCATGATCAGGAGCTGGTATTTCGGATTGTCGGCGGGCAGGATCGCGGTGAAGGCGTTGAGCACGCGCTTCTTGGCGTAGCGGCCGTTGATCACCTTCTCCGCGGTGCCGGTCTTGCCGCCGATATAGTAGCCCTTGACGTCGGCCTTCTTCGCGGTGCCGATCTCGGCATTGAGCCGCATCAGATAGCGCATCTTGTCCGAGGTCTCCGGCTTGATGACGCGCTTGGCGAGCGCCATCGCCTCCTGCTCGGTGCGCTTCAGGAAGGTCGGGGGGATCAGGTAGCCGCCATTGACCAGCGCATCGATGCCCATCACCGCCTGCAGCGGCGCCACCGCGATGCCGTGACCGAACGAGATGGTGACGGTGTTCAATTCGCCCCACTTCTTCGGCACGATCGGGGACGCGCTCTCCGGCAGTTCGGTGCGCAGCCGCTCGAGCTGGCCCATCTTGCGCAGGAAGGCCTTGTGCGCATCGACGCCCATCGCCAGCGCAATGCGCCCGGCGCCGATGTTGGAGGAATAGTAGAACACCTCCTTCATGTTGATCATGCGGCCCATGTTGTGATCGTCATGGATCGCGAACTTGCCGTAATGCAGCGGGCCGCGCGCATCCCACATCGAGTTGAGGTCGAACCGGCCGCTATCCAGCGCCATCGCCAGCGTGAACGCCTTGAAGGTCGAGCCCATCTCGTAGACGCCGGTGGTCAGGCGGTTGATGCGATCGGGATCGTGCGCCTCCTTCGGATTGTTCGGATCGAAATCCGGCAGCGATACCATCGCCACGATCTCGCCGGTGCGCACGTTGGAGACGAGGCCGGAGGCGGCCTTGGCCTTGAACTTCTCTTTCGCCTTGAGCAGTTCGTCGCGCAGCGCGTGCTCGACGCGCAGGTCGACCGACAGTTCCACCGGCTTCTGCAGCCGGTCGGTGGCGAAGCCCGCGCGATGCAGATCGGCCAGCCCGTTGCTGTCCAGCCACTTCTCCATGCCGGCGATGCCCTGGTTGTCGATGTTGACCAGGCCGATCAGGTGGGCGACCTCATTGCCGGTCGGATAGACGCGTTTGTTCTCGCGCAGGAAGCCGACGCCGGGAAGGCCGAGGCGATGGATGTCGCTCTGCTGCTTCGGCGTGATCTCGCGCTTCAGCCAGACGAAACCCTTGCGCGACGACAGGCGGTCGCGCACCTCGCTGGTGTCGAGATCGGGCAAGGCTCCGGTCAAAAGCTCGATCGCCTCGTCCTTGTCGATCAGCCGGCGCGGCTCGGCGAACAGGCTCGGCGCCTTGACGTCGGTGGCGAGGATTTCGCCGTTGCGGTCGGTGATGTCGGGCCTCGCGGTCGCTATGGCGTCCTGCGAGGCGGTGCGGCGCGCGCCATGGCTGTCGGCGCCGACGGCGAACAGCACCAGCCTCCCCGCCAGCACGCAATAGACCGCAGCGAAAGCGAGGATGGCAAGACCAACGCGCGCGCGCGCCTTGGCGGCGCGGTCGACATTACTGCCGTACAGCAGCGTGCGGATCAGCCGCTGGTTCCATGGCTCGGCAGGTTTCACGGCCGGTGTGTTGGCGGGTGCCGGATCGGTCATGGCTGGTCCCGTCATTGCTGGTCTCCCCCGCCCTGCCCGGAGTCTTCGGGCGCAGGCTGGTCGGCGGCCGACTGGTCGGTCGCCGCCTTGTCGATCGATCCGGTGGTGCTGTCGGGCGCCGCGGCCGCCTCGATGGTGTCGATCATCGCGCCGATCGGATCGCGCGAACCGGGCCGCGTGAAGCTCGGCGGCCGCTCCGGCAGGTTCTTCAGGGAATCGTACTGGTTGGCGTTGATCGGCTTCAGCGGCAGATGGCGCTCGGCGAGGCCCTGCAGCCGGAGCGGCGCATCGAGCTTGGCCCATTCGGCGCGCAACGCGGCGATCGCGTTGCGCTGCTCGCGGATCTCGGCATTGAGCTGCAGCACGCGCTCGACGCGCGCGGTCGATTCCATCTTGATGCGGTAGACATAGGACGCCGCGAAGATCAACATGCCGATGACGAGGAGATGGAGAAGGCGCATCGTCACCCTCCCCGCTTCAAGTCGGACAGCCGCGGCCATGACGGCAGGTCGTCGTCGGCGTGCACCGGCGCAGCGGTGCGTTCGGCGGCACGCAGCTTGGCCGATCGCGCGCGCGGATTGGCGGCAAGCTCGGCCTCATCGGGCGTCACCGGACGCTTGGTCAGGATCTGAAAGCTTGGCGCCGCTTTCGCCACCTCGGGCAAATGCCGCGAGCCGGCGGAGACCTTGCCGCGCAGGCTGAGGAAATTCTTGACGATGCGGTCTTCCAGCGAATGGAACGAAACCACGACGAGCCGGCCGCCCGGCTTCAGCACGCGCTCGGCCGCTGCCAGCGCCAGATAGAGCTCATCGAGCTCCTCATTGACGAAGATGCGCAGCGCCTGGAAGGTCCGCGTCGCCGGATGGATCTCGTTCGGCTTGGCGCGCACGACCTTCGCGACGATATCGGCAAGCGCGTCGGTCGTCGTGATCGGCGCGTCCTTGCGCGCGGCGACGACGGCGCGGGCAACGCCGCGCGAATGCCGCTCCTCGCCGAAGATATAGATGATGTCGGCGAGCTGTTTCTCGGAAGCCGTCGCGACCACGTCGGCCGCGGTCGGGCCGCTCTGGGCCATCCGCATATCGAGCGGACCGCCGAGGCGGAACGAGAAGCCGCGTTCGGCCTGGTCGAGCTGCATCGAGGAGACGCCGACATCCATCACGACGCCGTCGACCGCATCCACCCCCTGCGATGCGCAGACCTCGGCGAGGTTGGAGAAGCGATCCTCGACCAGCGTCAGCCGACCGCCTGCGCCGTCGACCAGATCGAAGCCGCCGGTTATCGCGGTGCGGTCGCGGTCGATGCCCATCACGCGGGTATCGGCGACATCGAGGATCGCCCGGCTGTAGCCGCCTGCACCGAAGGTCGCGTCGACATAGATGCCGCCGGCGCGCGGAGCGAGATACGCGACCGCCTCGCGACCCAGCACCGAAATGTGACGCGGCGCACGCTCGCTCATGCGCCGCTCCCGGGCGGGGCCGCGTAATTGGCATGCAAGCTGGGTGCGCGCCGACTCATTGCGCCTCGAATCCTCGCGCCCAGAGCCTTCGTCGTTCCGATTGGATCGGAACGGGGCTCTGGATTCCTGTCTTGACGCGTTTTCTTCACGCGAACCGGTATCCACTTCGCTCGAAAACACGTGAAAAAGCCGCTGCGTGACGCCAGCGCCAACTCCCGTCCTCGGCCGCAAATCCTGATATCCGACCGGAATTGGGAGGGTTTCCATGGGATTTCGCGCAAACAGCGGGGCTCAGCGTCCTTTGGCCGTCCCCCGAAACCGGTTCGGCACTTCACCTCTCAGTAACGGCACTTAACGTTAAGAAAACGTTGATGATCGGTTAGCGCAATCGCACGGCTTTGATCCGCATTCGAGTGATACCCTCGCGACCTACTCCGGGCACAATGGCGCGGCGCATCGTGCGGATCACGGAACCCGGCAGGGGTCGATTGCGCGGCCCGTACGGTAAAGGAATAGTAAACGCCTATTTGTTTATCCATATGTCAAAATGCTTCCTCCTGGTTCGGGTTTGAGTGATTCGTATGGCTTCAAGTTCGTCTTCGTCCGGCAACGCTGATTCGAAGCGTCAGCGCGCCCTCCCTGTTCCAAAGGGGGTGGCGGACGCGAAGACGTTCACGCCGGATTCCTCGATCGCCTCCGACGTGATCCCGTCGGCGAACTTCGGCGATCGCGCCAATGGCCGGCAACCCGACATGGTCGTGCTGCACTACACCGGCATGCCCGATGTCGAGGGTGCGATCACCCAGCTCTGCACGGCCGGCACCGAGGTCTCGGCGCACTACATCGTGCTCGAGGACGGCCGCATCGTGCAGTGCGTGCCGGAGAGCAAGCGCGCCTGGCACGCCGGCGTGTCGGCGTGGGCCGGCGACGACGACATCAACTCCTGCTCGATCGGCGTCGAGATCGTCAATCGCGGCCACGATTGGGGCTATCCGGACTTTCCGCTGCGCCAGATTGCGGCTGTCATCGCGCTGTGCCGCGGCATCATGCTTCGCCGCAAGGTGGTTCCGCATCGCGTGCTCGGCCATTCCGACGTGGCGCCGGCACGCAAGAAGGATCCCGGCGAGAAATTCCCCTGGCACTCGTTGGCCAATTCCGGCGTCGGGCACTGGGTGCAGCCGGCGCCGATCGTGCGCGGCGACGCGCTGCAGCTCGGTGCGATCAGCGACAGCGTCTCCAACATGCAGGCCGCGTTCCGGCGCTACGGCTACAACATCCCAACCAACGGCAAGTTCGACGGCCCGACCATGGAGGTCGTCACCGCCTTCCAGCGTCACTTCCGCCCGGAGCGCATCGACGGGATCGCCGACCGCTCCACCATGGCCACACTGCACGCGCTGCTCGAGAGCCTGCCGCCGGATGCGGCGACGGTGGTCGCGTCGAGCTAGGCTCGCCTCTGTCCGTCATTGCGAAGGAGCGGTGCATTTTCCTGCCAAGTGTGCGTGCACGTTGGAACTTTTCGGCCCGTGCGGTCTTTGTAGCTGGGGCGGTCCGAGTGGAGATTCGTCCATGTTCAAAGCACTGATCGCAGGAGCCGCCGCCGTCGGCCTCATTGTCGCTCCGGCTGCCGCTGGCGCTATGTCGACCCAAAGCAAGACCATGTCGTCGACCCATCACAAGACCCAGAAGGTCCATCACGCGCAGAAGAAGATGGCACCCGGCACCACGACCGGCATGTCGAAGGGAACGACGACCGGGCAATCGAGCACCGGCGCCAAGGCAAAGACAGGTTACTGAGCACGCTCAACGCCGCACGGAGCGCTGACCATCGCGGATGAATGGCGCGCCGTCACTGGCCACGCACGAGATGGGGCGCGTCACCCCATCTCGGCGATGCGCCGCGCATAGAGCCGCCGCAGCGGGTCGAGTTGCGTGGCTGCCGTTGCAACGAGATAAGCCTGCCGCGCTTCGTCCTTGCGGCCGAGGCGGCGCAGCAAATCGGCGCGCACCGCGGGTAGCTGGTCATACCCCTTCAAAGTGCCGCGCGCGTCCAGCGCATCGATCAGGTCGAGCGCGCGCGCCGGACCATCGACCATCGACACCGCGGCGGCGTGATTGAGCTCGATCACCGGCGACGGGCTGATGCGCAGCAGCACCTCATAGAGACCGGCGATCTGCGGCCAATCGGTGTCCTGATAACTCGGCGCCCGCGCATGCAGCGCGGCGATCGCGGCCTGCACGGCGTAGGACTGCGGCCGGCCCGGCATCCGCAGCGCTTCCTCGACCAGTTCGAGGCCTTCGGCGATCTGCTGGAAATCCCACAGCGAACGGTCCTGCTCCTCGAGCAGCACGATATCGCCGCCGGCGGTCTGGCGGCCGGCGCGACGCGCATCATGCAGCAGCATCAGCGCCAGCAGCCCCTTGATCTCGCCGCGCGCCGGTATCAGCGCATCGATCAGCCGCGCCAGCCGGATCGCCTCGCGCGCAAGATCGGGCCGCATCAGATCCTCGCCGGCGGTTGCCGCATAACCTTCGGTGAAGACGAGGTAGATCACCGCGAGCACGCCGGTGAGGCGCGGCTCCAGCGCCTCACGCTCCGGCACCTCATAGGGAATGCCGGCGAGTTTTATCTTTTGCTTGGCGCGCAGGAGGCGCTGCGCCATGGCGTCCTCGCTCACCAAAAAGGCGCGCGCGACCTGCACCGTCGTCAGCCCGCACACCGTGCGCAAGGTCAGCGCGACCTGGACCTCGGCGGCAAACGACGGATGGCAGCAGGTGAAGATCAGCCGCAGCATGTCGTCGTCGAGCGTTGCGTCGGCCGGCTCGGGCGAGGACTCCGCATCGAGCAGGATTTGATGCGTCAGTTCCTGCTGCTTGCCGCGAAACGTCGCCGCGCGGCGGGCGCGGTCGATCGCCTTGTTGCGGCCGACATTGACCAGCCAGGCACGCGGATTGGAAGGAAATTCGCCGATCGGCCAGCGCTGCAGCGCCACCGCAAAGGCATCCTGAAGCGCGTCCTCGGCCAGATCGAAATCGCCGACGAGCCGGATCAGCGTTGCGAGCGCCCGGCCCGCCTCGTCGCGAAACACTTTTTCGATCTGGCTGGGGGTCATGAGTTTCACCGTCATTCCGGGACGATGCGAGAGCATCGAACCCGGAATCTCGAGATTCCGGGTTCGCTTCGCGCCCCGGAATGACCGTTGGTCTTATCGCGGGTTGTCGTAGATCATCACCGGCCTGACTTCGATCGAGCCGGTCTTGGCGCCGGGAATCCGCGCCGCGAGGCTGAGCGCCGTGTCGAGATCCTTGGCATCGACGAGATAGTAGCCGCCGAGTTGTTCGCGGGTTTCCGCAAATGGCCCGTCGGTCGTCAGCGTCTTGCCGTCGCGCACCCGCACGGTGGTCGCGGTCGACACCGGCTGCAGCCCGTCACCCGCCTTGAAGTGTCCGCTCTGGATGATGGACTGGGTGTAGACGGCATATTCCGCCGACAGGGCCTTGCGGTCGTCGGCATTCATGCCGCCATATTCCGCGTCGCTCCGGTAGATCAGCAACAGGTATTGCATCTTGAGAACTCCTCTTGATCGGCTGGATCGCCGACACCCAGTCGAACGGGCGACACGCGGGACGACATCGTCAGGATAAATTATTTTGGCCGCCCGGCGTGGATGCCTCGCCGGCCCCGGCGGGCAGCGGCGCCGGCTTATATCGGATATTCCGATAGTAATCGCCAGTATTATTCGTTTGTTAAATTCATGGCAGTGCGTAGCCTTGGAGTCGGGATGCCCGGAGGACTTCGCCATGACACCACTGCCGCAGACAGCAACACGCCTTTCCCGGCTCCTGCTGTCGATGCTGTACCGAATCCTGCGCAGCCGGATCGTGGCGAAACCGCGCCACCACGCCAGTCAGGTCGCCTCGAGCATCGCCGCGGGCGGCAATCCGCTCGGCGTGTGAGCAGGCAATGCAACGGGGCACCACGCGCCTGAAAGCGCTGCGTCAGCTGATCGCCGACGAAGGGCTGACCATCGCGATCCTTGCGGCGGTTGCCGCAGCGACGGTGATCGCATTTGGTTTCGGTGCGGAAGCCGACATCGTGGCCTCGATGCTGGTCATCGGCCTCGTGACCGCGCTGGCGGAGACCCGCCTACGATCGGGAAAGTAGCTCCAGCTGCCGTGACCGGCTTCCGGAGGGAATGACCGGGAGCTTGCAGGCTATCCGTGTCATTGCGAGCGAAGTGAAGCAACCCATCTGTTCGCATGTGCGGAGCGATGGATTGCTGCGTCGCTACCGCTCCTCGCAAAGACGGCATGGCTTCCCGGCCCTTACGACGATGTCCCGGCCTGCTGCGCGGCGCGGCGCCGCAACTCCTTGAGCTCCTCGAAACGCTTGGTCACGTCGCGCATCACGGCGACGGTGCCGGCAACCTTGCGCGCCGCATCGTGCAGCATCACGATGGTGAATTCGACGGAGATGCGCGTCCCGTGCCTGGTCAGCGCCGGCACCGACAGCAGATCGCCCTGACCGTAGCGGCTCGTCCCGGTCGCCATCGTGTGCCGGAAGCCGGCCCAGTGACGCGCGCGCAGATTCTCCGGAATGATCAAATCGAGCGATTGTCCGATCGCCTCCTCGGCGCTGAAGCCGAACATCCTGACCGCGCCGGGATTCCACAACGTGATGCGGCCTTCGACATCGGTCGCAACGATCGCGTCGGAGGCGCCCTTGAGCAACGCGTCTCCCACTTCTGCCGCAATATCCATCGTTTGACCTCCCGCTGATGCCGATCCTGCTGTGAACGCGGACGTTTGCGCTGACAAGCGAAGAAAGCCGATGGAACGGATCGGTGATGCCGATAGCAATCGCGGTCAGCGCCGCCGCCGCGTGGCGGGCTTGGCCCGCGGGAGGTCCGCGCTCGCATTAACCTGGGATGCGGCGAGCCGATGCATGGTCTCGACCGCGCGCGCCAGATGATCGTCCTGGGCGTCAGCCGGATAGGCGACATAGGCCGGCATCGCAAAGCCAGGTGCACCGGCAACGGCGTGCAGCCGCCGCGCCTTCAGGAGCGGCTCCACGATTCGGCGCGCAAAGAATCCGGAGCCGCCATTCTCCAAAAGATGCTGCAATCCGAGCCAGCCGATATTCACCGTCAGCGCGGGGCCGGCGAAATTCGGAAACAGCGTGGCGTGACGCGCGTAGAATTCGGGTCCCCAATCGACATAGACATAGCCAGGTCCCGGCTCCGGCGCGCTCTTCGGATCGGTCGACACCAGGATGAGCTGCTCCTCGAACAGCTGCTCGACCTTGAGGCCGGGGCGGCTCTGTGGCGTGTACATCACGCCAATGTCGATGCGTCCCTCGACCAGCCCCTGCATCAGCTCCGGCTCGAGCGCGCTCTCGGCACGGATCGAGATGTCGGGATGCGCCCGCGTCATCAGCGGCAGCCAGCGCAGCAGATACTCTTCCCAAAGTCCGATGCGGCCGCCGACCACCAGCGTCGCGGAAAACCCCTTGGGGATTCCGACATCATGGCGCGCCTGCTCGACGGTGCGGACCAGCACCGAGGCGTGGCGCTGAAACTGGCGGCCCGCCGGCGTCAACGTGGTGCCGGCCTTGTTGCGCACGAATAGCATGCAGCCGAGCTGCTGCTCGAGCGTGTGGATGCGGGTGCTGACGGTCGACTGGCTGACGTGCAGCCGCTCCGCCGCGGTGATGAAGTTGCCGGCGCTCACCACCGTCAGGAACGTCCGGGCCAGTTCGGTATCCATGGCGCCTCGACCTTTGGATCGATCAAATCGATATCAAAGGCCCCTCCTCTGCGAATGTCAAAATCGAAGACCAGCCCGGGCGCTGGGCCAGGGTTAACCATCGCAATCGCTTGACGCGGGCGGCCAAAGCCCGCATGCGTAAGCCGTCAGTCGGCCGGACGGCCGCTCCCGCAAGCGCCGAAAGGCCGCGGGGGAGGAAAGTCCGGGCTCCATCGACATGCGGTGCCGGATAACATCCGGCGGGGGCGACCCCAGGGAAAGTGCCACAGAGAACGAACCGCTCCCTCCTCGGAGGAAGTAAGGGTGAAAAGGTGCGGTAAGAGCGCACCGCGTTTCCGGCAACGGAGACGGCATGGCAAACCACACCGGGAGCAAAACCGAATAGGGACGGCAACGCGGTTAGTTCGCGCATGCGCGATAACACCGCAGGGCGATGTCAGGCCCGCTGTCCGGGTAGGTTGCCCGAGGCAAGGTGCAAACCTTGTCCCAGAGGAATGGCCGTCGCGCATCATTCGCAAGAATGGTGCCCTACAGAACCCGGCTTACAGGCCGGCTGATATCTTGGACCATGAGGGGCTCGGCGCAACACGCCGGGCCCCTCGCCATTTTCAGATCAACGTCGTTCCAGCCATGCGCGCCGGCGAAAAGCAGAGCCAACCCGTCGTCTTGCGTCAGAACGACCCGAATGCGGTGCCGATCGCAATCACCGCTGCGAGAGCAATGACAGAACTCACGATGCCGACCATGACAATGTCGAGATAGCTTTCGCGATGCTTGAGCCCACAGATCGCAAGCAGGCTAACGACAGCGCCGTTGTGAGGTAGAATGTCCAGCGTTCCCGAACCGATCACCGCGACGCGATGCAGCAGGCCGGGATCAATACCCGCCTCCGCGGCAAGATCCATATAGGTCCGTCCCAGCGCATCGAGCGCGATCGTCAAGCCGCCGGAAGCCGACCCCGTCAGCGCCGCAAGGATGTTCGTCGCGACTGCGAGCGACACCAATGGACCGCCTTCAATTCGCAACACCCAGTCCCGCACCACGCCGAAAGCGGGAAGCGAGGCGATAACGGCACCGAATCCGACAAGGCTTGCGACGCTCAGCGCCGGCAGGACCGACGCGTTGGCACCGGCATCCATGGTTCGTCGCAGTGCGGGCAGTCGCGTCCAGTTGCAGAGGATGACCGTCACGATCGCTCCTGCCAGCGCCACGACAACCGACCAGACACCGGCCACGGCAGCCAGCGATGTATTTCCCCATCGCTGTTCGGCCAGGAACGAAAAATCAAGCCGGGGCAGCACAACCAGCGACATCACCAGATTGACGGCGACGACGACGATCAGGGGAAGCAAGGCGTTGAAAATCGGGACGGCGGCATCGCTGTGATATCCGTGGCGGAGCTCCGCCGGGTCGAATTCCCGCGCCGTCGTAGCCCGCTCGCGCAACAGCTCATCGTCGGCTGCATCCGCCGGAACCGGCGGCTCGTCGCCATAACCCTCTTTTGCGCGACGCGCTGCTTTCTCCGCGCGAAGCAGCCACCACAGCCCGACGCCCAGCATGATGATCGATGCGACAGCGCCGAGGCCCGGTGCGGCAAAGGGGGTCGTGCCGAAGAAAGGCATCGGTATCGCATTCTGTATCGACGGCGTGCCCGGCAGCGCCGACATGGTGAAGGTCGAAGTCCCGAGAATGACCGCCGCCGGTACCAGACGACGTGGAATCCCCGCCGCGCGAAACAGCGACTGCGCCATCGGAACGATGACAAAGAAGGCAACGAACAGGCTGACGCCGCCATAGGTGACCAGCGCGCCTGCGAGCACGACCGCGAGGATGATCCGGCGTTCGCCCAGGCACCGGGAGATGAAGCCCGCGACCGCAGCGACCGCGCCGCTGTCATCCATGAGCTTTCCGAACACGGCGCCAAGCAGAAAAATAGGAAAGAACTGCGCGAGAAACTCCGACGCACTACCCATGAAGGTCTGCGTCCAGTTCGCAAGCAGCGGCTCGCCACCGAAGGCTGCGGCCACCAGCGCACAGAGCGGCGCGAGCAGCAGCACGCTCCAACCGCGGAAAGCAAGACAGACCAGCAGTCCAAGCCCGACGAGAATGCCGAGAAGACCCATCGTCTCAGCACTCCGCCAGCAGAATATCGAGATCTGCGGTCGAACGCTCACCGAGATCGGCGCCATGCGCGTCGAGGAATTCGCCGGCGGCTCGCCGCCCTTCCTCGTGCAGCTTCGCCACGAACGCCCATTCGGCATTAAGCTTGGATGACGAACCGAACGTCGCAAGCATGTCGCTCTTGATCCGGTGCGTCTTCATCTGCGCCCAGCGGGCGCCTTCCCCCGTACCGGGGTCGGCGACCTGGCGAAGCAACGCGATCATCCGCAGCTCCTTTGCCAGCGGCGAGTTGAACGAGATCTCGTTAAGCCGGTTGAGAATGTCAGCGGCCGTGCGCGGCTGCTCCCGACGCTCGGTCGGGTTGATCTGGACGACGACGGTGTCGTGCGCGTCGGTCTCGCGAACGAGCGGCGTAATCGTGGGGTTACCCGCGTAGCCGCCGTCCCAATAGGGCTCGCCATCGATCTCGATCGCACGGAACATCGTTGGCAAGCAAGCCGACGCAAGCAGAACATCCGCGGTAATCTCCGCGTTGCGAAAAATCCGTCCGCGGCCCGTACGGACGCGCGTGGCGGTGATGAAGAGCTTGATCGGCGCCCGTGCAAGACGCTCGAAATCGATACTGTCGTTCAATATGTCGCGTAGCGGATTGAAGCCAAGCGGATTGAGGTCGTAGGGTGAAAGCATCCGCGACATCAAATCGGTGAAGAGATAGGCCGGGGAGCTGTCAAGCGACCAGCGTCCCATCAGGCGGTCGAGCGGCGACCGTTGCAGCGGACTGAATGCGGCGGCGCGCGAGACGCTTCGCCAATATTTTTCAAGCGCTTCGCGCGCACCGGCGGCGCCGCCCGCGGTCCAACCATCCGCCAGCACGGCTGCGTTCATCGCTCCGGCCGATGTCCCGGATATGCCCGCAATCTGAAACCATGGTTCTTCGAGAAGCCGATCCAGGACACCCCACGTGAACGCACCGTGCGATCCCCCACCTTGAAGCGCCAGGTCTACGAGCACGGGGCTGCGGTTCATGAATCCATGCTCACCAGCACGCGAGACGCTCATTATGTCGCAGTTTAGCCGAACATGCGAGACAAAGTTGCGGTCGCTGCGCAATTCCGATGGCGAACTTCGAACGATATTATTTCAACTCGAAGCGAAGCGAACCGATCGCTTCAGTGCCGCAGGCCCACGTTTCTTAAAAGGCGACATGCATGGGGTGGCGGGCGTAAAGTGTGCCTCTCGCGGAGGATCGCAGATGGACCTTCAGAAGATCATGGCGAAGGCAAGAGACATCGCCAGGAGTACCGGCACGATCACAACCGAGCAACTGAACGGGATGTGCCCCAACAATATGGAGCCCGAAGATATCGCGGCTCTCTTTGCGGCTCTGCGGACTGAGGGGATTCGTCTCAAGGACGACGAAGCGGAAAAGTAGGAGCCACTGTGCTTTGACGCTATGGCAAGACAATCGATCACCGCGATCGAAGCGCTGGCTGAGTTTGGATAGTGACAGATTGGCCTCCGGCGGCATTGCAGCTATGATCCGCTGGAGCTGGACGTGTCCTTCTGCCCCGAGATTCAAGAAGATCAAAAGGAGGAATCGGAATGTCGGTCGCCTGCAAGTTCGAACGCAGCATCCTCAGCCATGAGGAATATGAAGCAATCCGCCTGACGCATCATCCCGCCATTTACGGCGTCGAGGTAAGCGAGCTCGAGGCCATGCGACCCCGCTTGCGCAAGATGCGCGACAAGGAGCGAACGGTCGGCCGACAAAAGCAGCGCGAGAGCCGCGGAAAGGCCGAGGTGCGCGGCACGAGCTTTCCGGGGACCGCCAAGCATGCTTCGGAGCGTAAGCAGGTGTTCGCAGCAGCGCTGAAGCGGGTCAACACGGAGCTGAGGCGTCAGCACAATCTGGCAGCCCGGACGGCAAATATCGAAGCAGCGCGAAAGGCCCTCGCGCTGCACCGTGCGGCGAACTTCACGACGCGTCCCCCGGCTGGAGCCACCGCGGGCGACGGCATGGCGTCGAAGCCGAGCGAACGCCGACGAAAGATCATTGCGGGCGCAAAGATCGGACGCATATCGCAGGCGACAAAGGTCGCTCAAGCCGTTCGCGACGCGCGCGGTGCATGATCCATAACTCACGCCCGCGGGCGTCAAAAGCGGACATCAAGAAACTGCAGGCGGCGATGCAGGAAAAGGCCCGCGCCGACTGATCGCAGGGCATGCGCGGGCCGCGCCGCCTGGCGGAGAGCCCGCACCTGCGGTTCATCGCGCGGCTGCGGATATGACCGAACGAGAAGTCGCTTCCCATCATCAACGGCAGCAGAACAGCGCCGCCGGTGCGAACGGCTTCGCCAATTCGCTCACCAGGAAATGATCGGGTGCATTTGCGCAATTGCGTTCGTCGTCGGCAACGCGGCGCTCGTAGATCTCGTCCGTGAAGCGAGGGTTGCGGTGCACGAGTACGATCCGGATCGCTAGATCTGCCCTCAGGCCACGATCTCCTGCAGCATCGCCATCAGCGCCTCCGGCGCGGTGACGTTGGGCGAATGGCTGGCGTCGATCTCGAAATAGCGCCAGCCGGCTTCGTTTCTGATGCGCCGGGCGAACTGGCCGAACGTGTCGGCCTGCGTGGCGCGGGTGGCGTAGATATAGCTGCGCGGCAGGCTGGTCTCGCCGTGCTTCAACCGCAATTTCTGCTCGAAGCATTTGATCGGCATGTCGACGCGCCGCGCGCTCAGCCATGCGACGTCTGCGGGCGACGTGTCCGGCGGCACCGGCATCGGCGGAATACGCCAGCCGTCGCCGTCGCTCGCGAACTCACGCATGGTCTCGATGGCCGATTCGTTGAGATCGAACAGCGACTGGTCGTCGCGCGGCACGAAGGCGTCGATATAGATCATCTGCGTGATGCGCTCGCGCACCCGGTCGGCGACGCCGGTCGCGACCATGCCGCCATAGGAATGGCCGATCAGCACGATGTCGCGCAGGTCCTCGTAACTGATGACGCTGAGCACATCCTGGATATGCGCCTCGAGGTCGAGTCCCTGATGCGCAAGGTGCGCGCGCTCGCCAAGCCCGGTGTAGCTCGGCGTGACCAGCCGATGTCCGGCGGCCTGCATCAGGGGATGCATCTTCTTCCATGCCCAGCCTGCCGACCAGGCGCCGTGACAGACCAGAAAGGTTTTTTGCGAGTTCGCAGGCCAGCCTGAAGTCATGGGATGCTTCCGTTCCGATTATCGTTGATGAGCCGCGATTTTGAAGTGTACCCACGATGCACGTCGTGTAAACGTGCGGTCGCTCCCTCCCTTTGTCATTCCGGGATGGTCCGAAGGACCAGACCCGGAATCTCGAGATTCCGGGTTCGATGCTGCGCATCGCCCCGGAATGACGACTGAAAGGCCTCAATGAACCCGGCAAGCTATGCGATCCTGTTCTTCGGCGCGCTTGCCGGCGGTTTCGTCTCCGGCCTTGCCGGCTTCGGCACCGCGCTGATGGCGCTCGGCATCTGGCTCTATGTGCTGCCGCCGACGCTCGCGGTGCCGCTGGTGCTGGTCTGCTCGGTCATCGCGCAGCTCTCGACCTTGCCGTCGATCTGGAAGAGCATCGATTTCCGTCTGGTCTGGCCGTTCGTCATCGCAGGCCTCGCCGGCGTGCCGATCGGCATCTTGCTGATCGCGCGGGCCGACCCCGAGGTTTTCAAGCTGACGATCGGCGTCTTCCTGCTGGTGTTTCCGACCGCGTTGTTCCTGCAGCGCAAGCCGATGTCGATCGCCTTCGGCGGCAAATGGGCCGACGGCGCGATCGGATTTGCCGGCGGCATCCTCGGCGGCCTC
>NZ_LFIQ01000088.1:0-10676 GCF_001189245.1 Bradyrhizobium pachyrhizi | reverse complement strand
GTCCGGCCCGCTGCCGATCCTGTGGGCCAGCGTGCGCGGCTGGGGCAAGCAGCAGCGCCGCGGCGTGTTCCAGATCTTCAACTTCACGATCCTGGCGGCCGCGCTTTGCGTGCAGATCGCAAGCGGCCTGGTGAAGCCCGAGCTGATCTGGCTGGTGGCGTGCGCGTTTCCGGGGACGCTGCTCGGCGCCTGGCTCGGCGCGCGGCTCTATCATGCGCTCAGCGACCGCAATTTCTCCGACGTCGTGCTGCTGCTGCTGTTCCTGTCCGGCGTCGCGCTGGTGTGGAACGGGCTGGCGCCGAAATAGCGCGGGCGCTGCGAGAGCGCCGGTTCTGATCCAATCAGATCCGAAGCTCCAGCCATGCGCCATCTCACTCCGCCGCGGCCTGGCCGAACTCGGTCGCCTGACGCTCGAACAGGCCGCGATAGATGCCGCCGGGACGCGCGGCCAGCACCTCATGCGTGCCCTGCTCGACGATTTCGCCGCGGTCGAACACCAGGATGCGATCCATGCTGCGCACGGTCGACAGCCGATGTGCGATCACGATCGAGGTGCGGCCCTTCATCAGTCGTTCCATCGCCTGCTGGATCAGCGCCTCGGACTCCGAATCGAGGCTCGAGGTCGCCTCGTCCAGGATCAGGATCGGTGCATCCGCCAGGAAGGCGCGTGCCAGCGCCACGCGCTGCCGCTCGCCGCCCGACAGCTTGACGCCGCGCTCGCCCACCAGCGTGCCGTAACCCTTCGGCAGCCGCATGATGAAGTCGTGCGCATTGGCAAGCCGCGCCGCCTGCTCGATCGCCTCCATGCTGGCGCCCGGCCGGCCATAGGCGATGTTCTCCGCCAGCGTGCGGTGGAACAGGATCGGCTCCTGCTGCACGATCGCGATCTGGCTGCGCAGCGATTGCTGCGTCGCCCTGGCGATGTCCTGACCGTCGATCAGGATCCGGCCGCCGGAGACATCGTAGAGCCGCTGCACCAGCTTGACGAAGGTCGTCTTGCCGGAGCCGGAGCGCCCGACCAGGCCGACGCGCTCGCCGGCATCGATGTCGACCGACAGGGCGTCATAGAGCGGCCGGCGATGGCCGCCATAGTGAAACGTGACGTCGTCGAACACGATGCGGCCGCCCTGGATGTCGATCGTCCCAGCATCGTCCGCATCGACAATGCCGAGCGGCTCGCCATGGATCTGCACCAGTTCCTCCATGTCGTTCACCGAACGCTGCAGGTTGTTGATGTGCATGCCGACATCGCGCAGATAGGCGTGGATGATGTAGTAGCTGGTCAGCACATAGGTGACGTCGCCCGGCGTGGCACGGCCCTGCGCCCACAGCAGGATCGCACCGCCGATCACCGAGGCGCGGAAGCACAGCAGCACCACGAGCTGCGCCGTCGAGGTGTGGTTGTAGCGGAACCAGGTCCGCCGCACCCGTCGGCGCCAGCGGCTGATGACGCCGTCGAGCCGCATGTCCTCGCGCGTCTCCGCGCCGAACGACTTCACCACCGCGTTGCAGGTCAAGGCATCGGCCAGCGTGCCGCCGACCTTGGTGTCCCACGCATTGGAAACGCGCGCGGCGGGCGCGACGTAACGTACCTGGAACACCATGGTCATCGCGACATAGATCACCGAGCCGACCGCGATCACCGCGCCTAGCTGCGGCCAATGCACGCCGAGCAGGATCATCGAGCCGACCAGCACCACGACCGACGGCAGCAGCGCCATCAGGATAGTGTCGTTCAGCAAATCGAGCGCCCACATGCCGCGCGTGATCTTGCGCACGGTGGAGCCGGCGAACGAATTGGCGTGCCAGTCGGTCGAGAAGCGCTGCACCCGCATGAAGGCCTGCTGCCCGACATCGGACATCGTCTTCAGCGTGAACGGCACGATGGTCTGGATGCCGACCAGCCGCAGCACCAGCGACAGCGCGCCGAGGCCGACGATGGCGCCGAACGCCAGCATTGCCGCATGGCGCGCGGCCGCATCGGTGGCGCCCGCGGTCAACGCGTCGACCAGATGGCCGGAAAACACCGGCATGAACAGGTCGGCCGCGGTCGCGCCGAGGAATCCCGCCGTCACCGCGGAGGCACGCAGCGGCTGTTGCAGCCAATGGCGGAACACAAAGGGAAGCACGATCCGGATCGCGGCCGGTCGCTTGGTCGTCAGAGAGGGCATGGCACGTTCCGGCCACGCCTTTGCAGCGCGTGCCGGCTCCATCTGAGGCGACGTGCGGGCGGAGTCCGACCGCGTGCGCCGCTGGAAATTGTCGATAAATTGTTGGGAAGTTTTGATGATCGGGGATCAGGCCCGATCAGCGCCGGGAGCTAACGCCTGAACGCGTTCAGCACCGTCGAACGCGGGCGCGCGATCTGCGAAATAAGCGACTTCATGCGCATCTCCCCGGTTCGAGTAAGGAAGCGCTGCTTATAAATGCATCACGCGCGGTTGGCAAGGTAACATCGGCGTGAGTGCGTCAATGTGTCGACGACGTCAGCTATTCACGCGACCGGGCGTAGCCCGCGCGAATCCAATGCGCTCAATGCGCGTCGCCGCCGCTCGCGGTCATCGACGGCGGCTTGTTGACGAACAGCACCAGAAGGCTGAGCGCGACATAGAACAGCGACAGCATGAAGAAGGCGTCGCCATAGCCCATCACCGCGGCCTGGCGGTGCACGATCTGCGAGAGCTGCTTCATCGCCATGATGGCGGAATCGCCCATGCCCTGCATGCGCTGGGTGAACATGTTGAGGGTTTCGACCGCGGTCGTATTGCCCCAGGTCACGCGGTCATGCAGACGCGAGATGTGCAGATCGGTGCGGTCGTTGAGCACCTCGTTGATGACGGCGAGCCCCACCGCGCCGCCGAGGTTGCGCATCAGGTTGAACAGGCCGGAGGCGTTCTTGACGCGATCCTGCGGCAACGTCGCGAGCGCGATGTTGTTGGTCGGCACCATCGCGCACATCATGCCGATGCCGCGCAGGATCTGCGGGACCAACAGCTCGTAGAAATCATAGTCGCGGGTGATCCAGGTCATCTGCCAGGAGCCGAGCGCGAAGGTCACGAGGCCGAAGGCGATGATGTAGCGCAGATCGACCTTCTGCATCAGCCGGCCGACCACCGGCGCCATGAAGAACATGGTGACGCCGGAGACGAACATGGTCTCGCCGATCATCAGCGCGCTGTAGCCGCGGACCTCCGCGAGATAGCGCGGATAGACATAAGTCAGGCCATAGAGCCCGATGCCGATGCAGAACTGCAGCACGCAGCCGACCGCGAAGTTGCGATTGGAGAAGGCGTAGAGATCGACGATCGGCTCCTCCGCGGTCAAGACGCGCCAGAAGAACGCGACCGCCGAGACGAAGCCGACCGCGGCGCAGACCGCGACCGAGGTGTCCTGCAGCCACTCATACTGCGGACCCTCCTCCAGCACATATTCGAGCGAGCCGAGGAAGCCGCCCATGAAGATCAGGCCCCACCAGTCGAAGCGCTCGAGCAGCGCGAAGTTCGGCTGGTCGAAGTCGACCAGCGCCAGCACACCTGCCGTGATGATGACGCCAGGCACGATGTTGATGAAGAACAGCCAGTGCCAGGACATCAGATCGGTGATGTAGCCGCCGACCGTCGGGCCAACGGTCGGCGCTAGCGTCGCGACGAGGCCGATGATCGGCGCCACGATGTGGAACTTGGTGCGCGGGAAGATCGTGTAGGCCGAGGCGAACACCGTCGGGATCATGCCGGCGCCGAGAAAACCCTGCAGCGCGCGCCACAGGATCATCTGCTCGATCGAGGATGCGAAGCCGCAGAGCAGGCTCGAGGCGGTGAAGCCGAACGCCGAGATCGCGAACAACAGCCGCGTGCCGAGCGCGCGCGACAGGAATCCAGACAAGGGAATCGCGATCACTTCGGCGATCAGATAGGCGGTCTGCACCCACGACACTTCGGTCGAAGAGGCCGACAGGCCGGCCTGGATCTCGGATAGCGAGGCCGAGACGATCTGGATGTCCAGGATCGACATGAACATGCCGAACACCATGATGATGAAGGCAACCAGCCGCTTCGGCTGGATGCGCTCGGACTCCGGGGCGCCGGTCATCATCGAGGGCGAAGCAGTGGTCGTATCAGCCATGGGCTCATCGGCTCCGAGCCTCGGACTCTGTCCGAAGCTTCAAGACATCACTGCGGATGGATCATCGTCGGCGCGTCGAGATCGGTTTCGGCGTCGGCATCGGCCGCGCCCTCGCGGGTGTCGACGGTGGTGTAGACCGACATGCCCGCGCGCAAGAGACCCTGCTTGGCGACGCTGGCAGGCACGCGGATGCGGACCGGCAGGCGCTGCACGATCTTGGTGAAGTTGCCGGTGGCGTTGTCCGGCGGCAGCAAGGTGAACACCGAGCCCGCCGCCGGCGAAATGCTGTCGACGAGGCCGGTGAACTTGCGGAAGCCGTAGGCGTCGACCTTGATCGTCACCCGCTGCCCGGTGCGGATGCGCTTGAGCTGGGTCTCTTTATAGTTGGCGTCGATGTAGACGCCGTCGAGCGGCACCACATTGCCGAGCCGCTGACCGACATTGATATAGTCGCCGGTGTTCACCAGGCGGTTGGAGAAGGTGCCGTCGACCGGCGCGCGGACATTTGTGAATTCGAGATCGCGCTCGGCCTTGGCGAGCTGGGTCTGCAATTCGGCGAGCTGGGCGCGGGCCTCGGCCTGCTGCGCCTTGGTCACCTCGACATTGTCCTTGGCCGCATCATAGGCCGCCTGCGCGGACCGCACGCTGGCCGCGCCCTGATCGCGGCCGGCCTCCGAGACTTCAAACGTGGCACGCGAGGCAAAACCCTTGGTGCTGAGCGCCTGCTGCCGGTCGAAATCGAGATCGGCGCGCTTCAGTCCGGCCTGGGCGGACACCAGCTGGGCCTGCGCCTGCTCGACCGAACTCGCCGCCGCCGCAACCTGGCGGCCGATGCGCTCGATCGTCGCCTGCTGGGTCGCGATCCGGGTGCGGGCGGCGTCGACCGCGATACGGTAGTCGCCGTCATCGATCCGGAAGATCACGTCGCCTGTGCGCATCAGCGCGTTATCGCCGGGCAGGATCGCCGCGATATGGCCCGCGACGCGCGCGCCGAGCATGGAGTTGTTGGCGCGGACATAGGCATCGTCGGTCGAGACGTAGAAGCGCCCGACCATCAGGTAATAGGCGGCATAGCCCGCGGCGGCGAGCGCGAGCAGGCCGACCACGCCCATCATCACGAATTTGCGCTTGCCGGATTTCGGCGCTGCCGCCGCAGCGGGCGAAGCCGCGGGCTGCTCGGGCACAGACGCGGGCGGCGCCTCCGCGGGACGCTTGGCTTCATCAGCCCGACCCTGCTCGCCGAGATCGGCGGATGCATCGCGCGCGATCGCGTCCTCGGCCATCTCAGGCTCCGAACGAACAATGCGTGCAGCCTGATCCCGTGCTGCGGCCATAGCCGAGGCTCCCCACAAAAATCTTGACGCGCGCTATGGCGGAATAAGGGCCGTGCGGCGCATCGTCACTCCCAAGATACCATTGACCGAACGGTTCGGTCAATCTATATTCTCGCCTCTAGATTATAAGGCTTCGATTCTACCCTTTCCTACTTTGGGTTGAGTTCTTTCCCGAGAAGCTAAATCAATGGTTGCAGCGCCCCGAACCTCCCTCCTGTCCGTCGGCGAGGAGGAATCGTCGAAACGCCGCCAGATCCTGGACGGCGCCCGTAAGGTGTTCCTGGAGCTCGGCTTTGACGGCGCGAGCATGGGCGAGATCGCGCGCGCTGCCGGCGTCTCCAAGGGCACGCTCTACGTCTATTTCCCCGACAAAGCCGGGCTGTTCGCGGCGATCGTCGAGGAAGAGAAGCTCGAGCAGGGCAAGGTCGCCTTCAATTTCGATCCGGCGCGCGACGTCGACACCACCCTCCACGAATTCGGCCGCGCCTATGTCGCGGTGCTGTGCCGGCCCGGCGGCGGCTCGGCGATCCGCACCGTGATGGCGATCGCCGAGCGGATGCCCGAGCTCGGCAGCCGGTTCTACACCCACGTCATCGCCCACACCGTCGACCGCTTTGCCGCTTATCTCGAGGCACGCGCCGCGCTCGGCGAGCTCGTGATCGACGACTACCAGCTCGCGGCCTGGCAGTTCATGCAGATGTGCCAGGCGACGCTGTTCCAGGCGTTCATCTTCCAGGCCAGGCCGTCGCCCTCGCCGGAGCGGATCGCAACCGTCGTCGACAGCGCGACGCGCGTGTTCTTCGCGGCGTACCGGCCGAAGGCCGATCGATAAGGTCAATTGCACGTCACTTTATCCGCGTGATTGCGAGCCACCCGGTAGGCGCGAAGCGCCGCCGGATGACAGGCTCCGCGAAGCAAATCCATTTCTCCCGCTTGCGGAGCGATGGATTGCTTCGTCGCTTCAGCGCAAAATTGCCTCGCAATTTCGTCGCGAGCTCCTCGCAATGACGACGAGACATTGGTGCGCTATCATCGCGCTTGCGGCGACAATGCGAGAACGCTTATCCATGAATGACCTCAGCATCCGGCATATGCAGCCTGACGAGATCGCGCTCGCGGTGGATTGGGCCGCGGCGGAGGGATGGAATCCCGGTCTCGCCGATGCGCCCTGCTTTGCCGCCGAGGACCCACAGGGCTTCTTCATCGGCGAGCTCGATGGCGAGCCTGCCGCAGTGATCTCCTGCGTCAATTACGGCGCGCGGTTCGCCTTCCTCGGCTTCTACATCGTGCGTCCGGATCTGCGCGGCCGCGGCCATGGCCTGAAGATCTGGAATGCGGCCATCGCGCATGCGCGCCCGCGCGTGATCGGGCTCGACGGCGTGGTGGCGCAGCAGGCGAACTACCAGAAGTCCGGCTTCGCGCTCGCTTACGCCAATGTGCGCTATGGCGGCACTGTCGCCGCACCGTCCGCGCCGAGCGACCGCACCGTCGCGCTGACCGATCTGCCGATGGCGCTGATCGAGGCCGATGACGCCACGGTGTTTCCCGCACCGCGGCCGGCATTCCTGCGCGCCTGGATCAACACGTCAGGACATGTCGGTCGCGCGCTGATGCACGACGGCAGGCTGGCCGGCTGGGGCGTGATCCGCCCGTGCCGGACCGGCCGCAAGATCGGCCCGCTCGTTGCTGACGACCGTGCCGGCGCCGAGGCCGTTGTCGCGGCATTGCTCGCGAGCGCGGGCAGCGGCGAGGTCTTCCTCGATGTCCCCGCGGTCAATCGCGACGCCGTGGCGCTGGCGCAAGGCCTCGGGCTGTCACCAGTGTTCGAGACCGCGCGGATGTATACCGGCGCGATCCCGGCGCTGCGGATCGATCGCCTGTTCGGCGTCACGACATTCGAGCTCGGTTAGCGCGAGATGTCGCCAGGTTGAAAGGTCTCGCGGCAGACTGCTGCACCTCCCCCGCTTGCGGGCAGGGCAATCGCATGTGGGCTCGATAGCTCCACAAACTCGTCACGCCCGGCCTTGTGCCGGGCATCCACGTCTTGGTTTCCACGAAAGACGTGGATGGCCGGGACAAGCCCGGCCATGACGGCGCGGAAACACCGGTGCTAGAGCCATAGGCCCGTGGGGCGAGTCGTGCGCTTTTACGATTTCGGAATATTAGAAATATATCCGTGAGTTGCCCGACGTGTCAAGTGGCTCGGTCGAACGCCCGCCACCGCCGGCTCCTTTGCATGGGGTTGTTTTCGATATTTTCGCAACGCGCCTCCCCCGCAAGTGCCCGCAAGCGGGAGAGGGAGCGCGGCTGCAATTCAAACCCGATCTAGTTCGCCGCCGCGTTGACCTCCGGCGCGGCGACGTTGTCCTGCTCGACCTCCTCGGGCAGGCCGGCGAAGCGCCGCAGCGCCTTCGCCATCTTCACGCGGCCGGCAACGCCGGTGATGATGACGTCGACCATCACGAACGACGAGTGGAAGTGCCCCTGCGCCTTGAGCTGCTCGACCTTGACGCCGGCTTTGGCGAGCGCGTCGCCATAGGCGATGCCCTCGTCGCGCAACGGATCGAACTCGCTGGTCGCGATGAATGCGGGCGGCAGGCCTTCGAGCTTGCCGCGCAGCGGCGCGACGCGCGGGTCGGTGCGATCGGCCGGCGAGCAGTACAGGTCCCAGAACCAGTACATCAGCCCGCGGGTCAGGAAATAGCCGGTCGCGTTGTCGACATAGGACGGCCGGTCGAATGTGGAATCGGTGACCGGACAGATCAGGAGCTGGCCCGCGATCTCGGGCCCGCCGCGATCGCGCGCGAGCTGGCAGGTGACGGCCGCGATGTTGCCGCCGGCACTCCAGCCCGCGACCAGCAGCGGCCCTGCCCTGCCGCCGAGCTCGGCGCTATGGGCCGCGATCCAGCGCGTCGCCGCAAAACCGTCCTCGGCCGCGGCCGGGAAGCGATGTTCGGGCGCGTGGCGATAGCCGACGCTGACGATGATCATGCCGGTGCGCCGGCACAGGTCGCGGCAGAACGGATCGTCCGACATCTCGTCGCCCAGCACCCAGCCGCCGCCGTGGAAATACACCACGATCGGATGCGGCCCCGGCGTCGCCGGCCGGTAGAGCTTGTACGGCAGCGGACCGTCCGCACCCTGCAGCATGCCGCTGCCGACCTCGCCGACCGGGCGGCCAAAGGGACGGCCCTTGTTGAACTCGGTGAGGAAGTCGCGCGCGCTCTGCGCCCCCATCGTCTCGAGCGGCGGCAGGTTCATCTCGCCGAGCAGGTTCAGCACCAGCCGCACATCCGGCTGCAAGCGCACGATCTCGCCGTCATTGCATTGATCGGCAACGCCGGGACCCGAGAGCCTGAAGCCGAGCATGCCGCGGCCGACCACCTCGTTGCAGATGCTGCGATACGGGCCGACGCCGCCCGTATAGGGCATCACGCCCTGCGGCTTACCGGGCACGTTGGCGCCCGTGTACCAGGTGTTGGCGAGCCGGTGCAGCGTCAGCGTCGCGCAGTCGGCCATGTGCCGTTCCCAGCCGGTCTGCGCGGTCTCGGTCGCTTCCATCGTGGTGAAGCCGGCGTCGCGCAGCGCGGCGATCCGTTCGACCACCCAATCGACATGCTGCTCGATCGAGACAGCCATGTTCGACAGCACCGACGGGCTGCCGGGACCGGTGATCATGAACAGATTGGGGAAGCCCGCGACGGTGACGCCGAGATAGGTCTGCGGTCCGTGCGCCCAGACATCCGATAGCGACTTGCCGCCGCGGCCGGAGATCGGATGCACCGCCATGATCGCGCCGGTCATCGCGTCGAAGCCGGTGGCAAACACGATGACGTCGACGTCGAACTTGCGTCCGTTGGTGAAAATGCCGCTGGCGGTGATCCCCTTGATCGGCTCCTGCCGCAGATTCACCAGCGTCACGTTCGGACGGTTGTAGGTCGCGTAGTAGTTGGTATCGAGACAGGGACGCTTGGCGCCGAACGGATGATCATGCGGGGCCAGCGCCGCCGCCGTCTCCGGATCCTTGACCACAGCGCCGATCTTCTCGCGGATCAGATCGGCAACCAGTCTGTTGCCGTCGACATCGACCGCCTGGTCGGCCCAGAGCTGGGTCAGGATGTGGACGAGGTCGCCCGCCGCCCACGCCTTCTCGAACCGCTCGCGGCGCTCGGCATCGCTCAACTGCCAGCTCACCACGGTCTGCTGCGGATAGGGCACGCCGGCCATCGACCAGCGCGCCTGCTCGCGATAGGCGGCGCGGTCGCCCTCGAAATAGGTCTTGCGATCCTCCGGCGCCGGGCCGTTGCCCGCAGGCAGCGCGAAGTTCGGGGTGCGCTGGAACACGGTGAGTTGCGCGGCCTGCTCGGCGATCAAAGGAATCGACTGAATGCCCGACGATCCGGTGCCGATCACGGCAACGCGCTTGCCCTTGAGATCGACGCCCTGATGCGGCCAGCGGCCGGTGAAATAGATCTCGCCCTTGAAGTCCTTGACGCCGTCGATCTCCGGCGGCTTCGGCGAGGACAGACAGCCGGTCGCCATGATGTAGTAGCGGCACGAGACGTCGGCGCCGTTGTTGGTCGAGATCTGCCAGCGCGAGGTCGCATCATTCCAGGTCGCCTGCGTCACCTTGGTGCCGAACCTGATGTCGCGGCGCAGATCGTAGCGGTCGGCGACGAAGCCGAGATAGCGCAGGATTTCCGGCTGGGTCGCGTATTTCTCCGACCAGGTCCAGGCCTGATCGAGCTCGGGATCGAAGGTGTAGCTGTAGTCGATGGTCTGGATGTCGCAGCGCGCGCCGGGATAACGATTCCAGTACCAGGTGCCGCCGACGTCGGCGCCCTCTTCGAGCGCGACCGCCGAGAAGCCCGCCTTGCGCAACCGATGCAGCAAGTACAGTCCGGCGAAGCCAGCGCCGACCACCGCAACGTCGACCTGTTGCGTGGTTCCGCTCTGCGTGGAGTCTGAAGCGCGTGCTGCAACTGCTGCGTCTGGCATGCCATTCCTCCCGTATGTTTTGATTTGACGGAAGGCTAGCCTCGAGCCTTCAGTTTGTCATCACGACAAACGCAATCAGAGGTCGCCGCAATTGTGACGCCCGCGGCCTGGAGCGCGCCGCGCAGCGCATAGACGCAAGTGGTGACGTAAGTTGTGGCGACGCAGCGGGTACGAACGGCGCCGCACACTTTGATGTCGTCCCGGCGAAAGCCGGGACCCATA
>NZ_LFIQ01000087.1:37390-75514 GCF_001189245.1 Bradyrhizobium pachyrhizi | reverse complement strand
GATGCGATAAGTGTCAACACCACCTAGGGCCCTGAAATTCCCAATGTCATTTATTTAGCAGGTACGCGGAGGGACAGCTGTTGCCTAACTCACACAAGGTCAAAAAGAGGAGCCGACGTTCGGGGCCGGTGCGCTAGCTCCTCCGAAACGTGACCGTGCTGCGTCCCCAACGGACCGGTCCTTCAGAGAAGCCTGCGCCGATGGGGTCGTTGATTTGCTAACGAACCCCAATTTCCGGATGCGCCCTGTGGGGTACCCCGTGAGATCTCGGCAAGTGCGCTGCGACGTCGAGTACAATTCAGGCTGCCGCGGATGTACCGGCGCGATCTGCTGAACCTGAGGCGGCCTGCTCACTGGCGCCCGCGCCCCCAGCAGACGGAATGACGGCCTCAGCAACCCCACGCTGAGGCCGTTTTCGGTTGCCGCCCGCCGCTCAAAATTGGAACCGCAATTGGCACCCAACTCAGCGGACGGGCAGGGATGAGGATTAGCCGGTCCCGTCGTTTCAAGAAACGTCTATAAAACAAGACGCGACGATACGTGCAGGGATTAGAAGGACAGGAAAAACTGTATTTCAAGCCGTTGACCGCGAGGGCCCACATTGGCCATCATGACGCCCATGAAGCGTGTCCTCTTTCTCTGCACCGGCAACTATTATCGCAGTCGATACGCCGAGGAATTGTTCAACCATCTTGCAAGAGCCGAACAACTGGCGTGGCGCGCATCGTCCAGAGGCGCGGCCGAGCGGGGATCGCCCGACAATGTCGGGCCGATGTCAGTCTTCACCGACGATCGTCTCCGCGCGAGCGGCATCGTTCCGGAAGGCGCAACGCGCTTTCCGCAGCCCTGTTCATTGGCCGACTTCGACGACGCCGACCTCGTGATCGCGCTCAAGGAGACCGAGCACCGTCCGCTGATCGAGCGCCGGTTCCCCGAGGTCGCCGACAGGGTGACTTACTGGCACGTGGACGATATCGACTTTGCTCATCCGTCAGTCGCGTTGGCCATGATCGACGATCACATCCGCGCACTGGTTTCAGCGCTCAGGTCATCGGTTCGCGCTTCAGGAAGATCTCCAGCGCAAACGTAGCCGGGCGCGCGAGCCTGCCGCTTATGCGTTCGAGGTCGTCGATGGCGACGATCTCGAGGCGGCCTTCAGTCACCGTCAGTTGGTCGATGGGCACGTCGCGCGCGAGGAACACCTCGCCGCGAAGCGTGCCGTTTGGCGTTGCATGATCGGGACCGGAATAGCGGCCGATCAACTCGAAACGCTCGGGCGGTACGTAGTAGCCGATCTCCTCGTGGATCTCGCGCACCACGCATTCGAGGAAGGTCTCGGCGCCTTCCCGCCGGCCGCCAAACAGGCTGATCTTTCCGCGATCGGTAACATGCGGGAGGTCGTCGCGCAGTTGCATCAGCAGCCGGCCATCTGTGCTGACGAGAAGGGCGGACGTTCCCTCCCTGATACTGCCGGTCATCCGTACGTCCTCTTCGGGAAGCGGCGAGGATGCGTCACGAGTGGGGCGGGGAGAGACTGCGCGTCTGCCGCAACCCGATTGGCGAGGGATAAGGAAGGGCAAACCGATGCCCGTCGCGCGGGCGCCGATAGCGCCCGAGATCTCAGAAACGTTCAGCCGAAAGCGAACGCCAGCAGGCTCGAGCACAGCAGCACGAGGCTTGCCGCGGTCAGGGTCAGAAATCCGTCGGAGACCAAATCGTGATTACGCATGATACACCCGCCTTCAATCGATGCTCATCCGAATTGATTAAAGCTTTCCGAACATTCACTCCTGGAAAGAGGTGACGCGTCTTTCCGCCTTCAACGGACTGTCAGGCCCGGTGCCGATAGCCTTCCACGGCGTGCGCCAAGAAGATCGCCGCACTCACCAAGCCCATCACCGCTGTAACCGTCTCGATCATCGCAAACTTCCTTTGCGCCCCACGCGGACGAGAAAACGATTGCAGCCTTGCACAGTCAAAAAGATTCAATTGTTGGAATCCAAGATGCCCCCCGACTGATGATTTGCTGCAACAGTGTGTCTGATCGCGGGACAGGCGAGGGCGTTTGGCAGGGGCGAAGGTCAGTAGAACGACGGAGGAGGCGCAACAGACCATTCACCAAGACGCCACCGCCCGCCGGCTCTCCCCATTTCCGCCGTGTTCCGGTTGCGATATCGTCACGCTCTGGTGCGGAGGTGGGCCGCACAGCGACGGTAAGGGACTTCGACGCCTCGGAGTAGGCGCTGGTCCGGCAGAATGGTACTTGGGGCAGATGGGGATTAGACGGCCAGATTCGATGATCCGGACGGCGCGCGGCGCCGTTGCGGTGGCGACGTGCCTCGTCCTCGCCAATTGTGCCTCCTCGAACAAGTTCGCCAGCCGGGTCGACCCCAAATACGGAGTATCGTCGAGCCCGCGCGTGGTGGCGCTGGGTGATCCCGTGCCGAAAGGCGGCGGCACCTATCGCATCGGCAAGCCTTACGTCGTCGCCGGCCGCACCTATGTGCCGGAGGAGAACGAGAACTACCGTGCCGAGGGCATGGCGTCCTGGTACGGCGACGATTTCCATGGCCGCCTGACCGCCAATGGCGAGGTGTTCGACATGGGCTCGCTCACCGCCGCCCATCCGACCTTGCCGATGCCGAGCTACGCCCGCGTCACCAATCTGAGCAATGGCCGATCGCTCGTCGTTCGGGTCAATGACCGCGGCCCGTACCACGGCAATCGCCTCATAGACGTCTCGAACAAAGCCGCAGAACTACTTGAATTCAAAGGCAATGGCGTGGCCCGCGTCCGTGTCGAATATGTCGGGCGGGCGCCGCTCGAAGGGTCCGACGACCGCCAGCTGATGGCGACCTTGCGCACCGGTACTCCCGCGCCGTCCCCGTCGATGGTCCGGGTCGCCTCCGCACGGCCGTTCGTGCCGGAGATGTCGTCCTCCTCGGGCCGGGTCCGTGGCGACGTTCCGTTGCCGGAGGGGCGGCCCTACAGCCTCGGCAACACCCAGGCCGACTACGCCTCGGTGAGCGCGACCTCCGAAATGTCGGCCTCGAGCCGGTCGCACCGCCGCGCTCTGAACAATCCGCGCGAAGTCTCCTATGAGGGTGATGCGCGCTATGCCGCAAGCCCGAGCCCGGCCGCCGCCTATGTCCCGATCGACGCGCGCGGACCGGCCGAAGTCCTGAGCGGGCGCGGCCTCTACTGAGCCATGCGCTTACAGATCAGGCTGTTGGCCTAATCACTTCAGAAACGCAATCAGCGCCGCGTTGACCTCGTCGGGGCGTTCCTGCTGGATCCAGTGGCCGGCGCCCTCGATGATCAGCTTCTGCTTGAGGTTCGGCAGCACGCGCTCCATGTCCGCGACCCGCTTGGCGCCGATCAACCCGGTGATCACCGAATCATTCGAGCCGGCGATGAACAGCGACGGCTGATGGATCTGCGCGTCCTGCCAGGGCGCGGTCAGCTCCCAGTTGCGGTCGAGATTGCGGTACCAGTTGAGGCCGCCGCGGAAGCCGGATTGCCGATAGCCTTCGGCGAATTCGGCAATGTCGGCCTCGGTCAGCCAGGCCGGCAACGGCATTCCGGCCGGCAGCTTGCCGAGGAAGCCCTTGGCCTCGTCGACGAACATCGAGCTTGGATCGGAGACGCCACGCCCGAGCACCAGGCGCATGGTGTGGGCGATGTCGCGCTCGAACTCAGCCTCGGCCACGCCGGGCGGCTGGAAATACTGCCAATAGAAATTGGTGATGCCGCTGTCGCGCAGGGTCCCGAGCGGACGACCACGGCCGCGGAACGGTGGCGGCACGCTGAGGCCGGCGACTTTCGTGAAGATGTCGGGACGGAACAGGGCCGCGTGCCAGGCCACCGGCGCGCCCCAGTCATGGCCGACGATCATCGCGCGTGTCTCGCCGAGCGCGGCAACCAGCGCCACCATGTCTCCGACCGTATCGAAGATCGTGTAGGCGCCGACCTCGGCCGGCGCGCCGGTGCGGCCGAAGCCGCGCATGTCAGGCGCAACGACCCGAAAGCCTGCCGCGGCCAGCGCCGCGATCTGGTGCCGCCATGAATAGGACAGTTCCGGCCAGCCGTGACAGAGCACGACCAGCGGGCCTTGCCCGGCCTCGCGCACGAACATGTCGATGCCGTTGGCGGAGATGGTGCGGGAGGATGACATTCGCGTTTCCGCCTTGTTTGCCGGTTCTGCTGACGTTAGCTGGTTCCAAGGATACGGATGTTCAACGCAACCGGCAATCCGGCCGGCCGTGCACAAGCGCAGAAACCTCAGTTGTTTGCGATACTTCCAGCTGTTAGAACGCAGTCTTTCAGGACATCGCCGATGGCAGCCCAGACCGCAGTTCCCCGCACGTTGTCAGCTCGCGCCGGGCGTTGCTGGCGCGGCCTGGTCGCGGCCGCGGTCGCGCTGGCGATCGGTTGCGGCGGAATGGTCTATGCCGCCAACAACAGCGTCCAGGGCGCCAAGAAGGAAGAGGGCGGGTTCGACGGCGATGCGCCGACCGCGATCCTGGTGGAGGCCTCAAGCGGCAGCGTGCTGTTCGAGAAAAACGCCGACGAGTTGCGCGCGCCATCCAGCATGATGAAGCTGATGACGGCCGAGGTGGTGTTCGACGCCATCAAGAAGGGCGACATCAAGCTTACGGACGAGTACCGGATCAGCGAGAACGCCTGGCGGCGGGGCGGGGCGCCGTCCGGCACCTCTACGATGTTCGCGGCGATCAACAGCAAGGTCTCGGTCGACGATCTCCTGCATGGCGCGATCATCCCGAGCGGCAACGACGCCTGCATCGCGCTCGCCGAAGGCATTGCCGGCAACGAGCATACCTTTGCGACCGATTTCATGACCAAGCGCGCCCGCGAGCTCGGCATGACCAAGTCGACCTTCGGCAATTCCAACGGGCTGCCCGACCCGGCCAACAAGATGACCGTGCGAGAGCTCGCAACGCTGGCGCGGCACATCATCCTGACCTACCCGGACAGGTACAAGCTGTTCGGCGAGAAGGAATTCACCTGGAACAAGATCCGCCAGCAGAACCGTAATCCGCTGCTGAACGCGTTGCCCGGTGCCGACGGCTTGAAGACCGGCTACACCAAGGAAGGCGGCTACGGCATGGTCGGCTCGGCGGTGCAGAACGACACTCGGCTAATCGTCGTGGTCAACGGCCTCGAGGATTCCGAGGACCGCGCTACCGAAGCCAAGAAGATGCTGGAATGGGGGTTCCGCAGCTTCGAGACGCGGACCCTGATCGCGGCCAATCAGCCGGTCGGCTATGCGCGGGTGTTCGGCGGCGAGAGCCGCTCGGTCAAGCTCGTCAGCCCCGATCCGATCAAAGTGATGGTGTCGAAGAACGGCAACGACAAGCTGCTGGCACGCGTCATCTATAGCGGCCCGGTCAAGGCGCCGATCACCGCCGGCCAGAAGATCGGGGTGGTGCGGGTGTGGCGCGGCGCCAATGTCGCGATGGAGACTCCGGTCTTCGCAGCGGACGCCGTCGGCACCGGATCGACGATGCGTCGCGCGCTCGATGGCGCCCAGGAGCTGGTCATCGGCATGTTCCGCGCAGGGGTCGAGAAGCTCTGACATGGCGGAAGCAGCAGTCCAACGGCCGAGCTTGCGCGGTCGCTTCATCACCTTTGAGGGCGGCGAGGGGGCGGGCAAATCGACCCAGATCCGCAAGCTTGCCGAACGGCTCGATAGCGCCAAGCTGCGCGCGATCGTGACCCGCGAGCCCGGCGGCTCGCCGGGGGCGGAGATCATCCGTCACCTCGTGCTGTCGGGGATGGGCAAGCTGCTCGGGCCGGAGGCCGAGACGCTGCTGTTCGCCGCCGCGCGCGACGACCATGTCCGCACCGTGATCCTGCCGGCGCTCAACCAGGGCATCTGGGTGCTGTGCGATCGCTTCTTCGATTCCACGCGTGCCTATCAGGGCCAGCTCGGGCAGGTGTCGCCCGAACTCGTCAACGCCTTGCAGCGCGTGACCATCGGCGATCTCAAGCCCGACCTGACTTTCATCCTCGATGTGCCCGTCGAGGTCGGATTGCAACGCGCCGCCGCGCGACGCGGCAACGCCACCGCCGATCGGTTCGAGGCCGAAGGCATCAAGTTCCATCAGGACTTGCGTGATGCGTACCGCCGGATCGCGGCCGAAGATCCGGAGCGCTGCGTCCTGATCGACGCTACGGCCGATCCGGACACGGTCGCGGCCAGGATATGGGCCGCGCTGCGCGAACATCTGCGCGCAACGCTTGCGGCGGACAGCATCGCATGAGCGCGCGCAAGGTCGAACGGGAGAGCGCCGCCCGCCATCCGCGCGAAACGCCGGATTTGTTCGGGCATCGCGAGACGGAGACCGCCTTGCTCGATGCCTATCGCAGCGGGCGAATTCCGCACGCCTGGCTAATCGGCGGCGCGCAGGGCATCGGCAAGGCGACGCTGGCCTACCGCATGGCGCGGTTCGTGCTGGCGTTTCGCAATCCGAAATCGTCCCAGGTTCAGCAGGCGCCGACGCTACGGGTCGATCCGGCCGACCCCGTAGCGCGGCAGGTCGCGGCAGGCGCTCATGGCGGGCTCCTTGTGCTCGAGCGCGGCCTTAACGATCGCGGCGTGATGCGGACCGTCATCACGGTCGACGAGACGCGCGAGACCATCTCGTTCTTCGGCTCGACCGCTGCGGTCGACGGCTGGCGCGTCTGCATCGTCGATACCGTCGACGAGCTCAATCCCAACGCCGCGAACGCACTGCTGAAAATCCTCGAGGAGCCACCGCAGCAGTCGCTGTTCCTCCTGGTCAGCCACGCACCGTCACGGGTGCTGCCGACCATTCTGTCCCGCTGCCGCAAATTGCTGCTGCGGCCGCTCGAGACGGACGATGTGGTGCGCGCGGCCGCGGCCGCAACCGATATCGAGGCCGACGATCCGGCGCTGGCGGAAGCCGCCGCGGCTTCCGAAGGCAGCATCGGGCGGGCGCTGTCGCTGCTCGGCGGCGATGCGCTCAAGCTGCAGCAACGCACGGCCGCGCTGCTCGCGACGCTTCCGAGCGTCGATCCGCGTGAGCTGCATGCGCTGGGCGAAGCGCTCGGCACCAGCGACCGCGTCGCGCTCGCCGCCTTCATCGACGGCATTGATCGCTGGATGAGCGAGCGCATGCGCATGGGCGATGCCAATGCCAATCTGCCGCGCCTTGCACGGCTGGCGGAGGTATGGGAAAAGATCGTCCGCGCCGCGCGCGATACCGAAGCCTATAATCTGGAGCGCAAGCCGCTGGTTTTCTCGGTGTTTTCGATGCTCGCGGATGCGACCCGATAGACACCGCGTCTGACAACACATCCGTCTGACAACACTCCCGACAATCTCGTTTCGATCTGCAAAGGATTCCGTGGTGGCGACCGCTAAGAAGACATCGTCGAAAAAAGCCAAGAAGACGAAGAAGGCATCGCCCGCTCGCGCGACCAGCAAAGCCACGGCGAAGTCGCGGGCGGCCAAGAAGGCCGGGCGCGTCACCCGGAAGGCGAAGAAGGCCGCCAAGTCCACGTCCAAGTCCAAGACCGGAGCCAAGCGCGCCAGGAAATCGGCGGCGAAGAAAGCCGCCAACAAAGCCGTCAAGAAGGCTGCGAAGAAGACGGCCAAGAAAACGGCCAAGAAAACTGCTGCGAAGGCCACCAAGGCGCCGCCGAAGCAGGCGGCCGCAGCAGCCGTCGCGCCGGCGGCAAAGAAGCCCGCTGCTTCGAAGCCTCCGGCTGCCGAGAAGGCGCCGAGACCGGCAAAGGTTCGCGCGCCGAAGCAGCCCAAACCCGCAGTGGTGGCTCCTGCGGCCGCTTCCGTCCCGATGCCCGCCGCGGACCGCGGCAACGTCTTCTACATCACGACCGCGATCGCTTATCCGAACGGGCAGCCGCATATCGGCCACGCCTATGAGGCGATCGCGACCGATGCGCTGGCGCGTTTTCAGCGGCTCGACGGCAAGGATGTGTTCTTCCTGACTGGCACCGACGAGCACGGCCTGAAGATGATCCAGACCGCGCAGAACGAAGGCATGACGCCGTTCGATCTCGCAACCCGCAACGCGGCGCGCTTCAAGGAGATGGACGAGCGTCTCAACGTCTCGTTCGACCGCTTCATCCGCACCTCGGAGCCTGCGCATCACGAGTCGGTGCAGGCGATCTGGCGCGGTATGCAGGACAATGGCGACATCTATATCGACACCTATGCCGGCTGGTACTCGGTGCGCGACGAGGCCTATTACGCCGAGGAGGAGACCGTCGTCGGCGAGGACAATGTCCGCCGCGGCCCGCAGGGCACGCCGGTCGAATGGGTCGAGGAGAAGAGCTATTTCTTCAAGCTGTCGGCCTATCAGGACAAGCTGCTGCACCTTTATGAGAGCCAGCCCGATTTCATCGGTCCGGATTCGCGCCGCAACGAGGTGATGAGTTTCGTGCGCGGCGGGCTCAAGGACCTCTCGATCTCGCGCACCACGTTCGACTGGGGCGTCAAGGTCCCGGACGATCCCGAGCACGTGATGTATGTCTGGGTCGACGCGCTGACCAACTACATCACCGGCGTCGGCTATCCCGATGAGAACGACAAGCATTGGCGCTACTGGCCGGCCGACGTGCACATCATCGGCAAGGACATCATCCGCTTCCACGCCGTGTACTGGCCGGCCTTCCTGATGTCGGCGGGCATTCCCGTGCAGAAGCGGGTCTATGCGCACGGCTTCCTGTTCAACAGGGGCGAGAAGATGTCGAAGTCGGTCGGCAACGTGGTCGACCCCTTCAATCTCGCCGAGCAGTACGGCGTCGACCAGATGCGCTACTTCTTCCTGCGCGAAGTGCCGTTCGGCCAGGACGGCAACTACAACCACGAGGCCATCGTCGCGCGCATCAACGCCGACCTTGCCAATGATTTCGGCAATCTGGCGCAGCGCTCACTGTCGATGATCGCCAAACAACTCGGCGGCGTGCTGCCGGAGCCCGGCGAATTCAGCGACAACGACAAGGCGATTCTGGCACAGGCCGACGCCATGCTGGAGACGTCGCGGACCGCGATGGCGACGCAGCAGATCCATCAATGGCTCAACACGGTTTGGGCCGTGGTCGCCGAGGCCAACCGCTACTTCGCCGGCGAAGCGCCGTGGGCGTTGGCGAAGACTGATCCCGCGCGCCAGAAGACGGTGCTGTATGTCACCGCCGAAGTCGTGCGCCAGATCGCGATCATGGCGCAGGCCGTGATGCCGGAGTCCTGCGCCAAGATGCTCGACAGCCTCGGTATCGCTGCTGACGCCCGCAGCTTTGCCGCGGTCGCCGAGCGGATCAGGCCGGGCACGGTTCTGCCGGCGCCTGTCGGCGTATTCCCGCGCTATGTGGAACCGAAGACCGAGTGAGCGGTTCGAAATTCATGCTGGTCGACAGTCATTGCCATCTGGATTTTCCCGACTTCGCCGACGATCTCGACGGGATCGTCGGGCGCGCCGAGGCGGCCGGCATCGGCCGCATGGTCACGATCTCGACCCGGGTGAGGCGGCTCGGCGGGCTGCTCGCGATCACGGAGCGCTTTCCCGACGTCTATTGCTCGGTCGGCACCCATCCGCATCATGCCGACGAAGAGGACGGCATCCCGGCCAGCGAACTGATCGAGTTGACCAGGCATCCGAAGGTTGTGGCGCTCGGCGAGGCGGGGCTCGACTATTTCTACGAGCACGGTTCGCGCGAGGCCCAGGAGCGCGGCTTTCGCGCGCACATCGCGGCGGCGCGCGAAACCGGCCTGCCGCTGGTCATCCATACCAGGGAGGCCGACGAGGATTGCGGCCGCATCCTGGAGGCTGAAGTCGCGAAGGGCTCGTTCAAAGCTGTCCTGCACTGCTACACCGGCGGCCGCGAGCTTGCGATGAAGGCGATCGCGCTAGGGCTGTCGATCTCGTTCACGGGCATCCTGACCTTCAAGAAGTCGGACGCGCTGCGCGCGCTGGCAGCCGAGCTGCCGGCCGACCGCATCATGGTCGAGACCGACGCGCCATATCTTGCGCCCGGCAAATTCCGCGGCAAGCGCAACGAGCCGTCCTATGTCGTCGAGGTCGCCAGGGTGCTCGCGGAAACGCGCGGCGTTTCCCTGGAGGAGATCTCGCGGCAGACCACCGAAAACTTCTTCCGGCTGTTCTCCAAGGTGCCGGCGCCGAAGGTTGCTGCATGACGCTGACACTGACCATTCTGGGCTGCGGCTCGTCCGCCGGCGTGCCGCGCCCGGCACTCGGCTGGGGCGCCTGCGATCCCAGCAATCCCAAGAATCGCCGCCGCCGCTGCTCGATCATGGCCGAGCGCACCATGGAGCACGGCACCACGCGGGTCGTGATCGACACTTCGCCCGATCTGCGCGAGCAGCTGATCGATAGCAATGTCGAGCACATCGACGCGGTGTTCCTGACGCATGAGCACGCCGACCAGACCCACGGCATCGACGATTTACGCTCGGTCGTGCTGCACCAACGCCGCCGCATCCCGGTCTACTTCAACCAGTCGACCGCCAAGGACATGATGGCGCGGTTCTCCTATTGCTTCATCTCGCCGGAAGGCAGCGACTATCCGCCGATCCTGACGCGGCATTCGATCGAGGCTGGCGAGAGCCATACGGTCCAGGGGAAGGGCGGTCCGCTGAAGCTCGAGGCCTTCCTGGTTCATCATGGCAAGATCCCGGCGCTCGGCTACCGCATTGGCGGCGCCGCCTACACGCCCGATCTGCACGACATCCCCCAGGAGAGCTGGCCGACGCTCGAAGGTCTCGATCTCTGGATTGTCGACGGACTTCGCTATGCGCAGCATCCCAGCCATTTCAGCGTTGCGGACGCGCTGTCGTGGATCGAGCGCTTCAAGCCGAAGCGCGCGATCATCACCAACATGCATTCCGACCTCGACTACGAGGTGCTGCGGCAGAGCCTGCCGGCCGACGTCATCCCGGCCCATGACGGCATGCGGCTGACGCTCGACCGGGCAGGCTGAAGGCTCAGGCCGAGATCGCCTTGGCCGATCCGACCTGGTTGCGCAGCAGGAACTTCTGGATCTTGCCGGTCGAGGTCTTTGGGATCACGCCGAACACCACGGATTTCGGCGTCTTGAACCCCGACATGTGCTCGCGGCAATAGGCGATGATCTCGGCCTCGGTCGCCTTGGCGCCGTCCTTCAGCTCGATGAAGGCGCAGGGCACTTCACCCCATTTCGGGTCGGGCTTTGCCACGACCGCCGCGAACAGCACGGCCGGGTGCTTGTAGAGGATATCCTCGACCTCGACGGAGGAGACGTTCTCGCCGCCGGAGATGATGATGTCCTTGGAGCGGTCCTTGATGATGACGTAACCGTGCTCGTCGAGCACGCCGAGATCGCCGGTGTGAAACCAGCCGCCGGCAAAGGCTTCCTGCGTCGCCTTCGCGTTCTTCAGATAGCCCTTCATCACGATGTTGCCGCGGAACATGACCTCGCCGATGGTCTCGCCGTCGCGCGGCACCTCGCGCATGGTCTCGGGATCGAGCACCGTGACGCCTTCCTGCAGCGGGTAGGACACGCCCTGACGCCGCTTCAGCTGCGCGCGCGCATCAGCCGACAGTTCGTCCCAGCCCGGCTGCTCGGCGCAGACCGAGGCGGGGCCATAGACCTCGGTCAGCCCGTAGACATGGGTCAGCTTGATGCCGATGCGCTCGCCGCCCTCGAGGACGGCAACCGGCGGCGCGGCGCCGGCGATCAGGCCGACAACGGGCTTTGCCTTGCCGGCCTTTGGCGCATCGGGCGCGTTGATCAGCGTGTTGTAGACGATCGGCGCACCGCACATGTGGGTGACGCCGTGCCTCGGGATCAGTTCGAATATCTTGGCCGGGTCGACCTTGCGCAGGCAGACATTGACGCCGGCGGCCGCCGCGATCGTCCAGGGGAAGCACCAGCCGTTGCAATGAAACATCGGCAGCGTCCAGAGATAGACCGGATGCTGGCCGAGATTGCCGGCGAGGATGTTGCTGACGGCGTTGAGATAGGCGCCGCGGTGATGGGTCACGACGCCCTTGGGATTGCCCGTCGTGCCCGACGTGTAGCTCAGCGCGATCGCATCCCATTCGTCGGCCGGCGGCCGTTCCACGAAGCCGGGATCGCCCGCCGTGACCGCCGCCTCATACTCGATCTCGCCGATCCGCTTGCCGCCGCCGAAGGCCGCGTCATCGACGTCGATCACGAATGGCTTTGCGCTCTTCATCAGGGTCAAGGCTTCCGCGATCACGCCGGAGAATTCGGGATCGACCAGAATGATCTTTGCGCCGCCATGCTCAAGCTGGAACGCGATCGACGCCGCGTCGAGGCGAATGTTGAGCGCGTTGAGCACCGCGCCTGTCATCGGCACGGCGAAGTGCAATTCGTTCATCGCCGGGATGTTCGGCAGCATCGCCGCGACCGTGTCGCCATGGCCGATGCCATGACCCGCGAGATAGGACGCGAAGCGCCTGCAGCGCTCGTAGGTCTCTTTCCAGGTGAAACTGCGGCCTTCATAGACCGCGCTGAGATGGTCGGGATAGACGGCGGCCGAGCGCGCCAGGAAGCTCAGCGGCGAGAGCGGCACGTAGTTGGCCGGCGTCTTGTCCAACCCGATCGAGTACTGGTTCTGAGCTGCACTCATGGCTCTATCCCATCCGCAAGGTGCTTTACAGGAAGCCGATCGATATCCAGGGGAAGATGGCGACGATGATCAGGCCGATCAACAGCGCCAGCATGTAACCCCAGATCGGCCGGATACCCTCGGCCGGATCGACGCGCCCGATGGCGCAGGCGGCATAATAGCCGACTCCGAACGGCGGCGCGAACAGGCCGATGCCCATCGCCAGGATGATGATCATGGCGTAGTGCACCTCGTGGACGCCGACCTGGTGCGCAATCGGAAACAGCAGCGGCCCGAACAGCACGATCGCCGGGATGCCCTCGAGCACGCTGCCGAGGATCACGAAGGCCAGGATCGAGACCGCGATGAAGGTCGCCGACCCGCCCGGCAGCCCGGTCATCGCCGCCGCCAGCGCCCGCGAGAAGCCGGACTGGGTCAGGCCCCAGGCCATGCCGGTCGCGGTACCGATGATGAACAGGATCGCCCCCGACAGGCACGCCGTGTCGATCAGCATCGGCAGCAGTCGCCGCCAGTTGAACTTGCGGTAGATCAGGAGGCCGATGACGAAGGCGTAGACGATGCCGATGGTCGACACTTCGGTGGCGGTGGCGATGCCTTCGACCACGGCGTAGCGGATCACGAAGGGCAGGGCCAATGCGGGCAGGGCGAACACGAACGCCTTGCCAATCTCGCTGCCGGTGGCGCGCTGGACGTGGCTGCGGTCTTCGCCGCGGTAGCGCCACCACACCAAGCCCGACAGCGTGATCGCCAGCACCACACCCGGCAGCAGGCCGCCGGTGAACAGCGCCGAGATCGAGACGCCGGTCACCGAGCCGATCGTGATCAGCACGAGGCTCGGCGGAATGGTTTCGGTCTGCGCGCCGGTGGCGGCGAGCAGGGCGACCAGATCGCCCGGCTTGGCGCCGCGCTGCTTCATTTCCGGGAACAGCACGGGCGCGACCGCGGCCATGTCGGCGGCCTTCGATCCGGAGATGCCGGAGACCAGATACATGGCGCCGACCAGCACGTAATGCAGGCCGCCGCGGACATGACCGAGCAGGCTCGCCAGGAACGCCACCATGGCCCGCGCCATGCCGGTCATCTCGATCAGGAGACCGAGGAAGACGAACAACGGCACCGACAGCAGGATCAGATGGCTCATGCCCTCGTCCATCCGACCGACCAGTACCATCAGCGGCGTCCGCGTGGTCAGCGCCAGATAACCGAAGATCGCCATGCCGAAGGCAAAGCCGATCGGCACGCCGGCGAACACGCAGAAGCCGACCACGCCGACGAAGAAGATGACCAGATTGAGGTTGCCGAGCGGCCGCAGCATCGGCTGCGCCAGCCAGAACGCGCCGATCAGCGCAGCCACGGTCAGCGCGGCCAGCAGGAAGGTCTTGACATCGCCGACCCGGGCCAGCCGCAGCAGCGCGAACAGCGCCATCAGGCAGGTGCCGACCGGCAGCGCCGCCGCGCGCCAGGTGTTGGATATCTGCAGCGCCGGCGTCGTGATGAAGCTTTCCTCATAGGCGTATTCATAGGCCGGCCGCACGATCAGGATCAGGAACGCCAGCGCGGCGCAGGTCGCGACGACGTCGAGATAGGCCCACAGCCGCGGTCCCGCGCTTGCGACCAGCGCCGTCATCCGCATGTGCTCGCCGCGGCGGAACGCCACCGCCGAGCCCAGCATCGCGAGCCACAGGAACAGGATCGATGCCAGTTCGTCGGACCAGATCAGCGGCGCATGGAGCACGTAACGCGACACCACGCCGGCGAACAGGATCACGACCTCGGCGACGACAAGGATCGCCGCCGGGATTTCGACCAGCATCCCGAGCGCCGCGTCGATGGAGCCGAGAATGGAGCGGCGGCGAGGGGGCTGCGACGCCGCCTCGCCGGCCACGGCCGGCGTCATCTCGACATGAGCCATAGCAAATCTCCCGCTGGCAAGCGCCTCCTGCTTTGATCGATCAGGACAGTTTGCCGACGGACTTCTCGAGCAGATCCCAGGCCTTCTCGCCGTACTTGCCCTTCCACTCGGCGTAGAAACCGGCGGCGCGGAGCTTGTCGCGGAACGGCCCGACCTCGGGCTGGTTGAAGACGAGCCCCTTGCCCGTGAGCTCCTGCTTTACGGTGGCGTTCAGCTTCTCGGTATCCTCACGCTCCTTGACGGCCGCCGCGTTGACGTTCTTGGCGACGATGGTCTTGATATCGTCCGGCAGCGCCGCCCAGGCCCGGCGGTTCATCAGGAACCAGAAGCCGTCCCACATGTGGTTGGTCATCGAGCAGTATTTCTGCACCTCGTAGAGCTTCGCTGCCGAGATCAGCGCCAACGGGTTTTCCTGGCCTTCGACGATCTTGGTCTGCAGCGCCGAATAGACCTCGCTGAAATTGATCGAGGCGGGCGATGCATCGAACGCCTTGAACATCGAGGTCCATAGTGGCGACACCGGCACGCGAATCTTGAAGCCCTTGAGATCGTCGGGACCGGTGATCGGCTTGGTTGACGACGTGGTCTGGCGGAAGCCGTTGTCCCAGATCTTCTCCATGACCTCGAGGCCGGCCTTGTTGATCTCGCCGCGCACATAGGCGCCGAGATCGCCGTCCATGGCCTTCCAGACCGTGGGATAGTCCGGGAATGCGAAGCCGATGCCATTGATCGAGGCGCCCGGCACCAGGGTCGCCAGGATCAGGCCGGACAGCGTGAAGAACTCGACGCCGCCGGAGCGCACCTGGCTCAGCATGTCGGTATCGGAACCGAGCTGGCTGTTCGGGAACACCTGCAGGTCAAACCGGCCGTTGGTCTCGGTCTTGATCGCCGCGGCCATCTCCCGGGCACGCGCCACGAACGGATGCGACTCCGGCAGATTGTTGGCGAACTTGTAAGAGAACTCGGCCGACTGGGCGCGCGCGACATAGGGCGCGCCAATCCCGCCGAGGACGGCGGAAGCGGCGGAAACCTTCAGCAGCGTGCGTCGTGAAAAGCTCATTGGTTGCTCCCTCAAGAGGCTTGTTGTTGTTCTGAGATGCCATCCTATACGGACCTGATGCCGCGGGGTCACCAGCGATCTCTGCACAGCTGGGGCTTATTGCAGCGTCCGTACGCGGCGGCAATATCGGCTTTCAGATGAGATGGGCGCGCGTGGATCGCTGCGGCGTCAGCACGAGCCCGACGAACGGCTTGGACACATCAGCACACATGCCAACTTGCGGATTGGTGCGAAGATTTCCCACTAAATATCTGATCCAATTGTAGATATGGATATTCCATAATATACCTTATGCGAATTACGGATATGGGCCTGGCCACGATCGCCGGCAGCTTTTCCGTTGCTCCGCTAACCTTCGCCGCAAGGCCGAGAATCAGGAACCTTGGTACCGTCTGGCAGATTGACGGCCCAGTCCTGCCTTCCAGCGGCTGGGCGATGCGCCGTATCCGCCAGGCACGCCTGCCTCGACTTGTGCGGTCCGGTCATCCCGATCGTCTCGCATGGTCAATCGCTGGCAGGACCAGAACGGCTGCCCCGCAGCTACCCATCCGCCAGCGTCAGCTCAGCCCCAGGAAGCAGGTATTGCCACCCCTGCTCCGATCGCCCTGATACCAGTACCTCGCTTCGGCGCGTTGTCGCTTCAGTCGTCGAGGGCCCACATCCGGAGGATGTCGGCCGTGGACGCCACCTCGATCTGGATGCTGAAGCGTTCGGCATAGAGCTGCAGCAGCGCGTCATGGCTTTGATCGGAAGAGCTGCATAGCGCGTCCTCGGCCACGATCACCCGATAGCCGATATCGATCGCGGCCAGTACGCTGGCGAGCACGCACACGTCGGTCTCGCCGCCCGACACGATCACCGTATCGATCCCGTGCTCATCCAGATGAGCCTGCAGGCGCCCATTGCCGAACGCGTTATAGATCGGCCGGTCGACGACGGCAGCCGGCGGCACACAGGCAGCGAGCGCCGGCACGAGCTCGATCAACTCCGGATCGAGCCGCTCGCGGGTCACGCATTCCCATTTCTCGTAATAGGCCCGCCAAATCCCTCGCGCGTCGTGCTTCGAGCGCGGCGGAATAAAGCGGGTGAATACGGTGCATTCAGGCGCATGCTGCGCCAGCTTGATGATGCGCGGCAGCACGCGGTCCATCCAGGGCGTCGCCCAGGGCGCCCCGGGCTCGAACAGCCGCTGCATGTCGATGCACAGGTGCGCCGCGCGCGGACCCGGCGGAGTGAGAAGCTGTCCCATCGCTCACTCCTGCGCGCGCCGGCCGGATGCCGTCACACGCAGGATCAGCCGCTCAGGCCGCGAAAGGCCCCGCCGAAGCGGGGCCCGGAATGTGGTGCCGTTCACCATTTCTGGCGGCCGTACCAGTCGTTCACTTCCTTGGCGGCTTGATCCTTGGCATAGCCGTAGCGCTGTTGCAGACGGCCCTCGAGCTGGTCCTGCTTGCCGTCGATCACATCGAGATCGTCATCGGTGAGCTTGCCCCACTGCTCCTTGACCTTACCCTTGACCTGCTTCCAATTGCCTTCAACACGATTCCAATCCATCGCGGTTCTCCCTTGAACGATGAGACCGACCAACGGGCCGGTCGAGGCTTCGTTCCGAAGCCGCGTTGCGGCAAGACTTCGCAATCAAGACTTCGCAATCCAGACTTCGCAATCCGACCAAGCTCCATCGTGACGCGCTTGAATGCGCGACAGCCGAGAATGCGCTTTGCCGCGCATCGATCGAGGATAGGAACTTGCTTTCCGCACTCGTGTTGGCACTCCGGACTATTCACCCAACTCACGGAGCGACCAATGCCGGACAAGGATCTCAGCGCCCTCTTCCTCGATACCCTCAAGGACATTTATTACGCGGAAAAGCAGATCCTGAAGGCGTTGCCGCGGATGGCCAAGGCCGCCGAGTCCGACGATCTGCGTGCGGCGTTCGAGAAGCATCATGACGAGACCGAAGGACAGATCGAGCGGCTCGAGCAGATCTTCGACCTGATGGGCAAGCCGGCGCGCGGCAAGAAGTGCGACGCCATCGAGGGGATCATCGACGAGGGCAAGGAGATCATGGAGGAGTATGCCGACACGCCGGCGCTCGACGCGGGCCTGCTCTCGGCAGCCCAGGCCGTCGAGCATTACGAGATCGCTCGCTACGGCACCCTGAAAGCCTGGGCCAACCGGCTCAGCATGAAGGATGCGGTTAAGCTCATCGACCAGACCCTGGCCGAGGAAAAGAAGACGGATGAAGCGCTCACCAAGCTCGCCGTCAGCAGCATCAACGCCGAAGCGGCCTGACGAGACGGGCGATGAAGCGACGTCCGCTTAGTACACACGCTCGCATTTGCTGGTAGATTATACGCCGATTCAGCATCCGGGAGCCCAATGGCCCGACGCACCGGCAGCGCCGATCTTCCGCTCCATGGTGGCCGCGTGCCGCCATGGCTGGCGACACGCATGGCGATGCTGGGCGGCATCATCACCCAGGCCATCGTCCACCATTACGGCCGCGACGCCTTTTTGCAGCGACTGTCGCATCCGTTCTGGTTCCAGTCGTTCGGTGCCGTGATGGGTATGGACTGGCACTCGTCCGGCATCACCACCAGCGTCATCGGCGCGCTGAAGCGAGGTCTGGCGCCGCTGCAAGGCGAGCTCGGAATCCACGTCTGCGGCGGGCGCGGCAAGCATTCGCGCCGCACGCCCGATGAACTGTCCGCCCTCGGCGACCGCGTCGGATTCGACGGTGCCGCCCTGACCCGCGCGAGCCGGCTGGTGGCCAAGGTCGACAGCGCCGCGGTGCAGGACGGCTTCGAGCTCTACCTGCACGGTTTCTTTGTCACCGACGACGGCAAATGGACTGTCGTCCAGCAAGGCATGAACGGCGACAAGCGGCAGGCCCGCCGCTATCACTGGCACTCCGAGGGCCTGCGCAGCTTCGTCGACGAGCCGCACAGCGCGATCGACGGCCCGGCGCAGGGCGAGATCGTCAATCTCACCGATCACCGCGCCGAAAGCTCGCGCCAGGCGCAGCTCGATCTGCTCGCTGCGCTTGGGCCGGACGGCATCACGCGCGAATATGCCGAGCTGACGCAGAGCGTGACCGCGCAACCGGATCTCCTGCACCTGATCATGCCCGCGCATCACGACGTGCGCTCGAGCGACGTGTTCGTCCGCCGCCTGCACGGCACCTTGGCCGCGGCTGCCGATCGCGGGCCGCTGGATTTTCCCGAACTGCTGCTGACGCCCGGCGTCGGCGCCCGCACGGTGCAGTCGCTCGCGATGGTCGCCGAGGTCGTTCACGGGACGCCCTACCGCTTCCGCGATCCGGCGCGCTTCTCGCTCGCCCATGGCGGCAAGGACCGTCATCCCTTCCCGGTGCCGATCAAGGTCTATGACGAGACCATCCGCGTACTGAAGTCGGCCGTGCAGCAGGCAAAGCTCGGCCGCGATGAGGAGATGCAGGCCTTGAAGCGGCTCGATGATCAGGCCCGCAGGTTGGAACGAACCGCCACCGGCCCCTCCTTCGAGGCGTTTGTCGCGAACGAGCGCGCCCATTCGCCCGCACTCGACGGCCGCTCGGTGTTCGGCTGGGAAGCCGACCTTGCCGAGCGCAACGGGATCACCAAGCCCTAGTAGGACCGCGGCCGGCCGGCGCCGACATGTCGTTCCCGGAGGACGCCTGCGACCTGGCCGCGGCGACAATGTTAGGAACGCCGTTCCGGGCGGCATCGTTAGGCCGTTGACGCAACCAGCCAAATGGAGAGGCTACCATGAAGGTTTGCGACGCGATGACACCTGACGTCCAGCTATGCACCCCCGACGATACGCTCCGCGATGCCGCAGAGGCGATGGCAGCGCTCGGTGTCGGCCTGCTGCCGGTTGCCGATAGCGAGCGCCTGGTCGGCATGATCACGGACCGCGACATCGCGCTTCGCGGCATCGGAATGGGTCGCGGCCCCGACTCGCGGGTCGGCGACGTCATGACGGCCGAGGTGAAGTATTGCTTCGAGGATCAGGAGCTCGAGGACATCGCGCAGAACATGGGTGCGATCCAGGTTCGGCGCTTGCCGGTGCTGAGCCGGGACAAGCGCCTGGTCGGAATCATCGCCCTCGGGGATATCGCCCTGATCCAGGCCAGCGATGGTACGGGCATGGCGCTCAGCCGGATCTCACGCCCGACCACCCAGCACGCGCAACTCTAGATCTACTGGCTCCGCTTCGCGGCCCAGGCTCGCAAAAGCCCAGCTCGCGAAGCGGAGCGTCAGGTGCGCCAATGGCCGACTATGTACCGTGGATCGTGATTGCCGCCGGGGTCATCGCCCTGATCGTCACGGCGCTGCTCTGGCGCGCCCACTACGTCAGCTCCGATTGACCGAACAAGGAGCCCGCGCCGTCAGGCCGCCATCTTGCGGCAGGATTCCGCGCAGGCACGGCACATCGCCACGCATTCGTCCATGCCGCCGACGCGCTCGCAATCCTCGGCGCATTCACCGCAAATCTCCGCGCATTCCCGGCAGGTGTGCTTGTGGTGCGGGGTGTTGATCAGCATGAAATGGGCCGCCGTCCGGCACATTTCCGCACAAGCCATCATCAATCGGAAATGCGCCGGCTCGACATGCTTGCCGCCGGTGACGAGACAATGGTTCATGGCCGTGCCGAGGCAGGTCCTATAGCAGGACAGACAGGTCTCGACGCATCGGTTCATTTCCTCAGAGAATGCCATGTCGATACCTCACGCCTGCGCCAGCAGCTGGCGCAGGTAGCAGAGTCCATCAAGGGTCAGCTTCGACTCGCGGACCTCGCCCTGCGCGATCTCGGCTTCGAGGAAGGTCTCAAGCTCGGGAAGCGCGCGGTCGAACCTGTCCGCGATGCCCATCAGCTCGCAGGTTTGCTTGATCCGCTCGATCGGTTTTTCCAGCACGTTGATCTCAACCATTTTTGCATAAGCCCGGGTCATGCCGTTGGTTCCTATGCTCATTGCCGGATGCGCTGCTGCGGGATCTGCGCCGGCTAGGACGCCCTGCCGACCGTGTCGGCCATGGTTGCGCCACGCGCTCCGAGCGGCTTGCGGTGGCCCTCGGTCGAATCGAGCATGGTCTGATGCTCGATCTCTGAATTCAGCTCTGCCCCGCACAGCACGATGATGGCGGACATCCACATCCACGTCATCAGACCGATGGCCGCCCCCAGCGAGCCATAGGTCGCGTTGTAATCGCCGAAGTTCGCCAGGTACCAGGAGAGCAGCACCGAACCGGCCAGCCACAGCACGGCCGCTGCAACGGCGCCGACGCTGAGCCACTGCCAGCGCGGCCTGGTTCGGCTCGGGCCGTAGCGGTACAGCACCGCGAGCGCGGTGAGGAGCAGGAGCACCAGGATCGGCCACCGTCCGAACCGGATGACGAGTTCCGCCGTCGTGCCCAATCCGACCTGCTGCAGCAGAAGCGGGACGACGACCACCGCTCCGACCATCAACATGATGGAAATCAGTCCGGCGATCGTGAACGAGAGGGACATCAAATTGAGTTTGACGAAGCTGCGCTTTTCCTTCTCGTCATAGACGACGTTGAGCGCATCGAAGATCGCCTTCATGCCGGCATTGGCGCTCCAGATCGCGATCAGTAGGCCGGCGGCAAAGGTCAGGCCGAGCGTCGAGGTCCCCTTCGCGAGCACGCGGGCGATCTGGTCCTGGACGATCGCAAACGAGCCTTCCGGCAGCATCAGCGCCAGGCTCTGCAGGTTCGATGAGATCGTGGACGGATCGGCGAACAGGCCATAGCTCGAGACCAGCGCGGTGATCGCCGGGAAGATCGCGAGCAGGCCGTAGAACACGACGCCGGCCGCGGTGGCCAGCAGGCGGTCCTCGTCGATCTGCTGATAGGTGCGCAGCAGAATGTCCTTCCAGCCGGCAGCCGGAATCTCGAGCGGCGTGTCAGCGAGCCGTCCACGATCCCGGGTTTCGGCCAGCGCGGGTTCGACGGCCTGCTCCCGAGCGGACCGCCGCTCCGATCGGGACAGCTGGCGAGAGATCGCCAGGGTCGCCAGAGCCGTTGCACCGGCGAGCATCAGGTCGTTCGTCCAATTGCGCGGCGCCATCGCTAGTCCTGGATCGCGTCGCGCTGACGCCGGGTGCGCGATGCAGCAAACCAGCCGACAAGCATGATTGCAGCCCCGGCGGCCAGCGCACGGGTGGTGGGATCTACGCTCGCCCCTGCTCCCGTCCGAGTGGTGGCGATCAGCCGCGCGGCGACGGGCACTGCGATCGCGCGCTTGAGCATGTCGGCCTGTCGGCCCGGGCGCGGCGCGGCCGGCGCAGGACGCGCGAGCAGCACGCGGCCCATGATCAACCCCACGATCCCGAGGAGGACAAAGACGCCCCCGATCGCGGCATATGCGATCCAGATGCCGTAGTGCACTTCAAGGGCGTGGAAAGCCGCGCCAACCCCGATCCCGATCGCGATCAGAAGCGAGACCGCACCTGCCAGCATGAAGCTGCATGCAAGTGCGTAGCCGGTCACCAGGCGCCCCAGCCATTGCCGCAAATCCGCAAGGTAGGAGCGGAAGATCAGGCTCAGCGAAGACGGCCAGGTGTTGACGCGCATGACGAGGTCCGTAGCAAGTTGGCACCCGACAACCCGGCAGGAAGATCGACGTTCCTCCCCCGGCAACGCGCGACAGTTCGCGCCCTGCGGGATAGCGCGGGCCGAGCGCTAACTGACCGGAGGGAGATTTGCGCGCGGCGGCATGGAGCTCGGGAATGGCTTCGCGACCAAGAGCGTCGCGCGTTCGTCGGTTTCGAGCGCGATCTTCTGGGCAAGCATCACGTCGCCCGCCGCCAGCGAGCCGACGGGCCGGAAGCACCAGCCCAGCACGATGCGGCCGCCGCCGTCCATCTCATAGACGTTGGTCGAGGTGCCGTAGCAAATCCGGTATCGCTTGCCGGACTCCGAGCCGATGACGTCGAAGCGCTTATACTTTTCGAACTGCGCCCGCTGCTCGGGTGACAGCCACGCGGACAGCAGCGCAAGTCCGCGCGCCTCGATTCGTTCATACGCCTTCCAGCGATCCCAGATCGCGGCCAGCGTCGCACCCAGCGTGCCGGCAGCGCGCCGGAGCACGGATCGCAGGGACATCTCGCGCAGACGGGCGAGCATGGCGTCAGCCGCCGACCAGCCTCGGATAGAACAGGGTTTCCTCGGCGGTCGGATCGAGCGCGCGGACCAACTTCGCCTCTCCGGTCGCTTGCCGGATTGCCGCGGTGTAGCCATCCGACGTGAGCTGGGTGAAGCGCGCATTCGCCCAGGCCAGCTGCTCACTGTTGTCGGGATCGAACTGCTGTCTCGTGTCGCCGGAGTGATCCATCACCAAGATCGTTGCCATCATCGTCTCCCTTGAAGGACATTCACAACTGCATCAGACAATCGGCACGGCCGTCGTCGGCCTGCCGCCCATCCACTCCGGCAGCGCGGCGCCGTCGCGGTGACGGCCGCCCGCGCCGGCCGCGGCCCACGCGGCGACCGCACCGAACAGCAGCGCCGCCGCAACCGAGAACGCCAGAATCACCGCGCTGCGCCGCGACCGCTGGATGGCGGTCCTGGCATCGCCCATCACGCTGTCGACGCGCTTCTCCGCGTCAGCCGCAGACAGACCAGTCGCGGCCGCGACCTGCTGGATCAGATAGCTGCGATCGTCGGCGCTGACGCCGCTGCGGCCGGAGCTCGTCAGCAGGATGCGGCCCGCCTCCGCCCGCTCATAGCCGATATCGATATTGGCCGGACGCCGCTGCGACCGGTACAGGCGGTCGAGCTCGGCGCTCAGCAACGGCTCCGCGGCCGTCGCAGATGGCCGGTTCTGGACCACCGGGCGCGCGGTCGACAGCCCAACCAGCGCGACGATTGTCGCACCGAGGATGACGGCGAGCGCCCAAGCGGTCAGGCCGTGAAGCCCGTCGCGGCTGTCGATCTCGTCGGATGGCGTCGCGCCGATCACGCGCTGCGCCCGACCGGCGATGTAGCCGCCGACGCCGAAGCTCACCAGCGCCTGCAGGATCAAATACAGCCCCGACAGCAACGCGAGCGCAGCCGATGCATCGCGCCATGACGGCGAGCTTGAACTGACACCCAATCCGACCGCCGCGCCGAAGCCGATCAGGATCACCGACAGCGCCGCCGCTGCCAACGCGCCGGCAATGACCGGGCTCCATTGCAGCCGAAGCCCGGTCCTGTTGGCGGCGGACACAGCAAGCCCTCGCTCGTTATCCATGACGCGCCTACCGCAGCCCGAAGAACGACAATATCGCCAAAATGACCACAATCAGTCCGACCAGATAAATCAACTGGTTCATGCAAACCTCCTCCGTCCATCTCGTCCTGACAATCTGGTGGAGAAGCCAAGGTTCCTACGGGGACGAACGGGCGCGATGCAGCAAGCCAATAACGCGATGCAGTAAGCCAATAAAAAGGGCCCCGCCGAAGCGAGGCCCTCATTGGTCGTCGCGATCTGCTTATCGCGACGCGCGACCAGCACCGTTAGTCGTCGTCCCAGTCATGACCACGGATCACGAAGCCGCGGTCGCGGTAGTAGTCGCGATGATGGTTGTACCAGCCGTGGTGCCAGCCCCGGTCATGCCGGTATACGTCGACGCGCGGGCCACCATAATATCGATCCCCGTAGTAGCCGTGGTCGCGGCCGACATAGATGCCCACACCCTGCGCGCTCGCAACGGTCGGTGCCGCTATCGAGAGTGCCGCAACCGCGGCAAGAGCGTAAGTAAGCTTCGTCATGGCATCCTCCTTTCTAGTACGCCGTGATAACAACCGTCGTCCGCGCATGTTGCAGGAACAGGATCGGAACTTTCCTGAACGTTCCTTCACCATCATGGCGGCTGGACGTGACCGGCGGACCAGATCGAGGAGCCATCGACGCGCTCCGCTCGACCGCTGTGGCTCCGCTCCCACCTGTTCGACACAAGTGACCCCAGCTCAGAGGTGAAGAGCTGGGGTCGTAGCGGGGTTCTCCTGGTTGCGCTGACGGCCGGTCGGCGCGTCAGCTCGCGAGAGCATGCGCGTCGCAGTCGGTTCCGGCACTAACGTCTGCAAATGTGCGACGCACAATCGTGCCGCTGCGATTGCCCGATCAGACTGCTTAGCGCCACATGCTCGGGGCGGTGCGCAACGCGGCCTGGCCTGCGATGCGCAGCTCATCGATTGACGAGCGTCCCTCGCGAATGGCCTGCAGCAATCCGGAAGCGACGTTGGTCCGCTTCGTCGTATCCGAGCGCGGCACGCCTCCGCAGACCTCGTCGAGCACCGCGCGAAGCACTGCCGCCGTCTCTCCATCGAGCATGATTGCCTCCCTGCCCTCGTGGATTGAACCGCATCGTAGCGCGAGACCGCGCGAGAGGAGTTCAAGTATGTTAACAGTCGTATCCAAATCTTGCGCGGCCGACCGTCGCGCTGTCTTCGTCGTGACAAATCACTGTCATGTTCAGATCGTCAGTGCGCTCTGCAAAATGACGCGCGCCCGCGTCAGTCCCGCTGCGACATTTCAAGGATCGCGTCGGCGAATGCCTGCGGCGCCTCATGCGCCCGCCGCACCCGCATCCGTCGCGATTTCAGGGGGAGCAGCATAGAGCCGGCTTGCCGCGTCTCAGCCGTGCCGCTTGGTGTGCAGATAGTCGGCCGAAAACAGCGCCGTGTCCTTGAGCAGCTTCAGGTCGTTGATCGTCAGCATGCGGTCGCGCAGCACGATCAGGCCGGAGCCGCGCAGCTCCTGCAGCGTCCTGTTGACATGGACCACCGACAGGCCGGTGGCATCGGCGAGATCCATCTGCGTGACCGGGAACAGGCAGGAATCGCCGTCGATCATTCCGATCGGCAGCAGGCGCTCGTAGAGTTCGCACAACAGATGCGCGACACGCTCCAGCGCCACTCGCCGCCCGATATTGACCGTCCATTCCCGCTGGATCGCGCTGCTTACCATGGTTTCGCACCACAGCGCCTCCTCCAGCGTACGGTCGCTCGCAAGCAGCTGCTCGAACGCCGGACGCTTGATGTCGGCATAGGTGACCGGGGTCAGTGCGCCGATCGAATGATCCATCACCGACAGCAGATAGACGCAGGCGTCGCAGCTGTCGCCCGGCAGGACGAAATTGACGATCTGACGGCGGCCGTCCGCCAGCGTCTTGTAGCGGCAGAGCCAGCCCGACAGGATGATCCTGACGCTGTCGACCGGATCGCCTTCGGTGGCGAGGTCTTCGCCCGGGCGGGCGCGATGTAGCCCCTCCTGGATCGCCTGCTGCAGCAACGCGATCCCGCGTTCGGACAATTGCCGCATGGCGTTGAGCCGCCGGATTACCGGCTGCGCCAGATTTCCCTCGAGGATCGGGGGATGCATCTAGCTCCCCATGCTCGGCGTATGGATGGCTTGCGGGCTCATTGGTATCGCGATCGTGCAGCGGAGTCCCGACGGATTGAACTCGAGCGTGGTCTTGCCCTTGAACTCGAACGCCAGCGTTCGCTCCAGGAGATCAGACCCAAATCCCCTGCGGCGCGGCGGCGTGACCGCGGGTCCGCTGCGTTCGTGCCAGTCGAACACCAGTTGTCGCGGCTCGGCCGCATCATCGATGCGCCACGAGACGTCGATGCGCCCGGCGGTCTGGCCCAGCGCGCCATATTTCAAGGCGTTGGTTGCGAGCTCGTGGATCGCCAGCGCGAAGGTCTCCGCGGCCTTGGGCTGCAGGCGGATCCTGGGACCTTTGACCTTCAGTTGCTCGTCTTCCTTCGCGTTGTACGCAAGCAATTCCTCGACCACGAGATATTCAAGGTCGACGCCGCCCTCCGGATCGCGGGTCACCAGCGACTGGGTCCGCGCAAAGGCGTTGAGGCGTCCATCCAGATGCGACGCATAGTCCTCGACGCTCGCGCTGGTCTCGGCCGAGCGGCGCGCGATCGAGCGGACCACGCCGAGCGTGTTGCGGACGCGATGCTGCAGCTCGGCGAGCAGCAGCCGCTGCCGTTCCTCCGCCCGCGTGATCGCGGTGACGTCGATGAAGGTGATCACGACGCCGGCGATGAAATTGTCGATGCTGCGATACGGCAGGATGCGCACGATATAGCGCGTGCCGCTGTCGGGCGCGGTCAGCTCGCGCTCGGCGCTCGCCAGCGTCCGCAGCACGCGCCGAACATCGTCGTAGAGCTCCTCGATCGGGATACGCGCCTTGATATGCGCGATCGGGCGGCCGACATCGGTCTCGACCAGATGCAGCAATTGCGTGATCGCCGGCGTGAAGTTCATCACCTTCAGATCGTTGTCCAGGAACACGGTGGCGATCTGGGTGCTCTCGAGGAAGTTCTTCAGGTCGCTGGTGGCGCGGGTCAACTCCTGCACGCGGTGCGCCAGCTCGCCGTTGACGGTGGTCAGCTCCTCATTGACCGACTGCAATTCCTCCCGCGAGGTCTCCAGTTCCTCGTTGGCGGATTGCAGTTCCTCATTGAGCGATTGATATTCCTCGTTGGAGGATTTCAATTCCTCGTTCGTACTCTCGAGCTCCTCGATCGTAGCTTGCAGCCGCTCGCGGGTGGCGCGCAGCTCGCTTTCCAGCCGCTCGACATGCTCGGTCCTGACCAGAATGTTGGGATTGGTTTCGGCGTGCTCCGCCTGCCGGATCGGGCCATCCTTGAACAGGACGACGAAGTTGCGATGACCGGCAGGGCCGTCCTGGATCGGCTCGACCGTGATATCGACCAGCACGCGATGCCCGTTGACGCCGAGTTGCACCTGCTCGGCATGGGCGGCCTCATTGATTTCCGCGGCACGGCTGAGCGCCGTGCGCAGCTCCAGCCTGAGATCTCGATGCACGAGTTGCAGCAGATCGAGCGTCGCCGTGCCTGCGGTCGGCTCGATATAGCGGCCGGTGCGGCCGGAGAAATGCAGGATATGAAAGTGGTCGTCGGTGATCACATAGGCCGGCGCATAGCGCTCTGCGATGCGTTGGGCGCGCCGCTCGAGGCCGACATCGTGACCAACGGCGCGCACCGGCGGCACGTCGATCGCGGCCCGCCCGGTCGCCGTCGTGATCGGAAACTCCGGCGGCAGCCGCGTTCCGGTCTCGAGCCTCTTGAAGATGCGCGCGCGCCGGTCGACCGGCGCGAACAGCTTCGGATGTCGTGTGACGTTCTCGGAATTGCCGAGAAACAGGAACCGGTCCGGCAACAGCGCGAAGTGGAACAGCGGGATGACGCGGTTCTGCAGCTCGCCATTGAGGTAGATCAGCAGATTGCGGCACGAGACCAGATCGAGCTTGGAGAACGGCGCGTCCTTGATGACATTGTGCTGCGAGAAGATGCACATCTCGCGCAGCTCCTTGACGACGCAGTAGGTGTCGCCTTCGCGCACGAACCAGCGCGCCAGCCGATCGGGCGTCATATCGTTCTCGATGCTGGTGCGATAGCGCCCGACGCGCGCGGCGGCGAGCGCGCGCCCGTCGATGTCGGTCGCGAAGATCTGCACCTGCGGCACCGAGTCGAGACCGGCCATATGCTCGCGCAGCAGGATGCCGATCGAATAGGCCTCTTCGCCGGTCGCGCAGCCAAGCACCCAGACACGCACCTGCTGGCCGGCGCCCTTTCCTTCGAACATCTTCGGGATGATCTGGGTTTCCAGGACATCGAACTCCTTCTTGTCGCGGAAAAATTCCGTGACGCCGATCAGGAGGTCGTTGAACAGATGTTGCGCCTCGTCCTTGTCGTTTCTCAGGAAATCGACATAGGCGGAGATGTCGTCGATCTGCACCACCTGCATGCGGCGCTGGACGCGACGCAGGAAGGTATTCTGCTTGTAGCCGTGGAAATCGTTGCCGGTCTTGTTGCGGAGGATATCCGCAATGCGCGCAAGCGAGGTTGCTGCCGCGGCCAGCACCTCGTCGAACCCCTGTTTTTCCTCGAGCCGGCGCAGGTGGCGGGCATAGACGTCGATATGCTCGGGAATGGCCTCGGGCGGCAGGACAAAATCCGCGATCGCGGCGGCCGAATTGCCTTCCTCATGCGGGTTGGATTCGCCCTCCCCGATGCGCTCGGCGATCGCCAGGCCGCCATGATCCTTCAGGGTCGCGACCCCGAGCGTGCCGTCGCCACCGGTGCCGGCCAGCACCACGCCGATCGATTCCTCGGCGCGCTCCTCCGCCAGCGACACCAGGAAGCTGTCGATGGTGGCCCGCTCGGCGCGCGCCTGCTCGGCGCGCCGCACGGCGAAACGGTCGCCATGAACGGTGGTGATCATGTCGGACGGACACAGATGGATCACGCCGCCCTCGACGAGCTGTCCGTCGCTGATCTCGGACAGTCGGGCGCCTTCCGATCGCTGCAACGCCTCGCGCAACCGGGTGTCCTCTATGGCATCCCGGTACTGCAACACAAGCACGACGGCCTGATCCGGATTGAGCCTCAGTTTCGAGAAGAACCGCTCGATGCTGTCGAGGGTGCCGGCGGACGCGCCCACACCGATGATCAGCGGCGCCTTGGACTGGCGCTCTTCGTCTCCGCTCTGGGGTTGGCCAACATCATCCATGATTGCAGCGGCTCTCATTCTCCTGCTGGCGTCTCGCCCGCGTCTTTTGATAGCAGAGTTTAGTCCTATCCCAACGGGATAGGTAGGAATTCTCCAACCTCCCGGGAACCTCGAATCCGGGATCGATTGCTCTCCAAAACCGGAAGGGTCATAGTTAGGTGATGGCAGCCGACCCGACCATAGATGGATCCGGAGAGCTCGCGGCCCTGATCAGGCGCGCGGAACGGGCGACCGCAGAAGCCCATCGCCTCATCGACGAGAATGACCTCTGGCGCCGGCGCGTCCTCCAGCAGTTTGACCACATGTTCGAACTTGGAGCGGAGTTCAGGGCAGCGAGGCGCGTGCCCGATCCTCCTCCCAGGCGCTAGTGCCGTGTCACCCGCTCCTCGAGATATGCGACCCGCTGCACGATCAAGGTTCGATGCCGCTCCCACTCGATTAAGGTCTGCTTGAGCAAGCCGACCAGCCGCTCGGCTTGCACAGTGTCGTGACCGGCCCGTTGCAGCCAATCCAGCAGATCCTGCTGGCTGCGCAGCCGCCGCCAGCCCTCCTCGATGTCGATGTCCGCCTTGACCAGCAGCTCGCGCTCGGACCGCAACTGTTCGGCCCAGTTCGCATGCTCAGCGCTGGCCATCACGGTTCCTTCCGCGCCGGTCGTTTCGGATCGAGTGATTGTAGCATGACTCGCCGGATCATATCGGCGTATTCGCGGTATTCAGCGGCGCGCGCGTCATACATTTGCGCGATCGCCGGGCGACCGCTCTGGCGGCCGTCATCGGCCATGCGGTGCACCAGTTCGGCGCGCTCCTCGATGATGCGGAGCGCGACCCGGAGCGCCTCGTCGACCCGGCCTTCCTGCTCCTTGGCGAGCGCGTCGGCCGTATAGGCGTGACCGACCTGACAGCGAAATCGCAGCGGGTGCCCCACCTTGAGCTCGGAAAGGACGCCGCCGCACCCTGGACAGGTCAGGGGCGCGGGATCGGCAATTTCGACCAGCGTATCGCTGCCGACGCGCTCGCCCGCCGCGATCTTCACCTCCAGCACGATCTCGGGCGGGATCGGCAGCACCGCGCCGGCCCGTTCCCGGGCCAGTTCGGACAGCACATCGCCAAGCCGTGCACCCGGGATACAGAGATCGACCGTGGTCGCCTCCAAGGCCCTGAGCGGCATTTCGTCGGACATCGCGTCCCGGGGCTCCTGAACCAGCGCAACTCCACCGCAGCGCTTGATCGCGTTCAGGCCCGCCGCGCCGTCGGACAGCAGGCCGCTAAGCACGACGCCGATCACCCGCGGTCCGTAGTGCAGTGCGGCCGAGCGAAACAGCGCGTCGATCGCCGGCCGGACCAGATTTTCGCGTGGCCCGCGGCCGAGCATCAGGTGGCCGTCCTGGATCAGCAGATGGTGGTCCGGCGCCGCCAGATAGACGTGACCATTTTCGATGACCATGCCGCTTTCCGCCTGCCGGACCGGCAGCTTGCCGGCGGCGCTCGCGACCGTGGAGAGAATGCCGATGCCGTGGGACGGTATGTGCAATACGACGAAGACCGCGGCCGGCAGGTCCGTCGGCAGTCGGCCCAAAATCTGCTTCAACGGTGCCGTCGCCCCAGCCGAACCGCCGATGACGATGATGTCGCGATTGGACATGGAACCTGCCTTTTCCGACATTATTTGCAACAAGACGAGCATTCGTCCTATGTTCCAATTTTGCGACGATATCACGCCGGGTACGGCCGGAATCGACATGTCTGAATTTGCACCTTTGCGCGAACGCTCACTCCTGACCGGACGGCGCGTCCTGATCGTCGAAGACGAATATTTCCTTGCCGACGACATGCGCAGCGCGCTGCGCGCGCTCGGTGCCGATATCGCCGGGCCGGCCGGCGACATCGACGATGCGCTTCGTATCCTTCACGATGGCGGCGTGATCGATGGTGCGGTGCTCGACGTAAACATCCGCAAGCAGATGATTTATCCGGTTGCGCGCGAGCTGCAGGCGCGCGGCGTGCCGATCGTGTTCACCTCGGGATACGACAAGATCGCGCTGAGCACCGAGTTCGCGGACGTCCCGCTGTGGGAGAAACCGTTCGATCATCGCGCCATGGCGCACGGGCTCGCCGGCATGATCCTGCACGGCGATCCCATGAACCAGATTGATCCGCAGGCTTGACCACCCGTCTCACGACGCCTCCGGGCGCGAATATCCGCTCGAGCATTTGCAAATGTTAGTGCGGAGATCTGCAGAGAGCCTCACGATACTGCAGTGACGATATCGGACGGGGGTGCGTAATGACCGAGATCGAAAGACGTATCGAGCTGCTGGAGCAGACGGCCGCAGAACGCGCGCTGATCGCCGACCTCTCGACCGTCACGGAAACCCGCATCCGTAACGCCCAATTGGCAGACGAGTTGCGCCTCGTCGTCGCGCAACTCAGGACCTTGAGGCCTGGTGACGCTCATATTGTCTGATTGTCTCGGCTAACGATCTCCGGCGAACCGGCGGCGTGACGCATCCTCCCATCGTTTTCAGGAAGGACAGCGACACTGCACGATTCAACAGATCGGATCGCGGAATGCCGGCAACTGGCCGACGAAGCCGACCGCAAGGCCTCGACATCCAGCGTCGAAACGACGCGCAAGGATTACGAATTGTTGGCGCGATCCTGGCGACGATTGGCGCTGAGCTACGAATTCTCTGCGCTTCTCGAACGCTTCATCAAAGCCCGCTAAAGCATGATCCGGAAAAGTGCGAAGCGGTTTTCCGAAAAGATCATGCTCAAACAAGGAGCTAAGGCGCGATGACGATTCAACCTAATCTCATCCCGCTTTGGTCGGCCTACCGACCGATCGGGACATTGCCCGTGCCCGGCCCCACCAGCGAGAGCCCTACGTGCTGTTGTCGCGGTGAGCTTTGATCTCCATGCGCGCGCTCGCGGAATTACGCACCGATTGCCGCAGCTCGGCAAGCTGATCGTCTCGCTGATCGGCGAGCGATTTCTTTTGTGCGCGCAAAGTGTGACTTTCTTCGATGGCAAGCTGAGCGCGGGCGAACAGGGGATCGATCATCGGCGAAACATGCCACTCGATCGCTGCGTCCGCCCTGTCATGGGATAAGTCGGGGGCAGGTTTACCCAGCAAGCGGTGCGACAAACATATCAGTCCATGAGACTTCGAAAATTGTTCGAGCGCACGTTCGGCGCTCGCATCGATGCGGGCTCCATAGCCTGATAGTTGGCGAGCTGGTCCCCGTAATTGCCATCCCGCATGGTTCCGCCTCCGCAAGGTTGCGAAAGCAACGCAAGTTAGGATTTCAGGTTCCCGTACTGGCTTTCCTCTTGCGGAAAGGGTTCCTGCGTTTTACGGCCCAGAAACGTGCTGGCGGGACTTTCGGCGAGGAGTTTGCGTGCGTGGCCGACGACCCGGCTCGTCCGCCGGGCATCGTCCAGATCCGGATCGTGGGAATTGGAAAGGCGATAGATGTGCCGCTCGTTGGGCATGGGCGCGCTCCCTGGTTATGCAGGCGGGAGCACAATCGGTCTCTCAGCCACCGACGCCTACGGCAGAGCCTTGGCCGATGATGAGGAGACAACAAACCTCGGCCAGGAAAGTTGCCAACAAAGTGCTGTGTTGGGAACCACAGCGCAAAACATGCGGTGTCGTCCCTGCGTAGCCGCCGACGTCAGTTGGCTTGCTGTGCTGGAGCCACAGCCTGTGTCAACAACGCAGCCCTGTGGTTATGGGTCCCTGCTTTCGCAGGGACGACGTGTGGAAAGAGCAGCGAGCTCTCATTCTCTTTGGTGCCATTGCGCACGGGGGGCCGGGACCCAACGCCGCTGCGCATCCCGGCGCGCCCATCGATCAGCGTTCAGCTCGCCAGCTATCCGGCGACGTTCATCTGCTTGCACAGCATCCCGAGAGCTTCCGCACACCCGCGCGGCTTGGTCACCACCGGGAGATGCGCATACTTCTCGGGCAGCGTGCTGGCGTCGTAGCCGGTGTACAGGGTGACCGGTGTTCCCATCGCAAGCAGGGCATCGATCAACTTGTAGGACGAGGTTCCATTGACGTTGATGTCGATCAGCGCGCCAGAGGCTCCGGAAGCGTGCGGGCGGGCTTCGTCGATCGAAGCGAACGGGCCGACGACGTGATAGCCGGCCTGTCGTGCCAGCGCGGCACAGTCATCGGCAATGAAATACTCGTCTTCCACGATCAAGATCGTACGCATAGCAGCACCTCTGCCAGTTGCGCGGATGATCGAGGTGTTAACGTTGTCGCGCTGGTTGGGTTTCCCGACGCGCGCCGTTCCGCGCACCTTCAGGACAGCGACTATGGCCTATTTCAGAGGGCGGGGTATTTCGACGCCGAGGTGGGACTGGTCCCGTTTTCAGGCACACGCCGTCAGCTACCGGCCACCAGCAACCCAAGGTACAGCCAGAGTACAATTGTCACGGTCATCGTTGCTGCGAAAAAGTAGCGGTCGATGAGATTCATCAACTGTACCTTCGGCTGACTATGGCGGATATCGAATCGCGGTCGAAACATCATTCGCTGTCGCTTGTCATCTCTCTGCCTGGTTCCGGCATTTACATATGAGAGATCGGTGATCCCGCCCGGAGATGCCTTGTTTGCCGATGTCGAAGAACAAATCAGTCGCCGTCACCGCTAGGCTGTGCGGATGCGCCGCTCCAAGGCGGCAAAGGAAGGAACGAGGATCGGCGCCTGCGGTTGGAGCCGGCGAACGCAATGCATCAGCCAAGAACCGCCGCCACTATCGCTGCCCGACGTCCCGCCCGGCCTCGCCATCAGTCGAGCACGATCATCACCGGACGGATCAACCTGTAGCTGTTGTGATTGTTTTGGGAAGGAGTTGGCTCCATGAAGGCAACGATCGAACAAAGAACGACCGCCAGCAATCTCGACCTGCTCGACCGCTACTGGCGCGCCGCCAATTACCTTTCGGTCGGCCAGATCTATCTTCTCGACAATCCGCTGCTCGGCGAGCCGCTGCGCAAGGAACACATCAAGCCCCGCCTGCTCGGCCATTGGGGCACCACGCCGGGCCTGAATTTCGTCTATGCCCATCTCAACCGGGTCATTCGCGCGCTTGATCTCAACGTCATCTACATTTGCGGTCCCGGACATGGCGGTCCGGGCATGGTGGCGAACACTTATCTCGAAGGCACCTACAGCGAGATCTATCCCGACATCGGCCGAGACGCGGACGGTCTGCGCAAACTGTTCCGGCAGTTTTCCTTCCCCGGCGGTATCCCAAGCCACGCGGCACCGGAAACGCCCGGCTCCATTCATGAAGGTGGCGAGCTCGGCTATTCGCTGGTCCACGCCTATGGCGCGGCGTTCGACAATCCGGATCTGATCGTGGCCTGCGTCGTCGGCGACGGCGAGGCGGAAACCGGTCCGCTTGCTGCATCGTGGCACTCGAACAAGTTCCTGAATCCCGCGCGTGACGGAGCGGTGCTGCCGATCCTGCATCTCAACGGCTACAAGATCGCCAATCCGACGGTGCTCGGGCGGATGGGCGACGAGGAAATCCGCAGCCTCTTTCGCGGCTACGGACATGAGCCGCTTTTCGTCGAGGGCGACGATCCGATGCCGATGCATCGCGCCATGGCTGCCGCCCTCGATGACGCGCTTGCGGCAATTCACAAGATCCAAACCGAGGCGCGAGGCGGCAAACGATCGGAGCGGCCGCGCTGGCCGATGATCGTGCTGCGCAGTCCGAAGGGCTGGACCGGTCCGAAGGAGGTCGACGGGCTCAAAGTCGAGGGCTTTTGGCGCGCGCACCAGGTACCGATCGCGCAAGTCCGCGACAACCCCGCGCATCTCAGGCTGCTTGAAGACTGGATGCGCAGCTACCATCCCGAGCACCTGTTCGACAAGGATGGTGCGCTGATCCCGGAGCTCCAGGCCCTCGCCCCGACCGCGAACCGCCGGATGGGCGCCAATCCGCACGCCAATGGCGGCCTTTTGAAACGTGAGCTCCGGCTGCCGGATTGCCGCGCATTTGCCGTCGACGTGAAGCATCCGGGTCAGACGGTCGCCGCAGCGACCCACGAGCTCGGAAAATACCTGCGCGATGTCCTCAAGCTGAATGCGGATGCCGGCAATTTCCGCATCATGGGGCCTGATGAAACCGCCTCGAACCGGCTGGATGCCGTGTTCGAAGCCACCGACCGGGTCTGGATGGAGCCGACCGAGCCGTATGATGTCCATCTCGCTCAAGACGGCCGCGTCATGGAAGTCCTCAGCGAGCACCTCTGCCAGGGCTGGCTGGAGGGCTATCTATTGACCGGACGTCATGGCTTCTTCTCCTGCTATGAAGCGTTCGTCCACATCGTGGATTCAATGTTCAACCAGCACGCAAAATGGCTGAAGGTCTCGCGCCAATTGTCGTGGCGGCGTTCGATCGCTTCGCTCAACTATCTGCTGACGTCGCATGTCTGGCGCCAGGATCACAACGGCTTCAGTCACCAGGATCCTGGCTTTGTCGATCTGGTCACCAACAAGAAAGCCGACATCGTCCGTGTCTATTTCCCGCCCGACGCCAACACGCTGCTATGGGTCGCCGATCACTGCCTGCGAACCTACGATCGGATCAATGTCATCGTCGCCGGCAAACAACCGTCCGCGCAATGGCTTTCGATGCAGGACGCCGCCACCCATTGCGATGCCGGCATTGGCATCTGGACGTGGGCCGGAACCGAGGATGCCACACGCGAGCCCGATGTCGTGATGGCTTGCGCGGGTGACGTTCCGACGCTGGAGACGCTCGCCGCCGTTGATCTGCTGCACAAGGCCCTCCCCGACCTCAATATCCGCGTGGTCAACGTCGTCGACCTGATGACGCTGCAGCCGAGGCAACAGCACCCTCATGGCCTCAGCGATCGCGACTTCGACAGCCTGTTCACGCGCGATCGCCCCGTCATATTCGCCTACCACGGCTACCCATATCTGATCCACCGGCTCACCTATGGCCGGGCCAATCACGACAACATGCACGTGCGCGGCTTTGTAGAGGAAGGTACGACGACCACACCTTTCGACATGGTCGTTCTCAATGGGCTCGACCGCTATCATCTCGCGATCGAGGTGATCGAGCGCGTGCCGGGGCTCGCCACCAGGGCCGCACAGATCAAGCAAGGATACCGGAACGCCTTGATCGCGCATGCGCGATATGTGCGCGAGCATGGCGAGGACATGCCGGAGGTTCGAGACTGGGTCTGGCCGAACGGCACTGCCGGCGCCACCCCTGCCAAATCCGGCGGTTGAGCCATGCCGACGTCCGATGCGGTTCTGGTCGTCAACTCCGGCTCGTCGAGCATCAAGTTCGGCGTTTTCGATGCTTCGCATGCCGATCCTGCGCTGCTCTGCAAAGCACAGATCGACGAGCACGAGGGCGCGTCGCGATTGGTCTTCACCGATCCGGCCGGCCGCGCGTCGTTCGCGTTGGAGCAAGCCGAACCAGATGCGTCGCCCGATCGGCTGTTCGCCGATGTCCTGGCACGGATCGAACATCATCTTGGCGAGCGGTTGCGTGCCGTCGGACATCGCGTCGTACACGGCGGCCGCGAATTTCCGCGACCGGTCGAGGTCAATCGGACGGTGCTTGCCGTCCTCGACGCCCTCACCCCGCTGGCGCCGCTGCATCAGCCTCGCTGCCTGACGCCAATCCGGGCAATCAGCGCGATCCGGCCGGAACTGATGCAGGTCGCATGCTTCGACACGTCGTTCCATCATGGCATCGCGCCACCCGTCAATCGGTTTGCGATCCCGAGACATCTCGAACGCGCCGGCATTCGGCGCTACGGCTTTCACGGCCTCTCCTTTGAATATGTCGCAGGCCGCCTTGCCGACATCTCGCCGGAGTTTTCCGCGAAGCGCACCGTGGTGGCGCATCTCGGTAATGGCGCGAGCCTTTGCGCCATGCGCAACGGCCGGAGCATCGACACCACGATGGGTCTGACGCCTCTCGACGGCCTGGTCATGGGGACCCGTTGCGGCACGATCGATCCGGGCGTTCTGCTTTACCTCCAGCAGCGGCACGGCATGTCGGTCGACGACCTTGAGCAGCTGCTTTATCACCAATCGGGCCTGCTCGGCGTTTCGGGCGTGTCCTCCGACATGCGTGTCCTGCTCGCAAGCCAGGAGCCCGCCGCGAAGGAAGCGGTTGATCTCTTCGCGTTCCGCATCGCGCAACAGGTCGCCGCGATGGCTGGCACGCTGGGCGGATTGGAATGCCTGGTGTTCACCGGCGGCATCGGCGAGCACGCGAGCGAAGTTCGCACCCAGGTCTGCGACCGACTCGGATGGCTGGGTGTCCAGCTCGATCCATCCGCCAACACCGCGGCACAGCTGCACATTGCTTGCGAGGACAGTTCGGTGGACGTGCTCGTCATGGCGACAAACGAGGAAGCAGCGATCGCTCGCCACTGCGCAGCCTTGATCTCGGGAACCTAGGATCGACGAGAGGCGCTCCTGCGGCAGTGGCCGCATCGATGCTTGAAGGACCGTTTCCTTGAGCCGGACGTTGATGTCCCGGAAACCGAAATCGGCAACGGGAGAACGATGATGCCGGAACGAAAGACGATGCAAAAGGCCAGACAGGACCGGCGCGCGGGAAAGTCGACGACCACCCAGGCGGGCGAGTTCGTGCACGAGGAAATTCGCAACGTTCGCCGTGGCAAGCACGGAGCGCGATCTTCCAAACAGGCCATTGCAATCGGCCTGTCGAAGGCGAGGCGCGCGGGCGTTGCGCTTCGACCACCCAAGAAAGGCGCGGCCAAGGCGACCACTCGCAAGAGCGCGGAGTACGCCTATGAGGCGGGCCAGGGCAAGCGAAAGACCAGACGCAGGCCGCGCGTCTCGCGAGCGGTGTCCAACGTCCTGAAACGGGAACCGCGCAGCGCGGCGTCGCACACG
>NZ_LFIQ01000087.1:34353-37380 GCF_001189245.1 Bradyrhizobium pachyrhizi | reverse complement strand
CGGCGTTCTGCATCGGCCCGCTCGGCCGCGGCACGCAAGGCGGCAAAAACCAAGGGATCGGCCGTCCGTTCGGCCGCAGCAAAGAAAGCAGCCCGCACCAGAGCGCGACGGCGAAAGTGAGCCCGGCGGTCCGAGAGGACGATGGCGATTCACATAGGCAAATGCGGACACCGGCGATGGGCGCATGATAGCCAATGCCTGCTCGATCTCGACAACGGTGCAGGCGGATGACCCCAGCGTCGGCCCCAGGGCCCGCAAAGGTGCCGGGGTCGTCTCCGCACTGCAAAGGCCCTGACGCTTCGGCCCGGCGTCAGGGCCTTGGCCATTCCGAAGCCTGGAAGGCTCTTGAACGACACGCATCAGCGCCCCTTGAAGCGCGGCTTCCGCCGTCCGAGGAAGGCCGCGACGCCTTCCTTGTGATCCTCGGTCAGGCTCGCCAGCGCGAACTGGTCGAGGTCCATGTGGCTGGCAAGATCGTCGAGCGCATGCGCGAGCCGGTTGACCGTCAGCTTGGTCATCGCGACGGAGATCGGCGGCTGGGCGGCGACCTTGGCCGCGAGCGCCATCGCGGCGTCATATGACTTTCCAGGATCGGTCACCTGCTCCACCAGGCCCCACTCGTAGGCCTCCTCGGCCGAGATTCGGTCGTCGGCCAGGATCACCGCCTGCTTGGTGCGCGCCGGTCCCATCAGATGCAGCATGCGCGGCACGCTCTGCCAGCTCATGTTCATACCGAGCGCGATTTCCGGCACCCGCATATGTGCGTCGCGCGCCATGACGCGGAAATCCAGCGCGACCGCGAGTGCCACGCCGCCGCCGACGCAAAACCCCTCGATCGCGCCGATCGTGACCTGCTCCATGTCCTGCCAGGCGCGCGTCAGCCGCGGCCCGAGCTTCAGGTGCCGGCGCAGCGTGCCCATGTCCATGGTCTGGCGCGAACGTCCTTCGGCATCCTTGAGGTCGAAGCCGGCGCTGAACGATTTGGCGCTGCCGGTCAGCACCACCACCGAGGTCTCGCCATCGTCCTCGAAACTGCGCGCCGCGTCAGTCAGTTGCCGCAGCGCCTCCGGCGACAGCGCGTTGATACCGTCGCCGCGGTCGAACCGCACCACGGCGATGCGGCCGTCCGGCCCGAGGCCCTTCTCGATCGTCACATAGTCAACCACGCATACCTCCCCGCTCGCATTCTTGTGTACTGCCTGCCTCGACATAGCACGACGGTTTCGCCTATTCTGTGGGCATGAGCGACCATGATCATCACCACCACGATCACGACCATTCCGAACTGTCGGAGACCGAACTGCGCGTCCGCGCGCTGGAATCGATCCTGACCGAGAAGGGCTATGTCGAGGCTGCCGCGCTCGACGCCATCGTGCAGGCCTACGAGACCAAGATCGGCCCGCATAACGGCGCCCGGGTCGTCGCCAAGGCCTGGACCGATCCCGCCTTCAAGAAGGCGCTGCTCGAGGACGCCAGCAAGGCGGTCGGCACCCTCGGCCATGTCAGCCGGGTCGGCGACCATCTGGTCGCGATCGAGAACACACCCGGCCGCCACAACATGGTCGTCTGCACATTGTGCTCCTGTTATCCCTGGGAAATGCTCGGGCTGCCGCCGGTCTGGTACAAGGCCTCGCCGTATCGCTCGCGCGCGGTCAAGGATCCGCGCGGCGTGCTCGCCGATTTCGGCGTCAGCCTGCCGAAGGAGACGGAAATCCGGGTCTGGGATTCGACCGCGGAGACGCGCTTCCTGGTGCTGCCGATGCGGCCCGAAGGCACCGAGGGCTGGAGCGAAGACCAGCTCGCCGAGCTGGTGACGCGCGATTCCATGATCGGCACCGGCTTTCCCAAAAGACCGGGAGCGCCGTCATGAACGGCGTCCACGACATGGGCGGCATGGACGGGTTCGGCAAGGTCGAGCCCGAGCCGAACGAGCCGATGTTCCATGAGGAATGGGAATCCCGGGTGCTCGCCATGGTCCGCGCGATGGGTGCGGCCGGCGCCTTCAACATCGACGCGTCGCGCTTCTATCGCGAGACCCTGCCCCCGCAGGTCTATCTGTCGAGCTCCTACTACAGGAAATGGCTGCTCGGGCTGGAAGCCCTGCTGCTCGACAAGGGCTTCATCTCGAACGACGACGTCGCCGCCGGGCATTCCGTCGCGCCGGCGAAATCGCTCAAGCACGGCAAGTTCTCCGTCGCCGATGTCGAGCGCGTGATGGTGCGCGGCAAGTTCGGCCGCGCCGCGCCGGGACCTGCGAAATTCAAGGCCGGCGATCGGGTGCGGGCGAAGAACATCCATCCCGCCACGCACACGCGGCTGCCGCGCTATGTGCGCGGTCACGTCGGGGTGATCGAGCGCGATCATGGCTGTCACGTGTTTCCCGATACGGTCGCCAACGACGCCGGCGAGCATCCGCAATGGCTCTACACCGTCGTGTTCGACGGAAGCGAGCTGTGGGGACCGGACTCCGATCCGACCATCAAGGTCTCGATCGACGCGTTCGAGCCGTATCTGGAGGCCGTGTGATGGATGCAGGTGCCGCCGCGCGCGCCACCAGCGCCGTCTCCAGCATTCCCCGCGACCAGGACGGCCCGGTGTTCCGCGCACCGTGGGAGGCGCAGGCGTTCGCCATGGCCTTGACGCTGCATGACCGCGGCGTGTTCACCTGGACCGAATGGGCTGCGGCACTCGCCGACCAGATCAAGCGCGCGCAGGCGGCCGGCGATCCCGACACCGGCGAGACCTACTACCAGCACTGGCTCGCGACGCTCGAACATCTCGTCGCCGCCAAGGGCGTCACGACACCGGAGACGCTGCACCGCTACCGCGACGCCTGGGACCACGCCGCCGACCGCACCCCGCACGGCCAGCCGATCGTGCTGACGGCGGCGGATTTTGCGTAGCGCTCGCCCGATTCTCTCCCCGTCGTCCCTGCGAAAGCAGGGACCCATACTCCGCGGCGGATATTGTGTGAACGCGACTTGTCGTTCCACCATCGCTCAACAATGACCATTCGTGGTTATGGGT
>NZ_LFIQ01000087.1:32279-34343 GCF_001189245.1 Bradyrhizobium pachyrhizi | reverse complement strand
CCGGCCTTCGCCGGGACGACGATGGGGATGAGTTCGCGATTCAAGGCGCCATACCTAGCGCTGTCAGCACCCGCGCATGCCTGGTAATCCAGCATTCCAGAGATTGAGCCGAGAAGCCGCAGCGCACCGGATGACCCAATCGAGCCGCACCTGCGCTATTTCTGTATAATAGAAGAGTACCGTTGAGTTGCCCGACGTGTCAAGTTGCCGTGTCGAACGCCAGCAGCCGCCGACTCCTTTGCATGGGGTTGTTTTCGATATTTTGGCCGTGCGCCCTGCGGGGCCATCAGCCCACGGTTACGGGCCACCCTGCGCGACGTACTCCCGCCACCCCTTGGCCCGCAGGCTGCAGGCCGGACATTCGCCGCAGCCATAGCCCCAATCGTGCTGCGCGCCGCGTTCGCCGAGATAGCAGGTGTGCGAGTGCTCGCGGATCAGGTCGACCAGCCCTGCTCCGCCGAGCTCGTGCGCGAGCCGCCAGGTCGCGGCCTTGTCGAGCCACATCAGCGGCGTGTGCAGCTCGAAATCCCTGGCCATGCCGAGATTGAGCGCGGACTGCAATGCCTTGATGGTCTCGTCGCGGCAATCCGGGTAGCCGGAATAGTCGGTCTCGCACATGCCGCCGATGATGTGGCGGATGCCGCGCCGATAGGCCAGCGCCCCCGCGAAGGTGAGGAACACGAGGTTGCGGCCGGGCACGAAGGTGTTCGGCAAGCCGTCCGCGCCCATTTCGATCGCGACGTCGCGGGTCAGCGCGGTGTCGGAAATCTCCGACAGCGTCGGGATATCAAGCGTGTGGCTGTCGCCGAGATTCGCGGACCATTCCGGCCGGACCCGCTTGATCCCGGCCAGCAGCTGGTCCCGGCAATCGAGCTCGATCGCGTGGCGTTGGCCATAGGTGAAGCCGAGCATCTCGACGCGGGCAAAGCGCGACAAGGCCCAGGCAAGGCACGTGGTGGAATCCTGGCCGCCGGAAAACAGCACCAGCGCGGTGTCGGAAGCGTTCTGATCGGTCATGGAACGCGATTTAGCACTTGGCGGCGCCGTGGCCAATCCGTGGACAGTGCCGTGTTTCCGGCGTGTTTTACTGGGATCGGGAGGGGTGTTTTGGCATAAAGCCAATACCTCTTTGATGCCGGTGCCCCATGACCCCATGCCGCGACATTTCCCGTCTGATCGAGATCATGGCTGCGCTGCGCACGCCGGTGACCGGCTGCCCGTGGGACCTCGTGCAGAATTTCGAGACCATCGTGCCCTACACGATCGAGGAGGCCTATGAGGTTGCGGATGCGATCACGCGCGGCGATCTCGACGATTTGCGCGAGGAGCTCGGCGACCTCCTGCTGCAGGTGGTCTATCACGCCAGGATGGCCGAGGAGCAGAACGCGTTTGCGTTCGGCGACGTGGTCGAGGCGATCACCAGGAAGATGATCCGCCGTCATCCGCACGTCTTCGCCGACAAGGACGGCAATATCCAGCCGGCCGGCGTCAAGAGCGCCTGGGAACGGATCAAGGCCGAGGAGAAGGCCGAGCGCGCGGCGCGGCGGCCGCCCGAAGAGACCGCGCACAAATCGCTGCTGTCGAGCGTGAAGGCGGGCCTGCCTGCCCTGACGCGCGCGATGGAGTTGCAGCGCAAGGCGTCCACCGTCGGCTTCGACTGGAACGACCCGCGCGCGGTGCTCGCCAAGATACGCGAGGAGGCCGACGAGATAGAGGCCGCGCTCGACCGCAACGACAAGGCGGAGATCGCGGAGGAAACCGGCGACCTGATGTTCGCGCTGGTCAACCTCGCCCGCCACGTCGACGCCGATCCGGAAACCGCGCTGCGCGCGACCAACGCCAAGTTCGAGCGGCGCTTCGCCTATATCGAGAAGGCGCTGGCGGCGAAGGGACGTTCGCTCGATGGTGCGTCGCTGGAGGAGATGGACGCGTTGTGGAATGAAGCGAAGAGCGCAAACACCGCTGTCGTCCCGGCGAAAGCCGGGACCCATACCGCGTGATCTAACTGTGACTGACGGTGACAGTCCCGCGCAAACGCGGAACTGCGACCGTGCGCAACGATGA
>NZ_LFIQ01000087.1:14927-32269 GCF_001189245.1 Bradyrhizobium pachyrhizi | reverse complement strand
TTATGGGTCCCTGCTTTCGCAGGGACGACAATGAGTGTGCGGGACAGGACTGCCTCTTCCCACAACTGGCTCACAACAGCGTCCCGCGCAGGATCACCGCGGCAACGCCGAAATAGATCACGAGGCCGGTGACGTCGACCAGTGTCGCGACGAACGGCGCGGAGGCGCTGGCCGGGTCGAAGCCGATGCGTTTGAGGATGAATGGCAGCATCGAGCCGCACAGCGATCCGAAGGTGACGATGCCGATCAGCGCGACACCGACGGTCGCAGCGACGAGCACCCAATGCGGGCCGTAGTCGAACAGGCCGAGCGTCTGCCACAGCGTAATTCTGACGACGCCGATCAGGCCGAGAATGGCGCCGAGCACGATACCAGTCGGCACCTCGCGCACGGCGACACGCCACCAGTCGCGCAGCCGCACCTCGTGCAGCGCCAGCGAGCGGATCAACAGCGAGGTTGCCTGCGAGCCGGAATTGCCGCCCGAGCTCATGATCAGCGGGATGAACAGCGTCAGGACGATCGCCCTCTCGAGCTCGCTCTGGTACGACTGCATTGCGGTCGCGGTCAGCATTTCCGACAGGAACAGCGCGCACAGCCAGCCGGCGCGCTTCTTGATCATCTCGCCGAAACCGATCCGCAAATAGGGCTCGTCGATCGCTTCCATGCCGCCGAACTTCTGGGCGTCCTCGGTCGATTCCTCGACGATGGCGTCGATGACGTCGTCGACCGTGACGATGCCGAGGATATGGCCGGGGCCGTCGACGACCGCGACGGCGAGCAGGTCGTAGCGCGAGATCAGCCGCGCCGCCTCCATGCGGTCGGCCTCCGGCGAGATCATCAGCGGCTTCCGCGCCGGCGCCGCGGTCAGCACATTGGCGTGCGGATCGCCCGAGATCAGGCGGCGCAGCGGCACGGCCTGGATCAGGGTCTTCTTGACCGGGTCGATCACGAAGATCGAGTAGACGGTCTCGCGGGTGCGCTCGACCATCCGGATGTGATGCAAGACCTCGGCGATGGTCCAGCTCGAGGGCACGCTGACGAACTCGGTCGTCATGATGCTGCCGGCGCTGCGCTCGGGATAGGCCAACAGCCCCGAGATGACGTTGCGGGTCTCCGGATTGAGGCCGTTCAGCAGCGTGGTGCGCAGCGGCTCGACCAGCTCCTTGAAGATATCGGCGGCACGGTCGTCGGAGACGCCCGACAGCAGCGAGACCGCGGTATCCTTCGGCAGCTCGGCGAGGATCTCGCAGGTGTTGTCGAGCCCGGGCAGGTCAAGCACCTCGATCGCCTTCTCGGCAGGCAGCGATCGCAGCAGCTTCGCGGCATCCGCAGGCTCCCGGGCATTGAGCGCCTCGACGATTTCGGGCGCCCGCTCGTGGGCAAGATCACCGCTCTGGCCGGCGAGCGTCTCTTTCGTGATGATTTCGCTGGTGTCTTGCATCGATCCGCCTCGGCTTTGCGTTCTGCAGCGCAATGAACCAAGGCGGCGCGGATTTCAAACAGAAAGTGCGACGCCACGTCGCAGGCGCATCGGCACCCTGCAACGTCACGGCATCGTCATATTTCGAAAGATTGCAGGGACCGTATTCGAGGGCTTACGCCTCGTAGGGGACGGCGGCGAACCGGCTCATGACGATGTCGCGCTTGGTCTCGTCGACGCGCACCGTCATGTCGAAGTGCTCGCCATGCAGCTCCTTGTTCAGGACCTCGGCATTGCGGTGCAGCCAGCTGATGCCGGCGCCATCGGAGGCATCGATCGAGAGATTGAGCGTCGAGCGCTTGGCCGCGAGGCGATCCTCGATCGCGGCGAGCAGCGCATCGATCCCCTCGCCTGTTGCGGCCGAAACCAGGAAGCATGGCCGCTCCAGCGGACGGCGCGCGGCGATATTGCCCAAATTGTCCCGCTCCTCGGGATCGAAGCGGTCGATCTTGTTCCAGACCTCGATGATACGCTGACCGCCGTCGGCGTCGGGATCGATGCCGAGCCGGCGCAACACTGCCTCAACGTCGCGCTCCTGCGCCTCCGCATCCTCATGGGAGATGTCGCGAACATGCAGGATGATGTCGGCTTCCAGCACCTCTTCCAGCGTGGCGCGGAACGCGGCCACGAGCTGGGTCGGCAAATTGGAGATGAAGCCGACCGTGTCGGAAAGCATCGCCTTGCCGCCATGCGGCAGGTTGAGCGCGCGCAGGGTCGGGTCGAGCGTCGCAAACAGCATGTCCGCTGCCTGCACGTCGGCGCGGGTCAGGCGGTTGAACAGCGTCGATTTGCCGGCATTGGTGTAGCCGACCAGCGCCACCACGCGATACGGCACGCGCTGGCGGCCGGCGCGATGCAGCCGACGCGTCGCCTGCACCTTCTTCAACTCGCCTTCGAGCTTGGTGATGCGCTCGCTGATCAGGCGGCGGTCGGCCTCGATCTGGGTTTCGCCGGGGCCGCCCATGAAGCCGAAGCCGCCACGCTGGCGCTCGAGATGGGTCCAGGACCGCACCAGGCGGCTGCGCTGGTAGTTGAGATGGGCGAGTTCGACCTGCAGCGCGCCTTCCTTGGTCTTGGCGCGGCGGCCGAAGATTTCCAGGATCAGGCCGGTGCGGTCGAGTACCTTGGTGCTCCAGGCCTTCTCGAGATTGCGCTGCTGGATCGGCGACAGCGCGCAATCCATCACCACGAGTTCGACCTGGTTGCTGGCGACGAGCCCGTTGATTTCCTCGACCTTACCCTTGCCGAGGTAGGTCGCGGGCCGGATCTGACTGATCGGCGCGATGACCGAGTCCACCACACTGAGGTCGATCGCACCGGCGAGGCCGGCGGCTTCCTCGATCCGCGCTTCATAGTCGCGGACAGAGGAAGCCGTTTGCGCATCGCCGTCGCCACGGCGCGTGCGCAGGTACGGGCCGATGACGATCACCCGCCCGGTGCTGCCGTCCCCCGCCGACCGCGCACGGTCGGCGCCCCCTTCACGATTGAAGGGTTCCAATCAGTTCACTCTCAAGCCGGTGCGTCCTCACCACCTTCGAACAACTGAATCGGAGCTCCGGGCATGATGGTCGAGATCGCGTGCTTGTAGACCAGCTGCGAGTGACCATCGCGCCGCAGCAGCAAGCAGAAATTGTCGAACCACGTGACAATGCCCTGCAGCTTTACTCCGTTGACCAGAAATATCGTCAGTGGCGTCTTGGTTTTACGAACGTGATTAAGGAAGGTGTCTTGTAGATTTTGTGCGCGGTCTGCCGCCATTGTTTTTGTCCCGCAAGCTTGTGCTTCTTTTTATTGAACCGGTTGCTGCTCTCTGACGGAGCCTCCTCCGGCCGCCCACCTGCCACGAGATCCCCCTCCGGCAGGCATAGCGGTAGGATTAGAGGCTACGCGCGGTTTTTAGGCAAGCCAGTTCGCGGTGCAGTCGGTAGGAACACGGTGGCAATTCTAAGAAAGTGCGGGGAAAGAGACGAATATTCTCGTGGAGAGTGGATAAATCCCCGGTTGTACCGGCCCCGCCCTCGCCCCGCTGAACGACCAAACCGCCCCCGAGAGCCGCCTGTCGGCTCCCCGGCTGGTAACCGCCGGGCTCCGCTCCGAGCCGCCGGCGGACCTGCCGACCTGCCGCGCCGGGGTCAGCCGACCCCGAGCGCCTTCAGCTTTCGATGCAGCGCCGAGCGCTCCATGCCGACGAACTCCGCGGTGCGCGAGATATTGCCGGAGAAGCGGCTGATCTGGGCGATCAGATAGTCGCGCTCGAACACCTCGCGCGCCTCGCGCAACGGCAGGCCCATGATGTGCTCGCCATTGTTGGAGGTCGGCATCGCCGGCACCATCGAGCCGACGTCCTGCGGCAGCATATCGGCGGTGATGATCGCCTCCGGACCGCCGCCGGCCAGGATCATCACGCGCTCGACATTGTTGCGGAGCTGGCGGACGTTGCCCGGCCAGACATGCGACTGCAGGACCGCCATCGCGTCCTGCCCGATTTGCCGCTTCGGCAGGCCGGTGGCGGCCGAGATCTGGTCCATGAAATAGTCGATCAGCTCGGGGATGTCCTCGCGTCGCTCCGACAGCGGCGGTACGCGGATCGGCACCACTGAGAGGCGATGATAGAGGTCCTCGCGGAAGCGGCCTGCGGCGATCTCCTCCTCGAGATTGCGCGCGGTCGAGGAGATGATGCGGACGTCGACATGAACCTTGCCGGTGCCGCCCTGACGCTGGAAGGTCTGATCGACCAGCACGCGCAGAATCTTGTTCTGGGTCTCGCGGGGCATGTCCGCGATCTCGTCGATGAACAGCGTGCCGCCATGCGCCTCCTCGAGCGCGCCGGCCTTACGCTGCTGCTCGCCGTTCGATCCCTCGATGCCGAACAGCTCGATCTCCATACGCTCCGGCGTGATCGCGGCCGCATTGATCACCACGAACGGCCCCTCGGCGCGCCCGGAGGCATGGTGCAGCGTGCGCGCGGCAAGCTCCTTGCCAGCGCCGGAGGGACCGACGATCAGGATGCGGCTGTTGGCCTTGGCGGCGCGGTCGATGGTCTGGCGGAGCTGATTCATGCAAGCCGAGCGGCCGGTCAGGACGCTCGCCGCCGGAGCCAGCTGCTTGAGCTCCTTCACCTCGCGCTTGAGCCGCGAGGTCTCCAGCGCCCGGGTCGCGACCAGGATCAGACGGTCCGACTTGAACGGCTTCTCGATGAAGTCGTAGGCGCCGCGCTTGATCGCGGCGACCGCGGTCTCGATATTGCCGTGGCCCGAGATCATCACGACGGGCAGATCGGCATTGTCCTTCTTGATCTGCTCGAGCAGCTGCAGGCCGTCGAGCTTGGAGCCCTGCAGCCAGATGTCGAGGAAGACCAGGTTGGGCCGGCGGTTGGCGATCTCGGCGAGCGCCGAGTCGCTGTCGCGCGCGGTGCGGGTGGAAAAGCCCTCATCGTCCAGAATACCCGCAACGAGGTCGCGAATGTCAGCTTCGTCGTCGACAATCAGAATGTCACTTGCCATGGGTTACACCTGCCTTGTCAGTCGCTCGTCGCGGCTTTGAATTTTGGCTTTTGCGCATTTGGCTCTTGATTATTTGGCCCTTGATCAGCGGGATCTCGGATAGGTTCTTGGGTCGTTTCTTGGATTTTTGGTTCATTGTTGGTCGCTTGTGCCGGGCCGTTGGTCGGCTCCTCCGGCGGATTTTTTTCACTGTCCGGTGCGGTCTTGTCCGGTTTGACGTCCGGTTTTTGGTCCTTGCTTTCGGGCTTGTTCTCCGGCTTGGCCGCCTGGCCCGTGACGGCAAAGCGTAGCCGCATCCAGGCGCCGCGCTGGCCATCGCGGAAATCGGAGGCATCCTTGAGCTCGATGCGGCCGCCATGGTCCTCCAGAACGCGGCCGACGATCGCCAGGCCGAGGCCGGTGCCCTTTGCCCGGGTCGTGACATAGGGCTCGAGCAGGCGCGCGCGGGCGACCTTGGGCAGGCCGATGCCGTTGTCGACCACGTCGATCAGGATGTCGTCGTTCTCGCGCTGCGCCACGACGTCGATGCGGCCCTTGCCGAGCTCCTCGCGCGGGACCTGCTCGATCGCCTCGGTGGCGTTCTTGATGATGTTGGTCAGCGCCTGCGAGATCAGCCGGCGGTCGAACTGGGCAGGCAGCGGCGACTGCTTGATGTCGGCCTCGATGTCGAGATCGGGATGCGCGACCTTCATCAGGAACACCGCCTGGCGAACCACGTCGGCGACGTCCTCGCCTTCCATCACCGGCTTCGGCATCCGCGCAAAGCGCGAGAACTCGTCGACCATCCGCCTGATGTCGTCGACCTGGCGCACGATGGTATCGGTGCACTGCTCGAAGATCGACTTGTCCTTCTCCTCGGTGATGGTCTTGCCGAACTTGCGGCGGATGCGCTCGGCGGAGAGCTGGATCGGGGTCAGCGGGTTCTTGATCTCGTGGGCGATGCGGCGGGCGACGTCGCCCCAGGCCGAGGTGCGCTGCGCCGACACCAGCTCGGTGATGTCGTCGAGTGTGATGATGTAGCTGTCGCGCGACTGGCTGGTCTGCTCGGCCGAGACGCGGACGGACAGGTTGCGCTCATGGCCGTCGCGCAGGATCGTGACCTGTCCCTGCACCAGGCGCTGCGTTCCCTCGCGGGCGGTCTTCATCATCTCGTCGAGCTCGGGCAGCACGTCCGAGAGCGGATGGCCGAGCGTCTCCGACTCGGCGTGCCCGATCAGCTTCTCCGCCGAGCGGTTGAGGACGCCGATGGTGCCTGAGGCGTCGACCCCGATGATGCCGGCAGAGGCCGACGACAACACCGCCTCGATGAAGCGGCGGCGGCTGTCGATGGTTTCGCTGGCATCGACCAGCTCGTTGCGCTGGGTGCGCAGCTCCTGGGTCATCTTGTTGAAGATTTCGCCGAGCAGCGCGAGGTCGCTTTCCGACTTGTTGACGGGCACCTGGACATTGAGATTGCCGGTCGAAACCTCGCTCGCCGCGCCCATCAGCTGGCGGATCGGCGACACCAGCCCGTTGGCGAAGTTCAGCCCGATCAGCACCGAGGCCATCAGGATGGTCAGCGCGATCACCGCGAACATCAGCGCGAACGCGACCTGGATGCCGAGCCTGCGGGTCTCGAGCTGGGCATATTCCGCCGCGCTGGTCTGCGTCTGCTTGAGCTGGGCAACGACCGCCGGATCGAGCAGCCGCGCCACATACAGGAACATGTCGTCATAGGCCCGCAGGCGGACCACGGAGGCGACGTAGTTTTCCGGAAAGACCGAGATCTTCGGCTCGGTCTCGTTGATGTCCTTCAGGATGTCGGGCGGCGGCGCCTCGTAGTTCAGGCGAACGCCGGTCTCGGCGCTGGCGACGATCTTGCCGTCCTTGTCCATCAGCACCGCGACCGGAAGATTGCGCGATTCGGCGCCGGCCGTCATCAGCTGCAGGAACGTCATGCGATCCTGGTCGTAGAGCGGCCGCGCATGGGCGAGGTCATTGGCCATCGCCAGCGTGTCGCCGTTGATGAGCTGGGCGTGCTCCTGCATGTAGGCGCTGGCGATGGTCAGCGAATTCTGGATCACCTGCTTGGTGGGACCCGAGAACAGCCGGTCGAGGCCGCGCTCGATGGTGACGTTGGCCACGATCGACACCAGCACGGCGGGCAGCACCGCGATCACCGAGAACAGGCCGACGATCTGGACATGCAGCCGCGCCGCGGCCCGGCCGCGCCGCCTCGCCTGCACCATCTGCCAGACTTCCCGGACGATGATGCCGACCAGCAGCAGGATGGTGCCGGCATTGATCATCAGGAAGGAGCGGACCACCTCGGACGTGGGCTCGATCGGGGTCAGCCCGGTCAGCACCACGAAGGTTAGGAAGGCGGACAGCAGCGCGATGGCCACGGCAAACGGCGCCAGCCAGCGCCGCAGCGGGAAGCCCCGCGCCTCTGCATTGGGCTCGGCCGGTGGGGCGTGTAATGTTGAAGCGGTGGTCTCTGCGCTGGTCATACCGGCAATTGAGCTGAGAGCGATCGCCCGCGGGAATTGCGAACTGATGCAATCATATCACAATGTTGCCGAATTGCGACATTTCCGCGGCGCAAACGCTGGTGCGGCGCCGTGTCCTCAAAACCATTTGTGACTACTCAATAACGGTGGTGGGGCCCGTGCCGGCCCCGTCAACCTCTACCCGCCGCTCCGGTAGACTTGGATATCGAGGTCGCGGATCTTCTTGCGCAGCGTATTGCGGTTCAATCCGAGCAGGTCGGCGGCCCGGATCTGGTTGCCGCGGGTCGCCGCCAGCGCGGCGGTCAACAGCGGGATCTCGATCTCCTTGAGGATGCGGTGGTAGAGGCCCGGCGGCGGCACACCGTTCGGGAAGCCGGAGAAGTGCGAGGACAGATAGGCCTCGACCGCGCCGCCGAGATTGTCGACGCCGACGGTCGCCGTGCTGCCCGAGGTGACCGCGGGCGGCGCCAGCTCGCCGTCGATGACCGAAGCGGTGATGACGTCCTGCGGATAGAGGGCGGCGAGCCGCCGGGCGAGGTTTTCCAGTTCGCGGACGTTGCCCGGCCAGCGGTGCTGCTTGAGCCGCTCCAGCGCCTGGGCGTCGAGCTTCTTCGGCGGCAGGCCGTCCTTCTCGGCGAGCGAGAAGAAGTGCCTGATCAGATCGGGCAGATCCTCGATGCGCTCGCGCAGCGGCGGCAGCCGCAGCGGCACCACGTTGAGGCGGAAGAACAGATCCTCGCGGAACAGTCCCTGCTGGATCAGGATGCGCAGGTCCTTGTTGGAGGCGGCGACGATGCGCACGTCGGTCTTGATCGGGGTGCGGCCGCCGACGGTGGTGTATTCGCCCTGCTGCAGCACGCGGAGCAGCCGGGTCTGCGCCTCCATCGGCATGTCGCCGATCTCGTCGAGGAACAGCGTGCCGCCCTCGGCCTGCTCGAAGCGGCCGGAGGCGCGGGTGTTGGCGCCGGTGAAGGCGCCGCGCTCATGGCCGAACAGCTCCGATTCGATCAGGTCGCGCGGGATCGCCGCCATGTTGACCGCGACGAACGGGCCGTTGCGGCGCCGCCCGTAGTCGTGCAGCGCGCGCGCGACCAGCTCCTTGCCGGTGCCTGATTCGCCCGAGATCATCACGGTGAGGTCGGTCTGCATCAGCCGCGCCAGCACGCGGTAGATTTCCTGCATCGCCGGCGAGCGGCCGACCAGCGGGATCGAGTCGAACTCGCCGTCGTCGGCGGGACTGGAAACCCGCTCCTTCGGCTCGGCCAGCGCGCGGCCGACGATGGTGATCAGCTCCTTCAGGTCGAACGGCTTCGGCAGATATTCGTAGGCGCCGCGCTCGGAGGCGCGGATCGCAGTCATGAAGGTGTTCTGCGCGCTCATCACGATGACCGGCAGATTCGGCCGCATCTTCTTGATCCGCGGCAAGAGATCGAACGCGTTCTCGTCGGGCATCACGACGTCGGTGATGACGAGATCGCCCTCGCCCTGGCTGACCCAGCGCCACAGCGTGGCGGCGTTGCCGGTGAGGCGAACCTCATAGCCGGCGCGCGACAGCGCCTGGTTCAGGACGGTCCGGATGGCGGTGTCGTCGTCAGCGACAAGTATGCTACCTGCAGGCATTGGTGTTCCTCATCGTGCATCCTGAGAGGCAGGCGAGGACGTACCCGGAACGTCATCGCGGTTGCTTTGGTCGAGTTGCTTGGCGGCGCTGTACATCGGCATCAGCACGCGGAAGGTGGTCTTGCGCGGCTGCGACTCGCATTCAATGATGCCGCCGTGATCGCCGATGATCTTGGCGACCAGCGCGAGGCCGAGCCCGCTGCCGGTCTGCTTGGTGGTGACGAAGGGATCGAACAGGTTCGGCAGCAGGTCTTCCGGCACGCCAGAGCCGTTGTCCTTGACGCAGAATTCCAGCGGCAGCGAGACCCGCGATTTCTTGCCGGGCACCGACAGCCGCACGCCCGGCCGGAACGCCGTGGTGAGCTGAATCTCCGCATCGGTACCGAGATCGGCGACCGCTTCGGCCGCGTTCTTCACGAGGTTGAGGAACACCTGGATCAGCTGGTCCTGGTTGGCCAGCACCGGCGGCAACGACGGATCGTAGTCCTCGATGAAGCGGACATTGCGGGCAAAGCCGGACTGCGCCAGGCGCTTCACGTGATCGAGCACGGAATGGATGTTGACCGGGCCGCGCGCCACCGGGCGGTCGTCGCCGAACACTTCCATGCGGTCGACCAGCGTCACGATGCGGTCCGCCTCGTCGCAGATCAACCGCGTCAACAGTCGGTCCTCGGAGGACGCCTGCTGCTCCAAAAGCTGTGCCGCGCCGCGAATGCCCGATAGCGGGTTCTTGATCTCGTGGGCGAGCATCGCCGCCAGCGCGATCACCGAGCGCGCCGCGCTGCGATGGGTGAGCTGGCGATCCATCTTGTCGGCGATGGTGCGCTCCTGCAGCATCACCACGATATGCCCAGGCCGCTCAGTCAGCGGCGCGACGTGCAGATCGACCTGGCGATCGCCGCCGATCCGCGGCGTGCCGAGATCGATCTTGTATTCGTTGACCGGCGAGCCGCTCGTCCGCACCTGCTCGATCAGCGCCAGCAGCGGGCTGCCGAACGGCACCAGCTCCTTCAGCGACTGCCGGCGCAGGAACTGGGTCGATATCTCGAAGAAGGATTCGGCTGCGATATTGGCGTCGACGATCCGCCCGTCGGGCGCGACCAGCAGCACCGGGTTGGGCAGCGCATTGAGGATGGCCTCCCCGTCAGTCGGCACCGGCCGGCGGAATTCCATGGCTGACGTCATGCGGCAGCACTCCAGGCAAAATCGTCGTAGGCGTCGGCGAGCGAGCGATGCACGCTGGACGGCTCTTCCGCGGTCAGGATCGCCTGCCGCCAGGTCTTCAATGTCGCGGCCGGCGCGCAGCTATAGGCCGCAGCAGCCTCCAGCGCCCAGCCGAGATGCTTGCGTGCATGCTTGAGCCCGATGCGCAGGCCATAGTGGCTGCAAACTTCGTCATAGAGCGCGCGAATGTGCTTGAGCTGCTCGGCGAGCGACGGCGCGGCCTCGGCCATCCCGGTCTCGAGGCGGCGGCCGATCTGTCCCGGCAGCCAGGGCTGCCCCTGCGCGCCGCGGCCGATCATGACGGCGTCGGCACCCGACATCTCGAGCGCACTGACAGCCTTGTCGAACGAGGTGATGTCGCCGTTGACCACGACCGGGACGGTGACGGCGTCCTTGACGGCGCGCACGGCGTTCCAGTTCGCCTCGCCCTTGTAGAACTGGCAGCGGGTCCGGCCATGCACGGTGATCATCTGCACGCCGGCGGCCTCGGCGCGGCGCGCCAGTTCCGGCGCATTGAGCGAGCGGTCATCCCAGCCGAGCCGCATCTTCAGCGTAACCGGCACCCTGACCGCCGACAGCGTCGCCTCGATCAGCGTGATCGCGTGGTCGAGATCGCGCATCAGGGCCGAGCCGGACTGGCCCCCGGTCACGTGGCGGGCCGGACAGCCCATGTTGATGTCGATGACGTCGGCGCCGGCGCCTTCGGCGATCCGTGCGCCCTCCGCCATCCAGTGGGTCTCGCAGCCCGCCAGCTGGACCACATGCGGCCCGACCCCGGCTGCCTCGCAACGCAGCTTCGACATCGGCTTGCCGATCACCAGATCGTTGCTGGCGGTCATCTCGGAGACCACCAGGCCGGCGCCCAAAGTGGCAGCGAGTCGCCGAAAGGGCGCATCGGTAATGCCGGACATGGGCGCGAGGAGAACCCGGTTGGCGACAGCAATATCGCCGATCTTCAATGGGTTACGAGGAGTACTTTGCACGCCGGTCACAGCCGTCTCGTCGTTCTGTCAGCCACGCCATTGCAGCTGACGTCGTCTATTCTGCGCACAATTCTTGTGCAGTCAAGGCTCATGCCTACGGTTTAGACATTCCTATCATCAGTGCAAGTGCACTGCAACAAAATCTGCTTTTCCCACAGTCATCGGCAAACGCTCTGTTTTTGCGCAGCGGTCATGCTAAGGGCTGTGCGCGGCGATCCTCGCCGTCCCCCTCATCCCCGATTCGTCTGTCACTGGTTCAAAATGCCGAAGCCTGAGCGTACCGCAGCCATCCTAGTCGCAGCCGGCCGTGGACTGCGCGCCGGCGCAGGCGGGCCGAAGCAATACCGGACGATCGGCGGACAGACGGTTATCTACCGCGCCATGGAGGCGTTCTCCGGACATCCGGACGTGTTTGCAGTGCAGCCTGTGGTCAATCCTGACGACACCGCGCTGTTCGATGAAGCGGTCGCAGGCCTCCGCCATCGGCCGCCGACGCCGGGCGGCGCGACCCGGCAGGCCTCGGTCCATGCCGGGCTCGAGGCGCTTGCAAGTGAGAAGCCGGACATCGTGCTGATCCACGATGCCGCGCGCCCCTTCGTCACCGCAGCCGTGATCTCTCGCGCGATCGCCGCGGCCGGCCGGACCGGCGCTGCGATCCCCGTGATTCCCGTCACCGACACCATCAAGCTCACCGGCGATGCCGGCGACGTCGAGGCGACGCCGGAGCGCGCGCGCCTGCGGATCGCGCAGACGCCACAGGCTTTTCGTTTCGACGTAATATTGGAGGCGCATCGTCGCGCAGCGCGCGATGGCCGCTCCGATTTCACCGACGATGCGGCGCTTGCCGAGTGGGCGGGATTGACGGTTGCGACGTTTGAAGGTGATGCTGCCAACATGAAACTCACCACACCCGAGGACTTCGTGCGCGAGGAAGCGCGGCTCGCAAGCCAGCTCGGCGACATCAGAACCGGCACCGGCTACGACGTGCACGCCTTTGGCGACGGTGACCATGTCATGATCTGCGGCGTGCGCGTGCCGCACACGAAGGGATTCCTGGCCCATTCCGACGGCGATGTCGGGCTGCATGCGCTGGTCGACGCGATCCTCGGTGCGCTGGCCGACGGCGATATCGGCTCGCATTTCCCGCCGAGCGACGCCAAGTGGAAGGGCGCCTCCTCCGACCAGTTCCTGAAATATGCGGTCGAGCGCGTCACCGCGCGTGGCGGACGGATCGCCAATCTCGAAGTGACGCTGATCTGCGAGCGACCGAAGATCGGGCCGTTGCGCGACACCATGCGGGCGAAGATCGCGGAGATCTCCGGCGTCCACATCTCGCGCGTGGCGGTCAAGGCCACCACCAGCGAGCGGCTCGGCTTCACCGGCCGCGAGGAAGGCATCGCGGCAACCGCGAGCGCCACGGTCCGTCTCCCGTGGGACGATAAAGGCTGGAGTGCCTGACATGGGCGGCAGCGACGCTCGTGCCCTCTCCCGCTCGCTGCTCGACCTGTGCCGGATGCGCAAGCTGACCATCGCGACCGCCGAATCGTGCACCGGCGGCTTGGTCGCGGGTGCGCTCACCGACATTCCCGGCTCTTCCGACGTGATCGACCGCGGCTTCGTGACCTACTCGAACGAGGCCAAGCGGGTCATGCTCGGCGTCAGGGCGGCCACGCTGGAAACGTTCGGCGCGGTGAGCAAGGAAACCGCGACCGCGATGGCGATCGGCGCGCTGGAAAAGGCCGGCGTCGACCTTGCGGTCTCGATCACCGGCATCGCGGGCCCTGGAGGTGCGACACCGGGCAAGCCGGTCGGCCTAGTGCATTTCGCCGTCGCCGCGCGCGACGGCCGCATCATTCATCGCGAGCAGCGATTTGGCGCGATCGGCCGCAGCACGGTGCGGCAGCGCTCGGTGGTCGAAGCCTTGCGCATGCTGATGGAGCTTGCGCGCCCGCCGCAGGCCGCCAAGCCGCGTCGCGAGGCCGCCAGCCGGTTGCGGCCAAGGGTGGCTCGGTCGCCGCGAAGCCACGCTGCGAAACGCCGCCGGCCGCCGCGCGGATAGGCCCAACCAAAAGTCGAGTCGCGCCACGGCCCGCCTGACACGGGCTTGTGTCAACTGCGGCCCGGTGACGCTTACCTGAAATGGAACTTTGACGCGGCTTCGCCGCTTTATGTTGTTCCAACTCTGCTGTTTCGATTGTTCGTCCAACAGCAAAATCCCACAACAAGGAGAAAATGATGAAGTTGGGAACTTTGGTCGTGGCCGCCATCAGCGCTGGCGCCATGACGCTGTCGACTGTTGCGCCTTCGTCCGCCGCACCACTCGCTCCCGCGCGATTGCAGGACCAGCCTACCTCCGTCGAGCATGTGCAGTATCGGCACTGGCACGGTGGTCCGCGTTACGGCTATCGCGGCGGATACGGCTACCGCGGTGGTTACTATCGCGATCGTGGCAGTAACGGCGCGGCGATCATCGGCGGGCTGGCGGCCGGCGCGATCATCGGCGGCGCGATTGCGGCGAGCCAGGCCAAGGCCAACAACGACGCCTATTGCTCCCAGCGTTTCCGTACCTACGACCCCGCTTCGGGCACCTACATCGCATCCGGCGGCGTGCGGCGATCCTGCCCGTAAATCGGCGAACGCGTCCCACGCATCATCCGTCGTGCCCGGCCTCGTGCCGGGCATTTGCGTTCCAGGGAGGCAAACGAGACGGCTTCGCTACGTCGACAGCTGCGGCTTGCCGTAGACCTGATCCGCGCGCTTCTCGAACGCGTGGGCAAACCGCCCGAAAGCCGCGTCGAACATCGAGCCCATCAGCATCGCCAGCACCCGGCTCTTGAATTCGTAATTCAGGAAGAAGCCGACATCGCATTCGGTTTCCGACTTCGGCTCAAAACTCCAGCGATTCTCCAGATTGCTGAACGGGCCGCGCAGATATTCGACCAGGATCTTCAGATTAGGCCGATCGAGCGTCACCTTGCTGGTGAAGGTTTCCCGCACCAGCTTGAAGGACACCGTCATGTCCGCCACCACCACCTCGGTGCCGTCGTCCTTGGGCGTGCGCTGGCGGATCTTGAGCGACTGGCATAGCGGCACGAATTCGGGATAGCGCTCGACGTCGGCGACCAGATCGAACATTTGAGGTGCGGTGTGCCGGACCCGCCGCTTGCTTGAGAATCGTGGCATCAGTGGATACTCGCACGGTTTTGCCCGAGTGCGAGGCGCTTCAGATAATCATCCGCCTGCGCCCGATCGGTGAAGCAGACCAGCGATTGATCGGGCCGCAAGCCGGCAAAATACTCGATCAGCTTCGGCCGCTGCTGCCGGCGATAGGTCCAGACGTAGCGGAAGAATTCGAGATCGATCTTCTCGGGGCAGCCTTCCGCCATCTCCGGGCGGGCCTGGCCATAGCTCCCGGCTATCCGCCTGAAGATACCGAGCATGCATGTCGACCGCGGCAGGTCGAACCAGATGATCGTATCGGAGAGCTCCCGGCGCAATTCCCCTGCACCATGCCTCATGTAGTTCCCATCCATGATCCAGTGCGGCTCGCGGGCTGCTTCGGTCATGCGGCGCTCGAATTCGTCCCTGCCCGACTCGACCCAGCCCGGCTTCCAGAACAGCGCATCGATCGACACGGTCCGAATCCCTGTCATGGCGGACAGCCGCCGCGCAAAGGTCGACTTGCCGGATCCCGACGATCCCATCACCAGAACGCGCTGCATTGGTCCAGTCCAAGGTTCGGTCGAGGTTCGATCAAGGCCCGATCAAGCAACGGCGCGTGACGGCGCCGGCCTACCGCCGTTTGCAAAATCTAGCGGCCGCGGGCCGCGCGCGCCGCCTGCAGTTTGGCGAAATCCTCGCCGGCGTGGTGCGACGAGCGCGTCAACGGGCTCGCCGACACCATCAAAAAGCCCTTGGTATAGGCTACCCGCTCGTAGCCTGCGAACTCGTCCGGCGTCACGTAGCGCATGACGGCGTGATGCTTGCGGGTCGGCTGCAAATACTGGCCGATGGTCAGGAAATCGACTTCGGCCGAGCGCAGATCGTCCATCACCTGCAGCACCTCGTGCCGCTCCTCGCCGAGGCCGACCATGATGCCCGACTTGGTGAAGATGGTCGGATCGATCTCCTTGACCCGCTGCAGCAGCCGGATCGAATGGAAATAGCGGGCGCCGGGACGGACCGTCAGATAGCGCGACGGCACGGTTTCCAGATTGTGGTTGAAGACGTCGGGCTTGGCCGCGACCACGCGCTCCAGCGCGCCGTCCTTGCGCAGAAAGTCCGGTGTCAGGATCTCGATCGTGGTGGTCGGGCAGCGCGCGCGGATGGCGCGGATGGTCTCGGCAAAATGCTCGGCGCCGCCGTCGGCGAGATCGTCGCGATCGACCGAGGTGACCACGACGTGGCTAAGCCCGAGCTTGGCGGTGGCCTCCGCGACATATTCCGGCTCGCTCGCCTCGAGCGCGCCGGGCATGCCGGTCTTGACGTTGCAGAACGCGCAGGCGCGCGTGCAGGTGTCGCCCATGATCATGAAGGTGGCGTGCTTCTTGTCCCAGCACTCACCGATATTGGGGCAGCCCGCCTCCTCGCACACCGTGACGAGGCCGTTCTCCTTCACGATCCGGCGCGTATCCGCATAGCCGCGGGTGTTCGGCGCACGAACGCGGATCCAGTCCGGCTTCGGCGGCGACACGGCATCCGGTCGGTTGACCTTCTCGGGGTGCCGCGGGCGGAGCTGAGTGGTGGAGATGGTGTCGACGATGGTGACCATGGATGCCTGCAAGTCGCGGGAGCATGATCCGGAAAAGTGGAGTCCGGTTTTCCGAACCGATCATGCTCCGAACCAAGGGCTTAGCTAATCGGTGTTGACGCGGCTCGCAACCCGTCCCGCGACCCTAGCAGACCAGCCCATATATTGGCAGTCTTGCGGTCCGTTCCATGCCGATTCCCACCTCAAAATGGCTCAAAAACCCCGATCTATCCGCGCGACCGCGCCGCGCCTCGGCAAGGCGCTGAAACGCTCCTTCTTCGATCGCAGCGTCCACGAGGTCGCCCCCGACCTGATCGGCGCGACCTTCCTGGTCGGCGGCGCCGGCGGCATCATCACCGAGGTCGAGGCCTATCATCACACCGATCCGGCAGCGCATTCCTACCGCGGGCCGACCCCGCGCAACCAGGTGATGTTCGGCCCGCCGGGCTTCTCCTACGTCTACCGCTCCTACGGCATCCATTGGTGCGTCAACTTCGTCTGCGAGGAAGCGGGCTCGGCCAGCGCCGTGCTGATCCGCGCGATCGAGCCGACCCATGGGCTCGCGGCGATGCGCCGGCGGCGCGGGCTGGAGGACGAGCGGGCGCTGTGCTCGGGGCCCGGCAAGCTCTGCGAGGCGCTCGGCATCACCATCGCGCACAGCGAATTGCCACTCGACCGCGCCCCGATCGCGCTCCATGCGCGGACCGAAGCACCCGAAATCATCACCGGGGTGCGGATCGGCATCACCAAGGCCGTCGACCTGCCCTGGCGCTACGGGCTGAAGGGATCGAAATTCCTCAGCAAGCGGTTTTGATCGCCACGGCGTCGTTCGCTATGACGCCTTCTTCAACCGCTCGATCGCCTCGAGGATCTTGGCGCGGCGCTCCGCTGCTGCCGCGCGCTTTTCCTTCTCTTCCTCGACGAGCTCTTCCGGCGCGTTGGCCACGAACTTCTCGTTGGCGAGCTTGGCATCGACTCGCTTGATGTCGGCGTCGGCCTTGCCGAGCTCCTTCTCCAGCCGCGTGCGTTCAGCCGCGAGATCGATCACGCCCTTTAGCGGCAGCGCGACCGCCTCGCCGCGGACAAGGAGCTGCACCGCGCCTTCCGGCGGATGATCGGCGAACGAAATATCCGACAATCGCGCGAGCCGCTTGATGGTGTCGTTCCAGCGCCGCGCGCGGTCCCGCGTCTCGTCGGAGGCGCCCGCGATCACCAGCGGCGTCAGTGTCGACGGCGGGATGTTCATTTCCGCCTTCACCGACCGCATCGCGGTGACGAGATCGACCACCCAGC
>NZ_LFIQ01000087.1:0-14917 GCF_001189245.1 Bradyrhizobium pachyrhizi | reverse complement strand
GCGCGGCCAGGACGCCAACACCAACAGGCCGTCACGCTTTGCGGTCACCGCCCACAGCTCCTCCGTGATGAAGGGCATGAACGGATGCAGCAGCTTGAGGATCTCGTCGCGGGTCCAGGCGATCATGGCGCGGGTCTCGGCCTTGGCCGCGCCCTCCTCGCCCATCAGCACGGGTTTCGCGAGTTCAAGATACCAGTCGCAGAACACGTTCCAGACGAAGCGGTAGATCGCACCCGCGGCATCGTTGAAGCGATGATCCTCGATCGTCTCGGTGACCTCGCGGGTGACGCGCGAGGTTTCGTGCGCGATCCAGCGGTTCAACGTCTCCTTCGCGCCCTTCGGATCGAAACCGTCCGGCTTGACGCACTCGTTCATCTCGGCGAAGCGGCAGGCGTTCCAGAACTTGGTCGCGAAATTGCGGTTGGTCTCGACCAGATGCGGCGACAGGCGGATGTCATGGCCTTGCGCCGCCTCGCGGGTCAGCGCGAAGCGCAGCGCGTCAGCGCCGTATTCGTCGATCACGCCGAGCGGGTCGATGACGTTGCCCTTCGACTTCGACATCTTGGCGCCCTTCTCGTCGCGGACGAGACGGTGGATGTAGACGGTCGAGAACGGCGCCTCCTTCATGAAATGGAGGCCCATCATCATCATGCGGGCGACCCAGAAGAAGATGATGTCGAAGCCGGTAACCAACGTGTTGGTCGGGTAGTAGCGTGCGACCTCCGGCGTGTCGTCCGGCCAGCCCAGCGTCGAGAACGGCCACAGGGCCGACGAGAACCAGGTGTCGAGCACGTCCTCGTCGCGCGTGATGAAGCCCTCGCGCTTGGCGGGGTCGACCGCCATGTCGTGGCCCTGCTCCGGCGTGATGACTTCCTGCTCGACGTAATAGCCGAGCGCGTGGCCGACCGCCTCTTCCTCGGTCTCGGCGACGAACACCTTGCCGTCGGGTCCGTACCACGCCGGAATCTGATGGCCCCACCAGAGCTGGCGCGAGATGCACCAGGGCTGGATGTTCTCCATCCACTCGAAATAGGTCTTTTCCCAGTTCTTCGGCACGAACGTGGTTTCGCCCGAGCGCACCGCCGCAATCGCCGGCTGCGCCAGCGTCTTGGCGTCGACATACCACTGGTCGGTCAGATACGGCTCGATCACGACGCCGGAGCGGTCGCCATGCGGCACCATGTGGGTGTTGGGCTCGATCCGCTCGAGGAAGCCGAACTCCTCCAGCCTCGCGACGATCTTCTTGCGCGCCGCGAAGCGCTCGATCTTGTCAAACTCGGCGGCGAACTCGTCGGCGCCCATCGGCAGGCCGCGCAGATAGTCCTCGTTGCCCACCAGGCTGAGGCTGCCTTCCTGGTCGAGCACGCTGATCTGCGGCAGGCCGTGACGCTTGCCGATCTCGAAGTCGTTGAAGTCGTGCGCCGGCGTCACCTTGACCGCGCCCGAGCCCTTCTCCGGATCGGAATAGTCGTCGGCGACGATCGGAATCCTGCGGCCGACCAGCGGCAGGATGACGTGCTGGCCGACCAGATCGGCGTAGCGCTCGTCGTCCGGATGCACCGCGACGGCGGTGTCGCCGAGCATCGTCTCGGGGCGCGTCGTCGCGACCACGATGAACGATTTCGGATCCTCGGGGCTGAAGCTGCGGCCCTCGATCGGATAGCGCAGATACCAGAGATGGCCCCTGACCTCGACCTGCTGCACCTCGAGATCGGAGATCGCGGTGAGCAGCTTCGGGTCCCAATTGACCAGGCGCTTGTCCTTGTAGATCAGGCCATCGCGATGCAGCTCGACGAACACCTTGACGACGGCGCGCGACAGGCCCTCGTCCATGGTGAAGCGCTCGCGCGACCAGTCGCAGGACGCCCCGAGGCGCTTGAGCTGGTTGACGATTGTGCCGCCGCTCTCGGCCTTCCACTGCCAGACCCGCTCGAGGAACTTGGCGCGGCCCATGTCGCGCCGGCCCGGCTCCTGCCGTTCCATCAGCTGACGCTCGACCACCATCTGGGTGGCGATGCCGGCGTGATCGGTGCCGGGCTGCCACAGCACGTCGCGGCCGCGCATCCGCTCGAAGCGGCACAGGATGTCCTGCAGCGTGTTGTTGAGCGCGTGGCCCATGTGCAGCGAGCCGGTCACGTTCGGCGGCGGAATCACAATGGTGAAAGGCGCGGCGTCCTTGCGTTCAGGCCGGCCGGCCTTGAACGCACCGCTCTCCTCCCAGATCCGGGCCATCCGGTGCTCGATATCGGCGGGCTGGTAGTTTTTCTCGATCATGACAATGCGCTGTGGACCATGGAAAGCGTTAGAAAGCCGCCGGAGCGCACCAAGTCAACCGGACCGGTACGTCAAATCGACGTTTAGGGCATTTGGGGAGCTGATTGAGGGCCGCTAGGCCCAACGGCGGAAGCCAGCCTCGCGCCGGCTGCGTTACTAGCGCCGCGCGGACTGGCGCCCGCGGCGGAGCTAGCGCCCGCGGGATACCCGCTCGATCTCGGCCTTGACGATCCGCTCGACCAGCCCGGGCAGATTGTCGTCCAGCCAGGACTTCAGCATCGGCCGCAGCATCTCCTTGACCAGATCCTCGAGCGTCCGCGCATTGTTGCTCAACACCGTGTTGGCCAGCGAGTTGAAGGCCGACTCGACGGCCCGCATCGTGGTTCCCGAGATGATCTGCTGCATGGGCGCGGTCTCGATCGCCGGCGGCTCCCGGGCCGGTTCCGGCGCCCGGCTCCGCGCTTCCGTGAACTCGAGGTCGTCCTGCGGCTCGACCTTGCGGAACGACGGCGCGGCGGCCGGGTCCGGCAGCGCCATCTCGTCGGTGAGTTCGAACACGTCGGCTTCGGGCTGGGCTGCGGGCTGCGGCGACGGCCTGATCTCGGCTGCGGGCGTCGCCTCGTCGAGGCTGGCGAGCAGCGAGTCGATGTCGTCCTGACTGTTGCTGGCCGCCGGTGCAGGCGCAGGCGGCGGTGATTTCGGCGCGGGCGCGGCGGCCTTCGCGGCCGGTGGCGCTGCGGGCGGCGGGCTCTTCATCGCGGGCTTGGTTGCTGGTGCTGGCTCGACCTTCGGCGCCGGCGCTGCAGCGGCGGCCGCAGGCTTCTCGGCCGCGGCCGGCTTCGCCTCGTCGTCGGCAATGATGCGACGGATCGACGCCAGGATCTCCTCCATCGAGGGCTCTTGGACCTTCGCAGGTTGCGTCATCTCCGACTCCACATCGAAACGATTTTACATCAAGCCCGAGAGGATTCGCCGGTTCCGATGATGTGGGCGGAGATTTTCATTGCTCCCGCCCGACTTGTCCCCAGATCAAGCCCGCCCGAGGCTTTGTGCAAGCTTCGTGTCGCCCAATGCAGCGTGATCACAGGTGGCGTCGCACCTGTCATCACGCTACGCCGGCGCGCCGCGAATCGCCTTGCTGCCCGACAAAACGGTATGTCAGGCCAATTATCGAATGCAAGCAAACGCGCCTGTTTGTGGTCCTGATTAACTCAGAACCACAAACATGACGCGACAAGCGATGATGATGCGAAGGTGTTTAGCGGCCGTCGGGCGTGCGTACGCCGGCCCAGTTGTCACGAACCTGCTGGTAATGCACGCTCGGATCGTAGACGTTGGTCGAAAGGCCAAGCACCTGCGGTGACAAGCGACCAACTGCGCTCAACACGTTATAGGACGCGACGACGCGGTCGTGCTGCGCGGTAACCAGCGCGTTGCGCGCGTTGACGAGCGCCTGCTGCGCGTTGAGCACGTCGAGCGTGGTGCGCTGACCGGCCTTGGCCTCTTCGCGCACGCCGTTCAGGGCGATCTCCGACGCGGTCACCTGCGCCTGCGCCGATGCCACCTGCGACTTACCGGCGACCAGCTGGCCCCACGCGGTGACGACGTTGGCGCGCGCCTGATCGCGGGTCTGTTCGAGCACGAGGCGCTGCTGCGCCAGCGATTCCTTCGACTGGCGGATCAGCGAATATTCCGCACCGCCCTGGTAGAGCGGCACCGACAGCTGGACCGCCGTTCCCGCGCTGAACGCGCGCTGGCTGATCAGGGTCTGCTCGTACTGCTGCTGCACCGACGTTTGCAGGTTGACCGACGGGAACAGCGCTCCCTCGCTGACCTTGACCTGCAGGAAGTTGACGTCGACGCCGTACATCGCCGAGGTGACGTTCGGATTCTGGGTCAGGCTGAGATCAACGGCAGCCGCAAGCGTCGTTGGCAGGAACCGGTCAACCGGCGAGCCCGGCGCGAGGTTCTGCGGCTCGTTGCCGATGATGCGGCGGAAATTCGAACGCGTCGTCGTCAGGTTCGATTCGGCGGTGAGCTGCTGGGTTTTACCTGCCGCGAGCTGCGCTTCGGATTGCGCGACGTCGGTCCGCGTCACTTCGCCGACATTGAAGCGGTCCTGGGTCTGCTTCAGCGTCTGTTCCAGCACGCGCGTGTTGCTGCGCTGAACTTCGACGATGGCGGAGTCGCGGAGATAGTCCATGTAGATCGTGGCCGCGCTCAGGATCACGGTCTGCTCGAGCACACGCAGGCCCTCGCGCGCCGCCGAGACCTGGCTTTCCGCCGCGCGCACCCTGGGCGCGGTCTGCGCGTTGAACAGCGATTGGTTGACCGTGAGGCCTGCGCTGCGCGGCGCGTTGGCGCCATGGATTTGGGTGCGGACAAGATTGTTCGCGTCGCCGCCCTGTGTCGTCAGCGTATCGGTGTATTGGTACCCCGCGCTTGCCGTCAGTGCGACTTTCGGGCGGTAGCCCGACAGTGCCTGCGGAACGTTCTCGTCCGTTGACCGCACCTGCGCGCGTTGCGCGTTCAGCTGGGGATTGTTTTGGTAGGACCGCACCAGCGCGGCCTCGATTGTATCGGCGAGTGCGGGCACAGGGCCCATCTCCGCCAACAGAAGGACGGCAGTCGCAGCCGCGGTGACAACCTTCACCCCACGCATCCCCGGAAATCCAATCATTGTAGTCGCCGTCTCCCACACGCAAATCAGTCCGGCGGTCGCTTCAGTCGAAGTGAGTCCCGCCTCACCTTAGTCCGCAGCTAGGCCCAACGGAACTACCCCGCAACGGAACACGGTCGAAACTCTTCACATGGGGCAAACGGGCCACACTTCTGATTCGGAACGGGATTTTATCAGCCCTGCGCCGCAGGAGAGGGTCAGAAGACGAAGGCGGGAACTCGCTCGAATCCGGGTAAAACGGGGGCCGAGGCGTCGAACAGCTCGCGATGGCCGAAATCCCCGTGGGAGCGCGTCACCAGGGTGGCGCGCGGCGGCGGCAACAGACCGAACACCCCGACCAGCCTGCCCCCCTCCTTGAGCTGGCCGAACAGCCCGGTCGGGACGATCTCCGTGGCACCATTGAGGATAATGACGTCAAACGGGGCGCCCGCGGCATCGCCGTCGGCGGCTGCGGCCGTTTTGACGGTGATATTCTGGATCCCGAGCTCGGCGAACGCCGTGGTCGCCCTTGCGGCAAGCGCCGGATCGCTTTCGGTCGCGCAGACGTCTGCGGCAAAGCGCGCCAGGACGGCGGCGGCGTAACCGGTCGCGCAGCCGACCACGAGGACGCGGTCGGTGGCCTTGATCTCGGCGGCCTGGAGCATCCGGGCGAGCAGCGCCGGCGTGATCAGGCAGCGCCTCGTCGCACCGCCCTCGGCGACATCGAGGTCGAGGTCGAGATACGCCAGCGCCTGCTTGCTTGCCGGCACGAATATCTCGCGCGGCACGGTCAGCATGGCATCGAGAATACGATCATCGGTCACGTCGCTCGGACGCACCTGACCATCGACCATATACTGGCGCGCGGTCGAAAAACCGGTCATTGGCGGAGACCCTGCAAGTCGCGGCATTGCCGCTGGAGAAGCTAGAACAGGGCCATCTTTTGGAACAAGCTCCGCCAAAACGCAACACGCCGTTGGCGGGCGATCGCGCTCCCAGAACAGGCTCGTGGCGCCGTCTATTCGATCGTGACGGCAAGCCGGCCGATCAGGCGGGCCACTTCGTCGAGATGCTCGGAATCATGCTCCTCGACGGCCTTCGCGAGTCGGCGGACGCATTCATCGTCACTGATGTCAGGCGCGTCATTCGGAACGAGCGTCGGCTGCGGCATCGACAGGTCGATCAAGTTAATGGTCATCAAAATCACCTCTCAAGACCCGACGGAAGCGAGTGTTGAACGTTATTGAGTCGATTTGACGACGTTTTCGGCCTGTCCGCTGCGGACCACGGGCTTGTGATTGGCGATTTGGGGGATCGATGGGGCCAGACCAAACTGGCTCCCCGGGCTGGATTCGAACCAGCGACCATTCGATTAACAGTCGAATGCTCTACCGCTGAGCTACCGAGGAATAGGCGAACATCTGTTCGCGAGCGGGCAGCGTATAACAAAGCCTTTCGGCCTTGCAAAGAACCAAATCGCCCCTCCGGCGAAACTTTACCGGGGACCGTAAATCTCTGCGTTACAAGGGTTTAACCATTCCTCCGCGCGGTGCGTGCCCGGCCGCCGCCCTTGCGGGCACCTGAAACACCGCCAGCGCCGCGATCGCGCCGCGGCTGCGATTCTGGTCTCGGGCACCACCGCCCGGCTTCGCCGCGCAAGCCGGCAGGCTATCGCCCGCCGATGGCAACGATGAACAGCGCGGTCGCGGCCAGCGAGGAGATGGTCCGCACGTGGTTCCAGAAGGTCCAGTCGGTCAGATAGCGCGCCCAGACAGATGCCGCCGACGTGCCCGCAGGGTCAGAGGCCGCAAGCTGATCGTTCAGCGGCACATTGAAGGCGACCGTGACGACGAACATGCCGACCACGTAGAGGGCGCCGCCGCAAATCATCGCAATCGCGCCCGGCTCCTGCCATCTGAGCCCGCCGAGCACGACCAGCACAGCGCAGGACAGCGTGGTGCCGAGGAACACCGGCATGAACGGCGAGCGGACGATATCGGCATTGATCGCGTTCATTGCCGAGATGCCGGCGGCCTGATCGATGCGGCCGAGCGCGGTCATGACGAAAGCCGAGAACGCGAAATAGAGCCCGGCGAGCAGGCCGCAACCGAGCGCGGAAAACCACAGCAAGGCCGAGGTCAGGATCTGGCGCATCGTTCCGCCTCCAAATGCGAGATATACTCGTATTTGTGAAATGCGATAAACTCTCGTATTAGGGCCGTCAACCCCGATCGCAGGGAAGCGAGAGATGTCGAGACGAAAGGCCGCGGCCGTGGAAGTCCCCCTCCCCGGGCTGGCGCGGCTTGCCCCGACCCAGCAGCGCAGCCGCGAGCGCTTCGAGCGCATCCTTGCCTGCGCGACCGAGATCATGGCGGAAAAGGGCAGCGAGGCCTTCCGCATGAGCGACGTCGTCGCGCGCAGCGGCGTCGCATTCGGCTCGCTCTATCAATATTTCCCGGACAAGGCCGCGATCATCGGCACCCTGGCCGAACGCCATAACGCGGTCGGGCGCGATTGCGTCAGGCGCGATCTGGCCACGGTGACGACCGCGCGCGACCTGCACCCGGCGCTTTGCCGGATCGTCGACAGCTACTACGAGATGTTCATGCGCGAGCCTGTCATGCGCGACATCTGGCAGGCGACGCAAGCCGACCGCGCCCTGCAGAAGCTCGATGCGGACGACATGGCCGTGCTCTCCGGCCTGCTGTCCGACGCGGTCAGGCGGATTGCGCCCGGCATGCCGACTGCCGCCTTCGCCACCTTTTCAGCACTGATCATGACGCTGATCGCAGCCGCCGTGCGTCACGCGATCATGCTGCCACCGAGGAAGGCGCGGCAGGCGCTGACGCAGTTCAAGACCATGCTGCCGCACGACCTCACCGGACTGACGTAACGGCGCGCAGACGTCGGGAATTTCCTCCGGCTCGAGGCGATAGACAGCGGGCGTAGGCGATTTGCGCTGTCCGGGAGCTGCCCGCAGCACCCAACAGTGCCCACTGGTGAGACCATGTCAGCAAAAGCCGAGGATCGAGGTGGCATGCGATCAACAAGTATCCCGCGATGCACGGCCTCATTGTCACGGCTCCCTAAAACTTCTGCGATATTTGACGGCTATGAGGATTGCCGGGAATTCCGGGCGGAGTTTTTCGCAAGATGTGATCTGTCTCACATGAGGTGCGGCCACGCCGACCTAGGTTCCCGAAGGGTCACCAACGATTTGTTAACCAACACGGGCGCCATCGTTCTTTTCATAAAATTCGAACGAATCGCTCAATCCGGACCGAAGACAGTTTTGCGACCATGGCGCTCTCGAACCTCGGAGAGCGCGATGAGCGAAGTCGAATTTGATCTGCTGCTGGACGCCGTGCGAACGGCGATCGCGCCCATTGCTCAGGAGGATTTCGTGGCTCAGCCCTCGCCCCGCATTCAGCCGCCACCGCGCGCGGCCAATGACAACCAGGCGCCGTGGCCGCTGATTCCGTTTCCTGAAGGTTGGTACGCCGCGAGCTAATGCGGCTTCTCATTGATTGGCTGCAAGCCATTGATGAGATGAGTGGAGGCCACGACCAGAATTGAACTGGTGTACACGGTTTTGCAGACCGTTGCGTAACCACTCCGCCACGTGGCCCCGACGCGGGCGGATCAATACAGCGCCTCAAGCACTTAGGCAACCGCCCTCGCGCCGTTTCCTGTACAGTTCTGAATCTGCCAAACCGTGGCAATTCTGAAACTGGTGTGCCGGGTCTGTTCTGGCTCGTGCCGGGATGCCATATTGAAGCGACCGGAGGTGGCGAAATTGGGGGGTACCATGCGCCGTGACAAGAATGTCGATCGGCGCATTCTCCTCGCCATCGAGGCCAAGCGCAGCAGGGCTGCCGCGCCAATCCACATCGACGGCATTGACCATCAAGACACGTTGGATCACCTCGCCTCCATGTACGAAGAGGGCCTCTACAGCGGTCCGAAACCACACAAATCTAGTCGGACAGGAGAAGTCGATCACGTCCTGGTCGGCGATTTAACTCCGTCGGGACGTCAGCGCCTGCAAGATCTCAATGATGAGCACCAACGCGACCTAGACCAGTTCATGATCGGCCGAGCCGTCACGTTTGAGCGGGATACGGATCCACTGCCCCAAACAAATGCGGGCCCCAAAGGCGTTCAGGGCGGTGGCGTCGCAGGTGAGATCAGACCGGCCATTTCCAATGACTTGCCCAGCGCTGTTGTGACTGGCGGCCCAGGCTCCGAAGGGCGGCCCAACCGCACGGCAATCGGCGCCGTCGTCCTATTACAGGTCGACGCTCTCTTGCTTCTGGTTCGGAACGAAGCGGATCGGCAGCGCCAATTGCGCATCAACGATAATCAAGATCTCCGCGAGCTTGATGAACTCGAGGAGAAACTCGACAAGGTCAGGAGCACCACGGTCGAGGTGGCAGGCGGACAGGCCCCGCCGGAGGCCGCCGAACAGGCCGCCAGATCATTGGGCAGCTACGTTCGCTCGTGGTTCGACAAAAATCACGAGGCGATCCTGACTGAGGGATTTAGGACGTTGAACGGCACTTTTAAGATGGGTGTATTCGTATCGGCCACAGCGATTTGCGCCTCACTTCTGCACGTCGAACCGACCCTGGCGGCGACGATTTCTGGGGTGCTCGCAGGCGGTGCGCCGGTAAAAGACTCGATCAAGGCCGTTGCCGAGTGGTGGAAAAGCCACAAAGACCCGTAAGCATGACACACGCGGATAAAACTCAAAAAATTCAGCGCATAAAATGACTTAATCCGCTGCACCGCGTGCCAATGGCCCACCTCGACCTATAGGCTGGTGCCATCTCTTGGAGGGACGGCGGTGCGACGATTACTTTTGCTCGTCTGTGCGAATGGCAGAGTGAGGGCGCCACACTTGCGATCTCGTCCGGACTGGGATTGCCGATCCCCAGATTGAAACAGGGCGCCGCCGGGACAAAGCATTTCGAGCCCGGCGGCGTAGCTTTTCGGGAAGATCGGAACAGGCATGCCGCGGCAACGGACCGCCGGCTGTAGGTCACGTCGTCGACATAAAGGCGCGCATGATGGACCTTCCGCACCCCGGAAGCCCAGGAGGTCAAATGCCGCCCGCCGATCAACTAGGCGTCGCTGACGAACCGCCTTCCGGGTCCGAACTCACCGCCTACGATGAAGCTCACGTGGTTACCTATTGGCGCATGCTCGATGCCGCCGCGGAAGGCGCCGACTGGCGCGAGGTGTCGCGGATCGTCCTGTGCATTGATCCAGCGCGTGAGCCAGATCGGGCCCGACAGGCTTATGACAGCCATCTTGCGCGGGCGCGGTGGATTGCCAATACCGGATACCGTCAACTGCTGCGGAGCGGGTGGCCTAAGTAGGCGGCCCGATCTTCGAGAAGCCTGACGCCGGTGCAAGCCACGCATCCGGGCAGCGGAACCAAAATAGATGGACCCGCCAGGTATGAACCGGCGGGTGCGCAGAACGTTCAGAGGGTGAACCTCCGCGTGAACTTGAGCGCAGCGAGGGCGCCCGCAAGCGTGATCGGCTCGATGTTATCGACCTTCTCCCGCGCCTTCATCTCCATCGCTTCGGCGGCGGCCAACGCCTCATTGAGAGGATCGAGCCGCGCGACACGGCGCGCCCACGAGGCCGACAACCGGACGTGCTCATCACGGTTGCGATCGGGGTACTCGTCTGCTGGCGTGTACCGATCGATTTCGACATGCGTCATCGACGGGAACCCCTCCTCGCTATTACCAACGCTGATGACGCACGGATTAAGATCGCCAACTCGGTCCAATTCTCGCTCTGCCGCCTCAACCGCCTCGGCCGCACCCGCCAAGATATCATCAACTTTCGCGTGCTCCACGAGCGCCGCGAAAATGGGATCGGGTTCGGCTGCCAAAGCTGCCGTAGTGGTGGCCCCCGCGACCAGCGCGCCGCCGCCGGCGAGCGCTTGCAGAAGCCTACGGCGTGATGTGGTAGAATTCGGTTTAGCCTGTGCCATGGTCCAGATCCTTGGTGCTGGTTAGAGCCGAGGGGAAGGTGCGAACTTCCCTTCGGCTTGATTTCGTGATACCATGGCTTCATGAGCAAGTCAACTGGTGATACCACGAAACCTCGAAAGCCACGAGCCCCTACCACGGGCGAACCGATAATGGTGCGCGTTCAGCCAATGTTAGCTGATCAGATCGACGCCTGGCGCCGGGCGCAATCTGACCTTCCCAGCCGCCCCGAGGCCTTGCGCCGACTTGCCGAACAAGCTCTTGCGAGGTCTCCGAAGAAACAATGAGCTGTGGCCCCTCCCGCTTCGTTCGGCCCGAGCTGACCGACGAGACACCGATCACCCTTCGCGAGGCTTGCGACCTCTATTTCCGTGGCATCATCACCGAAGTCAGTCTGCGCGCCGAGCATGCTCGCGGGATGCTCACAATTTTCCGGGTTGGGCGCCAAGACTTCACGACCCTGCGGTTTGTCCGCGAGATGCAGGACCGGAAATGTCGCGAGCAAAATCCGAAAATCTGCGCTCCCGCTTCGCCATCGGCGGCAGACGCGGAAGCGGCGCGGGCCGCGGCAAGGGCGACTTTTAAGAGGCTCAAAACCTCCCTGTCGCGGCGCGCATAGCAAGCCTGGCACTCAATATCTCGATATCCAAATCGAGCAATCCGATTGACGCGCTTTGTTCTCGTAGCAGCGAGCAGGATCTCCGATACACTGAGGCCGGAAGCATGGAGAGTGATGCTATGTCGAAGGAACCGGACAATTACCCGGGACAGATCGCGCAGATCGAACTCGACGAGTCGACGGCGATCGCAGTCGAGCAAATCGACGACGAGATCACGATCGTCATCACCAGCGTAGTCGGCGTTCATTTTCAGGTAACGGCCGATCAAGCACTCGCGCTCTCTCGCGCGCTGGCTGTTGCCGCGGCGAATGCCGCCTCCTCAACCTAAAACCTAACGATGACCGAACCACCGCGCGTCCTGTCCAAGCAAGAGGCCGCCGCCTATTGTGGCTGCAAGACATTGGCAACATTCGACCAATGGCGGGCGAAAGGCATCGTCCCGGGCCCCATCCCCGGCACCACAAAATGGGACCGTAAGGCCATAGATGCAGCCCTCGACCGGGCTAGCGGCCTTATGGCTGAACGAGAGAAGGATCTGTCACCATTCCAGCGCTGGAAGGCCGTGGAGCTTGCTGCGGGCCGACTTCCGCGATCCACAGGTTAGTTGAGACACGAGGTGCGGCGGCAACGCGCGGAATTCGGATACCTCATCGCGCTCCTATCAGGTGCGTTCAGACAGTGCGCTTATCGCGCGAGGGAGCCGGGACGATCTTAGCCGGCATGGATGGCACTCGTGCAGGCGCGCTGTCGTTCAGCAGATAAGGAGGCGCGCGAGAATGCTACGCCCCCGGCGTGACCAATGTGTCCGAAACACTTGCAAAACCACAAGAATCCTTGCAGGTTAAAGCTTTACCGACGGCTCGATGAAATTTTAGGTTTATGTTCAATGGTTAGAGCGAAAGGCGCCAGCGCGCCAAGAATTACGGCCGCGAGCAATATCGACAATATCGCGGAGATCAAAGACACCCACACAAGCGAACTTGTCATCGCCCTCTGTGGCCCGATCGGATCGCCTATCCAAGACGTAGCGAAGGCGTTCAAGGAGTGCCTAGAGAAGAGCTTTGGGTATGACTATGCCGAGATTCTGAAACTCAGCCGTCAAATCGAAAAACTCAGCGGAGCGGCCCCAGCCGGGGACGAATACAAGCGCGTAAAATACCTGATCGATAAGGGAGACGAACTCCGGGAAAGATACGGCGCCGGCGTGTTGGCCGAGCTAGCGGTCAGCGAAATTGCGCTCGATCGCCAGAAACACAAAAAGAAGGACGGCCCGGAAACATTTGAGCCGCGGCGCGTTTGCCACATCATCGATTCGATCAAGAATCAGCAGGAACTCGACCTGCTCCGCCTAGTCTATCGAGACATGGTCTACGTGGTGGGAGTGTACGCCCCTCAGTCGCGCAGGACCAAGTCGCTCGAGCAGAAGGGCATGAGCCTGCAGCAAATCTACACGCTCATCGACCGCGATTCGGGCGAAGAGTTCGCCCACGGTCAGACCGTCAGGGATACCTTTCCGAATGCCGATTTCTTCCTCCGGGTCGATTCGAACTCCGGCAGCCAGGTAAAAGCGCGGGTCGAACGCTTTCTGAACCTCATCCTGGGCGTCAAGGTCATGACGCCTACTTACTCGGAAACGGCAATGTACGCTGCCGCCTCAGCCGCGGGTAACTCGGCCTGCCTATCCCGTCAGGTCGGCGCCGCGATCACCGACGCGCAGGGTGACGTGATCGCGACCGGATGGAACGATGTCCCCAAGTTCGGCGGTGGGCTCTACGCTGCCGATCCCAATGGCGACCCTAAGTCCGACCACGACCTGCGCTGCTGGAACAAAGGCGGCAAATGCCACAACGACGACGAAAAGCATCTGATCGCCGAGATGCTCGTCAACGAGCTCGTTGGGGTCAAGACAATTGCCGAAGCTGACAAGGAAAAGGCAAAAAGTGCAATTCTTGCAAATGGAAAGCTGAAAAACCTCATCGAATTTTCACGCTCAGTCCATGCCGAAATGCACGCTATCATCAACGCTGGCAAGAACGGTATTGCTTTGGCGGGCAGCAAGTTATTCGTGACGACCTATCCTTGTCACAGCTGCGCTAGGCACATCGTCGCCGCCGGCATTTCGGAAGTTTATTTCATCGAACCCTATAGAAAGAGTTTGGCAACCAAGCTCCACGATGATGCAATTACCGAAGACGAGTCGGACATGAAAAAGGTTCGCGTGCTTCCATATGATGGAGTGGCGCCCGCCCGATATTTGCGGCTCTTCCGGGTACCCCCGGATAGCCGCAAGTCAAAAGGCGTACTTTTGACGATCGATCCCCGGCATTCTCAGCCCCGCTTCGATAAGACTTTGGAAGCTCTCCCGACCCTTGAGGCGGTCGTTGTAAAGAGGCTAAGAGAGAAAAACTTAATTCAGGCGGGATAGCGCCCATGGCCAACAAATCGGACGGACAGCTCAGCTTGGACCTGACCCCTCCCCTTGTCACCGTCTCAAGCGGGCAGAATGAAAGCGGCAACAACTCCGTATTCTCGCTTTGCGCCCATCGCGAACGCAGAGAGGACGCTGAACGCGCTCGGCACTTCTCCGAAATCATCAAGCTTGCCGACCACCTCCAGCGCAAGGCCTGAACGACCCTTTCAAGGCGCCTTCGAGCCTATGCCCACGCCAATCACCTCGCCCTCCACCTAAAGAGAGCAACGACCGGGCACAATTAGCGGCCAGCTTCATAACTGGCTGCGGGTCGACTGCGCCGGCTTACGACCTGTAGGCAGCGTCTTGGGAGGCCCCGCACCCTTCCGCGGCCGAACAAACAAATCTGACGGATGAGTGCCGAGCGCCCCGGCGATGCGATCAAGAAGGTCGACCGTCGGATTTTCGGTCTGCCGCTCGAGACCACCCAGGTACGAGCGGTCAATGCCGGCCATGCGAGCCAACTTTTCTTGCGAGATCCCGCGTTGCACGCGGAGGCGGCGAACGTTCCAGGCCAAAAGCGCGCGAGCTTTCATGCCCCAAACGATGCCATCCGGCCACACCCTAAAACACAGGCTATAGCCACACCAATGAAAAAAGGCGCGGCTCGAGGCTGCGCCAGTTTCACCAGGAGGTTGCCCGTTAAGGCGCTTTCGGCTTGCGCCGAATTACTCGCGAGGCGGCCAGGTCCAATAGCGGACGGGCTCACCATCAGGGGCGGCTACGGGCTTCTCGGACACGCTCCCCTCGTCCCAAGCGTCCTTGCCCCAACCGAGCACCTTCAAATTGACGTAGGGGCCGGAAAACGTCTGCGTCACCATGGCGGGATAGGGACCATCTCCCTGCCCGTTCAGATGTACGCATCCGACGGGCGCCGTCTTGTCTG
>NZ_LFIQ01000002.1 GCF_001189245.1 Bradyrhizobium pachyrhizi | reverse complement strand
TACATCGCCTTGACGATGTTCTCGGTGACCTTCTTGGCGTCGCCGAGCAACATCATGGTGTTGTCGCGGTAGAACAGCGGGTTGTCGATGCCGGCATAGCCCGAGGCCAGCGAGCGCTTGATGAACATCACGGTGCCGGCCTTCCAGACCTGCAGCACCGGCATGCCGTAGATCGGCGAGGTCTTGTCCTCTTCCGCCGCCGGGTTGGTGACGTCGTTGGCGCCGATCACGAAGGCGATATCGGCCTGGGCGAACTCCGAGTTGATGTCCTCGAGCTCGAACACCTCATCATAGGGCACGTTGGCCTCGGCCAGCAGCACGTTCATGTGGCCGGGCATGCGGCCCGCCACCGGGTGAATGGCGTATTTCACCTCGACGCCTTCCTTCTTCAG
>NZ_LFIQ01000086.1:4184-8187 GCF_001189245.1 Bradyrhizobium pachyrhizi | reverse complement strand
GGGACAAACCATTTCGGGCCCGGCGGCGTAATTTTTGAGATTTACCGCGCTGACGCGCGAGAGGCGTCTCGAGATGACTGGCGACAAGATTGCTACGAAGGCCGTGCTATTCGCGCCGGCCTAAAGGTCTCAGACCAACAGTTTGCTTCAATCGTGCGAAAGTCAGGCTCCTCGATTTCCGCCATCACGAAGGACCCAAAGGTTATGATCTGACTGGCCGCCCAAATCCGCCCAAGGACAGGCACCGCTGGAAACCATTCCGGGAGCTGGCTGCTTAGTGTCCTTGGGAGATTGGGCACTGTCGCTTTAGGCTGGCGTCACTCGAGCGGTAGAGAGAGCCCCGGCAGTGGCCTATTGCCCTGCTGGCAAACTGTTCTTCCCTTGAGCGGTAGAACCGGCATTGAGGCATCCGGGGCAGTCCGGCTCATGAAATGGGCCAGATTAACGCCCGACGACCACTCCACATAACCAACAGCCGCAAAGCTAACTGCTCCCACGATGAGAATACTGGGCACTGAAGCCGCGACTGCTGACGACAAGCTTTGGCTGCTGAAAAACGGCATCACGATTCTCCGACACCGAGCTGCCACCCGCCCGTGGGTTAGGCCAACTCGCGATGATCGAGTGTGAACGGCCTCACATTTCACGGACACTTGATGCCAATACCGAGCCCGCCGACGCCGGTTCGCGCCCGGCGGGCCGATTTCGCCAATTCAGATCCAGGCCGCGGCCCAGCCTGCTGCTCGCCGGCAGCGGCGATGGCGATCTTATAGGCGTCTGCGGAAGCGCTAGTCTAGACTATGCCCTGGCCGCAAGCCCACTCACCTTTTCCGCTACTGGACCGGTCCCGTCGATCGAAGCGCCGGTTTCAAAATGGTGCTTGTCTTCCGTGTCGGCTGTCAGCACCACAACGGTCTACTGAAGCTCGACCTCCCCGACTGGGACTGGCACGACATCTCGGCACACCTGAATGCCCCGCCTGCGGCAAGGTAGGCTGGGTCGATGCCCAGATGGACTGGGGCGAGGTGATTGATTTCGCCAAGGGCGTCTTGGGCTAAGGCTTTTTCATTCGCCAGCCCGAGCATTTGAGCCGACGGATACGCCTAAAATTTACGTCCGGACGATTCCATCTTTTTGCATTCCCCGCTGACTGTGAGGGATTTCCCTTCCGACCTCAGCGTTTTGGTAGCTTTGCCTGACTGTCGGGAAATAATGATCGAAAGCGAAGCTGTGCTATCCTTTCCACCGATAGCAATTTTTGTCGGACCATCGAAGGAGAAGGAATCTTCGTTCACTCTCCAACCTCCTGCTGTATCGATATAGTACTGGAGGGTCGATGCGGCCATGTTCCAATCACCCGTTGAAGCTGGCGGAAAATCGCACTCCAATGCTGCGACCACAGTTTGCGCGTGACCCTCCAGGGTCAACGCTCCCAAGGCCAGCAGCGATAAAAATCCATTCCGTATGACTTGCACGCAAAGACTCCTCGAGGCGCTCATCGCATATCGATTGGCGATCTCACCAAAGCTGCATTTTAGCCTATTCTCCCCACCCGAAATTCCCGTGTTTCTACGGCCATCGTCGCCATTTCGCAAAGCGCGGAACGCTTATCTCCCAGTCATGCTCAAACGAAGGCCTCTCGAGACCCCGTCCGAAAGCGCTCGGCAATTTGCCGCCGATATGCGGGCGTTCCACGGCGGGCGCGACCGATCAAGCGTGACGAGTTAGCGGCCAATACCCAGGCATCTCCTCCTGCAATATATGCCTAATGGCACGAAGCTCCGGCTTGCCGGCGTCCTCGAGCTGTTCAAGCTGATGCGATCACAGTCCCAAAGACAACGACTGGCAGGAAACTTTGCCCTTGATAGCAGCCTGCGGTTGATTCAGACTCTCGGAAGAAGATCACCGGGAGCAAGACTACGATGGCAACCATCGGCACCGTGACTTTTCTCGTACTTGTGGGCATTCCGATCGCGCTGATCATTGCCGCCCGTTTCAGCGCGCGCGCAGCCTATCAGAAGCAAATGACAGATAACGCGATGCGGTCCATGGGCAACCAGAGCACATGAAACTTGTCTGGGCGGTCGCAGTTTCGCTCATGCCTTGCGTACTTGCCGCGAATGCCAATGCCCAAAACTGTTTCACGGGCCCCATCAAAACGAAGGACGGCTCTTTGCAGACCTGGACTGTCGTCAATCGCTGTGGCGCACCGGTAACGATGCAATATTCGCTAAAGCGGCCCGACGGCAACAGCACAAAAAGCGCAGTCGTTCCAGCCTGCAGCAGACAGCGAATTATTCAGACTTTCGAGACAGATCAGATCGAATTTCTAGGCACAGCCTATGGTGTAGGCTGGGAGAAGATATGCCCATCATCGAACGATGAGATTCGCTTCGAGAAACGACTAGAGAAATCAATCAATGGAGCGGATCAAATCCCCTTTCCGTCCATGAGCCCTCGCCCCTAGCCGGCCCCGCGCCAATAGGCCCTGCGGGGCGGAAATCCATTCCCTAACAAGCCGCCGTCAGTTGGCGATTCCCTCGAAAGGGTACCCGGCAGCCCAGCTCCGGCTTGCTGATGCCTTCCAGCACAGAGCAGACCGATGCTGGCGAGATCCACGAGAAAGAAGCTAAGAAGCGGCAAGGCGCGGACAGTCGCCCTCCCCGCCATGGCGGTCGAAGAGCTGCGCCGCTGGCGCGCGGCCCATGCGGAGGAATTGCTTCGCCTTGGGGTTCCGTGGACCGCCGAGCTTCGCGTCGTCACCCAAGCGGACGACAGCCGGCTCCAGCCGCAAAGCGTGACGCTCGTCGTGCCCGACTTCCTGAGGGGTACGTCACCTTGCACAGCCTACGGCACAGACACGCCAGCCACATGCTGGCATCCAACATTCACCCCAAGGTGGTGCAGAAACGGCTCGGACATTCGTCCATCGCGATCACGATGGATCTGAGCCACCTGATGCCGAATATGCAGGGTGAAGCTGCCCCGGCGGTTGACGGGGTACTGCGCGCGGCCATAAACAAGCGCGCCGACGACGTTGGGTAGCAAGACGGTAGCAAAGTCCTGGCTTTGTTCTCACCCGCCAGCTAGAAACCTCAACGATTACAAGGCTTGGAAGGGTGGCCGAGCGGTTTAAGGCACCGGTCTTGAAAACCGGCGTGCCCGCAAGGGTACCGTGGGTTCGAATCCCACCCCTTCCGCCATAGCAAATTGAAATCATTATCTTATTTCAGATATCGAGCATTGTGCGCACAAATGACTGCACAATGCAAAGCGACCCCAGCGCGGGCGCGCCGGGGCCACCACTAACTCCCGGTCGAGGGCGCCACCTGATCCGGGAGCTGCATTGACGACTCCCAACATCGCCACCTTGTTCCCGGCTTGTCAGGTGGTTCCCGGCTTATCAGCCCACCCGCAAATTTTCGGCGGACGTTTTCCCGCGATTGTCCTTCGCTTCGTAGCTGACTTTCGCACCCTCATTGAGGCTGCTCAGGCCTGCCCTTTCAACGGCAGAAATGTGTACGAACACATCCTTGCTCCCATCGTCGGGCTGGATGAATCCATAACCCTTGGTCGGGTTGAACCACTTCACTGTACCAGTCGCCACAGACAAATCTCCTTTGAGCCCAGTGGCGACAGCCTAAATAGCGCTGCGCCCCGCAAGAACAAACACACCGCGCAGCCCGGTTAGCAATTCAGCAACCGAACCGGCGCAGGCTTCTTGTGGGACGGGACCGTTGGGGACGAAACATGGCGGTCCGTTTCGGGAGGAGCTGGCGTGCGGCCCTGGCGCCGGCTCTTCTTCCAAACGTTTGTGTGAGCCAAGCAACAGTCGTTTGGCGCAAAGACTGCTAGGCAACCGATACTGGGAATTTCAGGGCCCCAGCGCTGGGAATGACAGGGCGCCGCCGGGACAAACCATTTCGGGCCCGGCGGCGTACTTTTGAGATTTGGCGACTGCGCGCGTGAGAGGCGTCTCCAGGATGAATAGCAATAAAATCGC
>NZ_LFIQ01000086.1:0-4174 GCF_001189245.1 Bradyrhizobium pachyrhizi | reverse complement strand
AGGAAGGAAACGCCGCCGGGCGTGTATTTTGAGACCGGCGGCGTCTTTTCTCGGGACTATTTCGATGATCCACACGGGTTTCGTGAAGTTGGGCAGCAAAGACTGTAGCTAGCCGCCCTCGCCAAAACCCGATTCCGAAATCTTTAATAAATTCGGACCAGCCTCCCATCCGCGACAGGGAGGTGTATCATGCGTAACCATGACTTCGTGTCCGATGGATTCCTCGCGCTAATCGCGACCTGCCTTGTGCTGTTGTGCTCGGGCCTGCTCGTTATCGCATTTAGCTAGTCTGGACTTTGGCACCCTCATCGTTCCGGATGCTCCTAGGGGCCGCTTGGAGACACTCCGCGCAGAGCATAAGCGCGCCGCATTTTCGTCACGCAAAAACGGCCGGCCTGCTCATCCAGCATTCACGTTCAACTTCCTACAGTGTGGGGTGCCTTAGATTCCACGAGAGGAAACCCCATGAAGCTTAAATTTGCACTTGTTGGACTTGCTGCGCTCGGCAGCCTTGCTGCGGCAGGAAGCGCGTCGGCGATGCCGCTCGCCATACTTTCTCCCGCTTCAAACGTCGAGAACGTCGCCGTAGTCTGCGGCCCGAACGGCTGTGTCCGCACGGCGCCCGTCTACAGGGGGTACGGCTACGGTTACGGCTATCGTGGCTACGGCGCCCGTCGTTACGGATACGTGCACAGGGGCTACGGTTATCATAGGGGTTACGGCTATCACGGCGGTTATCGCCGCTGGTGATTTCGCGCAAAAGCCCGTCGGTAGGATTGATCTGCATCACTCGCGTGTGTTGACCGCGCTGCTACCGCTGTGTTGCGGGGACAGGGCCAGTTGGAAGACCGCCGCCGGGATGCTGCATTTCAAGCCCGGCGGCGTACTTTTTGGGATCAGATCCAAGCCGCCGCCCAAGTCAGGCAGATGATGGCTTATCGAACAGCGGCACCCATCACAGCAAGCCCCCGCGCCTTCGATAGCGCTCTCTGCATACTCGACTTTGCCTTTCCATTCGAAATGAAAGACTTGCCCCTTTCGGTGCGCGCTCACCGTCTGGGCCGGCTTCTGATTAATGGAACAGCAACGTCGCTTGCATAAGATGTAGTCCACTCGCTGCAGGACGCTCGAAAATGACCGAGTACGTCATCAGGGAAGTTGGCCTTCGCCAGTGGCTCGTGTTTGCCGATCGGCGAAGCATCGCTTTTTGCGCCGACGAAGATGAGGCGGTGAAAGCCATGACCGAACATAGCGCGCGCCGCGGTCGACCGCCTGAAACAATGGAAATTGCGTTAAAGGGAAACCCGCCGGCGTGATCCGGCGGGCTCCTCGCGCCTTCACGCTAGGCTAAGTTGACGGCTGCTGCGGCCATCGTCTGCCTTAGCTTGTAGTGCCAACTGTCCGGGCCGATACCGTAGGCTTCCTCTACTGGCCAGACGTCGCCCGAAAGTTCGAACTGGTTGACGTACTCCAACACGCCGGCAATGCCGGCCAGGGTCGATAGTCTTAGCCAGCATCCAAGTAGCATCCGCCTCACGATCGCAGGCCGCCTCTTGGCGGTCTTCGGCGTCCCAGCGAGCATCAGTCCGTGGCTCGGTGGCGTCGGTAGCGAGGATGGCGGCTAGGTGGTCCGCTGTGGCCCGCCGGAGTGTTGCGATAGCTTCCAGAGCGGGATCAGTGGCCGAGATTACGGTTCCGCTCTGCTTCGCTCGCCGGGCAACCTCGGCGAACTAACCGGTGAGCGCCGAGGCTTCCGTCGACCGTGAAGCAGCAACGTAACGTCAAAGGCAATCGACCACGCCACGATCTGCTTTTCGTTTCGCAGATGATGGCGGGCGCTTGGGTCGTCCAGGATCGCCCCCTCGTAGGCCATCGAAGCCATCGACTTCAGAGACAGTTCGCCGAAATCATTGGCTCGCACGCTCCCAAGAACGTTCTGCGCACTGCGGTAGTCCTTCTGAGCTCGCTCGTAGCCATCAAGCTTGCTGGCGAGATCAAGCTCGTCTTGCAGGACCGGCAGAACGGCGCGACCATTTCCTATATGCCCGCGGTGCGCCGGGACGGGGGTTCTTGCGCTCCCATGCGGCGTACTGGTCCCACGCCGCCTTTTGCGCCGCGCCGGCCTGTTTGAGAGCATTGTATGCCGCCTCGAGCGCGCGGAAGGCGTCGCGAAGTTCAGGGCGAGCATCGTCGACGCTCGGGAGCGTAACCGTAGCCGATGCGGGATCAGCGATAATCGATGCACCCGTGCCCTGGCGCAACCAAAGCCCGCTCGCTTCCTTCTCCCGCTACTGGTCCGACCAATAGGATCAAAAGCCAGCTCTATGCGTTGACCATTATTGAGCCCACAGGAGGAGTTCAGCAATGGTCGGCTTTCGAGAGCGGAGGGCCGCATCGGCAGGTGCCGAACGAGAAGCCCGCAAGGTATTCAGACAGGCGGAAGCGAAAAAAGCTTTGAGCGATTACGAGAAAGCGCAAAAGGCCTTCCATGAGAATCGTGAGAGGCTAAAGGCCGAGCGCTTGGCTCGCGAGACCAAGAGCCGCGAGCCAGCCGGAAAGACGCATTAGGACCCTCAGCAGTACGCAATTTGTAACACCGACGATGTACTACAAAGACGCGATCATTGACGAGCTTAGACAGATTGAGATCGATGTGGTCGAAGGCGAAAGGCGGCTCGCAGACCTTGAGGCCCGTTTAATTGAATTGAAGAGGCTGAACGAAGACACCACCAAGATTCAAGCCGAATTCGAAGTGATGCGTAAAAATCAGCTCGACCGGGAACAGAACCGCCAACGCCTGCTTTCGCTTCTCCATCCCTAACGGAAGGGCAATTGCGGATGACTCCCAGAGAACGCCACGACATGCCTTGGATTATCGCAGCCGCCGCCTTGGCTTTCGTCCTAGCGATCGTGGCGGGAGGATTGACCTATTTCCATTAAGCGCCCGCCCCCATCTTCACCGGAACATCAACCGATCGGATGATCGAGCCTCGCTTGCCGCAGACTGTGCAGGTGAATCGCGGCTCGAGATCCGAAAGGCGCATCTCGTCCGGCCATTTCGATGCATCCATTTGGACGTTATGAGAACACCGATAGTCGTGGCAGAAAACGATGATGCGCGTTGCGCCCGTCTCGCGCATTTCGCCGAACGTGATCTTGGTGGGGTAATTCTTCATAGGAGCGCGATTTCAGCGCTTACCGGCGTGATCAGCAATCCCACGAACCTTAGCGGCTGTACTACAGTGGTGCCTACCATTGGTCGGTCAAGGAATTCGCAGACCTTGCCCAAGGGATACCAAGCGCAGCCACCTCGTGGAGTTGCGCACCACGAAGATCTCCGCCATGAGCCCGCAATCGACCTGGTGGCCCAGAGAGCGGTGAGAGTTTCGGCGGCGCCGCGAGAAAGTCCCCCCGCCTCTTTGGAACACAGCCAACAGAACAGTCGTTGTCTTGAGCACCGGTGGAGGCCGCGGAAGTGGCAGACGAACTTGAATATTCAGGGCACCGGCTATTGCTCGTCGAGCAACCTGGCGGCGGCTTCCTAGTTGAGATAGCGCCTCTGGGCGGCCGGCAAACCATTAGAACCATGACCTATCAAAGCTCGCGGGAAGCGATCGCCGCGGCAAAGAGAACCATTGACCAGCACCCGGGACACAGGCGCGCGTCGTAGCGCCCGCAATTCGTTTTGTGATCGGTGATCCGGTTGCATGGGGCTATTCTCGTAGTGGGATGATCCCCCGTACCTTCCCGGTGCTTCCCGCGCGCGTCGATTGCTAAATCACTGACATGCCCACGACCTACCAGCACCGAGGCGTTCCGTTCAGCGTCACCCACCAATACGACGATCAATTCGAGATCGTCATTGAACTCGACGATAAATCGATACGCAGTACCGTGCGCACGAGGCTGCTTGAGCTGGCAAAGCGACGCGCCGAAATGCTCATCAACCGCAAGCTCAAGGAGAAAATCAGGGTTGTCTGAGAACGCGAAGGCCGGCGAAGACCTGTTCGCATGAGCGCAAACGCTTCCCGCCGCTGCCAAACTGCACGGGAAAACGTGGCAATTCCTGATACCGGTGTTAATCTTGAACTTCTCGGGTCACGTCCCGATTCATCTTTAGGATGACTGGCCCCAGCACCGGCCTCTAGGCGTTGTGGACTCTAGGGATTCCCTT
>NZ_LFIQ01000085.1:29116-59385 GCF_001189245.1 Bradyrhizobium pachyrhizi | reverse complement strand
CGAGGGGGCAGTTTTCCATGGCGCGCGACAGGCGCATCGAAGCCGGCACCCGGAAGCATGCTGCTTCGGGCCACAGCGTCGAAAAGCATATCCTGGGCGACACGTTGCACGGGAGGATGAGCGGCTAAACCCATTCCCTGCCAAGCCTGCGGAGCATTGAAACCATCGGCCGGCGATGGGGCGCCCCGATCTGCGGAGCTCATCAAAGGCTGCTCATGATCGAAAAGCTGCGCTTGCAAATCCGCGGCCGGCTGAGCCGGTAGACGCAAGGTGCTGCTTGCTTCACCACCCGAATTGTCCTGCCCAGCGATCGCGCGGTAGTCGCTCAGCCTATTCAACGCGTAGATGAGTTTCTTGTCGTTCGGAAATAAAGTGTCGGCGTGGCCGAGCAGCGCTTTGTGGCTGAGCTTAACAAGTGACAAAGGGCGCAGCGCCGCTGCTAGCTTCCGAAGACAGCTAGCACTTTGCGGCAGTCTTTTCGTCGATTGCTCGACCAAAACCTGCCTCGGTGGCCTCTCTGATGAGGCGATCGTCTTCCCTGGACGGACGGTAATGTGTCTTGCGGGGCCGAGCGCTATCGCTAGGCTCGCGGTACTTGCTAACGATTGCCAATGCGAAGGCGATGACCTTGTCTCCTGGCAGCAGCTCCTTGGAGCAGTCGAGCAAGGTATCATCATCGAGCCCAGCAATCGACTGGCCAGACTGCTTCAGCGCCTCAGCCAGTTTGCGAAGCCGACGATCATAAATTTCGACGGTGGTCGCATTCGGCGGTGGCCCTCGCTCGAGGGCAGCGCCAGATGCTGCTTGGATGAGGCGATCGTCTTCCTCAGTGATATCGTAAAGCTCACTATGGGGATATGTGGGACCGAGCTGTCGCGCCTCTCCCAAGTGCTGCTCAAACGCCGCTTGCGGCCGTTGCGGCTGTTCCACGGTCGCATCGGACGCGGCGGACCCTTTATCGGCGGGGTTGATCGAGTTGAATCGGTCCATGGTCAGTCCGTTGGCGTCGCTCCCTCGTTACTCACGTTGGCTTTCCAAAACCTGACCTGGTCGAGCGAAAAGGTGGAATGGTTGGTGGGCGGCATTTGCCTTGCTGCAGCATCGCTCGTGCCGCTAAAGAAGGCGCCGGATGAAGGCGCCTTCAACTGAACCTTTGAGCTACATGCGTGGTGCTGCTCCACCGACAATCGTGATCGCCTTGACCTTCAGATCTCAATCGCGGCGATCACGGCGCAATGATCGCGGCGCCTGGTGTGCCATTCAGCGGGTTTTCGATTGGTCGGAGGTCGGCGTGGGGTGGCGTATCGCGTGCTCCTTAATGAACTAGATATCCATTTCGGCGGCATGAGAACCGTGAATTGAGCGCATTTGTGTGTTCCTGACGACCCGTAGAAACGTGAGTTTTCAATGGCGCGCATTTCCGCCTTTTGGCCGACTGCCGCGAGAATAGCCGCGAAACGAAGCCATTCGTGTACCACATCGGTTAGACGTGTTCGGTTTCTGACACCGTTGCCGACAAGCTGGGGCGGCAGAACAGCATAGGCTCGCCGGCGGCCGTTTTTGAAGGAAAATCAGCCGCCGAGCGCGTTTTGAGTGCTGATGGCACGGCGGTTGCTATTGAGAAACAACGATAGTTTGCGAAGGCCGAGTGCATTTAGACACGCAGAATAGACAATGCTCTCATTCCTGTAGACTGGGTGTGCCTGTACAGAGCACCGAGCGTACGGCAATTGCCGTACTCGCTCAATAGGCACCGATCGAATGGGTGCGATGAGGCAGAGCAGCTTCCGAGCGCGCTACAAAATTGGAGAGTTGTAATGACCGCCCCTCTAGCCATATCGACACGGCGCCAAACGACCGATGTGGACGCAATGATCGCCGATCTGCGGTCATGCGAACACCCGCACGATGTGGAAGTGTGCGAGCTGTCACCACGCCTAAGTCACGCTCCCGACGCCCTGATATCGAAGTGGCACATCGAATCTGGGGCAACAGTTTTAGATCTGGGATGCGGATCGGGTGTGTTGGGACTGGCGGCACTCCGCGCTGGGGCTGAACGCCTGGTGGCTCTCGATATTAATCCGCAAGCCGTTCTCACCACAAAGCTAAACATCGAGCAGTTAGGTTATTCGGAGCACGCAGAAGCGCGCCACAGTGACATTTATTCTGCGCTGCAGCCTAGAGAAAAATTCGATCTTATGCTCTTTGCGGCCCCGTATTGGAACCGAAAAGCAAAGGACGATCTGGAGCGCTCTTGCTTTGACGAAGATCATAGCGTCATGGCCTCAGCTCTAGGGGAGCACATATTTGGCTCAATGCCGACGGCCGAATGTATGTCGTCTTTTCTGATCAGGGAGATATTGGGCGCGTCCTGAACCTGATCGATGACAGTAAGCTGCGAGTTAGAAATATGCACATTTTTCGACCATCGATTCATGGAGGGCACATCCGCGTCATCTGGGAGCTCACGCTTCGGTGAAGCCGCTTCCGCTCGTGAATCCTCCCGGACGCATCCGCTGGTCAACCTGTCAAGGGGCCAGTTCAGCACTAGGCGTGTTCGGATCGGCAGTTCGATCACACACACACCAACGAAGGCCGCCGGCCGAGGTTTAATGGGGCTGCAGAACGAGTTCGTCGGATGCAAGGCAATCGCAAATCGCACGGCTTATGGGAGCTGACGGCGCCAGCGCCGCCGTATACCGGTCCTCTCGTGGGTGATTTGCAAGCCGATGTCGTTGTGATCGGCGGCGGATACACCGGACTCTCTGCGGCTATTCACCTCGCGAAGGCAGGCGTGCGCGCTATCTTGCTGGAGGCATCAGAAATTGGATTTGGTGGTTCCGGGCGCAACGTCGGGCTCGTCAATGCGGGCATGTGGGTCACGCCCGACACGCTCTCAGGTGCACTCGGTCCTCCGTTTGGAGAGCGGCTCATCGAATTACTCGGTGGGGGACCGCAGGAGGTTTTTGAACTGATCGAGAGATATGGGATCGACTGCGAAGTTGAGCGCGCAGGGACCTTGCATTGCGCAGTCGGCCACAGGGGCTTGGAGGAAGTCCAGATTCGTGCCGAACAGTGGCAAAAACGCGGTGCTCCGGTCGTGGTGCTTAATGCGGAGGAGACGCGCAGAAAGATTGGCGGTGGCAGCTACACCGCCGCGCTGTTAGACAAGCGCGCCGGTACAATCCAGCCACTCGCCTATGCGCGCGGCTTGGCACGCATTGCGCTTGCAGCGGGCGCGAGGATATTCGCACAAACTGAGGTCCTGACAGTCCGCGACGTGGGGGTGCGCTGGAGGGCTGGGACGGCAATGGGATCCGTATGTGCTGAGTGGGTGATCGTCGCCACCGACGCCTACGGCAAAAAACCTTGGCCGCAGGTTCAGGGAGAGCAGATCCACCTACCTTACTTCAATTTGGCCACGCGGCCCTTACCAGACCATCTCAGGACCTCAATCTTGCCCGAGCGGCAAGGAGCATGGACTACGAGTGAGGTCCTTTCCTCGTTTCGCTTCGATCGATCGGGCCGTTTGGTGTTCGGCAGCGTTGGCGCTCTAGAGGGTATCGGCGCGTTGGTTCACCGCGCCTGGGTAATCAGGTCGCTGCGGAGGCTATTTCCGCAGCTCGGCGACCTCGAGTTCGAAACCGGCTGGTTCGGGATGATCGGGATGACTTCCGACCATCTGCCGCGCTTTCACAAGCTCGACCGCAACGTGGTCTCTTTCGGTGGTTACAACGGGCGCGGGATTGCACCTGGGACCGTCTTCGGCGGTGTGTTGGCCTCCTACGTCCTCGGCCACCTTGCGGAAAAGGATCTACCACTTCCAGTCACGCCAGTTGAACATCGGCGGTTTCGTGCCGCCCGTGAAGTCCTCTACAGAGCAGGCTCTCAGCTAGTTCACTTCACTGAAGCACGGCTCTGATCCGCCTGATGTCACTCGTATACCAAAATCCGGCAAGTTTCCCATCAGTTTGGCACGAGGCGAGCGAAATTGACTTTGGTCGTCTGTCGTTCTTCAGAGAATTCTCAGTATCCGCCCTCGCGCGGGCCTGCCCTCACGATTGTTGGTCGGCAACCATACAGCAATCCAACATCTGCGGATTGGCAAACTCACACATCCTGCAGAGCAGAAAGCCATCCATTCCGTTCATGCGATCGACGACTTCGCGGAAGACTGGTCCTTCAAAGAGATATTCGTATTCGTCGCGCAAAAGATTGCCCAAGACATGACGCCGCTCAAAATCCATGCAGCACAGAGTAACGTCGCCGTTTGGGAGAAGGACATTGCGATATTGTTGTTTGCCAATACAAGTCAAAGTTCCGACGACCGGCCGTCGCGGTTTGATGATATTCGGATCAAGACGTCCCCGCCTGCTACTCAGCGGCCGCAGGCGCTCTAGCGTCTTGGCGGGAATCATGTCGGCGAGATCGGGATGGACTTTGCCCAGGACGACGAATCGAATTGAGGGAATGTTCGCCTCGAGCAGTCGGCGCATGACATTGAGATAAGACCTTCCGACGAGGCGACTGTTCATATAAGTTCCGTCATCAGGAACGTGGACGACGAAAGCCCTGAACTGGAGCATTTGCAAGCGCCGGACGTCACTCCCATTCATTCCGACAAGGGTTGTGAAAATCCGGATGTCATGGCCGCGTGCGTAAGCATGCTCAACCATTCTGGTGCACTCCGGATGCAGCCAAGGCTCCGAGTAGCCGGCGAAACTGATGTCGGTCGCCGTTGGTACGCGCGCCAAACATCGCTGGAAATCTTGCAGGCCCAGGTGCTTTGCTTGAGACACAGGTCTTTGGCGATCGGCGAACTTGTCCTGGGGGCAATAAGAACACCGGACGATGCATCCTGCGGTCGTGGTTATCTCCAATACCCTGCGACCAGGATTGGCGGCGCGTAAGTTTTGTAACACCATGGGATATGCCGTCATTCTGTCTGGTCCTTTCAGGCACGCGGAGCAAGAAATTGCTGGAAAAACAACGTAGCGTTCATTGTGCAGCGTTCGCTGCGCTCTCATGGATTGCAATTCGCGATAGTCACATTGACGAAATGCCTCAGATCCAGCTCGCATCTCATGGACGTTGAATTCGACAACAACGCTATGGCCGGCGCGACGCGCCTCTTACCTGTCAACTGCCGCTTAGCATGATTGGTGCCAATGATATTCTCGTTTCGTTTTGACGCCGCCGTAAGTTGGGCCCCGCGCGCCCCTCGCTGGATTGTTCGGTTTCGAGGATCGTCCGCCTTAAGATCACACGTGGCGACGAATTGACGTTAGCTTGTCCGCAAAATGATGCCTTGCCCGAAAGCTTCGTGCATCTGGCTTTCGATAATTTATTGGTGCGTCCGACGGATGGTCTTGATTTGGCTTGATACTCTCAAAGCCTCTTGGTTCTTGTCTTTAGCATCCTGAGTGGCAACTCAGGGAGCAAGCCCACTATCACCTCGACATCAGACGAAATATCCCAGCCGTGCCGCCAAAGCAGGTCACGAACTGAAACGTCGAGCATGTACCGCACGTTTCGTCCGATTGCGAGCTGGGCAGCCGGCTCGACGAACCCATCGATCGCTGACCGGCTGAGTTACATTACATTCAGATTGGCTGCTTGCGCTCCTGTGACCGGCGCGACCGTGCTCCGGACGATTACCACGGCATATGCCTTGGTGATTGTGGGTCGTAACAAAAAGCGGCGCATGGCCAGTATTGTCGGTCGAGATGTAGTCCTGGGCGTACGGGTTGTCGGCCTGCTCAGATGAAGCACGTCCTTCCGACTGCCACCGCTAAAACTGGGGTGCACCCGTTAGGCTCCCCATTTCGCGCGCGCAACCAGATCGAGCTGCAGGAGCAAACGATGTCGTCGGGTGGCCAAGCGCTATGACGGACTCGCCACCAACTACCCTGCCTTCGTTCAACTCGCGGCAACCAGGTTGTGGCTGCGCCTAATGAGTTCACGTCCTGGTCCGTCAGTTGAGCGCCGTTGACAGGACGTTTGAAAGCCCACGGAGACCTTACAGACAGTTACGATCTCATTCTTATACTTCGTCAGATTCCCGAAAGCTAAGCCTCCTAGCAAGAGCGTGTTCATCCGTGTCCGGCGTTAGCTGCTCAGATCCGTAAAAGGAGAATGGCGTGGATCCATTCAACAACCTCAACCCATTCGAGACCCCAGATGTCGAGCGGGACGGGCTAGAACAGCAGCAGGTGGACCAACCGGGATTTCAGCAGCACCTAAACGAGGTCAATCTGCGCGAGCGCGAGCGCGAGCCTCAAACGACAACGAGCCTCGGTGTACCCTATATTGTGCCGAACAGAGATGCGGATTCTTTGGAAATGCCGCACGACGATCGCGTCGGGCAAGGCACCTCGCGGATGCCCTCGGATCCGTCCGCCTGCTCTGAACAAGGGGCCAATCAGCATATTCTTTTTGTGGCCGATCGCGCTGGCAAGTTGCCGGCCGGCAGTTTCGGTCCGTTGGATTGTTGGCACGACATGGGTTCAGCGGCCACTTGGCCGACGCACAGTGTCGATCAGGAGGAGCATTCGTGGATGGAGGCCGGTGACATGGTGCCGGAGTGGCCAACCACCTCCGAAATTCCTTGGGAGCAAAACCTCGATGGATCGATCCTCATCCGAGAGCCCGCGCCCGGCGTTGGCGATACTTCAAGAGGAGGCCACCGGCTCACCTCGACCGGAGCGCAATGGACCGAAACGTTGGAGGGCACGCGGGCCTCGGGCTGCGCTAGCGGTCCGACTGGCCTTGAAGATCCCGTCCTCAGGCAATTACGGCTCGACCAGATCTGGGGCGCCTGGGCCTGCGAGGAGGGGCAGACGGAAACCGAGGACCGGCAAGAGGCGATAAGACGAATGAGTGCCTGGATAGAGGCCGGCGACGTCTATGCAGGGCTGGAGCTGTTAAACCTAGGCCTGACGTCATTGCCCGGCGCCCTTCCGCCCGGGGTCCAGTCACTCAACGTGAGCCAAAACGAGCTGGCGCATCTGCCTGACCTTCTCCCGTCCGAACTCCGGACGATCGACGCGAGCGGCAACCGGTTGACCAGTCTGCCCGACACCCTGCCGACGGGACTGCAGTCAATCGCCATTGGCGGCAACAGGCTGGCCAGCCTGCCCGAAACCCTTCCGGAGGGGCTGTTGACACTCGCCGTCGGCAACAACCGGCTGACCAGCCTGCCAGACATGCTGCCGGCCGGCCTCCAGGACCTCGATGTCCGCAGCAATCGGCTGACCAGTCTGCCCAATGCCCTGCCGACCAGACTTCAGTTGCTCGCCGTCGGCGGCAACCGGCTGACCAGCCTACCCGACGCCCTTCCGCCCGAACTCCAAGAGCTCGAAGCGGATGGCAATCGGCTGACCAGACTGCCCGACACTCTCCCCGCCGAGCTCCAGTTGCTGTTCGCGCGCGACAACCACCTGAACAGCCTTCCCGAGACCCTCCCATCTGAACTCCAGAGACTCCACGTCAGCGGCAACCGGCTGACCCGCTTGCCCGAGACCGTCCCAGCCGAGCTCCAAGTGCTGGAGGCACGCGACAATCGGCTGACCAGCCTGCCGGAGGCGCTGCTAACCCGGCTAGGTTCTGGGTGCATGGTCTATGTCGAGGATAATCCGCTGTCCGAGCAGGTGCGGACGAATTTGGCGGCAGCCCTGAATACCCCGCGCTATGCCGGCCCGGCGGTCTTCTTCTCAATGGGCGGGGTAACGGCGGCAGATCACGAAAGGCCATTGGCCGAGGTGGTAGCGGACTGGATGGAGGACGAGCCGGATGCGATCGCCGTCTGGCAGAACTTCGCCGAAGAGGCGGGTGCTCCGGAATACGCACTCTTCCTCGACAGGCTGCTGAAGACCGTCAATTACGGCAATCCCCATTTCCGGCAGGCCGTGGCCGACGATCTGCGGCAGGCGGCGATCAGGCCGCAATTGCGTCAGCAGTATTTTCAGTTGGCCTTCGGCGCGAGCGAGACCTGCCAGGATCGCATCACTCTGACCTGGAACGGCATGCAGACCGCACGTCTGAACGCTGATGTTGAGGACGGGGCCTACGACGACCGGCTCGGCGAGCTCATCCAGCAGGCCCGAGTCCTGTTCCGCCTGGACGCGCTCGAGCCGATTGCCCGTCAGAAGGTCGCCTCGCTCCGGTTCGTCGACGAGATCGAAGTCTATCTCGCCTATCAGGTCAAGCTACGTGATCGGCTTGACCTGCAGCTTATCGCTCCGGACATGCGGTTCTTTGATGTCTCCTACGTCACTGAGCGCGACCTCACCGAAGCCGAGATACAAGTAAGGAATGAGGAGGCGGCGGGGTTCGCCGACTATCTGGCGACTCGCTGGCAACCTTGGGAGACGGTTGTGAGCCGGATCGCCCCCGAAGCGCATGCAGAGATGCGGGACCGGCTCGCCGAGGCATTGGACGAGGAGTTCCGGAGCCGCCTCGACCAACGGCTCGCCGATCATGGCCTGACCGGACATAGCGATGCTGAGTTGCAGTTTGGAGCCCTCATTCGCGAGGAGATCGCCCGCGAGATCAAAGGCGCTCTAACGCGCCAAGTGCTCGGGGACCACGCACTTGAGCTGTGAAGCGGCCGTCCAATTGCGAGGACGAATCTGCCGGCGCCGTGCCTTTTGCCGCCCGGGAGATTTTCTCGCTTCCAACTGATCTCGACGCGCTTCAGCGCATGTCAGATCGCGCTATCGATCAAGCTTGTCATCGCGTTTCACCAAACAACTGGGATCAGTCAAAGAAAGCGGTGATGGTTTGCCCGAAGCGAAAGCTGTGGCCCCGTTCTTTTCAATAGCCCAACTGCCAGAACATCTCCGACACGCAATGCAGAAGGACCCGCCAGTGATTCATTTTCCAGAGCCATCGTGAGAGAAATGGTTTCCAAAATCAATGGGCCACCCTACCAGACATGGTAGGGGGCAGCCCGCTGCACTTTGGAATATTCTGGTCCAGCGATGACCTACTCGTAACTAAAATGCTGGGGCAAACTTGAAAACCGGGGCAAGCGCAAAACCATGGATCGCGGCCAATGGATCCGTAAATTCTCAAGAGAACAAAATCTGCGGAGGCGATCATGAAAACGCGATTGGCGGACTATAGAGCCGGCGACGCGTATACTATCTCGTTGGGCAATCTGGATGTAAGCGAAGCCAGGCGCTTTCAAGATGATAGCATATGGGGTTGCTTTGAGCGGCTACGAAGGGAAGATCCCGTTCACTACTGCCAAGACAGCCCCTACGGTCCATATTGGTCCGTAACAAAATACCGCGATATCGTAGAGGTAGATACTAATCACAAAACATTCTCGTCGGAGCAGGGTGTCACCATTGTCGACGTGCCTGACAAGCACTGGACTCAGAGTTTTATCAAGATGGGTCCTCCTAAGCATCGCGAGCAGCGTGATACTGTAAGTCCGATCGTCGCGCCGGAAAACCTTTCGAAGCTCGAAAGCTTGATCCGCCGTCGCGTCAGGACGATTCTGCACGGCTTGCCGCGCAACGATGACTTCAATTGGGTGGATATGGTCTCCATCGAGTTGACGACGCAGATGCTTGCTACGCTGTTCGACTTTCCATTTGAGGATCGGAGGCTCTTGACCTACTGGTCGGACGTAGCTGTTGCAATTCCGAAAACTGGCCAGCCCATCGATAGCTGGGACAAACGAAGTGCGATCTTGTCCGATTGCTTGGCGTTTTTCGCGCAGCTTTGGAACGAGCGCATCAATGCCGAGCCGCGTCTCGACCTGATTTCCATGATGGCGCACTCGCCTGCCACTCGACACATGGAACCGAGTGAGTTTCTCGGCAATCTGATTCTGCTGATCGTGGGTGGGAACGACACCACACGCAATTCGATTACCGGCGGCATCCTATTCATGAACCAGCACCCCTCCGAGCTGCGAAAGCTACGCGATAATCCCAAGCTGGTCTCGAGCGCCGTGTCCGAGATTATTCGATATCAGACGCCCATTTCACATATGCGCCGCAACGCCGCGGTGGATATCGTCGTAGGTGGGAAGCAAATCAGGAAGGGCGACAAAGTCGTCATGTGGTACATCTCTGGCAACCGGGACGAAGAAGTCATCGAGAACGCCAACAGATTCGTGATCGACCGCAAGAACGTTCGGCAGCATCTTTCGTTCGGATTCGGAATTCATCGCTGCGTTGGGCGACATCTTGCCGAGCTGCAGCTGAAAATCCTCTGGGAAGAAATCTTGAAAGCGCGGTTGGAGATCAAAGTTGTCGGCGAACCCGAGCGAATTGCGTCCAATTTTGTGCACGGCTATTCCGCACTCCCCGTGCAGATTGCAGCTTAGGCCGTGATGACTTAGGAGCCGCCAGCAGCACTGTTTCGTCCCCTGTTTGACCACTCTCGTCGCTGCACATTACCGAAAGCGGTTGATCGGCGTGAGGAACGTCCGCATCTCGGGAACTGGGCGGCATTCAGCAGGCGTCGAACGCCTGCGAGGGGCGATGAGCGGTGGTGCCCCGGCCGAGGGCTTTTGCATTTCCAGCTGTCTAAGGCAGCCTAGAGATGGATACGTCCTTGGAAGTCTCCCTTTGACCTAGCGTTTTCGACATGTCAGGCGATGAGCTTAACATTGAAGATTGTAGCGGTGGGAGCGATTTTCTTTGGAGAAGCGCTTTCAATAATCGCAGAGTTGATTGCCTCAAAGCAGTTTGGAAAAGCCGGCGGGGACCTGACAACACTCTTGCCGATGTTCCTGCTGATATCCGTCGGCGGCGTCCTTCTCGTCTTCGGATATGCACTGGGATACATGCATTTTGAGAATATCTGGATAATCATCGCGATATCGGTGGGAGCCATCTTAGTGGTGGAACCAATTCTTACGATTCTGCTGTTTCGAGATGTGCCGACGGCAGGTTCGCTGATCGGACTGGTGCTCGGTGCGCTTGGCACGCTCGCTGCGATATTTTTTTGAGCGTATTCTAAGTACGCATAAATGGGCGGCATCTTCAGGCGAGATCCTGTTTGAAAGGGAGTTGCGCAACGTCGGTTCTGCTCAATTCGAGCGTGAGAATAAGATGTTGTTTTGACGGACGTTCCACACTTAGCCAGGATCCGCGCGTCGTTGGATTCGCGACTCTTCGAAGACCAGCATCTCCTTCCCGGTTAGTAAGACGCTTGTTGCTACCGAAGGTCTGAAAATCGCATCCTCCGGTACTTCCTTCGTCACAATTCTCGAGTCCGTTCCACGGTGTGGGCCATGCTCGTGACAGCCTTCAGTATCCGGGATGGCCTTTGGCAAGACCGTTCCATAGACAAAGCCGCCGCCATCGGCCGAGTTATTAAGGATCGCCGTCACGGTAAAGACAGGCGCAGCCTGGCAGCGCACATTTCCTTGGTAATCACGCGAGGCAGCGCCAGCCGCGGCCACGCGCTGCAACTGACTATCCCGGCATGTGATGGGGCCATCGCGTATGCTGCATCTAGCGCCACAACAGCTTCCAATGAAATTGGAACTCGGGTGAGTCGGGTTTTCTTTGTGCCCGGGAGCGTCCTTCGTCAGCCAATCGTCAGCCAGGCGGTCTATCCAGCGGGGCTGCGCATTGTTGACTGTATGGGAGATAGAACATGACGGGCATTGGCCGAACTGGCGAACCGCACGTTGGGACTGCAGGAGCCGACAGTACGTCGAGATCGAGCAGTTCGCAGTCGAGTATTATCCCCGCGGAAGGCGGCCGATTTTTCGATTCTGTCGTGGAGCGGTTGCGCTCTGCGCCGGAAGATCGAATGGCGATGCTCACGAGCCTGCCGTCAGGTTCGGTTGCGGCAGACCCCATTGTCTCAGGCGGTGAGGGGATCAACGCTGCGAAGCGTAAAATGGACAGCCTGCTTGAGGAATTTAATGCTCGCCGCAGTGCGGCCATGCACGCTCAGCCCTCGTCGGAGGCGCAAGAGCTGATCGATCAGGTTGTCAAAGCCGGCGGAGCAGTTCTGGACTACTACGCGAGCCTACCCCCAGATGTGGCGCGCAGCATTCAGTCTGACGATCGGGCTCGCTGGGTTCGTGACGAGACGCTCGATGCGGGGAACCAATGCAACGCGCTGGCCGCACTGACTATCTACGCCCTGGAGCAGAGTAGGAAGAATGCCGGAAAGATACTCGAGCGGTCGCGCCAATCCAATGCTCCGCCCGACCAACTGATCCGAGTGGCTTCTAGTGCGGCGAAACACTATTTGGCCTGTACGGAGTGGTGGGAAAAGAAGGCGTTGCGCTCGGAAAGGATGCAGTCCGTCTGCGCAGCCACTGCCAACTTGCCAAGTGCAACCGCCGAAATGCGACAGGCCGAACAGGCGACACTACGGCTGCACACCGGCTGGGCACTGTATACGAAGTGCGTGCATCTGCAATCGCAGGGCGCTCTCGCGCGGGTCAAGATTGAGTCGCAGGCGAGCACGCTGGACCCGGCCGTCAGGCAAATCCTCTTGGATGAGAACGGTCGGGCGCGTCTACTCGGAACCTTCATAGGGGATGTTGTTCCGGCGTTCCTCTCGACGAGCGATGCTGTTCTAAACAGCAAAGGACGGGCCCTCGATGCAGAACACTGCGCCGTTCTTGAAGGGGTCATGGAGCGGCTATCGGAATTTGCGTCAGGGTTGCCCGACATCGTTGCCAAGCTAAGGAATGAGGGAGCAGGTTCCGAGCTTCCGTTGGAACTGTTGGATCAGATCGTGGAGGGCGCGTGGGTTACCGCGCATGAAGTCATGCGCCTCCTGGCAGTGCAGCCGAAGACGCCAGCCATGATTTCAATACCGGCTGAGGCTGACCCCGCGATACCGGCCAACACGATCGGCGGGGCTGTAGTTGCCGAAGGCACCGCAGCGCGCAGGAAGGGGAAAGGCAAGCGCACGCAGGCCGCCGGCACGGGGAGTTCGGCGGCCGGGCAGCCCGATCAGCAGTCCGCTAGACCCGACGCCGATGCGGCGCCAGCAGCCAAGGTTATCGTGCTCTCGGATCTGGGCACGAAGAAACTCGCAAGCGCGGAGGAGGCGCGCGCGAGGGCGGTATCGTCGGCGACGGGACACTTGGCGATATGGCAGGCTCCGCCATCGAAGGAGGCGCTGACACGCCTGCTCGAGCGATTGGACGAACTTTTGCAGTTCGATCTGCGCACTCAGCAAAGGGCCATCTCGCAAGCGCGCCACATGAAACCTGAAGATGCCGGCCACGTCGTGGACACCGTCGTCGGACGCCTACAGAGCCACGCCGCCGAGATTGAGGCCTGTGTAGCCGCGCTGGAAGAACCTCGTCGACGCGGCCTATTCACGCCTGCGCAACTACCCGAAGTGCACGGCAAAATAGTCCGACTCAAAGCGATTTTGTCCGAGGTGCAGGGGCAGGCAAATGCTTTAAAGGGGCAAAGGGCCGCGATCAAGATGAATTGCATGAAGACCTACGCCTTCCCCTCGCAGAATTACCTTGAACAGATGCAAGCGGCCGAGGAGTTGGTGGCTCCCTTGGAGCCACCGCGCGCGTTGAAGGGCGAGCCAGGGACGCTGTTCGAGGTCAAGCTGCAGCCGAAGGGACTTGGCAATCGTGCAATGCCAAGTCCAATGTGGGTGCACATCCATACGAAGCGGCCGGTCCATGCGTGGCAGCTGCCGACATTAGATGACGCCGAGTTCGCCGCTTGCCACGTGAAATCCAATGAACAGCGCGGCTACAATCGTCTCTGGCAGAACGCTCGAGCTGCAATGGGCCACGAAGACGTCGTTATCCACCGCGGCAAGCTCACGCCTGCGTTCTGCAAATCCTTGTTAGGCACCGCTTTCAGCGCCTACCCACGGTATCCTTTTGCCGAGGCAGAGCACGGGTCGACGCAGGCCACTCGATATGGGACTTAGTGTCTGTTGGCAGATTGCCGCTTGTGGTGGCGGCATCAGTCATGCCTTGACGCCGCGGATCCGGTGAGCCGCAGCGAGGTCCGGCAGGCTCCAGCTCCTGAGAGGAGGAGCCGCGGGAAGAGAACACGCTCCTTCTCTCAGGCTCGCCGGCGTGCGATCCGTTTTCTTTTACGGGGCGAGCGAGTCCACCACGTGGTGCTTCGACCGGATGCGACGAAGATCGGCGCCATGACAAGCGGCTCCACGTGTGCGTCAGGTCGGAGGACCATGTGCCGACGGCGCTCCTTTCGGGTCATCGCGCTCGGCGTGAAAAGCCTGTAAGTCGCCCGCGAACTGGTGGGCAAAGCTCCGGCGGGATCTTGGGTTAGGATGATTGGGATATCCGGAGCATAAGCATCCCGAGCCAGTTTGACGAATCGAATCGGCGATGCACAATGAGGTTGCCTATCCATTTGCTACTCTCGGATCAGGCGACGATGGCCCCAGCATCCCGGCTTCCACGGCCCCCAGAAGGTGCTGGGGCTTTTCGTTTTTTAGCCTTCACCAGGCCTAGCTCGTTCCTGTCTTGCAGGATCGTCGTCCAAATATTCGAGCCGCTATTGTTTTTCGCACCGCCAATATCCGGCGGGCGACGCTTTATCGGAAAAGCATAGCTTGACTGATCTTCTCGATTAAGATCGGGCCATCCTGAACACTCTCGAGGCACGAGCGTGTTCCGCGTGTCTTGCAAAACGGCCCTTTCCGGCGGCCGCCCAGCGGAAGTCTTCTTCCAGTTTACGCATTGCTCGCTATCGCTCTCCCGGCCACCAAGTCTATGGCGGCTTGAAAGGGGCCGACTAGTTGTAGCCGCCTTGGTCCCCCTGTTTTGCACGCTCAGTGGACGAGAGCCGCTGCAGCGGCTCGATTTGCGGCCGGGTCTGGTCGATTACCTCCTCTTCTTCCTCTGTCTCCTCAGAACGCCGCTGGCGCCTCTTCCCGATGAGGCCGACCAGCAATAGCATGAAGCCAGCAGCAATCATGAAAACTGCGATAACTTTTTCCCATTCGAAGGCCGAAGCACTCATGGTCGCATGACCTCCCAATCCAGCCGCGAGCTTCACGCGGAGATGAGGGAGTAACTGTGCTTCGGCCTCCAGCTCGGTCCTTGACGAGGATACCTTAATCCACCAGACCCTGAATCCCGCAGAGCGGTATCGGGCGAGCACTTCTCAATCGCCGCCCTTCGTCGATGTCAATTGCCTTCGAAGCCATCCAATAGCCGGTTCAGCATATCGCGCTGCCGTTCGTTGATCGCGGCCATACCAGCGCGCGAGCAATATCTTGATCATCCTGGTTTTGGATTACTTGCTCGATCAGCCGCGACTTGACCCGCTCTAGATCTTCGTGCTCGCGGGATTATGCGTAATGTCGGCGATGACTTCGTCGATGGCGCGCCCAATCTGGCCAAATTCGACGCCCACGCTTTGGTGTAGCAGAAATCCTCAATTGCGAGATATCGGGCGCGGTACCGATTTTCAAATCTTACCGCAACTGTTACGGTTGCTAGATGCGAACCGTTGAGGATGTGGCGAACTTCGTCGGAGATCAGCCTCTCTTGACGGGGCTGTTGCGCTCTGTCGCAACGCTCGCCATCGATGATTGTTGGATCGGCGCTGGCGTCATTCGCAATGCAGTCTGGGACCACCTACATGGCTACTCCATCGAACTCCTCTCCGGCAGCGATGTCGACGTGGTTTATTGTGATCATTCGAACGTGAATTCCGAAAGAGACGTGGCGATCGAGCGCCGACTAACCAATGATCGGAAAGGCATCCCTTGGTCCGTCCGCAATCAAGCACGGATGTACGAGCGGAACGGCGACGTGCCTTATCGGGACAGTGAAGATGCAGTTCGGTGTTGGCCCGAAACGGCAACCGCCGTTGCAGCGAAGCTTTCGGACGGACGAGTCGAAATCATGGCGCCGCATGGCATTGACGATCTCTTGCACATGATCATTAGGCCAACCCCCGTGTTCAGAACAAAATTGTCAGTCTATAATCGAAGAATTGCTTCGAAAGATTGGGCTCGCCGGTGGCCGAGGCTCACCTTTCTGTGACACGGCCTCTGGTCGCGGCACTTACTGTCATTTCATCAAAGGTGCGACCTAGATTCTTGCCGGGCCGCGTGAGGCGGCGCGCGATATCCTCCGGAAGTAGCCCATGATCACATTGTCCAGCGCTATGGCGGGTCTTGCTTATTCACGGCCCACTGAATTTTGAGCGGTGCGGTCTCGGGCATCATAAGCATGGCACAGAGCCCCGCCGCGCTAGCGACAAGCATATACCAGGCGGGCGCCAGAGCGCTCCCGGTCAGGTGGATCAGCCAGGTGACGAGTGGTTGAGCTGTGCCTCCGAAGATCGCTATTGCAAAAGCGTAGATCGTCGCGAAGGTGCCACCTCGAATGTTCTTGGGCAAACCTTCGGCCATGCTCACATAGAAAGCGCTATACGGAATCGTTCCGATCAGGGTGAGCGCGCCGAGGCCGCCGAGAAGTGCGAGGGCACTGCGGCTCTCTGAGATCCAGAAGAACACCGGATAGGTCATCAGCAACGCAGCGACCTGCGGCCAAATCATGACGTGCCGGCGGCCCGCGCGGTCTGCGAGCCAGCCGCCCAGCAGTGCGGCAGCAATTCCTACCGTATTGCTGATGAGCGTGGCGCCAAAGGCGAGAGGCGCGGAAACTTGCAGGGTGTTCAGCGCATAGGTGGTCATATATCCTGTGACATAGGTGACGATCGTGCAACTGGCCAAAATAACAAATCCCAAACCCACGATGCGGCGAGCGGCAAGCGACCTCCTTACGGGCTGAACGCTGGGAACCGGCTCTTCGGGGCAGTGCAACGTTTCGGGCAGGGCGCTCCGCAACCAGAGCCCGAACGGCAGCGTGGCGGCGCCGAGCAAAAGCGCAACCCGCCATCCGTACGCATTGAGTGCCTCCCTTGTCATGGTGAGGGAGAGTATTTCTCCGACCAACGCGCCGGCCGTCGCGGCGATCTGTTGACTGGCAGGCTGAAACGAAACAGCAAGACCGCGCCGTTCGGCCGCGGCCGCTTCCAGCAAATAGGCGGTCGTCGGACCAACCTCACCGCCGAGCGCGAAGCCCTGCACCAAACGTGCAAAAATGACCAGCAACGGAGCGGCGATTCCTATTGTCTCGTACGAGGGCATAACCGCCAACACAAGGATCGCGGTACTCATCATTGCAAAGCTGACGGTCATCGCGGGCCGGCGGCCGGCCCGATCCGAGTACGAGCCGAGCAGGATGGCCCCGATCGGTCTGGTCACAAAACCCGCGCCGAAGGTTGCGAGCGACAGCATGAGGCTGGCGAACGGGTCGCTCGCCGGGAAGAACGCTTGACCGATCTGGATAGCGAAAAAGCTATAGGTCCCGAAGTCGTAGAATTCGAGAATATTGCCGATGGTTGCGCCCCACACGGCGCGGCCGGTCAAGCGCTCGTCTGCCGGAACGGAGACCGGCTGCGGCTTCTTGCGAGCCAATTGCCCGGCCATACTCGATCCGTTCTAAAGCGTAATCGCTGGCCTGAACATTTCGATCAGTCAGCCCGCGCGCGTTGCATTCCACTTGCGTTACATGTCGCCTAACTTGAGGTGGCCGGCCACGCACCCCGCTGCTCCACATCTGCCTCACGCATGGCAGGACGAGCTCATGGCGATGAGTGCAATAAAAATGCCTGTCTGCTGCAGCCCCATTCAAACCTTGAACTGATCGCGGCAATCGCAAGCAAACACGACTAAAGGAACGCGCTGCAAGTTGTCGGGTCGATCCGTCGTTGTGCTCCTGTGCAATGGCGGGTTTACGACAAGATTGGCGGGCGCCGAACAGGCGGCGCTCGTCTTCGCATAAAACGGCCGCCGCGCGTGGATGCTGCGTCCAGCTGATTGCGCGTGGACGGACGCATCAGGCGGTTTGGCCCGGCTTTTGCTCCCTACTTGTTAGTTGCGCGCGGCTGCCCGCCCTGTCGGGATTGGTACGCTGCAATGCAGGATCTTCGTGCGATCAATAGACAATAGGAGTTCGCATTGCCCGCAGGCATCAGGCGGTCATCTTCGGTTTGGCGAGCAGCGGCTCGGCGGAGCGCAAATGCAAGCGTGATGCTCCAGTTCTGAGCTCCAGGAATTTGAAATCGAAGTCACCAGCAATGGGGGTACGCCTCCTTGAGTGGACTTGGTTTCATCAAGGCCGACCCAGGGAAATAATCTTCCTTTCGTATTGAAGTGCTGCCGTCAGGTTATGGCACGCGTACTGTGCACGGCCGATGTCTGACCAATGACGGCCGTGCTTCGCTCGCGCATCTGCGTGCACCCGCGCTCGAAGTTGGATGGCAAAGCACGCCTGCAATGCCTCGAATAGAATGTGTAGTATGCAGACGAAGACAGTTACGACCGTTGTACTTGCGGTTAATGCGTTGCTGGCTTCGCCCAGTAGGGCCGTTGAAACTTTCGATGTCACAGACACGAACGGCCTGCCCTTCATGCGAGCGCAGATATTCGGTCCCGGTGACGGCCCTTATTGGGAAGGTGACAAGGGGGCAACGCGGAATTTGCCGCGATCGGAAATAGATCATTCACTGGCGGCGATTCGGTATTGGGCGGAAATCATCAAGGCTACACCGGGTCAAGCGCCAGCCATTGTCAACTTCGGTGGGAATAGCGAGGAAAACGCATCTGCCTATAGTGGTATGTCCCCCGGTGGTGGCACCAAGGTGCAGGCGGCACTCACGGGCCAGGATCCAGGCGAGCTGCAATACGGCGCGCATGGGATGGTTACAATTGGCCAGATGGGATTTTCGTCCGAAGCATACATCCCCTCGCAATTGCCGACGACTCCAAACATTGGTCTTACACCCGTAGTGATCCATGAGCTCGGCCATGCGCACGGTATGCTCAGCACTATCAGCTATGAACCATCTCCGTACTTCCCTGGGTCGATATCAACGTTTTTCCCCGAAAAGATAAATGCCTGGACGGAGCATTTGCACGACGACAATGGCAAACAAGCCAAGCCTGGACAGACGATCTATTGCTCCGTCTGCACGAACCAGCAAGCCGACGACGTTTTCGACCTGCGCCGCGATCGGGGCTATTTCGCCGGGAAACATGTGAGTGAGGTGCTGGCCGGTGCCATGCCAGGTGTTCCGGTGCGAGTGATGGACGAGCATGGTCAACGGCGTGATGTACCCTTCGTCTCGCATAGTGAACTTAAGAACAGCCTGATGAGCCACCAGAGATACCGGAACTACACTGCCCTGATGGAGGCGGAAATCGCCGCGTTTCAGGATATGGGCTACGGCATCGATCGGCGCAATCACTTCGGTTACTCCATCTACGGCAATGGTCAGAATCTGGTCAACGACAATCCCTTCTTCGCTCGTAATGCTGACGGTACCGCCTATCTGCCCAATACATACAATACGGCTACGCTCGGACTTGGGCTACACGTCTATGGCAGCGGCAATACTGTGGTCCAGCGTGCCGACCTGCTTTCGAAAGGCGCAGGGGGGGCTGGCATCCGCGTCGATGGCGTAAACAATCAGATCATAATCCCGCCTGGGACTAGCGTATACGCCGACGGCGCCTATGGGCGCGGCGTCATGTTCGCTTATGGCAAGGATCACACGTTTACTCAGCGCGGAAACGTGCAGGCGCTCGGCGAGCAGGGCATCGCAGCAAGTTTCGATTTTGGCAACAATGCGATGGGGAATGACGGTGAATACCGTGGCTCATATATTCGCACGATTGACGATCACGCGGCCCCGATGCTGAACGAAATCGACGGCCCGCTCGTCAGCGCGTTCGATCTGACCGGGCGACTGGCTGGCAGTCATGCAGCGATTTACATGTCGAACAATGGTTATGTCGGCGAGATCAATGTGATGCGTGGCGCAACGCTGTCAGGGGACATCCTGTCTGATTACGCCCAGCTTGACGCGAACGGTGCTCCGCGCCTGACCAGATTGACATTCGGCATGACGCCTGATGCGGACGGTCACTCAACGGAGCAGCCCGACGCAAGCTTTGCAACCCGCTATGAAGGGAATATCGTTGGGCGCAACCTGTCGCTGCAGTGGTCGGGTGGCGTCACGTTGTTTACCGGCAATCACGAAGTGTATGACGCAACTGTCGCGCAAGGCGCCACCTTGTCCGGCAATGGCAGTTATCTGCTCAGTACTGACGGCCGCTTCGCCAATGGCGGTTCGGTCGCGCCGCTTATCGGTGGTGTTAACAGCAGCATAAAAGTGAAAGGCGACTATCAGCAGACATCGACCGGTCGCTTGCAGGTCGCGTTGAATGATAGCGGTGCGTTCAGCCGCCTGGTGGTGAACGGCAATGCGACGCTCGACGGCACGCTCACGATCACCCCGCAGCGCGGCTGGTATGGCAGTGGCTTTAGCTTCTCGTCCAATCAGTGGCTGAACGCGACAAATCTCACCGGCTCGTTCGCCAACGTGGCAACATCGCTGCAATCGCCGACCTTGCTGGCGAGCGCTACTGCCGAGGGCGACAACACCTATGCGTTGACACTCTCCCGATTATCCGATGCTTACTCGCGATATGGGGCCGATGCCAACAGCCGCCAGGTGGGCGCGGCGCTCGATCAAGTCGCCGGCCACGCTGCGTTGGCGCTGCACCCGCTCGTCACGGCACTCGACTTCTCCGCATCAGACGGCACGGCGGTAACATCTGCGCTGCGTCAGCTTTCGCCGTCCGCCTATGCGTCGGAGCAGGGCAGACGTGTCAATGACAGCTTCTATGCGCGATCGGCAGTTTACAACCGTCTCGAACAGGCGTTTGGCGGGGCGCCATCATCACCGATGGCGGTGATGGGGTATGGTCCTGAGCAGGGGCGAGGCGACAATTCAGCGTCTGCCATCGGCGCGGTCGCCCCGGCCACCTTGGGCCTGCCATCTTCTGACCTGCAGGGTTATGCCGCGTGGACTTCTGCATTTGGCGGCTGGACGGCCCAATCAGGTGACAGCAATGCCGCAAGCACGAGATCCACGATCAGCGGCTTTATGACCGGTATCGACACGTCGGTATTCGATGACTGGCGCTTCGGTGTTCTTGCGGGCTACAGCCGTTCCACTTTCAAGGCTGGCGCTGCTTCTTCGTCAGGCCGCAGCGACAGCTACACTTTCGGGACCTATGCCGGCACCGAGTGGACCGTGCCGGAAGGAGCCATCGCCTTCCGCTCAGGCATTGCCTACACATGGCACGATCTTGAGATGAGCCGCAACGTTAGGTTTCCGGGGTTCAACGACAATCTAATCTCGGACTACGACGCAGGCACTTTCCAGATCTTTGGAGAATTGGGCTACAAAGTCCATCTCGGCAAGTATTCCATAATCGAGCCTTATGCCAATCTCGCCCATGTTCGTGTCGCGACGGATGGCTTGAGCGAGAGGGGATTGAACGGGGCGGCGCTTGATATTTGCGCTAACACGATGGATACGACGCTCTCCACGCTCGGCGTCTATGCGACCACACGTTTTCAGCTTGGTCAGATAGCCACAACTGCGCGAGCCGATATTGGCTGGCGCCATGCCGTTGGTGACCTCATTCCGTTTTCGACAGCCAGCTTTGCTGCTGGTTCTAGTGCTTTTGCAGCTTCGGGCGTATCCATTGGCAAGGACGTCGCGCTCGTCGAATCCGGTCTGAACTTCCGGCTTTCGAGCAACAGCATCCTCGGGATCGCCTACCAGGGCCAGTTCGGTTCAGGCATCACTCAGAACGGACTGAATGCCACCTTCAACGTGAAGTTCTGATATGCATGGTCAGTCGATTTCGGATCGGCGCGCGCGCACTGGAACCATGTCGGTTTCGATCCACATCTCGCGGACAAGAACCTGGCGCCGGCGATCGAGGTTGGTCTGCCTGAACGCCGGCGCCGGCGTCTAGGCGCGATGTCTGAGCGAGCTCGCTGAAGGTCAAGCAGCCTTTTTGTCAGCGCTGACAACCTATCCGACATCGTCTAACGCGCCTCAAGTCCGGCGGGATCGAGCGGCTGCTTCGCCGGGCACTCCGATTTCTCGTCCGACTTGGGGGCAGACCAGAACGGGCCGCGGCGGAAAGGCCTCCCGTGAAGCCGGTGAAACCGAGGCGCTACCAAAAGCCGGCGTGAGGAGGAGGGGTTATAGCCGAATCCGAAAAGAACAGCGGCTCTGAAAGACCGAGCGCCTTTCGGGAGAAGCCCACGCAACTGGATCGCGGACGGCGCGACAAGTCACGATTGGATTCGATCGCCTTTTTGACGTTCTCGACGAGGTCCAGCGGACCGCCGAAGAGGCCTATCCCCCTACAACGTCGAACGTCTCGACGAGAACCACTTCCAGATCTCGGTCGCGCTCGCCGGCTTTACGCCCGAGGTCACACTCGCCGCCGAGCAGAACGTCCTGACACTCAAAGGCCGCACGAGCGAGAGGAAGGCAAGACCTTCCTGCATCGCGGCATTTCGGCCCGCAACTTCAAGCGCCAATTCACGCTGGCCGAGTACGTCGAGGTCAAGGGCGCCCGCTTCGAGAATGGCCTTCTTGTGATCGATCTGCAGCGGGAGATCTCCGAGGCGATGAAGCCGCGCCGTATCGCGATGAACGGCGCTGCAGCCAGCAAGGTGGCCCAGATCGAAGCCAAGGCCGCCTGAACCGAATTGGACGGCAGGTTTGGTCGAAGCCGCGCGGGTTGTCCCGCGCGACTCTCGCCCGTTCGTCTAAAGAAAGGAGGCGGCCATGCGGCCGGCGACCTCACTCGGGAGCACCGTAGTCGACGTCAATACAATCCTTCATGCCGGCGCCATTATCGAACATCCCCGGGATGTGATTCCCATGCGCGCCTCACCACTCCGAGAAGCGCGCCATCTTGGCGTCATGGGTAGGCCCGGGCGCACCGTCCCGAGCTCGATGGCGACCGGAATTGCGGAGCCCGTCACCTCATGACCTTTCGCCACGCCACAAGCTCACCAATCGAACCGTACCGCATACCGCTGCTTCAGCCTCTTGGTGGTCAAGCTGACGGCATACTGGATGCGATCGAGATCGGCGCCGTCGCGGGCTATTGCCGTCATTACCCAATCGCTGCCAGCGGGTTCGACTTCGACGTGACAGACGTACTCTCCGCCGGGGAAGCTGCGGATTTCGCGCAGCGCGATGAGCTCAAGATCCCTCGCGGCTACCATTGTTATGGGCACCGGAGCGTTCCTCGCCTTTTCAGAAGTCAATCGGGATCGATTGGTGCTGTTCCTAAGCTGAAGGGCAAGAGCGAAGCGGGATGACACACGAAGCAGCAGCACTCGGCCCTTTAGGGTGCGATCATGCGTGGGATCGTAGTGCTCGACGCGCTCGGCGACTCCGAGCTCAAGTTTCAGCGCGTATCGCAGGTCTGGAACCGGGCGACGGCCGATGCCGTCTGTCCCACGGCTACAACGAGACCCGCGTCCGAATCGCCGACGGCTCGTGAGATCGCCCAGGCTGAGACCGTAACCGACTGGCTAGCTTGGCTAGGACACCACCACGGCGGCGTATGGGCGCACGATGACCCTATCTGGCGCATGGCTGAGCGGGAGCGATGCAGCGAGCGGACGATCCACAACCGGATCGACAAGTCGGTCGCGTTGATCCTGAGCATTTTCGGCGGGGCGGAGCTCAGCATCGAGATGGTCGACGAGCCGGCTGGGCGCATCTGCCGAACTTCCTGGCTGAACGGGCCATGGCCGGGGTTAAGCCGGTCGTTAACGCACACGGCAAAGTGTGGATCGGCGGCGTCGGCTGGATGAAGGATGGCATGCGCTGAAGCGACGGCAGCGATAGGGCGGCTCGATTTGAGGGGCGCCGATGATCGACCGTGTCGACCATACCAAGCCGATCCGGGACCAACCGAAGCGCGGTGGGTTTCGCCTGCGTCTATGTCGCCGGCATCGACAGCCCGAAGGCCCGCCGTATCGGCTACGCAGAAAATTTGGCGCCAGCCGTTGCGAGGCTGCGGCGCTCAGCGCCGGCAGCGGTCACCATCGAGAGCGCACTTTGGGTACCTGATCGCGGTATAGCCACGACAAGCGCCAAGGCCGTTCAGTGCGACTTGGCCCTCACGCCAAAGGCCGGAGGGGGGCGTGGTTGAGGCTGAAACGGCCACGGCAGCCGTAGAGCTGGCCTCAGTGCGTATTTTTGGCTCGCTCGCGGCCATGGCGTGGCACGATCAGCTGATACGGCAACACCGGGAATAGGAACAATCCCCTAGCAGGTAAGTTGATGGCCTGTTCGGTGCCGACCGTCATCGGCGTTGAACGAGGGATGATGGTACTCGGTCTCGGCACTTGCACCCCTCGTGCTGAGACCTTTTTCTTTGCGCTCAGTGTCGCGACCGGAGAATCCGCATGACCCCCAGAGAACGCCGTGACATGCCATGGATCATTGGGGCCGCTGCACTGGCTTTTGTCCTATCGATCGTTGTCGGCGGCATGACGTACTTCCGGTAGCGGCGGGGCTAGCGCGGGCGAATATCGGGACCATTCGCGAGTTGCTTCTCTAGTTGGGAAGCGCGATTTTCCAAGTCGTCCATCTCGAGCCGGATTTTGAGAGCTAAATCCGTGTCCTTGCTTTGCCGAGCCAGGGCAAGGTCCGTCTCCAACTCGCTGAGGTCCATCAAAACGTTGCCCAATTCCACGCTTGTTGCGTAGGTCGGATCATTTTCAAGGTGGGTGTACCGGCCGCCGAGCGCTGTAGGGGGGCGGGCCGCATCACCGCGTTCGGGGTCGACGATTGCGGATGGATGGTTTTGCGGGCCAGCGTTCGCGTCACGTTCATCGGGGATATCTTGTCTTTGGCTATAGCGCTCACGCCGGCTTTTCCTCACAAGCAGGTAAACGACCATCACGGCGGCTAGGCCGATGACGAGCACAATAGCTAGACCGGTGACGCTCATGTTACACCCTTATCGTTCTCCTCAGGTCCGGACCACGAATTGACTTTTGCAGCGACTAGCCGATTTGCGCCCGCAAATCAGCTTATGTGAATAGATGCGCCCGCCCGGCACCGCCGCGGCGGGTTTTCGTTTGCAGCGTGTTTTCAAACGAGCACGGCAGAAGACGTTCCAACGTAGAGAGAAATAGATGGCGCCCGGGATCAAGATAGGGGGCAGGACCGATCATTCGCTTCAAGTGTCTCCCTGGTGGTTGAGGAGCGCTAGATATCGCGATGGCCGGCTGCATGCATACAAAGACAAGGTTTATTCCAAATAAGGCAGAGCATAGCGCCGGTGCACGACGTGATCAGGTATGCACGGCTGTCCGGCCGGTCCAAGGATATGTTCGCAGAACGCCGGTTCGCCGGCAGCAACATGCAGCCAGTCTCGACGGACAGCGGCATGTCTGCGCGCTGTGAATGAGACGATCGTCCGCACAAGCGCGCCAGAAATGTTCTCCCCATAAATCAGGTAGATCGCACGTTCTTCCCACGACGCGCGGGAAGACCGACAACGTATCCCGATCTTTCGGAGCGCCATTGCGGGCCGAACGCGCTGGCTTCACCTCCAGCACCGCGTGATTGCCGTCCATGTCGCTAGATCTATGTACGAGCAGGTCGGGCTTGCAGCCGTCGGGTCGCAGTTCCATCAGCACCGGATGGGCCGCCTTGTCGACTTCGCCAACGAGCAAGAAGGGAGACAGCCGCCCAGCCAGCGCTTACGCATCTGGTGATACAGCTCATTGCAATAGACACGCTCGCGATAGACGGGCAGGCCGCCATGAACACTCAAGCGGAAATAACCTGGTTCAATCGCCGCCGTAGCCTCGGACAATAGATCGGTCAATTCCTGCATCGCGCGCCTCGCGAACGAGCCTAGTCAAACGTTCCGGCAGGGCAAGGCGAAATCTGGGGCGCGTCCTTCGGACCGCCGCTCTACGCGCTGCGCTTACCAAGCCGCTTTCAGCTTCTTGGCCCTTCGGGTCACGATCCCTCGCGCAAGCAGCACGGCCTGCCGAACTTACTGCAGGCCTCCGCAAGCCTGCTGAGCTTTATGAAGCTGCTTTCCAGAACGGCGCTGCAAATCGGTCGATTGGCGCCGCACTGCAGTTCGGACAGCGCCACATACTGTCTGCCATCTGCGATGCGGGGACGCGCCGTTGCAGTGAAGGAAATACCACCTGCTCGCCACAATCTTTGACAATGGGTGCTGCGCATTGCCGTCGGCGTCCGGCTTCGTCGAGCGCCGAGGCCAAGACGAAGCGCCAGGCGCCGGTTGTTACGCCAAGTCGCCTCATGGGCCGGCAGCAGCGCCAGCCATTCGGCGTGAGCGAGACCCTGGGCCTCCTCGTTGTCGGTGAGGCTCGTGAAGGCCTCGGCCATGCCGGTAAGGCCGAGCCGGGTAAGCAGGTGGAGTGTGGGGTGTGTCAGCATTTTCTCTCCTTAGTGGTAATAGTTCGAGCCTCTGATGTTGGTGTGTACGATCGGCTCGCGCTCGGGCGACGCAGGCGTTGGGACGCGATCGAGGCCCTTCTCGAGGATCGATTTGACGCTCGGGTAGTTGCGAGCCTGGATCTCAAGCGCGCGCAACGCGGCCGCCTCGAGGCGCTCGGCGCCAAAGCGCTTCTCGAGCCGGATGATGCCCAGGCACGAACGATAGCCCTGTTCGGGATGCGGCCGATCCTCAATGATCCGGTCGACCAGCTGGCGCAGCATCGGGCCGATGCGGCTTGCCTCGCTGCGGATCTTTGCCGGCGTCCACTCGCCATAGCGTCGGTGGCTGGAAGGCATGTGGGCGCTGATCGTCGTGTGCCGCCCGTTGCCACTGCCGCGCATATGCGCGGCGATGCGCTCGCCCCCCAGGAAGATTTCAACGGTTCGCGCGCAGATCCGCGCTTCTACCTCTCGACGGGCGAAGCGATAGGGCACCGAGTAGTAGTGTCGTTCGATCTCGACGTGATAGTCGAGGCCGACCCGGGCATCGGCGCCATTCGGCATGGACCCACGGCTCGCCGGGAAGCTGTTTAAGAGTCGGCGCGTCAATTTCCTCGAACAGCTGGCGCCGTGTGCGGCCATACTGGCGCAGCACCCGTCCGTCATTGAGCTTGGCCAGCCACTCGGCGATCGCACCGTTGAGTTCGGCCAGGCTGTAAAAGGTTCGGTTGCGCAGCCGCCCCAGCAGCCAGCGCTCGATGATTCCGACGCAGGCCTCGACCTTGGCCTTGTCTCTCGGACGACGCGGCCGTGCCGGCAAAATCGCCGTGCCGTAATGCTGCGCCATATCGCTGTAGCTGCGGTTGACCATAGGGTCATAGAGGCAGGCCTTGATCACCGCGACCTTGGCGTTGTCGGGTACCAGCAGTTGCGTCGCGCCACCAAAAAAGCTGAAGGCCGCGTTATGTCCCGCGATCCAGTCGCCGAGCTGCTCGGTCCACGTCGCCAGCGCGAACGACAAGCTGGACGCGCCCATGACCGCCACGAAGATGTGCGCGTCACGCACCTCGCCGGTCTTACGGTCAACCACCGGCACCGTGTCGCCGGCATAGTCGACAAACAATTTCTCGCCCCCGCCGTGGTGCTGGCGCATCACCAGCGGCAGCCGGCCTTCCCAGTTGCGGAACAAGTCACAGAAACGGCTATACCGGTACCCGTCCGGATGGTCCGCAATGTACTCTTCCCACAGCACCTGCAAGGTCACATGCCTGCGCTTGAGCTCGCGGGCAATAGCGGACCAGTCAGGCTCGGCCACCTTGCGGCGACCGGGCTTCACGCCAGGCACCCCGTACAGCAGTTGCTCCAGCTCCGCGTCGCTTATCGCTTCCGGGACTGGCCATGCCAGACCCGCGCGCGCAAATCGCTTCAGCGTGTCACGTACCGTCGTCGGCCCGATGCCGACGCGCTCGCCAACCACGCGCGTCGAGAGCCCAGCCTCAAGACTCAACCTCACAATCTCGCGCACCTGGCGCATCGTAACCCTCCTCGTCGGCATCCAATCCTCCCAGCTGCTTCCAGCCGGAGAATTGGCCCAACGATCAGGCCTCACACCATCCGAAACTGCGCACGATCAAATCGGAATGCTGCGCGGAGAATGCTCGGAATGCTGCGCGCGATCATTTCGGAACCCTGCGCGCCATCAAGTCGGTATTGTGCGCACCATCATCTCGGAATCCGCAGCTGGGCTGCTTGAGCTGACTTCTCATCTCCGCGAAGAGGAGCTCATGATGATTTCGCGGATCCTGAGTTCACGTTGAAAGAGCTCTCTTTGTATTCTCGTGTTGCGTTCGATTTCGTCCTCCGCCTCTTTCCGGCATTGCTGGTATGAGGTCAGATAGGCGCCTCCCACGGTTACGACACACAGGGTCAGGAGCCAGAGGAAGAAACCGCTATTCAAGATCGAGACAAGCTTGCTCTTCTTCGGTTTATCGAGCGCGGCGAGAACGCGCTTCCTGAAGATGACGTCGCTTGTGGTTGAGATTCTTCGGATCCGCTTATTTCAAGGCAGCCACTCAGTTGCAGACGTAACCATAGGCTTGACCTCCTGTCGGACAGAATGCGGGACATCCGGCAATTCGCACAGCCTGGCTTGCGCACTGAGGTTCGGGCGCGGACATGGGGGGAGACGGGCCCCAGCAACCGCACGCAGTCATCGGGGTACCCGCCGGAAGCCCGACTGGCATCGATGAGGCGATATTCTGTGGAGGGGGGACCACCGAACCTGTCACTGGACCTGCTGGCGTGCCGCACCAGCATGATGTGCCGGCGGGCGCAGATCCAGGCAAACCGCACATGCCGAGAACCGTGCCGCAGATGTTCGAGACACCCGCTCCAGCAAACTGAGAGACCGGTTGATTGATCTGGTTCGCATTGACGGGACCGCTGGTAACCCCGACTTGATTCGCATTTCGTGTCGCAACCCAAGCGGCATAACGGGTTTCGGCTTCGTAGGCTGGCCGTTCCACGTCGGCATAGCTGCGGAGATATCGGACCGCGAAATCGTGGATCCCCCAGCTCTGATATTGCCCCACATGGGTGAGTTCGTGCGCCCAGAGCGTCGGATTGTACAACGCATCATTCTGCTCTTTGAAAATGATGACGTAGTCCAAGGTGATGGCTGCAGCTTCGCCATAGCGGATCGCATTAACTTGCAGGGTCAGGTCGCCGCCACCTTTGACGCGATAGCGTGCTGCATTGAGGATGTCCTCGGGAATAAATCCGCTCAAGTTGGCTCGGATGTCCGGCGGAATCGGAAAAACGCCACCTCGCAAGGCGTCATCGCGCGATCGCGCGATGAGCTCAATCAGCGCCGGAGCCCCGGCTTGAACAAAGGCCTCGTTGACCGTGTGGGTCGCACCCTCTTCGAGCGCCTTATAGGGCGGAATGGCGTTCTTGATTTGCCGGTGGGCATTGTCCAGCGCCGTTCCGGCGCCGGGCACTACGTTGTTGATAAGGTCTCCAAAGAGACCTCCAGCGTTCGAAGCCGGCACGTTGGTTATCGAAATAAAGCACAAGGAGATGAAAGCTGTCTTGAGATTCATGAAAATACCTCCATCTGAAATCGAAAGTCACTGTCAATCACGCCCCCGATCGTGCACTGACGGTCCCTCTTCGCGCTTCTTCGGCAGAAGCCAATCGAGCCGGTTCTCCAGGTTGACGATGGGGGGCCGCTGGCTCGGCGCGAACGGCTTCCAGCCAGTCGATAGGCTGCCGCGGCAGCGGCCGACCGGCCGTCGCGCCTGCTGATGTTCGTGACGTGCAGATGGTAGATCGCCATCGGCGCGTCCCGGACGCGACTCCTTCCGGCCACGGCGTATTGCTGAGGAGATGTCGATAACGATTTCCGGGCCATTGAGTTTGGGCCTTACAGCCGTTTGATCGTTCTTTCCAGGCAGCTAAACGAACAGGGAGCCAAGCTCCCATGCGCAGCTCAAATTTAAGAGCACGACGTCAACGAAAATGGTCGATCCCAATCGGTTGAATGATTCGAGCTAAGGTTGTGATTGTCAAGAATAACCGTAGCTAGTTCAGATCCGGGTTTTTTGTACGAACCGGACGGACGGAGCTCGCAACCCATCTATTGAGAATCTGCGTGATGAGCCGAAAGGCGCTGAAGGGCTGTGCGATCTGCGCTGCATATAAGGACACCAAGTCACCAAGTCGCCCTTCCGATTGGAAAAGGACCCTTCGAGAGCAGATTCCAAAATGAAAGATTAATTGATCTTGACTCATGGGCGAGCAACGCTCATCTAGCGTATATTGCAACCACATGTTGTCTGACTATTGCGACAGCTTACCGATTTCATTTGATTGAGGAAGAAAATGCCGCGGCGCATCGTGCTTCTCTCAGATGGCACTGGCAATTCATCG
>NZ_LFIQ01000085.1:28200-29106 GCF_001189245.1 Bradyrhizobium pachyrhizi | reverse complement strand
CGAACCAACGTTTGGCGCATGTTCAGCGCGCTGGACCTCACCAACGACGATCAGGTCGCTTGCTATGACGATGGGGTCGGGACCTCGTCATTCAAGCCGTTAGCTCTTCTTGGGGGAGCATTTGGGATTGGTCTCCGTCGCAACGTCATCACGCTCTACAAGTTCGCCTGCCGCAACTACCGCAACCAGGGCGACGAGATATTCGCATTCGGGTTCAGCCGAGGCGCTTTCACGATCCGCGTGACGATGGGATTGATCCTAGATCAGGGTCTGATTCCAGCAGAGGGCATCTCCGATAGCGAATTAGACCGGCAGGCGAAAAGGGCCTACCGGGCGTATCACAGGAGGCATTTCCACACGAACTGGTACTTGATGGTTCTCGGCCTGAAGAAATTGCTTGGAGGAGAAGTGTCTTCCAAGTCAGCGGGAGTGCCGGCCGGAAGGAAGGCGCCGGTCATCCGCTTTCTGGGGCTGTGGGATACGGTCGCCGCCTACGGTCTTCCGATCGACGAAATGACCCAGGGCGTAAGCCAATGGATCTGGCCGCTGGAACTGCCCGGCCACACGCTTCATCCTAGTGTTAAGCGCGCGTGTCATGCGCTCTCCCTCGATGACGAGCGCACCACATTCCATCCTGTCCTTTGGAATGAGAGGCAGGAGAAGCAACCGACAAGCGGAGCTACTCGTTACGCCTCGGCGGAGAGAATTAGCCAGGTCTGGTTCGTCGGCGTACATGCGAATGTTGGTGGCGGATATCCGGACGATTCCCTGGCGCAGATACCGCTGTACTGGATTATGGAGGAGGCGAGAGCGCAAGGTCTCTGCTTCAAGTCATCGGATCCTGCAGCGCTCGCGGAAACCAAGCAGGCGCAGGATAAAGACGGCCGGCTATATGACTCCCGCGCT
>NZ_LFIQ01000085.1:0-28190 GCF_001189245.1 Bradyrhizobium pachyrhizi | reverse complement strand
GGTATTAAGGCGCATAAAGAACAACGCCCATGTCTATGCGCCGATTGGAATTCCACATGACTATGATGTTGTCTCGCCAGAGATAGCCCAAGACGGCAGCGTCCGCTTCAGAATCGATAGCCTGCCGGACAGGGCGTCAGGACCGACAATCAACACGCCGGAAACCTCGCAACAAGCCCAGGCGCGCGTTATCGCCGAGCGCGAGGATGTCTGGCCGCTCGTCTACACCCGCGCGGCGCTGTATTTCCTCACGTTGGCGGCGACGGTGGTATTTGTCGTATTTCCGTTCACCGGGCGGCGTGATCCGCTGGGTGAGAGGGTCAACGCGCTCAAATGGGTTTCGGACTTTATCCGAATGCTGAGTGGGTTCCTGCCTTCGTGGGTATCCCAATGGCTGGCCTCCTATGCGCAGTATCCCGGGACGTTCCTGATCCTGGTGAGTATCATTGGAGCGTTGATCGTCGGCGGTAGGCGCGTTGCTTCGGCGATCGACGACCGAATGACCGCGCTTTGGCACAAAGCGTTCGCGGGAAAGCTTCCAGCGCCGAAGGCGGCTCCCAGCTCCACGCCAGGAAGTCGTGAACGTGTCCTCATGGGTGTCCGTTCCGGATGGCGCTACTATCTGGGTCCGGCGCTTTCGGCCATTGTTATTGCATATCTGGCGCTCACGGTCGGCGACCGCCTTCTATTCACGGCTGTGGACCAGGCGGGGCTGATTTGCAAGCGAACGGACAAGCTGGAGTACATTCCGGATGCCGGAACGCTGGTCTCCTTTCAAACGTCCGACCCGTGCTTTGCCACGGGTTATAAGGTCGGCCGCCTCGAGCGATACTACATTTGGACCAACCCGGACCCGACAACGCTGGCCCGTCAGTATGAGAAGTATTCGACCAGCAAGGACACATGCAAACTAGCCGCGGGCGCCGGGGAAGAGCCCTTGATGAATGGCAACGTTGAAACGGACGCGCGCGGATATTCGACTTTCCATAATCCGGAGGACGGCACTCAGCTGTCCTGGACCGAGACCGCCATCCACATTCTCGCATCACCGCTGCGGCGATACTATTTCCAGCCCTGGTTTCAGCCGGTGGCGCGCTATGGCTCTCTTGGCAGCGAAGTGGACTTTCTCGAACCTGACCCGGACCGGCGCGTAAAGAAGATTTCCGAGTATGTCACGCCGAAGGTAACCGATGAGCTGTTCTTTTACGTGAACGACGCGGTCCTCATCCTCCCGCGCACGTACCAATGGCTCTACAACGACAATAGGGGTTGCATCTCATTCTTCATCAAGCCGTCGAAGTAGCGAAGGTCATGTCGAGGGCCTGATGGAGCTCCATCAAATCTGTGTCGAGATGTGTGCTGGTGGTCAGTATCGCTTTTGCTCGTTCTGTTGTCTGATGCCACTAGATTTGCGAGTGTGATTGATACGCTGGGCCTCTGTTCGTGCGGTGACCGGCATTCTCGGGCGGACGGCGCCGCGCGCCCGAGGCGCGCGACAAATTTTTTGACGGCATAGAGCCAGGCCGCTTGCGCAGCCCGGATTCCCGATGGTCAGCAAGCGACTAAGCCGGCGGTGCTGCATCCGGGCCTCGGCTTCGGCAACCGCCGTCATTTATGACTCGAGCGGCAGCATCGTCCACCGCGAAGCGTCAAGCCATGGCACGTCGTCGTTCTTGGTCGATAGGGGAAATTATCGTCACTTCATGGGCGAGCGACCGACGCATCGAGGCGTCATCCTCGACAACGAACACGGTCGCACTTGTCGGCTGCGCCGCCCTCCTGTTTTCTCGCGGCGAGTCAAAGCGCCCAATCACGATACAGCCTCCTCGTGCAACGGCAGAACGAATTGAACGGTTGCGCCCGGCCCTTGCTTCGGCACGACTGACAGGTGCCCTCCATGGGCTTCCACAATGGAACGGCAGATCGACAGGCCCATTCCAAGGCCGCTCGCCTTGGTGGTGAAGAACGGATCCAATATGCGGTTCGTATCATCCTCGGCGATCCCGACGCCGCAATCAGTCACCGAGAGTTGCACCCGGCCCATATCATCCAGGGATGACTGAATCATGAGTTCGCGGGGGCGGTCGTCAACCGTTTGCATGGCTTCGATCCCGTTCATCACGAGATTAATGATCACCTGCTGCAGTTGAACTCGGTCGGCCAGAATCGCGGGAAGCGTCGGCGCCAACTCAGTCCGCAAGGTGACTTGGTGATTGGCCAACTCGCGTGTCACCAGCGCGATGGCGTCTTTGACGACGTCGTTGATACCGATTGCGACCATCTCGATCTCGCCTTTCTTCGCGAGTGTCCGGATGCGGCGGATCACTTCGCTCGCCCGGATCGCGTCTTCGATGATCCACTCCACCGAGCTGCGCGCAGCAGGAAGGTCAGGCGTGTCGCGACCCAGCCAACCGAGGCACGCATCGGCGTTGGTGATGATGGCGGCGAGCGGTTGGTTTACTTCGTGGGCGATGGACGCTGTCAGCTCCCCAAGCGTCGTCACGCGTGTCACATGAGCTAGCTCCGCTTGAGCTTTCCTCAGCTCTTGTTCGGCCTGATCTGCCCGAATCATCGCGGTGATGTCGGTGCTGACGCCCCTGTAGCCAAGAAAGTTGCCGCTTCCGTCAAAAAAGGGCTTGCCGCTGGTCCGGACGTAGGTCGGACAACCGTGCCGGTTGACGGTACGGTAGATCAGATCTCGAAATGGGAGATGTGCGTCTAGCGTCGCCTGATGTTGTCGCCACTTCTCGGGTTCTTCTTCGACGTCGCGCGCAATTTCTCGGCGGGGCAGGCCGATGACCCCTTTCGCCACGACGCCCGCGGTGCCGGCGTGCTCCAAGAATTGGGTAAGCAGATGGTCTGGTCCGGTTTCCCATAGCCAGTCGGAAGCCGTTTCGGCGTAGTCACGAAAGCGCTGCTCGCTTTCGCGCAGCGCGGCAAGGGTGCTTTCTAGCCGTTCCCTGGCTGCGTGTTGCTCGGTGACATCCATATGCGTTCCGATGAGCTCGACGGTCGTGCCATCGCTTCCCACCACGGCGTGCGCAATTGCGTGTATGTGCCTTATTGCGCCATCAGGAAGGCGGATTCGGAAGTCATATTCGAAGTTCCCTGTCTTTTGTTCGATAGCTCGACGTTGCACTTCCTGCTGCAGCGCCAGATCGTCTGGATGGATTCGCGACCGGATGGCCTCAAGGGTCACACGCTCTTCCGGGGCGAAGCCAAACAGTCGGCTGACTTCGGCGGAGCGATACGCAAAACGGCGATGGTTGCAGTCCCAGGACCAGGTGCCCGTATGACTGAGTCGCTGCGCGTCGGCCAGGTAGGCTTCGCTCCGGCGCAACTGCTGTTCCACCTGCTTTGCCGCCGTGATATCCGTCGCCGCGCCGACAAACTCGGTATCACCAGACGCGGTTCTCGTGGCCCGTGCCAGCGCGTGAATGTGCTTTACCGACCCGTCAGGCATCAGCAGTCGGTATTCGTGCTCGAAATCCTGACCTCGAAACGCTCGATCCTCGGCTCGATACGCTCGATCCATAGTCTCTTGGACCGAGGCCCTGTCTTCTGGGTGGACGCGATCCAGGACGAGTTGCGCTGCTGGTTTCATTTCCGGATCGTACTGGAAAAGCCGAAAAAACTCCTTGGACCAAAAGATCTCGCCGGTGACTTCGCTCCAGCCGAAGCTGCCGGTATGGCTCAATTCCTGCGCCTGAGCCAGATGGGCCTCGCTCCGCTGCAGAGCAAGCACGGTCCGCTTTCGCTCAGTGATATCTTCGCAAGCGATGAGGACGATGGGTTTGTCATCCGCCCACAGCATGGCTTTGGCGTTTTCGCGCACCCAAAGCACCGAGCCGTCCTTCCTGACCTTCTGGATATCCCAGGTGTGCGATTGGCCGATATTTGTAAGGCACTCTCCTATGCATTTGCGGACAACCTCGCGATCTTCGTTCCGAAAGACATTCAGCACGGATAGGCCGACTATTTCCTCGGGCGCATAGCCGAGTTGTGTCGCACCGAAAGTGTTGACGTTGAGGACCGTTCCGGCTTCATCAACCATGAAGTACATAACCGGATTATGCTCAAAGATCGCGCGCCAGCGTTTCTCGCGGTCGCGCAAATCAGCCTCGCTCTGCCGTAGCTTTGCTGCGATCTCACGTGCAGTCTCCCTTTCGTGGCGGACGTTTCTGATCAGGTGCGTTCCGACAATTGATGCGGTAAGGAAAGCGACAAGCGCCAGAAGGTCTTGGGGGTCATCGATCCGGAGACTGAATGTTGGTGGCGTAAACAAATAGGTCAAAGCCGCGACGGAGATGATGGAAAGCGCGGACGATGAAAAGAAGCTGCCCATCAGCGAAAACAGCAATATCACCACCAGATAGGCAAACGCTGTCGCTGCGAAATGGCTGTGAACGTATACGGAAGTGAGCGTCACAGCCGCCAGCGTAACGCTACCGAAAATAAGCTGCGTTGCTGAATTGCCGAATTTGGTGAGCTGGTTATACATGCTGGTAGCCGTCCACCATTCTCTGGCGAAAGAGGTTAACATGTTGGGCAAAAATGCGGCAATTCCCTTCGCAGCGAACAGTACTTTGGAGCGGTGCCGAAAACGGTCGGCGGTCACTGAACTCAGCATGAGCCGTAGGAAGGCGCATTACAAACGATCGTATAGTTCTTTTAAACCTTTCAATATCGAATGCTAACAACCGTATCCGAGCTATGTGCCTCGAGCTTCTTGGCCCTCATAGCTCCTTCCCACCCGATCGATTGCTGGAACGGATCGTCGTGAACTCGCCTGCTGTAGGCGAGGACTCTCGACTCTTCCAGACGACAAGCCGGTCAAGATCACCGTCGGACTGCCGGCCGCCGTTCACCGTGATCTTGTTGCTTATGCCGAAGTTTTGGCGAAAACCAATGGTGAAGCCACAGCGCCCGATCCGATCAAACTCATTGCGCCCATGCTGCAGCCCTTCATGGCAACGGATAAAGGATTCAGAAAGGCGAGGGACAGCGCGTTTGATCGGTCCTCTGTGGTCATCTGCTGTTGTTCGTAGCGCATCACTCACGCGCCAAACCGGGTCAGTCGCCGCCATACTTCCGTCGTCGGAAGCCGGCATCGAGGATGCGTGGAAATGGCAGTCAACCCCGCGTGCAGCCGGTTGAGTTCGCAGTGGTTGCCGTCTGCGAGCTGATCGAAAATCCATAGCACGCCGTGCATTTGCAGACCGACCGAGGTCGCCAACTCGCGCAGACCGCCGTCGCCGGTCAAAAGAGTCCATTGGCGTGCCTCTGCGATGGCAAATGCGAACGTGTCTGGCGTGGAGAGATGAGCACGTTGCCGCCGGACCATCGTCGCACGAGTCAATTCTGCTGGGGACAGCTCTTCGACCCGCAGGCCCAGCGCAGTGAGGCGATCTCCAAGGTCCCCGGCCAGCTCTCGAACAAAGAGCAGGTCGGGGACCGCAAACTCAAAAGGAGACGAAACAGGTCCTCGAGCAAGTCGCCTCGCTCCAGATCGATCAAAACCGAGGTGTCGGAGACGAGGACCGCCAAGATGCTTACGCCGCAACTTGATCCAGACGGGCATCCAATTCGCGAACCGTTATTCCAAGCAGTTCGGCGGCCCGGGCTTCACCTATGACCCGTTCGGCCAGCGCACGGTAGCAAAGCCTCTCGAAGCGCTTCGGCTCCTCGAGTTCAGGCTTCATCCGGCCCGGCTCTTCATAAGGCGCCGTTCGCCATCCGCGTTCCGAGAAGATCTTGAATAGCCGGCCAAATGCGGATTGGCTGATAATGCCGAGATCCTTGCAGCGATAGGCGATGGCCTGAATGCTGACTCCAAACCGCTTCTTGAGCGCGACCAGCTCCCCAAGACTGATCGACGAGCGGTTGGCCCCGACTTCGGCCCGAAGGACGTCGGCCGGCATCAGGAAGGCGCCGGCGAACCGGTGCGCGGCCTTTTCCTCATCGACGCCGGGGGACGGGGCCAGCACCATATGGCCGAGCTCATGGGCAAGGTTGAAGCGCTTCCGCTCCGACCACGTGCTTTGCTTGATGACAATGACACGCGCGGCGTTGCGGTCCCTGCGTCGCACCTTGGCGGCAAGCCCGTCGATATCGTCGAGATCAAGCGACAGGATCTTGATCCCGCGCTCCTCCAGGAGCTCGGCGAGTTGCGGGATGGGATCGTTTCCCAAACCCCAGTCCTCGCGGACAGAGCGAGCCGCGTCCTCGGCATCGCGGACATCGGCCACCGGATGCGGTGCGCTGCGCGGTTGCTCCCAGTCGATGCTGCGCATCTGAAGCAGGTCCTCGATCGCGAGATAGCGCTCGAGCATGTGAATCGCGCGGGCTTCGATGGCGGCCTCTTCCCGGGACGACGTGCCCGCCTTCTTGCGGAACTCGACTCCCTCGAGGGCAAGTTCGTCCTCGCTGAGAAGGTAATCCTCCGTCACGTGGAGCGCCGCCGCCAATGCGATCAGCACCCGCGAGCTCGGCATATCCTCGTTTCTCTCATATTTTCCAATGGCTTGCGCCGATACGATGCCGCCCATGGCGTCGGCGAGGCCACGCAGCGACAGGCCCGAGGCCGACCGCGCGACCTTAAGCTTGTGTCCGATCATGTGGGCCTCCTTGCGTCTTCAGTTTACAACAGTATGATTTAAGCATAAAATTGTAAACCATAAACCCTTGGAAAAAGCGGAAAATTGAGCCTGCATGGCCCATATCCCGCTCCATTGACCCGGTTTTGTAAACCGGTCTGGGGTCGGACAAGTTCCACCGTGGCGCGCCTTTGGGCCAGCCACCGGCGAGGGCGAAACCGACCAGGAGCAATCGAGCAGCGATGTTGAACAATACGCAACTGCGGTACTACGACAGCAACGTGCTGCGCCTACCTGCCGACAAGCGCAAGGAATATCACGAGCAGGTCGATCGCCTGATCGATGAACTCCGCAAGACCGTTCGCGACAAAACCGAGATTAAGATCACCAAGGTCGTGAAGGCCGGCTCCTTCGCCAAATACACGATTCTCCGGAAGACCGCGATCCGGTCGATGTCGATGTCGTTTTTTATATCTCCGGCCGAGACGCCAGCAAGGAGACGCTGGATAGCCTGAACGACACGATCTACGCGCTGCTGATCAAGCAGTACCCGAACAAGTCGGTCGAGGATTTCGAGATCCAGCGCAAGGCGGCGACCGTCACCTTCGTGGGCACGGGCCTCAGCGTCGATATCGTGCCGGTCATCGAAGACGAGAACCGTGCCGGCTACGGCTGGCAGTTCGACATTCACGATGGCACGAAGACGCAGATATGCGCGCCCTGCCAGATTAAGTTCGTCCGCGATCGCAAGGACCAGGACGCGGACTTCCGCACCTTGGTGCGCATGGCCAAGAAGTGGCGCAACCAGGCGGAACTGAAGCCGCTGAAGTCCTTCGCCATCGAGTTGATCTTGGCGCACGTCCTTGCCAAGCAGGGCAACGGCGGAAGCATCGAACAGCGCTTTCGCAATTTCCTCCTCTACGTCGCGCAGTCGCGGTTGAAGGAAGAGATCAAGTTTCCCGAGAATGTCGCGCCGTTCACGACCTTCACCGATCCGGTGGTCATTCTCGATCCGGTCTACGGCCTCAACAACGTGACCAGCCGGATTTCCGAGGACGAGCGGAAACAAATCGTCGCCGCGGCCGAGGAGGCCTGGGAGACGGCCAATTTTGCATCGGCCGAGAATGACAATGAGGTCTGGAAGGAGATCTTCGGCCCTCGATTCAAGACGGAGGACTGAAGATGAGCATGACCCAGGTCAGAAGCGCGAGCGCGACCTACACCTATGTCGACATCGAGAACGTCGTTCGGCGCGTTAACGCCGATCTCGTGATGATCGCAGACAGCACCGGTTGCTGGACGCCGGAGGAAGCCCGCAACTACGCCCATGACGTCGAGGTCCTGGCCAAGGCCGGCTACCTCAAATGGGTCGACGTCACGCTGATCAGCAATGGGGTCGAGATCAAGGCCGTCAGGTTCGAGGTCGACACCGACGCCGGCTCACTGTCCACGAGCCGGCCCGGCGGCGTCCTTTGGCCGAAGGTCGCAGGGGCCAAGCTTCGCATCGTGCTCAGCTACACCGACGACTACACCAGCGCCGCACGCGAAGCCACGAAAGGCAAGCTCAAGATCGGTTGGGTGACCTGCCACGACGATACCAGCCATGCCGCTCTCTCATCGTCCGGCGGCCGCAACTATGTCAGCAACGCTTATGGCATGCAACGCAAGGATTGGGCGTCGTGAGTCAACCCAGCATCTTCGACAGCGAGACGCCGCTTCCTAGCGATACGCTGGCCAAGCGCGAGAAGACCCTTCTGGGGTTCGATACACGATATGCGCGGGTCCACGACCAGCTTCGTCTGCTGCTGAACGTCCGCGAGCTGGCGGGCTGGAGCCAGAAAAATCACGGCAAGAGCCTTCCGATCTGCGATCTCGTCGCCGAGCAATATCCGCTGGTGATCTTTCATGGTGATGTCGGCACCGGCAAGACCGCAACAGCGGAGTGCATCGCCAACAAGCTGGTGATCGAGGCCAGAAGCGAAGATTCGATCCTGTTCAAGTTGAGCAACCGCGTCCGCGGCAGCGGCATGGTCGGCGAGATGGGGACATTGATCGCGGAAGCCTTCAAGAAGGTCATTCAATCCGCCGGCAAGCACCGCCGCGCGGTCCTGATCATCGACGAAGGCGATAGCCTTGGCGCCTCGCGCGCCCAGGAGCACAGCCACCATGAAGACAAGGTGGCGGTGAACACGCTCATCCAGGGCGTCGATGACCTGCGCCAGTACGGCGGCCGGATCGTGGTGATCCTGTGCACCAACCGGCTGTCGGTCCTGGATCCCGCCTTGCGCCGCCGCGCTGCCATCATCGAGGAATTCTGCCGCCCGACGGACGACGAGCGCCGCCAATTGCTCACGATGGATCTGGCCGGCTTGTCCCTGACGCTCGTTCAGTTATCGCAGCTCGTCGAGGCCACCGGAGCGCGGGCAGGCAAGCCGTCCTGGACCTATTCGGATATCAGGACGAGGCTCTATCCGGCCGCGCTGGCAAGGGCCTTCCCGAGCGCGCCACTGCGCTTCGATCACCTCAAGCTCGCCGCCGCGGCGATCACCGCGTCGCCGGTGATGGAGGACCGCTGATGGCGCGTTCCCCGCTGTTCGGTCGGCGCATTCACATTGCCGGCAGCATCGTTGAAGACCTTGCCGTCGCCTCGACCGCCGACGTCAACCAGGCCCGCGAGCTCATTGCCGCGCTGGTCAAGGAATTGGTCCGTCGCGGTGCGAATTTCGTCGTCCCTGTCGACGCCGAACCTCTGCGCAAGTCCGACGGCCTTCCGATCTGCTTCGACTGGCTGATCTGGAAGACGCTCAGGGAGTGCCTCGCGTCACGTCCGGCGAATGTTCCGGGCCCGCTCGCGGTCGCCGTGCAGCACCACAAGAGCGAAGATCAAATCCCGGCAGATCATGCCAGCCTGTGGGACGAGCTCCGCAGCTCGCCAATGGTCAAGATCGAGAACGCCGCGCACTGGAACATGGCCAGCAAGCGCATGGAAGCCCAGGCCCGCTTCGGCGATATTCTTGTCGCGCTCGGCGGGACGGAAGGGGTCCTCTATCTCGCAAATCTCTACCACGATGCCGGAAAGCCGATCATTCCCCTCAATCTTCCCGTGTCGCCGGAAACCACGGGCGCGCGCCGGCTCTACAGTTTCGGATTGACCAGCAGCCAAACCCGCCGCCTATTCCAGATTGCCGATGACGGCGACGCCCATGACTGGCTCAACAAGATCCGGTTTCCGCCGCGCCAGTCCATCCCCGATCGCGTTGCCGTCCTCGTCGATCTGCTCGAGTCCCTGGAAAGACCAAAGGCCTTCGCGGTGCGGCTGCTGAATCCGGCGCTGCCGGACTATGCCGACGTGCAGGACTTTTTCGATACGGTCGTCCAGCCGATGATCGAGAACGAGCTTGGCTACCGGCTTGTCGTCATCGACGGACGGCAAGCCTACGACCATGCCCGTATCGATCAGGAAATCTTCGCCAAGTTGCACCGCAGCAGCGTCGTGATCGCTGACATCACCGGCGGACGACCGAACTGTTTCCTCGAGCTGGGATATGCTCTGGGACGAGGGTTGCCGACTATGGTGACGGCGCGTGAGGGCTCGAACCTGCCGTTTGACATCACCACGCTCTCTGGCCTGCACTGGAAGAACAGCGGCGCGGCCGAGGATCGCCGGCGCGCCTTCCGCGAACATTGGCAGGCGATCCGCACGCGACCCTCGCTCGTGCCGGCGGAGCCATTGATCTCATGAGCCGTAAAACCGAAGTCTTTGTCTCAGTCGATGTTGAAACCGCGGGGCCGATCCCCGGCGAATACAGCCTTCTGTCGATCGGCGCGTGCGTCGTCGACGATCCGGCAAAGACCTTCTCGTGCGAATTGAAGCCCATCAATCGCAATGCCGATCCGAAAGCGCTGGAGGTTTCCGGCCTGACGCTGAATGAGCTCGCCAAGAATGGGCTCGAACCGGCTGAGGCGATGCGGGCCTTCGCGCAGTGGCTCGACGCGCTCGTTGGAAAAGACGGCTCTGTCGTCTTCGTCGGGCTCAACGCGCCGTTCGATTGGTCATTCGTGAACTATTATTTCCATCGGTTCACGGGCGGCAATCCGTTCGGGTTCACGGCGTTGGACATCAAGGCGCTCTTCATGGGCGCGACGGGGTGCGCTTGGGCCGATACGCGATCGAGCAAAATGGCGGAGCGCCTGTCGCCTCAATTGAAAGGCGATCATCAGGCCCTGCATGATGCGCAGTATCAGGCCGAGTTGTTCAGCTTGATCCGAGATAAACTCATAAAGAAACGCTAGAGCTTCGCCGGAGACTTAGAACCAATGTGGCCCAGCAGCCAGGCCACCCGGGAGATCGATTTTTTCCAGTCAGAGCTGCGTTACTTTCGGCATATTATTGCAACCTGATTCGGAAGGCGTCGTTATGGCAGCTAAGAATAATCAGCCCTCGCTGGAAACGCTATTTGAACTCCCGGAAGATTATCTTCGTGGTCCGCAGCCTGAAGCGCTTCGACCTGGATTGATTGAAGCGGTCGATAGAAAGACCAAGCAGGATCGACTGCTCAAGTTCTGGCCGAAGACCGGAACCGCCGCCGATGAGGAGCTTCGCGACCTCTGGCGCCACGAGCGGCTCCAGGTTGATCGCATCATGAGCTACCCGGGCGCCGACGAAGTTTTCGCCGGCGTCGTTGCGATGATCGAGACGTCGGGCACGTTTTGTATCGTGCATGAACCGGGATCGATGCCTCTCGAAGGGAAGCTGAGGACAGCGCCGAAGCGGTTCTGGATGCGCAACCTTTCCGTTCCTGCAAACCGTGTCGTTCTCTGGCAGAACCTTGGTCGGCTGGCGAAGGCATTGGGCATCCTGCACTCGCACGGACTTCTGCATGGCAGGATCGATAGCTATGCCGTCTTTACTGAGGGGGCGCAGGAGGCGGATTCTGTCGGCGGCATCACCTCTTATATCACGCGCCTACGAAAGAAGGTTCTGACGGCTACTCTTCAGGCCAGCCTCGAAGGACGAAATTACTGCCCTCGATCTTAAGCACTTGCCGCTGAAGCTTGCCGACCGCGGGGAGGTTGGCAAGAGCAAGGTTCAGATAGGGCGAACTTCTCGCGCTGTCCGAAGATGCACGCCTGGGCCGTACGGCTGCGGAACGCGTCGCTGAAGCAACGGAGCGTCGGGCCGACGCGCTCGAAACGTTCGTCGCGCTCTTCGCGAGTTGTATCGGTACCTCTTACGCTTTTTTGCCCGGGCCGCCTTGAGGGCGAGCAACTGACCGTGAACTATTTGCGGAGTGAGCGAGGCGACCCGTTCAAGTGCGACTCTTCCCCGGATGGGGATGACGATGACGGCAAGCAGGGCTGACGCGCATGTCCGTACTTAGCCAAATGTTTATGACCTATGTCAGCGAAGGCGGTTTCACGCTGACCACGTTCGATCCGGCAACGCTTTCTAATGCCACGCTGTCGAGCGGCAACCGCGGCGCTACCCGCAGCAACACCAACACTGGCGGCGCGGCGTCAACTTCCTACAAAAGTGCCGGAAAGTACTATTGGGAAAACGTAGTCGGCGCTTCGCACGGCGGTACCGACTTCGTCGGTATCATGGCCGTCTGCTATGGATACTTCCCGGCCATTAGGCAGTACTTTACCACGCGTAGGAACAGCTTGGCCTCTGGACAGCCGAAAGCCGACACTTTTCCATCATCGCGCAGCTGTGAAGGCTTGGGCTTGGGCGTCTCCCTACCGAACATCGGTCGTCAGGCTTATTCAAGAGAGGAAAGTGCCAGTCACAGAAAGGGGGAGCGTCGATCTAAATCACATAACAGAGGGGGCCGCGTTGACCTTCATCAAGCCCAGGTTGAAAGGGGATGAAAGAGCGGTATCTGATCACTACGGCACGCCTATCGCTCGCCGTATAGCGCTTCTTAGCCACGGTTCGCTTCATAGAGCATCTCTTCTGCTTTACTGGCAGGGCGCAACGGGAATGATCTGCAGAGTGTGCACGCCGTCGTCGGCGATCATCATCATCATCACCATGCCTATGCGGCTTTTGTCCATAGCAGGCCATCGCACCATACATGGTCAACGCCTCCCCATTCACAGGCCCCTGCAGGATCCGGGAAGAACCCACGTCCATTGAGATTGGCGCTCGTATTACAAAGCAGTGGGATGCCCGTAAGTTCTTCGTAGGCCACGAGGAGCTCGGCGATCTTGTGTTCAGAGGTTCTGGAGACAGTCTGCAATCGTGCAGATCCATCAAGATGTACAACAGCTGGCACTTTATCGAGCCATTCCGCGCGCGTCTGATGAACGAACAGCATGTAAGGATCCGGGGTTCCGGGGCTGAAGATATCCGGCGCACGATCCTCAATGCATATGGGCGCCACTGGCCGAAAGCATTCACGACGTTTGATCTGATTGAGATGATCCTTCATCCCCCCCGATGTCGCAGCCGCGAGGATGCTTCGTCCGCCCAATGCCCGGGGTCCGAGCTCAGCGCTACCGGCCAGAAAGACGACTGGCTTGTTACTCGCAAGGATCTTAGCAAGCTCGCGCATATTGCAAGATACGGCTTTCCATCCTGGTGGCACCTCGTTCCGCAGTAGTTGCGGACCACTGTGGACCGACCATTCGAGCGGCACGAAGCCCTTCCGCTCTGCCAATGCCGCGCAAGCCGCACCTATAGCCGCGCCGCTGTCATTCGGGAAAGGGGGCACCCAAACAGCATCGAAAAGCCCGGAAGACCGGATTGCGCTGTTCCACTTTATGTTAAGACCACAGCCGCCGGCTATGCATAGATTGTGTCGCCCTGGGAGCCGTGAATGACGCTGTACAGCAGCTGCCAGTTGCTCAACGAGGAGATGCTCGAGAAATGAGTGAAATGACGCAAGTATATCTTCGTCTCGCTTGCGATCCAATCGCGAGGCGCTGGCTTCAAAGAAGGCATGCATAGCCGGAAACCAATCCCCGCTCTCGATCTCCGCACGGTAGCCACGAGCACGCTGCGTCTCGCCGGCAAAGCATTCCTCGTAGAGCTCCCGAAACACACTCACGATTGCCTCATCGACATAACCCAGCGCGATGTAGGCCATTAGCTTGCCGGCGATACCTAAATCCCAGGGTTTGCGGTCCAGATCTTTGTAAGGCCCAAAGTGATCGCCAGCCACAGCATAGGCGTGACCTACAATTGGAAACAGACATTCAAGGAACCGAGCGCCCCGACGTTCAACGTAGTAGAGACGTGGAAGGGTGGAGCCGTCCCAAACGAGACAGAAAGCCGATTGCCCGGACTGAGCAAATGGGCTTGTGCAGTACGCGGAGGCCACATGGCCCGAGACGTGTGAATAACTTCTATAGGGAAATGCTCTGCGTTCGAGAATCAAGCCAGAGCCGTTGTACGGAGTGAGAAGCCCTTCCGCATGGGGTTCTACGTAGGGTCCCCATTTGAGAATGACAGATTCAGCACCACTGAACACTTGGCACTGGCCATCCCCTCCGCCATCGATCACGAACTGATCAACCTCACGCGGATCCAGTCCGTGCTCTGCCAAGACGGCGACGACATCATCAAGGTTGTCGATCGCTTGATATCGGAGATTATTGTCTCGCTTCTCCTGCTCCACACAAAAAGCCAGCCTTCCGTTCTCGATGAGAGCAGTCGCACCGTCATGCCTCAATTTGATGCCGCAGATGCGCATAGCGTCTCCATATCTAACGTCGAACATCTAGTTGCCGCCGCATCACGATGCAGAAACCGGGCCAACCGGTGGACTCACTTGACGTTCTCGATCCGGAATGTCGTTCCGCTAGCAGTTTGTCTGTTTGCATACGCGGTGCGTGTTCGTTCCGGTGCAACTGTATGCGCGACATTTGCACACCAGATCACTGGCACCCGACGGTCAGTGTGTTCCCCGCGTCACATTGAACGGCTCGAAATGGAATGGAAGGAAGCTCGAGGAAATGGCGTCGAAGCGTCATCGGGCTATTGCAGACACGGCTTCACTGATCATTCATATTTCGTCCGGTGTCTAACTTTTACGGCTCGGCCTCGACCCGATCGGTTGTGCATCTTGAAAGCTCCGCAAGAATGCGGATCCACGAACGAATCCCTTTTTGAAAAGTATAGAGATCGTACTTTTCGTTTGGGCTGTGGTGATGATTATCAGCTCGCGCGAAACCGATGGGCAGGGATTCCAGCCCTAGCCGTTGCCTAACAATGCTTACAATGGGAATTGAGCCGCCACTTCCTATCAGTACCGATTCGCAACCCCATTCCTGTCTCAGCGCGGCTCGCGCGCAGTCCAGATACGGGCTCCTTGGCCCGATAACAGATGCGGGGCTGCCTGTGAGCCCGGTAAACTGCACTTTGCAGTCGCGCGGCGTTCGAGCGCAAATGTGGCTGCGAAACTTCGATCGTATGCTTTCCGGATCTTGACCATCTACCAACCTGAAAGAGACCTTGGCCAGGGCACTGCACGGAATGATCGTCTTCAGGCCTACTCCGCAATACCCGCCTGCTATTCCATTGATTTCGCAGGAAGGACGGGTCCAGATCTGCTCCATTACCGAGTACGAAACGTCCCCAGCCGATTGGGAGAGGCCAGCAGCTGCCAGGAATTGCTCGGCGTCGAAATTAAGCTTCAGCAGCTCGTCTCTGACAGTACTGTCCAACTCCACCACGTTGTCGTAGAAGCCTTCAATCGCCACTTTCCCGTCCTGACCTCTCAGGCTGGCGATGAGTTCAGCGAGCACTTGGATCGGATTGCGTGCAGCATTCCCATAAGCACCCGAATGCAAGTCCCGGTTGGCGCACGTTACGCGAATCTCTTCCTCCAATAGGCCGCGAAACATAACGGTGATCGCGGGTACCGAGTCGTTCCACAAGGCCGTGTCGCAAAGTAACATGACATCGGCCAGCAATTCCTGTTCGAATTTGTCCAAGAATGCCTGCATGCTTGGACTGCCACTTTCTTCCTCTCCCTCGAAGAACATCGATACGCCGACTGGCAGACGTCCTGCCGTCGCCTTCCATGCACGGCACGCCTCAATGAAGGTCAGGAGCTGGCCTTTGTCGTCAGATGCGCCTCGGGCAACAATGTGGGTTTCTCCGTTGGGCTGCGCCCTAAGCGTCGGCTCGAACGGCTGAGACTCCCATTCATCCAGAGGCTCTGCAGGTTGAACATCGTAGTGACCGTAAAACAGGATGTGTGGACCGGCGGCTTGCTTGCTGTGTCCGACTACGACGGGGTTTCCAGTTGTAGCTCTGATGGACGCATCAAAGCCAATGCCAGATAGCTCATTAGCTAACCAGGAAGCTGCCTCGTGGCATTGCCGTGTATAATGCGCGTCGCACGAGATCGACGGGATTCGCAGCAATTGGAAGAGCCGATTAAGGCTGGCATCCACGTTGATGTCCGCATGCCGCAGGGCCTCTTCAACTGTCTGCTTGGGCATGCGATGGCGATCATCCCGGGATACTTTCGAAGACATGCCTCTTTGTCCTTTCCTCTACGGAAGCCGTTACTCGGATGGTCTGCCTGCCTCCGAGAGCAGTTCGTCCGGCAAAGAAGAAATATGCGCTGAATTCGCGCGCCGATGGCGATCTCTACATTTTCTTTGGCCGTTAGAGCAACCTGTCCGACATGGACTCAATGTCGCTGGTCGTGTTTGTAGGTCTGCGCACATAACGTCGAGCAGCGTGTCTGTTTCGTGACGCAGAGAATGCGTCGAGAGATATCGATATCGCAATCTCGATTAAGCCTCGGAAGATGTTTTTTGTTGAGTTGGCATGCGCTTTGCTGTTCGCACGGCTCATCACCTAACGTCGCAACCGACGTCGAAGGTTGTCGCAACTCAAGGGAGCGAACTTTTCGGCGACTACGCGAGCATCTTCTCTCGAAAGGGCGGTCGCGGAGCGAAGAGTGCCGTTGCGGTTAAAGCAGCGCGGAAGGCAGGGTCATCACATTATGAACTTCGTATCGAGGCTCGATATGCCGTTTGCCAGACCGTTCGGGCAACAAAGGCCGCTTGGGGTAGTGGGCGGGATGGGAAGCTTCGCAACTGCCAAATTTTTGGAATCTCTCGCTCGAAGACGCCGAGCGGAGAAAGATCAGGATCACATTCCGTATGTCGCCCTATCGCTTCCCGATATCTCTGATCGATCGCAAGCAATCTCAAAGGGGAGTGACGCGCCGCTGCAGCAAATATTGCAGCGGGCGCGCTGGTTAGAGCAAGCGGGATGTGGAGCGATAGCCATCCCCTGCAATACCGCGCACTTCTGGGTTGGCGAGATCAAGCAGGCGCTGTCGACCGTTTTGATTGACGTAACCGAAATCACAGCCAAGGTGATCTGTGGCATGAGGGATGCTGCAGCTCGCGACCTTCGGTTGATCCTGCTGGGGACGAACGCAACTATGCAGCACTCTCTATATCCGCAAACCGATGAGGAATGTTTCGGCGAACAATTCACACGCTGCCGTGCAGATCTTCAACGGGAAGCAATTCAGATCATCGCGGATGTCAAGTCTGGAAATACCGTAGAAGCACGACTAAAGCTGAAACAGCTTGTTCATCAGATTAGATCCTTCGCGCCTGACGCAATTATTCTTGGTTGCAGTGAATTGTCTGCCATTTCCGGCGGGCTGGTAGACGACGATGACATCGTTGATCCAATCAGCATTCTTGCCGACGCCTGCATTGCCTGGTGGGAGAACGAAAGCGAGCTCGTAACGCCGGCGCGTAACGGAGGAGAATGATGAGCCGGGTAATACTCGCGAACACCGGTTCCGCCGCAATGGCGCCCTCGGCTCACGCGCTCTCGGACGAACTCCTGCGAACAAATGCAGCCGCCGCCAAGAGGCTACTCTGGCTTGCCAACGGCAACGATATACTTATTACCCCAACTCCGGTCACGAAGGAGTTCTTGAACTACGTCAATTCCCTGACAGGTAGAAGCAACATCACGTTACTGTCGACCTCATCGACGCCAACGATGCGTCCCTTGCCAATCTCTGAAAAGGACATCGCGCCCGGCAGTGCCTTTTCTAGCACGCTACGTCTGATGGCTTCGGGTACTCAACTATCATGTCTGGAGCCGTATATCGCCGACGAGGTATCAATTTCCATCGCGAGAGCTTTGGGGCATCTTCCTGTAAGGTTTTCAGACGAGAACGTCAGAGTAAGCCCTGTCGCAACTCGACTACTTAATGATAAGGAGAAGTTCCGCCAGTTCGCCCCCGATCTTGGCGTGCCTATCGCTAATGGCCGCAATTGTGCGAGCACACAACAATTAGTCGACACCGTATGTAAAGTCCTGTCGGATTGCGAGAGTGCCATACTGAAGATGGCGCGTCATGCAGGTGGGGACGGTAATATCGTCGTTTCGACAAGCGCGGCGCGCTCGTCCCAAGGCGCGACGCGGTCGGTGGCAGCAGCAAAAATTGACGTCGCTACTTTGCGCGAGACCGTTCATGAACTTGGGTTGTCTCCGACAGTCGAAGAGCCCGTGATTGTTGAGGAGTATAGCGAAAATGAGTCGTCGATGGGCGTCCATTTTGACGTCAGAAGAGATAGTGTTGACCTTGTGGGCGTAGCGTCGATCCTCTTCAATCCAGGATATGGTGGGGCATACTGGAGTAGCGCTCTGCTCGATCAATTGCCGGGCGATGTTCTGTCCTGGTGCAAAAGTCTTGGCAACTATGCTCAAGAGATCGGGTATTTCGGGCCGCTTAGCGTCGACATCGTTAGAGCCAAGGAGATTGGGTTCTTTGCATGTGAAGTGAATGGGCGCCACGGAGGCTTCTCTTCCATCAGGGCCGTATCAAAGGCGCTTGGATTGGAGTTCGATATCAAAAATGGATCACGTGTTGCTCTCTCCCGAAACTGCATCTCCATCGCGCTTCGATTTCCCGATCTCATTGATCTGCTGCAGCGAAGGCAGCTTCACTATAGGCCGGCTGACAGACGGGGCGCCATTGTGATGGTGGAGGGCCATCAAGATGCCGGCCCCTATGACTTTGTAATTTTCGGAGGAGATCTGGAAGAGCTTCAGGCTATTGAGCGTGAGTTGGCTCAACTGTCGCATACGAGAAACTGACCACGACGGCGGCATCACTGAGGATAGGGCGGTTATGGGTAATCGATGCGAAACGTTGGACAAAGAATTAGGGGATTTACTGCGCTTGGAGGAGCAACGCCAATTAAGCCAGCTGAGCTTAGTGGCTTCTGAAAACTATTCCTCTCCTAGAGTCAGGGAGTTTGAAGGCAGCATATTTGCCGACAAGAATGCGGAGGGTTACCCGGGAAGCCGTTGTGTATCAGGCTGCGAGTATGCCGACAAATTGGAACGCCTGGCAATAGAGAGAGCAAAATCCTTATTCGGATGCGAACATGCGAATGTGCAAGCGATGAGTGCCACCATCGCAAATTTCGCAGTAATGAACGGGCTTTTTCAGCCTCAAGACAGGCTGATGGCAATGCGTCTTCAAGATGGCGGTCATCTAAGCCACGGTGCCTCATTTCATGCGAGCGGGCAAAACTTTCGGTGGTGTTTCTACGGAGTGTCAAAGAGCGACGAGCAACTTAATTATGATGAGGTGCGTTCGATAGCACTCGAGAACCGACCCGTAGCAATCATCTGTGGCGGTTCGTCATATCCACGCTTGATTGAGTATGAGAAGATGCATGAGATCGCACGTGAGATTGACGCGCTTCTCTGGGTGGATCTGGCTCATACCGCAGGCCTCGTTGCTGGCCGTGCCGTTCCGTCTCCTTTCCCTCACGCCGACATTGTAACAACTTCCACTCACAAGACACTCCGAGGTCCCAGGGGCGGCGGGCTTATCTTATGCAAAAGCAGTTTGGGGAAGGCGATTGATCGGGCCATATTTCCCGGATTGCAAGGGGCGCCGAAAATGGATCTGATTGCAGCAAGAGCAGCTTTGTTTGCTGAAGTGCAAACGCCTTGCTTTCAGAGATATGCCAGGAAGGTGCTGAAAAACGCGAAGGCGCTTGAGAATGGCTTGCTTGAGGCGGGCGCTACACTCGTTTCCGGAGGCACTTCGTCGCACTTGCTGCTTCTTAATTTGATGAGCTCAGATATAAGTGGTCGTCAACTTGAGGGCGCCTTGTCAGGGGCACAGGTCATCGCCAATAGGAATCCAATTCCGTTCGACAAGCGTCCGCCATCAGAGGCCGGTGGACTGAGAATCGGTAGCGCCGCTCTCACGACGAGAGGGTTTGACACAGCGCAATTCGTTCAGCTTGGAAAGTTGATCGGAGATGTGGTCACATCGACCGACAAGCGTCGCGGCATTGTTAGCTTGAGCGCGTTTGTCAGGGACAACACAGAGGGGCTGCCATTGTTCAATGAGAAGTGGCTGACGTAGAAGGATTCAGTTCAGGTTGACGTTTCTAGTTCGTGCGATCCGCGAGAATGAAGTTGAACGTGAACACGCTCATAATCACTCGCGCATCACTCGTCCTGCCAGACAGGCCGAAGATCCGACTAGGATAAGTCCGGTACCAAGCCACATCATGGGTGTGGGAGTGGTACCAAAGCACACCAGATCAACCAGTAAACTTGCTGGCAGACGGACAAAGTCGAGGGGAGCGGCGCGTGCGAGGCGGACGAGAGCGTAGCCTCGTCCCAGCGCGATCTGTGACAGCGCGGCCAGCACCGCGATAAGCAACAATAACGGCCAATCAGCGGGCGCCGGCCAAACCCACACAGGGATTGCAAAAGGCAGGCCGATCGCGGAGCTCCAAAGCATAAAGCACAGGGCCGTCCGTTCCGGAGCATCGATGCTTGCTATGCGCCGTATCATCATAACAGCGAGACTGTCGAGCGCTGCGCCAATTAAGCCAATGACAATCCAGCCGTCTGCGCTGCTGATGGTGGGTTGAACTATGACAAGCATGCCGAAGAAGCCGATAATCAGTCCGAAGGCCGGCGCGATGTTCTGTCGTTCCTTCAGTACTAACGCCGACAATAGTAAGGACCAGATGGGTGAGGTGTACAATATTGACGCAGCTACCGTTAAGGGGAGCTTCGATGCACAAACGACGAATGCCAGAAATCCCGTATAACCGAAGACGGATCTGAAAAACTGCTCCTTCGAGAACAGGAGGCGAAAGTCGCAGCGGTCATGCTTAGGAAGAATAAAGAAGAGTATTGGGATAGCCAGCATGCTGCGCAGAACAGTCACCTGCAAAGGAGAAATTGTCTGTGTTACAACCTTGATGGCCGAAGACATAGTAACGAAGATCAGGCCGGCGAAAACAATATGAGCCATGCCGCTTAGTTCGGCATCGCGCTTTATCGACACTCTCCTTAGGGATCTGGAAGGTGAAGGCATGATGGTCTTACGCCTCAAATCGTATGCATAGACAGCAATGCGTCGGCCGCGATCGCTCATAGAAAGGATGGGCGTAGGATGAGATTGTCCGAACACATGTCATGCGGTCACCGGCGGTCAATTTATATACGTCAAACGGCGCGACTCGCGCTTTGGGCCGGTCACGCAAAAAGCGGATGCGGGACGATATCGGTATGCCGTCCGTCATCGAGGCGCGAGCCCGTGCATGGCAGCAAGCAGCAACATGCGAGCGGTACATGCCAAGGATCAGGCGTGAGTCGGATCCGCAAAGGTGCGCCTGCCGTTTTCAGGGATAGCGGAGCCGAAACGATCATGCGTGAAAGGTGGCTGGAACTATCAACCCCATTTGAACTCCGCTCTGGCTTCTATCTTGCCAGGTGCCCCCCATCTCAATCAACCACTAGACATGCTAGTTGACGATGGCGCTGCGGCGCAGTGCGAGCTCTGATGGCTCGGATCTTGCGGAGACTAGAAGTGCTTGCCTCAATGACTTATACCGAAGCAGACGGTGATCGTTTCAAAAGATATCCGTGCTTTCTCCCGACCAGAAGGGGCGAAGTCGAGGGATCGTTTTCCTCAACTATCCTCAAGCGTTTCATCCTCGCTGTCAGTTTGAAGGATGGTTTGCGATAGGAGCACGGCGGCTCTTTGGAGTGGAGGAATGAACCGGTCAAGCTCTGCGAAGCTGACTCGCGCCGCGGGCACCGAGACGCCAAGACAGGCTATCAGCTCCCGGTCCGGTGAAACGATAGGGACCGCGCAGCCGACCACGCCTTTCACGTATTCCTCATTGGTCTTGGCCCACTCATGATGGCGCGTCTCCTCGAGAACCTTCAGAAGCGTCTCGCAATCCACGATGGTATTGTCAGTGTACTTGGTCAGAGCGAGTGAGCGGCATAACTTTTCACGCGGCCTCTTGGGTAGCCGGCTCATGTAGATCTTTCCGGTTGAGGTGCAGTGAAGTGGAGCCGCCTCGCCGGGATTGAATTGAAGCCCCTGTGGTTGGGACACGCGTACGCTGTCAACGTAAGTGACGAGATTGTCGCGCACGACGCCGATCTCGCACTGTTCGCCGATCTCGCCGGCAACCGCGCGCAGCACCGCATGGCGCCGCGCCGTGCGAAAAGCCGCGCCGATGACTCTGGCGGACAGCATCACCAACTGATTGCCTACCACGTAGCGCTTCGATCCAAGCGCTTTCTGAAGAAGGCCGCGTTCTTCCAGATTTCCGACAAGTCGATGCGCCGTCGGAACGGGTAACGAAAGGGCGCTCGCGATCTCAACGACCGAGACGGCCTTTGTCTGATGAGCGACATGGCCAACTATCGCGAACGCTCGGTCGAGGGGCCCGGCAGTCTTTTTTTGGTCAGCCATCGCAATCTCCCAGCCGAAGTAAATTATCATTTTTCGAAACTGTTACTACTGAAATATGAAAAATAACCTGGATCGAACTCGGGTTTGCTCATATCGTTGGCGTCGTCGGTCGTTGATCGGTTTTTGTGCGCTGCACAGGCTCGGTATGGCGATCAAGCCCAGGAAATTTGGCGGTACGGGCGACGCTTTTGAAAGGGGAGTGGGAATGTCTCGTCACTACGACGTGGAAGCTGTGCGCAAGGAGTTCCCTGCAGCCGAAAGGATGGTCTACCTCGACTCCGGTTTTCAGGCGCCGCTCGCCCGTCCCGTAGTGGCCGCCATCGAAACCTTTCTTCGTGAAGGCTTGGAGAGCGCCGGGCCGAAAAGCGTGTGGCTTGATCGGGTTGAGCAAACGCGTGCCAAAGTAGCCCGTTTCCTTGGGGTGTCGGCCGACGAAATTGCCTTCACCAAGAACACATCGGAAAGCATGAACATCGCGGCGAACGCGTTGCCTCTGCGAGCCGGTGATAGCGTTTTGATGATCCATGGCGATCATCCAAACAACACCTATGCTTTCCTCAATTTGAAGAAGAAGGGTGTCCGGATCGACTTCCTTCCCATGACGGATGTCGTAAACGCCGAGACTTTTCTTCCCTACATCGACGGCACGACTCGCGCGATTTCGCTGTCGCACGTGACCTTCCACGCAGGCCATCGCTTCGATATCGAGAGTATCGGCGCTCTTTGCGCGGATAAGAAGCTCTACTTCGTCGTCGACGTCATGCAGGCAATCGGGGTCGTTCCGATCGATGTGAGGGCCATCCAGGCAACCTTCGTGGGCTGCGGAAGTCACAAGGGATTGCTCGTCCCTCAAGGTCTCGGATTGCTCTATTGGGACCAGACTCTGAAGGAGCTGGAGCCCGCCTATCTTGCCGCTGCCAGTTTGGCGGAAATTCCTGACGATCTTATCGCTCGTCCCGATCGCTTGGCGTCGTCTCCTACCGCGCGACGCTTCGAGTTAGGCAACTTCAACCTTCCTGCAATTCATGCGCTCGGGGCCTCGCTCGACATGATCGAGCAGATCGGCGTGAAGAACATTCAGAACCATTGCTTCGATTTAGGTGATCATCTGCTTGCCCAGCTGGACGATCTCGGCGTCAGTCTCATCGGTCCGCGTCAGCGGCAACATCGATCGCCTCACATCTACGTCGTCGGTCTTCCTGCGACAGAATGGCTGAGCTACTTCGAAGAGCATGGCGTGCGTGTTTCCCCAGAGCGTGACGGCATCCGTATATCGTTCGGCATGTTCAACACGATCGACGATGTGGATCGCTTAGTGCATCTTATTCGCGGACGGCTGTCAAAAAAGTCATTCAAGGCTGCGTAGGACCGGCATGGGAGCAGTTCGAGGAAAAAGCGCTCGAAGCGGACGGCCTGATCGAGTCAAAGCGCGAAGATCATGGCCTTCCGCTTGCCGATACGCTGACGGAGAGGGTCATGCATTCAGCTGACGCGGTCGATTAGTACCGGCACAACGCGCACGATGAGCGACCATGCCGAGCGTGGTCGTCGTGCACAGCCGCAATCGTGAGGTTTGCGATGTTCACAGTTCTCCTTGAAAAGACCGTGGATGGCCAGCGTTACATCGACTGGCTTGTTTCGGGTCTCGGTTGGACGTTGGCGCTTGCCTTCTTCGGCTGGTGGATTGCAATCGCAATCGGAGTCGTCGTCGGCATAGGTCGAACTGTGCAGAATCCCTTCTTTCGGGCCCTAGCTCGATTGTACGTTGAGATCTTCCGAAACATCCCCGTTCTCGTGCAGATGTTTCTCTGGTACTTCGTCCTGCCCGAGCTTCTTCCAACGACCATGGGCGACTGGATAAAGCAGATACCTCCGCCGTGGGGAACTTTCTTTCCGGCGCTGTGGTGCCTGGGCCTCTACACCGCCGCGCGCATCGCAGAGCAGGTTCGCGCAGGCATCGAAGCCTTGCCCAGGGGGCAGGACGAAGCCGCTGCCGCACTCGGCCTGAGCGGTTATCTAACGTATCGCCATATCATCTTGCCGCAGGCACTTCGCCTGATCGTGCCAAGCCTGACAAGCGAGGTGATGGGCATCTACAAGAACACATCCGTCGCTCTAACCATCGGTTTGATGGAACTGACCGCCCAGGCGCGCCAAATCAGCGATGCGACGTTCCAAACCTTCGCGGCATTCGGTGCCGCCACGCTCATCTATCTCGCTTTGGCTTTGATCGCCTACCAGACGATGATGCTTATCGACAAAGCCGTGCGCATACCCGGTACCGCACCCGGTAGGGAGGCCGGCGGGTCAGATTTCGACGATGTGAAGCTGGAAAGCTCCCTCCCTAACGGTATGGAGGTCGTGAAATGAACAGTCTCGATTTCTCGATTGTCGTACAGGCATGGCCCTATCTTTGGTCAGGATTGCTGTTCTCGCTTTCCTTGACGGCAGCCGCCTTCTTGGTTGGGATGCTTCTTGGAACGCTCTTCGCCCTTGTGCAGCACTTTGAGCTCCGCATTCTGAGCCAGCTCGTCCGTAGCTATGTCGCGCTGATGCGATCGATTCCGCTCATTCTGGTCCTGTTTTGGTTCTTCTTCTTGGTGCCCCTCGTTCTGGGGCACCTGTCAGGCAACGGTCGCCCGGTTCCAGTCGGTGCCACCTATACAGCGTTCATCACCTTCGGCCTGTTTGAAGCCGCCTACTATTCGGAAATCATCCGCGTCGGATTGCGCGCCGTGAACAAAGGACAATTCGAGGCGTGCCAGGCTCTCGCCCTGTCGAGGTTCGATACGTATCGTCATGTCGTCCTTCCGCAGGTGTTTCGGGTCGCAAGCCCCATCATACTGAGCCAGACCATTATCCTGTTTCAGGATACGTCCCTTGTTTACGTTCTATCGCTCACTGATCTTCTTGGTGCGGCTTCGAAGCTTGCACAGCTCAATGGTCGTCTCGTCGAGATGTACCTCGCAGTGGCGGTTGTTTATCTCATCATAGGCTGCGCCGCGTCCCAATTCGTCGCCTCGCTCCGAAAGAAGTACGCGATCGCGGGCGCACGCCGATAGCCAATTATAATCCGATAGCCCGTCATTCCCGCGGGCTACAACCTGGAGATCAGCATGCAGCAAGAGCGCACAGTTAGCCCAGCTGACCCGTTCCCGATGGTTGTCGTCGAGCACCTCGTCAAGCGGTTCGGTAGCTTCAATGCCCTGAGCGACGTCAACCTCAAAGTCGCAAAAGGAGAAAAGATCGTACTCTGCGGACCATCGGGTTCCGGCAAGTCGACTCTCATTCGCTGCATCAATCATATCGAAAAGCACGATTCCGGACGTATTGTCGTCGATGGGACCGAACTGACAGACCGGATTTGCGACGTCAACAACGTTCGCTCTGAAGTCGGCATGGTCTTTCAGAGCTTTAACCTGTTTCCGCATCTGTCGGTGCTCGAAAATTGCATGCTGGCTCCGATGAAGGTCAGGGGCCTTGCTGAGTCCGAGGCGCATCAGCGGTCGATGGCGCTGTTGAGGAAAGTCCGGATCCATGACCAAGCCAACAAATATCCCGCGCAATTGTCGGGCGGCCAGCAGCAACGTGTCGCGATAGCCCGTGCCCTGTGCATGCAGCCCAAGATCATGCTCTTCGACGAGCCGACCTCTGCCCTCGATCCGGAAATGGTGAAGGAGGTGCTCGAAACCATAGTTGAGCTCGCGCAGGATGGGATGACGATGGTCTGCGTCACGCACGAAATGGGTTTTGCGCGCGAAGTTGCGGATCGAGTGGTCTTCATGGATCGCGGCTCAATCGTGGAAGAGGGCGATCCGAGCACCTTCTTTCGCGCGCCGAATACGGAACGCGCGAAGGCTTTCCTCAATCAGATCATTCACTGAGATCGCGGCCCGCGCGGTCTTCCCTGAAATGCCACGACAGACATGAGAGCTTGATATGAACAGCGCATCGCCAACAGAGCGCATCGAAAGCGATTCACTTGGCCCGGTGACGATCCCGCTCAAAGCCTACTATGGTCCGCAGACCGCGCGCGGGATCGCAAATTTCCCGATCTCAGGTATTCCGATTAATCACTTTCCCATCTTCATAAAGGCGCTGGCATTCGTGAAGATGGCCGCAGCCAGGGCAAATGGGCGCCTCGGGGATCTTGAGAAAGATAAGGCCGATGTAATCTGCACGGTTTGCGGCGAAATAGCGCGAGGAGTGTTGTGGAGAGAATTTCCGCTGGACGTCTTCCAGGGAGGGGCGGGAACGTCGACCAACATGAACATGAACGAGGTGATTGCAAATCGCGCTCTCGAAATCATGGGGCTGCCGCGGGGGCGATACGACGTCGTCCACCCCAACAACGACGTCAACCTGTCGCAGTCCACGAATGACGTCTATCCCACTGCAATCCGGCTTGCGATATTGCTGTCCCATGGGCAACTCCAGGCTGCCCTTGAGCGTCTGGCGACTGCCTTTGAGGAGAAGGCAACCAGCTTCAGCGAGGTGATAAAGCTCGGCCGAACGCAATTGCAGGATGCCGTCCCCATGACTTTGGGACAGGAATTCCAAGCCTTTGCGACGACCCTTCGCGAGGACGTCGCTCGACTTGGAGAGATCGCCGCATTCTTCCAGGAGATCAATCTTGGAGGCACGGCGATCGGTACCGGCATCAACACCAACCCTGACTATCAGGCACTTGTCATCTCGGAGCTTTGCGAGATATCGGGTCTCCCGCTCGTTGCCGCCGGCAATCTGATAGAGGCATGTTGGGATACCGGAGCCTTCGTTTTGTTCTCCGGGATGCTCAAGCGCACCGCGACTAAGCTGTCGAAGATCTGCAACGACCTGAGGCTACTTTCTAGTGGCCCACGCGGAGGACTGAACGAAATCAATCTGCCGCCGCTTCAGCCCGGCTCGTCCATCATGCCCGGGAAGGTCAATCCGGTGGTTCCGGAAGTCGTCAATCAGGTCGCATTCCAAATCATCGGGTACGATCTAACGATCACGCTTGCTGCGGAAGCCGGGCAGCTCCAATTGAACGCCATGGAGCCGGTGATAGCGTACAATATTCTCCACTCTCTCGAACTGCTGATGAATGCGATCGAGATCCTACGCACGAAGTGCGTCGCCGGAATCACGCCAAACGTGCAAGTATGCCTTAGACACCTCGAGGCCAGCGCTGCGGTTGCGACAGCCCTCGCGCCGACGATTGGTTATGAGCGTGCGGCGGAGCTGGCGAAGAAGGTGCTCATCTCGGGCAAGACAATCCGCGAAGTACTTGACGAGGAGCCGGGTCTTGCCCCGGATTTGATTGCCCAGACCGCCGATCCGCATCGACTTACCAGGCCAACGCGGACGCGATTGGCATCATAGATCCCGATCGAGGCTCAAAGGCAAGTGCGAGACGACGATATATAGATCGTCGCTTCTCAAACATCTTTCAAAAGAGCAAAGCTGCAAGTCTGCTCGATCCATTAGAATTGATCGACCTCGGCTGCCCTTGACGACGCGCTCGTCAGACCCTTCTGCTCGGGAGTCGGAGGAAACGCTTAAGCGACCCGTCTACCGGCGGCGTGTTCCGCTAAGACATAGCCAAAATGAAAATTGGTGCCGGGCAATAAGGACCTCAAAGCATGCAAGCGGGGGCAGTTCGGTACGAGCCGGCCGCATGACACGTGTCGTCGTCTGGCCGGCAAGCTCGGCGATCAGCATATCTACGTCCTTGCTGACTTAGTCACCGCGCAGGCTGTGGCCGCTCTTTCTCCTGAGCCGTTCGACTTGGCGTTTGGGCGGAGATTGAGTTGCAAAACTCGACCGGTTGTCTCGCGTGTCGCGCGCCATGGAAAACTGCCCC
>NZ_LFIQ01000084.1:191261-200819 GCF_001189245.1 Bradyrhizobium pachyrhizi | reverse complement strand
ACCCCAAATCTCAATTGTTGCGCGACGCTGAGGCCGCGATCCCGTTCCCAATCAATTGCGGTGGCTATGGGTCCCGGCTTTCGCCAGAACGACGATCGTGTGTGTGGCATCCGCACTGTAATCGCTCGGCTCGCCGCCTCCGCATGCGCGGGTGATGACACCGCGTGGTGTGAGACGATGAATCGAGAACCATCCTCATCGTCGTCCCGGCGCAGGCCGGGACCCATAACCACCGATGCGAATTGTCAAGTGCGGTTGCAACGACGAGTCCCACCTACAACACCCGCCGCGGCGTATCGGTCCCGGCCTGCGCCGGGACGACGGCGGTATGTGCGGCGCGACTTCAGCCTGTCGTCTCGCCGGGATAAGCCTGGCCATGACGGAGCGTCGCGTTCCACGCCGACATGCGGGTCATTTTTCCGTCAGCTTCAGCTCGATGCGGCGGTTGCGCTTGTAGGCCTCTTCAGTCTGCGCGGTGTCGAGCGGCTGGAATTCGGCAAAGCCGGCGGCGACCAGGCGCTGCGCCGGCACGCCGAGCGAGACCAGGTACTGCACCACCGAGATCGCGCGCGCCGAGGACAATTCCCAGTTCGACTTGAACAGCGGGCTGTTGATCGGCCGCACGTCGGTGTGGCCGTCGACGCGAAGCACCCAGGCGATCTCGGCCGGAATCTGCTTGTCGAGATCGATCAGCGCGCTCGCGACCGTTTCGAGCTCGGTCTTGCCCTCGGGCAGCAGCGTCGCCTGGCCGGTGTCGAAGAACACTTCCGACTGGAACACGAAGCGGTCGCCGACGACGCGGATATCGGGACGGTTGCCGAGGATCGCACGCAGCCGACCGAAGAATTCCGAGCGGTATTTCGATAGTTCCTGCACCCGCTGCGCCAGTGCGACATTGAGGCGCTGACCGAGATCGGCGATGCGGTTCTGCGATTCCTTGTCGCGTTTCTCGGAGGCGTCGAGCGCCTCTTCGAGCGCGGCGAGCTGGCGGCGCAGCGCGCTGATCTGCTGGTTCAGCAGCTCGATCTGCGCCAATGCGCGCGACGATACGGCCTTCTCGGACTCCAGCGCCTTGTTGAGTTCGTTGGCGCGGCCCTGCGCGTCGCTGCCGGAACTCGCGAGTCCCTCATAGAGCCCCTTGATGCGGTCGCGCTCGCCTTCCGCGGAAGCGAGCCCGGCGCGCAGCTGCGCCACCTGGTCGTCGAGCGTCAGCTTGGAGAGCTTCTCCAGCGACAACAGGTCGTTGAGCTGGGCGATCTTGGCGGTGAGCTGTTCCAGCGCCTTGTCCTTGCCCGTGACCTCCTGCGACAGGAAGAACTGCACGACGAGGAACACCGACAGCAGGAACACGATCGACAGCACCAGCGTCGACAATGCGTCGACAAAGCCGGGCCAGTAGTTGAAGCCGGATTCGCTGCGGCGCGAGCGGGCGAGGGCCATGGGTCTCTCCTTGGGCTTGCTCCCCGGCTAGCTCTTCTCGGGTTGGCGGGCGAGGCGTTCGAGCAGCCGCTTGATCTCGCGGTTCTGCTCGCCCTGGCCGTCGGCCCATTCGCGGATCATCTGCTGCTCGGTGCGCATATGCGCGACCAGCCCCTGGATCGCCTCGGCAAGATTGGCCATCGCGGCCGTGGTGCTGCGGCCGCCGCCGCCTTCCTCCAGCGCGGTGCGGAGCCGGTCGATCGCGCCCTGCATGTCGCCGGAGACGCCGGCTTCATCGCCGGAAATGCCGCGCACGGTGCCGGCGAGCCAGTCCTCGAGGTCGGTGTAGAAGCGGTTCTGGGCCTGGCTCGACTGCAGGTCGAGGAAGCCGAGGATCAGCGAGCCGGCAAGGCCGAACAGCGAGGACGAGAACGAGATGCCCATGCCGCCGAGCGGCGCGGCGAGGCCCTCCTTCAGCGTATCGAACAACGCGCCGGCGTCGCCGCCGACCTTGAGCCCGTCGATCACCTTGCCGACCGAGCCCACCGTCTCGATCAGGCCCCAGAACGTGCCGAGCAGGCCGAGGAACACCAACAGGCCGGTCATGTAGCGCGAGATGTCGCGGGCTTCATCGAGGCGGGTTGCGATCGAATCGAGCAGATGCCGCATGGTCTGCTGCGAGATCGACATCCGCCCCGCGCGTTCGCCGCCGAGGATCGCGGCCATCGGGGCAAGCAGCGTCGGGCGGCGCGCGATCGCAAGGCCGGGATCGGCGATGCGGAAATTGTTGACCCAGGCGACCTCGGGATAGAGCCGGATCACCTGGCGGAACGCCAGGATGATGCCGATCAGCAGCACCGCCCCGATCAGGGCGTTCAGTCCCGGATTGGCAAAGAAGGCGGTGACGATCTGCTTGTACAGCACGACCCCGACCAGGCCGCAGAGCACCAGGAACACCAGCATCCGCACCAGGAAGATCCGGGGCGAGGACAGCTTGCTCAATTCGATCTCCATGTCGGAGCGGGAAGGAGGCATTGCCGGGTCATCCGTTCGCGAAGGCCGCATCTGCGAGCAATATGGCACAGCGGCGGAGTGAGGAAAGCCGATTCCAGGGGCAGCAAACAGGACCTTGGGTTGGAATCTCGTGGGCCGTTGCCGCTTTGCACGGCTTTCCGACCGGTCGGCGCATCACCATCCACAGAGCTGCATACCCCACCCGCAGATCGCGAGATGAGGTCGGTTTGCACGCATCCTTGGGTGGGACGAGCGCGACGCAGGGTGATTCGGTCCGATTGTCTCGGTGTCGCGAGGTGCGGCATTCCGCGCAGGGTAAAATGGCCGGATTCCCGTGCACGCAGTCCTTAATGCATTCCCACAGCTTGCGATGGAACCTGCTCACAATGCAGTGAGTCGATAAAACATGCCGAAAAATCAGGGTGATAGGTTTGTGTGACAATGAGCCGCCCGACAAACGCTTTGCGTCGCAGCAAACGGGTTTTATTTTCCACGCAGCAAAACGAGCGGTGTCGCAGTGACATCGCTGTTCGTTTCTTCAAACCTATCAGGGGCGATCATCTCAATGTCTGGACTTCGCGCGCAATCGGCATGCATTGCATTGATGCTGGCTGCCCTCGCGCCAATGCTTGCTGGCTGCGACGAGCCGAACACCGCAACCGCCGCCGTACAAGCACCCGAGCCGGACGTCAGTGTCGTCACCGTGAGGCCGCAGTCGCGCGCGATGGTGCGCGAACTGCCGGGCCGCATTGCGCCGACCCGTGTCTCCGAGGTGCGCCCGCGCGTCTCGGGCATCATCGTCAACCGCATGTTCCATCAGGGCAGCGAGGTGAAGGTCGGCGATCCCCTGTACCAGATCGATCCGCGCCCGTTCGAAGTCGAATTGCAGTCGACCGAGGCGGCGCTGGCGCGCGCCAAGGCCGTGCTCGAGCAGGCCGCGCTGCAAGCTCGCCGTATCGCCACCCTGACCAGCCAGCGCGCCGCGCCGGAAGCCGAGAATGAAAAGGCGATCGCGACGCTGAAGGGAGCCGAAGCCGACGTTCAGGGCCGCGAGGCCGATGTTGCCCGCGCCAAGCTCAACCTGGATTACGCAACCATTCGTGCGCCGATCGACGGCACCATCGGTGCTGCGCTGGTCAGCGAGGGCGCCCTCGTCGTGCAGAACGACGCCGCGAGCCTTGCGACCATCCAGCAGCTCGATCCGATCTACGCCGACTTCCAGCAGTCGGTGACCGAGATGAACCAGCTCCGCCGCGCCTTCGAGAGCGGCGACCTCGACCGCATCGCGCCCGACGCGATGAAGGTGCGCCTCGTGCTCGACGACGGCTCGATCTACCCGCTGCCGGGCAAGCTGCTGTTCTCCGACGCCAAGGTCGACGCCTATACCGGGCAGGTGACGTTGCGCGGCGAGTTCCCGAACCCGCATCGCATCCTGCTGCCGGGCATGTATGTGCGCGTGCTGATCGAGCAGGGCATCGACAGCGATGCGATTGCCGTGCCGCAGCAGGCGATCCAGCGCAATGGCGGCGGCGGCAGCGAGGTGTTCGTCGTCAAGGCCGACAATCACGTCGCGGTGCAGCCGGTGCGCACCGGCTCGCTGCAGGGTGGTTCCTGGTTCGTGACCGACGGCCTGAAGGCCGGCGACAAGGTCGTCGTCGAGGGGTTCCAGAAATTCGCCGCCGGCGACAAGGTCCGGCCGCAAGCCTGGCGCGAGGTCGACGCAGCTGCAGCACCGACGGATTCGCACCAGACCGCGCACGCGGTGCGGTGATCCGACATGCCTAGCTTCTTCATCGACAGGCCGATCTTCGCCTGGGTCGTCGCGCTGTTCATCTGTCTGATCGGCGCGATCTCGATCCCGCTGCTCGCGGTCGCGCAATATCCGATCATCGCACCGCCCTCGATCTCGATCTCGACCAGCTATCCCGGCGCGTCGCCGGAGAACCTCTACAACAGCGTGACGCGGCTGATCGAGGAGGAGCTCAACGGCGCCGCCAACATCCTGAACTTCGAATCGACCTCCGACTCGCTCGGCCAGGTCGAGATCATCGCCAACTTCAAGCCGGGCACCGACACCAGCCAGGCCTCGGTCGAGGTGCAGAACCGCCTCAAGCGCGTCGAGGCGCGGCTGCCGCGCGCCGTGATCCAGCAGGGCATCCTGGTCGAGGAAGCCTCATCAGCCGTGCTGCAGATCATCACGCTGAACTCGACCGACGGCAGCCTCGACGAGGTCGGCCTCGGCGACTTCATGATCCGCAACGTGCTCGGCGAGGTGCGCCGCATCCCCGGCGTCGGCCGCGCCACGCTGTATTCGACCGAACGCAGCCTGCGAATCTGGATCGATCCGGCCAAGCTGGTCGGCTACGGCCTGTCCGCCGACGACGTCAACAAGGCGATCACGGCGCAGAACGCCCAGGTCGCCTCCGGCAGCATCGGCGCCGAGCCGAGCACCGATACGCAGAAGATTTCCGCGCAGGTGCTGGTGAAGGGCCAGCTGTCCTCACCCGATGAATTCGGCGCCATCATCCTGCGCGCCAACAATGACGGTTCGACGGTCCGCCTGCGCGACGTCGCGCGGATCGAGGTCGGCGGCCTCAGTTACCAGTTCAACACGCGCCTGGACGGCAAGCCGACCGCCGGCCTCTCGGTGCTGCTGTCGCCGAAGGGCAATGCGCTGGCGACCGCGAGCGCGGTCGAAGCCAAGATGAAGGAGCTGTCGCGCTTCTTCCCGGCCAACATCTCCTACGAAATCCCCTACAACATCACGCCGGTGGTCGAGGCTTCGATCAAGAAGGTGTTGACGACGCTGGTCGAGGCCGTGGTGCTGGTGTTCGTCGTGATGTTCCTGTTTCTGCAGAACATCCGCTACACCATCATCCCGACCATCGTGGTTCCGGTGGCGCTGTTGGGCGCCTGCGCCACGCTGATGATCGCGGGCTTCTCGATCAACATGCTGACCATGTTCGGCATGGTGCTGGCGGTCGGCATCCTCGTCGACGACGCCATCGTCGTGGTCGAGAACGTCGAACGCATCATGGCGGAGGAAGGCCTGCCGCCGAAGGAAGCCACCAAGAAGGCGATGTCGCAGATCACCGGCGCCATCATCGGCATCACGCTGGTGCTGATGGCGGTGTTCGTGCCGATGGCGTTCTTCCCTGGCTCGGTCGGCATCATCTACCGGCAGTTCTCGGTCACCATGGTGGCGGCGATCGCGTTCTCGGCGCTGCTCGCGCTGTCGCTGACGCCGGCGCTGTGCGCGACGCTGCTCAAGCCGGTCAAGAAGGGCCACGGCCATGCCAGCAAGGGCGTGTTCGGCTGGTTCAACCGCGTGCTCGACACCAGCCGCGCGGGCTATACCCGCACCGTGCAGGGTTCGCTGAAGCGCACTGGCCGCCTGATGCTGATCTACCTCGTGCTGTTCCTCGGCGTCGCCTACGGCTTCGTGCGGCTGCCCGGCGGCTTCCTGCCGGTCGACGACCAGGGCTTCATCACGACCGACGTGCAGACGCCGTCGGAGTCGTCCTATGCCCGGACCGAAGCCGCGGTCGAGCAGGTCGAGAAGTACCTCAAGGACCGCGCCGGCATCGAGAACGTCACGTTCCTCACCGGATTCAGCTTCCTCGGCCAGGGTATGAACACCGCGCAGGCCTTCATCACCCTGAAGGACTGGTCGGAGCGCGGCCCGAAGGATTCCGCCGCCGCCATCGTTGCCGACATCAACCGCGACTTGTCGTCGATCCGCGACGCCAGGATCTCGGCGTTGCAGCCGCCGCCGATCGACAACCTCGGCAACTCCTCGGGCTTCTCGTTCCGCCTGCAGGACCGCGGCCAGAAGGGCTATTCGGCGCTGATCGCCGCATCCGATCGCCTGATCGCGGAGGCCAATGCCAGTCCTGTGCTGCAGAAGGTCTATGTCGAAGGCCTGCCGCCGGCGCCGCAGGTCAATCTGATGATCGACCGCGAGAAGGCGGGCGCGTTCGGCCTCACCTTCGAGGACATCAACAACACGATCTCGACCAATCTCGGTTCGAACTACATCAACGACTTCCCGAACCGCGGGCGCATGCAGCGCGTCATCGTGCAGGCCGACAAGACCAGCCGCATGAACGCGGACGATATTCTCAACTACAACGTCAAGAACAGCCGCGGCCAGCTGGTGCCGTTCTCGGCCTTCGCCACCATCGAGTGGACGAAGGGGCCGACGCAGATCGCGGGCTTCAACTACTATCCGGCGGTGCGCATCTCCGGCGAGGCGCGGCCGGGCTTCACCTCGGGCGATGCGATCGCCGAGATGGAGCGGCTTGCCGACAAGCTGCCGCGCGGCTTCGGCTATGAATGGACCGGCCAGTCGCTGCAGGAGAAGCTGTCGGGCTCGCAGGCGCCGTTCCTGCTCGCGCTCTCGGTGCTGGTGGTGTTCCTGCTGCTCGCCGCGCTCTATGAGAGCTGGACCATTCCGCTCGCGGTGCTGCTCACCATTCCGCTCGGCATTCTCGGCGCGGTGGTGGCGGCGACGATGCGCGGGCTCTCCAACGACGTCTATTTCACCGTCGGCCTGATCACCATCATCGGTCTTGCGGCGAAGGATGCGATCCTGATCATCGAGTTCGCCAAGGACCTGCGCGCGCAGGGCAAGCCGCTGGTCGAGGCGACCATCGAGGCGTGCAGCCTCAGATTCCGCCCAATCCTGATGACCGGTCTCGCGTTCGTCTGCGGCGTGCTTCCGATGGCGATTGCGACCGGCGCCGGTGGTGCCAGCCAGCAGGCGCTCGGCACGTCCGTGATGGGCGGCATGATCGCAGTGGTGATCCTTGCGCTGCTCCTGGTGCCGGTGTTCTTCGTCAGCGTGCAGCGCGTGCTGGCCGGCGACCGGGAGAAGGCCGCGGAGAATGCCGAAGTCTACGGCCCGCCTGCGCCGGCAAGGGGAGGCCACTGATGTCCGTCGGCGGCGCCTCCGGCTTGCTTTTCCAGCATAGTCAATCCAGATTGCAGCTCTGGATTGAACGGGGAGCGGTCAGGCAACCCGGAGATTGAGAGCATGCGATGCGGCCGAGCGATATTGCGATCTCGAACTATCGCTCGATCCGGCGGCTCTCGATGGCCATTCAACCGCTGTCGGTCTTCGTCGGCGAGAACGGCGTCGGCAAATCCAATCTCTACAAGTCGCTGTCGCTGCTGCGCGACGCGGCGACCGGCCGGATCACGCGCACGATCGCCGACGAGGGCGGATTGAACTCGGTCTGCTGGTCAGGCATGCGCCAGCGCGGCGAGGACGGGCGGCTGCGATTGGCGGCCAGATTCGACAACATCAAATACGCGATCGAACTCGGACATCCGGGCCCGGTCGAGGCGGCATTTCCCGGCGAGCCGATGATCAAGTCCGAACGCATCGAGGCGTTCCATGGCAAGCGGAAAGTCCTGATGATGGAGCGGACGAATTCACATGTCAGCGTCCGCGGCGAGAGCGGCGCCTGGAGCGAGCACAAGAATGCGGTGTTGCCATCGGAAACCGCGCTCGCCGATTTCCTCGACGGCCAGACATGTCCCGAAGTCGGCTTGATCAGGAACGCCTTGCAGAGCTGGCGCTTCTATCACGATTTCCGCACCGATCCGGCGTCGCCGATCCGCAAGCCCTGCCTCGCGATCACGACGCCGTCGCTGAGCGCCGATGGCAGCGACCTGGCTGCCGTTTTGGCAACGCTCTACGCGATCAGGGAGGATGCGGCCGACCTGCAGGATGCGATCGAGGATGCATTCCCCGGTGCCGAGCTCCGGGCATGGGAAGCAAACGGGCGCTGCGAATTCGAGTTGCGGCAGGCGGACATGCCGCGCCCGTTCAAGGCGCACGAACTATCCGACGGCACGCTGAAATATATCTGCCTGCTCGCCGTGTTCATGGGCTATCGCCTGCCGCCGTTCATCGCGCTGAACGAGCCCGAGACCAGCCTGCATCCATCGCTGTTGGCGCCATTGGCGAGGTTGATCGCCAAGGCGTCGCGCCGCGCCGACATCTGGATCGTCACCCATTCGGAACAACTGATGGAGGCACTGCGCAGCGAGAGCTCGGTGCCGCTCCGCCGGGTGATCAAGGCGAAGGGCGCCACCACCATCGAGGGCCTGACCGCTGGCGGTGAATTTCGTGACCGGGAAGACGACCAGGATGACGATGACGATGACGATGATGACGACGAATAGATCGCGCCGTCGCGCTACTGCCCGAGCGGCTTCAGGATCTTGATCAGCTCGCCGTGCACGAACTCGTTGCCGCAGACCACGTGGCCGGTCTGCAGCGGGTCGTCATTGCCCTGGATGCCCGAGACGGTGCCGCCGGCTTCGCGGACCATCAGCAGGCCGGCCGCGACGTCCCAGGCCTGCAGATTGCGCTCCCAATAGCCGTCGAGCCGGCCGGCGGCGACGAAGGCGAGGTCGAGCGAGGCGGCGCCGAAGCGGCGGAAGCCCGCGACCTTGGTCTGCAGCGCGGCCATCTCCTGCAGCGCCAGCTGGTGGTTGCCGCGGCCGATATGCGGCAGGCCGCAGGCGACCACGCATTCGTTGAGCTGGCGGCGGCCGGCGACGCGCAGCCGCTGGTCGTTGAGGAAGGCGCCCTTGCCGCGCTCGGCGATGTAGAGCTCGTCATTGGCCGGATTGTAGATCACGCCGGCGATCACGGTGTCCTCGCGCTTGAGCCCGATCGAGATCGCGAATTGCGGGATGCCGTGCAGGAAGTTGGTGGTGCCATCCAGGGGATCGACGATCCAGGTGTGGCTCTTGTCGCTGCCTTCGCGCTTGCCGCCTTCCTCGCCGAGGAACCCGTAGCCGGGCCGGGCCTTCTCGAGGTCGGTGTAGAGCATCTCCTCGGCGCGCTTGTCGGCGAGCGAGACGAAGTTCGCCGGCCCCTTCAGCGACACCTGGAGATGTTCGATCTCGCCGAGGTCGCGCTTGAGGCTGCGGCCGGCGCGGCGCGCGGCCTTGACCATGACATTGATGACAGCGGAATAGAGCATGATGGAAGCTGGTGGCTTTCGAGCGTTGGAAATCGATCGGGCAGCGTAGCAAGACCCTGCCCGTCATCCTGAGGAGCGCGGAACGCGCGCCTCGAAGGATCGACGGCCCGGTCCGGGGCCGTCG
>NZ_LFIQ01000084.1:184961-191251 GCF_001189245.1 Bradyrhizobium pachyrhizi | reverse complement strand
CTCGCTCCGCTCGCACCTCAGGATGACGGGAAACGGCCTGTGGCGCCCTTAGTTTCGGACTGGGTGCCCTCTGGAAGTGGCGCCGTCAAGGCGTCATTTGACGTTGTTTCCGATCCATTTTCGCGCGGCTGCTTCGCCCTTGGCGCGGTCTTCCGGGCTCATATCGGCCAGGATGTCGTCGAGATCGGGGTCGCCCTTGCCGGCGGTCTTGGCGACCGTGTGCCATTTCAGCGCCTCGACCTTGTCCACCGGGGCGCCGGCGCCGGTCGCCAGCACATGGGCGAGGCGGTTTTGCGCGATAGCGCTGTTCTGCCGGGCCGCCTTGCGCAGCAGCGCGACCGCCGCCGGCACGTTCCGCGGCGTGCCCGAGCCGTTGTAGAGCGCGATGGCATATTCGACCTCGGCATCGACATTGTCGGCCAGCGAGGCGGCCTGCAGCAGCCGCGCCGCCTTCTCGAGGTCCTTCGGCACGCCGGTGCCTTCCTTGTAGAAGGTCGCGAGCGCGTATTGCGCCTCGGGGCTGCCGGCGTCGGCGGCCATGCGCAAGAGCTCGGCGGATCGGCGGAGGTCCTGCGGCAGGGTCTGGCCGTCGAGATAGAGCAGCGCGAGATTATAGGCGGCCTTCGGCTCGCCGAGTTTGGCCGACGACGCCAGCAGCTTGACCGCGGCATCCTTGTCGACGGTGCCGCCGCGACCCGCGATCTTCATCATGGCGAGCGCGAACATCGCCTCGCGGTCGCCGGCGTCGGAGGCGCGCTTGTACCACTCGTCGGCCTTGACGTAGTCGCGCTTGACGCCGAGCCCATTGGCATAGAGCTCGCCCAGCATCGTCATGGCCTTGGCATCGTTGTTGTTCTGCGCGCGCACGGTCGCGAGGTCGAACGCGGTCTTGTACATGCCGCGCTGATAGGCGCCGTAGACGAGGTCGACATTGGGATCGTCGACGGCCTGGGTCGGGGTCGGCGAGGGAGTCGGAGATGCGGCAGGCTTCGGCGTCGCGGAGGCGGCGGGCTTGGGCGTCGGCTTCTTCGCGACCGGCGAATGCACCTTCGGCTTCGGAGCCTCCTTCTTCGCGGGCGGCGTCTGTGCCGGCGGCGTGATCGAGAGCTGCGCCATCGCGCCGCTCGCCAGCATCGTGCAGCCGAGCGCAACACCTATCGGACGCAGGCATTTCATTCCGGCGTCATCCCTCGGCCTTTCCGTCGGCCTTGGCCCTGCCGAATGTGCCCGGCATGCGCTCGCGCAATCGCGTCGCCGATCTCGACAAGCGCCGCCTTGGCGCCGCGCGGATCGGACCAGATGAACTCTCCGACCAGCACGAAATCGGCGCCGGCCGCCGCGAACGCCTCGGCTTCCTCGCGCGAGGTTGCAAAGCCGACGCAGGGCGGTTCGAACAGTTCGTCCCACCATTCCAGCCGCTCGGCGATGGCCTCGCGCGAAGGCCGCTGTCCGTTGGCGTCGGGCTCGCCGAACAGCACGTAGTCGGCACCGGCTTCGCCCGCGGCCATGGAATCGTGGCGGGTCGCGAGCCCGCCGACGCCGACAATGCGGTCGGGTTTCAGCGACGGCACCGCCTCTTCCATCGCGGCGGTGCCGGTCAGATGCGCGCCGTCGGCGCCGGCGCGGGCCACGACATCGGGGTGACCGTCGATCAGCAGCGCCGCGCTGGCGTTCTGGATCGCAGGCGCCAGCGCCTTGATGGTGGAGATCATGCTGCGCGGATCGCTCTCGCGCAGCCGCACCAGCACGGCCGCGACATCGGCCGCGGCAAGCAGCTCGGTGAGCTCGGCCGCAAGCTGAGCGGGCTCATCGACCACCGGCGTTGCCAGATAGAGGCGCGGCGCTGGCCGCGGCGGAACGGGCTTGGTCGCCAACTACGCCGCCTGTTTCTCGAGGCCGGCTTCCCAATCGCCGGTGCTCGCGAGCCCGTTCATCCGGGCGCGATGCGAGAAGGCGCGCTGGCCCGCGGGGACGTTGTCGGGCTTGCCGGACCACGCCTTCTGCGGCGCCGCTTGCAGCGCACGGCCGTAGGAGAAGGTCAGTTTCCAGGGCAAATTGCCGATCTTGTTCATGGCGTCGAGGTGGGCGGTTGCTTCCTCGTCGCTCTGTCCGCCAGAGAGGAAGGCGATGCCGGGCACCGCCGCGGGTACGCAGCTCTTGAGCAGGCGGATGGTCTTCTCGGCGACTTCCTGCACCGGCGCCTGCTTGGGGCACTTCTTGCCCGAGATCGCCATGTTCGGCTTCAGGATCATGCCTTCGAGCGCGACGCGCTGCACCCGCAATTCCTGGAAGGTGCGGTTCAGCACGCGCTGCGTCACCTCGTAGCAGCGGTCGATGTCGTGATCGCCGTCCATCAGCACTTCCGGCTCGACGATCGGGACGATCTGCGCGGCCTGGCACAGCGCGGCATAGCGCGCCAGCGCATGGGCGTTGACGCGGATCGCGGTCATGGTCGGAATGCCGCGGCTGCCGGCGCCCGAGCCGATGTCGATCACGGCGCGCCATTTCGCAAAGCGCGCACCGCGCTCGTAATATTTCTTCAGCCGCTCGGCGAGCTTGTCGAGGCCGACGGTGACGAGTTCGCCCGGGCAGTTCGGCAGCGCCTGCGTGCCCTCGTCGACCTTGATGCCGGGGATCGCGCCGGCCTGCTCGATCAGCTTGACCAGCGGCGTGCCGTCCTTGGCATTCTGCCAGATCGTCTCGTCGTAAAGGATGACGCCGGAGATGTACTTGCTCATCGCCTCCTGCGAGCGGAACAGCATCTCGCGATAGTCGCGGCGATTGTCCTCGGTCGAATCGACCTTGATGGCGTCGAACCGCTTCTTGATGGTGCCGGAGGATTCGTCGGCGGCGAGAATGCCCTTGCCCGGGGTGACCATGGCAAGCGCGATTTTGTTCAGGTCGGAGAGGTTCATCGGGGCGTCCTCCAGAGCCATTGCCTTTGCAAACCAAAATAGGCGGTTCTCGGGCAAATGCCTAGAAAACGTTCGTCGCGGCCGGTGTTTGTCGCAGCCGGCGATCAAGCCCTCGGGACACCGTTTCCGACTGCGCCGGAGCCGGTGTCCCGCCGTAATGTTTCAGGCGATATGTTGTCAGGCAACCTTGTCAGGCGACCTTGGGGTCGAGCTGGCCCGCGGCGTAGCGCTTGGCCATTTCCGCCGTGGTCAGCACCTTCTTGATCTTGCTGGCCTGGCCCGCGGTGTTGAACTCCTGCAGGCGCTGCTTGCACAGCTTGGTCATCGCCTCCATCGCGGGCTTCAGGTATTTGCGCGGATCGAACTCTTCCGGATTGTCCTTCAGCACCTTGCGGATCTGGCCGGTCATCGCCATCCGGTTGTCGGTGTCGATGTTGATCTTGCGCACGCCGTTCTTGATGCCGCGCTGGATCTCGGCGACCGGCACGCCCCAGGTCGGCTTCATCTTGCCGCCATTGGCGTTGATGATCTCCTGCAGCTCCTGCGGCACCGACGAGGAGCCGTGCATGACGAGATGCGTGTTCGGCAGCTTGCGATGGATTTCCTCGATCACGTTCATGGCGAGGATGTCGCCGTCGGGCTTGCGGGTGAACTTGTAGGCGCCGTGCGAGGTGCCCATCGCGATCGCCAGCGCGTCGACCTTGGTTTCCTTGACGAACTTCACGGCCTCGTCCGGATTGGTCAGCAGCTGGTCGTGCGACAGCTTGCCCTCCGCGCCATGGCCGTCTTCCTTGTCGCCCATGCCGGTCTCGAGCGAGCCGAGCACGCCGAGCTCGCCTTCCACCGAGATGCCGCCGAGATGGGCCATGCCGGTCACGGTCTTGGTGACGCCGACATTGTAGTCCCAGTCGCCGGGGGTCTTGCCGTCGGCCTTCAGCGAGCCGTCCATCATGACCGAGGTGAAGCCGGCCTGGATCGCGGTCATGCAGGTGGCGGGCTCGTTGCCATGATCGAGATGCACGCAGACCGGGATCTGCGGGTAGATTTCGGTGACGGCATCCATCATGTGCTTGAGCATGACGTCGTTGGCGTAGGAGCGCGCGCCGCGCGAGGCCTGGATGATGACGGGCGCGTCGACCTCGGAGGCTGCCGCCATGATCGACAGCGCCTGTTCCATGTTGTTGATGTTGAAGGCAGGTACGCCGTAATCATGCTCGGCCGCGTGGTCGAGCAGTTGCCGCAACGTAATGCGAGCCATTCCATTTCTCCCTGTAGTGCAAGTTCGCGGATGTGACCTAAATCAACCTTTTTTCAAGACTTCGACGCCTGGCAGCGGCTTGCCTTCCATCCATTCAAGAAACGCGCCGCCCGCGGTCGAGACGTAGGAAAAATCGCCGCCCACGCCCGCCTGGTTCAGCGCCGCGACGGTATCGCCGCCGCCGGCGACCGAGATCAGCTTCTTCGTCTTGGTGCGTTCGGCGGCATGTTTGGCCGATACCACGGTGCCGCGGTCGAACGGCGTCAGCTCGAAAGCGCCGAGCGGGCCGTTCCAGACCAGCGTCGCCGCGTCGTCGATCGCGGCATGGATGCGCGCGATCGATTGCGGACCGACGTCGAGGATCATGCCGTCGGCCGGGATCGCATCGAGGCCATAGGCGTGCGACGGCGCATTGGCGGCAAACTGGTTGGCGACGACAGCGTCGACGGGGAGGATGATCGCACAGTTGGCGGCGTTGGCCTTCTCCATGATCCGCAGCGCGGTCGGGGCAAGATCCTTTTCGGCGAGCGACTTGCCGACGGCGACGCCCTGCGCGTGCAGGAAGGTGTTGGCCATGCCGCCGCCGATCACCAGCGCGTCGACCTTGCTCACGAGGTTTTCCAAGAGGTCGATCTTGGTCGAGACCTTGGCGCCGCCGATGATCGCGATCACCGGCTTGGTCGGCGCTTCCAGCGCCTTGCCGAGCGCGTCGAGCTCGGCCTGCATGGTGCGGCCGGCATAGGCCGGCAGCTTGTGGCCGAGGCCCTCGGTCGAGGCGTGGGCGCGATGCGCGGCGGAGAAGGCGTCGTTGACCCAGATGTCGCCGAGCTTGGCGAGCTCTGTAACGAAGCCGGCGTCGTTCTTCTCTTCCTCCTTATGGAAACGCGTGTTTTCCAGGCAGAGGATGTCGCCGTCCTTGAGGGTCGCGACAGCGGCGGCCGCGGGCTCGCCGATGCAGTCCTCGGCGAAGGCCACCGGGCGCTTGATCACTTTCGACAGCGCGTCGGCGACCGGCTTCAGCGATTCCTTGGGATCGCGTCCCTTGGGGCGGCCGAAATGGGCGAGCAGGATCACCTTGCCGCCCTTGTCGGAAATTTCGGTGATGGTGGGGGCCACGCGCTCGAGCCGGGTGGCGTCGGTGACGCGACCATTTTCCATGGGGACGTTGAGGTCGACGCGCAGCAGCACGCGCTTGCCCTTCAGGTTGACGTCGTCGAGGGTGCGGAACGATTTTGTCATGAGCGTTTCCTGTGCGGCCGGACACCGCCGTCCGACGGACGGCGTCGCTTTCGCTTGCCGATGTCGCGGCCGTTGAGGTCGCGAACGCAGGGGGCAAACACGCAGATGCCCGGCGGTGAGCCGGGCATCACGAACAGTCGAACTTAAACCAGCTTGCCGATCGCGACGGCGGTGTCCGCCATACGGTTCGAGAAGCCCCACTCGTTGTCGTACCAGGACATCACGCGCACGAAGTTGCCGTTCTGCACCTTGGTCTGGTCCATGTGGAAGGTCGACGAGTGCGGATCGTGGTTGAAGTCGATCGAGACGTTCGGCGCGGTGGTGTAGCCGAGGATGCCCTTGAGCTGCTGCTCGGACGCACGCTTCATCGCCTCGTTGATCTCCTTGACGTCGGTTGCGCGCTTGGCGACGATCTTGAGGTCGATCACGGAAACGTTCGGGGTCGGAACGCGGACCGAGACGCCGTCGAGCTTGCCCTTCAGCTCGGGCAGCACGAGGCCGATCGCTTTCGCGGCACCGGTCGAGGTCGGGATCATCGACATCGCCGCGGCGCGGCCGCGATAGAGATCCTTGTGCAGGGTGTCGAGCGTCGGCTGGTCACCGGTATAGGCGTGGATCGTGGTCATGAAGCCGGTCTCGATGCCGACGGTGTCGTTCAGGACCTTGGCGACCGGCGCGAGGCAGTTGGTGGTGCACGAGCCGTTCGAGACCACCAGGTGATCCTTGGTCAGCGTGTCGTGGTTGACGCCGTAGACGATGGTGGCGTCAGCACCGTCGGCGGGCGCAGAGACCAGCACGCGCTTGGCGCCGGCGGTGAGGTGCGCGGAAGCCTTGTCCTTCGCGGTGAAGATGCCGGTGCATTCCAGCGCGACGTCGAC
>NZ_LFIQ01000084.1:180902-184951 GCF_001189245.1 Bradyrhizobium pachyrhizi | reverse complement strand
GCGCTCGGCCGAAACCTTGATCTTGTTGTCGCCGAGGCTGATCGTGTCGCCGTCGACCGTGACGGTGCCGGGGAAGCGGCCGTGCACGGAATCGAAGCGCAGCAGGTGTGCGTTGGTCTCGACCGGGCCGAGGTCGTTGATGCCGACCACCTCGATGTCCTTGCGGCCGGACTCGGCGATGGCGCGCAGAATGTTGCGGCCGATACGCCCAAACCCGTTGATCGCGACGCGGATTGCCATGCTCGTCTCCTCTAATGCTGTCGTCAGCCCCGCGGGAGTGCTCCCACGAGGTTTTTACGGCGGAACGCCCGGTTCGGCCGGGCGCGTACGGAAAAGATGGAGCTTAGGTAATCCTTTTTTGCGACAAGCTCAACCTTGGCCGACGGGTGTCAGGCCAGCGTCAGACGCGCTTGGTGGCAGCGTTAACGACGGCTTCAGCAGTAATGCCGAAATGCCGGAAAAGGTCCTTCGCCGGCGCGCTGGCGCCAAATCCGTGCATGCCGATGAATTCGCCGTCATGGCCGATCACGGCATCCCAGCCCCAGCGCACCGCGGCCTCGATCGCGATCTTGACCGGGGCGTTGCCGATAATGGCATTTTGCCGCTCGGCGGGCTGTGCCAGCAGCAATTCCAGCGACGGGACCGAGACCACCCGCGTCGCGATGCCGCGTCCGGCGAGCTGCTTCTGCGCCTCGACCGCGATCTGGACCTCGGAACCCGACGCGAACAATGACACTTTTGCGTCACCCTGCGCCGCGACCAGCTCATAGGCGCCGTGGCTGCACGGGTTGTCGTTCGGCGCCGTGGTGCGGAGCTGCGGCAGGTTCTGGCGGGTCAGCGCCAGCACCGTCGGTCCGTCGACGCGGTTGAGCGCCAGTTCCCAGCACTCGGCGGTCTCGACCGCGTCGCAGGGGCGGAACACGCGCATGTTGGGCATCGCGCGCAACGCGGACAGATGCTCGACCGGCTGGTGCGTCGGGCCGTCCTCGCCGAGGCCGATCGAGTCATGGGTCATGACATAGACGACACCGGTGCCCATCAGCGCCGACAGCCGCATCGCGCCGCGCGCGTAGTCGGTGAACACCAGGAAGGTGGCGCCGTTCGGCGCGAAGCCGCCATGCAGGAAGATGCCGTTGAGGCACGCCGCCATGCCGTGCTCGCGGACGCCGTAATGGATGAAGCGGCCCTTCGGCGTCTTGGCACCGAACGCCGTCGCCGACTTCGCCTTGTTGTTGTTGGAGCCGGTGAGGTCGGCGGAGCCCGCGACGAATTCCATCGGCATCGCAGCCGCAATCACCTCGATCGCGGCTTCCGACGATTTGCGGGTCGCGACGTTAAGCGGATTTTCCAAGAGCCCCTTCTTGAAGGCGCGCAGCCCCTTGGCGAGCGACTGCGGCCGCTCGTGGCGAATGCGGCGTTCGAACTCGGCGCGCTTGCGGCTGCCGAGTTGCGCGAACTGCTCGTCCCAGGCCTTGTGCTCGGCGGCGCCGCGGCTGCCTGCCTCGCGCCAGGCCTTCAGCACATCGTCGGGCACCGAGAACGGCTCGAGCGAAATGCCGAGCTTCTCCTTGGCCGCCTTGAGCTCGTCGGCGCCGAGCGCCTCGCCATGCGCCTTGGCGGTGCCGGCCTTGTGCGGCGCGCCGTAACCGATCGTGGTCTTGCAGGCGATCATCGAGGGCTTGTTGGATTTCTGCGCGCGGGTGATTGCAGCGGCGATCGCCTGCGGATCGTGGCCATCGATCAATTCGGCGGCCCAGCCTGCAGACTTGAAGCGCTTCACCTGATCGACGGAATCGGAGATCGAGGTCGGGCCGTCGATCGAGATGCCGTTGTCGTCGTACAGCACGATCATCTTGTTGAGCCGCCAGACACCGGCGAGCGCGATCGCTTCCTGCGAGATGCCCTCCATCAGGTCGCCGTCGGAGGCGAGCACATAGGTGTGGTGGTTGACGATCTTCTTGCCGAACTCAGCGGCCAGCATCTTCTCGGCGAGCGCCATGCCGACCGCGGTCGCGATGCCCTGGCCGAGCGGACCGGTGGTGGTCTCGATGCCCTTGGTGTGGAAGTTCTCCGGGTGTCCCGGCGTCAGCGATCCGAGCTGGCGGAAATGCTTGAGCTGGTCGAGCGTCATGTCCTTGTTGCCGGTGAGGTACAGCAACGAATAGAGCAGCATCGAGCCATGGCCGGCCGAGAGCACGAAGCGGTCGCGATCGGGCCACGCCGTGTCGGCCGCATCGAATTTCAGGAATTTTGTGAACAGGACGGTCGCGATGTCGGCGGCGCCCATCGGCAGGCCGGGATGGCCGGAATTCGCCTTTTCGACGGCGTCCATGGCAAGGCCACGGATCGCATTGGCCATACGGGTGTGATCGACCTGCGTCATGATGAAAAGTCCGCCTAAAATGAGGAGCTGATTGCTGGACGGATCGGGGCGGGCAGCCGCGATACGCGCGTGGATGGCCTTACGGGTTGGGGGTGGATTAGCACCTCAATTCCGCAAGTCCAAGGCGATGAAACGCCTCAAAACGGGGAAAAGTGGCCCGAAATCGCCCTATTTCATTCAACGGTGCATAGTTCTGCGCCGCCGTTGCGCTGGGCTCGCTTGCCACGTAAATTTCGTCCCGTAAACGCTTGCCGAACCGCCAGTTTTGCCGTGCGGCAGGCCTGTCTTCCGCAGGCCACCAAGCCAACCGACTTGAAAGGTCCACGCCGCGTGTCATGAGTGATCGTCTCGCCAACGGGTCTGGCAATACCGAGGCACCGCTTGCCGATATCGATGCTGCGACCAAGCGGCTGATGGCAGCGCTTGATGCGCTGGAGAGCTCGGTGGAGCGCCGCCGCGAGGCCGACCGCGACGAGAACGAATTGGCGAGCCGAATCCAGGCCCTCGGCGCCGATCGCTCCAGGCTCGCCGATGAGCTCGACGGATCGCTGGTGAAGACGCGCAAGCTCGAGCGCGCCAATCGCGAGATCGCGGAAAAACTCGACGCGGCAATCGGCAGCATTCGCGCCGTGCTCGACGGCGGAGACAGCAGATGAGCCACATCAACGTCACCATCAATGGCCGGCAATACCGGATGGCCTGCGAGGAGGGCCAGGAGGTGCGGCTCCTGAAGCTCGCGGAAAATCTCCAGCAACGCGTGGAATCGCTGCGCGGCAAGTTCGGCGAGATCGGCGATGCGCGGCTGACGGTGATGGCGGCGCTCACCGCCTGCGACGAACTGGTCGACGCCAGCGCACGCATCCGCAGCCTCGAGGAGGAGGTCGAGCAGCTGCGCAATGCGCGCGTCGCCGCCATCGACCGCGCCCGCGCGACCCAGACCGCGGTCTCCAACGCGCTCAACGCCGCCGCGGAGCGGATCGAGCGCACCACGCAGGTGCTCAACCGCACCATCGGCGGCGGCATCGCGATCGGGTGATTATATTTTCCGGCATCGGGTGATCTTATCCTCCCCTGGAGGAGGAGGATCGACGCTCATGAAATGAGCGGCGAGGTGGGGTGACAGTCTTTTCCGCGCGTGCAGTGCCCGCGTTGAGAGATCACCCCACCCGGTTCGCATTCCGCTACGCTTCATGCTTACCCTCCCTCCCCCTTCAAGGGAGGGAGGGTGGAGAGAAGTGCATGAGTCTCGGCTGCGTCTTCCTTACCGCTGGCGGATTGGGGCAACGATGGCTAGATTAGCCCCCGCGAAGCTGCGTCGTGCGTCAGGAGCCATATATCCCCGGGGCCTTATCGATCCTTTAGGGAACTGTCCCTGGCCGGGTCCGTGGACCCGGACATATGGTGCCCACCTACTTTCGTAGGGAACTCCGGGATCGAGCGCTCCAACGGCCTCTGCGGCTTCGCACTGATTTTTGCTGTTGGCTTGTCGTCGCGCTGCGGCGGTTGAATTGTCTAGTGTTGTGCCCCGCGATACGGGGCGTCCAGCGCGCCGCGGCCTGGCCTTAACGAAAGCTAGCGTCTCTGGAATGATGGATCGTCCGTTGTCGCGGACGACGACAGCGGAAGATGGATCATGCACGCATCTCCATCGAAGGCCGAGCTCCGG
>NZ_LFIQ01000084.1:176625-180892 GCF_001189245.1 Bradyrhizobium pachyrhizi | reverse complement strand
AAGCGCGATGCGCTGAGCGACGAGCAGCGCGCGACGGCTGCCGAAGCGCTCGCCAAGCGCGGCGCGCCGTTCGAGATCGCGCGGGGCATGATCGTCTCGGGCTATGCGCCGATCCGCAGCGAGCTCGATCCGGCGCCGTTGATGAAGAAGCTTGCCGACAAGGGCGCGCGGCTCGCGCTGCCCTGCATCAACGCGCGCGGCCAGTCGCTGACCTTCCGCAGCTGGTCGCCGCAGGACCGGCTGATGCTCGGGCCGCTCGGCATTCCCGAGCCGTCGCCGGCCGCCGCCGAGGTGCATCCGGACGTGATGCTGGTGCCGCTCGCGGCATTCGACAAGCTCGGTCACCGCATCGGCTACGGCGCCGGCTATTACGACTATACCTTCGCGCATCTGCGCAAGGCCAAGCATGTGATCGGGGTCGGACTTGCCTTTGCTGCACAGGAAACCAAGGCGATTCCGGCGCTGTCGCACGACGTCCCGCTCGATTTTGTGCTAACGGAGCGCAAGACGTTCGATTTCCGGAGTAGCTAGCCTTGCGAATTCTCTTCGTTGGTGACGTCGTCGGCAGGACCGGTCGCACCGCCATCGCCGACCACCTTCCCGGCATGATTAGGGACTGGTCGCTCGATCTCGTGGTCGTCAATGGCGAGAATTCCGCCGGCGGCTTCGGCATCACCGAGGCGATCTACCAGGAGCTGCTCGACGCCGGCGCCGATGCGATCACGCTCGGCAACCACGCCTGGAATCAGAAGGAGGCGTTGGTCTTCATCGAGCGCGCGCCGCGCCTGATCCGCCCGCTGAATTTCCCGCGACATTCGCCCGGCCGCGGCGCCACGCTGGTCGATACCAGGAGCGGCAAGCGCGCGCTGGTCCTCAATGCGATCGGCCGCGTCTTCATGGAGCCGTCCTCGAACGATCCGTTCAGCGCCATCGAGCGCGAGCTCGAGGCCTGTCCGCTGCGCGAGGGCTGTGACGCCATCGTGCTCGATTTCCATGCCGAGGCGACCAGCGAGAAGCAGGGCGTCGGCTTCTTCTGCGACGGCCGCGTCAGCCTCGTGGTTGGCACCCATACCCATGTGCCGACCGCCGATCATCAGGTGCTGCCGGGCGGCACCGCCTATATGAGCGATGCCGGCATGACCGGCGACTATGACTCGGTGATCGGCATGCAGAAGGAGGAGCCGCTGCAGCGCTTCCTCACCGGCATTCCCTCCGGTCGCTTCGAGCCGGCGGGCGGTGTGGCAACGCTGAGCGGCATCGCGGTCGAGACCGACGATGCGACCGGGCTTGCGGTGAAGGTCGCGCCGGTGCGCGCCGGCGGGCGGCTCGAGCCTGCGGTGCCGGGGTTTTGGACGTAGCCCTCGTAGCCCGGATTACGCTTCGCTCCATCCGGGCTACGGAGCTGCCGTCAACTCTGCCTAAAACCCATCCGGAATGCGCCCCAGTGGCGGCCGTTTACGACGATCGGCGATGACAGGTCCTTCATCAGCACGAAATTGCCGCCGCCCATGTCGCGGCGATAGGTCTGCAGCAGGAACGGTTTTGTGTTGGCCGCGACCTTGCTCACCGCGCGATCGTTGAACAGGCGGCGGTTGCGGCAATTGGCGTTGTTCCAGACCGGGTCCGGCCCCTGCGGCTGCCGGTAGTTCGGATTGTGGGTCGGCAGATAGCCGCTGCGCGCCCAGGCGACGCAGAACACGATGCGCGGATCGCTCTTCTGGATCGGATCCTGGATCGCGGGCAACACGCGGTCGGTGAAGGCGACGTAGTCGGTGAGATACTGCTTCGGATTGGTGCCGGCGATCTTGCGATAATTCTCGTCCATCAATTGCACGAGCGTGATCTCGCCGCGCGCGACGGCATTCTCGAACAGCTCGGAGATCCGCCTTGCGGTGTCGATCACGACGCGGATCAGTGGCGTATCACTGGTCTCCACGCCGCTGTCGGCGATGGTCACGATCAGGCTCTCGGAGAGCTCGAGCAGTTTCGCGACGCGGCTGTCGGCATGCTTGAGGTCGCGCGAGGAGAGGTCGACACCCTTGGCCAGCTCGTTCAGCTCCGCGATCACGCTGTCGCAATGGCCGAGATTGGAGGTCGCGGCGCGCGCCACGCTGCCGATCTCGGCGCCGACGGATGAAAAGCCTTCCTGCACGCGCATGATGATGCCCGAAATCTGCTGGGCGCCTTCGCCGGCGCTCTTGGCGCGCAACGAGGCATCGCTGCTCTCGCCGATCAGGCTGCCGATCTGGCCGTCGAGATCGCGCACGGTGTCGGAAATCTGATGCGTCGCCTGGCGCGTCGCTTCCGCAAGGTTCTTGACCTCGCTTGCGACCACCGCAAAGCCGCGGCCGGCATTGCCGGCGCGCGCCGCCTCGATGGTGGCGTTGAGCGCCAGCAGATTGGTCTGCTTGGCGATCGCCTCGATCGAACCGGAAACCTTGGCAACCTGGCTCAGCGCGGAGCCGACCGCGGCGAGCCGCGCCTCGATCCGTCCGACCGCCGCGACGAGCTCTGCGATATGGCTGACCGCCGTCTCGACCACATGGCGGGACTCCGCGATCTGGCCGACCGCGGCGGATGCGGTCGTTTGCACCGCCTGCGATGCGTTGGCGATGTCGTGATTGGCGGCGACCATCGTCTCGGCCGTCGTCTGCAAATGATGGAAGCGCTCGGACTGGCTGCTGACGCGGTTCGCGACCTCCTGGACGTTGCCGGCGATGTCGGCGAGTTCCACCCCGAGGCCGCCGATGCGGTCGGCGAGCTGGTCCACCAGCCGCTCGGCCAGCGTTCGGTCCGATGACGTATCCAGAACTGCAAGCTGCGCGGCCGACATGTCGACGCTTCCTCCGTTACAGCGGCCCGTCGGCCGCCGCAGCATTCCCCATTTCGATCCTAAAGCGTGATTCGCGCTGCCGGTCTTGCCTGAGCGCGCACTGTGTAGCCCGGATGCAGCGCAGCGAAATCCGGGGCTCCTGTCCGTGCAAACACGCATCCCGGATTACACTTCGCCGCATCCGGGCTACGAAGCGTTCAAAGCTTGTAGGCGGTGCGGAACCCGCCCCAATGCCGGCCGCGCACTCGGATCGGTACGTCGATCTCGCGCATCATCACCGTGTTGCCGCCTCCCATGTCGCGCGCATAAGTCTGGATCAGATAGGCGCGCTGGTTGCGGCCGGCGGCGAGGCCCGCGGCGTCGTTGAAGATGCGGCGGTTGCGGCTGTTGGCGGTGTTGTATGTCACGTCGCCCGGCCGCTGCGGCTGCGAGTAGAGCTTATTATGGACCGGCAGGTAGCCGTTCTGGTCGATCATCACACAGAACGCCATCCGCTTGTCCCTGGCGAGGAATGCCTCCTGGAACGCCGGCAGCGTGCGCTCGGCCCAATCCAGCATTTTGGTGCGGTACTGCACCGGGTTGGTGCCTGCGATCTCGACATAATCGGTGTCGAACATGTCAGATATCGCGATCGCGCCGCTTGCCAGCCCGTTCTCGAACATCTTGCTCAGCGCGCTGCCGGCTTCGATCGCGCGGGTGACGAGTTCGGCGTTCTCCTCGTGGATCGCCCACATCCGGTCTTCGATTTTTTCGCGCAGCTCGGCGGTTGCCGCCTCGAAGCGGGCCTGGCTGCCTGCCTTGGAGCGCTCGCCGATCCGGATCCGGCACGCGCCGACCTCCTGCAATGTCCCGTTCAGGGTCTCCTGCACCGGCAGCTTCCCGGCATCGGGTCCGCCGATCAGAATGCCGTCCATCGCGATCTCGTAGACCGGCGCGGTGACGAGGCCGCGCGCGGTCGTGATCTCGATCTTGAGGCTGCAGGGCAGGCGCTCGTTCTTGCGCGGATCGCCGCGCTCGTCCTGGCGCAACAGCACCGCGCAGCGCGCTTTCAGCTTCTGCGCGAATGCGGTCACCGTCTTGCCGGCCTTGGCGACATTGTCGCCATGCGCGGCGGCTTCGCGTGTTGCCGAGTCGATCTCGCCGGCGCTGGTGCCGACCGAGACGATGAAGTGCGAAGCGGAGGCGGCATTCTGGCCCATCTCACCGGTGATTTCATTCTGCTCGGCAACCGCGCCGTTGACGTTCTCGAACACCGGGCGGATCTTTTCGATCGCCTGGGAGATGCGGTGGACCGCGTCCGCCGATCCGGTGGCGTCCTTCTGCAATGCCTCGATCTTGCGGGTGATCTCCTCGGTCGCGCTCTGGGTCTGCACTGCCAGCGCCTTGACCTCAGTTGCGACCACCGCAAAGCCCTTGCCGGCGGCACCGGCGCGC
>NZ_LFIQ01000084.1:175155-176615 GCF_001189245.1 Bradyrhizobium pachyrhizi | reverse complement strand
GATCGACATTGTCGGTGGCCTCGCGCGCCGCGGCCGCGGCGTCGTCGGCGAGCTGGCTCGCGCTGCGCACCTGCGCGCCGATGCCCTCGGCGGAGTGGGTGAAACGGTCGGCGGCTTGCGAGAACGTCGTCGCGGTGCTCTGCGCATCGCTGCTGCGGCCGGTCAGCGCATCGGTGCGGGCGCGAATGGTGGCGAGCTTGGCTGCCGTCGCCTCGGCGCCGTCGGCGACCGAGCTCGCGGCGCGCTCGAGCTGGCGGATCATCGCCCCGAGCTCGAGTTCCAGCAATTCCAGGATTTCCTTGGACGAATCCTTGGCCGAATCAGTCTCGGTCGAGACCTGAGGGGTGGCGGCCGCGGTTGGAACCTGCGGCGCGACGGCCGGCGCAGCCGGCTCCGGCACTTGCTTTCGAAACAAACCGAACGCCATGTGGGCTCTTTAGGGGCTGTGGAAAGTTGCGGCGGGACGGGGCGATCCTCGCATCCGGGCGTGAAGTCATGGTTAACAAGTGCCTCATATTCCGGCTTGCGGTAGTATTCCTCCGCCGTAGGGCCCCGCCGATCCTTTGATTTTGACCGTGAGGGGCCTATAAGGCCGCGTTTTCCATCCCTGTTCAGACCCTAAGCTCCGAAGAGACGTCGCATGGCCGGCCATTCCCAATTCAAGAACATCATGCACCGCAAGGGCCGGCAGGATGCCCAGAAGTCGAAGCTTTTCGGCAAGCTGGCCCGCGAAATCACCGTGGCGGCCAAGCTCGGTACCCCGGACCCGGCGATGAATCCGCGGCTGCGCGCCGCCGTGGTCGCGGCCCGCGCCGAGAACATGCCCAAGGACAATATCGACCGCGCCATCAAGAAGGCCGCGGGCAATGACGGCGAGAACTACGACGAGATCCGCTACGAGGGTTATGGCCCCGGCGGCGTCGCCGTCATCGTCGAGGCGCTGACCGACAACCGCAACCGCGCTGCTTCCGACATCCGCTCCTTCTTCACCAAGTCGGGCGGCAATCTCGGCGAAACCGGCTCGGTCGCCTTCATGTTCGATCGCACCGGCATCATCGAATACGACGCCAAGGTCGCCTCCGACGACGCGATGCTGGACGCCGCGATCGAGGCCGGCGCCGACGACGTGGTCTCCAGCGAGGGCGGCCACGAGGTCTACGCCTCGCAGGACACCTTCCGCGAAGTCGCAAAAGCGCTGGAAGCGAAGTTCGGCGAGCCGCGCAAGGCGGCGCTGACCTGGAAGCCGCAGAACACCGTTTCGGTCGACGACGAGACCGGCGAAAAGCTGCTGAAGCTGATGGACCTGCTCAACGAGCACGACGACGTGCAGAATGTGTTCGCCAATTTCGAGGTGTCCGACGCGCTGATCGCGAAGATGGGCGGTTGATCCATTTGCTCCGCTGTCATCGCCCGGCTCGACCGGGCGATCCAGCATTCCAGAGACCTTCATTTGATCCGCG
>NZ_LFIQ01000084.1:167430-175145 GCF_001189245.1 Bradyrhizobium pachyrhizi | reverse complement strand
GCCGCGGCGTACTGGATCCCCCGCTTTCGCGGGGGATGACGAGCCGAGGCTGGGCGATGGGCCGAGCCGACCGCGACGGAGGCGGGGATGAGCCTCCGTTTGTGTTTCGTTCTCCCGGTGCAGGCGGTATCACTACCTCATGACATCCCAGCCGATTCGCTCTCCCGTCCGCATCATCGGTATCGATCCGGGTCTCCGCCGCACCGGCTGGGGGGTGATCGAGACCGAAGGCAATCGTCTCGCCTATATCGCCTGCGGTTCGGTCGAGCCGCCGGACGATCTGCCGCTGGCAAACCGGCTGCTCGCGATCCATGAGGGGCTGGCCGCTGTGCTCGCCGACCACAGACCGGTGGAGGCGGCGGTCGAGCAGACCTTCGTCAACAAGGACGGCGTTGCCACGCTGAAGCTCGGCCAAGCACGCGGCGTCGCCATGCTGGCGCCCGCAATGTTCGGTATCTCGGTGGCCGAATACGCGCCGAACCAGGTCAAGAAGACTGTGGTCGGCGCCGGACATGCCGAGAAGAGCCAGATCCAGGTGATGCTGAAGATCCTGCTGCCGAAAGCCGAGCCGCCGTCCGCCGACGCCGCGGACGCGCTCGCGGTCGCGATCACCCACGCCCATCACCGCCAGAGCACCGCGCTGCGGCTCAAGGTGGCGAACCTATGATCGGCAAGCTGAAGGGCCTGATCGATTCCTATGGCGAGGACTATGTGATCCTCGACGTCGGCGGCGTCGGCTATCAGGTGCATTGTGCGAGCCGCACGTTGCAGGCGCTGCCGTCGCCGGGCGGCGCTGCCGTGCTCTCGATCGAGACCTATGTCCGCGAGGACCAGATCAAACTGTTCGGCTTCCGCAGCGATCATGAGCGCGAATGGTTTCGCCTGCTGCAGACCGTGCAGGGGGTCGGCGCCAAGGTCGCGCTCGCGGTGCTCGGCACGCTGCCGCCGACCGATCTCGCCAATGCGATCGCGCTACGCGACAAGGCGGCGGTGGCGCGGACGCCGGGGGTCGGGCCGAAGGTCGCCGAGCGCATCGTCAGCGAACTGAAGGACAAGGCGCCGGGCTTCGCCGATGTCGATCCCGCGGTGGTGCATCTGTCGGGCGCGATCGACAACAACCGCGCGCCGCGCCCGGTGACCGACGCGATCTCGGCGCTGGTCAATCTCGGCTACGGCCAGCCGCAAGCCGCTGCCGCCATCGCCGCCGCCTCGCGCAGCGCCGGTGAGAGCGCCGAGACCGCGCAGCTGATCCGGCTGGGCCTGAAGGAATTGTCGAAGTGAACACGCCCTCGCGCATGGTCTCGCCCGAACGCCGCTCCGACGATGTCGGCGACACCGCGCTGCGGCCGCAGTCGCTGACGGAGTTCGTCGGCCAGGCCCAGGCGCGCAAGAATCTCTCGATCTTCATCGAGGCGGCGAAGAAGCGCGGCGAGGCGCTCGATCATGTGCTGTTCGTCGGTCCGCCCGGCCTCGGCAAGACCACGCTGGCGCAGATCGTCGCGCGCGAGCTTGGCGTCGGCTTTCGCGCCACCTCCGGCCCTGTCATTGCGAAGGCCGGCGATCTCGCGGCGCTGCTGACCAATCTCGAAGAGCGCGACGTGCTGTTCATCGACGAGATTCATCGCCTCAGCCCGGCGGTCGAGGAAGTGCTCTATCCCGCGATGGAGGATTTTCAGCTCGACCTGATCATCGGCGAAGGTCCCGCGGCGCGTTCTGTGAAAATCGAATTGTCGAAATTCACGCTGGTCGGCGCGACGACGCGTGCGGGGTTGCTCACCAATCCCTTGCGCGACCGCTTCGGCATTCCGATCCGGCTCAATTTCTACACCGAGGAAGAGCTGGAGAAGATCGTCACCCGCGGCGCCCGCGTGCTCAACATCGGCATGAGCCCCGACGGCGCCAACGAGATCGCGCGCCGCGCCCGCGGCACACCGCGCATCGCCGGCCGCCTGCTGCGCCGGGTGCGCGACTTTGCCTCCGCCGCCGATGCCGATTCCGTCGACCGCGGCATCGCCGACCGCGCGCTGAGCGCGCTCGAGGTCGACAGCGCCGGGCTCGATGCGATGGACCGGCGCTATCTCACGACCATCGCCCTGAACTATGGCGGCGGACCGGTCGGCGTCGAGACCATGGCGGCGGCGCTGTCGGAGCCGCGCGATGCGATCGAGGACATCATCGAGCCCTATCTGATCCAGTGCGGCTATCTGCAGCGCACTCCGCGTGGCCGGCTTCTGACCTCGCATGCCTTCCGCCATCTCGGCCTCGCCGAGCCGAACCGCGACCCCTCGCAGTTCGGGCTGTTCGGCGGCAACAGCGACGAGGACTGACGCGTGATCCGGAAAAGGGCGAAGCGGTTCTTCATGCTCAAAGGCCTCCGCTCCCGAAGTCGTGAAGAGACGTGTTGATGCAGCGCGTCGCACTTGCCGGTAACCTTGGCCGCTGACGGCATCTCTACAGGCCGTCTGCACAAACGCGGCCCAATTTCGCTCCAATCAAAGGGCCTATGATAACCCAAAGTGTTTTCGACAAGCGCCAGGCATCACCGATCACACGTCCATGATTTCACGTCGTCATTTTCTGCGCGGGTTCGGCGGGTTGACCGCCGCCACCGCTTCGACCGCGGCCTATGGCTTGAGCGAGCCGGTCGTCCGCCTCGCGCTCACGCGCTACGATCTGTCGCCGCGGCAATGGCCGGCGGACTTTCCGCTCAAGATCGCCGCACTCGCCGACATCCACGCCTGCGATCCCTGGATGTCGCTCGATCGCATCGCAGAGATCGTGGAGCGGACGAACGCCCTGAACCCCGACATCGTCGTGCTGCTCGGCGACTATGTCGCGGGGCTGCGCCACGTCACCCGCTTCATTCCGGCCTCCGACTGGGCCGCGGTGCTGAAGGGCCTGAAGGCGCCGCTCGGCGTGCACGCCGTGCTCGGCAACCACGACTACTGGGAAGACAAGGCGGTACAGCGCTTGGGGCGCGGCATCCCGCTGGCGCGCCGCGCGCTGGAGGGAGCGGGGATTCCGGTCTACGAGAACGACGCGGTGCGGCTCGCCAAGGACGGCCGTCCGTTCTGGCTCGCCGGTCTCGGCGACCAGCTCGCCTTCATGGCGGCGCGGCCCTATCGCCAGGTCACGCGCATCGGCGTCGACGATCTCAACGCGACGCTCGCCAAGGTCACAGACGACGCGCCGGTGATCCTGCTCGCGCATGAGCCCGACGTCGCGCTCCGGGTGCCCTCGCGCGTTGCGCTGCAATTGTCCGGCCACACCCATGGTGGGCAGGTCCGGTTGCTCGGCTGGTCGCCGGCGGTGCCGGTGAAGCACGGCATGCGGCTCGCCTATGGCCATATCAAGCTGAAATGCGACGTCGTCGTCTCCGGCGGCCTCGGCTGCAGCATCATGCCGTTCCGCCTCGGCGTGCCGCCCGAGATCGTGCAGGTCACGCTCGGCGCAAAGGGGCCGGTGGTGTCCTGAGCGCGCTTGCGTGATCGAGGAATTTGCGCAACACGATTGTTGTTCCCGTTCCGAGGGCAATCGAGGGGCCGCAATTGACCTTACCCCATATCGACGGCGTGATCCGCGATGGCCGCCACCATATGCAGGTCCGTGTCTATTACGAAGATACCGATTTTTCCGGCATCGTCTACCACGCCAACTACCTGCGCTTCATGGAGCGCGGCCGCACCAATCATCTCCGTCTGATGGGCGCCGAACAGAACGCGCTGTTCGAGGAGGCGCAGGAAGAGACTGGCGGCTTCGCCTTTGTCGTGCGCTCGATGACGCTCGACTTCCTCAAGCCTGCGCGGATGGACGACGTGCTCGACGTCGTGACCTGGCCGATCGCCGTGAAGGGCGCTTCCATCATGCTCGCGCAGGAGGTCAGGCGCGGCGATGACGTGCTTGTGAAGGCGCAGGTGCGCGTTGCCTTCGTCAGCCAGGGACGGGCACAGCCGATTCCGAAGGCTATTCGCGCGCTGATGAAGGCCGATCTGGCTTAGAGCGTTTTCGAGCGAAGTGGGTAGCGGTTCGCGTGAAGAAAGCGCGTCAAAATAAGAGGCTAGAGCCCGTTCCGGTATAATCGGAACGGAATAGGCTCTAGCTATTGGCCGATAGGAAACGCCCCATCGACTCTCGGCGGCGCGGCGCTAGATTTGCGTCTCGAACAACGAGGGATCGCCGATGTCACGCCCGCCGCTGCCACCCTTCACCCGCGAGACTGCCGCGCAGAAGGCGCGCATGGCCGAGGACGCCTGGAATTCGCGCGACCCCGTTCGGGTTGCCGGCGCCTATACCGAGGACAGCCGTTGGCGCAACCGCTCCGAGGTGTTTCAGGGCCGCGAGGCGATCGTGGCCTTCCTGACCCGCAAATGGGAAAAGGAGCAGGAGTATCGCCTGATCAAGGATCTCTGGGCGTTCGACGGCAACCGCATCGCGGTGCGCTTCCAGTACGAATGGCACGATGCCGGCGGCAACTGGTTTCGCTCCTACGGCAACGAGCAGTGGGAGTTCGACGAGCACGGCCTGATGCGTCGCCGCGAGGCCTCGATCAACGACATCGCGATTGCAGAGAAGGACCGCCGCTTCCACTGGCCCGCCCCGGGTCCGCGTCCGGCCGACGTGCCGGGCTTGGGGCCGGAGCCGTTCTGATCGGCTCGTAGCCCGGATGGAGCGAAGCGAAATCCGGGGTAGTCTCGCCTGCGGTAATACCGTTCCCGGATTGCGCTGCGCTCCAACCGGGGCTACGGCGCGTTTGTGGCGGCTCATCGAAAACGATTGCGAGTCTCGATGAGGGGCGGTTTATTCTGGTTCGCGTTGCAACCTCACCGCGTCTACCGGACTCCATTACATGCCTATCAAACGTTCTGCCGCCGTTGCGCTCGCAGGCTTCCTCCTCGCGACCGTCTTCATAGCCGTTCCTATCCAGCCAAGTGCAGCGAAAGGTAAAATGCACGGGCCCGAGACATGGGGACCGATCTTCAGGCATCAGGTCGAGAGGTGTTGGCGGAAACCCGTACGCGTCGAAAACGACACCGGGAGCATGAAGACCGAGTTCGTGATCGAGCTGACGCAAGAGGGCAAGCTGGATGGCCAACCTATCCTGTCTTCGGGGAACAGTTCAGCAACATCAGAGTCGGCTCGGGCCTATCAACAGAGCGCGCTCAGAGCGATTGCTGACTGCCAACCTTACACCTTGCCGGCGGAATACTACCATCAGTGGAAGAAGTTCATGCCGGTCTTTACTGATACGCCACTCGATCGCGCAGGGAAGCCTACCGGTGGGGAGCTTGATACTCGCAAGCTTTCAATTTGCCGAGGATGCTGACGCAACACCAAACGGCGCATTTGCGGACGCATCCCCTCACCCCAGCCCTCTCCCCGTGAAAAACGGGGAGAGGGAGCGGAGAGAGCCCTACGCCGCCGCCTTGTGCCGCGCGATCTCGGCCTTGTAGAGTTCGAACTCCTCCGCGATCGCCTTCGCGACCGAGGGCCGGGCGCGCAGTCGTTCGTAGTAGGCCTTCAGCGCCGGCCATTTCGCGAGCTCGATCGGCGGCGTTGCCATGGTCCAGTTGATGACGGTGACGAGATAGGCGTCGGCGACGCTGAAATGATCGAGCAGGTACTCGCGACCCTTCAGGTGGTCCTCGAGATAGTCGAGCCGTGAGACGTATTTCTCCACGGCATAGGTCTTGGCCTCCGGCGGCGCCTTCTTGTCGAGCAGCGGCAGGAACAGGCCCTTGTGCAGCTCGGTGCCGATGAAGCACAGCCATTGATGCAGCTTTGAACGCTCGGCGTTCGACGCCGAGCCGATGCCGGCGCGCGGAAACTGGTCGGCGACATATTGCAGGATCGCGGCGTTCTCGGTCAGCACGACGCCGTCGTCGGTGCGCAGCGTCGGCACCAGGCCGAGCGGGTTGACCTTGTTGAAGTCGGAGCCGTCGGTGCGCACCGCCTTGGTCTTCGGGTCGACCTCGAGATAGTTGGCCGGCTGGCCGGCTTCATAGAGCGCGACGCGGGTCGCCATCGAGCAGGCGAGGGGCGAGAAATAAAGGTCCATGGGTGCCTCCAGTGTCTGGCGCGGGTGTCCGGCCGTTGTTGATTTTTGTACTGTCTTGGATAATATTGATGGCGTCAAGGAATTAAATGCGAAATGGTACAAAAAAATAACAAGCCGCCGTCTGTTGCCAAAATCGCGGCGCCGGTCACCCCGAAGCGCCGCGGGCGGCCACGCGCCTATGAGCCCGATGTCGCGCTCGGCAAGGCGCTCGATCTGTTCCGGCGCGACGGCTTTGCTGCGACCTCGCTCGATGATTTGAGCGCCGCGACCGGCATGAACCGGCCGAGCCTCTATGGCGCGTTCGGCGACAAGCGCGAGCTCTACATCAAGAGCTACCAGCGCTATCGCGACGACGCGCGCGCCGCGATGGTCGACATCTTCCGCGCCGACGCGCCGCTGCGCGAGCGACTCGAGCGCATCTATCGCATCGCGCTCGACATCTATCTCTCCGGCGAGTCCGGCCCGCGCGGTTGCTTCACCGTGATGACGGCGGCGTCGGAGGCGGTGTCGGATCCGGACATCCGCACCATGGTGGTCGAGGGCCTGACCGAGCTCGACAAGGCGTTCGGCATCTGCTTCCGCCACGCCAAGGAACGCGGGGAACTGCCTGAGGGGACCGATCCGGCGTCGCTGGCGCATCTGGCTTCCGCCACCATCCACACCATCGCGATCCGCGCCCGCGCCCGGGTGCCGCGTAAGGAGCTCGAGGCGATCGTGAAGGGTGCGATCGACGTGCTGTGCGGGGCGAAATAGCCGCCGCGAACTTTCTTGCGCAGCAAATGTCGGGCGCTGGCTTTCCCGCCCGTCTTCCGTAAGGTCTCCCACTCACGGAAGCGGAACATCATGGGAAAAGTCAGGACTTCAGTATTCACGGTCTCGATCGACGGATTTGGCGCGGCGCTGAATCAGAGCCTCGAACATCCATTCGGCGTCGGCGGCCTGGCGCTGCCCGCCGCCTGGTTCTTCGAGACGCGAACCTTTCGCGCGATGACCGGCCAGGACGGCGGCACCACCGGGCTCGACGACGAGATCGCGCGCAAGTCGATGGAGGGGATCGGCGCCTGGATCCTGGGCCGCAACATGTTTGGCCCGATCCGCGGGCCGTGGCCGGATCATGCCTGGAAGGGCTGGTGGGGCGACAATCCGCCGTACCACACGCCGGTGTTCGTGCTGACCCATCACGCGCGGCCCGACATCGCGATGGAAGGCGGCACGACGTTTCACTTCGTGACCGACGGCATGCTCGCGGCGCTCGAGCGGGCGCGCGCCGTTGCCGGTGACAAGGATATCCGCGTCGGCGGCGGCGTCTCGGTGGTGCGGCAATTCCTGCAGGCGCGTCTGCTCGACGAGCTGCAACTGGTGCTGCCGCCGGTCGTGCTCGGCGCCGGCGAGAGTTTGTTCGCGGGCCTTGATCTGCCTGCCCTCGGCTATGCCGTCGTCTCGCATGTCGCGAGCCCGCACGCGACCCACGTTACCTTCGCGCGCAAGGCGTCTTAGTCAGCCGTGCATCTTGTCCGTCATTGCGAGCGATACGCGGTAGGATGGATTGCTTCGTCGCTGCGCTCCTCGCAATGACGTTCAAGCGCGATTCCGCATCGCCGGTTTCGTAGCCCGGATGAAGCGCAGCGCAATCCGGGAGCGGTTTGTCCGGCGCAAAGAA
>NZ_LFIQ01000084.1:155927-167420 GCF_001189245.1 Bradyrhizobium pachyrhizi | reverse complement strand
CGGATTTCGCTTCGCTGCATCCGGGCTACACGCAGGTGTCAATACCCCCGCTTGCGGTCGACCAGGTTCTCCAGCGCGCCGCCGGCCTCGAAGCGCGCGATCTGCTGTGCGACATATTTCGAGATCTCGTCGGCGTCGGTGTCGGCGGCGTTGTGCGGCGTCAGCACCACCTTCGGGTGGCTCCAGAACGGACTCGCCTCGGGCAGCGGTTCGGTCTCGAAGACGTCGAGCGAGGCGGCACCCAGCGTGCCGTCATCGAGCGCGCGCAGGATGTCGGCCTCGTTCTGCAGGCCGCCGCGGCCGGCATTGATGATGACGGGCGCGCCGAGCGGGCTCTCGCGGTTCAGCTTCGCGAACGCATCGCGGTTGAGCACGTGCCTTGTGTCCGGCGTCAGCGGCAGCAGGCAGACCAGGATGTTGGTCTCGCGCAGGAATGCGTCGAGCCCGTCCGCGCTGTGATAGCAGGCGATGCCGTCGATGCGCTTCTCGCTGCGGCTCCAGCCGACGACGCGAAAGCCGAGCGCGCGCAGCGCCTGCGCCGAGGCGGCGCCGAGCGTGCCGAGCCCCATGACGCCGACGGTGATCGCGCTCGCCGCCCACTGGTAGTCCGGCGCCCAGCGCTTCACCCGTTGCGACTCGCGCAAATAGAGCTCCTGGCGGTGATGCATCAGCACGTGCAGCACGACATATTCGGTCATGCGCTCGGTGAGATCGGAGACCGCGACCCGCACCAGCGGCACGTCGGGCAGCGAGCGATCGGCCATCAGCGCGTCGACCCCGGCGCCGAGATTGAAGATGACGCGCAGGTTCTTGAATGCCGCGAGTTCGCCCGGCTTCGGCTTCCACACCGCGGCGTAGTGCACCTCGGCGGGATCGAGCGCGCCGTCCGGCAGCAGCACCACGCGGCGATCCGGGCAGACCGCGTCGAACCGCGCCTTCCAGCGCGCCGACGACCAGTTTTCCGAGCCGCCATTGATCAGCAGCGCGAGCGCGCCCTTACCCATCCCGATACCTCCAACGTCTATGTGATTTAAGTCACATAACGGGTCCGACCCGCTTCCTTATCTCCTGCCATCAACAGGGGAGAACTTCCATGCGCAAACTGATCCTGGTGTCGGCTTTCATCCGCTCCGCCGTCGCCACGGTCCACGCCCGTGCTCGCAAACGCTGACACGCCGGCTCAGGCTCAACCGGCCGTTGCTCCAACGCAGAACGAGGCCCAACCGGCCTCATCGCAGGCTCAGGCGCAACCCGTGGAGTCTCCGCGGCGGCAGGCGTCCCGTTCGGTGGGGAGGAGCCACATCCGCCATCGAGAGAGCGATGAAGCCAAGGCACGCCGGATCGCCGCCCGCTACGGCGTCTATTGGTAACCGCACGTTCATCGTCGCCGCGACAAACGTCCCGTTCGTCGAAGCTCGCCATGAAGTCCCGATCAAAATCCACCGTCGGCACCCGGAACCTAAATTTCTTTCGCGCCCCCTGTCGGCAGCGGGCATAATCGTTCGTTCTTGCAATGAACGGAGATGCCTTTTCGATGCTGTACGCCATCCTCTGCTATCATGACGAAGACATGGTCGGCTCCTGGAGCAAGGAACACGACGCCTCCGTCATGCAGAAACTGTCCGTTGTGCAGGACAAGCTCGCCAAGCAGGGCAAGCTCGGCCCGGTGGCGCGGCTGTTGCCGACCACCGCGGCGACCACGCTGCGCAAGGAAAACCCGCCGCTGGTGCTGGACGGCCCGTTCGCCGAAACCAAGGAACAGCTGCTCGGCTTCTATCTGGTCGAGGGCAAGAACCTCGACGAGGTGCTCGACATCGCGCGCGACCTCGGCGAGGCCAATCCCGGCGGCACCTATGAGATCCGCCCGGTCGGCTACTTCAATCAGGGAGGTACCAAGGCGTGAGCGTGACCGACACCGCCTGGATCGATGCTGCGTTGACGTCCGCGCGTCCCCAGGCGGTCGGCGCATTGCTGCGCTACTTCCGCAATCTCGACACCGCCGAGGAGGCATTCCAGAACGCCTGCCTGCGGGCGCTCAAGAGCTGGCCGCAGAACGGCCCGCCGCGCGATCCCGCGGCGTGGCTGATCATGGTCGGCCGCAACGTCGCGATCGACGAGGTCCGCCGCAACAAGAAGCAGCAGCCGCTGCCCGACGACGACCAGGCGATCTCCGACCTCGACGACGCCGAGGACGAGATCGCCGAGCGGCTCGACGGCTCGCATTACCGCGACGACATCCTGCGGCTGCTGTTCATCTGCTGTCACAAGGATCTGCCGGCGACGCAGCAGATCGCGCTCGCGCTGCGCATCGTCTCAGGTCTCACGGTGAAGCAGATCGCGCGCGCCTTCCTGGTCTCGGAAGCCGCGATGGAGCAGCGCATCACGCGGGCCAAGGCGCGCGTCGCCGATGCCAACGTGCCGTTCGAGACGCCGGGCGCGGTCGAGCGCAGCGAGCGGCTCGCCTCGGTCGCGGCGATGATCTATCTGATCTTCAACGAGGGCTATTCGGCGAGCGGCGACACCGCCGAAATCCGCGCGCCGTTGTGCGAGGAGGCGATCCGCCTCGCCCGTCTGCTGCTGCGGCTGTTCCAGAGCGAGCCGGAGATCATGGGGCTTACCGCGCTGCTGTTGTTGCAGCACGCCCGCGCCGAGGCGCGCTTCGATGCTGACGGCGAGGTGATCCTGCTCGACGACCAGGATCGCAGCCTGTGGAACCAGAAGCAGATCGCCGAGGGCCTCGCGCTGATCGACAAGGCGATGCGCCACCGCCGCAGCGGGCCGTATCAGGTGCAGGCGGCGATCGCAGCGCTGCATGCCCGCGCGGAAAAGCCCGAGGATACCGACTGGACCCAGATCGATCTGCTGTACGGCGCGCTCGAGGTCATGCAGCCGTCGCCGGTGATCACGCTCAACCGCGCCGTTGCGGTCTCCAAGGTGAAGGGGCCGGAAGCCGCGCTCGAGATGATCGAGCCCTTGGCACCGCGGCTTGCCAACTACTTCCATTATTTCGGCGTCCGCGGCGCCTTCCTGATGCAGCTCGGCCGCAACGAGGAGGCCCGCATCGCCTTCGACCGCGCCATCGCGCTCGCCAACACCACCGCCGAAGCCGCCCACATCCGCATGCATATCGACCGCCTGATGCGCGACAGCCAGCCGCGCAGCGCGAAGGCGGGGAAATAATCGTCCAAGTCGTCGCGCGGCCGTCATGCGCGGCCCTGAGCCGGTATCGCTTCCTCCTCGAACGCGACGCTTCCCTCGAAGCCCCGATTGCCGCCCGGCGTCGAAACGACGCCGGCTGCCGCCATTGTCTGCTTCCCTGCGGCGCGCCTCCGCAGTAGCCTGCGTGAATTGCACACAAAACTATTGCTCGGAGAATGAAATGATTGATCGCCCGCTCGATGAATCGGTGCATTCAGCGCAAGGCAATCGCCAAATGAATCGCCGCGATCTCCTGCTGAACGGCAGCTCGGTTCTGGCCATGCTTGCGTTGGCCTCGATTGCGCCTGCGAACCCCAGGTCTGCCGCCGCGCAATCGACCGCGCCGCGCCCGCACATCGTTTACATCGTCGCGGACGACCTCGGATGGAAGGACGTCGGATTTCACGGCTCCGACATCAAGACCCCAAATATCGACAAGCTTGCGCAGGACGGGGCCCGGCTCGAGCAATTTTACGTCCAGCCGATGTGCACCCCCACCCGGGCAGCATTGATGACCGGCCGTTATCCGTGCCGCTACGGCCTGCAAACCCTGGTCATTCCGACGCCCGCCAAGTACGGATTGCCGACAGATGAATGGCTGCTGCCGCAGGCGCTGAAGGAAGCAGGCTACAGGACGGCCATGGTCGGAAAGTGGCACCTTGGGCACGCCGACCGCAAGTTCTGGCCGCGTCAACGCGGGTTCGACTACCACTATGGATCGATGGTGGGCGAGGTCGATTACTTCACCCATTCATCGGCAAATGTGCGCGACTGGTATCGCAACGACAAGCCGGTGAATGAGCCGGGCTACGTCACTCAATTGTGGGGTGCGGATGCAGTCGCGCAAATCGACGCCCATGATCCAAAGACACCGTTGTTTCTCTATTTGGCCTTTACCGCTCCGCACTCGCCTTACCAGGCTCCCAAAGAATATATCGACAGGTACCGGCATATCGAAGATCCAACGAGGCGCACCTACGCCGCCATGATCACGTGCATGGACGACGAGATCGGCAAGCTGGTCTCCGCGCTCGAACGGAAGAGGATGCGCGAGAACACCTTGATCGTCTTCATGAGCGACAACGGCGGCAACCAGACCGCGCTCCTTGCCGGGGATGCCGACGTGTCGAAGCTGAAGCTGCCAGCCGACAACGGTCCTTACCGCGGCGGAAAGGGCGCGTTGTACGAAGGCGGGACGCGCGTCGCCGCATTCGCGAACTGGCCCGGGCAGATCAGAGCTGGCGAGGTGAGGGAGATGATGCACGTCGTCGACATGTTCCCGACGCTCGCCGGTCTCGCCGGCGCCGACCTCGCCAAGGGAAGCAAGGGAAAGCCGCTCGATGGGCTGGACGTCTGGGCCACCGTCAGCAAAGGCGCCCCCTCGCCCCGGCAAGAGGTGGTGTACAACATCGAGCCGTTCCGCGGCGGTGTGCGCGCAGGTGACTGGAAGCTGATCTGGCGGACGCCGCTTCCTTCGGCGATCGAGCTGTACAATATCCCGCAAGACCCGTCGGAAAAAACCAATCTGGCCGAAAGCAATCCCCAGAAGGTCGCGGAGTTGCAGTCCCGCATCACGCAGCTCGCGAGGGAAAGCGCCAAGTCCCTGTTCCTTATCGATGCGTTCGCGGCGGTCAAGGGGGCTTCATACGGACCGCCGTCGCTGCCCAGCGAGGATGCCTTCTTCACGCAAGGTGATTGAGGGCGCGGGGGCCGCCCCGTTGAAGGGGCGAACCTCATTGGATCTGGCCGGATGCCCGTGATTCAAGCTCCCGTACCGGGAGCTTCGACCGTGCATCGCGACGACGTCCAAAAATCTTCACCGGGGTTGTCGGCCTCGCATTCCGCCGTTCGTCTTGATGGCAGAGCATCACCAAGCGTTACGGAGCCTGTCATGCCGACGGTCGTCGACACCGAAGTCTCAAAGCCCGCCCGCATCACCGGCCGCGTCATGAGCGGCGTGGTCGTCCTGTTCCTGCTGTTCGACGGCGCGGTCAAGCTGGTGCCGCTGTCGGTCGTCACCGAGACCATGGACAGGATGGGCTTCGGCGCGAGCGATGCGCTGGCGCGCAGCCTCGGCATCATCACCATCGTCTGCACGCTGCTCTACTCCGTGCCGCCGACCTCGATCCTCGGCGCCATCCTGCTCACCGGCTATCTCGGCGGCGCGATCGCATCGCATGTGCGGATCGGCAACCCGCTGTTCACCCACACGTTGTTCGGGCTCTATCTCGGCCTGATGCTGTGGGGCGGGCTCTATCTGCGCGACGGCAATCTGCGCGCAATGCTTCCATTTCGCCGGTGAACTATTGTTCAATTCATCCTTGTGGAGACTGTCATGTTGGAGATCGTTGCCATCATCGCGATTGTCCTCGGCGTCGCGATCGCCGTCATCCTCATCCTCGCGGCGACCAAGCCGGGCACGCTCCGCGTCACGCGTGCGATCAGCGTCAACGCGCCGGCCGAGCGGATATTTCCGTTGATCGACGATCTCCATCAGTGGACGCTCTGGTCGCCCTACGAGAACCGGGATCCGGCCATGAAGCGCATCTATGGCGGCGCCGGGCGCGGGCAGGGAGCGGCCTATGCCTGGAACGGCAACAAGAATGTCGGCGCCGGCCGCATGGAGATCCTGCAATCCTCCGCGCCGTCGAAGATCGTCATCAAGCTCGACTTCATCAAGCCGTTCGAAGGCCACAACACCGCCGAGTTCACAATGCTGCCGCAGGGAAATGCGACCACCGTCACATGGACCATGTATGGTTCGGCCGTCTTCATGTCGAAGGTGATGCAGGTGTTCATGAACCTGGATCGCATGATCGGCAGGGATTTCGAGGTCGGTCTCGCCAATCTGAAGAAACTGACTGAAAAGTAGCGCGTTTTCGAACGAGGTGGTTACCGGTTCGTGTCAGGAAAACGCGTCAAGATAACAATCCGGAGCCCTCGTTCCGATATGATCGGGACGAGGCTCGAATGACCCAAGGGAGCATGCGATGCAGGTCAACCCCTATCTCTCCTACGACGGCAATTGCGGCGCCGCGCTGAAATTCTACGAGAAGGTTCTCGGCGCCCGGATCGAGGAAACCTTCCCCTACGGCGAGGGCAGTGCGGAGATGCAGACGCCGCCCGGCTGGAAGGACAAGATCATGCACGCCCGCCTCACGATCGACGGCGAGATCATCATGGCCTCCGACGCCCCGCCCGGCCACTTCCAGAAGCCGCAGGGCTTCCACGTCGCGTTGCAGGTCGAGGATCCCGCGGAGGCGGAACGCCGCTTCAAGGCGCTGTCCGACGGCGGCACGGTGACGATGCCGTTCGGCAAGACGTTCTTCTCCAACGGCTTCGGCATGTGCGTCGATCAGTTCGGCATCCCCTGGATGGTGAACTGCCCGCAGGGGATGTAGGCCGCGGTAGTTGGACAGTCATCCCCGCGCAACGGCTCCGCCGTTGTCGCTGAGGTGGCCGCTTCTTCAGCGGCCCTCGAAGGTTCGACGGCTCGGCTGTGGCCGTGCATCCTTCGAGGCTCGCCCAGCGGTGCAAGTGCACCGCGGGCTCGCACCTCAGGATGACGGGTCGGACTACGTCAGTTGTTTGGTCAAGGCGCCGCTACCTACACCGCGGATAGATCGCCGCGAGCTCGCGGCCGCGCAGCAGCAGCAGGCGCGAGGTCAGGCCGCCGCGGCGGACGATCCAGCCGCGCACCGGTGCCGGATAGGCTTGCAGCACCGCCACGGACGCTTCCGGCTCGGCATAAGTGTGGCCGCGCCGGTCGATCGAGCGGGCGGCGTGAAAGCCGAGCACGGCGCGCCGCGTCACGCAGATGCGGTCGCTCGGCACCATCGAGAGCACCAGCGTGCAGGCCGACAGGCAGGGCCCGTCGATCACGACGCGTTCGCCCGATTCGCGCACCTTGTCGAACAGTTCGATGAACGGGCCGACCTGCCCGCCGGGGCTGGCGAGGATACGAACGTCGGCCTGCGCGCAGCTGACGGTTGCGCAGAGAGCTACCGCCGCGACAAGTATTTTCATGCGCGCAATCCCTGCCCACGATGCGACCGAGGTGCTGTCGCATCTGAAGTCGCAAGGCTCGCGCCGGAATGGGGCATCGTCAAGACCGATGACCCGGTCGCGACAGCAGGTGGCTCAGGCCGCCCGATTCTTGAGCGCGCCAACGATCGCAGTGAGCACTGCGCCGGCAACGCCGCCGCCGGCGACCTGACCGATGATGCTGCCGATGTCAGGCGCAGCGCCGGAATTGGCGAGTAGCGGGATCAGCATGCCCAGAAGCTGTCCGCCCGCGCCGCCACCGATGGCGCCTGCGATGGTGTTTCCGAGCGTGCCGAGATCGATGCTTGGCTGCTCCGGCAGCGACATTGCCGCCGACGGCTCCGCTGATGACTTGAATGATCAGATTGATGAGGACGCCCGACATGACGTGATTTCTCCTCGGTATCTGGTGCAACGCGGCTGAGGCGCCGGCCGGCGCTTCACCGACAAGGTTAGACCTCCAGAGCGCAAAGATCATGCTGCGCACGCGAAGATTGCGGCTCGTGCCGACGGTATGCACCGGCTTTTTGAGGGAACCGCCGGGCGACCCCGAGGGCTTCAGCCCGCGCCGGAGACGCCGGCCTCGGCAAAGGTCGCCATGCCGCCATGACAGGCGAGCGCCGCGCGCAACAGCAGGATCGCAACCCCCGCGCCGGAGCCTTCGCCGAGCCGCATGTTAAGGTCGAGCAAGGGGGCGAGTTCGAGCTCGCGCAGCAATTCGCGGTGGCCGAGCTCGGCCGACACATGCCCGGCGCGGCAATGCGCGAGGCTATCGGGCGCAAGCCGCGCCAGCGGCAGCACCGCCGCTGTCGCCACGAAGCCGTCGAGCAGTACCGGAATGCAGCGTGCGCGCGCTGCCAGCACAGCCCCCGCGATCGCCGCGAGCTCGCGTCCGCCGAGCGACATCGCGGTGACGAGCGGATCGTCGATCACGCCGCGATGCAGCTTGAGCGCCGCATCGATCGTGGTGCGCTTGCGTATCAGCCCGGCATCGTCGACGCCGGTGCCGCGGCCGGCCCAGCGTACGCCGCGCCCGCCCATCAATGCCGCGCACAGCGTCGCGGCGACCGTGGTGTTGGCGATGCCCATCTCGCCGACCACGAGCAAATCGCATTGCTCGGGCACCGTGCGCCAACCGGTATCAAGCGCGACGAGGAAATCGGCGGCGTCCATCGCCGGCCCGGTCGTGAAATCGCGGGTCGGGCGCGCCAGCTCGAGCGGCTCGACGCGCAGCTCCGCACCGGCAAGCTTGGCGATCTGGTTGATTGCTGCGCCGCCGGCGGCGAAGTTCGCCACCATCTGCGCGGTGACCTCGGAGGGATAGGCTGAAACGCCGCGCTCGGCGATGCCGTGATTGCCGGCGAACACGGCGATCGTGACGTGGTCGAGCCGGGGCATCTCACATCGCTGCCAGCGCGCCAGCCAGATCGCAACCTCCTCCAGGCGGCCGAGGCTTCCCGGCGGCTTGGTCAGGTTCTGCTGGCGCTGCGCGGCGGCCGCGGCACTGGCCTCGTCGCCCTGAGGCAGGTCGCGACAAAAGCCGCGGATGTCGTCTAGAGTACTGAACTGCATGCGATTCCCTCGTCGAGCGGGCCGCAAGCTAATGCATGATCCGGAAACGTGTGAAGCGGTTTTCCCTCGCGACAAATGCGTAGCATTTGCGCGGAGATCATGCCCTAACAAGAAGCTGAAGCGCGATCAGATCGAGCCCGATCTCGTCGCGCTTTAGCCCAATTTCCAGGCCTTCACCATGAATCAATGGCTCGACGATCTCCGGACCGCGACCGCCTTCCTGACCCGCCTGCCGATGCCGCATCCAGACGGCGCGCGGACGGAGAGCTTTGCGCGGGCGCAGCGGCTGTTTCCCCTGGTCGGGGCCGCCATCGGGGCGGCGATCGGCCTGTTTTGCCTGCTGCTGCGGGCGATCGGTGTGCCGGATCTCGCCGCCGCGGCGCTCGCGCTCGGTGGCGGTGCGCTGCTCACCGGCGCGCTGCATGAGGACGGGCTCGCCGATGTCGCCGACGGGTTCGGCGGCGGCCGCGATGTCGCGGCCAAGCTCGAGATCATGCGCGACAGCCGGCTCGGCACTTACGGCGCGCTGGCGCTGGTGGTGAGCTTTGCCACTAAGCTCGCGGCTCTCGCGGCAATTCCGAATGGTCTCGTGGTGCAGAGCCTGATCGCGGCGCACGCGCTGGGCCGCGGCGTGCTGCCATGGATCGCGATCAGCCTGCCTTACGCCCGCAAGGACGGGCTCGCCGCCAATGCTGGAAGGCCTGATGGGACAATTGCCGTGGTCGCGGCCGGCATCGCGCTGCTGATCGCAATCCTCGCCTTGCCGTTCGGCAGCGCGCTGCTGGCGGCGATCGCGGCCGCTGTGAGCGCGCTGGTCATGGCGCTCGTGGCAAAGCGGCAGATCGGCGGCCAGACCGGCGATGTGCTTGGCGGCGTCGAGCAGGTCGCGGAGACCGCGATCCTGGTGCTGCTCGCGGCGCGGCTAGGTTAGAGCATGTTCGAGCGAAGTGGAGACCGGTTCGCGTGAAGAAAACGCGTCGAAATGAAAGTGTGAGCGGAACATGGATCGCGAAACGCGTCTCTGGCTGATCCGTCACGCGCCGGTGGACGGTCCGCGCGGCGTGATCCACGCGCCGGATGCGCCCGCCGACCTCAGCGATGCCGCGGCATTCGCGTCGTTGCAGGCGCGGTTGCCGGCTCACGCTCGCGCGGTCTGCAGTCCGGCGCGGCGCACCCGCGAGACCGCAGGAAAGCTCGGCCTGACTGCAACGGAGGACGACGCTTTTCGCGAGCAGGATTTTGGCGATTGGACCGGCCGGCGTCACAGCGAGATCGAAGCCGAGCTCGGCGCGGCCTATCGCGCGTTCTGGCAATCGCCGGGCAGCAACCGGCCGCCGCGCGGCGAAAGCTTTGCCGATCAGATCGCGCGGGCACGGGCAGGGCTCGCGCGCTTGCCGGCCGGCGACGTCGTGCTGGTCGTGCATTCCGGCACCATCCGCGCGATCCTTGCGATCGCGCTCGAGCTTGCGCCGGAGCTCGCGCTGCGCTTCGTCATCGATCCGCTGTCATTGACGCGGATCGACCGGCTGCCGAATGCCTGGCGCGTGGTCGCGGTGAACGAGCTCTGATAGCGCAGTGACTCTGCTTTACCTCGCCCCGCATGCGGGGAGAGGTCGGAACGCATCGACAGATGCGTTCCGGGTGAGGGGGAGTCTCCGCGAGACTAACTGATACTGAGCGCGGGGAGAGGGCCCCTCACCCCGACCCTCTAAGAGCGAGCTTCGTTCGTCTCGACCCCGTAAGAACGGGGCGAGGGAGCGCAGTCCCGTCGCGGCGGTGACATTAGTTCGTCCGATCAACCGTTACCCATTCCGCCGCGCGCCGCGCAGAGTCGGCAGGCCGATGCCGGCGGCGTCGAATCCGCCGTCGACGGCGAGGATCTGGCCGGTGATGTAGCTGGCGCGATCCGAGCACAGGAAGAAGATCGCTTCCGCCAGCTCCTCCTCCAGCCCATAGCGGTTGAGCGGGATGGCGTCGTGATAGTCGGCGCGGATCTCCGGCGTGTGAACAGCCTTGGCCATCGCGGTATCGACCGGCCCGGGCGCGACGCCGTTGACGCGGATGCCGAGCGAGGCGAGCTCGACCGCGAGCTGCTTGGTGAGATGCGCGAGGCCGGCCTTGCTGGTGCCGTAGGCCGAGCGCAGCGTCGAGGCGCGCACCGCCGAAATCGAGGTGATGTTGACGATCGCACCGCCGCCATGCTCGCGCATCACAGGCGCGGCCGCCTTGGTGCACAGGAACGGGCCGGTGAGGTTGACCGCCATGATCCGGCTCCAGTCGGCGTCCGAGGTCTCCAGCACCGGCGTGAACACAGCAATGCCGGCATTGTTGACCAGCGCGTCGAGCCGGCCGAACCGGTCCGTGATCGCAGAGATCGCGGCTGCCACGCCAGCGGTGTCCGATACGTCGCAGGTCAGCGCCAGCGTGTCGTCGGGCTGCTTCAGCGCCGCGACTGCCGCGCGCAGCAATTCACCCTCGATGTCGAGCAGCGCGACGCGCCAGCCGTCGGCGAGAAAGCGTTTCGCCGCGGCAAGCCCGATGCCACGCGCGGCGCCGGTCACGAGTGCGACTTTGAGGGAAGCGGAATTCATCGGATGGTCCATCGGTTCGGGCAGGAAATCCCGACCGTCTGCGACCTTTACCTGGTGATGTCAACCTGAGAGGCGCTCAACTGGCTCG
>NZ_LFIQ01000084.1:154413-155906 GCF_001189245.1 Bradyrhizobium pachyrhizi | reverse complement strand
TCGGGCGCGCTTTCGCGCGACCCGTTGGCTCGCAATGACATGGGTGCGACGGCCGTTCTATACTCTTTCAACACGGGAGGAAGGCGCGTCTCGAAGGATGCACGGCCCCCAGCCCGGGCCGCCCATCCTTCGAGGATCGCACCGTGGCTTACGCTGCGAGTTCGGCAGAGGCGCGCTGCATGTTGGTGGACATGTCCTGCGTCACGATGCTCTGCTCCTCGACCGCGGCGGCGGTCGAGGCGATGTATTCGTTGACGCCGGCGATCGCCGCCTTGATCTCGGACAGCGAGCTCACCACTTCGGCGGCGATCGAGTTCAGCGCGTCGATTTCCGAGGAGATCGTGTCGGTCGCCTGCTTGGCCTGATTGGCGAGGCTCTTCACCTCGGAGGCGACCACCGCGAAGCCGCGCCCGGCTTCGCCCGCACGCGCCGACTCGATCGTGGCGTTGAGCGCCAGCAGGTTGATCTGCCCGGTGATGCTCGAGATCATCTCGACGATGCCGCTCATCGCCTGCGCTGCGGCATTGAGCTTCTGCGCTTGCCCGTCGGCAGCCTCCACCCGGCCGGTGGCGACCGCGGCGTTCTGCTTCGACTTGGTCATGGTTTCCGAGATCTCGCGGATCGAGGCGCTCATCTCCTCGCTGCCGGCGGCGACCGCCTCGATCAGGCCGCGCGCGCTGTCGGCCTTCTTGCGGCCGATCGCCTGCGCGGTGATGTCGGTGGCGTACTTCACCACCTTGTAGGGCTTGCCGTTGAGATCGAGGATCGGGTTGTAGGAGGCCTGGATCCAGATCTCGCGGCCACCCTTGGCGATGCGCTTGTATTCGGCGGCCTGGAATTCGCCGCGGTTCAGCGCGCCCCAGAACTCGCGGTAGCCGGCCGCGCTCGCTTCAGTGGGCTCGACGAACATGCTGTGATGCTTGCCCTGGATCTCGGCAAGCGAATAGCCCATTGCGGCGAGGAAGTTCGGGTTCGCGGTGCGGATCGTGCCGTCCATGTTGAACTCGATCACCGCCTGCGACTTGCCGATCGCATCGATCTGGCCATCATTGTCGGCGGTTTTCACCTTCTGCTGCGTGACGTCGGTGGCGAACTTGACGACCTTGAACGGCTTGCCGCGGTCGTCGAGGATCGGGTTGTAGGTGGCGAGGATCCAGATTTCCTTGCCGCCCTTGCCGAGCCGCTTGAATTCGCCGGCCTCGAACGCGCCCCGGTTCAGCCGCGCCCAGAAATCGCGATAGGCCACGCTGTCGCGGTCGGCGGGCGGCACGAACATGCTGTGGTGCTTGCCCTGGATCTCGGCGAGCGAATAGCCCATAGCGCCGAGGAAGTTCTCGTTGGCCTTGACGATGGTGCCGTCCATGTCGAACTCGATCACCGCCTGCGCCCGGCCGATCGCGGCGATCTTGCCGGCATCCTCCATGCTGTGGATCTTCTGCGCGGTGATGTCGGTGGCGAACTTGATCACGCCGACCGGCTTGCCACCCTTGTCA
>NZ_LFIQ01000084.1:144213-154403 GCF_001189245.1 Bradyrhizobium pachyrhizi | reverse complement strand
TTGTAGGAGGCCTGGATCCAGATCTCGCGGTCGCCCTTGGCGATGCGCTTGTATTGCGCGGCCTGGAATTCGCCGCGGTTCAGGTCGGCCCAGAACGCGCGATAGTCCTGGCTGTCGCGCGTGGCCGGATCGACGAACATGCTGTGGTGCTTGCCCTTGATCTCGTCGAGCGTGTAGCCCATCGCATTGAGGAAGTTCTCGTTGGCGTCGACGATGGTGCCGTCGAGCTTGAACTCGATCACCGCCTGCGACTTGCCGATCGCGGCAGTCTGCGCCAGCGCATTCTCGATCTTGGCCTTGTTGCTGAAACTGAACATCAGGGCTCCGTGAAGGTTCAAATAAAAGGGATGGGGAAAGCGGATCGCGGCAACTCACGGAAAGGTTGCAGCGAGCCGTTTAGCATCCGTAAAGCCTGTTGCTCGCGCGCGCTTGGCACGAACTGCATAACGCCAAGTTCCACACATGCATCCGTCTCAATTCGCAAAGGTTTTTTTCAGAATGCACGTTATCATCCACAAGCAGCACGCGATGTTCACCGTAATCATACGGACGAAAATCGATGATGACTTTCGTCTGATGCGGGGTGATGAAGCGCGTCTGCTTCAGCGATGATGATGGGTCTATTACGAAGCCTGATATCGCCGGCCGCTTTTCACCGATCGATGCAGCGACTTGATTCGCGTCCTCGATGAATGTGCGATCGCGTTCGATGCTTGGGTCTCCACGCCCGCCGAACCCAATAAAGTATCTCCATACGAAAAAAATATCGCCGCACGGGATGTCGGAAGGGCGGTCCCGGCCTCGTCCTCCGGTCACTCATTCCATGATGGAGTTCCGATGTCGCTTACCCTGCATTACCACCCGCTGTCCTCGTTCTGCTGGAAGGCGCTGATTGCGCTCTATGAGAACGGCACGCCCTTCACGCCGAACATGGTCAATCTCGGCGATCCCGCCGAGCGCGCGGCGCTGCTCGCGCTGTCGCCGATCGGCCGTTTTCCGGTGCTCCGCGACGAGACGCGGGACGAGACGGTGCCGGAATCGAGCATCGTCATCGAATATCTCGACCGGCATTATCCCGGTGCCGTCAGGCTGATCCCCGAGGATCCGGACCTCGCGCTGCAGACCCGGCTGCGTGATCGTTTCCTCGATCTCTATGTCCACCTGCCGATTCAGAAGGTCGTCGGCGACCGGCTGCGGCCTGCGGACAGCAAGGATCCGCATGGCGTCGCCGAGGCGCGGGCGCAACTCCGCACCTCCTATGCGATCCTGGATCAGCAGCTCGATCATGGCGGCTGGATGATGGGCGGGCATTTCTCATTGGCCGATTGCGCGGCCGCGCCGACGATGTTCTACGGCAACAAGGTCGAGCCGTTCGGAGATGGCCATCGGCATCTGGCCGCCTATCTCGAGCGGCTGATGGCGCGGCCGTCCTTCGCGCGCGTCCTGAAGGAGGCCGAGCCCTATTTCGGCATGTTCCCGCGGGAAGCCTGACGCAAGCCGGCCTCCGATCCGGTTCCAAAAATAAATCGTGGCGGGATGTCGCTTTCGCGCCGCCTTGTTCGTCATCTCCTTGAGGCCCGGGTTTCCGGAGCGCTGGTCGCTCCGGAGGCCCGGGCGATACCTGTGGGAGACGACATGGCTGCAGCTGGCAACAGGGCGGAGATCATCCGCTCCCTCTTCGCCGCCTACCTCTCTAATGACCGCGCGAGAGTCGAGGCGGCGTTCGCTGAGGATTTCCGCTTCTCGACGCCATATGGCGAGAACATCGACAAGCCGACCTATTTCGCCGAGTGCTGGCGCGACTCCGGCTGGATCGGCCGCCACGAGATCGAGCGCATCATGGTCGACGGCGTCGAGGCCTTCGTCACCTACCGCTGCGTCGCCCGCGACGGCAAGAGCTTTCGCAACACCGAGTTCTTCGTGTTCGACGGCGACAAGGTGTCGCGCATCGACGTCTATTTCGGCCCGTCGCACCAGGACGGCGAACTTGTCAGGCAGGACCGCTAAGGGGTGTGGCGCGCGATGCAATGACCTCTGAAATAATTTCGCTTGGCCTGTCGGCGTGGCAAGCCCCGCGTCGTCCTTGAGACGAGCACCGGAGATACCGGCAAAGCAGCTGAACAAGACAACGGAGCAGGACGATGAAGTTCATGGTGATCGTGAAGGCGACCAGGGACACCGAGGCCGGCGTGATGCCGAGCACCGAACTGCTCGCGGCGATGGGCAAGTTCAACGAGGAGATGGTCAAGGCCGGCGTGATGCAGGCCGGCGAGGGGCTGCATCCGACCAGCAAGGGTGCCCGCGTCAAATATGCCGGTGGGCAGAGCACGGTGTCGCGCGGCCCGTTCGGCCTCAGCGGCGATCTGGTCGCCGGCTTCTGGCTGATCGAGACCAAGTCGCTCGATGAAGCGATCGACTGGATGAAGCGCGCGCCGTTCGACGGCGGCTCCGAGATCGAAATCCGCCAGGTGTTTGCCGCGGAGGATTTCGGCGAGGCGCTGACGCCGGAGCTGCGCGAGCGGGGAGAGCGCCTGCGCGCGCAGGTGGGCAGGAAATGACACCCGACGTCATTCCGCGATGTCGCGCCGGCGATCCGCCCGGAATACATGATCCCCGGCGCAAGTCGTGGATTCCGGGCCGGCGCACCAGGTCGGCTGTTGCCGACTTGGACAAATACCTAGGGCCGAACTCGGGTAAACCCAAGTTCGGCGTGGGGCTTCCCGGCATGACGAGGGTGAAGATTGCGAGTGATTCAACAGGCAAGGAAATCCGACCAATGCGTTTCATGATGCTGATGATCCCGCTCGGCTACGAGTCCGCGCCGGCCAAGCTCGAGCTCGACCCCGAACGGGTCGCCGCGATGATGCGGTACAATCAGGCGCTGAAGGACGCCGGTGTGCTGATCACGCTGGAAGGCCTGCATCCGCCGGCTGCCGGCGCGCGCGTCAAGTTCGACACCGGCGTGCCGGTCGTGATCGACGGCCCGTTCACCGAGGCCAAGGAAGTGATCGGCGGCTTCTGGATGATCGAGGTCGCCTCGCGCGCCGAGGCAATCGAATGGGCCAGGAAGTGCCCGGCCACCGCCAACGAGATGATCGAGATCCGCCAGGTGCAGGAGATGGCCGATTTCTCCGAAGAGGTGCAGCAGGCCGCCGCCACCTTCGAGCATCCGCAGGGCGGCTGGGGCAAGGCGCTGCGCTGAACCTTCACCGAGAAGCGATGCCGCTTCAAAGCGTCATCGCATCACCGAACCATCGTCCACCAGCAACGACCACAACGGAGACGAAACATGAGCACCAACACCTTCCTCGCCGTCTATCTCGGCGGCGGCAAGACCGGCTCGCGGATGGAAGCCTGGAACGCGCTGCCCGAGGCCGAACGCCGCGCCAAGGAGCAGCAGGGCATGGCGGCCTGGGGCGCATGGGTCGAGAAGCACCAAGACGTGATCGTCGAGATGGGCGGACCGCTCGGCAAGACCAAGAAGGTCGGGCAGGGCGGCGTCACCGACATCGCCAATCTGATGACCGGCTTCACCGTGGTGCGCGCGCCCTCGCATGAAGCAGCGGCAAAGCTGTTCGAGAACCACCCGCATTTTTCGATCTTCCCCGGCGAAGCCGTCGAGATCATGCCGGTGCTGCCGATCCCGGGGCGCTAAGGCGGGCCGCAGGCTCCCTGAACCTCTACCGCTTGCGGGGGAGGTCGCTGCGCTCGAAGAGCGCGGCGGGGGGCTCTTTCCACGATGCGAGAGCCCCCAGCCCAACCTCGAGCCTCACTCACCTCGGACCCCACGCGCGGGAGAGAGAGAGCGCAGTTTCTCTCGGGCCGCCATCGATGCTCGGCGTCGGTAATCACCGAAGCGGTCCGTTAATCTTGATTGACGCGACGCTGCCCCGCTAGTGACCTTTACCGCCGGCTCATGTAAAAGCCGTTCACATGAGCTGGCGCAAGGACCAAGGCCGCGCCGAGCGCGGCTATCATCACGGCAATCTCAAAGAGGCGTTGCTGCAGGCCGCGCTCGACCTGATCTCGAAGAAGGGGCCGGCCGGCTTCACCTTCGCCGATGCCGCGCGGATGGCCGGCGTCAGCCCCGCCGCGCCGTACCGACACTTCCGCGACCGTGACGAGCTGATCGCCAGCATCGCGCAGCGCGGCTTCGAGCAGTTCGAATCGCTGCTGACGCAGGCCTGGGACGACGGCCGCCCCGACACCGTCACGGCGTTCGAGCGGGTCGGCAAGGCCTATCTCGCCTTCGCCCGCGAGGAGCCCGCGTTCTATTCCGCGATGTTCGAATCCGGCCTGCCGGTCGATTCCAATCCGACCCTGATGGCGGCAAGCGAGCGCGCCTTCGCGATCATTCGCGCCGCAGCCGAGCGGCTCGCGGCACTGGCGCCGCCCGGCATGCCGCGCCCGCCGGCGATGATGATGGCGCTGCACATCTGGGCGATGTCGCACGGCGTCGCTTCGCTGTTCGGCCGCGGCGATGCCGCGCGGCGCAAGCTGCCGATGTCGCCGGAGGATCTGCTCGAGGCCGAAGTGCTGATCTATCTGCGCGGCCTCGGCTTCCCGACCGACCGCCGGCCTGGAACCGCGGCCGCCGACGACAAGCCGGCCGGCGAAAGGTCTGGTCCCTGGGGGAAGCCGAAATAAGGTTCAACGGCCAAGCCAAAAATAATCCGAGGGGTGCGTCATCCGCGCTGCTTGACTTTCCCAAGGGATCGGCTACCTATGTAAATGTTATTTACATTCACAACGGCGTGATGCCGTGATGGAGAAGGAAATGGCCTACACCGCTGATGTCAATCGCTGGCGCGGCCCCGTCGAAGAGCCCTACCGTCCCTACTTCTACGCGACGCCGTGGCATCCCCTGAAGATCGCCGGGATCATCCTCGGCTTCATGATCTGGTGGCCGATCGGCCTCGCCCTTCTCTTTTTCACACTCGGGAGCAGAAAGATGGCCTGTTGGAGTCACAACGACATGGATCGCTGGCAGAACAAGATGGAGCGGATGCAGGACAAGATGGAGCGGATGAAGAGCCGCATGGAGCGCCGCGGCTTCCCGTTCGGCGGCTTCGGTCCGCCCTCCAGCGGCAACCGCGCCTTCGACGAGTACCGCCAGGATACGCTGCGCCGTCTCGAGGAGGAGCAGGTCGAGTTCAAGAACTTCCTCGATCGCCTGCGTCACGCCAAGGACAAGGAAGAGTTCGACGCCTTCATGGCGCAGCACAAGACCCGTCCGACCCCGCCGACCGACCAGCCGCCGCAGGGTTGATCGCGCGAGGCAATAGCTGGCCTTCAGGCGATGTGCCCCCATAGAACCTGATGGCCCTGAGCCGCCCGTTTGCGATGAGCAAGCGGGCGGTTTGCATTTTGGGATGGTGACGCCCACTCTATCGTTTGGGATCCGGACGATGAGGTGAAGACCATGGCGGGATCAGCGACAGTGACGGCCGGCGAGCTCTGGCTTGCGATCCGGCGCGAGGCGGAGGCGGCGATCGCGGCCGATCCGTTCCTCGAGGCGTCGGCCGCCTTCATCCTAGATCAGGGCGACCTCGGCGGTGTGCTCGCTTTTTTGATCGGTCGGCATATCAGCCGCGCGGAAGAGGATCGCGCGCAGTTCGCGCGGATCGCCCGCGAAGCCTATGCGGCCGAGCCCGTGCTGGTCGATGCCGCGGCCACCGACCTCACGGCCATCGTTCGCCGTGATCCCGCGATCACGGGCTTCCTGCCGCCGCTGCTCAACTTCAAGGGCTTTGTCGCGCTGCAGGCCTGGCGGGTGTCGAATTGGCTATGGCGCGAGGACCGCCCCGACCTTGCGCTGATGATGCAAAGCGCGGCGGCAGACCAGTTGCAGATCAGCATTCACCCGTCGGCCCGGATCGGAACCGCGGTTTTCCTCGATCACGGCACCGGCATCATCATTGGCGCGCTGGCCTCGGTCGGCGACGAGGTCACGATTTTGCAGAACGTCACCATCGCGCGGCATCAGGATGATCCGCGCCGCGCGCCAAAGATCGGCCGCGGCGTGCTGCTCAGCGCCGGCGCCACCGTGATCGGACATCTCTCGATCGGCGATTTCGCCAGGATCGGCGCCGGCGCGCTGGTGACGACGGATGTGCCCGCCGGCTGCACCGCCGTCGGCGTGCCTGCGCGGCTGACCAATTGCGCGGAGGCGGGCACGCTTTCGTGAGGTGAGCACACCGACCGGGTCGCCCCTTGCGTCGCTACGCCGGCACGAGCATATCGGCGAGTTGCGTAAAACTGTCCGCGTGGAGGTCGATCCAGGATTCCGGCGCCACGTCGAGTTTCGCCGCCGGCCCGAACTCGAGCGGACGGGCGATGAACGCCGTGCGCATGCCAAAGGCGCGGGCCGCCTTCAGGTCGTATTTGTGGCAGGCGACCATCAGGATCTTGTCGGCGGGATAGCCGAGGTAGTCGACGGCGAGTTGATACACCGCGGGTGACGGCTTGTAGCTGCGTGCAAGCTCTGCGGTCAGCACGGCGTCGAAGGGCAATTTGGCGTGCTTGACCACCGCCACCACCGCGGCCATGCCGGCATTCGACAATGTCGAGGTCACGAACCGACCGCGCAGACGCCCAAGTCCTTCGACGCTGTCGGGCCATGCGTCGAGCTTGGTCCACACCGTGTTCAATTCGTCGCGCTCGTCCCTCGACAAGGCCTCCGAGAGACCGTGGCGATCCAGCAGCACATCCAGCGCCTCGCGATAGATGCGGTCGACCCGAATCCACGGGCGCTTGCCCCCGATCACTTCGTCGAGCGCGGCACGATAAAGATCGCGCCATTCGCTCGAGAGCTTGGCCCAGTCGAGCGCGAGCCCCTTCGCGGCGTTGACGGCCTGCCCCGCACGCAGGATCGGCTGATAGAAGTCGACGCAGGTCCCCTGGACGTCGAACGTGATGGCGCGGATCTCATTGCGCCATGTCGCGGCGCCTGCCGGCTGTATCCCCGTCATCGCGGCCATGATCGACATTCCTCCAGCGGTCACGAAGCTTCGTCTGGTCAGATCGGGTAGCACGGTTTATTCCCCGGTTGCGGGTATCGGAAGCAGGTGCACCAGGTCCTTCGTGAGGTGAGCACTCTGCTCAGGCTTCCTCTCTCGCGTGCGGGGGAGGGTTGGGGTGGGGCTCTCTCCGCGAGTCACGCTGTGGAGAGAGCCCCCATCCGCCGCAAGCGGGAGAGGCGGACGGAGTTCGCGGAAAGCTAACGCACCCTACACATTCGATCCATGGATCGCGTCGATCACCGCGTCGGTCACTTCCCTGGTCGTCGCCTTGCCGCCGACGTCGGGCGTCAGCACGCCGGCCGCGCACACCTTCTCGACCGCGGCCATCAGGCGCGCAGCGGCGTCCTTCTCGCCGAGATGCTCCAGCATCTGCGCACCGGTCCAGAACGTCGCGACCGGGTTGGCGATGCCCTTGCCGGTGATGTCGAAGGCCGAGCCGTGGATCGGCTCGAACATCGAGGGGTAGCGGCGCTGCGGGTCGATGTTGCCGGTCGGCGCCACGCCGAGGCTGCCGGCCAGCGCGCCGGCGAGGTCGGAGAGGATGTCGGCGTGCAGATTGGTCGCGACGATGGTGTCGAGGCTCTTCGGGTTGAGCGTCATCCGCGCCGTCATGGCGTCGACCAGCATCTTGTCCCAGGTGACGTCGGGGAAGTCCCTCGCCACCTCGGCGGCGATCTCGTCCCACATCACCATGCCGTGGCGTTGTGCGTTCGACTTGGTCACCACGGTGAGGAATTTGCGCGGCCGCGACTGTGCCAGCTGGAACGCATAGCGCATGATCCGCGTCACGCCGACCCGGGTGAAGACAGCGACTTCGGTGCCGACCTCTTCCGGCAGGCCCTTGTGCGCGCGGCCGCCCATGCCGGCATATTCGCCTTCGGAATTCTCGCGCACGATCACCCAGTCGAGATCGCCGACGCCGACATTGCGCAGCGGCGAGGCGACGCCGGGCAGGATCTTGGTCGGCCGCACATTGGCGTACTGGTCAAAGCCCTGACAGATCGGTAGCCGCAGACCCCACAGCGTGATGTGGTCGGGCACGTCGGGCGCGCCGACCGCACCGAAATAGATCGCGTCGAATTTCTTCAGCTCCGCGAGGCCGTCGGCCGGCATCATCACGCCGTGCTTCTTGTAATAGTCCGAGCCCCAGTCGAAGGTTTTGACGTTGAAGCCGATGTCGCCGCTGCGTTTTGCAAGAGCCTCCAGCACGCGGACGCCCGCGGAGATCACTTCGGGGCCGATGCCGTCGGCGGGAATGGCGGCGATGGAATGGGTACGCATGGGTTGTCTCCGGATCATTAGTGAGTTCGCACGGGATTGGGTTGCGGTTCGGATTGCGCGGGCGCGCTCTGCGCACGCGACAGCAGCAGCGTGAGCGCGGCCGAGAGCACCAGGAGGCCGGCGACGAAATAAAGACCGCCGTCGAAACTGCCGGTGCGTTCCTTGATGAAGCCGATCATCGCCGGCCCGACGAAGCCGCCGAGATTGCCGATCGAGTTGATGGTGGCGATTCCGGCCGCGGCGGCCGAGCCGGACAGGAACATGGTCGGCATGCTCCATAGCGGCGGCTTCGACGAGGAGATACCGATATTGACCAGCGTCAGCGCCGCGATCACGGCGGCAAGGCCGGTCCACAGCCCGGCAAGCGCAAGTCCCGCCGCGGCCATCAGGCAGGCCAGCACCACGTGCCAGGTGCGCTCGCCGGTGCGGTCGGAATGCCGCGCCCATAGCACCATCGCGATGACGGCAATGGTCGCCGGTACCGCGTTGAGGAAGCCGACCTGGATCGACGACAGGCCGAACGCCTTGATGATCTGCGGCGCCCACACCCCAAGTGTGTAGAGCCCGGCCGAGGTGCCGAAATAGACCAGCGCCAGCGCCAGCACCCGCGGGTCGGCGAGGCCGCGCCAGATGCTGTGGCTTGCGGTCGTGGCCTTGCCGTCGTTCTCGGCCTTCATGGTCTTGACCAGCCAGGCGCGCTCGTCGTCGGCAAGCCATCCGGCCTGCTCCGGCCGGTCGGTCAGGAAGCCCAGCACGACGAAGCCGAGCAGCACAGCGGGCACGGCCTCCAGCACGAACAGCCATTGCCAGCCCTTGAAGCCGAGCATTCCGTCCATCTCCAGCAGCGCACCCGAGAGCGGCGAGCCGAGCACGGTCGAGAGCGGCGCCGCGGCCATGAACAGCGCGGTGACGGCGGCGCGCTGCCGCGCCGGGAACCAGTAGGAGAGATAGAGGATGATGCCGGGGAAGAAGCCGGCTTCGGCGGCGCCGAGCAGGAAGCGCAGCACGTAGAAGCTGGTCGCGCCCTGCACCAGCGCCATCGCCGCCGAGACCAGGCCCCAGGTGATCATCACCCGCGCGATCCAGATCCGCGCGCCGATCTTGTGCAGGATGATGTTGGAGGGCACTTCGAACAGGAAGTAGCCCCAGAAGAAGATACCGGCGCCGAAGCCATAGACGGTCGGCGACAGGCCGATGTCCTTGTTCATGGTCAGCGAGGCGAAGCCGATATTGACGCGGTCGATGAACGCCACGAAGTACAGCAGCATGATGAACGGCACGATGCGCAGTGAGATCTTGCGCAATACGCGCGCGCCAAGCTGGCTTTCCATGGGCTTCTTCCCCGGGTTCGTCTTGTTTGTTGGGACGGCGCCTGTCGCGCGCCATCGGGAAGCCTAGAAGGTCGCGCCCTTTCGCTTCAATCCGCGCCGGTTTATACAAAAAAATGATATAATCCCGGCGCCGTCATTGCGAGCCACCCGGTAGGCGCGAAGCGCCGCCGGATGACAGGCTCCGCGAAGCGATCCATTGCAACCGCGTATGTGGAACGATGGATTGCTTCGTCGCTTCGCTCCTCGCAATGACGGCGGGTGAAAGGAACCCCTACGTCTTGGAACTGCACCAGCTTCGCTGCTTCGTCGCGGCTGCCGAGGAACTGCATTTCGGCCGCGCGGCGCAGCGCCTGCAGATGATGCCGTCGGCGCTCGGCCGCCACATCAAGCTGCTGGAGGAGGATCTCGGGGTCCGGCTGTTCGCGCGCACCACGCGCGCGGTGTCGTTGACCGAGGACGGCTCCGTGCTGCTGCGCGAGGGCCGCGCGCTGCTCGGCCGCGCCGAGGCGATCGAGAACGGCTTTCGCCGCCGGCTGCGCAAGCCACAGGCGCGGCG
>NZ_LFIQ01000084.1:104045-144203 GCF_001189245.1 Bradyrhizobium pachyrhizi | reverse complement strand
TCGACAGCGCGGCGGCCGGCCTGCTGCCGCCGCTGCTGCGCGACGTCCGCGCCGCCCATCCCGACGTCGCGGTGCAGCTGCTCGAGGAGAAGACCATCCGGCTGCTGCCGAAGCTATTGTCGGGCGCGCTCGACCTCGCCTTCGTGCGCCCGCCGGAGCGGCCCGACCGCCGCATCGAGTTTGTCCCGCTGCTGCAGGAGACCGCCGTGGTGGCGCTGTCGCACAAGCATGCGCTGGCGCGGCGCAAGCAGATCGTGCTGCCCGACATCGCGGATCAGCCCCTGATCGTGCCGGAGCGCCGCTCGCGGCCGCACAGCCACGATCTGACGACAAAACTGTTCGACGAGGCCGGGCTGACGCCGCGCATCCAGGAGATCGCCGACGAGAAGCAGACCATCGTCAACATGGTCGCAGCGCGGCTTGGCGTTGCCATCGTGCCGCGCTGGACCGCGCGGATGGCGATCCCCGGCGTCCGCTTTGTGCCGCTCCGCCTGAAGCGTGGGAGCAGCGCCGGCCGCCTGCCGCTCGCCGCCGCCTGGCTGAAAGGCTCCCGCGATCCGGTCCGCGACCAGGTGATCGCGGTGCTCGAGGCAAGGTTGAAGAGTTACGCGCGCGAGGCGTGAGGGCGCTGCGTTGCGTGATGCCTCGACGGGCGATGAATGATTTTGGCCGGTTGACCTAGGTCAACGCGACCTGCGCTGGCCGGGTGAGCGTGTCCGGCATGGCGAAGCGTCAGGACTGGGTCATGATCGCAGGGTGCGTCGCTACCGCTTTGGCGGTGGTGGCGCTCGTCGCCCTTTTCTCTGCCTGAGCTGTGTCGCCCCCGTAGTGTTACGGGGGTGTCCAGCTAGGCCCCTGAGATAACTCGGTAATTCCCAAAGCTCGAACACCGCTGGCACAAACTGCACTGGCTTGCCGAGTTCCTCCCGGCATAGCTTCCCCGTCCAACGTAGGGCGGCGTTATGGGCAACCTACTTTACAGCGTGTTTGTCGTGCTGATGGGGCTAAGCCCGGTCATCCTCGTGGCGATTGCCATGTTCATAAACTGAGGGCCGGAGCTGTGTCTTCCGGCGTGCCAACCACCGATCCATGTCGCTGGCGTGCTTAGTTAATAAATCCGCAATGCCTTAACCTGGTGAAAGGTTGGCGTCAGCGCCGGCGTGTACGCTCGCGCCCATGAATTGGGACCTGCTGTATTTCCGTCTCTCGCTCGTCTGGATGGCGATCACCGCTGCCATGCTGGTCTATGTGCTGGTCGCATAAAGGCTGCCTCTGAAGTTTGCCTTACGCGCGGCACCGCACAATTAGCGTCGTCCCGGCGAAGGCCGGGACCCATAACCACAAAAGCCGATTGTTACGCACCGTTGGAACAACAAGTCCCATCAACAACACGCGCCACGGCGTATGGGTCCCGGCCTGTGCCGGGACGACGCTGAATTTGAGGCGCGCAGGTGGGCCTCGCAATCTGCACCACGGATTCGCCGTTGTCTCGGCCGTCGCCAGGACGACGCGGAGAGAACTGCGCACGGGTGCGCCTTTGCTCCGGCACAGGTAGCCAACGGTTCCCATCCAGGCAGGTTTCCGGCAAAGCTGTCGACCGGGGCGTCACTCTGCCGGCGCGGCTCAAATCTCCCCCGGTTTTGCGGGTCGGCCATGAGTTCCTCGTTTGTAGACTCGCGTTATGTTATAATATAACAGTCATTCCATGGCGCATACGCACACCCATGAGGAAAACCATCACGGCCACGCCCATCCCCACGGGCACAGCCACGCCCCGCACGCGCATCCGGCGCAGGCCGCGCACTGGTCGATCCTGCGCATGCCCGTGCCGGCCCGACTGCTCGCGGCACTGGCGGTCAGCGCCTGCCTGTGGGCTGTCGTCTGGCTGGCGATGAGGTGAGACCTGTGGCTGCTCTTGTTACCTTCCGCGACGTCACGCTCGGCTATGACCGCCACCCGGCGGTGCATCACCTCAATGGCGCCGTCGAGGCCGGTGCGCTGCTCGCCGTGATCGGCCCGAACGGTGCCGGCAAGTCGACCCTGCTGCGCGGCATCGCCGGCGTGCTCAAGCCGCTGTCGGGCGTGATCGATCTCGACGGGCTGGATCACCGCGACATCGCCTATCTGCCGCAGTCCGCCGACATCGACCGCAGCTTCCCGATCTCGGTGTTCGACTTCGTCGGCACCGGGCTGTGGCGCTCGACCGGGTTCTTCGGCGGCATCGGCAAGGCCGCGCGCGAGAAGATCCTGGCGGCGCTCGCCGCGGTCGGGCTCAATGGTTTCGAGAACCGCCCGATCGGCACGCTGTCCGGCGGTCAGACCCAGCGCATGCTGTTCGCGCGCGTGCTGTTGCAGGACGCCCGCCTGATCGTGCTCGACGAGCCGTTCAACGCCATCGATGCCAAGACCACCGCCGACCTGCTGGCGCTGGTGAAGCGCTGGAACGGCGAGGGGCGCACCGTGCTGGCGGCGCTGCACGACCTCGACATGGTGCGCAACAATTTCCCGGAGACGCTGCTGCTGGCGCGCGGCCCGGTCGAATGGGGACCGACCGCCGAGGCGCTGACTGCGGACAATCTGATGGTCGCAATGCGGATGTGCGAGGCGTTCGACGACAGCGCCGCGGCCTGCGCCGCCGACCCACGCTCGCGGGCCGCCTGACGCCGATGCTATCCGACGCGCTGGTCACGCCCTTCACCGAATTCGAGTTCATGCGCCGCGCGTTGGCGGCGGTGATCGCGCTGTCGCTCGGCGGTGCGCCGATCGGCGTGTTCCTGATGCTGCGGCGGATGAGCCTGGTCGGCGACGCCATGGCGCATGCGATCCTGCCGGGGGCGGCGATCGGCTTCCTGCTGTCCGGGCTCAACCTGTTCGCGATGACGACCGGCGGCCTGATCGCGGGCTTTGCCGTGGCGCTGCTCGCCGGCCTCGTCGCCCGCACCACCGAATTGAAGGAGGACGCCTCGCTTGCGACCTTCTATCTGGTCTCGCTCGCGCTTGGCGTCACGATTGTTTCGATCAAGGGCACCAATATCGACCTGCTGCACGTGCTGTTCGGCAACATCCTGGCGATGGACGACCAAACGCTGCTGGTGATCGCGTTCAACGCCACCCTCACGCTCTTGGTGCTCGCGGTGATCTATCGCCCGCTGGTGATCGAATGCGTCGATCCGGTATTCCTGCGCACCGTGAGCCGGGCCGGCGCGCCGGCGCATCTAGCTTTCCTCGCCCTGGTCGTGGTCAACCTCGTCAACGGCTTCCACGCGCTCGGCACGTTGCTCGGCGTCGGACTGATGATCCTGCCCGCGGGCATTGCGCGGTTCTGGTCGCGCGACATCACCACCATGATCTGCATCGCGGTGGCGAGCGCGATGCTGTCGGGCTATGCCGGGCTGGTGCTGTCGTACCAGACCCGGATTCCATCCGGCCCCGCGATCATCCTGGTCGCGGCGGGGCTCTATATTGTGTCGCTGCTGTTCGGCAATGTCAGCGGCCTGGTGCGGCAGCTGTTTCCCGGCCGCCATCTCGAGGCGTGAGTACGATGCGGCGATTGTTCGGTTTGATTGGTCTGGCGCTGCTGCTGGCGAGCGGACCGGCGCGCGCCGCCGAGCGCATCAATGTCGTCGCGAGCTTCTCGATCCTCGCCGACATGGTGCGCAATGTCGGCGGCACTAATGTCGACGTGACGGCGCTGGTCGGGCCCGACGGCGATGCGCATGTCTACGCGCCGACGCCGGCGGACGCCAGGAAGGTTGCCGACGCCAAGCTCGTGGTCATCAACGGCCTCGGCTTCGAGGGCTGGATGCCGCGGCTGCTGCAGGCCTCGGGCAGCAAGGCGCCGGTCGCGGTGGCGACCAAGGGGATCATGCCGCGGAAGATGGGCGGCCATGACGATCCGCATGCCTGGCAATCCGTGGCCAATGCGAAGATCTACGTCGTCAATATTCGCGACGGGCTGATCGCCGCGGCCCCGGACCAGGCAGCCAACTTCAAGGCCAATGCCGACGCCTATCTGGCCAAGCTCGAGGCGCTCGACCGCGAGGTGCACGAGGCGGTGGCGAAAGTGCCGGAGGCGCGGCGCAAGGTGATCTCGACCCATGGCGCCTTCGGTTATTTCGCCGACGCCTACGGCGTCACGTTCTTCTCGCCGCTCAGCGTGTCCACGGATTCCGAGCCCAGCGCGCGCGATATCGCCGCGATCATCGCCCAGATCAAGGTTGCGAAAATTCCGGCAGTTTTTCTCGAAAATATCAGCGATCCCCGCCTGATCGAACGGATCGCGGCCGAGACCGGCGCCCGGGTCGGCGGCACCCTGTATTCGGACGGTTTGACGGCCGAAAAGGGCGATGCACCCACTTACATTGATATGGTCAGGCACAATATAAAGGCCCTGACCAGCGCGCTCGCCGACTAGGGCAGGAGCCCTCCCTGCCGGGATTGAGCGCGGCCCCAAGTTCCTTCGGAGTTGTTATGGCTGAAGCTTCGCAAAAAATTCCTGTGACCGTGCTGACGGGCTATCTCGGCGCCGGCAAGACCACGCTGTTGAACCGCATCCTGTCGGAAAACCACGGCAAGAAATACGCCGTCATCGTCAATGAATTCGGCGAGATCGGCATCGACAACGACCTCATCATCGGCGCCGATGAGGAAGTGTTCGAGATGAACAATGGCTGCGTCTGCTGCACCGTGCGCGGCGACCTCGTCCGCATCATGGACGGCCTGATGAAGCGCAAGGGCAAGTTCGACGCCATCATCGTCGAGACCACCGGCCTTGCCGATCCCGCGCCGGTCGCGCAGACCTTCTTCGTCGACGAGGACGTGCAGAAGAACGCCCGGCTCGATGCCGTCGTGACCGTCGCCGATGCCAAATGGCTGAGCGACCGCCTCAAGGACGCGCCGGAAGCCAAGAACCAGATCGCGTTCGCCGACGTCATCGTGCTGAACAAGACCGACCTGGTCTCCAAGCCCGAGCTCGCCGAGGTCGAAGCCCGCATCCGCGGCATCAATCCCTATGCCAAGCTGCACCGCACCGAGCGTTGCCAGGTCGGGCTGACCGACGTGCTGGAGCGCGGCGCGTTCGATCTCGACCGCATCCTGGAGATCGAGCCGGATTTCCTCGAGGCCGGCGACGATCACGACCATGACCACGGTCATCACCATGACCATAATCACCACCACCATGATCACGACCACGGCCATGGCGGGTTGAAGCATTATCACGACGAGGACATGCAATCGCTGTCGCTGCGCTCCGAGAAGCCGCTCGATCCGACCAAGTTCATGCCCTGGCTGCAGCAGCTCGTCGCCACCGAGGGTCAGAAGATCCTGCGCTCGAAGGGCATCCTCGCCTTCACCGGCGATGACGATCGCTACGTGTTCCAGGGCGTCCACATGATGCTGGAGGGCGACCATCAGCGGAAATGGAAGGACGGCGAGAAGCGCGAGAGCCGCGTCGTGTTCATCGGTCGCGAACTGCCCGAGCAGGCGATCCGCGACGGCTTCGAGCAGTGCATCACCACGTGATGAAAGAGTTCGATCCGGGCGAGGCCCCTTCTTCCATCGTTTCGATCACCGACCGCGTCAAGCCGCTGCCGCTCGGCGCGGCCGTGGGCTCGGTGCATTTCCTCGGCGACCGCGCGTTCTTCGTCGGCGCCGAGGAGGGTGTTGCGATCGCGACCGCCGACGGCGAGATCACACGGATGGAGACGCATTTCGGCGCCATCCTGTGCGCCGCCTCCGACGGCAAGCGGCTCGTCACCGGCGGTGACGACGGCAAGCTGATCGCGATCGACGCCAAGGGCGAGACCTCTGTCATTGCGACCGACGCCAAGCGGCGCTGGATCGACAATGTCGCGCTGCATGGCGACGGCACGCTGGCGTGGTCGGCGGGCAAGACCGCGTTCGTGCGCAATCCCAAGGGCGAAGAGAAGACCTTCGAGGTGCCGTCGACCGTCGGCGGGCTTGCTTTTGCGCCGAAGGGCCTGCGGCTTGCGATCGCGCATTACAACGGCGTGACCTTGTGGTTTCCCAACATGGCGGCCAATCCGGAGTTTCTGGAATGGGCCGGCTCGCATCTCGCCGTCATGTTCAGCCCGGATAACAAATTCCTCGTCACCGCGATGCACGAGCCCGCGATGCATGGCTGGCGGCTCGCCGACAACCGGCATATGCGGATGAGCGGCTATCCCGGCCGCGTGCGCTCGATGTCATGGAGCGTCGGCGGCAAGGGGCTCGCGACCTCGGGCGCCGATACCGTGATCGTCTGGCCGTTCACCAGCAAGGACGGCCCGATGGGCAAGGAGCCGGCGATGCTGGCGCCGATGCCGGCGCGGGTCGCCGTGGTCGCCTGCCATCCGAAGAACGACATCATGGCGGTCGGCTATGCCGACGGCACCGTGCTGATGGTCCGGCTCGAGGACGGCGCCGAGATCCTGGTGCGCAGAAACGCCGGCACGGCGGTGTCGGCGCTCGGATGGAATGCCAAGGGCACGCTGCTCGCCTTCGGCACGGAAGATGGTGACGCGGGCATCGTGGAAATGTAAGAGATCGCGGCAGACGAAGCGTTTTCGAGCGAAGTGGGTATCGGTTCGCGTGAAGAAAACGCGTCAAAAGACGAAGCTCGCGCCGGGGCCGCAGCGTCATGCGATTTCTCACCACGTTCCAGCTCGCCGACTTCATCGACACGCTGGTCAGCCTGACCACGGCCTTCGTGCTCGGCACCCTGATCGGTGCCGAGCGGCAGTACCGGCAGCGCACCGCGGGTCTGCGCACCAATGTGCTGGTCGCGGTCGGCGCTGCCGCCTTCGTCGACCTCGCGATGCATCTGGCCGGCGCCGACGGCGCGGTGCGGGTGATCGCCTATGTGGTGTCGGGGATCGGCTTCCTCGGCGCCGGCGTCATCATGAAGCAGGGCATGGATGTGCGCGGCCTCAACACCGCGGCCACGCTGTGGGCCTCGGCCGCGGTCGGCTCCTGCGCGGGTGCCGACCTCGTGGCGCAGGCGGCGGCGCTGACCGTGTTCGTGATCGCCGGCAACACGCTGCTGCGTCCGCTGGTCAACGCGATCAACCGCATCCCGCTGAACGAGAAGGCCTCGGAGGCGACCTATTACTTCAAGCTCGCGGTTACCCCCGAGGCATTGCCCGACATGCGCGACCGCCTGGTCGAGAAGCTGGAGGCAGCGAACTATCCGGTCGCCGATGTCGACGTGGTCGAGGCCGGTGACGACTTCCTCGAGATCGTGGCGACGCTGGTCTCGACCGCGGTCGAGCCCAACGAGCTGAACGCCGTGGTGGTCGACCTGCAGCATCAGCCCGGCGTGCGGCACGCGACCTGGGAGGTCAGCACCACGGATTGAGCCGAGGTTCCCGCAGGCGCCGCTTCGGAACCATGCCGTGGCGGGATCGTTGACCCCGCGGACAAGGCGCAGGTGAACGAGATGGCTGTGGATCGGACCAGGTTGCGAATCGACATGCTGATCGCCTCGACGCTGGTGGCGGCGGGCGTTGCGATCGCGGTGCTTTCGCTGCACGCGATCAATGCCGCCCCGCCGCAAGAGATCGCGCAGGCGACCCAGCCGCTGCAACCGACGCCGACGCCCGAGCCGCAGAAGACGGCGCCGCCGGCCGAGTCGAAGCCGGGCGGCGAGCGGCCGACCACGCCGGCGCCGCAGCCCGCGCGTCCCGACGATGAGGCACGGAAGGCCGGCGCCAAGCCGGTGCTGCCGCCCGCGCCCGCGGAGAAGACCGCGCCGCCGATCGAGAAAAAGTAAGCGCACCGCGGCCCGCATTGTGACGCGGATTTGACGGACGCTGCCGATTATACGGTCTCGCCTCCACCGCCCGCGCACCCCATAATCCGTCGTCTCGCCAACGACAGATGGGGCCTGCCATGAAGATCGAGGATATCCGGCGCACCGCCTATTCGATGCCGCTCACCAACCCGTCGTTTCCGCCGGGGCCCTACCGGTTCTTCGACCGCGAATATTTCATCATCACCTACAAGACCGACCCGGAAGCGCTCGCCGCCGTGGTGCCGGAGCCGCTCGAGGTCGCCGAGCCGGTGGTGAAGTACGAGTTCATCCGCATGCCGGACTCGACCGGCTTCGGCGACTACACCGAGACCGGGCAGGTGATCCCGGTTCGCTTCAGGGGTGAGGAGGGCGCCTACACCCACGCGATGTATCTCGACGATGAAGGCCCGATCGCCGGCGGCCGCGAGCTGTGGGGATTTCCGAAGAAGCTGGCAAAGCCCAGGATCGAGGTCGAGAGCGATGTGCTGGTCGGCTCGCTGCATTACGGCTCGGTGCTCTGCGCCTCCGCCACCATGGGCTACAAGCATCGCAAGGTCGACCACGACACCGTCTTGAAGTCGATGACGGCGCCGAACTTCATTCTGAAGATCATCCCGCATGTCGACGGCAGCCCGCGGATCTGCGAGCTGGTGCGGTTTCATCTGGAAGACATCACGCTGAAGGAGGCCTGGACCGGCCCCGCCGCGCTCGGCCTGTTTCCACACGCGCTGTGCGACGTCGCCCGCCTGCCGGTGCGCGAGGTGGTCTCGGCGCTGCATTTCAAGGCGGACCTGACCCTCGGCCTCGGCTCGGTCGCGTTCGACTACATGGCGAGATGACGAAGTCATTCCGGGGCATCGCGTCGGCGATGAACCATGGTGCGCACTCGCGCACCTGAGAATCTCGCGCAACGATTTCGAGATCCCGGGTCTGCGCGCCTAAGCGCGCACCCCGGGATGACCGTTCGGGTCAGCGCACCAGAATATTCTTGAACTGCCAGGGATCGCTGGTGTCGATGTCTTCCGGAAACAGTCCCGGACGATCCGTCAGAGGGGTCCAGTCGGTGTAGAAACCCTTCACCGGGCCGAGATACGGCAGCTGGATTTCCAAGAGACGATCGAAGTCCATCTCGTCGGCCTCGACGATGCCTTCGTTCGGGTTTTCCAGCGCCCACACCATGCCGCCGAGCACGGCGGAGGTCACTTGCAGGCCGGTGGCGTTCTGATAGGGCGCGAGCTTGCGAGTCTCCTCGATGGAGAGCTGCGAGCCGTACCAGTAGGCATTGTTGTCGTGGCCGAACAGCAGCACGCCGAGCTCGTCGATGCCGTCGACGATCTCGTTCTCGTCGAGGATATGGTGCTTTTCCTGCATCTTCGCTGCGCGGCCGAACATTTCATGCAGCGACAGTACGGCGTCGTCGGCCGGGTGATAGGCATAGTGGCAGGTCGGCCGATAGATCGCCGTGCCCGATGCGTCACGCACCGTGAAGTAATCGGCGATCGAGATCGACTCGTTGTGGGTGACGAGGAAGCCATACTGCGCGCCGCGGGTCGGGCACCAGGTGCGCACGCGCGTGTTGGCGCCGGGCTGCATCAGATAGATGGCGGCGCCGCAGCCGGCTTCGTGGGTGTGCGCATTCTCGGGCATCCATTTCTCATGGGTGCCCCAGCCGAGTTCGGACGGCTGCACGCCTTCCGACAGGAAACCTTCCACCGACCAGGTGTTGACGAAGACATCAGGCTCTTTCGGCGACTTGGAGCGCTGGGTGTCGCGTTCAGCGATGTGGATGCCCTTCACGCCGGCCTGCCGCATCAAGTCCGCCCATTCGGCCTTGGTCTTCGGCTTCGGGGCATTGAGCTTCAGATCGGCGGCGACATTGAGCAGAGCCTGCTTGACGAAGAATGAGACCATGCCGGGATTGGCGCCGCAGCAGGAGACGGCCGTCGTCGAGCCCGCGGGGCGCGCCTTCTTGGCCGCCAGCGTCACTTCGCGAAGCGCGTAATTGGAGCGCGCTTCCGGGCCCTTCGAGGAATCGAAATAGAAGCCGAGCCAGGGCTCGTTGACGGTGTCGATATAGAGAGCGCCGAGTTCGTTGCACAGCTCCATGATGTCGGTCGAGCCGGTATCGACCGACAGATTGACGCAAAAGCTCTGGCCGCCGCCTTCGGTGAGCAGCGGGCTCAGCAGGTCGCGATAATTGTCCTTGGTCACGGCCTTCTGGATGAATTTGACGTTGTGCTTCTCGCAATGCGCCTTGCGGCCCTCGTCCTTGGGGTCGATCACGGTGACGCGCGACTTGTCGTAGTCGAGATGCCGCTCGATCAAAGGCAGCGTGCCTTTGCCGATCGAGCCGAAGCCGATCATGACAATGGGACCTGTGATCTTCGCGTAGATCTGCGAGGCGGGGCTCATCATTTTCTCCAGGAGAGTGCCTAGCGGCGGATAGAGTGGATCAGGGGTTGCGACGCTTCGCGGTGACTTCGATCTCGACCTTCATCTCGGGCTTGTAGAGCCCCGCGACGATCAGCATCGTTGCGGCCGGGCGGATGTCGCCGAGGACCTCGCCGCAGACCGCGAAATGGGCATCCACGTCACGGGCATCGGTGAGGTAGTAGGTCGCGCGCACGATGTCGGCCATCGCAAAGCCTCCCTCCTTGAGGGCGGCCTCAATGGTCTTGAAGCAGTTCCGTGACTGGCTCGTGACATCTGATGGCATGGTCATCGTGGCGTAGTCATAGCCGGTGGTTCCCGCGACGAAGGCGAAGTCGCCGTCGATCACGGCACGGCTGTAGCCGGCGGTCTTCTCAAAGGGCGAGCCGGTGGAAATCAGGCGGCGGGACATGTTGAACCTCGACTGAAATGGCTTTGCGCGGGGTTTACGGGCATTTTCGGCGCCCGCGCAACCCCTTGGTTCAGGCCTGGCGCGGCCGGCGTTAGCGGGACTGCAGCGTGGTGTCCGGCGGCGACGGCGGCGTGCCGGTCCAGCGCCGGACCAGGATATCCCTGACGATCATCACCGAGATCAGGATCAGCATGACCGTGGTGACGAGGCCGCGCCAACGCGGGCGCGCGCCATCGGTGATGGGAAGGTGCTCCGACATGGCGGCCCGCCTTACGCCGCGTGCGGCACGGCGAGCGGTGCCTTCCGGCTCCGGGATCGCGTCCGCGATGCCTTGGCCTCGGGCAGCGGCGCGCCGGTCGGCGTGATCATGCCCCAGGCGCCGTCCAGCGCGCCGGCGACAAGCTCGAGGCCGAGCAGCCGCTCGCGCTCGAACGTGCCAGGCAGCGACAGCTCGCCGGTTTTGGCGGCGGTGAAGCCGAAGCGGGCGTAGTAGGGCGCATCGCCAAGCAGGATCACGGCGCCGTGGCCGCGCGCCTTAGCGACCGCCAGCGCACGCTGCATCAGCGCGGCGCCGACGCCGAGGCCGCGGCAGTCGTCGTCGACTGCCAGCGGCCCCAGCATCAGCGCGCTGCGGCCCCCCGCGCTGACGTGCCACAACCGCACGGTTCCAACCACCCGGCCGTCCTGGCGCACGGCCGCAAGGCTCAGGCCTTCGGCGGGCGCGCGTCCGTCGCGCAGGCGCTGGCAGGTGCGCGTATGGCGATTACAGCCAAAGCAGGCATCCAGCAGCGCTTCGCGTGCGACGACGTCCGAGCCACGCTCCGCACGGATCGCGAACGGGGCGGCATCTCGGATGAGGGCAACGGGGGTGTTCCGTTTTGCAGTCATGGCACGTCAGTCCCCGCTTGCAACGGCATGTCGTACGCCGCGGCAAGCGTCGTTCAGGAAAATCAAAAATGATCGGGGAGGAGCCGGCGGGGCCGGCTCCCGGTTTATCGGGCCTCGAAAAGGAGGCGAGTCAGATGTGGTAGGTCTTCAGCGGCGGAATGCCGTTGAACGCCACCGACGAGTAGGTCGACGTATAGGCGCCGGTGCCTTCGATCAGCAGCTTGTCGCCGATCTCGAGCGTCACCGGAAGCGGATACGGCAGCTTCTCGTACAGCACGTCGGCGCTGTCGCAGGTCGGGCCCGCGAGCACGCACGGCGTCATGTCCGCCCCGTCATGCGGGGTGCGGATGGCGTAGCGGATCGACTCGTCCATCGTCTCGGCGAGACCGCCGAACTTGCCGATGTCGAGATAAACCCAGCGCACCTCGTCCTCGTCGCTCTTCTTCGAGATCAGAACGACTTCGGTCTCGATGATTCCGGCATTGCCGACCATGCCGCGGCCCGGCTCGATGATCGTCTCCGGGATCTGGTTGCCGAAATGCTTGCGCAGCGCGCGGAAGATCGACCGGCCATATTGCAGGACCGGCGGAACGTCCTTGAGGTACTTGGTCGGGAAGCCGCCGCCCATGTTGACCATGGTGAGGTTGATCCCGCGCTCGGCGCAGTCACGGAACACGGTCGACGCCATCGCGAGCGCGCGGTCCCATGCCTTCACCTTGCGCTGCTGCGAGCCGACATGGAACGAGATGCCGCACGGCTCCAGACCCAGGCGCTTGGCGAGGTCGAGCACCTCGACCGCCATCTCCGGGTCGCAGCCGAACTTGCGCGACAGCGGCCACTCGGCGCCGGCGCAGTCATAGAGGATTCGGCAGAACACCTTGGCGCCGGGGGCGGCACGAGCGACCTTCTTGACCTCGGCGGCACAGTCGACCGCGAACAGGCGAATGCCGAGTGCGAAGGCACGCGCGATGTCGCGCTCCTTCTTGATCGTGTTACCATAGGAGATGCGGTCCGGCGTCGCACCGGCGGCCAGCGCCATCTCGATCTCCGCGACGGTCGCGGTGTCGAAGCAGGAGCCGAGCGAGGCCAGCAGCGACAGCACTTCGGGCGCAGGATTGGCCTTCACCGCGTAGAACACGCGGCTGTCCGGCAGCGCCTTCGCGAAGGTCTGGTAGTTGTCGCGCACGACTTCGAGGTCGACGACGAGGCACGGCTCGGTGTCGAGACCATCCTGACGGCGGTTGCGCAGGAATTCCTGGATACGTTCAGTCATGGCACTCTCCAACGGCCCCAGCGACGGGATCCGCATCAACGTGACGTCGGGTGAGAGCGCTTCGGCCACATCGCGCGATGGAGGCGCGTTGAGGCCAAGAGACTCAAACCAGACTGTGCTGCCGTGGATTGGTTGGGAGAGTTTCCCGCCCGATCACCTGGCAATGAAGGACAAGCCTTTTCAGTAGCCCGGGCCGGCGTTGGACCGCCGGTAGAGACCAAAAAAGCCCGATCCGTCGTTGCTTTAAGTCGCGTCCCCCGTTGAGAGCGGGGTGCGCCGGTTCGCCTCCGGCTGCCAGTCACGGTTGCAAAGAGTGGTGAGACCTTCAACGCGGCATCCCTGGAGAGAGATGCTGGCCGCCTCGTGTCCTGATGGACGTAAGCGACCCTCGGTTCTTCCACCCCTTGGCGGCTGTCCGGCCTCTTGTCCGGATACCTACCGACTGACACACGACCACAGGCACGTGCGAAATTGGGCAAGGCAGGAAATAAGTCTTTTGACTTCGTGGCGCAAGAATTTTTTTGCGATAGCGACAAATTTCCCTAACGCGTGCTTGCGATGTCGCGCGGAGCACGCGTCGGACGCGCTGAGGATGAACGGCTGTTAAGAATGACTAACGAAGCGTGTGTGCGTTTTGGCCTTGTGCCGCAGTGCTTTCTTGAATCGCTCAAGCTCACGCGCGACGCGTGAACGGCTCGACGCGTTGAGCTGCGCGGATGAAGGCGATCATGATCAGGACGCCGATGCCGAACAGCACCGCCTGCAGGATGTGCGCGGCGACGTCGTCGAGCCCGAGCAGGATCGCGAGCGCCCAGCCGCCGGCGAACGCCGCGCCGAACACTTCCGCGCCGATCAGGATCGCCGCCGAGATCACGGTGATGACGCTCGGCCAGGCGATGGTGCGGTTGCCTGAGGTGGAGGGCTGCATGGTCATGGAATAGGTCCTGTTCAGGGGGCGCAATCTCTCCGAAAAGTGCCCATCTATCAAGCGCAAAAGGCCCAAAAATGCCGTATCGCGTGATATAGATTGGGCAGCATTTTCAAGGCGAAAAACGGGACATTCGATGTCAGGAACCAGCGCAGACGCTCACGCCAACCCCCTTCTGAAGGCATGGCAGACGCCGCTCGAGACGCCGCCCTTCGCCGAGATCAAGCCGGAGCATTTCCTGCCCGCCTTCGAGCAGGCCTTCGCCGATCATTCCGCGGAAGTGGCTGCGATCACCCATGATCCGTCGCTGCCCGACTTCGACAACACCATCACCGCGCTGGAGCGCTCCGGCAAGCTGCTGTCGAAGGTCTCGGCGGTGTTCTACGACCTGGTCTCGGCGCATTCGAGCCCGGCGATCCTGGAGATCGACAAGGAGGTGTCGCCCCGGATGGCGCGGCACTGGAATCCGATCATGATGAACGCTGTGCTGTTTGGCCGCATCGCCATGCTGCACGAGAAGCGCGCCTCCCTCGGCCTGACCGGCGAGCAAATGCGGCTGCTGGAGCGCACCTACACCCGCTTCCGCCGCTCCGGCGCCGGCCTCGACGATGTGGCGAAGGCCCGCATGGCCGAGATCAACGAGCGTCTCGCCCATCTCGGCACCTCGTTCAGCCACCATCTGCTCGGCGACGAGCAGGAGTGGTCCATGGAGCTCGGCGAGGACGACCGCGCCGGCCTCTCCGACACATTTGTGGCGGCTGCCAAGGCTGCGGCGGAAGAGCGCGGCATGCCCGGCAAGGCGATCGTGACGCTGTCGCGCTCCTCGGTCGAGCCGTTCCTGCAGAACTCGTCGCGGCGCGACCTGCGCGAGAAGGTCTACAAGGCCTTCACGGCCCGCGGCGACAACGGCAACGCCAACGACAACAACGCGACCATCGTGGAGATCCTCAGGCTCCGCGAGGAGACCGCGAAGATCCTGGGCTTCCCGACCTACGCCGCCTACCGCCTCGAGGATTCCATGGCGAAGACGCCGGAGGCGGTGCGCGGCCTCTTGGAACGGGTCTGGAAGCCGGCACGGGCGCGGGCGCTCGCCGACCGCGACGCGCTGCAGGCACTGATCGCGGAGGAGGGCGGCAATTTCGCCCTCGCGTCCTGGGACTGGCGCTACTACGCCGAAAAGCTGCGCCAGCGTCGCGCCAATTTCGACGATTCCGCGATCAAGCCCTATCTGGTGCTCGACCACATGATCGAGGCCGCGTTCGACTGCGCTACCCGTCTGTTCGGCGTCACCTTCGAGGAGCGCAAGGATATTCCGGTGTGGCATCCGGACGTCCGGGTCTGGGAGGTCAAGGGCCGCGACGGCCAGCACAAGGCACTGTTCTACGGCGACTACTTCGCGCGGCCCTCGAAGCGCTCCGGCGCCTGGATGACCTCGCTGCGCGACCAGCAGAAGCTTGACGGCGGCGTCGCGCCGCTGGTCATCAATGTATGCAACTTCGCCAAGGGCGCCGACGGCGCGCCGTCGCTGCTGTCGCCCGACGACGCGCGGACCCTGTTCCACGAGTTCGGCCATGGCCTGCACGGCATGCTGTCCAACGTGACCTATCCGTCGCTGTCCGGAACCAGCGTGTTCACCGACTTCGTCGAGCTGCCCTCGCAGCTCTACGAGCACTGGCAGGAGCGGCCCGAGGTGCTGCAGCGCTTCGCCCGCCACTACCAGACCGGCGAGGCGCTGCCGGATGACCTGCTCACGCGCTTCCTTGCCGCGCGCAAGTTCAACCAGGGCTTCGCTACCGTGGAGTTCGTCTCCTCGGCGCTGGTCGACCTCGAATTCCACACCCAGCCGGCGGCGGCGAGCTGGGACGTCCGCGCCTTCGAACAGAAGGAGCTGGAGAAGATCGGCATGCCCGCCGAGATATCGCTGCGGCACCGGCCGACCCAGTTCGGCCATATCTTCTCCGGCGACCATTATGCGTCGGGCTATTACAGCTACATGTGGTCGGAGGTGATGGACGCCGACGCGTTCGGCGCCTTCGAGGAGGCCGGTGACATCTTCGATCCCGCGACCGCCAAGCGGCTGCATGACGACATCTATTCGTCGGGCGGCTCGCGCGATCCGGAGGAGGCCTATGTCGCCTTCCGCGGCCGCGAGCCCGAGCCGGACGCGCTGCTGCGCCGCCGTGGCCTGCTCGAAACGCCTGAGGCGGCCTGAGGTGCGGCCGTCATTGAATCGGCTGATCGGCTGGCTCGTGCTTGCGGTGTCCGTCGTGCTCTGCACGGCGGCCGCCGAGGCCCATCCGCATGTCTGGATCGTTGCCAAGAGCGAGCTGATCTACGCGCCCGACGGCACCATCACCGGAGTCCGCCACGCCTGGACGTTTGATGACATGTTCTCGACCTACGCGCTGCAAGGCATCGAGACCAAGGTGAAGGGCGCCTACAGCCGCGAGGAGCTGGCGCCGCTGGCGCAGACCAATGTCGAGTCGCTGAAGGAATACGCCTACTTCACCTTCGCCAAGGGCGACGGCAAGAAGCAGAAGTTCACCGAGCCGGTCGACTATTTCCTCGAATACAAGGATTCGGCGCTGACGCTGCACTTCACCTTGCCGGTGAAGACGCCGTTCAAGGCCAGGCAGCTCTCGCTCGAAGTGTTCGACCCGACCTATTTCATCGACTTCCAGTATACCGAGAAGGAGCCGGTCAAGCTGGTCGGCGCCGCGGCGAACTGCAAGATGCAGTTCGAACGGCCGAATAGTGACGGCACCGCCGCCGCGCAGAAGCTCGGCGAGCAAACCTTTCTCGACGGCGGCAACGGCAATTTCGGCATGATGTTCGCCAACAAGGTCTCGGTGGAGTGCCCATGACGCCGATCGCCTCCCGCGTGATGCGCGGCCTCGCCGTATCCGCCGCCGTGCTGGCGGTCTTTGCGCTGCTCGACGGCGCCGTTCATGCGTTGCTGGCGCAAAATCCGTTCGGTGCGCCGCGCGCGGCAGAGCCGCAGGGCGGGCTGGTCGGCTGGCTGCTGGCGAAGCAGTCGGAGTTTTACCGCGAGATCTCCCAGACCATCCGTGCCGCGAAATCCGACGGCTCGGCGGTCTGGACGCTGCTCGCGATCTCCTTTGCTTACGGGATTTTCCATGCCGCCGGCCCCGGCCACGGCAAGGCGGTGATTTCCTCCTACATGGTCGCCAACCGCGAGACCGCGCGGCGCGGCATCGTGCTGTCGTTCGCCTCGGCGCTGATGCAGTCGGTGGTCGCCGTTCTCATCGTGGGCATCTGTGCCTGGCTGCTCAACGCGACCGCGAAGACCATGTGCGGGGCGGAGAAGGCGATCGAGATCGCAAGCTACGCGCTGATCGCGGCGTTCGGCGCCCGACTGGTGTGGGTCAAGGGCGGCGGCTTCTTCCGCGCGCTGCAGATGCCGCGCCCGGCGCTGGCGATGGCCGGCGCGCATCAGCACGATCACGACCACCGTGATCACGGCCATGATCACCATCATCGTCACGCGCATGACGATCACGAGCATCATCATGACCATGGCCACGATCACGGGCATGACGCGCAGCACGTCCATGACGAGCATTGCGGCCATTCGCACGGGCCGACGCCGGCCGAGCTTGCCGGTCCTGGTGGCTGGCGGCGCGGCTTAGGTGCGATCCTTACGGTCGGGATCCGGCCCTGCTCGGGCGCGATCCTGGTGCTGGTGTTCGCACTGGCGCAGGGCCTGTTCTGGGCCGGCATTGCCGCGACCTTCGTGATGGGGCTCGGCACCGCCATCACGGTGGCGGCGATCGCGCTGGTCGCGGTGTCGGCGCGCGGCGTGGCCGAGCGGCTGAGCGCGGCGCGCGACGGCGGCGGCATGGTCATCATGCGCGGCCTGGAATTCGCTGCCGCTGGCCTCGTGCTGCTGTTCGGGCTCGGGCTGCTGTTCGGCTACGTCGCGGCCGAACGGGCGACGTGCCTTTGAAGTCACCTCTCCCCGCTTGCGGGGAGAGGTCGAAATTCGCGTGCGCAAATTTCGGGTGAGGGGGTCTCCGCACGCTGCCTTCAATCGAATTTGCGGAGACGGCCCCTCACCCCAGCCCTCTCCCCGTAAGAACGGCGTAAGAACGGGGAGAGGGGGAAGAAACTGGCTCAACTCGTCAGATAGCCCCTGATCGACGGCAGCAGGAAGATCGCGATGTTGATCGCGAAACCGATGCTCCAGAGGATCGAGCGCAGCGTCGGGCGGTTGCCGATATAGGTGAAGACGTAGGCGATCCGCACGATCAGGAACAGCACCGCGAGCTCGTCGATCAGCCGCAGCGGGCCGACGCGGAATTCGGCGAGCAGCACGGCGAAGGCGAAGAACGGGAAGGCCTCGATGCCGTTCTGGTGCGCGCCGAGCGCCCGCGAGCGGATCGGATCGTCGTAAAAGTCGGGATCGCGCGGCCTGGCATTGTCGAAGCTGCGGAAGCCGGCCCACTTCACCGACACGATCGTCAGCAGCGAGAGCATCAGCGTCCCGAAGACGCACCATTCGGCGATCGTCATGGTTCCCCCTTATTCCGCACGGGAACGTAGCCAACCCGCACTCGGCTTGACAAGGTTGGAGCAACGCGCGAAGCCCAAAGCCCCCAGGCGAAGGATATCAAGCGCAAGGCCATCATGAGCACGGTGATCCCCTTCGAGAGCGCGAAGCCTGCCGCGGCGCCGAAGCCGGAACGCGTCGGCGTGCTGCTGGTCAATCTCGGCACGCCCGATACGGCCGATGCCGCCGGCGTGCGGGTCTATCTCAAGGAGTTTCTGTCCGATCCGCGGGTGATCGAGGATCAAGGCCTGCTCTGGAAGCTGATCCTCAACGGCATCATCCTCCGCGTCCGGCCGGCCCGCAAGGCGCGCGACTATCTGAAGATCTGGAACACCGAGAAGAACGAGTCGCCGCTGAAGACCATCACGCGCTCGCAGGCCGACAAGCTGGCGGAAGCGATCGCCGATCACGATCACGTCGTGGTCGACTGGGCGATGCGCTACGGCAACCCCTCGATCAAGGAGCGCATCGAGGCGCTGGCGGCGCAGGGCTGCGGCCGGCTGCTGGTGGTGCCGCTCTATCCGCAATATTCCGCCGCGACGTCGGCGACGGTCTGCGACGAGGCGTTTCGCGTGCTGGCCGGCATGCGCGCGCAGCCGATCCTTCGGGTGACGCCGCCCTACTACGACGATCCCGACTACATCGAGGCGCTCGCGGTCTCGATCAATGCGCATCTTGCGACATTGCCGTTCCAGCCCGAGATCATCGTCGCGTCATTCCACGGCATGCCGAAGGAATACGTCGACAAAGGCGATCCGTATCAGGCGCAATGCATCGCCACGACCAACGCGCTGCGCAAGCGGCTCGGGCTCGATGCCAACGGGCTGATCCTCACCTTCCAGTCGCGCTTCGGCAAGGCCGAGTGGCTGCAGCCCTATACCGACAAGACGGTCGAGAAGCTGGCCAGGGACGGCGTGCGGCGCATTGCCGTGGTCACGCCCGGCTTCTCCGCCGATTGCCTGGAGACGCTGGAGGAGATCGCGCAGGAGAATGCCGAGATCTTCCGGCACAATGGCGGCGAGCAGTTCGCGGCGATCCCCTGCCTCAACGACAGCGACGGCGGCATGGACGTGATCCGCCAGCTCGTGCTGCGCGAGCTGCAAGGCTGGATCTAACAAGGCTGGATTTGATTGTTAACGATCCGTGACACCGGGCACGGGCATTCGTTGGCATCTGGTCATCCGACAGCAGCTTCCTATGTGCTAGGGAGAACAACAGCCGGCTGAACCGGCGGAGTGGTCCTGCCGACCAATGCACGACCGTGACTGGCGACGGTCTCGCCGGCCTTGGAGGAATTTATGACTGGCTTCGACGTCTTCGCGATCGCGTTTGTTCTTCTCGTCATCGTTACGCTGTTCGCCGGGATCAAGACCGTTCCGCAGGGTTTTGACTGGACCATCGAGCGGTTCGGCAAATACACCCGCACGCTGTCGCCCGGCCTCAATTTGATCGTGCCCTATTTCGACCGCATCGGGCGCAAGATCAACATGATGGAGCAGGTGATCGACATTCCCGAGCAGGAGGTGATCACCAAGGACAACGCCACCGTGACCGTGGACGGCGTCGCGTTCTACCAGGTGTTCGATGCCGCCAAGGCGAGCTACGAGGTTGCCAATCTCAACCAGGCGATCACCGTCCTGACCATGACCAACATCCGCTCGGTGATGGGCTCGATGGATCTCGACCAGGTGCTGTCGCATCGTGACGAGATCAACGAGCGGCTGCTGCGTGTGGTCGACGCCGCGGTATCGCCCTGGGGCGTCAAGGTCAACCGCATCGAAATCAAGGACATCGTGCCGCCGGCGGACCTCGTCGAGGCGATGGGCCGGCAGATGAAGGCCGAGCGCGTCAAGCGCGCCGACATTTTGCAGGCCGAGGGCCAGCGGCAATCCGAAATCCTGCGCGCCGAGGGCGCCAAGCAGGGCCAGATCCTGCAGGCTGAGGGCCGCCGCGAGGCCGCCTTCCGCGACGCCGAGGCGCGCGAGCGGCTCGCCGAGGCCGAGGCCAAGGCGACCCAGATGGTGTCGGAATCGATCGCCAAGGGCGACGTCGCCGCGCTGAACTATTTCATCGCCGACAAGTACATCAAGGCGTTCGGCCAGCTTGCGGAGTCGCCGAACCAGAAGGTCCTGATGCTGCCGATCGAGACCTCGAGCGTGCTGGGTTCGCTGGCCGGCATCGGCGAGATCGCCCGCGCCACCTTCGGCGAAAGTGCGGCGTCCGCCACGGCCGCAGCACGGCGTGGCGGTTCGGTGCCGCCGGCCGGGCCACCGGTGCCACCGCCGGTGCCGCCGCAGCGGTGAGGGCGTGACGGCGTCGCGCCCGCAATGGTAGAGGTCACGTCATGGCCGAGATGTTTTCGACATTGGGTACCTGGAACTGGCTGATCTTCGGCTTCATCCTGATGGCGCTGGAGCTCGCGGCGCCCGGAGTATTCCTGTTCTGGCTCGGGCTCGCGGCGCTTCTCGTCGGCCTGCTGTCGTTCGCCTTCACGTCGTCCTGGCAGATACAGCTCTTGATGTTCGCAGTGTTCGCCGCGTTGGCGGTGCCGGCATGGCGGCATTTCGCGAAGGGCGCGACGGCGGCCAGCAAGACCAATCCCTTCCTCAACCGCCGCAACGAAGCCCTGGTCGGCCGCGAATTCACGTTGGAGAAGCCGATCGTCGACGGATCGGGCACGGTGCGGATCGACGACACGGTGTGGCGCGTCGCCGGCCCCGATGCGCCCGCCGGCAGCCGGGTCAAGGTGGTCCGCGCCGACGGCGCGAGCCTGACGGTGGCTGCGGTCTAGCCGGCGGCGCGCTTGCTCCAGTCATCTGTAGCCCCGGGGTGAGCGCAGCGATACCCGGGTAAACCGGTCCCGCATATCGCTCCGCTCATGCGGGCTACACACTGACGGTCACTGAGATCTAGCTGCCTCCCCGCTTGCTCCAGCGCTCGGCGAAACGGTGGAGCGGCGTGAAGGTCTGGAACAGCTCGCGGCCGAGCGCGGTGAGCCCGTAACCCTCATCCGTCAGTTCGACGAAGCCGGCCTCGCGCAGTTCGGTCAATCGCGTCTGCAGGATCGTCGGCGAGGCCTCGTCGCAGGCGGTGCGCAGCGCGCGCGAGGTCAGCGCGCCCTCGCGCAGCTCCCAGATGATGCGCAAGGTCCAGCGCCGTCCCAAGAGATCGAGCAGCGCCATGATCGGGCGGCCGGACCGCGAGCCGCGGACGGCGGGTCTTGTGACTGGGCCCTGCTTCGGCATGTCGCGAATTCCTGTCGAATCTCTCTTGCGAGCCGCTACAGATATTGTAGCGTATCGCTACATTAAATGTAGCAACGGGATCAGCCCATGTCACGCCTCGCGCCGCTCGATCCGCCTTATCCGGCGGACGTTCAACAGCATTTCGATCGCATCATGCGCGGCAAGCCACCGCTGGTGCTGTTCCGCGTGATGGCCGGTCATCCGCGCGCCTGGGAGAAGTTTCGCGGCGGCAGCCTGCTGGATCGCGGGCCGTTGTCGCTCAGGGCGCGGGAGATCGTGATCGACCGCACCTGCGCACTCAATGCCTGCGAATATGAATGGGGCGTCCACGTCACGGCGTTCGGCACGGCCGCCGAATTGACGGAGCAGGAGGTCCACGCCACCGTGCGCGGTGCGGCCGATGCCGGCTGCTGGTCGCCGGCCGAGCAGGCGATGATCGCGGCGGTCGACGCGCTGCATGCCCGCGCGACACTGGATGACACGGAATTCGCGGCGCTCTCGGCGCATTACGATGAGGACCAGATCCTGGAGATCATCCTGCTGTGCGGCTTCTACCGCACGGTCTCCTACCTCGCCAACGGCTGGCCCTGCCGCTGGAGGAAACCGCGGCGCGGTTTCCGAGGTAGCCGCTGTCATTCCGGGGCGATGCGAAAGCATCGAACTATGGTGCGCAATTGCGCATCTGAGGTTCACGCTTCGTGTGCCCCGGAATGACCGAGTGAATTACGCCACACCCGCCCGCAGCAGATCGTGCAGATGGATGATGCCGACCGGCTTCTTGGCGTCGGTCACGATCAGCGTCGTGATCTTCGAGGCGTTGAGCAATTCCAGCACTTCGCCGGCCAGCGTATCGCGGCTGATCGTCTTCGGCGTCCTGGTCATGACCTCGTCGACCGACAGCGTCAAAAGGTCGGGGCGCATCTGCCGGCGCAGATCGCCGTCGGTGACGATGCCGACGAGATGGTCGTGGCGGTCGACGATGCCGACGCAGCCAAAACCCTTGGAGGTCATCTCGACCAGCGCATCCGACATCTTGGTGCCGAGCGGCTTCAGCGGCAGCGCGTCGCCGCCATGCATCAGGTCGCGGGCATATTTCAGCAGCGCGCCGAGCTTGCCGCCCGGATGCAGCACGCTGAAATCGGTCGAGGTGAAGCCGCGGCCCTCGAGCAGCGCGATCGCCAGCGCATCGCCGAGCGCCAGCATCATCAGCGAGGAGGTGGTCGGCGCCAGATTGTGCGGGCAGGCCTCGCGGGCCTTCGGCAGCGTCAGCTGCACGTCGGCGGCCTTGCTCAGCGTCGAATCCTTGTCGGCCGTCATCGCGATCAGCGGAATGCCGAAGCGCGCGGCATAGGCGATCAGGTTGCGCATCTCCGGCTGCTCGCCGGACCACGACAGCGCCAGGATCACGTCATCGATCGTGATCATGCCGAGGTCGCCATGGCTCGCTTCGGCGGCGTGCACGAAGAACGCCGGGGTGCCTGTCGAGGCAAAGGTCGCGGCGATCTTGCGCCCGATATGGCCGGACTTGCCGAGCCCGGTGACGATCAGCCGTCCCTTGGCCTTGCCGATCAGCTCGGACGCGGCGGTGAACGGCGCGCCGAGGTCGGACTTCAGTGCCGCGGACAGGGCTGCGACGCCGCTTGCTTCGGCATCGAGGGTGCGGAGCGCCGATTGAACGGCGCCGTCATCGGGGCCGGATGATTTGGTCATCAGCGGTTTCGGTTTGGCCATTTCGGATTCCAGGGGAGGGGTTTTGCACCCGGGCATCTCCCTTAGCACGTTCGATTCCGCGATGCGACGCGCGGCAGCCGATCCTCAACGGCTCATTAACCATAATTGTTTTAACTCCATTAACGACGTTTTCCGCCGCCCGGTGGAGTGCGTCCGACAAGTATGTGAATTCGTTGGAGTTTTTCCATCGTGTTGCGGCGGCCAGCAAGCGGCCCAGACCGGCGTGGACGCCTCGTCCGCGCGGTTTTGCCATGTCCGGCCGTGACCGCTCTGGCGCTGACCGTGACCACCGGGTTCGCCGCGGCCCAGACCGTGACGCCCGATCTGTTCAGCGCCAATCGCCAGAGCCAGGTGATCACACAGGATTCGCCGCTGCGCCGGACCACGGCGGACGCGATGGATCCGCTCAACGGTCTGAAGCTACCCGACGCCGATCGCGATCGCCGTTCCTCTTCGTCTTCATCGACATCGACGTCGACGACGCGGATCGGACAGGTCCCGACCTACGGGCTCCCCGCGGCGAACGGCGCCGCGACGTCGGGCTATGACTCGCTCAACCGCAAACGCCAGAAGCCGAAATATTATCCCGGCCAGGCCAGGCCGAAGCCGCCGGCCGGACCCGGCTCGCCGCAGCCGACGCCGGCGCCATTGAACGCCACCGGGCAGCTGCGACTGTCGATCCCGCCCTCGGAGACCGCCAACAAGACGCCGCTGCCGCCGGCGATGGCCGGCACCATCGTCGGCCAGCCGCCGCGCAAGCGGCTCAAGATCGACGACGATCCGTTCGGCGCGGTCGGCGATTATGCCGGCTCGTTCATGGTCAAGACCGCGGTCGAGGTGATGGCCGGCTACGACACCAACCCTGGTCGGCTCTACTCGCCGCAGGGCAGGGCGTTCTACATGGTCGCGCCGGAATTCCTCGCGGTCTCCGACTGGGAGCGTCACGCCGTCGTCGCCGATTTGCGCGGCTCCTTCAACGGCTATGGCTCCGGGCTGACGCCGAACGCCGACGGCACGCCGCTGTCGGCGCCGCTCGACATCGACCGTCCGAATTTCACCGGCCATATCGACGGCCGTCTCGACGTCACCAAGGACACGCATCTGCTGGGACAGGCCCGCCTGCTGGTCTCGACCGACAATCCCGGCAGCCCGAACGTGCAGGCCGGCCTCGCCAGATATCCGATCTACACCACGGTCGGCGGCACCTTCGGCATCGACCAGCATTTCAACCGCATGCAGGTCTCGCTCGGCGGCACGGTCGACCGCACCGACTACCAATGGTCGAAGCTCACCGACGGCACCTCGTCGTCGAACGACGATCGCAACTTCACCCAATATGGCGGCGTCGGCCGCGTCAGCTATGAGCTCAATCCGGCCGTGAAGCCCTTTGTCGAAGTCGAGGGCGACAGCCGCTTCCATGATCTCTATCTCGACCGCAACGGTTACGCGCGCAATTCGTCGGGCGGTTATGCCAAGGTCGGTACGTCGTTCGAGTTCACCCGGCTGTTGTTCGGTGAGATCTCGATCGGCTATGCCATGCGCGACTATGTCGACCCGCGGCTTAGCCGACTCGAAGGCCTGCTCACCACGGCCTCGCTGACCTGGACCGCTACGCCGCTAACCACGGCCAAATTCTATTCCGACACCCAGATCGGCGAGACCACGCTGCCCGGCACCTCGGGCGTGCTGTCGCGCACCTACACCGTCGAGGTCGATCACGACTTCCGCCGCTGGCTGACCGGCATCGGCAAGTTCACCTACGGCACGCTCGATTACCAGGGCGACAACCGCACCGACAAGATCTACGCGTTGTCGGGCGACCTGATCTACAAGCTGACCCGCAGCCTCTGGATCAAGGGCACGCTGAGCCGGAACTGGCTGGATTCGAATCAGCCGGGACAGAGCTCGGCGTCGACGGTGATGATGCTGGGCGTGCGGGTGCAGAATTAGCGGCGAGGGTGCGCACGTCGCATCTCAAATGAGATGTCGTGCCCCGCGAAGGCGGGGCACCCAGCACGCCGCGGCCTATCCGTTCAAGCCCTGACGTCTCTGGAATACTGGATCGCCCGCTTTCGCGGGCGATGACAGCTGCGTTTGTGGATGCAGTTCGGCGAAACCGCCGGGGCACTCACCCCGGCAGATCCGTCTTCCCCATCAGGAAGGTGTCGATCGAGCGCGCGCACTGGCGGCCTTCGCGGATCGCCCAGACCACGAGCGACTGGCCGCGGCGCATGTCGCCGGCCGAGAAGATTTTCGCGCGCGAGGTCTGGTAGTCGTGCAGGGACGCACGGACGTTGCCGCGCTGGTCGAGCTCGACGCCCAGCGTCTTGAGCAGGCCCTCGTGCACCGGATGCACGAAGCCCATCGCCAGCAGAACCAGTTCGGCATCCAGCGTGAACTCGGTGCCGGGCAGCGGCTTGAACTTGTCGTCGACCTTGACGCAATGCAGCTTCGTCACCTTGCCGTCGACGCCTTCGAACTTCGTCGTCAGCACGGCGAATTCGCGCACCGCGCCTTCGGCCTGGCTCGACGACGTGCGCATCTTCAGCGGCCAGTTCGGCCAGGTCACGCCCTTGTTCTCGTGCTCGGGCGGCGCCGGCATGATCTCGAGCTGGGTCACCGACGTTGCGCCTTGCCGGAACGAGGTGCCGATGCAGTCCGAGCCGGTGTCGCCGCCGCCGATCACGACGACATGCTTGCCGCCGGCGAGGATGTCGGCGGCGCCGTTCAGCGGCTCGCCGGAGACGCGGCGGTTCTGCTGCGGCAGGAAGTCCATTGCGAAGTGGATGCCGGAAAGCTCGCGGCCGGGGATCGGCAGGTCGCGCGGGGCTTCCGCGCCGCCGGTCAGCGCCACGGCGTCATACTGCTTGGCGAGCTCCTGCGGATCGATCGCACCCGGCGTCGAGCCGCCGACGGCCTTGCCGTAATGGAAGGTGACGCCCTCGGCCTCCATCTGCGCCACGCGGCGGTCGATGATGCCCTTCTCCATCTTGAAGTCGGGAATGCCGTAGCGCAGCAGGCCGCCGGCCTTGGCGAACTTCTCGTAGACATGCACCTCGTGGCCGGCGCGCGCGAGCTGCTGCGCGGCGGCCATGCCGGCGGGACCCGAGCCGATCACGGCGACCTTCTTGCCGGTCTTAACGGCTGCGATCTCCGGCTTCAGCCAGCCATTGTCCCAGGCGCGGTCCACGATCGCGCATTCGATGGTCTTGATGGTGACCGGATTGTCGTCGATGTTGAGCGTGCAGGACGCCTCGCACGGCGCCGGGCAGATGCGGCCGGTGAATTCGGGGAAGTTGTTGGTCGAGTGCAGGTTGCGCGAGGCTTCTTCCCAGTTGCCCTGATAGACGAGGTCGTTGAAATCGGGGATCTGGTTGTTGACCGGGCAGCCCGGCGTGCCCGGCGCGGTCGAGCCGGTGCCGTGGCAATAGGGGATGCCGCAATTCATGCAGCGCGCCGCCTGGTCGCGCGTGTCCTTCTCGCTCAGCGGAATGACGAATTCCCTGAAGTTCTTGAGTCGATCGGCGACCGGCTCGTACTTGCGGTCATGCCGCTCGATCTCGAGAAAACCTGTGATCTTACCCATTGAAACCCGATGCCCCTGCATCATGTGTTCGTCTGTTCTGTTTGACCCTCATCCTGAGGAGCGGCGCGTGCGCCGCGTCTCGAAGGATGGAGGCCCGTGTGGCGGCCTCATGGTTCGAGGCGGCGCTGCGCGCCTCCTCACCATGAGGGTCTTTCAGGCCTACGCGCCGATCGCGATCTTCGGCTCGGCGTCGGCGTTCGCCTTCATTTCCTTCAGCGCGCGGCGGTACTCCACCGGCATCACCTTGCGGAATTTCGGCAGCCAGCTCTTCCAGTCGGCGAGAATCTCCGCCGCCTTCTTCGAGCCCGTCAGCTTGGCGTGACGCGTGATCAGGACGTGCAGCCGCTCCACGTCGGAGTCGAGCAGGTTCTGGAACACGTCGACCCGGCCATGCGCCTCGAGATCGCCGGAGTGGTGGTAGGTGTCGGCGTTGATCATCTCCTCCGAGAGCACCGGCTCGAGCTCGACCATCGAAAGGTTGCACAGCTTGTCGAAGTCGCCGGCCTCGTCCAGCACATAGGCGATGCCGCCGGACATGCCGGCCGCGAAGTTGCGCCCGGTCTTGCCGAGCACCACGACGATGCCGCCGGTCATGTATTCGCAGCAATGATCGCCGGCGCCCTCGACGACCGCGACTGCGCCGGAGTTGCGCACCGCGAAGCGCTCGCCGGCGATGCCGCGGAAGTAGCACTCGCCCGCGATCGCGCCGTACATCACGGTGTTGCCGACGATGATCGACTCTTCCGGCACGATGCCGGAGATCTTCGGCGGCTTGACGATGATGCAGCCGCCCGAGAGGCCCTTGCCGACATAGTCGTTGCCTTCGCCCTCGAGCTCGAAGGTGACGCCCTTGGCGAGCCAGGCGCCGAACGCCTGTCCCGCCGTGCCCTTCAGGCCGACATGGATGGTGTCGAGCGGAAGGCCGGCATGGCCGTAGATCTTGGCCACCGCGCCCGACAGCATCGCGCCGGCGGAACGGTCGGTGTTGTTGATCTCTTCCTCGATCTTGACGGGGGCGCCGCGATCGAGCGCGGCCTGCGCCTTCTCGATCAGCCGGCGGTCGAGCACGGCTTCCAGATGGTGGTTCTGGCTCTCCGAGTGATAGATCGTCTGGCCCTTCTCCTCCTTCTGCCGCACGAACAGCTTGGAGAAATCGAGGCCCTTGGCCTTCCAGTGCGAGACCAGCGCGGTCTGGTCCAGCATCTGGACCTGGCCGACCATCTCGTCGAACGTCTTGTAGCCGAGCTGCGCCATGATCTCGCGGACTTCCTCGGCGACGAAGAAGAAGTAGTTGATGACGTGCTCGGGCTGGCCGGTGAAGCGCTTGCGCAGCACCGGATCCTGGGTCGCGACGCCGACCGGGCAGGTGTTGAGGTGGCACTTGCGCATCATGATGCAGCCCGCCGCGATCAGGGGCGCGGTGGCGAAGCCGAACTCGTCGGCCCCGAGCAGCGCCCCGATCACGACGTCACGGCCGGTGCGGAAGCCGCCGTCGACCTGGACCGCGATGCGGCTGCGCAGCCGCTGGCGCACCAGCGTCTGATGGGTCTCGGCAAGACCGATCTCCCACGGCGAGCCGGCATGCTTGATCGAGGTCAGTGGCGAGGCACCGGTGCCGCCCTCGAAGCCCGCGATGGTGACATGGTCGGCGCGCGCCTTGGCGACGCCGGCGGCAACCGTGCCGACGCCGACTTCCGACACCAGCTTGACCGAGACCTGGCCGTCGGGATTGACGTTCTTAAGGTCGTAGATCAGCTGGGCGAGGTCTTCGATCGAGTAGATGTCGTGATGCGGCGGCGGCGAGATCAGGCCGACGCCGGGCGTCGAATGCCGGACGCGGGCGATCGTCGCGTCGACCTTGTGGCCGGGCAGCTGGCCGCCTTCGCCGGGCTTGGCACCCTGCGCCATCTTGATCTGCATCATGTCGGAGTTGACGAGGTATTCCGTCGTCACGCCGAACCGGCCCGAGGCGACCTGCTTGATCGCCGAGCGCATGCTGTCGCCGTTGGGCATCGGCTTGAAGCGGTCGGATTCCTCGCCGCCTTCGCCGGTGTTCGACTTGCCGCCGATCCGGTTCATCGCGATCGCGAGCGTCGTGTGCGCCTCGCGCGAGATCGAGCCGAACGACATCGCGCCGGTCGAGAACCGCTTGACGATGTCCTTGGCCGGCTCGACGTCCTCGAGCTTGACCGGCTTGCGCTTGTCGTCCTCGGCGCTCTTGATCCGGAACAGGCCGCGCAGCGTCAAGAGACGCTCGGACTGCTCGTTGAGGATCTTGGCGAACGCCCGGTAGCGCTCCTGCGAATTGCCGCGCACGGCATGCTGCAGCGTCGAGACCGATTCCGCGGTCCAGGCATGGTCCTCGCCGCGGGTGCGGTAGGCATATTCGCCGCCGACATCGAGCGCGCTCTTGTAGATCTGGCCGTCACCGAAGGCGTCGGTGTGGCGCCGTACGGTCTCCTCGGCGATCTCGCCGAGGCCGACGCCCTCGATGCGGGTGTGGGTGCCGGCGAAATACTTGACGACGAAGTCCGCCTTGAGGCCGACCGCGTCGAAGATCTGCGCGCCGCAATAGGACTGGTAGGTCGAGATGCCCATCTTGGACATCACCTTGAGCAGGCCCTTGCCGATCGACTTGATATAGCGCTTGACGATCTCGTAATCGTCGAGCGCGCCGGGCAGCCGGTCCTTCATCGCGAGGATGGTTTCGAACGCGAGGTAGGGGTTGATCGCTTCGGCGCCGTAGCCGGCGAGGCAGGCGAAGTGATGCACCTCGCGCGGCTCACCGGATTCCACGACGAGGCCGACCGAGGTGCGCAGGCCGGTGCGGATCAGGTGATGATGCACGGCGGCGCAGGCCAGCAGCGACGGGATCGGAATCCGGTCGGTGCCGGTCATGCGGTCCGACAGGATGATGATGTTGATACCCTCGCGCACCGCGCCCTCGGCGCGTGCGCAGAGCTCGTCGAGCACCTGCTCCATGCCCGCCGCGCCGAATCCGGCGTGGAAGGTGGTGTCGAGCGTGCGCGACTTGAAGTGGGTCTCGGCGACGTCGGAGATCGAGCGGATCTTTTCCAGATCGGCGTCGGTCAGGATCGGCTGCCGCACCTCGAGGCGCTTGGTCGAGGCGACGCCCTGCAGGTCGAACAGGTTCGGCCGCGGCCCGATGATCGAGACGAGGCTCATGACGATTTCCTCGCGGATCGGATCGATCGGCGGGTTCGTCACCTGCGCGAAGTTCTGCTTGAAGTAGGTAAACAGCTGCTTCGGCTTGTCCGACAGCGCCGAGATCGGCGTGTCGTTGCCCATCGAGCCGGCAGCTTCCTCGCCGATGGCCGCCATCGGCGTCATCAGGATCGCGATGTCTTCCTGGCTGTAGCCGAAGGCTTGCTGGCGATCGAGCAGCGGCAGGTTGGAGCGCACGCCCTTGGCTGGCGCATCCGGCAGCTCCTCGAGCTGGATCTGGGTGCGATGCAGCCAATCGCTGTAGGGGTGACTCTTGGCGAGGTCGGCCTTGATCTCATCGTCGGGAATCAGGCGGCCCTGCTCGAGGTCGACGAGCAGCATCTTGCCGGGCTGCAGCCGCCACTTGGTGACGATCTGGTCCTCCGGAATCTTCAGCACGCCCATTTCGGACGCCATCACGATGCGGTCGTCCTTGGTGACGAGGTAGCGCGCCGGGCGCAGGCCGTTGCGATCGAGCGTGGCGCCGATCTTGCGGCCGTCGGTGAAGGCGATCGCGGCCGGGCCGTCCCACGGCTCCATGAGCGCGGCATGATATTCGTAGAAGGCGCGGCGCTGCTCATCCATCAGGGGATTGCCGGCCCACGCTTCCGGAATCATCATCATCACAGCGTGCGGCAGCGAGTAGCCGCCCTGCACCAGGAATTCGAGCGCGTTGTCGAAGCAGGCGGTGTCGCTCTGGCCTTCATAGGAGATCGGCCACAGGCGGCTGATGTCCTTGCCATAGAGCTCCGAATGCACGGAGGCCTGCCGCGCCGCCATCCAGTTGACGTTGCCGCGCAGCGTGTTGATCTCGCCGTTATGGGCGATCATCCGGTAGGGATGCGCCAGCGACCAGGTCGGGAAGGTGTTGGTCGAGAAGCGTTGATGCACCAGCGCCAGCGCGCTGTCGAAGTCGGCCTCGTGCAGGTCAGGATAGTACTTGCCGAGCTGGTCGGCGAGGAACATGCCCTTGTAGATCACGGTGCGGCACGACAGCGAGCACGGATAGTAGCCAGCCATGCCGCGGTCGCGGCGCTGATAGATCGCCTGCGAGATCGACTTGCGCAGGATGTACAGGTGGCGCTCGAAATCGTCCTCGGTCTTCGCAGCACCATTGCGGCCGATGAAGACCTGCATGTGGTAGGGCTCGGTCGGCTTCACGGTGACGCCGAGCGAGGAATTGTCTGACGGCACATCGCGCCAGCCGAGCAGCTTGAAGCCCTCGTTCTTGATCTCGTCGGCGATGATGCTCTTGATCACGTTCCGCCACGCGGCATCGCGCGGCATGAACAGCGCGCCGATGGCGTATTCGCCGGGCTGCGGCAGCTTGAAGCCGAGCTCCGCGGTCTTGCGCGCAAAGAAGGCGTGCGGGATCTGCACCAGGATGCCGGCGCCGTCACCGGCGCGCGGGTCGGCGCCGACGGCGCCGCGATGCTCGAGGTTGCACAGGATGTTCAGCGCGTCGGAGACGATCTGGTGCGACTTCTGGCCCTTGATGTTGGCGATGAAGCCGACGCCGCAGGAATCCTTTTCCAGGCTCGGATCAAACAGGCCTTCGGCTTCCGGGCGCCAAGTATGCAACTCACGCGCGGGCTCGGCCGCTTTCGAGTCCGCGGTCGCCGACAGCGTTCCTGCCACGATGTTTTCGCGCTCGAATTCCGACCCGCTCATGTGTCCTCTCCCTTTCGTAAGGGCCCCACCGTATTTGGCGCACCTTGGACGTTGCGGCACCCACCGGGCCACCGCTCGTCCGCCGCGAGCCGCATTTTCCTAAATTCAGACGACGGGCGTTTCAACGTCCCCTGAGGGACGGCCCTGCCTGCAGCATTCTCGGAGCTCGGGGCGCCGAGGTCTCGTTGCAATCCCTATGCCGGGATGGCCTCGAAATTGAGACAGCTTTACTGTCCTAACTTAGACCTTGCCAAATTTTTGTCTATCACACAAGCGCGAGGAAGTCCTCGCCCGCATGCTCGGATCGAACGGCTCGGCGGGGATGAGGCGCCCCCGATTCGAAGCAAACACGCCGTGATCTGGCCCAAGGAGCGACCAAGGACCGCCGAATTTGAAACTGAAGTTTTGCCCCGGGCAAGCCGGCAAGAGAGCGGAAACGCTCCAGGGCGGGGCAGACAGGAGTTACGGCGATGAAGTTGTTCACAGGTTCGGTTGCTGCCGCCGCCCTCGCGCTCAGCGCAGCCTCGGCCGAGGCCCAGCTGGCGACGTCCGCCCGGATCGGCAGCCCGCTTCTGGTCAGGGTATCCGACATGGACGGGCCCTATGCCGCCATGCCCGAGGTTCCGCCGCCGCCGCGCTTTGGCCGGGTCCCGAGCCTGTTGCCGCCGGTCGAGGTCTATACCGTGCTGCGCGAGAACGGCTATCTGCCGCTTGGCGCGCCCCGGCAGCGCGGGTTCGTCTACACGATCTCGGTGATCGACCAGGGCGGCGACGACGGCCGGCTGGTGATCGATGCCCGCGACGGCCACATCATCCGCTTCACGCCGGCCTCCCGGCTCGGCAACAATTACGAAGAGGAAATGAGCGCGACCGACGGTCCCGTCGGGCCGATGCCGCGGCCAATCCAGGCCCGGGTGCCGCGCCCGCCGCTCCCGATCCCGCATGTCGCCAGCCGCGTGCCGGTGCCGAAGCGGAACCCGCTGGGGGCCAAGGCCCAGGTTCCGGCGACCCAGGCTCCGGCGGCAGCCCAGGCTCCTGTCCCGGCGGCCCAGGCCGCCGTCCCGCAGGCGGCCACGCCGCAGCCTGCCCAGGCAGCCGCACCCGTGCCGGCCGAGCAGGCCGCAGCCCCAAAGCCGGCCGAGGCCCAGGCTGCGCCGCAAGCCGTCCAGCAAGCCGAGGCTCCGACCGTCGGTCAGGGGGCTCCGCCGCCGGCGCCTGCACCCGCGATCCTGCCGACCCAGGCAATGCCCAAGGTGCAGGGATTGGAGTGACCCGCGTCGCTCTGTAGCCCGGATGGAGCCAACGGGTCGCGCGAACGCGCGCCCGATGACAGGCTCCGCGAAATCCGGGGCGGTCCCGTCGCGGAGAAGGTCCCCCGGATTGCGCTTCGCCCCATCCGGGCTACGAAGGCTTCATCCGGCTACGAAGCCAACAAAAAACGCCCCGGTTTCCCGGGGCGTTTTCGCGATCAGCCAATATCTGCTGACGCGGGTTTGGTGCTTAGGCGGCGACCTTGCCGGCCGAGCCGTCAACGACCTGCGGGGCCTTCTCGCCGCCGCCGATCGGAATGCTGCGGGGCTTCTTGGCCTCGGGAATCTCGCGGACGAGATCGACGTGGAGCAGACCGTTCTCGAGCGAAGCGTTCTTCACCTGCACGAAGTCGGCAAGCTGGAAGACGCGCTCGAAGGCGCGGGAGGCGATGCCGCGATAGAGCACTTCGGAGCCGTTGCCGGAGTTCTCGTTGGCGGTTTTCTCGCCCTTGATCGTCAGCGTGTTCTCCTTCGCGACGATCGAAAGCTCGGCCTGCGAGAAGCCGGAGACCGCAACGCTGATCCGGTAAGCATTCTCGCCGGTGCGCTCGATGTTGTAGGGGGGATAGCCGGGGCTGCCGTCCGAGGTCACCTGATCGAGCAGGTTGAAGAGGCGGTCGAAGCCGACGGTGGAACGATAAAACGGAGTGAGGTCGTAGCTACGCATAGGAATAGTCCTCCATTGAGCGACTGTTTCAGTTACCCGCCCGCCATCGGGCCGGGCTTAGATGTGTGCAGCCTGATGTTTCGGTTCCGAAGCACTGGTAGCGGCCTGCACGGAGGTGATATGGGAGGGGTCACGTTGCGTTCAAGAGGCGGAAACCGCGTCGCATTTTTTGGCGCCGGCGTCCTTGATCTCCACCCTGTCTCACCACTCCGGTCCCCTTCATGACGCTCGTCTCGATTCCCGCCAACCCGGTTCCGGACGACGTTGTCAGTGGCACCATCAAGACATCAGACGGGGCTGAGCTGCGCTTTGCGCGCTGGGCGCCGCCGCCCGGCCGCAAGGGCACGGTCTGCGTGTTCGGCGGGCGTGGCGAGATGATCGAAAAATATTTCGAGACCGTGCGCGATCTGCGCGACCGCGGCTTTGCGGTGGCGATGATCGACTGGCGCGGACAGGGCCACTCGTCGCGGCGGCTGCGCGATCCCCGCAAGGGCTATGTGCGCGACTTCGCCGACTACGAGGTCGACGTCGAGACCTTCGTGCAACAGGTGGTGCTGCCGGATTGCCCGCCGCCCTATTTCGCGCTGGCGCATTCGATGGGCGGTGCGGTGATGCTGCGCCTCGCGCATGCCGGCAAGCGCTGGTTCGACCGCATGGTGCTGTCGGCGCCGATGATCGACCTGCCGCGCCGCCGCGTGTCGTTCTTCCCGAGCACGCTGCTTCGGATCATGCGGCTGGCCGGGCAGGGCGGCCGCTATGTTCCCGGCGGCAGCGACGAACTGGTCGGCCTCGCGCCCTTCATCGGCAATCCCGTCACCAGCGACCCGGTGCGCCATGCCCGCAACGCGGCGATCCTGGAAGAAGACCCGACGCTCGGCATCGCGGCGCCGACGATCGCCTGGGCCGACACCGCGTTCACCGCGATGCGCACCTTCCGCGGCATGTCGTATCCGTCCGAAATCCGCCAGCCGATCCTGATGCTGGCGGCGAGCAATGACGAGGTGGTGTCGACGGCCGCGATCGAGGAGTTCGCCTATCACTTGCGCGCCGGCTCGCATCTCGTGATCGCCGGCTCCAAGCACGAAATCCTGCAGGAGCAGGACCGCTACCGCGGCCAATTCTGGGCGGCGTTCGATGCGTTCGTGCCGGGCACGCCGCTGTTCAAGTGAAACATGGCGTTTTCGAGCGAAGCGGATACCGGTTCGCGTGAAGAAAACGCGTCCAACAAAAATCTAGTCTAGCGCTGTAGCATCGCGACGATCCGGTCGGGAAAGCGCTTGTCCACGAACAGCGTCCTGACCTCGGCGACGCTGAGATAGCGGTCCTTGCCTTCGCCCTTGCCCATGATGTCGAGCAGCACCGGCCACTCGCCGAGCATCAGGAGCGGATAGTAGCAGTGCAGGATGCCGTAGGACGGCGGATGCTCGTCCTTGGCGCGCTGGAAGTTCGCCGCCATGAAGGTCTTGATCTCGGCGGCCGACAGCCCGCGTTCGACGCTGCCGTCGGGTGCCTTGTAGTCGCTGCCGAAGGTCGCGAGCCGCGCGATTTCGTCCTCATGGACCACCGCGTGCTGGTCGAGGATGCGCGAGCCGGCGCCGTGCTTGTCGAGCGGGCCGTTGCGTAACGCGTCGAGAATGGCGCCCTGGAACAGGCTGCGCAGCTGGCTGAAAGGACCGAGGCCGTTGGCGATCTGCGCCACCATGAAGATCTTCGCCCGCGCGGTGAATCCCTCGAACCCGGTCTTGCCGGTTGCGCGCCCGATGGTGCCGGTCAGTTCAGGCAGCGGCACGATATGGCCGCCGACATAGTTGCCGGCGACGAGCGCCCGCAGGAACGGGCAGGGATTGTCAGGGGAGATCTGCGGGGCGGGCGCCGCGCTTGCAGCCGTATCGGACATCAAACCACATCCTGAAAAGCTTCAGCTTAAAAAGCATCCATTACCGGTGGATGAATTCGCTCAGGAGTCGACGGCGAATTTCGAGGTGGATGCAACCAGAGCGAGTTTGCCGAACGGCAGGCCGGCTTTCAAGAGGCCGTCGCGATAATGCGCGATGTCGGCCGGGTTCTTCCAGTGGAAATTGCGCAAGTGACGCTCGACCGTCAGCTCGGGATGGTTGGCGAGCAGGGCTTCGGCCGCCTGCGCGGCCTCGTCGGCGCGGCCGAGCTGGGCGAGCGCTGCGGTGCGCACCGCAAGGCACTGCAGATGGTTCGGGTTCAGATACAGCCCCTCGCGCGACCACGATAGCGACGCGTCATATTGCCCGAGCAGATAATGGCTGAATGCGTTCAGCGCCGCCCATTGGTAGCGCGGGTCGCTGTTGCCGCGCTGGACCGCGGTCGAGAACAGGTCGACCGCCTTGCGATGGTCGCCGATCACCATGTGGCAAATGCCGAGCACGCCGCGCGCGCCCATGTCGTAGGGGTTGAGCTCGATCGCCCGCTTGATGACATCCATCGCGGCTTCGTAATGGCCCTGCATCGCGTGCAGATAGGCCAGCAGCGAAAACGCGAACGAGGAGCGCGGGTCGAGCCGCACGCTGCTCTCGGCCAGGCTGACCGACGAGGCCCACAATTCGCGCGTGCTCGGAATCCAGCCGAACTGGATGCTCTGGATCTGGATCAGCGCCAGATAGGCGCGCGCGATCGACAGCGCGGGGTCGAGCTCGATCGCTTCCTTGAACAGCGCGATCGCGGTTTCGCAATCGTCCTTGGTCTGTTGGTAGTAGTGCGACAGCCCCTTCAGGAAGCGATCCCACGCCGTCAGCTCGGCGTTCGGCGAGCGCGCCGGTGCCGACGCCTCGGCGCGATAGATCTCCTGGGCGACGGCGGCGGAGAGATTCGCGGTGATCTCGTCCTGCATCGCGAACAGGTCGCCCATGTCGCGGTCGTAGCGGCCGGTCCACAGCTGCTCGCCCTTCTCGGGCGCGATCAGCTCGGCGGAGACGCGGATCTTGTTGCCGGCGCGCCGTACCGAACCCTGGATCAGATAGGTCGCGTCGATCTCGCGCGCGATCAGCCGCGTCGAGACGTTCTTGCCCTTGTAGGCGAAGGTCGAGTTGCGGCTCAGCACGCGATAGAAGGATTGCAGCGACAGCGCGTGGATCAGGTCCTCGGTCAGGCCGTCCGAGAAATATTCGTCGGCGCCGCCGCTCAGATTGTCGAACGGCAGCACGCCGACGATTGCGGTCCGATATTGGCCCGGCAGATGCGGACCATCCTCCGGAACCTGCTCCTGGGCATCGGACCCGGCCGGCGCCCAGGTCCAGACATTGACCGGCTCGGCGATGTTCTTGAAGCGGTGCGGGCCGGCGTCAACGAGGGTGACGGCAAGCCGCCGTCCCGCTTCAGTGCGGGCCTTGTCCGACACCGCGATGCCGCCGGGCGTTGCGACCGTCTCGAGGCGGACGGCGATGTTGACGTCGTCGCCGAACACCTCGTCCTCGTCGGCCATGACGTCGCCCATGTGGACGCCCATCCGGAAGTGCATGGCGCGGTCGGCCGGCAGATGTTCGTTGCGCTCGGCCATCAGGGTCTGCATCGCGACGGCGGCCTCGATCGCGCCGATGATGCTCGGAAATTCCAGCAGGAAGCCATCGCCGGTGTTTTTGACGATTCGGCCGCCATGGTTGAGGATGATCGGGTAAATCGCGCTACGGTGCGCCTTGAACGAGGCATGCGTCCCCGCCTCGTCGGCACCCATCATGCGGGAATAGCCGGCGATGTCAGCGCAAAGAATGGCAGCGAGCCGTCTTTCCATGTCTCCTGTGCCCTGGAATGGCCACTTAGCCGAGGTGACCGAATCCGATACTTACAAGACAGGCCGGGTCCGGCGGAAGCCCGGTTTGCAGGCACCTATAATGCATAGTAGCAGAATTGGCATGCGACCAACGGATCGTACAGTCGTTTCTCTACTGAATTCGTGTGTCGCTGGGATGGCGCCGGCTGGCTGATCATCCTTTCCGGGCAGTTACTTGCATAGGTTAACCTCGCTGACATGCTGGGAATTCACGAACTTTGGCTGTTTGTCCTGTCCGGGCTGCTGCTCAACGTCACACCGGGCCCGGATACCGCTTATATCATTGGGCGCACGATTCAGCTCGGATGGCGCGGCGGCGCCGCTGCGGCGATCGGTATCAGCGCCGGCTGCCTGGTCCATGTGCTGGGCGCGGCGATCGGCCTGTCGGCGCTGCTGATGGCCTCGTCGACCGCGTTCCTGGCCGTCAAGCTGGTCGGCGCGGCCTATCTGGTGCTGACCGGCCTGCAGATGCTGCTGACGCGCGCCAAGCCGCTCGCGGAGATCGCCGGGCAGGGCGGCGAGACCTCGATCTCGCGCGTGTTCTGGCAGGGGGCGCTGACCAATATCCTCAACCCGAAGGTGGCGCTGTTCTTCCTGGCTTTCCTGCCGCAATTCGTGGCGGCCGATTCGCCGCACAAGACGCTCGCCTTCCTGGTGCTCGGCCTGATCTTCATCACCGGCGGCACGCTGTGGTGCCTCGGTCTTGCGGCCTTCGCGGCGCGGGCTGCCGGCCGCATCAGGCAATCGGCCGGCGTGATCGCCTGGATCAACCGCTCGCTCGGCGCGCTCTTCATCTATCTCGGCGTCCGCGTCGCGACGCTGGAGGCGCGGTAGCTCTGGCTCCGCCGCTCTAGCCGTGGATCTTGGGCAGCGCGCTGCCGGCGAGATAGACGCCGAGCAGGATCATCGCGATCAGGAACCAGCGGCGGAACACCTCGGGGTGCATCCGTGTGCGAACCGCCTGGCCGATGAACATGCCGGTGAACGACGCCGCCATCGCGACCGCGCCCGGCAATGCAGTGGCCGCTGTCAGCAGGCCCGATGCCGTGAGGTTGAACGCGAGCGCCACGGTCGCAGTGGTAAAGAACACGCCGAGCGCCTGCACGAGTTCGTCCTTCTCCATTCCGATCGCCTGCATGAACGGCATCGAGGGGATGACCTGAACGCCGGTCGCCGCCGAGATCAGCCCGGTGATGACGCCGACGATGCCGCCGATCCATTTTTCGTCGCGCCGCGCGACCTTGAAGCTGAACCGGCTCAGGCCGACGATCGCGTAGATCACCAGCAGCACGCCCAGCACGACGGTGCCGTAGGCCGCGTATGGCCCGGTCAGCAGCCCGGCATTGATCCAGATCCCGGCCACGGTGCCGAGCATCAGCGGCCACAGCCGCTTGATGATGTCGCGCAGATAGGGCCCGACGAAGGTCTGCCAGATATTGGTGACGATCGCGGGCACAATCACGATCGCGATCGCCTGGCCCGGCGCCATCGTGGTTGCGAGCAGCCCCATCGCGACCGTCGGCAGGCCGAGGCCGAGCGTGCCTTTGACGAAGCCGGCGAGCAGGAAGGCGAAGGCGATGAAGATCAGGAGATGGTCGACCATGGCGGCACATTGACCGATCGAGCCGATCGGCACAATCTGGAGGTTACGGAGTTAGCCTTCGGGTGATCCGAAGGTATGGGGCGGGAAACGTCATGCGGTTCGACCTGATCGACTTGCAATTGTTCATCGCGGTTGCCGATGCGCGCAGTATCACGCAGGGCGCGGCGCGCGCGAATCTTGCGCTGGCTTCCGCCAGCGAGCGGATCAAGGGCCTCGAGGAGGCGCTCGGCGTCGCACTGCTCAAGCGCGGCCGCCGCGGTGTCGAACTGACGGCGGCGGGCGAGAGCCTGCTCGGTCATGCCCGCATCGTGATTCACAATGTCGAGGCGCTGCAAAGCGATCTCGCCGCCTATGCCAGCGGCGTGCGCGCCAACGTGCTGTTGCTGGCCAACACCTCGGGCCTGTCGGAGCATCTGCCGCGGGCGCTCGCGGCCTTCCTGCACGAGCATCCCGATATCAGCGTCGATGTCGAGGAGCGCGAGAGCACCGATATCGCGACCGCGATCGCCAGCGGCGCCGCCGATCTCGGCTTCGCCGCGGAGCACGCGCTGCCCGACAGCGTCGAGCGCTTCCTGTTTAGCGAGGACCGCTTGATGCTGGTAGCGTCGCGACGCAGCGATCTCGGCGGCCGCCGCCAGATCGACTTCCAGGAGGTGGTCGGCCGCGATTTCGTCGGCCTCACGGCAACGTCGGCGCTGCAGGTCCATATCTCGCGGCACGCCGCAAAGCTCGGCGCGCGGCTGCGCTTCCGCGCCCGCCTGCGCGGCTTCGACGCGATCTGCCAGATGGTCGGCGCCGATGTCGGCATCGCCGTGATTCCGGAGACCGCGGCGCGGCGCTGCGCGGCATCGATGCCGATCACGACGATAAGGATCCGCGACGCCTGGGCCAACCGCCGGCTGACGATCTGCGCGCGCAGCTTCAAGGCGCTGCCGCGCGCGGCCAAGCAGCTCGTGGATTATCTGCGCGCCGAAGCGCAGCGCTGACGGCTGGCTCATTTCGTCGTCACCACGCCGGCGTCCTAGATCACC
>NZ_LFIQ01000084.1:91507-104033 GCF_001189245.1 Bradyrhizobium pachyrhizi | reverse complement strand
CTGCTTGACGATCGGATCGGCCATCGCCGCGGTGGCGAGCTGGTTCAGCCGGGCGAGGATCGCGGGCGGCGTGCGTGCGGGCGCGACCATGCCGTACCAGTTCTCGATGATCAGGTCTGGCATGCCGGCCTCGGCGGTGGTCGGCACGTCGGGTGCGATCGGCGCGCGTTCGCGCCCACCGAGCGCGATCGGGCGCAGCGCGCCCGCCTTGATCTGCGGCAGGATCACCGGCAGGTCGAGGAAGGTCATCTGCACCTGCTGACCCAACAGATCGTTCAGCGCCGGCGCAGCGCCGCGATAGGGCACGTGCACGATGTCGATCTTCGCCGTCAGCTTGAACAATTCGCAGGCGAGATGCGGCAGGCTGCCCGGGCCGGAAGAGGCGAAGTTGAGCTTGCCCGGCTGCGCCCTGGCGAGCGCGACCAGCTCGTTCATGTTCTTCGCCGGCACGTTGGCGGCGACCACCAGCATCTCCGGCACTGTCGCGACCAGCGTCACCGGCGCGAGGTCCTTCAGCGTGTCGTAGGCGACCTTTTCCATGCTGGGGCTGATCGCCAGCGCGCCGGCGCTCGCGATCGCCACCGTGTAGCCGTCGGGCGCGGCCTTCGCGACCGCATCGGTGCCGAGCACGCCGCCCTGGCCGGCGCGGTTGTCGACGATGACGGGCTGCCTTGCGAGCTCCGAGATCTTCTGCCCGATCACCCGCGCGATGATGTCGTTCGGCCCGCCGGGCGGGAACGGCACGATCAGCCGGATCGGCTTGGTCGGGAAATCCTGGGCGAAAGCCGTGACGGGCGCGAGAAGCAGGAGAACGGCTGCAAGCAGCCTGCCGCACATCGTCATGTCGCCCATCCCTGACTTTTCTGGTTGCGGTCAGGATGGGCGCAGATCAGACGCCCGGCAACTCAAGAATCAGACCGGGAACTCAGGCGTTCAGCAGCTTCATCGCCGCTTCGTGCACGCGCGGGTCGCCGGCCGCGATGATGCGGCCGCCGCTTTGTGCCGGCTTGCCGTCCCAGGTGGTGACGACGCCGCCGGCGCCGGTGATGATCGGGATCAGGCCGGCAATGTCGTAAGGCTTCAGCTCGGTCTCGACCACGAGGTCGAGATGACCGGCGGCGAGCATGCAATAGGAGTAGCAGTCGCCGCCATAGCGCGACAGGCGCGCTGCATTCTCGATGCGGCCGAAGCGGGCGCGGTCATCCGGATTCATCAGCAGCGGGCTCGTGGTGAACACAGTGGCCTCCTTGACCGAGGCGCAGCGCCTAACCGAAAGCCGCCGTTCGCCCGACGGGCCGGAGTAATGCGCCGAGCCGTTGTCGCCGGAGAAGCGCTCGCCGATATAGGGCTGGTGCATCATGCCGAATACCGGCGTACCTTTGTGCAGCAGCGCGATCAGCGTGCCCCAGATCGGAAAGCCGGCGATGAAGGATTTCGTGCCGTCGATCGGATCGAGCACCCAGACATAGTCGGCGTCCTCGCGCTCATTGCCGAACTCCTCGCCGACGATGCCGTGCTGGGGGAAGTTCGACTTGATCAGCCGCCGCATTACGGCTTCCGCCGCCCGGTCGGCCTCGGTGACCGGATCGAAATCGTTCGAGCTCTTGTTGTCGACCGAGAGCGAGGTGCGGAAGAACGGCAAGATGGTCTCGCCGGATGCGGTCGCAAGGCGGCCGATGAAGGCGGTGAAGTCGATGACCGTCACGGCATGTCCCTGAACTGCGCAAACGACGCGGTAGAAATCGGATGCGTTCTTGCCTAGCTCAATCCGGCGCGGCGCGCACGATTAACGGAGTGTTATCCAGCCCGATGACGCGGTTCCGGACTTTCGATTTGGCTTCGGATTCGAAAGCGCTCCGGGTCCCGGCCTCGATCACGAAGTTGCGAATTCTGGTATACAAGCTATGCGCAGAGCGCTGGCCGCCCAGGGCTTCCCTTGTAAAGTATTGATCCTACATAAGGAAAGCCGCTCCTGCCGGCCTGTTGCAGTTTCGCCAGACTTTCCAACATTACCCAAGAAATGTTTCGAAAGTTCTTGCGTTTTGTGCAGCGCGGTCGCATATTGTTGCGGTGCGGTAGCGCCTCGCGCTATCGCTGCCCTCCTTGGGCGTTTCCTCCCTAGACTTGGGCCGCTTGTTCATTCAAGCGGCCCTTTTTTCTTGGCTCATTGCTTCCGCGCGTGAATACGGAATCCAGTTTCGCGTCAGGCCCGGTCGCCAATTGAATTCCAAGTTCACGGCTTCGGTTGGCAACCGCGGTCCCGGCTGAACCGACCGCTACTCCGCGGCCGCCTGGAACGGGCCGAGATCGCCGAACGGGATTTTCGCCAGCGCATCCGCCAGGGTGGCAAAGTCGGCGGCCACCTGCGCGAAGCGCGGGCCGCGCTCGCGGCGGCGCTCATCCATGTAGACCGCGCGGTTGAGCTCGATCTGCACGGTGTGCAGGCCGCTCGCCGGATTGCCGTAATGCTCGGTGATGAAGCCGCCGGCATAGGGCTTGTTGCGGCCGATCGAATAGCCGAGCGAGCTCATGATCTCCTCGACGAGGTCGGGCAATAGCGGCGCACAGCTCGTGCCGTAGCGGTCGCCGATCACGACGTCGGGCCGGCGCGGCTCGTCGCGCGACACGCCGACCGACGGCATCGAATGGCAGTCGACCACGATCACGGCGCCGAACGCCTGATGCGCCTTGTTGATCAGCCGGCGCAGCGCGCGGTGATAGGGCTTGTAGAGCACCTCGATCCGGCGCAGCGCCTCATCGACGTCGAGCCGCTCGCGATAGATCTCCTGGCCGTCGCCGACCACGCGCGGGATGGTGCCGAGGCCGCCGGCCACCCGCATCGAGCGCGTATTGGCAAAGCTCGGCAGCCGCCCGGTGAACATGCGCGGGTCGAGCTCGTAGGGCTCGCGGTTCACGTCGACATAGGAGCGCGGGAAGTTGACCCGCACGATCGGAAAGCCGCGATCGCTGAGGCCCGCGATCAGCTCGTCCATGAAGGAGTCTTCGGAGCGCCGCAGCGACACTACGTCGATTCGCGCCGCCTCGAGGAATTCGGCCGGATAGACCGAGCCCGAATGCGGGGAATTGAAGATGATCGGCGCGCGCCAGGCCTGCGGCTCAACGATCTCGAACGGGGGCGACAACTCGCCAGCAAATTCGGTCATTCCCTTGGCGCCGTCCCTTGCGTCCGCCTCGCCCCGCAGCAACTGAGTCTGCCGGAAAAGCGGAGATTTATGGGCACGCATTGTCGGTAATCGCGATCATTCTGCCAAGTGAAAAGAGTGTGGTTTCAGCTGGAACGCGTCTTAAAAGCAGCAAATGCGGCACCCGGTTGATTCGATGTCCGGTTCAGTCCACAAATGGGTGGCGCGCATTTGCCGCTGGCTTGACGCAAATTTCACCCGAAATTTACCGTCTGTCGGGCTTACTGTTCGGACTGCTCCTCAAGCCGGATTCGACGATTCCTGCCATGCCGAAAATACTTCTCGCCGAAGACGACACCGATATGCGCCGCTTCCTGGTCAAGGCGCTCGAAAACGCGGGTTTCAAGGTCTCGCCGCACGACAACGGCATGTCGGCCTACCAGCGGCTGCGCGAGGAGCCGTTCGAAATGCTGCTCACCGACATCGTGATGCCCGAGATGGACGGTATCGAGCTGGCGCGCCGTGCCTCGGAACTCGATCCCGATATCAAGATCATGTTCATCACCGGCTTTGCCGCGGTGGCCCTCAATTCCGATTCGGAGGCGCCGAAAAACGCCAAGGTGCTGGCCAAGCCCGTGCACCTCAGGGAATTGGTCAGCGAAGTGAATAAGTTGCTGGCGGCCTGATTCGCCAAAAAACCTTCACTTTGTATCCTTGCCTGCCCCGCCGCCGTCCGTTATAGGGACCCGATCCAAATACGCTTTGGGTGCGTAGCTCAGCGGGAGAGCACTACCTTGACATGGTAGGGGTCACAGGTTCGATCCCTGTCGCACCCACCACGCTTCGCCCTGACGGGCTTCGCGTGGCGCAGCCACGCGGAGACCTTCAGGTCGAAGCGTGTCCGGCCTAGCTTGAACGCAGTGAAAGCGAAGACGGACGACGGCGCCGAAATCCAACGGGCGGAGGCGGGCCAGCGGCCGCGAGCTGCGGCTCGGCAAGCCGTTTCTTGATACCTCCATAAATCTCTCGACCCGAGAAGCGAGGCGACGAAGCAATCCATCGCTCGGCATATGCGACGGGATGGATAGCTTCGCTTCGCTCGCAATGACGGGGTTGGTTTCCGATTCAACCTGTCAAACAGCTTGTCGGTGTCATCACCCGTCGCATGCGGGTGACCCAGTATTCCGGAGACGTCCATGCTTGAGCCGAGAGGCCGCGGCTCCCTCCAGCCGTCGTCCCCGCGAAAGCAGGGACCCATACTCCGCGGCGGATGCTGTTGAAGGGATTCGTCGTTCAGTCATCGCGCAACAATGACCATTCGTGGTTATGGGTCCCTGCTTTCGCAGGGACGACACTGAGTGTGTAGCTCGACCGTTGAGTCATACACCCGCATTCTCGTGACATCGTTTTGTCCGAGCTTGGCCGCCGTTTTGTCCGAGCTTGGCCGCCGCTATGGAGGGCGGTCGGACGGAAGCCGGTAGCGCCACGTTTCGCCGGCGAGAACCCCGCGCTGCCGACGCACAACGGAGGGCCATTCGGAGCGAACCACGCTGAGGACCGCAGCATCGCCGGACGGCTCTTCATCGGCTGCGAAATATGCGCGAAGCCTGCCTTCGCAGCGGAAGCCGAGGTTGGCGTAGAGATCAAGCATATGCCTCAGGCGCCAGTCCAGATGCACCTCGGCCCGCTCGACCACGAGCACCTCGAACGCATACCGCGTCATCAGATGTGCAACGTGACTGACGAGCACGGCCTCATCCAGTCGCCCGATGCTCCAGATTGGAGCGAACGTCGCCCGCTTTTCGTGCCGGTCGATTGCGCCGAACCCGGACACGCCGAGCAGGTCTCCCGATTCAGCGGCCTCGATTGCGAACGCGGCCGCGGTGTCGACCTGGTCCCGTCCCGCCGCCAGGCGCGCGGTATTCGGCCGGTCAGATGTGCCGCGATCGAGCCGCCGCAGCATCGCTGCCTCGCGAAGCTGCTGTGCGCGCGAAGACTCCGGGCCGGTGATCCTGGTCAACAGGATGCGGTCGGTGGCGAAGCTTGGATGGTTGCTCGACGGGTACATGCCGTATTGACGCACCCGATGCGCATGCCGTCAAATGACTGGAACGCCAGTTCTTATGCAAATTGGTCATGCCCCTGAATCCAAGACATGTTGACCTGTTTCGAGAGGTCGTGCGCCACAACGGAATCACGAAGGCCGCCTTGAGCCTTCGGGTGGGGCAGCCTTTCATCAGCCGCGCGATCGCACGTCTCGAGCGCGAGATCGGCTTTGCGTTGTTCGAACGCGGGCGAGGCGGCGTCACGCTGACGCCGGAAGGCGAGATATTCCTGCGCGAGGTCGAAAGAAACCAGGCCGGCCTCGAGTATCTGGCGCGCGCCGCGCGCGGCATTCGCGAGCGCGGCAGCGGGACGCTCAGGATCGCGTGTCTTCCGGCGTTCACCTATTCGTTGATGCCGCAGATCGTCAGCAGCTTCCTGAGGAAGAATCCCGACATCGTCGTATCCGTGGCCGTCCACAGCCCCGAGCGCGTCTGGAGCCTGGTGGCCTCGGGACAATGCGACGTCGGACTGGCGCGGCCGCAGGCGGGGTTTGCCGCGGTCGACGACGAACTCCTCATGACAACGGAGGCGGTCTGCGTCTTGCCCCGCCAGCACCGGTTGCGCTCGAAGCGATCGATCGCAGCGCAAGATCTGCGGGGAGAGTCCATGATCGCAGCTTCCCCGAGCGCACCGCATCGATCCCGCTTTGAGCGCATCCTCGATGAGGCCAAGGTCGAGATCAAGACGGTCGCGGAGATCCAGTACAGCATGCAGCGTTGTGCCCTGGTTGCGCAGGGACTGGGTTTCTCGATCGTCGACCCGATCGTGGCCCGGGATTTTGCAAGCTCCAAGATTGTACTCAAGCCGTTCGTGCCACGACTGGAGATCGCCACCATGTTGCTGCTTCCTTCGCAGCGGCCGCGAAGCCGTCTCGCACTTCAATTCTGCGATCTGCTGCGCGCTGAAACCGCGCAGTACAGGAAGTCCGCGCGCGTGCAGGCTTGAGCAACAACCGCAGGGTTTTCTCTCGCGTTGCGCTAGGCATGATTTCGCGGGACGGCGCGAGCCGCCTGCGACGTAGTGCTCGCCGAAAAAATTCGACGGGCACTCGTGACTTTCGTCATCTCGACGCTCACATGTGAATGCCGCAGCGTGCGCGCGCATGTACGCCGCGCGCGTGTTCGATGCGTATGGGATTGCATTCACGTCGCACGCGGTGGATTGCCGCATGATTGGGCACGAGCGTTCGCAATGCGATCATGCGTGGGATTCTCGATATGACATCTACCGTGCTTAGGTCGCGCCTTTGCAGCGACATGCGTTTCTTCCAGGCGCGGAGATCGAGAAAATTTTCCGAAGACTCTGCGATGATGCGTTGCCCGATCGCATCGCATGAACGCAATTTTGGATTTCTGCACGACGCGCGTTGCCGCCCCTCTGGTTCTCGCGCAGATTGTTCTCTAGATCAATCGAGCCGACCCGTGACGGAGCATCCGAGCCGGACACGGCAATGACGCGACAATGATGAACGCCATGTGCGAGCACGACTGCCAGAGGAACCTGCGTCAACCCTATCGGGAGCGGCCGGCGTAAGCCGTCGATGTCCGATTCCCGAAATGCCTCTTCCTTGTCTCCCCGAAATTCGCCGGTCTGTGAGCGGCCGGCGACGCAACCTTGGGAATGCGCCTCCGTTGAGCCGACGTTCGTCGTTCGCGCCAACGGGGCACGAAAGTACATGCAAGAAGACGACAAGACGCCGGCACACGCAGCGCAGCGCCTGGAACACGTTCCCTTGCCGCGCGAGCCGCGGAACATCAGGGATGTAACCCCCGCGCCGCCGCGGCTGTTCTCGACACGACACTATCCGCCCTCGGAGCAGTTCGAGGTCTGGAAAACGCGGATGGCTTCGCTGGTCGACGTTGCGCCACCGGAAGGTCATAGCCCTGCGCACGGGTTCCTGGTGGAGTACCTGACCTGCAACATGGCCGATGTCGTCTTCACCTCGGGGCGATTCGCCGCGCAATCATTCGCCCGCGTCATCAAACCGTCGCATGGCGCGCCGGTCGACATCTGGTGGCTGTACCGGGTGCGCTCCGGCGAAGCCCGCTTCGAGAGCGCAGAGCGGCGGATTCACGCCGGGCCGGGCGCCATGTTCCTGATCTCGCTCGACGAGGATTTCCGCGGCAGCATCACGGACTATGACGGCCTGGTGCTGGGCTTGCCGCGCAAGTCGTTCGCCGATGTGGCCGATCAGCTCGACGGTGTTTGCAATATTCTGCTCGAAGGCAATCTGATCGAATTGTTGGCCGATTATCTCGACCGGCTCGAAACGCGCATCACCCTGATGTCCGCAGAGGAGTTGAGGCAGGCGGGGCGGGCGACCGCGCAGATGATCGCCGCATGCATCCAGCTCTCTTCGGACCGGCTGGAGCAGGCGCGCGGCGCGGTCGAGTCGGTGCTGTTCGAGCGTGCGCGTCTCTATATAGAGTCGCATCTCGGCGATTTCGATCTGACGCCGGACCGCATCGCGCTGCAATTGCGGATCTCGCGTTCTGCCCTCTACCGTGCATTCGAGAGCGTCGGCGGCGTTGCCGGCTACATCCTGCGTAAGCGGCTGCGCGCGGCACATGCAGAACTTGTCTCGTCCGCCGACAGGCAGGTGCAGCAGATCGCCTATCGCCACGGCTTCAAGCTGGCGTCCGATTTTGCCCGCGCCTTCCGCCGCGAATTCGGTGTCAGCCCGCGCGAGATGCGCGAACGCATGCGCCGTCGATCAACTAAAGGTTGAAAATTCGATAAAACACCTCACGGTGTATCGGCCAATCATTCAACTTGTGAGACGATCTGCGTGATATTTGGACGGCCTGCTGAGTGACGCTGGCAAAATTGTGTCTATCATTTTGCGACATGACGACTCGGGGCACATTGATGGGGCAGTCGAGCGAGCGCTGGGTGGCAAGATGCGCTCGTTGAATTCGACACATCGTTGGCCAGGACGGGACGATGATCGTGCGTACGATCATCGTTATTTTTTCGCGTGTGCGGCCGGCGGGCCCGCGCGTCGGCCCGGTCCATGGCGCGTCGCCTCCGGCGTCTTTTCAAGATGTCGCGAAAGGGGCGCACTATGGCTGTCGCACAAAACTCAACAAGATCGCTGAAGCGTCCGGGCCGCACCGGCTTCGTCCGGAGCTGGGTCGCGTCAAGCGATGCGGGCAGCCATTCGCTGCGGCGCCGGCTGCTGGCCGTGCTGCGGCAGGCGCATCGGACGCTCGGCATGAAGCGGGATCGATTGGGTCTCGGGACGTTGGGGGTCGGCAGGCCGGCGGTCGTCGCGATGCTGGCGATAGCGGGAGTCATGACCCCGCAGGCGGCGTTCGCGCAGGTTGCCATCGGCAACGGGGTTTTGAGCAATCCCGCCAACTGCACCAATCCCACTGCTGCAACTGCAGGCAGCACTGCTATTGGTTGCGGCGCCCATGCTGCCGGCGCCACCTCGACCGCCATTGGCGCTAATACCAATGCGAATGGCCAGAACTCCGTGGCGATCGGCGATTCGAACAGCGCAACCGGCGACGGTTCGATCATCGTGGGCTATTCCAACTCCGTGAATGGCTTGAATGCGATCGGTATGGGTGTGTTTGCGAACGCGACCGGCACCAACGCCCTCGCCATCGGTGGGAACGCGCACTCCACCGGGGACGGATCCTCATCCTTTGGCGTCAACACCACTGCAAATGGCGTGGGTGCCTTGGCGCTGGGCTCGACGGCCAGCGCCTCCGGTGGCGCCTCGATCGCCATTGGATTGTCCTCCGCTGCCTCATCTTCAAACGGTTCGGGCACGGCCATCGGCGTCAGCGCCAAAGCAAACGCCGGAGTCGGCGGCGGGTCTCCAATCGCCATCGGCACGAATGCCAATGCCAGCGGGACCGCGCCTGCCGGCTTCACGTTCGAGGCTGTTGCGCTTGGCACCGGTTCCGCCGCCACGGGGGCTTGGTCGACCAGCGTCGGCCCAAGCGCTTCAGCGACAGGGACAGGAGCCAGCGCCTTCGGAACGTCGGCCAATGCTTCGGCAAATCAGGCCACCGCCATCGGTAACGGGGCGAAAGCCTCCGCGGTCGGCAGCGCATCCCTAGGATACCTTGCCAATGCGAGCGGCGGCAACGCCGCCGCTGTTGGCATCCAGTCGGTCGCGTCAGGTACCAGCTCGCTGGCGGCCGGCAATCTCGCCGCGGCGTCGGCGGATTTCGCTGTTGCCTTGGGCAATCAGGCGCAGGCGCTGAGTACCGGAGGCTCGGTTGCGATCGGATCGGGCGCGGTCGTCAACAGTGCAGCGACGGGCGGCATCGCGATCGGCAACAATGCGGCATCCGCCGGCATCAGTTCGCTCGCGACCGGCGTTGGAGCCAGTGCCGCCGGCACAAGTTCGCTGGCGATCGGCACTGCCTCAAATGCGAGTGCCGCCGCCAGCACTGCGGTTGGCAACACAGCCGTTGCCAGCGGCCAAAACTCCTCCTCATTCGGGTCTGGAGCGCACGCGACAGGAGACAATTCTCTCGCGGCCGGCGTCAGCGCCAGCGCCAGCGGAATCGCCAGTACCGCACTCGGCATCGGCGCCAATGCGTCGGCTACAAGCGCCATCGCCATCGGCAACAATGCCGCGGCCAGTTCCGCCAACGCGGTGGCCTTGGGCACCAATGCGGTGGCCTCCGGCGGTCAGGCCGTGTCGATCGGCGCGAACAACGTCGCCTATGGCAACGGCGCCGTGGCGATCGGCGATCCCAGCTATGCCAGCGGCACCGGCGCCTTCACCGGCGGCGCGAACAACATTGCCAACAGTGACGGCACGGCGAGCGCCACCGCCGCCAACCAGGCCGCCGGCGCCGTCGCGATCGGCAACAACAACAAGGCGATCGGGCAGGGCTCGGTTGCGCTCGGCAATGGCTCGACGGCGGGCGCCGCCGGTCTTGCGGGCAATATCGCACTGGGTAACGGCGCCACGGCGGCGGCAAGCTCCGGCGATGTCGCGCTCGGCTCCGGAAGCGTCACCGCTGCCGCTGTCAACACGCCGAACACGGTGATCAACGGCACCACCTACAGCTTTGCGGGTACGACGGCGACCTCGACGGTCAGCGTCGGGGCGCTCGGCGCCGAGCGCACCATCACCAATGTCGCGGCCGGCCGCATCAGCAACTCCTCGACCGACGCGATCAACGGATCGCAGCTCTGGGCCACCAACCAGGCGGTCGACGGCCTCGCCACCACCGTCAACAACATCAGTACCGGCGGCGGCATCAAATATTTCCACGCCAATTCGACGCTGGCGGATTCCAACGCTGTTGGCACCGACTCGGTTGCGATCGGACCGGTGTCGACCGCGACCGGCAGCGGCTCGGTGTCGATCGGCAACGGCGCCACCGCCGCCAACGCCAACGACATCGCGCTCGGCTCGGGCAGCCAGACCACCACGGCGGTTCAAACCGCCAGCATCGTCATCGGTGGCAACACCTACAGCTTTGCCGGCACTACCCCGACCTCGACGGTCAGCGTCGGCTCGGTCGGCAATGAGCGCACCATCACCAATGTCGCGGCGGGACGGGTCAGCAACGGCTCGACCGATGCGATCAACGGCTCGCAGCTGTTCGCCGCGACGTCCGCGATCGACAGCCTGTCGACCGTCGTCAGCAACGGCCTGACGCATTATTATGGCGTCAATGACGGCGGCACGCAGCAGGCCAACTACAACAACAATGGCGCGACCGGCGTGAACTCGATGGCGGCCGGCGTGGCGGCCTCGGCGACGGCGGCGAATTCTACCGCGCTCGGCTTCAACACCCAGGCCACGGTCGTCGACGGCGTCGCGCTCGGTTCGGGGTCGATCTCCAATCGTGCGCTCGCGCCGGCGTCCGGCACGATCGGCGGCACCATCATCCCCTACAACACCACCGATCTCGCGCTGCTCGGCGCGGTGTCGGTCGGCAATGCGACGAGCTATCGGCAGATCACCAACGTGGCCGACGGCACCCAGGACAGCGACGCCGTCACCGTGCGCCAGCTGACCGGCGCGCTGACCTCGTTCGCGACCACGACGACGAAATACTTCCACGCCAACTCGACGCTCGCCGACTCGCTTGCGGTCGGCAACAATTCGGTCGCGGTGGGCCCCGCGACCGTGGTCAACGGCGACAACGGCATCGGCATGGGCTTTGGCGCAACCGTGGCGCAGACCGCCCCCGGCGGCATCGCGATCGGTCAGAATTCACTGTCTAGCTTCGCCGATTCGATTGCGTTCGGAACCAGCGCGCAGGCGAGCGGCGTCCAGTCGGTGTCGATCGGCGCCGGATCCCAGACCACCAACCCGACCAGCGTTGCGCTCGGTCCGAACGCCAAGGCGACGGCGCAGGCCGGCGACGTCGCGCTCGGTGCCAATTCGACCACACAGGCGGTGGTCGCGACGTCGAGCACCTCGATCGGCGGCACCACCTACAACTTCGCCGGCACGACGCCGACTTCGACCGTCAGTGTCGGCAGCGCCGGTGCGGAGCGTACCATCACCAACGTGGCCGCAGGCCAGATCAGCCAGACCTCGACGGATGCGATCAACGGCTCGCAGCTCTGGGCCACCAATACCTCGCTCGCCGCTCTCTACACCACCGTCAGCAACATCTCGACCGGCGGCGGCGGCGTGAAATATTTCCACGCCAATTCGACCGCTGCGGATTCCATCGCGACCGGCGCCGAGAGCGTCGCGATCGGACCGCAGTCGGTCGCGAGCGGGGCCAACGCGATCTCGATGGGCAACGGTTCTGCGGCGTCGGCCGACAATTCGGTCGCGATCGGCGCCGGTGCCAAGGCGACGGCGGCCAACTCGCTGGCGCTCGGCGCCAACGCCACCACCACGGCCAATCTGAGCGATGCGGCCTATACGCCTGTGGTCGGCAAGAGTGTCGCAGGGGTTGCGACCGGCGAAGTGTCGGTCGGCTCATCCGGCGCCGAACGCCGCGTCACCAACGTTGCCGCGGGCTCGGCGGCGACCGATGCGGTCAATGTCAGCCAGCTCCAGGCGGTTGCGTCGAGCTCGATCCGCTACGACTCCGACGGTTCGGGCGGCACCACCAACAAGCTGACGTTGAACAGCGGCGGTGGCGCGCCGGTGACGATCAGCAACGTGGCGCCGGGCGTTGCCGGCACCGATGCGGTCAACGTCAACCAGCTCAACAGCGCGTTCCAGCAGCTCAACGGCCAGATCGGCGAGGTGCGGCAGGACGCCTGGCGTGCGGCCGCGATCGGCATGGCCGCGGCATCGCTGCGCTATGACGACCGGCCCGGCAAGGTGAGCG
>NZ_LFIQ01000084.1:75474-91497 GCF_001189245.1 Bradyrhizobium pachyrhizi | reverse complement strand
GGCGGCGGCGAACGCGGCCGCGCAGGGCGCGCCGCCATCCGCCTACAGCGTGAAGCCCTCGGACGTCGTGGTGCCGGAAGGCGAGACGCCCGGCGAGTTCCGGCGGATGATCCAGCCGTTCAAGAACTGGACCCTGATTTGCGACGAGAGTCTCAAATCGAAGCGCCGCGTCTGCAACGTCACGCAATCGATCGTCAACGCGCAGGGCGCGGTCGCCTTCAACTGGTCGCTGATCGGAACCGCCGACGGCAAACCGCTGATGGCGATGCGGATTCCCGCGGCCGCCGGGGTCGGCGCGCAGATCGAGCTCGCGATGGGCGACAGTCCGGACCGCATCGTCGCGCAGACCGACCGCTGCGATGCCAGTTTCTGCTTCGCCACGGTCGCGATCGGCAACGTGCTGAGGCGGCACATCCGCGCGGCGACGCCGTGCCGCGTGTCCTATCAGCTGCCGCAAGGGCCGATCGTGCTGGAGGCGCCGCTGGACGGACTGTCCGGTGTGCTGGCGAAGCTGAAATGAGACAACGGGCTGCATGCGGATCCGGAAGCCGGAGCGACGCATCGAAGTGCGGGACGAGAGGATGAATACGCCGATGCGACTGAAGACCCCCATCCTGATTTTCACGGCGGTCGTCGTGGCGGCGCTCAGTGCAGCCGGCGTCGTGGGCTATGCCCAGCAGATGCAGCCGGCCCAGTCGCAGCCGATGCCGCTGCAGCCGGCGACGCCCGCGCCGGCCAAAAAGCCCGCCGCCGCCGCGAAGCCGCAGCCGCACAAGCAGCGTCCGCAGGAAGCGCCGACGCCGCCGTCTGCCGCGGCTTCCGTTCCGCCGCAGCAGGCGGGCCAGCAACCGACCGTGTTCGACGAGCACGCGCGGCAGGGCAACATCGTGACCTGCGCCAATCTGTTCGGGACGCTCGGCCGCGGCCTCGCGATGAACTCCAACTACACCGCGCAGTCGCAGTGGGACGCCAAGGCCGGCAATTCGCATTCGGTGCAGTCGCTGGTCGCGCTCGCACCGAACCCGGGCGGCCAAGCCACCCCTGCCGCCAATCAGCAGGCCGCCGGCATTGTGTTTGCCGCGCCGGTTGGATCGTCCTGCGAAGGCAATCTGGTGCGGGTGACGCCGCGGACGGAGAGCTGTTCGACGGTGGCCGCCGAACTCGCCAAGCTCAACGGACAGACCGGCACGCTCGGTGAGCTCGCGACGATGGCGCTGCCGAACGGCGCGCAGGTGGTGCTGATTCCGTTAGGCAACGCCTGCGTCGCGGTGACCGCGCTGCGGGTCGCCGGGTAACGCTGCCGCTCAACCCGGTCGACCCTTGTCGGCCCCTTGCCGGCGCCAGTCAGCCCGGCTGGCGGCGCCGCGCCGGTCTCGGCGATCTCACCAATGACGCCAGCGATGATGCCAGCGCGGATAGCCGCCGCGATAATAGGCGTATGCCGGGCGCACCACGTGGCGATAGCGATAACCGTAATAGGCCGGCCGGTATCCGCTATAATATGTCGTGGTATAGCCGCCTCCCCAACGATACGGCGCAGCGTAATAGCCGTCGTCATAGGCATAGCTGCCGTAGCCGTAATAAGCGGGCGAATAGCCATAACCGTAGCCGTAGCCGGGGTAGCCGTAACCATAGGCATAGCCGGGATAGCCGTAGGCTGACGAGGCGAGACCACCGATGACTGCGCCGGCAATCAGTCCGCCTGCGAGCGCGCCACCCCAACCTCCGTGTCCCCACCGTGCTTCGGCGGGAGCCGGGGCTGCGATGGCGCTCACCCCAAGCGTACCGACGGTTGCAAGAACAAGGCCTGTTTTCCTCATGTGATCCTCCTCGATGATGATTGCCCAGCCGGTCAACGGAGGAGAGTGGCATTGGTTGCGAATGGCCGCACGCCTGCAACGATCCGGGCCTGGCAGCGAGGTGGGCGCAGCAGCTTGCCGTTGACGGCGAAGCAAATGTTCAAAGCCGAACGGAACCTGTTCCGATCCAGCGCCAGTCGCAGCGGACGATGATCCGCGTGAGCTCGCTGACCATCGTCATGACGACGAACGCACACGTCGATTCAAAACGGGAAAGCGTGGCAATCGGTTCCTGAAGCGCGATCAGACGTCGGGCCGCTGGCTCAAGATGAACTCAAGATGAACATGTGGTGTTCCCTTGGCGCGAAATGTCGCGTCGCGGCGGTGTCTAGGAACGGTGCGGGCGGCGCCGCTGTTTTCTCAGAGTTCACCGGTGAGACGCGCGCGCCGTTGCGTCGCGTCGTTCGCCGGCTTTGTTGGAGCGCGGCCGCGGTGCGGAGCGTGCCGGGCCATTTGGCGCCGGCTTCGCAATTCGGCAGCCGCAAAACTGCAGGAGGAATCGGTAATGCAGAGCAAGATCATGAAGAGCAAATTTCTGCTGACGACGGCCGTGCTGTTGGCCGGCGTCAGTCTCGCTTCGGCGCAGGGCATGCGCGAGGGCGGCGGCGGGGGCGGCATGGGTGGTGGCGGAAGCGTCGGCGCGGGCGGGAGCGGTGGCGGTGGTGAACACGGCCGCTCCGCAGGCTCGTCGGCCGGCAGTTCCGGCGGCGCAATGCATGGCGGTCCCGGGGCATCGCGAAGCGAAGGCATGACGGTCGGTCGCGGCCAAGGGGGCGCACGAGAAAGCCAGGGTGCACGAGAGAGCGGTCGGGCTGAAGGTCAGCTGGGCCGCGGTGCGGCCGAGCGCAGCCAGACCACCGGCCAGGCCCGCGAGAGCGGCCGCGCCGAGCAGGGGCAGCGCAGCCAGAGCCGGCAGGAGCAGACCGTCGGCCAGAGCCGAAGCCAGCGCGAGCAGATGGGCCGATCTGAATCCCGCGAACGCGGCAGCGCCACGACGCGGCAAAGCCAGCAGCAGCCGGAGAATCGCGCCAACGCCGCGAACCGCAGCCAGGGCACCACGACCGGTCAGGGGACGGCCCAGGACAAGGCTCAAGGCAAGGCGGGCACGACGACCGGCCAGAGCACGACCACGGGCCAGGCAAAGGGCGCGAACACGACCACCGGCCAGGGCACAACGGCAGCGCCGAATACGCGAGCCGGCCAGACCACGGGCGCGGCCGCTCCGCAGTCCGGTACGACGCAAAACCGGATGAACTCCGGACAGACCACCGGTCAGGCCCAGGGACAAGCCGGGACAACCGCTCAGACCCAGGCCCAGTCGAACGCCACGATCCAGACCGAGGCCGGGCGCACCGTGACCGCGCAGCAGCAGAGCACGATCCAGCGCTCGGTGCTGTCGGCGCGTAACGCGCCGCGCGTCAATGTCAGCACGATCAACTTCGCGGTCAATCCGGGCGTGGTGGTGCCGCGGAGGTTCAACGCGGTGTCGGTTGCCGCCTTCCCGGCGCTGATCGATGCGTTCCCGTATTATCGCGACGACAGCTTCTTCGTCGTCGAGGATGAAGTCGTGTTCCTCGATCGCGAGCGCCGCGTCGTCGACGTGGTCCCGGTCGGACCGCGGACGCGCTTCAGCCATCGCGGCGGTGGCGGTGGTGGCGGCGGTAGCGTTGCGATGATGGACCTGAACCCGCAGCAGATCCGCGAGGTGCAGCAGGTGCTGATCGACCGCGGCCTGCTGGTCGGCGAGGCCGACGGCGTATTGGGATCGCGGACCCGCGAGGCGCTGATCACCTTCCAGCGTCAGGAGGGCATCACGACCAGCGGCAGCGTCGACACGCGCACGGTGACCGCACTCGGCCTGTCGGATCGGATCGGTCAGGGCGCGGGCGCATCGTCGACGGTCGGCCAGAGCCGCACCCAGCAGAACACGACTGGACAGACGACCGGTCAGACCAACAACGCGCCGCAGAACCAGTCGACCGGCCAGACTGGCACTCAGCAACCTGCCCAGCAGAACACGACCGGGCAGACCACGGGTCAGGCGAACTCGCCGCAGAACCAGTCGACAACCGGCCAGAGCGGAAATCAACCGTCCGCTCAGCAGCAGGCCCCGCAGCAGAATACGACGGGCCAGGCTGCACCGCAGAACCAGTCGACCGTCGGTCAGGGCAGCGGCAACCAGCCAAATGCCGGCCGGGACACGCAGTCCAGCCAGCCCAACCAGAACAACAATCCGCCGTCGTCAGGCTCAGGCCAGAGCCCGCAGACGCCGGCGCAAAACTCCGATCGGAAATAGGATCTCTGTGCAGGAGCCCCGCTGCAGAGCGGGGCTCTTTTTTGCGATCTTGCGATCAGTCTTTTAGTTCGGACTTCGGCACCAGGCCGAACCGGCCGTGCAATCCACGCCAGAGGCCGGCGCACAGAACGCTCAGAAGCTTGCGCATCGAACTCCACTCGACATCAGCCATCGCGTGATCCTGCTGATGCCGGTGGCGAAAGGACAGAGCCAATTCTGAGCAGGTCTGCGCAATCTTTGAGCAAGACACGGTCGTGGCTGCGCCGTGCGCGCGGAAAAATCTCATGAGATTCAATTGCCGGCCCGCTGGCACGCCTCGTGCATCAATGGCGTCGAGTTGGCCGCTAGGGTTCCGATCTTGCCAAGCAAGGTGCTGGTCCGAGAGCAGCCGCTTGCGGGGGAGACATCCCCGCAGGTGCACGGCGGGATAAAAGCCCGGGAGACCTCGTCAGCCAAGGGATTGGCGGAGCGATGGTCTTTTCGCCAGTCCCTTTTTGTGAAGTTTTCGCAAGAGGGATCGGCAATGAACAAATTCGTTTTCTTCCTTCGCTCTGTTGTCATCGGCTGCGCGGTCGCGCTGGCGGCTGTGCCTGCGGCCGACGCCGCGCCGAAGAAAAGCTTCAAGGTCGCCTGGTCGATCTATGTCGGATGGATGCCGTGGGGCTATGCGGCCGACACCGGCATCGTCAAGAAATGGGCCGACAAATACGGCATCGCGATCGAGGTCAAGCAGTTCAACGACTACGTCGAATCGATCAACCAGTACACCGCCGGCGGCTATGACGCCGTCACCATCACCAACATGGACGCACTCTCGATTCCGGCAGCCGGTGGCGTCGACACCACCGCGGTCGTGATGGGCGATTTCTCCAACGGCAACGATGCGGTGATCCTGAAGAACAAGACCGATCTCGCCGCGATCAAGGGCCAGACGGTCAACCTGGTCGAGTTTTCGGTGTCGCATTATCTGCTGGCGCGCGCGCTCGAGACCAGCAAGCTGAGCGAGAAGGACGTCAAGGTCATCAACACCTCCGACGCCGATATCGCGGCCGCCTACAAGACGCCTGACGTCAGCGCGGTGGTGACCTGGAATCCGATCGTAACCGAAATCCTCGGCTCGCCCGACGCGAAGAAGGTGTTCGATTCCTCGCAGATCCCCGGCGAGATCATGGACCTGATGGTGGTGAACACAGCGGTCGCGAAAGACAATCCGGATTTCGCCAAGGCGCTGGTCGGCATCTGGTACGAGACCCTCTCCAAGATGACGGCGAACGATGCCGCGGCGAAGGCCGCCAAGGAGGCGATGGCCAAGGCCTCCGGCACCGACCTTGCGGGCTTCGACAGCCAGCTCTCGACCACAAAACTGTTCGACAAGGCAACCGACGCCGAAGCTTTTACGCGCAGCAAGACCGTCGGGGCGACGATGGATCGCGTGCGCAAGTTCCTGTTCGAGAAGGACCTGCTCGGCAAGGGGGCGAAATCGGCTGACGCCGTCGGCATCGAACTCGCCGACAAGTCGGTGCTGGGCGACAAGTCGAATGTCAAGCTGCGCTTCGACCCGACCTACATGGACGAAGCCGCCAAGGGCAAGCTCTGACGTCTTGCTTGACGCGTTTTCTTCACGCGAACCGGAATCCACTTCGCTCGAAAACGCTTTGCACAGCGCCATCCGCAAGCAGGAGCCGCCCATGCGACTTGTGAACCTACGGCCGGGACGGCAGACGCGATTCTATCTGCTCGCGCTGCCGTTCGTATTGGTCGCAATCGCCTACTTCGCCGGCTCCAGCGCGCGGCTCGCGCAGAACCCGAACGACAAGCTGCTGCCGGCGCTGCCGAGCATGGTGCAGGCGGTCAAGCAGATGGCGTTCGAGGTCGACGCACGCACCGGCGGCTATCTGATGGCCTCCGACACCGTCGCCAGCCTGGGGCGACTGGGCTCGGCGCTGGCGATCTCGACGGCAGCTGCGCTGGTGCTCGGGATCGTGATCGGGCTGTTGCCGGGCGCCAACGCCCTGCTCGGGCCGTTCGTGTCTGTCACCTCGATGGTGCCGCCGCTGGCGCTGTTGCCGATCCTGTTCATCGTGATGGGGCTCGGGGAGAATTCCAAGATCGCGCTGATCGTGATCGGGACGCTGCCTTGCATGATCCGCGATCTCGCCATGAAGGTGCAGGAGCTGCCGCGCGAGCAGATCGTCAAGGCGCAGACGCTCGGCGCCTCGACCTGGCAGATCGCGCTGCGCGTCGCGATGCCGCAAACCCTGCCGCGGTTGATCGACGTGCTGCGCCTGCAGCTCGGGCCGGCGTGGCTGTTCCTGATCGCGGCCGAGGCGATCGCCTCCGATTCCGGGCTCGGCTACCGGATCTTCCTGGTCCGACGCTATCTCGCGATGGACGTCATCATTCCCTACGTCGCCTGGATCACGCTGCTGGCGTTCCTGATCGATGTCGGCCTGCGCGTCATGCAGCGAAGGTTGTTTCCGTGGTTTGCCTCGGTGAGGGCGGAATGAGCGCGATCCGCTTCGACGACGTCTGGAAGGAATATGGCGACCACATCGTGCTCGAGCGCATCACGATGGAGGTCGAACCGCGCGCCTTCATTGCGCTGGTCGGCCCGTCCGGCTGCGGCAAGACCACGCTGCTCCGCATGTTGCTCGGCGAGGAGCAGCCGACCCGCGGCCAGATCCTGGTCGACGGCAAGCCGTTGCCCGGCGAGCCGGACGCCGACCGCGGCGTGGTGTTCCAGCGCTACTCGGTGTTTCCGCATCTGACGGTCTTGCAGAACGTCATGCTCGGGCGCGAACTGCGCGACGCCAAATTCACCGGCCGGCTGTTCGGCGCCGCGCGGCGCGCCGCCGCCGACGAAGCGATCAAGCTGCTCGCCGAGGTCGGGCTCGCCGGCCAGGAGGGCAAGTACCCGTCCGCTTTGTCGGGCGGCATGCAGCAGCGGCTCGCGCTGGCGCAGGCGATCATGCGCGGCCCGAAGATCCTGCTGCTCGACGAGCCGTTCGGTGCGCTCGATCCCGGAATCCGCGCCGACATTCACCTTCTGATGAAGCGGCTCTGGAACGAGACCCATCTCACCGTCGTGATGGTGACGCATGACCTCAGTGAAGCCTTCGGGCTCGCGACGCGGGTGATCGCGCTGGAGCGGCAGCGCAACCGGCCGGAGGAGCGCGACCGCTACGGTGCCACCGTGTCGCGCGACCTCGAGATCTTTCCGCGCCGCAGCGCAGAGCTGCGATCGTCAGTTCAACCAGCTCCGACCGGGACGACCCGGTCAGGCAAGGAGCATCAGCCGGGACGGCCCGGCGCTCTCGTCTTGAAGGAGCAACCATGATCCTCACAGAGGAACAAAAGGCCGAGATCGCGGCGCATACCCGGCGGTATAACGAGCTGAAGGCGGCGGGACAGGAGCACGCGCCGCGCGCACTGCCGGCGCCGACTGCGCGCGACGCCGCGCCGATCGATGCCGACACGGTCATGCACCGTGAGACGATCCCGTCCGGCTGGTACTGGACCACGCGGTTGAACCGCGGCGATACCCTGCGCATCGTCAACACGTCGGGGACGTCGACCGTCAGCCTGCTCGCCTGGAACAGTGCCGACACCACCGAGCGGCTCAACCACGCCGACACCATCAAGGTGCAGTGGGCGGCGCGGCTGCAGAAGGGGCGGGTGCTGCTGTCCGACATGGGGCGCGCGCTGCTCGGCATCACCGAGGACAGCAGTGCCGCGCATGATGCGGTGGTCGGCGGCTCGACCGCGACGACCAACCAGGCCAAATACGGCGACGGCAATTTCCGCAACACGCGCGACAATTTCATTCTCGCCGCGACCAAGCTCGGATTGGATCGTCGCGACGTCCATCCCTGTGTCAGCTTGTTCGCACCGGTCGCGATCGACGCCGACGGCAAGTTCGTCTGGTCGGAGCAGCGGCGGCAGCAGGGCGATTTCGTCGACCTGCGCGCGGAGATGGAGCTTCTGATCGCGCTGTCGAACTGCCCGCATCCGCTCGATCCCGCCAAAACCTATCCGCAGGCCAGCGTGGAGATCGTGCGCTACCGCGCGGCCGCACCGGCGGCCGACGATCTGTGCCGGACTGCGACCGCGGAAGCGGTCCGCGCCTGTCAGAACAATGCGCTGTATCTCGGCGAAACCCTGGAAGGAGCCGTGCGATGACCATGCAATCTGTTCGCACCGGCCGCCGCATCGTTCTCGATGTCGAAATTCCCGCGCGCAAGCCGTGGTCGGCGATCATCCGCAAGGGGCAGACGCTGCGGATCACCGATAGCCACGGCCAGCAGGCGGTCGACACGCTGTTCTATTGCGCCGGTGATTTCGGCGAGCGCTACAGCGGCCAGGATACGCTGCGCGCACAGGGCTCGGCCTATGTTGGGCTCGGCACCAGGATCATGTCCAACGAAGGTCGCGTGATGCTGCGCGTCACGGCCGACAGTTGCGGCCTGCACGACACCTCGGCGGGCGCCTGCTCCTGCGAGAGCAACACCGTGCGGTTCGGGCACCAGACCCGCTACCAGCACGCCTGTCGCGAGAATTTCGTGATCGAAGCCGCGAAATACGGCATGTCGAAGCGGGACATCGTGCCGAATCTCAACTTCTTCATGAACGTGCCGATCGATCCCGCCGGCAATTTCACCGTGGTCGATGGCGTCTCCAAGCCCGGTGACGCCATCGAGCTGGTCGCCGAGATGGACGTGCTGTGCCTGATCTCGAACTGCCCGCAGATCAACAATCCCTGCAACGGCTTCTTCCCGACGCCGGTGCAGGTGACGATCTTCGACGTCGCGATCGTCGAGCCGGAGGCGTGAGGCATGTTCAGCAAGGTCCTGATTGCCAACCGCGGCGAGATCGCCGGGCGGATCGGCAGAACATTGCGCCGCATGGGCATCGGTTCGGTCGCGGTCTATTCCGACGCCGACCGTTTCACCCGGCCGGTGCTCGACGCCGACGAGGCGGTGCGGATCGGTCCTGCACCGGCCGCGGAGAGCTATCTCAACGTCGATGCGATCATGGCGGCGTGCCTTGCGACCGGTGCGCAGGCGGTGCATCCCGGTTACGGCTTCCTGTCGGAGAACCGCCGTTTCGCCGAGTGGCTCGCCGAGCACGGCATCAAGTTCATCGGGCCGCGGCCTGAGCATCTCGACGCCTTCGGCCTCAAGCACAAGGCACGCGAGATCGCCGAGCGCAGTGGCGTGCCGCTGCTGCCGGGCTCCGGCCTGCTGGAGACGATCGACGTGGCGGTGCGCGAGGCCGAAGCAATCGGCTTTCCGGTGATGTTGAAGAGCACGGCGGGCGGCGGCGGTATCGGCATGCAGCTCTGCCACGACATGGCGACGCTGCGCGAGCGATTCGAATCGGTGCAGCGCACGGCGCGGGCCAGCTTCGGCGACGCCCGGGTCTATCTCGAGCGGTTCGTTGCGCGAGCGCGGCATATCGAGGTGCAAATCTTCGGCAATGGCAAGGGCGGCGTGGTGGCGCTCGGTGAACGCGATTGCTCGCTGCAACGGCGCAACCAGAAGGTCTTTGAGGAGACGCCCGCGCCGGGGCTGTCCGCCTACATCCGCCGGCGGCTGCACGCGGCCGCGGTGTCGCTCGGCAAGGCCGTGTCGTACGAGTCCGCCGGCACGGTGGAGTTCATCTACGACGTCGAGCGCGACGATTTCTATTTCCTCGAGGTGAACACCCGCTTGCAGGTCGAGCATCCCGTCACCGAGCAGGTCACCGGCGTCGACCTCGTCGAATGGATGATCCGACAGGCGGCCGGCGAGGATGTGCTCGGCCAGGCGGGCTCGCTTGCACCAAACGGCGCGGCGATCGAGGTGCGGCTCTATGCCGAGAACCCGGGCGCCGGCTTTCGCCCGAGCGCAGGCCGGCTGACGCGGGTCAGCTTTTCGCCGGATGCGCGAATCGACGGCTGGATCGAGACCGGCACCGAAGTGTCGCCGTTCTACGATCCGATGCTGGCCAAGATCATCGTTTCAGCCGAGACGCGCGAGGCCGCGATCGCCCGGCTTTCGAAAGCGCTGGACGATACGGTCGTAGCCGGCATCGAGACCAATCTCGACTATCTGCGCGCGATTGCGGCGTCCGACGTGTTCCGCAGCGGGCAGGTGGCGACGAGTGTGCTTGGCGAATTCGGCTATCGCCCCCGCACCATCGACGTTGTCGCGCCGGGCGCGCAGAGCGGGGTGCAGGAATTGCCCGGCCGGCTGCATCTCTGGCATGTCGGCGTGCCGCCGAGCGGCCCGATGGACGAACGGTCGTTTCGCCTCGCCAATCGCGTGGTCGGCAATCCGGAGACGACGACCGCACTGGAGCTGACGGTCAACGGGCCAACCTTGCGCTTCAACACCGATGCGATCGTCGCGCTATCGGGCGCGCAGATGAAGGCGTCGCTCGACGGCACTGATGTCACCTACGATGAGCCGCTCGCGATACGCGCCGGCCAGACGCTCGTGATCGGCAGCATCAAGGGCCCGGGCCAGCGCACCTATCTCGCCGTGCGCGGCGGCATCGACGTGCCCGAAATTCTCGGGTCGCGTGCTGTGTTTGCGCTCGGCGCCTTCGGCGGCCATGCGACGGGATCGCTGAAGGCCGGCGACGTCTTGCATATCGGTGCCGAGCCATCGGGCCTTGCGGCGCCGCGGCGCGCCACGGAGGACGAGCGGCCGCAGCTCACATCGGCGTGGCAGATCGGCGTGGTCTATGGCCCGCACGGCGCGCCGGATTTCTTCCTCGACGAGGATATCGAGACGCTGTTCGCGGCGAGCTATGAGGTGCATTTCAACAGCGCCCGCACCGGCGTGCGGCTGATCGGGCCGAAGCCGCGCTGGGCCCGCGCCGACGGCGGCGAGGCCGGGCTGCATCCGTCGAACATCCATGACAACGCCTATGCGGTCGGCTCGATCGACTTTACCGGCGACATGCCGATCATCCTCGGGCCCGACGGACCGAGCCTCGGCGGCTTCGTCTGTCCGGCCGTGGTCGCGCGCGACGAGCTCTGGAAGGTCGGCCAGCTCCGGCCCGGCGACACGGTCCGCTTCGTGCCGGTTAAACGCGACGATCCGGTGGCCGGCCCCACGGTGCTGCGCGCGCCCGAGCTCGGATCGGCGATCATTGGTCGGAATGACGACGGCCGGATTCCGGTGGTCTACCGCCGCGCCGGCGACGACAATCTCCTGGTCGAATATGGTCCGATGGAACTCGACATCGCGCTGCGGCTGCGTGTGCACGTGCTGGCGCAGGCGCTGGAAGAGGCGAAGCTCGCCGGCCTTGTCGATTTGACACCCGGCATCCGCTCGCTGCAGATCCATTACGACGGCACGGCGCTGCCACGGCAAAAGCTGCTCGACGTGCTCAAGCGGATCGAGCGCGAGTTGCCGCCGGTCGACGCGATGCGGGTGCCGAGCCGGACCGTGCATCTGCCGCTGTCGTGGCGCGATCCGCAGGCCGAGCTTGCGATGCGCAAATATCAGGAGCTGGTGCGCGCGGACGCGCCATGGTGTCCGTCGAATGTCGAGTTCATCCGGCGCATCAACGGACTTGCGAGCGAGGACGACGTTCGCCGCATCGTGTTCGACGCGGATTATTTCGTGCTCGGCCTCGGCGACGTCTATCTCGGCGCGCCGGTGGCGACGCCGCTCGACCCGCGGCATCGGCTGGTGACCACGAAGTACAACCCGGCGCGGACCTGGACGCCGGAGAACGCGGTCGGCCTCGGCGGCGCCTATATGTGCATCTACGGCATGGAAGGGCCGGGCGGCTACCAGCTGTTCGGCCGCACCGTCCAGGTCTGGAACACCTGGCGCACCACGCCGGTGTTCGAGCCGGGCCATCCCTGGCTGCTGCGGTTCTTCGACAAGATCCGCTTCTTCCCGGTCGACGCCGATGAACTCCTCGACGCCCGCGCCGAGTTCCCGCACGGCCAATACGACATCAGGATCGAAGAGGGCGAGTTCTCCTACGCCGACTACGCCAGGACACTGGCCGACGCCAAGCTATCGATCGCCGCGTTCAAGGCAACGCAGCAGGCCGCGTTCGACGCCGAGCGCCAGCGCTGGCGCGAGATGAAGCTCGACGAGGCGCCGGCTGAAACGATCGATGCGGCAGCCGCCGCGACGGGGATTCCCGACGGTCAGATCGGCGCGTTCTCCGAAGTGCCTGGTAACATCTGGAAGGTGCTGGTCGAGGAGGGCGCCAAGGTCGCGGCCGGCGACGTGCTGGCCATCATCGAGTCGATGAAGATGGAGATCTCCGTGCACGCGCCCGCGGCAGGGCGCATCGCTTCGGTGCCGGTGAAACCCGGCCAGACGCTGCGCGCGGGCGACGTGGTGGCGTTGCTCCGGCCGGGCTAGGGCGGCTACAGCCGCGCTAGTCCTTGGGATCGGCCGGAGGGACGAGCGGAGCGGGCGTCTCGACCTCTTTCTCCACCCGCTGCCGGCTTTGATAATCAATTGACGCGTTTTGCCTTAACAACCGATCGATCTTCATCCTTACGCGGCGTGCCGCCAGCAATCCAAGGACCGCCTGAACCGTTCCCGAGTAGTTGCGATCGCCGATGGAGAACGAGTAACGCCAGGTGCCCGCAGTCTCGCCTTCAATGATCATGTAATGAATTGAACGATGAATGCCGCTATGCTGGGCGGGTGTTTGTCCAACCACGACCTAGCCCATATGGCTTTTCGCTTCGGCACCAATCGCCTGTCCCAGCGAATTTGCATGCTTGACCAAGCCCATGACGAGTTCGCCCCTGCGCGGGCCCATTGGAAGCCGACTGCCGTCGTTTCAAGGCAGAAATGGAGTGCCCGCGAAGCACTCGGCTAGACGATTTGCGTCCGTTGCGTCTTGTGATCCTGGGTCGTTAAATTGCGAGAAGGTGTCAGACCGGATGCCTCGAACCCATGAGCTCGTTTGACATAGGTCAAGATACGATCCTGGAAGCTCCCGACGTTGAGCCACGAACATAATTCGGTGCCGAATGAAAGCCGCCACACGCCGTGAAAGCGCCTTGCCGTCGATACCGAGCTCTGCCGGGGGAATCGCGCGTCTCGCATGTGCCCGGCTGCGCGATGCGCAGGTTGATCCGGTCCCGATCGTGTCAGCTGCAGGCCTGGCAATCGACGACGTCGAGGACCGCAAGCGCCGCATCGATGCACGAGCGCAGGTCAGGCTGCTCGAACTCGCCGCAAGGGAATTGCAGGACGACTGCTTCGGACTCCATCTGGCTCAAGGCTTCGAGCTGGGCGAGATCGGGCTTCTGTACTACGTCATGGCTTCATCGGAGCATCTCGTTGACGCCTTGCAGATCGGCGGACGCTACTGCGCGATCAACAACGAGGGTGTGCGGTTGCGGAGCTCGCTGGATCGCGGCTTCGCCATCGGGTTCGAATATGTCAACATCGATCGGTCGTCGGATCGTCATCATGCGGAATTCTGGCTGGTGGCGTTGATCCGTATTTGCCGCGCACTGACTGACGGCAGGCTGGTCCCGAACCAAATCAAGTTGAAGCACTCCAGACGAGAAACGCCGTCGGATGTGCGATCTCTTCTTGGATGCGAGATCGAATTTGCAGCGGAAAGCGACGAGCTTTTGTTTCCGTCCCGGATCGGCGCATTGCCTGTCGTGGGTGCCGATTTGCATCTCAACAGGATGTTGCTCCAATATGCCGATGAAGCGCTTCGTAACCGGGCACCGAGACGAAGCAGCTTGCAGTCACGCGTCGAAGGACACATTGCCCAGCTGCTTCCGCACGGCAAAGCCAATGCCGAGGCGGTCGCGCGTCGTCTTGGCATGAGCCGGAGAACTCTCGCTCGCGCATTGTCCTCGGAGGGGGTGGACTTCTCAGACGTTCTCAAGGCGTTTCGAATTGCCCTTGCCCGCCATTACCTCGAAGATGAGGAGCTGCCGATTTCCAAGATCGCATGGCTATTGGGCTACAGCGAGGTCTCTTCCTTCACACACGCGTTCGTCCGCTGGACCGGCCTCACGCCGAGGGCCTATCGCAGTTCGAATGGCGATCGGTGATGGGCTGACACCAGCTCTCAACTAGCTGGCACAGACTAGCAAGACCTGGCGGAGCGTACTCCGCTAGGGCAGTCCCATGCAGTCGAACTTCTTTTCCCGGCTCGCGTGTCGCTGTCGCCGCGCTTCGGCCGTGGTTTTCGGCCCCATGACCGGGGACGACTGGCTATTCCTGGCTTCGATAATTTGTTTCCACAGTCTCTTGGTGGCGCTGGTCTGGGTCGTGTTCGCGAACTGACTGATGGCGCTGCTACGTCGACGTTCGATTGCTTTGTCGATCCGCCGGTGTCCGCCTACACCTCGAGCCATTCCTCGCGAACGGCCGCATTGCTCTTGAGCTGGTCGGGGGTACCTTCGAACACCACGCGGCCGTGGCCCATGATGTAGACCCGGTTGGAGATCTTCATCGCGATCGAGAGTTTCTGCTCGACCAGCAGAATGGCGACGCCGGCCTTGGCGATCCGTGCGATCAGCTCGCCGACCTGCTGCACGATCAGCGGCGCGAGACCTTCGGTCGGCTCGTCGATCATCATCAATTCGGGGTCGCCGAGCAGCGTGCGGCAGGTGGTCAGCATCTGCTTCTCGCCGCCCGACAGCACGCCCGCCGGCGTATCGGCGCGCGCGGCGAGGTTGGGGAACATGTCGAGCATCTCCTGCAGCCGCCACTTGCCGGGGCGGCGCGGGTCCTTGATGCCGAGGATCAGGTTCTGGCGAACCGTCAGGCTCGGGAAGATATCGCGATGCTCGGGCACATAGCCGAGGCCGAGGCGTGCGATCTTGTGGCTCGGAAGACCTGCGATATCCTGGCCCTTGAAGCGGATGGTGCCCTGCGGCGGCACCTCGCCCATGATCGCCTTGACGGTGGTGGAGCGGCCGACGCCATTGCGCCCGAGCAAGCTGACGACCTCGCCGGCGGCGATGTCGAGATCGACGCCTTGCAGGATGTGGCTCTTGCCGTAATAGGCGTGAAGATTCCTGACCTCCAGCATCAGTCGATCTCCTCGCCGAGATAGGCTTCCTTGACCTTCGGGTTGCCGCGGATTTCCTCCGGCGTGCCGGAGGCGATGATGTGGCCGTAGACCAGCACCGAGATGCGGTCGGCGAGGCCGAACACCACGCTCATGTCATGCTCGACGATGACGAGCGTGCGTCCCTCGGTGAGGCGACGGATCAGGGCGACGGCTCGCTCGGTCTCGGCGTGGCTCATGCCCGCGGTCGGCTCGTCCAGCATGATGACGCTGGCGCCGCCGGCGATCGTGATGCCGATCTCGAGCTCGCGCTGCTCGGCATAGGTCAAAAGGCCCGCCGGCACGTCGCGGCGGTGGCTGAGATGGATGTCGTCGAGGATCTGCGCGGTGCGCTGCTTCACCTCCGGCAGATTGTCGACGTTCTTCCAGAACGCGTAGCGGTGGCCGGTCGCCCACAGCACGGCGCAGCGGACGTTCTCCCACACCGTCATGCGGGCGAACACGTTGGTGACCTGGAATGAGCGCGACAGCCCGCGCCGGTTGATCTCGAAGGGCCGCAAGCCCGAGGTCACCTCGCCGTTGAGGCGGATCTCGCCCGAGGTCGGCTTGATGTGGCCGCTGATCAGGTTGAACGTCGTCGACTTGCCGGCGCCGTTCGGGCCGATGATGGCGTGGCGCTCACCCTTGGCGACGCTCAGGTTGAGGTCGCGGATGATGGCAACATTGCCGAAGCTCTTCTCGACGGCGTTGACTTGGATGGCTGTGGTCATGCGAGATACCCCCGGTCACGGGCCACCGTCGCGGCGCGGTCCCAGGCTTCCGCAACGCGCCGCCAGGTGATGCGCGCGACCAGGAAGC
>NZ_LFIQ01000084.1:74002-75464 GCF_001189245.1 Bradyrhizobium pachyrhizi | reverse complement strand
TCGTCGGCGCCGTGGCGACGAACGGGATGCCGAGCAGGTTGATCACATCGCCGCCCGAGAAGCGCGCAACGGTCTCGATGGTCAGGATGATGCCGAGCGCCAGCGCCAGCGTCGGGATCGCCGCGACCAGATAGGACGGGATCACGGAACGAAGCGTTCCGGCGCGGATCAGCGGACGGTGCTTCATCAGGATGCCGGCGATGCCGCCGGGTGCGAACATCACGATGCCGATGAAGATGATGCCGAAATAGAGCTGCCAGACCGAGGTGACGCTGGTCAGCCCGAGCTGCAGATAGGTCACGAGGATGGCGCCGAGGATCGGACCGAAGAAATAAGCGGTGCCGCCGATGAACGCGGAGAACAGCACGAGGCCCGATTGCGTCGCGCCGAGATAGGCCGAGTTGGCGATCTCGAAATTGATCGCGGTCAGCCCGCCGGCGATGCCGGCGAAGAAGCCGGCGAACATGTAGGCGAGATAGCGCACCACATGCGGATCGTAGCCGATGAACTCGACGCGCTCCGGATTGTCGCGCACCGCGTTGCAGATCCGCCCGAGCGGCGTGCGGGTCAGCGCATACATCGCGATCGCCGAGACCATCACCCAGAACGCGATCAGGTAATAGACTTGGATCTGCGGCCCGAAGGTCCAGCCGAACATCGGCATCAGCGAGGTGCGGTCGGTGGTGATGCCGGATTCACCGCCGAACACGCTGCGCAGGATCAGCGACGACGAGGCGACCAGTTCGCCGATGCCGAGCGAGATCATCGCGAACACGGTGCCGGCGCGCTTGGTCATCACCCAGCCGACGAGGAGGGCGAATGCCATGCCGCCGATGCCGCCGACCAGCGGGATCACCGGCAGCGGGACCGGCCAGTTGTGGCTCGCGACCGCGTTCATGACATGCACGGCGAGGAAGCCGCCGAGGCCGTACTGCACCGCGTGTCCGAACGACAGCAGCCCGGTCTGGCCGAGCAGGATGTTGTAGGACAGCGCAAAGATGATCGCGATGCCGATCAGGCTGAACGAGGTCAGCGAGCCGCCGGTGCCGAACACCAGCGGCAGCACGACCAGCGCGACCGCGGCGAGGAGCCAGACGCCATAGAAGCTCAGGGCGCTGCCGGGCTCCTGCTTGGCCGCGGCGATGGAGGGCGTGGAAGCGTTGGTCATGACTCGCGCGTCCCCAACAGGCCCATGGGGCGGAAGATCAGGACCAGCACCAGCAGCACATAAGGCAGGATCGGCGCGATCTGCGCGATCGTGACGTTCCAGATGTCGGTGAGCGGCGAGGGGCCGAGGCTCGGATCGAGCGGGCCGAACACGCTGGCGAGCGAACCGTTGAGCGCGACCGCAAAGGTCTGGATCAAGCCGATCAGGAGCGAAGCGATGAAGGCGCCGGGGAGCGAGCCGAGGCCGCCGAACACGATGACGACGAACAGGATCGGGCCGAGCAGCGCGGCCATG
>NZ_LFIQ01000084.1:52582-73992 GCF_001189245.1 Bradyrhizobium pachyrhizi | reverse complement strand
CACCAGCGAGGGGCCGGCGATGACGCCGGCGAGACCCGCGAGCGCGCTGCCGACGCCGAACACCAGCATGAACACGCGCCCGACATTGTGGCCGAGATGGCCGACCATGCTCGGATGGGTCAGCGCGGCCTGCACGATCAGGCCGACCCGCGTCTTCTTCAAGGTGACCAGCAGTGCGATGAAGATCACGACCGAGATCACCAGCATGAAGATCTTGTAGGCGGGGTAATTGGTGGAGAACACGGTGAAGGCGGGGAAGTCGAGCGCCGCCGGGACGCGGTAGTCGACCGGGCTCTTGCCCCAGATCATCGAGACGATCTCTTCGATCGCGAACGCAAGTCCGAAGGTCAGCAGCAGTTCGGCGACATGGCCGTGCTTGTGTGTGTTGCGCAGACCATAGCGCTCGACCGCCATGCCGACCGCGCCGACCAGCAGCGGCGCCAGCACCAGCGCAGGCCAGAATCCGATCCAGCGCGTGAGCTGAAAGCCGAAAAACGCGCCGAGCATGTAGAAGCTGGCATGCGCGAAGTTCAGCACGCCCATCATGCTGAAGATGACGGTGAGCCCGCTGGACAACAGGAACAGCAGCATGCCGAACAGGACGCCGTTGAGCGTCGAGATGACGATCAGCTCAGCCACGGCGCACTCGCTTGAGACTGGAACGGTTCACGTGATCAAAGACCTGTCGAACGAAGGAACTTACCTGTCATTCCGGGCCAGTCCGCAGGACCGAACCCGGAATCTCGAGATTCCGGGTTCGATGCTTCGCATCGCCCCGGAATGACGGGAGAGAGGCGGCCAATCAGGGCCGCTTCATGTTGCAGGTGGTCGGAAGCATCGTCTGCGCGGTGTCGATCTTGGACACGATGCGCCAGCCCCAGCCGGTGTTTTCCTCGTCGAACGGCTCCTTGGTCTTGTCGGCCAGCGAGCCGAACGAGGAGATGTAGATCGGCTGGAAGAACTGGTGGTCGTCCTTGCGGATGAAGCCCTCGCCGCCGTCGAACACTTCGAACTTCATGCCTTCGAGCGCGGCCGCGACCTTCACCGGGTCGATCGAATTGGCCTTCTCGGCGGCCGCCTTGAACATCCGCATCTCGTTGACCGCGCGCGGATACCAGACGGAAATGCCGGTCTTGGCGCGGAAGTCCTTCTCGAAATCCATCGCCGCCTTGTTGCCGGAGTTCGGGACGCCTTCGCTGATCTGGAACACCTGGCCCTCGAGGCCGGCCTGCTTGATCGCGGTCGGTCCGCCGGCGCCGCCGGCATAATACGTGTACCAGTTGACCTTGAGCCCGGCGTCAGCCGCCGCCTTCAGCAGCAGCGCGAAGTCCTGGCCCCAGTTGCCGGTCACGACAGTGTCGGCACCGGACGCCTTGATCTTGGCGATGTAGGGCGAGAAGTCGGTGACCTTGAGCATCGGATGCAGTTCGTCGCCGACGACCTGGATGTCCGGCCGCTTTTCGCCCAGCATCTTGCGCGCCGTTGATCGCACCGACTGGCCGAACGAATAGTCCATGTTGATCAGATAGACCTTCTTGATGGACGGCTGGCCCTTCATGTAGTTGGTCAGCGCTTCCATCTTGATGTCCGAGTTCGCATCCCAGCGGAAATGCCAGTAGCTGCACTTCTCGTTGGTCATCGCCGGATCGACCGCGGCGTAGTTGAAGTAGAGCACTTCCTTGCCGGGGTTGCGCGAATTGTGCTTGGTGACGAAGTCTTCCAGCGCCGCGCCGACCGACGAGCCGTTGCCCTGGGTGATGTAGTGGACGCCGGCGTCGACCGCCTTCTGCGCCTGCACCAAGCTTTCCTGCGGATTGGTCTTGTTGTCGAGCGGGACGATCTCGACCTTGTGGCCGAGGATGCCGCCCTTGGCGTTCAACTCGTCGGCGAGATACTGAAACGTCTTCAGGCCGCCTTCGCCGACGCTGGCGCCGCCGCCGGAGAGCGGATCGATATAGCCGATCTTGATGGATTCCTGCGCGGACGCCGCGCCTCCCAACACCGTCAGCGCTGCCGCGGCGGCAACGATCAGCCTATGCATCCTGCGTTCTCCCTTGCTCGTGTTTCTTGATCTTTAGCGATCGAGGCCGTCTCATACCCCCAATCGCCGAGCCTTCGCAACTTTCGCTTTGAATACTGCGTCAAGTTTTAGCAGAAGGTATTATGATGTTATGGGCTATATGACGCCGAAATCGGGCGCTGTTTTGAATTACAGGTAAACTTTTGGATGGGCTCACGCTTATTCGCGGTTCCGAACCAGTCGTAGCCTGCCTCCAAACCTCCCCTTGAAAAGGGGAGGTTGTTTCGCTCGTCAAGAGCGAAGCGGGTGGGGATCGGCTCTCATCCAGCATCGCCTGCCGCTACCCCCCGACCTTACCCCTTTCAGGGGGAAGGAGAAAACCGAGATTGCGACCGTGGCGCCTTAGCCCGGACGTCGGCGCGGCTTGAGGCCCGCGAGGAATAGCCGCGCGAAATGATCGGCGATCTCGGCTGGAGACCAGTCACGCCTGGTCTTGAACCAGATCGGATACCAGTGGCCCATTCCGGTGAGAATGCGCTCCGCGAAATAGGTATCGATGCGGCGGAAACGGCCCTCGTCGATCCAGCGCTGATAGCTGTTCTGGTCTTGCCGGATCGTCGCCAGCACGTCTCCGACATAGGCTTTTCGGTCTGCGTCGTTGAGATAGTTGATGTTGTGGTAGGTCGCTTTCGGGCCGCGGGGCGTGTCGTGCAGCATCAGCAGCAGGCGAATTCGCTGCACGATGTGATCGAATGCCCCAAGGCTGTGCTCTTGCAGATGCTCCCGAATGCTGACCTCGCCGGCGAGCCCGCGTCGCAGGCAGGCCAGCAGCAGGCTCTCCTTTTCACTGAAATGATAGTAGATGCCGGCGCGGGTCATGCCCGCATCGGCTGCGATGCTCTCGAGCGACGTGCCCGAGGCGCCCCTCCGGTTGAAACTGTCCGAGGCGATCGACAGCATCCTGTCGAACTTGGCGGCCCGCTTGTTCAACGCTGCGCGAGCTTCGAGGAACGGGGCGAGGCTGAGCGGCTCGGGCATCTTGGGAAGGGCGATCTCGCGCCGGTAGACGCCGTGCGTGATGATGTCGTCGATGGCATCGATCGCCTGTTGCCGCGTGTAGTAGTCGCGTTCGGACAGCCAGAACGGAACCCAGTCCAGGACGGAGATCAGCGCCACCGCCGTGAGCAGCGGCTCGTCGCAGGCGATCGAGCCGTCCGCCACGCCCCGATCGAGGATGTCCGCCAGCAGCGCGGCGTTCTGCCAGCGCTTGGCGTGGACCTCGCTGCTGTAGGGCGCGGCCAGCGCATCGATATCGCTGAACAGGATCATGCGCTGGCCTTCGGGCCTCAGCCTGCCGCGCACGAAGCGCCTGATGATCTCGAGCCCGTCGATGCCGGGCTCGGCGGCCGCCTCGATTTCGTGGCGATAGATCGCAAGGCCGCGCAGGTAGCAGTGGAAGATGAGATCTTCCTTGTCGCGGAAATAGTGATACAGCGCGCCCGGCACGGCCTGCACCGATGCCGCGACCTGCTCCATCGTCACGTTGGCATAGGAGTGGCGGGCAAACAGCCGGGAAGCTGAGATTAGAATTTCTTCAGCCCGATCCGTCGGGTCGGCGGCGACTTGCAAGCTCGAATGCCCTTCTTGACCGCGGAACGAAAGTCCGCACGCGAGATAATCCCCTTGGCAGCCGCTTGTCGATCTGCGATAGACGGTGGCATACCATACACCAGCTGGTCTTGATTGTCTGGTGATTTGGCGACCGTCGGCCCGTGGGTGCGGGACGGCCAATATCGACCGGGCATCGGTTCGGCAGCAACTTCGGACAGGATTTTGGAGAGCAAGCCTTTCGTGAGAAGGGCTATTGGAGAGAGCATGGCGCGCAACATTCTGATTTTGGGAGCTTCCTACGGCTCCCTGCTGGGGACCAAGCTGCTGATGGCGGGTCACAACGTGTCCCTGGTGTGCCGGAAGAACACCGCCGACCTGATCAATCGCGAAGGCACCGAGGTGCGGATCAAGCTGCGCGATGAGAAGGAGCACCGCTCGATCTTCTCGCGCGATCTGCCGGGCAAGCTCGACGCCGTCACGCCCGCCGATGTCGACGTGTCGCGCTACGACATGGTCGGCCTTGCGATGCAGGAGCCGCAATACACCAACCACACGGTTCGCGTGCTGATGATCAAGATCGCGGCGGCGAAGCTGCCCTGCCTGTCGATCATGAACATGCCGCCCTTGCCGTATCTGAAGCGGATCCCCGCACTCGCCGGCATGGACCTCGAGGAGGCCTACACCAACGCGCAGGTGTGGGAGCGCTTCGAGCCGGGCCTCGTCACGCTGTGCTCGCCCGATCCGCAGGCCTTCCGTCCGCCGGAGGAGAAGGCCAATGTGCTGCATGTCGGCTTGCCGACCAACTTCAAGGCCTCCGCCTTCGCCGACGACAAGCACAACAAGGTGCTGCGCGAGCTCGAAGCCGACATCGACGCGGTGACGCTCGACGGCCAGGACGTTCCGGTGAAGCTGAAGGTGTTCGATTCGCTGTTCGTGCCGCTGGCGAAGTGGTCGATGCTGCTGACCGGCAACTATCGCTGCATCACACCGACGGAGCCGCAATCGATCCGCGACGCCGTGCATGGCGACCTGACGCGCTCGCAGGCGATCTATGATCACGTCGACGGCATCGCGCGCAAGCTCGGCGCCGACCCCGCGGACCAGGTGCCGTTCGCGAAATACGCCAAGGCGGCGGAAAGCCTGCTCAAGCCGTCCTCGGCGGCCCGTGCGGTTGCCGCCGGCGCGCCCTTCATCGAGCGCGTCGACCTCTTGGTGAAGCTGATCTCGCACCAGCTCGGCACGCCCAGCGCCGAGATCGACCGCACGGTCGAGACCGTCGATCAGAAGCTCAACGAGAAGATCGTGCAGGGCGGCTCCGGCGCGGAGTGACGCGCGTTGATGGCGAGGGCGGGCGCCCTCGCCATGCACCGGCGGTCGGCAAAGCGTGCGATCGCGGTTGCCGGACGCATGGCTCGACCTGTCCAGATAAGATAGAGTCGCCCAGCTGCGGTTGGGAGCAACGGACATGCCGAGCAAATCGCTTCCTCTCCTTGCAATCTACGGCGACCTCGATCGCGCACGCGACATCATGCGCGCCTGGCAGCCGCTCGATCATCTCTCCCCCGACGACGCCGAGATCGTCGTGAAGGCAATCGCCGAGGGCATCGCGCGCGGGCGCCGGCACGGGATCGAGATGGGACAGTGTCATCAGGCGGCGTAAAGCCGCTAGCCCTCATGTGTCACGGCAAGGATCGTCACCGAACGCGTCTGCTGGCTCGGCGTCTGAAAATCGATCGTCTGGCCGACCGACAATCCGATCAGTGCCGCACCGACCGGCGTCAGCACCGAGATGCGCCGCAATGCGATGTCGGCTTCGTGCGGGTACACGAGCACGACCTCCCTGACGTCGCCGGTTTCGTCGTCGCGGTAGCGGACAAGCGAGCCCATGCGGACCACGTCATGCAGATCGGCATCGTCGGCGACCAGCTGGGCGCGGTCCGTCTCGCGTGCGAGGAACTGGGCGACGCGGGGAAACACCGCCATGCTGGAATCGGCCAGCGCGCTGAGGCGGTGCGCCTCGCTCGCGGTGATCACGATCGGCGGCAATGCCGGGGCGGTAAAGCTGTTTTGAACAGTTCGGGTCATATCGGTTGATCTTTGCGGTTGATCGGAGGCGCACGAGCGCCGGCGCGCGGACATCTCGCGACGCGACGGACTGAAATGATTTGGTGACGTCGAAGAATCCGGACGGCGTGCGATCGCCGGCCGGCTAATTGCCTGCGTGCAGACGTCCGGCGCGCAATTCGCGGCGCGCAATGCGGGTGTCGATGCGGAGCGTGTCGATCATGGCATTATCAACATAGCCGCTGGCGACGTCGCATCCATTGCGGCGAAAGCGCGCACACCGCCGCGTGGAACGAGACGCCATCGCCGCACACAGAGCGTCAGGGCTGTCCGATGCCGGACAGGCCGAGCACCGCGCCGGCGGCGAGCGCGACAAGCGGATGGATGCGCGTCGCGGTGGTGGCGATCGCGACGCCAACCGCGATCAGGATCGTGCCCCAGCTCGAGGCCGACGCGTGGGTGATGACGACGGCGCTGGCGGTGACGAGCCCGGCGGTGACCGGAACCAGCCCGGCCTGCACGGTGCGGCGCCAGGGCCGGTCCTTGAAGCGTTCCCAGAGCCGCAGCGCGAAGCCTGTCACCAACGACGACGGCCCGAACTTGGCGAGCGACGTCACCAGCACGCCGGAGAAGCCCGCGACATGCCAGCCGACCAGCGGCACCACCATCATGTTCGGCCCGGGTGCTGCCTGCGCCAGCGCGAACAGCGCGCCGAATTCCTGCGCCGTCATCCAGTGATGGACGTCGACCACCTGACGCTGCATCTCCGGCAGGATGGTGTTGCCGCCGCCAAAGGCGAGCAGCGAGAGCTCGGCGAAGATCAGCGCGAGCGTGACAAGGGTTGCGCTCATGACGTCTGCCTCGACCTGAGGAAGATGCTGAGCGGCGCCAGCGTCAGCAGGGTCGGCAGCAGCGGCAATCTGAACGCGGCAATAGCGAGCACGCAGAGCGCGCCGATGAAGAGGCCGAGCACATCGCGCCGCAGCGGCCAGGCGATCTTGATCGCCGTGGAAATCAGCAACCCGGCTGCCGCGGCGGCGAGGCCGCCGAACAGGTGACGGACGACCGGGTCGTCGGCGAAGCGGCCATAGATCACACCAAGGCCGATCACGACCGCGGTCGGCACCGCGATCAGGCCGAGGATCGCCGCGAACGCGCCGGGAATGCCGCGAAACTTCAACCCGACCGCGACCGACATGTTGATGATGTTGCCGCCGGGCAGGAACTGGCACAGCCCGAGCAGGTCGGTGAACTCCGCGCCGGTGAGCCAGCCGCGCTTCTCCACCATCATGTGGCGCGCCAGCGGCAGCACGCCGCCGAAGCCGCTCAGTCCGAGGATGAAGAAGCCCGTGAACAACTCGCCGACGTCAGGTGCGACATGCTTGGTGGTTTGCGCGGCGGGGATGGCGTCCATCGGCGGGGCGGCTCCGGTTCGATTTGTTCTTGAGCCGACTTTAGTTGGCCGCGTGACAAATTTCCAATATATGGATACGGGAATTTGCATATCTGTTGCATATGGATTGCCCGATGATCGAACTGCGCCATCTTCGCTATGCCGTCGCGGTCGCCGAGGAAGGTCATATCACCCGCGCCGCCGCGCGGCTCGGCATCCAGCAGCCGCCGCTGAGCCAGCAGATCCGCGCGCTGGAAGCCGCGATCGGCGCGCCGCTGTTTCGCCGGCAGCCGCGCGGGGTCGAGCTGACCGCCGCCGGCCGTGCCTTCGTCGGCAAGGCGCGCGCGATCCTGCGCGACGCCGACCTCGCGGTGGAAGCCGCTCGCCGCGCGAGCCGCGGCCAGGAGGGCCAGCTTGCGATCGGCTTCACCTCCTCGGCCGCTTTCCATCCTTTCGTCACCGGCGTGATGCGCGAAATGCGCGAGCGCGCGCCGGCGATCACGCTGTCGCTCGAGGAGGCCTCGACCGGCGAGCTGATCGCAGCCGTCGAGGCCGATCGGCTCGATGCCGCATTCGTGCGCTCGCCAAGCGAGCGGCTGGAGAACCTCACGATCACGCATCTGCTCGACGAGGAGATGGTGGTCGCATTGCCGGACCATCATCCGCGCGCCCGCAAGGACACGCGGCGGCGGATTTCGCTGGCTTCGCTCGCCGACGAGCCGCTGATCCTCTACCGCCGTCCGACCGGGCCCGGCCTCTACGACAGCATCATCGCCGCCTGTCGCGCGGCGGGCTTCAGCCCGAAGGTGGCGCAGGAGGCGACGCGGATGGTGTCGACGCTCAGCCTGGTCGCGGCCGGGCTCGGCATTTCGATCGTGCCGGAATCGATGGCGCGGCTCGAGACCGCCGGCGTGTCCTATCTTCGCCTCGACCGCGCCACGGGCCTCGTCGCGCCGCTGGCGCTGGCGCGCAAGAAGGGCCCCGCCGCCGGCACGCTCGGCCGACTGCTCGGGATCGTGACGCGGCGGGTGAAGGACCGCGCCGGCGGTTAGTGGAGACTGCGCGACGTGGCTCAACGTCGCCGCTGCCGCCGGTGGCGCGGAATGTGGGGAGTTTGGCGAACGCGCGCGTCCGGGCGCGTCTAGATAGCCTCCATCGAATCCGGCCCGCACGTGGATCGCAACTGCTCAGCTGCGTCCGGAGGACTCGGGTTCAATCAACACCGCGAAAGGCATTTCCGATGGCGCGTTTTCCTGTCCATACGCTCGAGTCTGCCCCTGAAGCCTCAAAGCCCGTCCTGCGCGAGGTCGAGGCGCGGTTTGGCATGATCCCGAACCTTGCGGCGACGATGGCGACGTCGCCTGTGCTGATCCAGAGCTTCATCGGCATCTTCGACAAGGTTCACGGCGGCAGCTTCACCGAGCAGCAGATCCAGACCGTGCTGCTCACCGACGCGGTCACCAATGGCTGCGCCTGGGCGGTCGCGCTGCATTCCGCGCTCGGCTTGCAGGCTGGCCTCGATCCGGCCGATGTCGATGCGATGCGCGCCGGCCGCTCGCCTGCCGACAAGACACTCGGCGCGCTCTCGACGCTGGCGCGGTCGCTGATCGAAAAGCGCGGACGGCTCGACGATGAGGAGATCGAACGATTCCTCGCGGCCGGGTTCTACAAGGACCTCGTGCTCGAGGTGATCACCATCGTGGCGGCGTCGACCATCACCAACTACACCGGCAGCGTCACCAATCCGCCGCTGGAGGCAGCGTTGCAGGAATATGCCTGGAACGGCTGAGACGGTCTCGCTTGAGCGTCAAGCATTGGACGCCGGCCGCGCACTTCAGATCGCAAACCTGGCGCGGTAGTCCTGCGGCGTGGTCGACAGCAGTCGCAGGAAGCTGCGGCGCATCGTCTCCTCCGATCCGAAGCCGCAGCGCTGCGAGATCCGCTTGATCGGCAGGCGCGTTTCCGAGAGCAGATGCCGCGCGCCCTCGACCCGGAGCCGCTCGATCGCGCGTGCCGGCGTCAAGCCGGTCGCCTCGGCGTAATGGCGGCTGAAGCTGCGCTCGCTCATGCCGGCCTGTTTCGCCAGCGTCGACAGCGAGAGGTCGCCGGCCAGATGGTTGCTGATCCAGTCGTGCAGCGCGCTGAACCTGTCGTCGGTTGCCTGCAGCGTCAGGATTTCGCTGAACTGCGCCTGTCCGCCCGGCCGCTTGAAAAACACCACGAGATAGCGGGCGACGGCAAGCGCCGCCGTGCGGCCGAGATCCTCCTCCAGCAGCGCCAGCGCCAGATCGATGCCGGAGGTGACGCCGGCCGACGTCCAGAACGAACCGTCGCGCACGAAGATCGGATCGGGCTCGACGCGGACATCGGGAAAGCGCTCGGCGAGCTCTGCGCAAAATCCCCAATGGGTCGCGGCACGCCGGCCATTGAGCACGCCCGATTCGGCGAGCAGGAACGCGCCGGTGCAGACCGATGCGGTGCGGCGCGCTTGCCCGGCGCGCTCGCGTACCCAGTCCACCAGGACGGCATCGGCCGCCGCAGCGTTGACGCCGTCGCCGCCCGGAATCACCAGCGTGTCGACCGCGGTGTCGATCGCGGGCAGCGGATGCACCGCGAGCCCGACACCGGCGGACGACTCGACGTGTGGGCCATCCTTTGCAACCACGCGGACTTCATATGGCTCGGCGTTGCCTGCCTTAGCCGCCAGCGCATTGGCCGACGCGAACACCTGCAATGGCCCGGTGACGTCGAGCAACTGCACGGCCGGATAGGCCAGCACTTCGATCGAGCGGCGGCGGTTTGGCGGAAAACGTGGGCTGGTTGGCGTCATCGCCGAAACCTGCCGCGCTAGATTCGCTTTGTCCATAGCGCAAGGAAAGTTCGAGGGAAGTTCGATGATTGCTCACGATGTTCATCTGCGGATCGGTTCGCTGCTGTTCGAAGGCGTCGATCAAATCGATTTGACCGGGCCGTTCGAGGTGCTGTCGCGGATTCCGAATTCGACCTACCGCATCTACGGCAAGAGCGCCGAGCCCGTCCGCGACATCAAGGGATTGCGGCTGACACCGGATGCGACGCTGGCCGATGCGCCGCCGCTCGACGTGCTGCATGTGCCGGGCGGCTTCGGTCAGCAAGCCCTGATGGAGGACGCGGAAGTGCTCGGCTGGATCAACCGGCAGGCGGCGGGAGCATGCCGCATCTTTTCGGTCTGCACGGGCGCGCTGATCTGCGGAGCGGCCGGCCTGCTGAAGGGGCGCAGGGCGACGACGCATTGGGCGTCGTTTCATCTGCTGCCGTTGTTCGGCGCTACGCCCGTGAACGAACGCGTGGTGGTGGACGGAAGCTTTGTCTTTGCCGCCGGAGTCACGGCAGGCATCGATGGCGCATTGCGGCTCGCGGCTGAATTGCGCGGCGACGATGCGGCGCGCGCGATCCAGCTCTATATGGTGTATGCGCCGGAGCCGCCGTTCGACAGCGGCACGCCTGAGACCGCGCCCCCCGAAATCCTGCAGCAGTCGCGCCAGGCCGTGCGCGCGATCACGGAGCAGCGGGAGGAAACCGCGCGCCGTGTCGCGGCGAGGCTGGGCGTCGCCGTGCAGGGAGACTGAGTGCAGGCTTTTGCCGAACACTCGATTCGGTGTCACCTCGCCCCGCGTGCGGGGAGAGGTCGGAACGCATCGCTAGATGCGTTCCGGGTGAGGGGGAGTCTCCGCAACCGCAGCTATCGCCGAATATGCGGATGCGGCCCCTCACCCCAACCCTCTCCCCGTAAAGAACGGGGAGAGGGAGTGCAGCGCCGGCGCGGTCGCTATTCGACCTCGTCTCGTAGCACTAGTTTCCCGGCTCGAAGCTGCAATCGGCGCCGCCGCCGGCCTTGTCCTTGATCACTTTCGGATCGAGCGTGCAGGACAGTTTCGACAGCGCCTCGTAGATCGTGCCGGCGGCGCCGTCGGGCGGCACGCCGGCCAGCGCCACGGTCGCGAACATCGCATTGGCTTCGCTGCCCTTCACGGTGTGGGTGTTGCCGCCGAAGGCCAGCGCGCAGGAACGCGAGGTGATGTCGACATTGCTGGCGCGGCAGACCACCTTGTCGGCGGTGACGACGATCTTGCTGGCATGGGAGACATTGCTGTCGCCATTGAAGAACGCGGCGACCGCCATCTTCTCTTTGGCCGGCAACGGCGAGTAGGGCGCCACCACGCCGGCGAGCGCCAGTGCCACCGAGCCCGAGGTGGCCGCAGGCGCGGCCCATGCGGCTGACGCGGCCAGCGACAATGAACATGCGAGGATCGTCAGTCGGCCCAGCCTCATTCCCGTCTCCTGCATCGGCGCTTTCCGCGGCGCGGAATCGCTAGCACGTCTCGCGGTCTGGACAGGTGACGCCATTCACACGCGATGCCGCAACTTCGCGTGAGGCGCGGTGCGCGCACAGGGCAGGGCGGCCCCGCGCGGATCGGCTTGCACGATCGCGCCATCGGCGTCACAGTCCGATCCGTGGCAGCGATGCCGCCAACAATGACGACAAGAAGATTAATCCGGGGAACGCCATGGCGGCCACGCGCATCGACTGCGACATCCATCCCGCGGTGGGGGGAACGCGCACCACGCTGCTGCCCTATCTGAGCGATCACTGGAAGGAACAGGTCGTCAGCCGCGCCATCGACGGGCTCGACCTCAATTCCTATCCGCCGTCGATGCCGCTGTCCGGCCGCGCCGACTGGCGGCCGGCGGACGGCAGCAAGCCCGGCAGCGATCTTGCCATGGTGCAGCGCGGCGCTTTCGACCAGCTCGGCGCCAGCCACGCGATCTGCAACGTCGTCTACGGCGCGCAGGCGGTGTTCGATTCCTACATGGCCGCGGACTTCTGCAGGGCGATCAACGACTGGATCGCGGCCGAGTGGCTCGCCAGGGACAAGCGGCTGCGCGCCTCGATCGTGGTGCCGATCCAGGCGCCGGATCTCGCGGTCGAGGAGATCGAGCGCAGGGCCGGCGACAATCGCTTCGTCTCGGTGCTGGTGCCCTCGCAGGGTGAGACGCTGCTCGGCCGGCGCCATTACTGGCCGATCTATCAGGCCGCGGAGAAGTACAAGCTGCCGATCGCGATCCACGCCGGCAGCGCCTACCGCGGCGCGCCAAGCTCGATCGGCTGGCCGTCCTATCGCTACGAATATTATCTCGCCGAGGCGCAGGCGTTCCAGGCGCAGACGCTGAGCCTGATCTATGAGGGCGTATTCGGGAAGTATCCCGGATTGACCGTCGTACTGATGGAGTCGGGCGTCAGCTGGCTGCCCGCCTTCATGTGGCGCGCCAACAAGACCTGGCGCGGCGTGCGCGTCGAGGTGCCGTGGGTGGAGCGCGAGCCGGCCGCGATCATCCGCGACCATTTCCGCGTCACCATGCAGCCGTTCGACGCGCCGCTGGATCCTACAAGCGTCGCCGACATCATCGACCAGATCGGCTCCGACAAGATGTTCCTGTTCGCATCCGACTATCCGCATTGGCAGTTCGACGGCGACGATCCGATCCCGCGATATCTGCCCGACAGCATCGTCAAGCGGATGTGCGAGGATAATCCGATTGAAACGTTCCCGCGTTTGAAACTGAATTCGTAATTCGCGCGCATGATCCGGAAAAGTGGGAACCGGTTTTCCGACAAGAACATGCGCAAACAAAAAGGAGGATCGCATGAGTGACGTCATCGACCGCCCGATGCTCGACCAGGAGAAGACCGCCGCGTCGCGGCTGAAGATCATCGATTGCGACATCCATCCGAGCATTCACGCACACAGCGACCTCAACGAGTTCCTGCCGAAGCGCTGGCAGCAGCATCTGAAGGAATATGGCAGCCATCTGCGCACGCCCTATATCGGCACCACGCCCTATCCACGTTCCTCGCCGCTGATCGCGCGGCGCGATGCCTGGCCGCCGACCGGCGGCGTGCCCGGCTCTGATCTCGATTTCATGCGCAAGCAGCACCTCGATCCCTTCGACGTCGAGTTCGGGATCCTGCAGGTGCTCGACCTCTTCATCTTCTCGCAGCAGAATCTGGAATTCGGCGCCGCGATCCAGCGCGCCATCAACGACTGGCAACTGGCGTTCTGGGCGCATCGCGATCCGCGCCTGAAGGCCTCGATCCTGGTCGGGCAGGACGGCTCCGACCTCGGCCTCGCCGAGATCGAGCGCTGCGCCAGGACCGGCGAATACATCCAGATCAACGTCTCGCCGCGCGCCAACGAGCCGCTCGGCCGCCGCCGCTACTGGCCGATCTATGAACGCGCGCAAGAGCTCGACCTGCCGCTCGGCATCCATGTCGGCGGCTATGGCGGGCATGCGCCGACCGGCGGCGGCTGGCCGTCCTATTATTGCGAGGAGCATCAGTCGAACGCGCACACGGTGGCCTCGAACCTCACCAGCTTGGTGCTGGAAGGTGTTCCCGAGCGCTTCCCGAAACTGAAGATCGTGTTCATCGAGGGCGGCTTCGGCTGGATTCCCGCGACGATGTGGCGGATGGACCAGCATTTCGAGCGCTTCCGCAGCGAGGTGCCGCATCTCAAGCGCCGGCCGAGCGAGTATGTGAAGGAGCATTTCTGGTTCACGACCCAGCCGATCGACGAGCCGGATGAAGCCAGGCACCTGCGGCAGCTGATCGAATGGGTCGGCATCGACCGGCTGTTGTTCTCGTCGGACTATCCGCATTGGGACTATGACGACGCGCGCTACGCCTTCAAGACACCGCTGACGGACGCCGAGCGTCGCAAGATCTTCAATGCCAACGCCCGCGCGGTGTACAAATTCTAGGACGAGATGACTTCACTTCGGATCGAGCGCTGGCCTCGGTTTCACCTCGCCCCGCGTGCGGGGAGAGGCATAGGCCGCCTTCGGCGGCCGTTCCCAAGAACGCCGAAGCAAGGCTTCGGCTATGATGCATCGTCAACTGCATTCCGGGTGAGGGGGAGCTTCCACGAACGCAACTATCACCGTTTATGCGGAGACAGCCCCTCACCCCAACCCTCTCCCCGTAAGAACGGGGCGAGGGAGCGCACCACCTTCGCCGCCAATATCGCAGGATTCCGATGACCCGTCACATCGTCGCGCGCACCAGTGAGATTCCGGCCGGCGGCAACAAGGTGTTCGGCCTCGAGGGCCGCGACATCGTCGTGTTCCACGTCAATGGCGAGTTCTTCGCGCTGCTCAATCGCTGCCCGCATGAGGGGGCGCCGCTGGAGAAGGCGGCCTGCGTCGCGCGCCTGACCTCGCCGGAGCCCGGCATCTATCAGCGCGACCGCGTCGGCGAGATGCTGCGCTGTCCGTGGCACGGCTGGGAATTCGACATGCGCAGCGGGCAGTCCTGGTTCGATCCCAAGCGGTTCAGAATCCGCGCCTATCCGGTCGCGGTCGAAAGCGGCGCCGAGTTGCAAAAGGGGCCGTATGTCGCCGAAACGTTCCCGGTGCACATCGAGGACAACTACGTGATCGTTGAGGTTTAGCGGGCGCCGCCCCGAACGCCGTCACGGCCATCCACGCCTTTTCTACCGAGCAGAAATGTAGACAGCCGGAACTCGTTATTGCGATATTTGCAATAATGAAGTTCCAATCGCGACAATTATAATAACCGATGCAATGGGCCACCTTGAGCTGGCGGTCGGGAATGAACCCGTCCACCACATCAGGAACGGCACATGAAGCTCTATCACTTCGCTCTCTCCGGCCACGCGCATCGCGCGCGCCTGTTTTTGTCCCTGCTGGGAATTCCGCACGAACTTGTCGACGTCGACCTCAAGTCCGCCGCGCAGAAGCGGCCGGAATATCTCGCGCTCAACCCGTTCGGCCAGGTGCCGGTGCTCGACGATGGCGGCACCATCATTGCCGATTCCAACGCGATCCTGGTCTATCTCGCGACCAAACTCGGCCGCACCGACTGGCTGCCGCAGGATGCAAAGGGCGCTGCCGCGGTCCAGCGCTGGCTGTCGGTTGCTGCCGGCGATCTCGCGTTTGGGCCCGCTGCGGCACGCCTCATCACCGTGTTCGGCGCGAAGCACAATCCGGACGACGTGATCGCGCGGGCGCATGTCCTGCTGAAGCGGCTCGAAGCCCATCTCGCCGGTCGCGACTGGCTGGTCGGTACGGCGCCGACAATCGCTGATGTCGCGCTCTACAGCTATCTGTCCAGCGCGCCCGAAGGCAATGTCGATCTCTCCGCCTATGCGCGCGTCAACGCGTGGCTGCGCCGGATCGAGGCGCTGCCGGGCTTTGTGGCCTTTGCCAAGACCCCCGTCGGTCTGGCCGCTGCGTGACCTGCTGACCGGGCGTGCCGTCGGGCGCGCCCGTCCAACCCTTAAAGGGGAGGGTGATACGATGAGCGACAGGCGAACCAAGAGCAAGCTCGCGACCTGGCATGCCGGCGAAAAGGCGATCCAGCAGCAGGTCGGCGTCGCCGAGAAGATGGAGGCTGTCGGCCAGCGCGCGGTGCGGGACTTCATGCCCGACCAGCATCGCGATTTCTTCGCGCAGATTCCCTTCATCGTCGTCGGCAGCGTCGACCAAAGCGGTGACGCCTGGGCTTCACTGCTGGCCGGCAAGCCCGGCTTCATCTCCTCGCCGACGCCGCGCGGCCTCGAGATCGATGCGCGGCCCGACGCCAGCGATCCCGTCAGCGAAGGCATGCGCGAGGGCGATGCGATCGGCTTGTTGGGGATCGAATTGCACACGCGGCGCCGCAACCGTGCCAACGGGCTGCTCCGCGCATCGTCGGGCAAGGCACTCAGCTTCGAGCTCGATCAGAGCTTTGGCAATTGCGCGCAGTATATCCAGCTCCGCGATTTCGCCTTCGTGCGCGCGCCGGAAGAACCTTTCGCGGGAGAGATCGAGGCGAGCACGTCGCTCGATCAGGCAGCGCGCGACATGATCAAGGCGGCCGACACGTTCTTCGTGGCGTCCTATGCCGAGCGTGAGGACCGTCGCCAGGTCGACGTCTCGCATCGCGGCGGCCGAGCGGGCTTCGTCCGCGTCGCCGACGACGGCACGCTGACGATCCCCGATTTCGCCGGCAATCTGTTCTTCAACACGCTCGGCAACATCCTCGTCAACGGCAAGGCCGGGCTGGTGTTCGTCGATTTCGAGACCGGCGACCTGCTGCAGCTGAGCGGCGATGCCGAGGTGATGCTGGACTCGCCGGAGATCGCGGCGTTTCAGGGCGCAGAGCGGCTGTGGAGCTTCCGTGCCCGCCGCGTCGTGCGCCGGCGCGGCGCGCTGCCGTTGCGCTGGGCGTTCCGGGCCGAAGGCTGGTCGCCGAATTCGCTGATGACCGGCGACTGGGTGCAGACCGCCGAGCGGATCCGCGCCGCCGAGCGCGCCGCGCAGTGGCGGCCGTTCAAGGTCGCCAGGATCGTCGACGAGAGCCGATTGATCCGCTCGTTTCATTTGCAGCCGGACGACGGTGCGGGGTTGCTTCCGCACCGGGCGGGACAGCATTTGCCGATCCGTCTCTCGTTGCCAGGTATCGACAAGCCGGTCATCCGCACCTACACGCTGTCGGTCGCGCCGTCGGACGGCCTGTACCGGATCAGCGTGAAGCGCGACGGTGTCGTATCGCAGCATCTCCACGACACCATCCATGTCGGCGACATCATCGAAGCGCGTGCTCCGGCCGGCGGCTTCACGATCGATGCGCGCGAGAAGCGGCCCGCGGTGCTGCTCGCCGGCGGTGTCGGCATCACGCCGCTGCTCGCGATGCTGCGCCACGTGGTCTATGAGGGGCTGCGCACCCGCGGCATCCGGCCGACATTCCTGTTTCAGGCCGCGCATGCGAAACAGGACCGCGCGTTCGGCGATGAAGTGCAGCAGCTGGTGGATGCCGCCGGCGGCGCGGTGCGGATCATCCGCATCCTCGGCGATGTCGGCGGCGCCGAGCAGGGCACAGATTACGATGCTGCGGGACGGATCGACATGGCGCTGTTATCGCGCGTCCTGCCGTTCAATGACTACGACTTCTATCTGTGCGGACCGCCGCAGTTCACCCAATCGCTCTATGACGCCCTGCGCGGCTACAACATTGCCGACGGCAGGATTCACGCCGAAGCATTCGGTCCTTCATCGCTGGTCCGGAAGCCCGACCTCGTCACCGCAGCGCCGCCGCGCCGACCGCCGGCGACGACGCCGATCCCGGTCGCCTTCACCACATCGTCGAAGGAGGCGCGCTGGACGCCGGAGGCGGGGACGCTGCTCGAACTGGCGGAAGCGCGTGGCCTTAGCCCCGCCTTCAGCTGCCGGGAGGGCAATTGCGGAACCTGCCGAACGCGATTGCTGGCAGGCGCCGTGACCTATGTGAAGCAGCCCGCCGCCGAGGTGGCCGATGACGAGGCGCTGATCTGCTGCGCCGTGCCGGCGAAGCCGGAGGCCGACGGCGAGGACCGGATCCAGCTGGATCTCTGATCAGCCGCACTGGGACTGCGCGGTGGTTAAAGCCCATGAGATTAGGTTGAGCTGGAACGGCGTCGAAAGTTCACGTCTCCCCGACGGGGAGAGGTGAACCGAGATCGCGGCAAGCCGATGCAACCAAAACTCATCCCGCTTTAGCCCATGCTGCCCGGCATGAAGCAGCGTGGCCTCGGATGCCCGTCCAGATAATACGGCCACACCATGGTGCGGCCGGCACGGTTCGGTCCGGCGACGACGGCCTCGTCGGGAACGTCGACCCACTCGCCTTCGAGCCGCACACGATAGTGGCCGTCCTTGGTGTCCCAATCGGCGTCATCGACACGCTTCGCGTCGCTGCCGTCGCAGCAGGGGCCCTTGACGCTGCGCAGGCTCTCATACCAGGCGTTCAATTCGGGATGCTGGTGATCATGGGCCTGCGCCGGCCCGATCGCCGGCTTCGCCAGCAGGGCGGTGACCACGACGAGCGCCGCACGCCAAAACCGTTTGTTCATCTGATCCCCAAAATCCGGAAAGCCCATGACAGCCAACCCGGACATGGTCATCGAGATCAGGACATCAATCAGATGATAATCGTAAGATAATCACATTCGTGAGAGCAGCGGAGCTGCTGCCGGAAGGCCGGGTGCCGACAAACTCAGGCGAGCAGGCTCATCACCTGGTCGATCACGGCCTTCACCTGCTTCGAATCCGGCCTCTGGTGCGCGAGCGCCAGCAGTCCGGCATGCACCACCATGATGGTGTGGGCGGTGATGTCGGGGTCAAAGCCCTTCCTGAACTGGGCGCGATCGGTGCGCAGCCGCGTGCGCAGCAGCTCTTCAAGCCGCCGGTTGTAGCGCTCGATGCTCTTGCGGAGCTCGACCTGGTCGAGCGAGCCGTCGGTCGCGGAATTGATCGACAGGCAGCCGCGCTGTCCCTTCTCGCCCGAGCAATAGGGAATGAAGCCGATGAGCCACTGCCTGATGATGTCCCGCGCGGGCCCCGGCTGCGCCAGCACGCGCTCGGCCCAGCCGAGGATGCCGTCGTGATAGCGGTCCAGCACCTTCAGGAACAACGCGTTCTTGTCGCCGAACGCCGCATAGAGGCTGGGTTTCGCGACGCCGCTCGCCGCCGTGATGTCGTCGAGCGAAGTCGCCTGAAAGCCCTTCTGCCAGAACATCTGGCGGGCGATTTCCAGGACATCGTCCGGATCGAAGCTGCGCGGCCTTGCCATATCCGTCTTTTATGTACTCCCGCGTCGGATGTGAAGCCTTCACCTTGCCGTGAAGGCAGGTCCGGCTATTGACGCAATTCACATTCTGTACTTTAAAGTACATAATAAAATCGGGAGATCACGCCATGAAAGCGGTTCAGGTCGTTGCGTTCGGACGTGCAGCGGAGGTGGTCAAGCTCAACGAGGTGCCGGACGTCGGCAGCCCCGGCCCCGACGAGGTCGTGGTCGCGGTGGAGGCCGCGCCGATCAACAATTCGGATTTCATGATCATCGCCGGGCGCTACGGCTATCTGCCGTCGCCGCCGGCCACGCTCGGGATCGAGGGTGTCGGGCGGGTCGTCGCCGCCGGAGCGCAGGTGAGGAACCTGAAGGAAGGCGACCGCACGCTGATTCCGTTCACAGTCCCGACCTGGACCGAGCGGGTCAAATTCACCGCAACATGGCAGCGTCCGCTGCCCGACAACGCGGATGTCACGCAGCTCTCAATGATCGCCGTCAATCCGGCCACCGCCTATCTGTTGCTGACCGATTTCGTGAAAGTCCCGCCCGGCGGCTGGGTGATCCAGAACGGCGCCAACTCGGCCACGGCGCGGGCGGTAATCGCCATCGCCAAGTCGCTCGGGCTCAAGACTGTCAACATTGTCCGCCGCGAGGAGGTCATAGAGGAGGTCAAGGCGATCGGCGGCGATGTCGTTCTGGTTGACGGCCCCGGTCTCGCCAAACGCGTCGCCAATGAAACGGGCGGGGCGCCGATCCTCCTGGCGCTCGATGTCGTCGGCGGCACCTCGACCCTGAACCTGATGAACTGTCTGGCGCCGAAGGCGGTGCTGGTCATTTACAGCGCGATGAGCGGGCAGCCGTTCTCCGGCTCGGCCCTGAGCGTGATCTTCAACGAGGTGTCGGTGCGCGGCTTCTGGCTCGGCCATTGGGACAAGACCGCGACCGACCAGGCATTGGTCGAAATGTACGACCATCTGGTGCCGATGGTCGCATCGGGAGCGATCAGCGCGCCGGTGGTCGGGGCCTATCGCCTGGAGGATTTTTCACAGGCGATCGCGCAGGCGGCGGCATTCAAGGGCAAGGTGATCTTCACGCCAAGCTAGGTCGTGCCTCCCGATATTCGCCGGCGCGACGCGGCGCGCCGCCATGCCCGTTTTCGTCGGCGCATGTCCGCACGACGTCACGCCGGAGCAGCTAGACGATGGTCGAGAGCGTGAACGCGTGCCACGCACTCCAGTCAATGCCATCGTACGCGCGCACATACATCGTTTCGGTGCCGGTGGTGGCGCCACCACGCATCCAGATATCATCGAGGTCTGCGGCGCTGACGTCGATCGCGCTGCCGGCCGCCCAATGGGAATTTGCAGAGGTCCAGAAATAGCCGCTGTTGGCGCCGGTACCGCCATCCCAAAACTGGTAGGCAGCCGCGGGATTTCCGTCGACGTCGGAATAGGACACCAGGCTGCCGATCTGGCTCCACTCATTGACGTGCAAAGTCTGGTTGCTGATCGAAGCGTCGGGTGCATGGTTTGCCAGAGTGGTCACGTTAAAGCTGTCCCAGGAACTCCAGCTCGTTCCGTCGAACGCGCGCACATACATGGTTTCGGTACCGGCCGCGGTGCCACCTTGCACCCATACACTGGCCAGATCGGACGCCGAAACCTCGATGGCCGTGCTGGACGCCCAGTGTGAATTCGTGGGCGTCCAGAAATAGGCGCTGTTCGCAGCCGTGCCGCCGTCCCAGAACTGGTATTTGGTGATTGCATCGCCATCGGCGTCGGACGCTGTCGTCCAGTTGACGAGCTGCGCCCACTGCGCAGCGTTCAGCGTATGATCGTTGATCGTCGCGGTCGGCGCCGTATTGGTCGACGTCAGATTAAAGCTGTCCCAATTGCTCCAGGCGGTACCGTCGAATGCCCTTACCCACATCGTCTCCGAACCGGTTGTCGAGCCGCCTTGAATCCACAGATTGGCCAGATCGGATGCCGAAACGTCGATCGTCGTGTTGGCAGCCCAGTGTGAATTGTCGGCTGTCCAGAAATAGGCGCTGTTCGCGCCGGTGCCGCCGTCCCAGAACTGGTACTTGGTGATCGTGTCACCTTCGGCATCGCTGGTAGTGAGCCAGCCCTGTGGCTTGGTCCACTGATTGACGTGCAGCGACTGGTCGTTGATGGTCGCGACCGGCGCCGTGTTGACCGTTGACGTCAGCGTAAAGCTGTCCCAGTTGCTCCATGCCGTTCCGTCGAACCCTCTTACCCACAGCGTTTCGGAGCCGACCGCCGAGCCGCCGTGGATCCAGGCATTGGCGAGGTCAGCGGCCGAAACTTCGATCGTCGTGTTGGCATCCCAGTGGGAATTGGTGGGAGTCCAGAAATAGGCGCTGGTTGCGGCGGTGCCGCCGTCCCAGAACTGGTACGTCGTGATTGCATCTCCATCGGCATCCGACGCAGTCAACCAGTTGTTGACGGTGACCCACTGATCCATGTGCACGGATTGATCGCTGATCGTCACCACAGGTAGCGAATTCGTCGTCGTCAGTGCGAACGAGTCCCAATTGCCCCAGTCCGATCCGTCGAATGCTCTGACCCACAGCGTCTCGGAGCCGGTCGTCGAGCCGCCGCGGACCCAGACGTTAGTCAGGTCGTCGGCTGAAACTTCGATCGTGGTGTTGGCAG
>NZ_LFIQ01000084.1:46327-52572 GCF_001189245.1 Bradyrhizobium pachyrhizi | reverse complement strand
GGGAATTGGTGGGAGTCCAGAAATAGGCGCCGGTTGCGGACGTGCCGCCGTCCCAGAACTGATACTTGGTGGCGGCGTCTCCGTTGGCATCAGAGTAGCTCAGCCAATTCTCGACTTTCGACCATGTATTGATGTGCAGCGACTGGTCGTTGATGGTGGCAACCGGAGTTGCGTTTGGAATCGTCGTGAACGTGAACGACGCCCAGTTACTCCAATCAGTCCCGTCGAAGGCACGCACCCACATCGTTTCCGAGCCACTGACCGAACCAGACTTCAACCACACATCGGAAAGGTCCGACGCCGCTACGTTGATGACAATGTTGGCATCCCAGTGGGAATTGGTAGGAGTCCAGAAGTAGCCGCTGGTTGCGGACGCACCGCTGTCGAAGAACTGAAAGCTTTGCGCAGGATTGCCGTCGGCGTCGAAATAAGTCAGCCACGGCTGTATTTTTTGCCAGTGGTTGGACGCCAGGCTGTGGTTGCCAATCGTGACGACCGGTGCGGTATTGGCCATGGTTTGCTTCCTCGCGGCGGGCCGGTCGACACCGGCTAATTTCCAAGGTGCAGCGCAATCAACTTTGCCCTCGTAAAGCGGGCTGGTCCTGCCAGCGTCATTGGGCCGAGAGCATTCCAAAACTCAGCAATATCAGGTCAGCATTGCAGAATTGGGATGTGACGTCTGTGACAGGAATCACCTGTACTGGCCAAGAGTGCTGCGGCAAAATGCCCGGACGTCGCTGTCGAACCTTACGTCGAGATTCGCGACGGTAACACGCTGGGATCGACGGTTTGCCGCCTTCTGCAGCACCTTCGGCCAGTGCCGGTCCACGCTGTGCTGGCGGCAATCACTCCTCGACCGTCGTACGCCGGCGCAGTTGTGAATCGCGAAGCGATGGTCGCTGCGCCAGACCGCGGCTAGCGCGTGCCCGGAATAGTTGCGTCATTGCGGGACGTTAGGACGTCAGCGCGGCTCCATTGTCATTGCAGCTTGAGACCTGCCCGGCTTGCCGTTACCAGTGCAGTCCGGCAGCAATGCCGAGCGCATTGGCGATAAGGAACGGTTCTCATGGCGAACACGACGGCGGAGCTTGAAGCGCTCCTGATGCAGCGATCGTTGACCGATCCGCAGCTTCTGGCGACGGCGGAGGCGGCATCGGACTTCCGGATCCTGCCGGATGCCACCGTGATCAAGATCGGCGGGCAGAGCGTCATCGACCGCGGCCGCGCCGCCGTCTATCCGCTGGTCGACGAGATCGTCGCGGCCCGCAAGGCGCACAAGTTGCTGATCGGGACCGGCGCGGGCACCCGCGCCCGGCACCTCTATTCGATCGCGGCCGGGCTTCGGCTGCCGGCCGGCGTGCTCTCGCAGCTCGGCGCCTCGGTCGCCGACCAGAACGCGGTGATGCTGGGCCAGCTGCTCGCCAGGCACGGCATCTCCGCGGTCAGCGGCGCCGGACTTTCGGCCGTGCCGCTTTATCTCGCCGAGGTGAACGCCGTGATCTTCAGCGGCATGCCGCCTTACGGCCTCTGGATGCGGCCCGCACCCGAGGGCATGATCCCGCCCTATCGCACCGATGCCGGATGCTTCCTTGTCGCCGAACAGTTCGGCTGCAAGGCGATGATCTATGTGAAGGACGAGAACGGCCTCTACACCGCGAACCCCAAGACCTCGAAGGGCGCGGCCTTCATCCCGAAAATCTCGGTCGCCGAGATGAAGGCGAAGGGATTGCAGGATTCTATCCTCGAATTCCCGGTGCTCGATCTGCTCGCCACCGCGCGCCATGTCCGGCAGGTGCAGGTCGTCAATGGCCTCGTCCCCGGCAACCTCACCCGTGCGCTCGCGGGCGAGCATGTCGGCACCATCATCACCGCGAACTGAGCAGGGACACGACCATGGATGACACCATCAAGCACGTCGCCTCGCCGCTCGCGCGCCAGACCCTGCTCGACAGCGATCTCACCCGCCCCGTTGCCGGCGGTCGCCCGATCCCGCTGCTGCCCTGGGTGCAGGTGGTGAAGATCGGCGGCCGCTCCATCATGGATCGCGGCCATGAGGCGATCCTGCCGATCGTCGACGAACTGCGCGCACTGCTGCCCGAGCATCGCCTGCTGATCCTGACCGGCGCCGGCATCCGTGCCCGCCACCTTTACAGCGTCGGTCTCGACCTCGGACTGCCGGTCGGCTCGCTCGCGCCGCTCGCTGCCAGCGAGGCCGGCCAGAACGGCCATATCCTAGCCTGCCTGCTCGCGCCGGAGGGCGTGTCCTACATCGAGCATCCGACCATCGCGAGCCAGCTCGCGATCCATCTCTCCGCGGCCCGCGCCGTCGTGGGCAGCGCGTTTCCGCCCTATCACCATCATGAATTCCCGGTCTCGCGCATCCCGTTGCATCGCGTCGATACCGGTGCGTTCCTGATTGCCGATGCGCTCGGCGCCGCCGGGCTGACGATCGTCGAGGATGTCGACGGCGTCTACACCGACGATCCGAATGGTCCCGAGGGGAAGAAGGCGCAGTTGCTGCGCGAGGCCAGCCTCGCCGACCTTGCCAAGCTGAAGGGCACGCTGCCGTTCGATCCCGCGCTGCTCGAGGTGATGGCCAATGCGCGGCATATCGAACGCGTGCAGGTCGTGAACGGCCTCGTTCCCGGCCGGCTCACGGCGGCGCTGCGCGGCCAGCATGTCGGGTCGATCATCCGCACCGGCGCGCGGCCGGCTTAAATCGAGCCGCGGACTCCACTTCACCTCGCCCCGCGTGCGGGGAGAGGTCGGAAAGCATCGATAGATGCATTCCGGGTGAGGGGGAGTCTCCGCGGACGCAGCTATCGCCGTACGCGCGGAGGCGGGCCCTCACCCCAACCCTTTTCCTGTAAGAACGGGGAGAGGGAGCACAACGCCATTCGAACTAATCTAGTCGGTCCTTTCAGCGCGCGACCGAGGGACTACTTGATCGTCGCGTGCACGGTGATGACCGAGGTGCCGGATGCCTTTGGCCCCTGGCCCGTCGCCTTGATCGCAAACGTATCGCTGCCCTTGTACTTGGCTTTCGCCCTGTATTCGAAGGTCGATGCGTTGATCTTCTTCAGCTTGCCGTAGGCCGGCTTCTGCGAGATCGACGAGTCCGTCACCGTGCCGCGGATCCCGATCGGGATCTGGCAGCTTTGGCCCGAGGCGACGTCGATATCGCCGCTCGAATTCTCGCCCCAATCCGCCAATGTCATCGACATCGAACATTCCGGCACGGGCTGCGCCGAAGACGCCGGCGTGACATTTAATGCAAAGATGAGCGCCAGGGCGGCGACCCCCGACGTCCGCGTGGTGACGATACTCGTTTTCATGCAAGGCCCACTGCTGAAGGTTCTCGGCGCAGGAATCCTGCAACGTGGGAGCAGGGGTGGCAAGGGCTTCGCCTCGCCCGCGCGACATGTGTTGAAATGCTTGGGCGCTTGTTGCGTCGTCGAAGCGCCCCCATAGTCACCGCAGACTTGATCTGATCGGGGCGAAGGCGCGCGTGACAGGGAAGGGTTCCAATGGCTGAAAGCAGCGACGGTCAGGCAAAAGCTCAACAAGCCGGATTTGCCGGCGTCACCCGCAGGACCCTTGAGCGTCTCGCTTTGCCCGGCGATGATCGCGAGCTTGTCGTTGCCGAGGTGACCTATCCGCCCGGCGGGGTCGCTCCGCTGCACCGGCACCCCGTTGGCGGCGTGGTCTTCATCGTCGAAGGCGTTGCCGAGTCCGCCTATGGCGACGAGGCGCCGCGCCAGTATCGGGCGGGCGAGACCTTGCAGGATCGACCCGACGTTCCGCACACGCTGTTTCGCAATTGCGACCCGCACCGGCCGCTGCGCTTCCTGACCATCTACGCGCTCGAACCCGGGCGCGCCTACGCGATGGAGCCGTGAGGTTGGGAAAAGGCCAAGGCAAAATGTTACGGTTGGCTCACCTGAGGTTTCGGGTTTGCGCCGGCCATCCGAGGTGGAACGGCGAGCAGGAGGCAAACCGACTCCACCAGGAGTTCATGCGCACGGTCGACAATGTCGTCCAACGAACTCGTCTTCGCGAACATGGCCTGGGCTTCAGCCAACAACCGGTCGCGCGTTGGTATGCTGGGCAGATGCAAGTCGGCGCGATGCTGTAACAGAACAAGCGCTTCCCGCACCGACAATCCGGTTTCGTGGACCGACGATTTGATAGCCTGCGCGATGTACTCGGGATTGAAGCGACCAGCGAGTTGTTCAGCCGTTCGCTTTATCACACGCGATCCTAAGCGCTGCTCGTTGCGGAGAACCTGCGTGGGCGGCGCCTTCAGATTCCAGACAATGCCGAGCAAGGACAAGGTCACCAAAACATAATAGGTCACATCAATCTCCCACCACCGGAAGCCTTGCCGCGCACTGCTTTGGTAGGCGTGATGATTGTTGTGCCAACCCTCACCCATCGTAAACAGAGCCAGCAGCCAATTGTTGCGGGAATCATCGCCCGTAACGTACCGCTTGCGCCCGTGAACATGCGCGAGGGAGTTGATGCAAAACGTGGCGTGATACAGCAGCACGGTGCTCCAGAAGAAACCGACCACGAGCCCGGGCCATCCGGCGATGAGGAAGCACAGACCTGCGACCACGATCGCCGGCAAGACCTCCAATCTGTGAAGCCACATCAACTCCGGATACGAGGCAAAATCCGCAACTTTCGTCAGATCAGTTGCATCGTGCTGTCGATAAAAAATCCACCCGAGATGACTGTACGCGAAGCCTTTATGCCCCGGCGAATGCACATCTTGCTCGGTATCCGAATGAAGATGGTGATGTCGATGTTTCGCGGCCCACCAAAGGACGCTTTTCTGGGCGCTGCTTTGGGCGAGGAATGCGAGGATGAATTGAAACGTCCTGCTCGTTGAGTAGGCCCGATGCGAGAAGTACCGATGATAGCCGGCGGTGATCGCAAACATGCGCAGCCAGTATAGGGCGACGCAAATTGCAGTCGCTTGCCATGAGACGCCCGTCCAGATCGCCGCCAGACACCCTGCGTGGACCAGCAGAAACGGGAGGACCTGCGGGTACATGATGTCGTCGTGTTGCTGATCTAGATCGATATTGGTGGACACGCTCGCGACCTCAGTTGTTTCAATGCGCGGGCCGCCCGGCCGGATGCTCAAATCCCGGCTTTGGCGGCATTGCACGCGGAGTAATGGTAGCTCCCCGGTCGGTAGACAAGTCGCGGGGTTGCCAAACCAGCGGCTCTGCTAGTACATTGGTTGCAAAAGCAGCATGGCGCCGATTGCCGCAGCTTACGCGGCGCGCAGATTGTTCAGTCCGGTGGTCCGCAACGATTTCAAAAAGCAATCTTCTGTCCTTCGTTGAGAGTGATCAAGCCGGCGCGTTCGCGAGGGCATCGTGTGGTTGCAGGCATCCGCGCTATTCCTTCTTCGCCGTCAGCCCGTCGACCATCGCGCGCGTCAACGTTGCGATCTCGCTGCGCAATGCGCCGATCGGCACCGCGATCAGCTTGTGCTCCAGCCCGAGCGCGACCATGCCGTGCACGGCCGAGAACAGGCTGCGCGCGGTGACGCCGAGTTGCGCCGGCGAACGCTGCGGAAACAGCGCGGCGAGCGGCTTGTAGATGTGGCGGAACAATTCCATCTGCTCGGTGATGGCCCATTCCGGCACCGGCTTGCCGGGCTGCATGCGATGCTCGAACAGCGCGCGCCACAGTTCGAGATTGTCGGCGGCGAAGTCGCAATAGGCGACCGCGATCCGCACCAGCATCTCGCGCGGCGCCGCAGCCCCGCCGATCTCGGCCAGCGACAGCGACGCGTCGAGCCGCGCCAGCGTGCGCGAGCCGACGCGCAGGATCAACTCGTCGACATCCTCGACCAGATTGTAGACGCCGCCATTGGCGACCCCGATTTCCTGGGCCAGTTCGCGGGTTTTCAGGCCGCCGAGACCCTTTGCCGCAATCGCCCGTTCCGCCGCCTCGATCAGCGCTTCCCGCAGTTTTGCCCGTCGTTCCAATGCCTTGGACATCTTTGATCCTTCGTTAACCATCGCCTTGAGCGTCGCTCAAATAATTCTTGAGCAATGCTCATTATGTGGTACAAGAGATTCATGAGCGATGCTCATAACAGGGAGCGATGAAATGTTCAAAACTGTTTTCACTCTTTTCCGCGGCACCGTTGCGGTGGCCGAAGAGGAACTTCAAGACCGCACCGCGCTGGTCATCCTCGACCAGCAGATGCGCGATGCCGCCGC
>NZ_LFIQ01000084.1:39596-46317 GCF_001189245.1 Bradyrhizobium pachyrhizi | reverse complement strand
GCGCGCGTCGGCGGCACTCGAGGGCGGCCGGGAAGACCTCGCCCGCGAAGCCGCGCAGGCGATCGCCAATCTCGAAGCCGAGCGCGATGCCGCGATGACCGCACGCGCGCTGTTCGCCTCCGAGATCACCCGGCTGAAGCGCCATGTCGGCAACGCCGAGGCGCGCATCGCCGAGCTCGACCGCGGCCGTCGGCTGGCCCGCGCATCGGAAGCGGTGCGTTCGCTGCGCCGGAGCGGCATCGAGGCTGCACGCCCCTACGAATCGACGCTGCCGGAAGCGGAGGCGACGCTGAAACGGCTGCGCGAGCGGCAGATGGAGATCCAGGCCGCCGACGAGGCGTTGATCGAGATCGACGCCGCCGCGGGGCCGCTCGCCACCGCCGAGAAACTCGCCGAGCAGGGTTTTGGCCCGCGCATGAAATCGACCGCCGACGACGTGCTGGCGCGGCTGAAAGCCAGGCGCCCGCCCGCTGCCTGAAACCTGAAGCCTGAACTTCAAGTCTGAAACCAAGCCAATTTCAAACCATCTATCATCAAGGAGACGACCATGAACCAGACCATCCAACCCCACAGCGGCAGCTGGGTTACCTTCACCTACGCGTCCTTTGCGGCCTCCGCCTTCCTCGTCGCCCTCGGCGTGTTCTTCCTGCCGATCGACCTCTGGATGAAGGGCTATCTCACGATGGGCATCGTGATGCTGGTCCAGACCTGCGTCACGCTGACCAAGACGGTGCGCGACAATTACGAGAGCAGCAAGTTCGTGAACCGTATCGAGGACGCCAAGGCCGAGCGCCTGCTGATGGAAGTCTCCAAGGCGGCGTGAGCCGAAGTCAAGTCGAAGCGGCGGGTGGTTTTCCACCCGCCGCTTTCGTCGGGGGCGGGTCTCGCCCCGCGTCATTGCGAGGAGCGATAGCGATGAAGCAATCCATCGCCCCGCATCTGCGGAAGCATGGATTGCTTCGCGGAGCCTGTCATCGGGGCGCGCGTTCGCGCGACCAGTTGGCTCGCAATGACGGGTGGATGGACTGCCGGCGCTTGCGGCCAACTTGTTCCGTTTCCGGAAGGCCTTGTTTACCCTGCGGCAAACAGCGTCAGGTTGCGCTCATGGCTCCTTAACAGGGGTGAGTGCAGAGATCGCGCCCGAGGGACAGAGAAATGGCGTCCACGGACAATCCCACGCCGGCTTCCAAGAGCCTTGGCAAGCACCTTGGCAAGGCGCGCGCCGCCTTTGACGGTCTGCGCAGCCATGGCGGCTTCTGGCTGAGGGCGCTGTCGCAGCCGACCATCGATCTCAGCTTGCGCACCCAGGCCGGCCAGCGCACCCGCATCGTCGAATCGCCCGGCCTGTCGCTGCCGAGGGACGAGCTCGACGCGCTGGTCGAGCAGCTGCGCATCGTCGCCGCCAAGACGCTGCCCGAGGAGAGCCTGACCTATGGCATCTTCTCCGGCGAACCCGAGCGGCTCTCGCGCGCCGTCGTCACCCTAATATCCGAAGAAAACACCGGGCGGCCGATCGCCTTCAACGCGCTGTCGGTGATGGACGTGCCGCTCGACGGCGAGCCGGCCGAGGTCACTCATCTCGGCCTCGTCATGGTCGATCCCGATGTGCGCGGGCAGGGGCTGTCCTGGGTGCTCTACGGCCTGACCGCGCTGGTGCTGTTCGCCCGCGACGGGCTGCGGCCGAAATGGATATCCAACGTCACCCAGGTGCCGGCGGTGGTCGGCATGGTCAGCGATACGTTCTCGGACGTGTTTCCGTCGCCGCTGCCGGGCGCGCGGCAGAGCTTTGCGCATCTCCAATTGGCGCGCGGCATCATGGCAAGGCATCGCGCGGTGTTCGGCGTCGGCGAGGAAGCCGGCTTCGACGAGGCGCGCTCGGTCATCACCAACGCCTATACCGGCGGCTCGGACGCGCTGAAGAAGACCTTCGAGGTCGCCCCGAAGCATCGCAATGCCGTCTATAACGAGTTTTGCGCGCGCGAGCTGGACTACGCGCGCGGCGACGACGTGCTGCAGATCGGCCGCGTCGATCTTGCCGGCGCGCGCCGCTATCTCATGAGCGAGGTGCCCCCGGGCTCGCTGCCGGCGCTGCTGGCGGCGTCCGGGATGCTGGCGCTGCAGCGGCTGGTGCTGCCGGTGGTCTACTGGATGGACGACAGCCGCGCCTTCGGCACGCTGCGTCCGCGCAAGCAGAACGGCGGGGCCGCGCGATGAATTTCGACTACTACTCCTTCACCGGCCGCAATATCGGCTTCATCGACGAGCACGAGCAGCAGCTCTTGCGTCAGGCGCGGGTGTTCGTCTGCGGCGTCGGCGGCATGGGCGGCGCGGCCTTCATGGCGCTGGCGCGCGCCGGCGTCGGCAAATTCGTGATCGCCGACATCGACCGCTTCGAGGTCTCCAACCTCAACCGCCAGGTGTTCGCTTTCGCCGACGAGGTCGGACGCGAGAAGGCGGCGGTTGCCGCGGAAGCGGCGAGGCGCATCAATCCGACCATCGAGATCGAGGTGCTTGGCGAGAACTGGACCGGCGAGCTGGCGGAGATCGCCGCGCAGTGCCCGGTCATCGTCAACGGCATGGACGATATCGCTGCCGGCGTGCATCTGTACCGGACTGCCAAGCGCGCCGATGCCACCGTGATCGACGCCTACATGTCGCCGCTGCCGTCGGTGATCGTGGTGCGCCCGCACGATCCGCGGCCCGAGCAGCGCCTCGGCTTCCCGACCCTTGGCAAGGACTGGACCGATATCACCGAGGACGATCGCCGCGCCGCGATGCGCGCCGAGATCGAGCACGTGATGCTGCATTCCTCGTCGCGCAACTATGTCGACCTCGCCATCGCCGGCGAAGTGGCCGCCGGCCGCCGCAGCCGGATGTCGTTCGCGCCGATGGTGATCTCGACCGGCATGCTGATGGCCTATGAGGCGGTCGCGCTGATCCTGGGCCGCACCTCGGGCACCGATTGCCGTGGCTGGTTCCTCAACCCGCATCGGCCCGCGATCGAGAAGCCGCGCAATGCGCTCGTCGCCGCCCTGATGCGTCCGCTGGTGCGGCGGGCCATCGACGAATTGACTGGCAGCAGATGACGTCCGGGGTGATTGCCGATTCCATCGTCAATCTGTGCGGCGCCATCGGGCTCGCCGTGGCGATGATGACGTTCTACCGGCGCGATCCAAGGAGCCCGTTGACGCGCCGCCTGCTGCTCGCACTCGGCGTGATCGCGATCCTGTTCCTCGACCGCGGCCTTGCCTGGTGGACCGGAAGCCGCCTGCTCGACCGCCTCTCGGTGATCCCGGCCTCGCTGGTTCCGCTCGGCGCCCTGATCGTCACCGAAGGCATCCTGCGGCGCCACGCGCCGCGCGCGGTCAAGATCGCGGCGCTCGCGGGCGGCATCCTGCTCGGTCTTGGCGGCCTGTTCGGACTGCAACGGCTTGCGATGCCTTACGCGATCGCGCTGGCGCTGTTCCAACTGCTGGGCTTCGCCACGTGCGCGCTGCTGCTGGCGACGCGCGATCGCGCCTCGCTGATGGCTGCGGAGAACCGCAGCATCGGCCGCATGGCGGTCGGTGCACTGGTCGTGATCCCGTTCATCCTGACCGACTTCCGCACGCTGTTTCCCGATATCCCCGTGCGGCTCGGCGCGCTGGGCGCGCTGCTCACGGTGACGGTGATGCTGATCGCCGGCGGCGGTGCCGAGACGCGCCGGCACGGCCTTGCGATGATGGCGCTGCGGCTGATCTCTTCGGGCCTCTTGGGTCTCGCCGCTGCCTTCATGGCGCCCGACGTCGACGCCGCGCAGATGGTCCGTTTCGTCGCGGTTGCGATCGCCGGCGTGCTGACCATCGGGTTGATGACGGACGCGCTGCGGGCGCTGTTCGAATCGCAGGAGCCGGGCGTGCTCAATTCGGTCGCGGCATCGCCGGCGCAGACCCGCGAGCAGTTGATCGCCGAGCTCGCGCGGCATCCGATCTTCGAAAGCGCGCGGCGCTTCCGCGAGAACGAGCTCGCGCTCTACGATCCGCCGCTGCTGCACGACTTCCTGTCGACCCGGCGCGTGCTGCGGCGGTCCGACGCGCCGTGGGGACTGGCGTCGACCGATCCCGCGGCCGAGCGCATGGTCTCGCTGATCGCAGCCAACAACGCCTCTCACGTCATCGTGCTCGGGCATGATCCGCTCGACCTGATCGTGCTCGCGGTGCCCGTCACCGCGGCCGACCCCGCCACTGAAACCGCGCTGGCGCTGGTACGCCGGCTGCTGGCGTTGACCCCGGAGGCCAAATGACATCAGAGATCCGCGAGGGCGACCGCAGGGCGGCATTCGACGCGGCCCTCAATGCCTACGGGCCCGACAGCCTCTACGTGCCGCCGCTGTGGAGCGATTTCGACCGGATGTTTGATTCCGCGAAGAATCCGTTCGTCACCGAAGGCCACGGCCGCTATGCGTTGTTCTCCGCGCATCGCGATGGACGACCGGTCGGTCGCATTGCCGCCTCGATCCACGACGCGTCCAACCGCAAGCACGGCACCCGCCATGGTGCATTCGGCTTCTTCGATTGCATCGACGATGTCGAGGTGGCCGATGCGCTGCTGCGCGCCGCCGAGCAATGGCTGTCGGCCCGCGGCATGAGCCGCGTCGCCGGCAATTTCAATCTCACCGCGATGCAGCAGATCGGCGTGATGACGGATGGCTTCGACCATGCGCCGTTCACCGACATGATGTAGTCGCCGCCGCACATCGCAAAGCATCTCGAACGCGCCGGCTATGCCGCGACCTTCCCGATGACGACGTTCGAGATCGCGCTCGACGGCGGCAAGCCGGAGCAATTGCTCGGCGACAAGCAGCGCGCGGTGCTGGCCGATCCGGATTTCGTCTGGCAGCCGATCAAGCGTTCCGCCTTCAAGGTGCGGTTGGAGGATGCGCGGCTGATCCTCAATGACGGCTTTGCCGACAATCCGATGTTCGTGCCGCCGACCGCCGCCGAATATCTGTTCCAGGCCGGCGACATGATGTGGATCATCGACAAGCGGATTTCGACCGTGGTCTATCACCGCGGCCGGCCCGCCGGAGCGATCATCGCGATCCCCGACCTCAATCCGCTGATCAAGGCGATCGGCGGCCGGGTCGGGCTGTCAGCGCCGTTCAAATTCGTGCAGCACCGCGTGATGAACAGGCGCGCGGTGCTGATCTATCAGTCGGTCTGCCGCGACCTGCACAATCGCGGCCTCAACGGCGCGATGCTCTACCGCACCGCGCTGGCGTTGCAGGAGGCCGGCTATCGCACGCTCGGCGGCACCTGGATCGCTGACATCAACGGCCCGTCGCTGCGCCAGGCCGAGAAGGTCGGGGCGAAGCCGCTGCACCGGCTGCATCTGTTCACCAAGCGGCTAGCCGCACCATGAGCGCGCTGACGCCGGATCTGCTGCGCGAGGTGGTCGCGGAGGCGCGGTTGGCGCCGAGCGTCCACAACATCCAGCCGACCCGCTGGCGCCTGCTCGGCGATGAGCGGCTGGCGCTGGTCGATGCGACCGGCGTCCGCGCCCCGGTTGCCGACCCCGTGGGGCATGACGTGCTGGTGTCGCATGGCGCGGCGCTGGAGGGCATGAGCCTCGCGCTTAACCGCCGCGGCTTCGCAATCACAGGCATCACCACGCTCGAGCAGCCGCTGTCGCCGCAGTTTGCGGTGCTGTGCTCTTTTGCGATCAGGCAAGGAGCCGAGCCCGATCCGCTGGCGGACCTTGTGGCACGCCGCATGTCGTGGCGCGGCAAGTTTGCGGCATCGCCGGTCGATGCGGCGGCGCTGGCGCAGCTGGCTGCCGCGCGCGACGATGTAATCTGCATTGGAGATCGCCAGGCGATTGCCGATATCGCCAACTGGGCCGATCGGGCCGAATTCTCCTTTGTCCGCGGCGACGACTATCGGGCTGAGCTGCTCGCATGGATGCGGCTGTCGCCCGGCCATCCGCACTATCTGCTCGATGGGCTCAACCGTGATGCGCTCGCCATGAATGCGGTCGAGGCCACCGCCGCGCGCTACCTGCTCGGCACCCTGTTCAAGCCGCTCGATCGTCTCGGCTTCGCCGCGTCGTTGCTTGCCGACGGCACCAAGACCGCGTCGGCATCGGCGATCGTGCTGTTTTGCCGTCCCGTCGGTGAGGATCCACTCACGACCGGACGGCATTTCTACCGCGCCTGGCTGGAGATCGATCGCGCCGGTTTCGCGGCGTGCCCGATTTCGGCGCTGGTCGATCATCCTGACTTTAACGACCGGCTGCGAAAGCTCGGCAAAATCGGCGCCGATCTATGCCTCGTCAACGTGTTCCGCATCGGCCGGCCATCAAAACCGATCAAACCGCGGCATTTCCGGTTGCCTGTTGACCGGCTCATTGTCTGAAAATTAAGCTGCAATCCCCGCTGTCAAAACTTCACGCGGTCGTGCTATGACGCCGCCCGCTAACCAACGACCGGTGGAGATGATGTCGAAGCAATCGCTGCGCGAGGAGGCCGAACGCCTCATCCGCGAGACCATGGAAAAGCGGAACTTGGTCATCAAGCAGGGCACGACCCGGATCGAGGCCGTTTGCGGCAAATGCGGTGCGCCGAACCGGGTGCAGGCGGAAAAGGGCCAGTCCCGCGTCAAGTTCACCTGCAAGAACTGTGACCACAAGCAGGAAACGCTGTGAGCGGGGCCGCGCTCCCGTCATCCTGAGAGAATGTGAATGT
>NZ_LFIQ01000084.1:34503-39586 GCF_001189245.1 Bradyrhizobium pachyrhizi | reverse complement strand
CAGGACCCATTACCCCAACCGCTTGTTGTTGTGCGATGCTGGGGCCACTATCGCACGCTCGATCGAATTCGGTGGTTATGGGTCCTGGCTTTCGCCAGGACGACGGCGTGCGGAGGCCGCTCGCTACAATACTCACGGTCACAGTCAGCAGTCGCGTAGGATGGGTGGAGCGACGCGATACCCGTCAATGCATCGGTGCGGCGGGATGATGGGTATCGCTGCGCTCCACCCATCCTGCGAAGCAGGTCTACTTGAATACTTCGCAGACCGTGGTGTGATCCGGCGCGATCCTGGCCGCGGTCCGCAGCGAGACGCTGTACCACCAGGCATCGAGTGCGTGGCGGTCGCAGGCGAGCTTCACGCTCATCCCGCCGGCGAACTTGATCCAGTCCGCAAAGCTCGCGCGCGACACCGCGATCACGACGGGAATGTCGGCGCCGAGCGCGCGCTCGATCAGGAAGCCAAGCCCCTTGCCGTCGCGCTCCCGCTTGCCGAAGCGGTTGATGACCACGAGATCGGCGCCTTCAGCAAGTGCATCGGCGACGCGGACGCCGGCAGCCTGCAGCCGCGACAGATCGAGCTTGCAGCCGGTGGCGCCGGGACTGGCAGGAGTTTGGCTCGACGGCTGCGCCAGCAGCAGCGTCTCGCCGCTATGCACCAGCACAGCCGACAGGCTGGAATCCGCGCATTGGCCTGATTGCACCATGCCGACCACGCGCGCGCCGTGTGCTCTCAGATCGGCAGCGAAGTCGCGCAGGATGGCATCGGGATCGTTATCGGCGTCATAGACCAGGGCGGCAAGGTCGCATTGGGCGTCGAACATGATGGGCTCTGTTCGTTATGGAGGGGAGGGGCGGCCGCGGCACCGAGGCGTCGCGGCCGCATGTTGATGGGTCAGGCGGCCGGTGGGCCGTTGATGATCTGCAGCTGGGTGAACTCGGCGAGGCCTTCCTCGGCGAATTCGGTGCCGATGCCCGACTGCTTGGCGCCGCCGAACGGGATGTTCGGGGCCATGTCGAGGTGCTTGTTGATCCACACCGTGCCGGCCTCGATCCGGGTCGCGATCTCATGCGCGCGCTTGATGTCGGACGACCAGACCGACGCGCCGAGGCCATAAGTGGTGGCATTGGCGCGGCGGATCACGTCGTCCTTGTCGGAGTACTTGATGACAGGCAGCACCGGACCGAACTGCTCCTCGTCGACCAGCTTGGAGCCTTCCTTGATGTCGCGCACGATGGTCGGCTCGATGAAATAGCCGGGGCGGTCCATCGCGGCGCCGCCGGCGATCACATTGCCGTTCTTGCGGGCGTCGTCGAGGAACGCCTTGACCTTCTCGTACTGCATCTTGTTCTGCAGCGGGCCGAGCTTGGTGCCCTGCTTGGAGCCGTCATCGACCACGGTGTTCTTCGCGATCGCGACCAGCTCGTTGCAGATCTCGTCATAGACCGACTCGTGCACATAGAGCCGCTTGATGGCGAGGCAGACCTGGCCGGAGTTCTGGAACGCGCCCTCGAAGATGCCGGGCGCGACCTTCTTCGGATCGACGTCGTCGAGCACGATGCCGGCGTCGTTGCCGCCGAGCTCGAGCGTGATCCGCTTCAGGGTCTGCGATGCGCTCGCCATTACCTTCTGGCCGGTGGCCGAGGAGCCGGTGAAGGAGATCTTGCGGATGTCGGGATGCTTGGTCATGTGGTCGCCGAGATCGTTGGCATCGGCGATGAAGTTCAGGACGCCCTTCGGCAGGATGTCCTTGACCAGTTCGGCAAAGCGCAGCGAGGCGAGCGGCGTGGTCGGCGCAGGCTTCACCACCAGCGTGTTGCCGGCGAGCAGCGCCGACGGCAGCTTGAACGCCAGGATCAGCAGCGGATAGTTCCAGGGAATGATCGCGCCGACCACGCCGAGCGGACGGCGATAGGCCTCGACCTTGCGGTCGCCGGAATTCTCGATCACGCGCATCGGCAGTTCGAGCGAGCCGAGATAGCGGAAGAAGCCGGCCATGCCCATCACCTCGCCGGTGGCATCGGCGAGCGGCTTGCCCTGTTCGCTGGTCAGGATATGCGCGAGCTCGTTGGCGTTGGCCTCGATCACCTCGGCCATCTTGATAATCAGCTTGCGGCGCTCCTCCATCGGCGTGGCGGCCCAGGCCGGGTAGGCGGCCTTCGCGGCGGCGACAGCCTTGTCGAGCTGTTCCCTGGAGGCGCGCGGGCATTGCGCCACCACCTCTTCGGTCGCCGGATTGAGCACCGGCATGGTCTGGTCGCCGGGTACCATCTTGCCGTCGATGAGAAGCTTGTAATCACTCATTGGCCTTGCTCTCCCTGGTCAAACGGGCCCTTCGCGGACCTCGCTATATTCGTGTGTATATCACGGATGCGGGTTCGACGCCACGGCCATTCAGGGCAAGCGCGCGGCACTGCCGAACCGAATGAATTCTCTGGAAAATCGTGAAGAAAAATCAGCCTGAGCTTCGTGCCGATTCATTCGCGGTTGCCCGCCCGGCGTCAATCGGGGCACCGCGGGCTTCAATAGATTCTAATGCCGCGCGCGGCCCTGCCGATGGCTGCCGCGGCTATACTTTTAAGGGCTGGACGCTGGTCGTCTTCGCGATATATTAAGCAGAATATAACGATGATCCGGAGTGCCGGCATGCAGATCGAAACCCAGGAGCTCACCACCTGCGAAGTCGCGTCCGATGGCTGCGCCATTTCGCTTGGCTTCGTGGACGGCAAGGGCGAGCCCGCAACCATCCGCCTGTCGATCAACCAGGTCGGCGCGCTGGTCATGACCTTGCCCGGGCTGATCAGCAAGGCGCTGCAGGCCCGCTTCGGCGACCAGACCTTGCGCTACGCCTATCCGCTGGATTCCTGGGTGATCGAACAGTCGACCGATCCGGCGCAGGGCATGGTGACGCTCAAGACCACGGACGGCTTCAGCGTCTGCTTCTCGATTCCGCGCGCCCAGCAGAGCGAGCTCGGCGAGGCGCTGGTGGCGCCGCCGGTGACAAGGGTGCAGGTGCGGGCGAATTAGGAGCTTGTAGGATGGGTCGAGCGAAGCGATGCCCATCAAATAGCGGACCGCGGGAGAGGTGATGGGTTTCGCTTCGCTCGACCCATCCTATGTTCCCCCCGGTTCACTTCCCCTTCACGAACGCGGCGAACGCGTCGCCGTAATCCGGATGCCAGCGCGACAGCGGCGGGCGGTTCTCGACGATGTCGCCGGCGGCCCACAGGATGCGGCGCTCGTCGAGCGCGCGCGGCACGTCGTTGTCGGGGCAGAGGATGTAGAAGTCGCCGGCGTCGAGGCGTTCGATCATGAAGTCGACGGTCTGCTCCGCTGTCCAGGCGCCGGCCGGCTTCTCGGTGCGGCCGCGGGCGGTCAGCCCGGTGAAGACAAAACCCGGAATCAAGAGATGCGCCGATATCTTGCAGCCGTCGGTGTTGCGTAGCTCGTGCTGCAGCGCCTCGGTGAATGCCTTCACGCCGGCCTTGGAAACATTGTAGGCGGGATCGCCCGGCGGCGTGGTGATGCCCTGCTTGGAGCCGGTGTTGATGATCAGCCCCGGCCGGCCGCGCTTGATCATGTTGGGCGCAAACGTCTGCGTGCCGTTGATCACGCCCCACAAATTGACGCCAAGGATGCGCTGCCAATTGTCCGCGGGCCCGAACATCGCGCTGCCGGGCTGGATGCCGGCATTGTTCATCAGGATGTCTGTGCCGCCGAACTTTTTCGCGACCGCAGCTTCGAGCTTTGCCACTTCGTCGGCGCGGCTGACGTCGACGGCAGCCGTCATGATATCGGCCGCGCCGCCAGGTGCCGCAGATGACAGTTTAGCCGCGGCCGCCTTCAGCCTGTCGTCGCCGAGATCGGCGATGCAGACCTTCATGCCGGCCTCGGCGAACCGCACTGCGGCGGCAAGTCCGATGCCGGAGGCGCCGCCGGTGATCACGGCAACATGATTGGCTGATATCACGGGGTGGGGCATCTGCGGTCTCCGGACAAGCGAGAGGGCAAGTATATCTTAGGGTCGGGCTTCATCCTTCGAGACACCGCTGCGCGGCTCCTCAGGATGAGGCCTTATAGCAGACCTCATGGTGAGGAGCGCGGCAATGCCGCGCGTCTCGAACCATGAAGCCATGGAACGTGCCGCGACGATCCGCACCACGCACGCAGGCGCATGACAGGTTTTCGTACGCGCCGCCCTCGACAACGCCGGCTCGGCTTTACGGTTTCGCGCCTGCGCTGTAGAATTCGGGATATAACGCTTCTAAAAGACCTCAGCCGACATTTTACAGGGAGTGCAAACATGGCTGTTTCGCAGGCTATTCCGATCACGCGCCATCCTTATGCCGATGGCTCCTACAAGAAGATGCTGATCGACGGCAAATGGGTCGACGCCGCCTCCGGCAAGAAATTCGAGACACATAATCCCGCGACCGGCGAGCTGCTCGCGTCCGTCGCCGAGGGCGATGCCGAGGACATCAACCGCGCGGTCGCGGCGGCGCGCCGCGCGTTCGAAGGTCCCTGGAGCAAGGTGAAGCCGTTCGAGCGGCAGAACATGCTGCTCAAGCTTGCCGAGCTCGTCGAAGCCAATTTCGAGGAACTGTCCCAGCTCGACACGCTCGACATGGGCGCTCCGATCAGCCGGACCCGTGGCAACCGCCTGCGCGCGCTCGGCATGCTGCGCTACTATGCGGGACAGGCGACCGCGATCCACGGCGAGACCATCGAGAACTCGCTGCCCGGCGAGATATTCTCCTACACGCTGAAGGAGCCGATCGGCGTGGTCGGCGCGATCATCCCCTGGAATGGGCCGCTGACCGCCTCGATCTGGAAGATCGGCCCGGCGATCGCGACCGGCTGCACCGTGGTGCTGAAGCCGGCCGAGGAATCGCCGCTGACCTCGCTGCGCATCGGCGAGCTCTGCATGGAAGCCGGCATTCCGCCCGGCGTCGTCAACGTCGTGCCGGGCTATGGCGAGACCGCGGGCGCGGCGCTCGCCTCCCATCCCGATGTCGACAAGGTCGCCTTCACCGGCTCGCATGTCACCGGCCAGTCGATCATCCGTGCGTCGGCCGGCAACCTC
>NZ_LFIQ01000084.1:15312-34493 GCF_001189245.1 Bradyrhizobium pachyrhizi | reverse complement strand
CGCCGCGGTGCCGGGCGCGGCGATGGCGGTGTTCGCCAATTCCGGCCAGATCTGCAGCGCCGGCACCCGGCTGTTCGTCGAGCAGAAGGTCTATGACGAATTCGTCGGCCGCGTCGCCGAGTTCGGCAAGAAGCTGCAGGTCGGCAACGGCCTCGATCCCAACACCCAGATCGGCCCGCTGGTGTCGCAGCAGCAGATGGACCGGGTGTCGGGCTACCTCGACATCGGCCAGAAGGAGGGCGCCAAGGCGCTGGCCGGCGGCGGCCGCCTCACCGAGGGCGCGCTGTCGAAGGGCTATTTCGTGCAGCCGACCGTGTTCGCCAACGTGCAGGACAACATGCGCATCGCGCAGGAGGAGATCTTCGGTCCGGTGATCTCGGCGATCTCGTTCAAGGATCCGGAAGAGCTGATCAAGCGCGCCAACGCCACCACCTTCGGCCTCGGCTCGGGCGTCTGGACCACCAATGTCAGCAAGGCGCACCAGGTCGCGAAGGCGCTGCGCGCCGGCTCGGTCTGGGTTAATTGCTACCAGGCGATGGATCCGGCGGTGCCGTTCGGCGGCTACAAGATGAGCGGCTACGGCCGCGAGTCCGGCAAGCAGCACGTCGAGGAATATCTCAACGTCAAGGCGGTCTGGATCAAGACAGCTTAGGGCTGGTCCCGCTGTTTCTCTTCACCTCTCCCCGCTTGCGGGGAGAGACATAGGCCGCCTATGGCGGCCGTCCTCAAGAACGCCGAAGCGGAGCTTCGGCGATGTTGCATCGCCAGATGCAATCCGGGTGAGGGGTACGGGATGCTCGACGTGCTCGCGGAACGAAGCCCTCACCCCAACGCTCGCATGATTTCGGAATATTAGAAGAATATCCCTGATTTGCCCGACGCGTCAAGTTGCCTTGTCGAGCGCGGGGGCGCCGCCGGCTCCTTTGCATGGGGTTGTTTTCGATATTTTGCGACGCGCCCCTGCGACGGCCGCCGGTTCCTGCGTTTACCGCCCGGCTGCCTTCTTCGGCTTGCCGATGTCGCTGCGCAGCGCCTCGAGATCCTTGCGCACGGCGCTTGCCGCGTCGCGCTCGATCTTGCGGTAGCGCGCCACCAGGGAGAGGCCGAACGGGGTCAGCACCGCGCCGCCGCCATTCTTACCGCCGGTCTGCCGTTCCACCGCCGCCTGGCGGCAGATGCGGTTGATCTCGTCGACCAGGTCCCAGGCGCGCTTGTAGCTCATGTCCATTGCGCGGCCGGCGGCGGAGATCGAGCCGCATTCCTTGATCCGCTCAAGCAGCAGGATCTTGCCCGGTCCGATCCGGTCCTCGGCATCGAGGTCGATGCGGACGCTGAGGGAGGGGAGCGATGAGGCGCTCGATTTCGACATGGGAGACCTGTTCTCGTGGCAACAGATTGCCACTACCCGCTTTCATGAACAAGATGAACCCGTTAGATAACGGGCATGATCCGGAAAAGTGGGTACCGGTTTCCGGGCGGATCATGCCCAGACTATAACGGAAACCACATAAGAATATTTGGGGCAGGCATGAATCCTCCGTCGCTGTTTTCTCCGCTCAAGATCGGTCCTTACCAGCTCGAACATCGCGTCGTGATGGCGCCGCTGACGCGGATGCGGGCGGCGCGGCCGAGCCTCGTGCCGCGGCCGATGAACGCGGAATATTACGCGCAGCGCGCCACCCCGGGCGGCCTGCTGATCGCGGAGGCCTCGCCGGTGGTTGCGACCGGCTTCGGCAATCCCGGTGTTCCCGGCATCTACAGCGAGGCCCAGATCGCGGGCTGGCGCGAGGCGGTGGATGCCGTGCATGCCAAGGGCGGCTTGATCTTCCTGCAGCTCTGGCACGTCGGCCGCGTCTCGCATTCCTCGTTCCAGCCGGGCGGCGCGCTGCCGGTGGCGCCGTCGGCGGTCGCGATCCCGTCCGAGTTCAAGTGCATGACGGCGGACGGCAAGGTGGTCGATTACGAGACGCCGCGCGCGCTCGAGACCGACGAGGTCACCCTGATGGTCGAGGCCTATCGGCAGGGCGCGAAGAACGCGCTCGCCGCCGGCTTCGACGGCGTCGAGGTTCACGGCGCCAATGGCTATCTGATCGAACAGTTCCTGCAATCGCGCAGCAACCTGCGGACCGACCGGTACGGCGGCTCGATCGAGAACCGCGTCCGCTTCCTGATGGAGGTGACGCAGGCGGTGACCGAGGTGTGGGGTGCGAGCCGCGTCGGCGTGCGGCTCTCGCCCTACGGCATCGCCAATGGCAGCGGCGAGGCCGACCCGATGCCGCTCTACAGCCACGCCATTACGGCGCTGGACAAGCTCGGGCTTGCTTATCTGCATTTCATCGAGCCGCGCGCCTCGGGCACCGGCCGCGCCGAGGTCGACTGGCAGAACGTGCCGTCCGCGATGGTGCTGTACCGCCCGATATGGAGCGGCGTGCTGATCACCGCCGGCAATTTCGTCAGCGAAACCGCACAGAGCGCGGTCGCCGAAGGTCATGCCGATGCGATCGCGTTCGGCCGCTACTTCATCTCCAACCCGGATCTGCCGCGCCGCCTGCAGCGCGGCTATCCGCTGACCAAGTACAACCGCGCCACCTTCTATGCCGGCGAGGAGAAGGGCTACACGGATTATCCGGTGCACGACGAGCTGGCGCAGGCTTAACTCTTCGTAGCCCGGATGGAGCGCAGCGAAATCCGGGGCCTTGCATCAGCGGATCAAGCATCCCCGGATTTCGCTACGCTGCATCCGGGCTACGATAGCTCGGCCAGCAAAACCGGGAGACCGCGATGTTTCCGGACGACGAGTTCGAGCCGACCAAGAAGCCAAAGCCGGTGGCGCTGGCGAAGCCCGCGGCCGGTCAATGCCTGTGCGGCAAGGTGCGGTTCGAGATCGACGTGCCGGCGCGCTGGGCTTGGCATGATCACACGGCCGCCAGCCGCCGCGCCCATGGCGCGGTTTACGCGACCTATGTCGGCAGCTGGAAGAAGCGCTTCCGCATCACGCAGGGCGAGAGCGAGCTGTCGCGTTACGAGGACGCGAAAAGCAAGACCGCGCGCAGCTTCTGCGCCAATTGCGGCACGCCCATCATCTACGAACGCGCGCGGTCGCCGCACATGGTCAACATCCCGCGCGCGCTGTTCTCGGGGCGCACCGGCCGGCAGCCGCTCTATCACATCGCGATCGAGGAACTGCAGGAATGGGCCTATACCGGCGAGCCGCTGGTGCCGCTGAAGGGCTATCCCGGCGTGGTCTGGCAGCGCTCGAAAAAGAAGAAGCGCAGTGCGCGCGAGGGGATGTTCTAGCGAGCGTTTTGCCTCAGGCGCGCGCCTGCGGAATGCGGCCATGACCGCCCGCTCGATTGCTCCGGCTGCGCAAGTTTGGTCATCTCCCTTGATCCCCGTCGGCCAACGCGCCGACAGGCCTGGAGGGAACATGAAGAATCGCATTACCGGCCGCTCGGCATTTTTGGCGCTGCTGAAGGATGAGGGCGTCACCCATCTGTTCGGCAATCCCGGCACCACCGAACTGCCGATCATGCACGCGCTGAAGGATCATCCCGATCTCACCTATGTGATGGCGATGCAGGAGAGCCTGGTGGTCGCGATGGCCGACGGCTTCAGCCGCGCCTCCGGCAAGCTCGTCGCCTGCAACGTCCATGTCGCGCCGGGACTCGGCAACGCGATGGGCTCGCTCTACAATGCGAGCTTCACCGGCACGCCGCTGATCCTGACCGCCGGGCAGCAGGAGCAGGGCCATGGTCTGACCGAGCCGGTGCTCTACGGTCCGCTGGTGCAGATGGCGACGCCGCTGGTGAAATGGGCGGTCGAGGTGACGCGGCTCGAAGACCTGCCGCGCATCGTGCGCCGCGCCGCCAAGATCGCGACCACGCCGCCGACCGGGCCGGTGTTCATCTCGCTGCCCGGCGACATTCTCAATTCCGAAGCCGGCATCGAGCTTGGCCGCTCCACCCGGATCGACACCCGGGTGAGGCCGTCGGAGGATTCGCTCAAGGCGCTGGCCGCGCGCATCCTGAAGGCGGAGCGACCGGTGGTCGTCGTCGGCGACGAGATCGTGAAAAGCGATGCGCTGCGCGAGGCGGCTGATCTCGCCGAGACGCTGGGCTGCCCGGCCTGGCAATCGCCGACGCCTTTTGGTTCGCATTTCCTGTCCGAAAGCCCGAGTTTCATGGGCGCGATCGCGCGGCTGCAGAAGGTCGCGCGCGACGTGCTGGCGCCGCATGATCTGTTGATCGCGCTCGGCGGTGATCCCCTGCGGATGTCGGTCTACAGCGAGGTCGATCCGCTGCCGGACGGGCTCTCGATCGTGCAGGTCGGCCTGGTCGACAGCGACCTCGCCAGGAACTATGGCGCCGAGATCGCGGTCAAGGCGGACGTCAAGGAAACGCTGCGCGCGCTGGTCCCTGCGTTGAAGGAGGCCGGCGGCGGCGCGCTGGAGACGCGTGCCAAGCAGGGACTCGCGGCCTTGTCGACGAAGAACTGGGCGGCGAAGCGCAAGGCGCTGGTCGAGCAGATCTCGAAGGCGAGCCAGACCTCGCCGATCGATCCGGACTGGCTGGCGCTGCAGGTCGTGGAGGCGATGCCCGACAACGCGATCCTGGTGGACGAGGGCCTGACCTCGTCGCGCCAGATCATCGCGCTGCGCGCGCATCGCGACCGCTACGGCTATCACGCGCTGGCCTCCGGCGGCATCGGTTGGGGCCTGCCGGCTGCGGTCGGCGTCAGCCTCGCCAATCCGCAGCGCCCGGTGGTGTGCTATTCGGGCGACGGCTCGTCGATGTATTCGATCCAGTCGCTGTGGACCGCGGCCAACCACAAGCTGCCGCTGACCTTCGTCATCGTCAACAATGGCGGCTACCGCATCATCAAGCAGCGCCTGCTCGCGTTCCACGGCGACGATCACTACGTCGGCATGGACTTCATCGACCCGCCGGTCGATTTCACCGGCGTCGCGCGCTCGCTTGGGCTCGAGGCGATCAGGATCACCGACCCACAGGAGCTGAAGGGTGTGATGAAGTCGGCTTTCAGCCGTCCGGGCGCGAAGCTGATCGAGGTGGTGGTGAGCAATTCGGTGAATTAGTTGGGACGTCATTCCGGGATGGTCCGAAGGACCAGACCCGGAATCTCGAGATTCCACAAATTCGCAATTGCGAATTGGGCTTCGATGCTTCGCATCGCCCCGGAATGACGTTGTCTACTCCGCCGCAGCGCTCCGCTTCACGCGATAACGGCTTGCCGGGTGCGTCGCGTCGAGCCTCGCCCGTCCTTCGCCGAACAGCTTCTCGCGCAAGGTGCCCTTCGCATATTCCCGCTTGTAGCGGCCGCGCTTGACGAGCTCCGGCACCAGCATATCGGCGATGTCCTCGAAATCGCCGGGCGAGATCGCAAAGGCGACGTTGAGGCCGTCGACGTCGGTGTCCTCGAACCATTGCTCGATCTTGTCGGCGACCTGCTCGGGCGAGCCGACCACGACCGGGCCGGCGCCGCCGATGCCGACATGCTCGGCGACCTCGCGCACGGTCCAGACCCGGCCGGGATCGGCGCGGGTGACGTTGTCCATCGCGGAGCGGCCGGCGTCGTTCTGCACGTGCCGCACCTCCTGGTCGAGCGAATAGGTCGAGAAGTCGACGCCGGTCCAGCCCGACATCAGCGCCAGGGCGCCCTCATGGCTGATATGGCGGCGATACTCGGCGTATTTCGCCTTCGCCTCCGCCTCGGTCGGCGCCACCACGACGCACATCATCGAGAACATCAGGATCTCGGCTGCGTTGCGGCCCTTCGCGGCGGCGAGCTCGCGGATCGCCGAGACGCGTGGACCGATCACCTTCGCCGACGGTCCCGACATGAATACGCATTCGGCATGCTCGGCGGCGAACTGCCGGCCGCGCGGCGAGGTGCCGGCCTGGTAGAGCACCGGCGTGCGCTGCGGCGACGGCTCCGACAGGTGGATCGCGTTGAGCCGGTAGTTGCTGCCGTCATGGTGTACCGCATGCACCTTGCTCGGATCGCTGAAGATGCCGCGCGCGACGTCGCGGATCGCGGCGTCGTCCTCCCAGCTGCCTTCCCAGAGCTTGTAGACCAGCTCCATATATTCGTCGGCGAGCTCGTAGCGGTCGTCATGCGCGGTCTGCTTGTCCTTGCCGGCGCCGCGCGCCGCGGAATCGAGATAGCCGGTCACCACGTTCCAGCCGACCCGGCCGCCGGTGAGGTGATCGAGCGTCGACATCCGCCGCGCGAACGGGTAGGGCGGCTCGAAGGAGAGATTGCTGGTGACGCCGAAGCCGAGATTTTCGGTCACCGCGGCCATCGCCGGGATCAGCATCAACGGTTCGTTGGCCGGGGTCTGCGCCGCGTTGCGCAGCGCCGCATCCGGATTGCCGGCATAGACGTCGTAGACGCCGAGCACGTCGGCGAGGAACAGCCCGTCGAACCGGCCGCGCTCCAGCGTCTTCGCCAGATCGATCCAGTAGGACAGCTTGTTGTAGTCCTTGGTGCGGTCGCGCGGATGGGTCCACAGCCCCGGCGACTGATGCGCCACGCAGTTCATGGCAAAGGCGTTGAGCCGGATTTGTTTTGTCATTGTCGAAAACCTTGGTCGAAACCTTGCGCGCCGTGCTGCCCGGTCTATGCCGGGCGCCCCGCTTCAACTTGTTGCGACTTCCCACGTTTTGGCAAGGCCCATTCGCATTTCGCGCCCTTCCGGTCGCGATCTGATCCCGATAGGTTGCGCGCTTCCAGAAGCATGATCGGGACGCAAAGCATGGCGTTCCGGTGCGATCATGCCACGACGCGACCGGACGAAGGAACAATCATGGCGACACGGGCCGACGCAATCGCAAAGGTGCGAGAGCATTTTCAATCGGGACAGTTCTTGAAGGAACTGGACCGCAGGGTCGGCTACCAGACCGAGAGCCTGAATGCCGACAAGGCCGATGCGCTGCGCGCCTATCTGGTGGAGAATCTGCAACCGGCCTTCGCCGAGCTCGATTTCAAGACCCACCTGATCGAGTCGCCGACCGGCCGCGGGCCCTATCTGATCGCCGACTACCAGGAAGACGCTTCGCGGCCGACCGTGCTGACCTACGGCCATGGCGACGTCGTCGACGGCATGGTCGGCGAATGGCGCGACGGGCTCAATCCCTGGCAGACCACGGTCAAGGGCGAGCGCGTCTATGGCCGCGGCACCGCCGACAACAAAGGGCAGCATTCGATCAACATGGCCGCGCTGCGCGCGGTGAAGCAGGCGCGCGGCGGCAAGCTCGGCTTCAACGCCAAATTCATCATCGAGACCGGCGAGGAGATCGGCTCGCCAGATCTGCGCGAGGTCTGCGAGGCGCATCGCGAGGAGCTGAAGGCCGACCTGTTCATCGCCTCGGACGGGCCGCGGCTGTCGGCGGAGCGGCCGACCATCTTTCTCGGCTGCCGCGGCGGCAACCGCATCCATCTCGACGTCAATCTGCGCGAAGGCGGCAACCATTCCGGCAATTGGGGCGGCGTGCTCGCCAACCCCGCCACGATCCTGGCGAGCGCGATCGCGAGCCTGGTCGACGGCAAGGGCCGCATGAAGCTCGAAATCCTCAAACCCCCGCCGATTTCGAACCGCGTCCGCGCCGCGCTCGCCGACGTCGAGGTCAAGCCGACGGCGGACGAACCGGCGCTGGCGGAAGACTGGGGCGAGGAGGGCCTGACCGCGGCGGAGCGGCTCTATGCGTGGAACACGCTGGAGGTGCTGGCGATGTCGTCGGGCAATATCGAAAAGCCCGCCAACGCGATTCCCGGCAAGGCCAACGCCGTGCTGCAGCTCCGCTTCGTCGTCGGCACCCGGCATCTCGAAGTGATCGACGCGGTGCGGGACTATCTGCACAGCAACGGCTTTCCGATGGTCGAGGTCTCGGGCACGCAGCGCTTTGCCGCCTCGCGCACCGACATGGACAGCCCGTGGATCGACTGGGCGGCGAACTCGATCCGCGCCACCACCGGCAAGGCGCCGGCGGTGCTGCCGAACTTCGGCGGCTCGCTGCCGAACGACGTGTTCTCCGAAGGCCTCGGCCTGCCGACGATCTGGGTGCCGCATTCCTATCCGGGCTGCTCGCAGCACGCCCCCGACGAGCACATCCTGCTGCCGGTGACCGAGGAGGCGCTGACCATCATGGCCGGCCTGTTCTGGGACCTCGGCGAGGCCCCGCGGAAGTCTTGAGCCTCACCCATTACTCCGTCATGGCCGGGCTTCTCCCGGCCATCCACGTCTTAACGCTACGAGACAAAGACGTGGATGCCCGGCACAAGGCCGGCCATGACGAGTGGAAAGTTTGTTGGCTGACGCTGCCAAGGAAATCCTGATGACATTATCAACTTCGGCCGCCGCTCAGCACGCCACTGCGGTCGACAAGAAAAACATCACCCGCCTGATCGTCGCGACTTCGGTCGGGAATGCGCTCGAATGGTACGACATCTCGGTCTATGCCTATTTCGCGGTGTATCTCTCCAAGGCGTTCTTCCCGGCCAATGATCCGACCACCTCGCTGCTGTTGACCTTCGGCAGCTTCGGCCTGTCGTTTCTGATCCGCCCGATCGGCGGCGTCGTGCTCGGCGCCTATGCCGACCGGCACGGCCGCAAGGCCTCGCTGATGCTGTCGATCGTGCTAATGACGCTGGGCACGCTGGTGCTGGCGCTGATGCCGACCTATCAGACCATCGGCATCCTGGCGCCGCTCGCGGTGCTGCTGGCGCGCCTGGTGCAGGGCTTTTCCGCCGGCGGCGAGTTCGGCTCCTCGACCGCGTTCCTGGTCGAGCACATGCCCGAGCGGCGCGGCTTCGTGGCGAGCTGGCAGTTCGCGAGCCAAGGCGTCAGCGGTCTGTTGGGCGCGGGCTTCGGTGCGCTCCTGACCTCGCTGATGAGCCCGGAGGATTTACAGTCCTGGGGCTGGCGGCTGCCGTTCCTGTTCGGCGTCCTGATCGGCCCGGTCGGCATCTATATCCGCAACCATGTCGACGATGCGATGCCTCCGCCGGCCGCGAAGCAGGAATCGCCGGTCAGGGAAGTGCTCGCGCGGCAGAAGCTCGCCACGATGCTCGCGATCGGCGCGCTCGCCGTGTCGACCGCGGTCAACTATTTGATTGTCTACATGCCGACCTATGTGGTGAAGACGCTCAACCTCGCGCCATCGGTCGGCTTCATTGCCTCGTTCGCCGCGCAGACCGCGGTTGCGCTGCTGGCGCCGATCGCAGGCATGGTCTCCGACAAGATCGGACGCACCACCCACATGATCCTGTTCGCGCTGCTGCTGCTGGTGTCGATCTTCCCGGCCTTCCTCTTGCTCACCGGCAAACCGACGCCCGAGATCATCCTGCTCGGCGTGCTCTGGCTCGGCGTCCTCAAGTCGCTGTATTACGGGCCGCTCGCCGCGCTGATGTCGGAACTGTTTCCGGCGGCGACGCGTGCGACCGGGCTCGGTCTCAGCTACAATATCGGTGTCACCTTGTTCGGCGGTATGGGGCCGGCGATCATGACCTGGCTGGGTGGCTTCGCGCCGATCGGCGAGCTCGCGCCGGGTTATTATCTCACCGCGGTCTGCATCCTCAGCCTCTGCGCGCTGTTCACGATCCGCAGGCTGCGGCTGGCGTAGCGCATGATCCGAAAAAGTGCGAAGCGGTTTTTCAAAGAGATCATGCACAAATCGCATCAGATTTCGTGATGCGAAATTCAAATATGCTTATTGTTGCAGAGCAGCGTAGATAGTCGAAATCAAAGTTTCATCTGACGAAAGTATACGGTGTCCGGCGCACGTCATCCGTCCTAGGATGATGTCCGCCGGGCGCGTCTCTTCGTTGCGTCCCGGTTCAGGATTTGGAATTGACGGCAAGGAAGGCCAGGGCATGAACGCCTCCACGACTGCGACCGCACGGACCAGCCGCAAGAGGCCACTGCCGGAGCCGGGCCAACCCGACAAGTTCAACGCGATCCAGAAGGTGTGCGCGATCCTGCGCGTGCTGGCGCAGCGCTCGCCGCTGCGGCTCACCGACATCGCCGACACCGCCTCGCTGAACAAGGCGACGGCGCTGCGCATTCTCAACTCGCTGATCGAGGAAGGCTTCGTCAGTCGCGTCGCCGGCGCCAAGACCTATGAGCTCGGCCAGGAGGCGCGGGTGATGGCGGTCGGCGCGCGCCGTTCGGTCGACATCGCCGAGCTGGCGCAGCCGAGCCTGCTCCGGCTGTCGGAGCGCTCGGCCGATACGGCGCTGCTGTCGGTGCGATCCGGCGTCGAGGCGCTTTATCTGGCGCGCTCGGTCGGCAACCATCCGCTGCAACCGAACTACCTGCAGATTGGCAGCCGCCGTCCGCTCGGTGTCGGCGCCGGCGCGCTGGCGCTGCTGGTCTGGCTGCCGGATGCCGAGATCGAGGCTGTGATCGAGGTGATCGTGCCGCGGCTGGCGAAATCGCCGCGCATCACGCCAAAGTTCTTGCGCGAGCGGATCGCCATGGCACGCAAGGCCGGCCACACCGTGCTGATCGACGCCGCGTTCCCCGGCATGGGCGGCGTCGGCGTGCCGGTCCGCGACGATGCCGGCGAGGTGGTCGCCGCCCTCTCGATCGGCGCCGCGTCCGACCGCATTCGCCGCCGCGAAGGTGAGCTCGCCGACATGCTGAAGAAGGAAGCCCAGGTGCTGGCCCGCGCGCTGGCCCAGGCGCCGAAGAACGGGCGTGCGGCGAAGATGGGTTGAGCGGTCGGGATGCAAGCATCGGCTCGCTTCACCTCGCCCCGCGCGCGGGGAGAGGTCGGAACGCATCGTCAGATGCGTTGCGGGTGAGGGGGTACAGGTATCACCGCATTCTGAACTCGCGGAGGCAGCCCCTCACCCCAACCCTCCAAGAGCGAGCTCCGCTCGTCTCGACCCCGTAAGAACGGGGCGAGAGAGCGCAGTGCCGATGCGGCTGCTTCTCAACCCGATCCAGCCTCGCTCCTACGCCCCCTCATCCAGCGCCACCAGCTCGCGCTTCTTGCGCAGCGAGGGCAGCAGCGGGCCGACCAGCAGCACCAGCGCGAAGGCGAGGCAGATCGCCGAGATCGGTCGCTCCACGAAGGTCATGAGGTTGCCCTGGGAGAGGATCAGCGACTTGCGCAGGTTGTTCTCCAGCATCGGCCCGAGCACGAAGGCCAGCACCAGCGGCGCCGGCTCGTAGCCGAGCTTGCGCATGAAATAGCCGATCACGCCGAACGCGATCATGACGTGGACGTCGAACACGTTGTTGCTGGAGCAGTAGACGCCGATGATCGTGAACAGGATGATCAGCGGGAACAGCACGTTGTAGGGCAGCCGCAGCAGCTGCACCCACATGCCGATCATCGGCAGGTTGAGCACCAAGAGCATCAGGTTGCCGATATACATGCTGGCGACGATGCCCCAGAACAGCGTCGGGTTCTGCGAGATCATCAGCGGTCCCGGCTGCAGGCCGTGGATCACGAAGGCGCCGAGCAGCAGCGCCATCACCACATTCGGCGGGATGCCGAGCGTCATCAGCGGAATGAAGGCGCCGCCGGCCGCGGAATTGTTCGCCGATTCCGGCCCCGCGACGCCCTCGATCGCGCCGTGGCCGAAGCGCTCCGGATGCTTCGAGAGCCGCTTCTCCAGCGCGTAGGAGGCGAACGACGCCACCACGGCGCCGCCGCCGGGCAGGATGCCGAGGAAGAAGCCGAGCACCGTGCCGCGCGCCACCGGTCCGGCGCTGGCCTTCCAGTCCTCCTTGCTCGGCAGCAATTGGTTGATCCTGGTCTTGATGATGTCGCGCTTGATCGCCTGCTCGGTGTTGAGCAGCACCTCGGCGACGCCGAACAGGCCCATCACGACCGGCACGAGGCCGATGCCGTCGATCAGCTCGAGGCGGCCGAAGGTCAGCCGCGGCTGCGCCGTGATGCTGTCGAGCCCGACCAGGCCGAGCACGACGCCGATGCAGGCCATCAGCAGCGCCTTGGCCATCGAGCCCTGGGTGAGGAAGGTCAGCACCACGAGGCCGAGCACCATCAGGCTGAAATATTCGGCCGGCCCGAACGCGATCGCGACGCTGGCAAGCGACGGCGCCACCAGCATCAGCGCGATCAGCGCGAAGGTGCCGGCGATGAACGAGCCGAAGGCGGAGATGCCGAGCGCGGGGCCGGCGCGGCCCTGCTTGGCCATCTGGTGGCCGTCGATGCAGGTGACGACGGAGGCCGCTTCGCCGGGGATGTTGACCAGGATCGAGGTGGTCGATCCGCCATACATCGAGCCGTAATAGATGCCGGCCATCATGATGATGCCGGATTCCGGCGTGCCTGACAGCGTCACCGGCAGCAGCAGCGACATCGCCGAGATCGGGCCGATGCCGGGCAGCACGCCGACCAGCGTGCCGATGAACACGCCGATGAAGCAGTAGAGCAGGTTGATCGGCAGCAGCGCGACGCCGAGGCCGTGGGCGACGTTGACGAGAGTATCCATGGGCGCTCAACCGATCTCGAACATGCCGCTCGGCAGCTGGATCGCGAGCAGGTGCTTCAGCACCCACCACATCCCGAGCGGGGCAAGGATGGACAGCGGGATCGCCAGCGACCAGCGCACCGGATCGATCACGCGGAGCAGCAACAGCATCAGCGGGATCGCCGACAGCAGGAAGCCGAGCGGCTCCAGCGCAAAGGCGAACGCGGTGAGGCAGACGATAACCAGCACCGGCTTGCCCCAGCGCGCATTCTCCCAGCGCGAGGCGAAGGTCGGGCCGCCCTCGGTGACCGCCGCGATCATGATCGAGGCCGCGAACACGCACATCAGGATGCCGGTGTAGAACAGCACGTAGCCGGAGCCGGGATCGTTGATGGTGCCGAGCTTCAGCTTGAGGCCCGACCAGATCACGAAGGCGCCAAGCCCGAGCCCGATCAGCCCGCCCCACAGCTCGGAGTTGTTGAGGCGGAATTTGACGTTGGTTTGGTCAGTCATGTGGAGTGCCTTTAGGTCACCGTCGTCCTGAAGTGGCGAAGCGCCATCACCTCCCCACGCGTCGTCCCGGCGAAAGCCGGGACCCATCACCACGGGGTCAGGTTGTTGAAACGAGCTGTGGCCCCAGCGTTGCGTGACAACAACCTTCGGTGGTTATGGGTCCCGGCTTTCGCCGGGACGACACAGTGGGTGGTTCTCGCGCATCCCGTTGTTAGTCCCGTCGTAGCGGACTGAACACTACTTCTTCGCCAGCCCGAGCGTGTCGATCACCTTGCGCTCGGACTCGGTGACCTCGCCCACGAACTTCTTGTAGTCCTCGGTGTTCTTGTAGTTCGGCACCATGTCGTATTTGGCCAGCGTTGCGATCACCGCCGGGTCCTCGATCGCCTTCTTGAAGGCATCGTGCAGCTTGGCGACGATCTTGGGGTCCATGCCCTTGGGGCCGGCGATGCCGAACGGCGAGTCATAGACCATGGGGTAGCCGAGTTCCTTCAGCGTCGGTACGTCCGGATAGTTCGGCGAGCGCGCGCCGGTCCACACCATCAACAGGCGGAGCTTGCCGGCATCGACCAGCGGCCGCCAGCCGGTGGAATCCGCCTGCAGCATGGTGTGCTGGCCGAGCACGGCGGCATTGGTCTCGGCGCCGCCCTTGAACGGCACCTGGGTCAGCTTGATCCCGGCCATCAGGGCGATCTGCTCCATGCCGATATGCAGCGAGGTGCCGGTGCCGGGCGTCGCATAGGTCACCTTGCCCGGGTTCTTCTTGGCGAAATCGACCACGTCCTGCCAGGTCTTGAACTGCGACTCCGCGTTGGTGGTGACGCCGAAGGTGTAGCCGGTGAGGTGAATGATGTAGGAGAAATCCTTCGCCGGGTCCCAGGACACCTCCTGCATCAAGGGCAGGCGGAACACGGTGATCGGGATCTGGGCGATGGTGTAGCCGTCGGGCTTGGCGCCGGCGGCCATCGTCGCGGGGCCCACGGTGCCGCCGCCGCCCGCCTTGTTGTCGACCGCGATCGGCTGGCCCAGCACCTTGGAGGCGCTCTCGGCGATTGCCCGCATCGAGATATCGGTCGAGCCGCCCGCCGGCCATGGCACGATCAGCGTGATCGGCTTGGTCGGATAATCCTGCGCCTGCGCCGCTGTCGACACCAGCATGCCGGCGGCGGCGAGCAGGACCATCAAGCGATTGCGGTGCGACATCTCGATCTCTCCCTTGTGACCGCGTTCGATCGCGGCCGCGTCTTGTTCGGTGTTGGCAATGATCGTCCCTGTCATGCTGGGACCGAGGGCGCATTGGACAGAACGGGGCGGGCAACGGAAGCGCGAATTGCGCTCGAAGCGCCGGCTGCGACAATTGGTCTGCCGCGACCTGCCGAGCGGCGGAATTCAATCGGCATTTGGTCTGACGGATTGGCCGTTCCCGGCAACATGCGGGGAGGGCGCGGCGTGCGCGCGCATGACCGGCAAGCCGGGTTTGGTCAAGCGAATAATCAAGGGAACCCAAAGGCATCGGCGCCTTGCGGGATTGTGCCCTTCCGGTCATCATAGGTTGTCCGCCGCAGGAAGCTTCCCCGACAGATGACGCCATCGCCTGACGCCACCGACGACGCTGTGACGAGGGCGTTTGCCGGCCTTCCCGCGTTGCTCGACGAGGCCCCTCGGCTGGTCGCGCGCGGGCGGCTGCTCGATTGCGACTGCCTGCTCGGCCCGATGGCGCGGCCGTTTCATGCCGCGATCCGCGCCGGGCGTATTGTCGAGTTCGTGCCTTCGCCAGTCCTGATGCGCTCCTGGCGCTTTTCCTATCGCGCGACGCCGCAGGCCTGGTCCGCCTATTGGCAGGCCGAGCCAAAACCCGGCTGGCACGATCTGTTGGCGCTGACCAAGCGCGGCGAGGCGGTGCTGGAAGGCGACCTGCATCCCTTCATGGCGCATCTGCAATACTTCAAGGACCTGCTGGCGCTGCCGCGGCAGCATTTCGCGGCGGCCGTATCATGAGCGGCAAGATCATGAACGGCCACATCGAGGCGATGGTCGGCCGCTACGTTCACGTCGAGATCGGCGGCGAGCTGCACCGCATCTATTTCGAGGAGAACGGCGCGGGCATTCCGCTGGTCTGCCTGCACACCGCGGGATCGGATGCGCGGCAGTGGCGCCATCTGCTCGCGGACGCGCAATTTGCCGAAAATTTCCGCATCATTGCCTTCGATATGCCCTGGCATGGCAAGTCGAATCCGCCGATGAGCTGGACCGGCGATGAATACCAACTCACCACTGCGCGCTACACCGAGACCATCCGCGCTTTCTGTCGGGCGTTGGGGCTGGAGAAGCCTGTGGTGATGGGCTGCTCGATCGGCGGCCGCATCGTGCTCAACCTTGCGATCGAACATGCCGCCGAGTTCCGGGCGCTGATCGGGCTCGAGGCGGCCGATTTCCAGGCGCCGTGGTATGACACCAACTGGCTGAACCGGCCGGACGTTCACGGCGGCGAAGTCTGCGCCGCGCTGGTGTCCGGGCTGATCGCCCCGCAGAGCCCGGAGCCTGCGCGGATGGAAACGCTGTGGGCCTACAAGCAGGGCGGTCCCGGCGTGTTCAAGGGCGATCTGTATTTCTACCGTGTCGACGGCGACCTGCGCGGCCGGGTCGCGTCAATCGATACTAAAGTATGCAAGCTGTATCTCCTCACGGGCGAGTATGATTTCTCCTGCACGCCTGAGGACACGAGGCGGACGGCAGCGGCAATAGGGGGCGCCAGCGTCACGATCATGGAGCAGCTCGGTCATTTTCCGATGAGCGAGCATCCGGAGCAGTTTCGCCGCTATATCGCACCCGTCCTCGCTGATATTCTCACGCACTAGAACGACCGTTTCCACGCAAGGAGTAGACGTATGACACGCAACTATCTGATCGGCTTCGCGCTCGCCGCCGCGCTCGGCGCGAGCCAGGCGCAAGCCGACGAACTGACCGGAACGCTGAAGAACATCAAGGACACCGGGGCGATTACGCTCGGCTACCGCGATTCCTCGATCCCGTTCTCCTATCTCGACGACAACCAGAAGCCGGTCGGCTACGCCATGGACATCTGCTACAAGATCGTCGATGCCGTGAAGAAGGAGCTGAAGCTCGACAAGCTCGAGGTCAAGCTCAACCCGGTGACCTCGGCGACGCGTATTCCGCTGATGGCCAACGGCACCGTCGACCTCGAATGCGGCTCGACCACCAACAATGCCGAGCGCCAGAAGCAGGTCTCCTTCACCAACAGCCACTTCCTGACCGCCAGCCGCTACGTCACCAAGAAGGCGAGCAAGATCAATTCGATCGACGATCTGAAGGGCAAGACGGTGGTCTCGACCGCCGGCACCACCAACATCAAGCAGCTCACCGAGGCCAACCTCGCGCGCGGGCTGAGCGTCAATATCATCCCGGCCAAGGATCATGCCGAGGCCTTCCTGATGGTCGAGACCGATCGCGCGGTCGCCTTCGTGATGGACGACATCCTGCTTGCGAGCCTCGTCGCCGGCTCGAAGTCGCCGGATGACTACGTGATCTCCAAGGACGCGTTCTCCAAGCCCGAGCCCTACGGCATCATGCTGCGCAAGGACGACGCGCCGTTCAAGAAGGTCGTCGACGCCGCAACCGCCGCGCTCTACACCAGCGGCGAGGGCCAGAAGATCTATGACAAGTGGTTCACCCAGAAGATCCCGCCGAAGGGCCTGAATCTCAACTCGCCTGCTGGACCGGAGATGAAGAAGCAGTTTGCGAAGCCGTCGGACTCTCCGGATCCGGATGCCTATCTGGTCAACTGACCGCTGCGTATGACCCGTCGCCCCCTTTTGGGAGCGGGTCCTGAAAGTTAGCATGTCCGGCCATTTTTGGAGGAGAATGGCCGGACATTTGCATAGACGCCGCGCGCGATGCCGGCGTTATGCGTGACCGGCACGGCCGCGTGGGGGACCTGTGAACTATAATTGGAACTGGCACATCTTCCTTGAGCCGAACCCGATGGGGACCGGCACCTATCTCGACCTGTTGCTGTCGGGGCTGGTGGTCACCGTCAAGGTGTCGGTGCTGGCCTGGATCATCGCGCTGGTGTCCGGCTCGGTGATCGGCGTGCTGCGCACGCTGCCGTCGCGGACGGCGTCGTGGATCGGCTTCTGCTGGGTCGAGTTCTTCCGCAACATGCCGCTGCTGGTGCAGCTGTTCCTGTGGTTCTTCGTGCTGCCCGAACTGTTGCCGCGGTCGGCCGGGCTGTGGCTGAAGCAACTGCCGAATGCGCCGTTCTGGACCGCCGCGATCGGCGTCGGCTTCTTCATGTCGGCGCGCGTCGCCGTGCAATTGCAGGCCGGCATCACCTCGCTGCCGCGCGGGCAGAAGCAGGCCTCGACCGCGCTCGGCCTCACCACGGTGCAGACCTATCGCTACGTGCTGCTGCCGATGGCGTTCCGCATCATCCTGCCGCCGCTGACCTCCGAATTCCTCAACACCATCAAGAACAGCGCGGTCGCCATCACCATCGGCCTGATCGAACTGACCGGCCAGGCCCGCTCGATGCAGGAGTTCTCGTTCCAGGTGTTCGAGGCGTTCACGGCGGCAACCGTGCTCTACCTGCTCCTCAATTTCGTCGTGGTGACCGCGATGCGCTTCCTCGAGCGCTATGTCGCGATCCCCGGCTACATCACGGGCAAATGACGATGATCGGCAGTTTCGATTTCGACGTCATCCGCCGCTCGCTGCCCTACCTGTTCCTGGAGGGCATGCGCTTCACGCTGACCTTGACCGCGCTCGCAGCGTTCGGCGGCCTGGTGTTCGGCACCCTGATCGCCCTGATGCGGCTGTCGAGCTACAAGGTGCTCGGGCGCATCGCGGGCTTCTATGTCGACTTCATCCGCTCGCTGCCGCTGGTGCTGGTGATCTTCTGGTTCTACTTCCTGGTGCCGTATATCGGGCAGTGGCTGACCGGCGCGTCGCGGCCGATCACGGTCGGCGCCTTCGCCTCCTCGCTGATCACCTTCATCGCGTTCGAGGCTGCGTATTTCTCCGAGATCATGCGCGCCGGCATCCAGTCGATCTCGAAGGGCCAGCCGGCCGCGGCCAGCGCGCTCGGCCTGACCTATGCGCAGTCGATGCGCTACGTCGTGCTGCCGCAGGCGTTCCGCAACATGCTGCCGGTACTGCTGACGCAGACCATCGTGCTGTTCCAGGACACCTCGCTGGTCTACGTGCTGTCGATCCCGGATTTCCTCGGCGCCGCCAGCAAGGTCGCGCAGCGCGACGGCCGGCTGGTCGAAATGTACCTGTTCGCCGCGCTGGTCTACTTCGTCATTTCCTGTGTCGCGTCCTACGGCGTTCGGCGCCTGCAGGCGCGCATCGCCATCGTTCGCTGAGGCATGACCCGGAAAAGTGGGAACCGGTTTTCCGACAAGGTCATGCCTAAACAAAAAAGCTGAGCCATCATGATCGAGATTAACCACGTCAACAAATGGTACGGGCCGAGCTTCCAGGTGCTGAAGGACTGCACCACCAGCGTCGCCAAGGGCGAGGTGGTGGTGGTCTGCGGTCCATCCGGCTCGGGCAAGTCGACCCTGATCAAATGCGTCAATGCGCTGGAGCCGATCCAGGGCGGCGACATCACGCTCGACGGCGTCAAGGTCAACGATCCCAAGACCGACCTGCCGAAGCTGCGCTCGCGCGTCGGCATGGTGTTCCAGCATTTCGAACTGTTTCCGCACTTGCGGATCATCGACAATCTCCGCCTCGCGCAGGAGAAGGTGCTCGGCCGCAAGGCTGAGGATGCCACCGCCAAGGGCATGAAGCTTCTGGAGCGCGTCGGGCTGAAGGATCACGCGAAGAAGTTTCCCGCCGAACTGTCCGGCGGCCAGCAGCAGCGCGTCGCGATCGCCCGCGCCCTGGCGATGGACCCGATCGCCATGCTGTTCGACGAGCCGACCTCGGCGCTCGATCCGGAGATGATCAGCGAGGTGCTCGACGTGATGGTCGACCTCGCCCGCGAGGGCATGACCATGATGGTCGTGACCCACGAAATGGGCTTTGCCAACAAGGTCGCCGACCGCGTCATCTTCATGGACCGCGGCGAGATCGTCGAGGACGCAAAGAAGGCCGACTTCTTCGGCACGCCGCGCAGCGACCGCGCGCAGAAGTTCCTGTCGAAGATCTTGCAGCACTGAGCTGAGGGAGTCTCTCCGCCT
>NZ_LFIQ01000084.1:0-15302 GCF_001189245.1 Bradyrhizobium pachyrhizi | reverse complement strand
TCGATGCTGCGCATCGCCCCGGAATGACGGCGGCTACAGGGTTTTCCCCCGTTAACAATTTGCGTATACGAAGGCCTGAAACCCCCTTCGTCCGCAGGAGAACTCGCGTGGAAAAGATCGCTTACGTCAACGGCTCGTTCGTGCCGCATTCGGAGGCCAAGGTCTCGGTCTTCGACCGCGGATTCCTGTTCGCCGACGGCATCTACGAGGTGGCGGCGGTGCTCGAGGGCAAGCTGATCGACAACGCCTCGCACCTGGCGCGGCTCAAGCGTTCGGTCGGCGAGATCCAGCTCGCGCTGCCGGAGACGCTTGAGCGGATCGAGGAGATCCAGAAGGAGCTGGTTGCGCGCAACGACCTCGTCAACGGCATGGTCTATCTCGAGGTCACCCGCGGCGCCGACAAGGGCCGCGACTTCGCCTTCCCGAAGGCCGACGTCAAGCCGACGCTGGTGATGTTCACCTCGGAAAAGGACATCATCAACGCGCCCTCGGCCAAGACCGGCATCAACGTCATCACGGTGCCCGACATCCGCTGGGAGCGGCGCGACATCAAGAGCGTGGCGCTGCTGGCGCAGGTGCTGGCCAAGCAGGCAGCGGCCGCGGCCGGCGCCGGCGAAGCCTGGATGATCGAGGACGGCAAGGTCACCGAGGGCGGCTCGTCCTCGTCCTTCATCGTCACCCAGGACGATGTCATCGTGACCCGGCAGAACGGCAACGAGATCCTGCCCGGCTGCACCCGCAAGGCGGTGGTCAAGCTCGCCGAGGAACGCCAGCTGCGCATCGAGGAGCGCGCCTTCACGATCGAGGAAGCGCTCGCCGCCAAGGAAGCCTTCATCACCAGCGCTTCCGTCTTCGTGCAGGGCGTGGTCGCGATCGATGGCAAGAAGGTCGGAGGCGGCAAGGTCGGCCCGATCACCGACCGCCTGCGCGAGATCTACGTCGAGTTCGCCCGCGCGACGGCGGTTTAGGACCGTCGCCGCACTTTACGCTGTCATCGCCCGGCGCGACCGCGGCGATCCAGTATTCCAGAGACGGCGGTGCTTGAGCCGAGGCGTCGCGGCGTACTGGATGCCCCGCATGAAGCGGGGCATGACAGCGGAATATATCGCTGAGAGTATGGTCCTCACGCCGCCGCTTTCGCCTTCACCGGATGCACCGCGCGGAAGCCGATGGCGATCCGGTTCCAGGCGTTGATCGCGCCGATCAGCGTGGTCAGGTTGACCAGTTCGCTGTCCGAGAACTGGGCGCGCACCGCCTCATAGTCGGCGTCGGGCGCATGCGTCTCCGCAACCAGCGTCAGCGCTTCGGTCCAGGCCAGCGCCGCGCGCTCGCGCTCGCTGTAGAGCGGGGATTCGCGCCAGGCGTTGAGCAAATAGAGCCGCTGCTCGGTCTCGCCGTGCTTACGGGCATCCTCGGTGTGCATGTTGATGCAATAGGCGCAGCCGTTGATCTGCGAGGCGCGGGTCTTGACCAACTCGATCAGCGATTGCTCGAGGCCGCTCGCAGCTATCTGGTTTTCGACCGCGACCAGCGCTTTGATGGTCTCGGGTGCGGCCTGGTAGAAGTTCATGCGCGGCTTCATGGTCGTTCTCCGTGGTTGTGGTTTGGGTTAGTGCGCACCGCCGCCAGCGAGCTGGCCCGGCTTCTTCAGGAAGAGTGTCGCCGCGAGTGCGATGATCAGCGCGATGCCAAGCAGATAGAAGGTATCACTGAAGGCGAGGATGTAGGCCTGCTTCTGCACGACCTTGCCGATCGCCGCGATTGCGCGGTGGGCGGCCGCGGCCTGATCGGCGACGCCGTGGTTCATGAAATACTGCGTCAGCTGCTCAATCCGGTTCCGCGTGGCCTGTTCCAGCAGCGAGACCGACTGCATCAGCACGTTGGAGTGATATTGCTCGCGCTTGGTCAGCAGCGTCTGCAGCACGGCGATGCCGACGGCGCCGCCGAGGTTGCGCATCATGTTGAACAGCGCGGAGGCCGAGCCCGCGTTCTCCAGCTCGATGCCCGCGGTCGCAACCGCCGACAGCGGCGCCATCACTAGGGCCTGACCGATCGCGCGGACGATGTTGGGCCAGAACAGCTGGTCGGTGGCATAGTCGTTGGTCATGAAGATGTTCATGAAGTTGGAGCCGGCGAACAGCGCGAAGCCGACGCCGATGATGATGCGCGGGTCGAAGCGCTGCATCAGCCGCGGCACCAGCGGGATCAGCACGAGCTGCGGCAGCCCGGTCCAGGCCAGCACCATGCCGATCTGCTCGGCGTTGTAGCCCTGGATGCGCGACAGGTACTGCGGCAGGATGAACACCGAGCCGTACAGCGCGATGCCGAGCAGGAAGTTGGCCAGCATGCCGAAGCCGAAATTCCGGCGCGCGAGCAGGCGCAGATTGAGCAGCGGCTTCTCCACAGTGAATTCGACGATCAGGAAGGCGACCAGCGCGACCGCCGCGATCACCGACAGGCGGACGATGAAGGGCGAGCCGAACCAGTCGTCCTTGTTGCCTTCCTCCAGCACCGTCTGCAGCGCGGCGAGGCCGATCGCCATGGTGATGATGCCGAGCCAGTCGCCCTGGCGGATCAGCGATAGCTTCATCGGGCTCGGATCGAGCGAGACGTACAGCATCGCGATCATCACCGCGCCGGGAACCAGATTGACATAGAAGATGTACTGCCAGCCCCAGTTCTCGGTGAGATAGCCGCCAATGGTCGGGCCGATCGCCGGCGCGAAGGTCGCCGACAGCGCGAACAGCGCGAGCCCGATCGGCTGCTTGGCCTTCGGCAGCAGCGTGATGATCAGCGTGAATGCCATCGGGATCAGCACGCCGCCGGTGAAGCCTTGCACCACGCGCAGCGCGATCATCTGGGGCAGGTTCTGCGCCAGCGCGCATGCCGCCGAGAACACCAGGAACAGGAACGCATTGGTGAGCAGATAGATGCGCACCGAGAACACCTGCGCGAGCCAGCCGGAGAGCGGGATCACCACGATCTCGGCGATCAGATAGGAGGTCGAGATCCAGCCGCCGTCGTCAATCCCGGCGCCGATCGCGCCCTGCACATCGGCGAGCGAGGCGTTGACGATCTGGATGTTGAGCACCGCCATGAACGCGCCGAGCGTCGCCCCGATCACCGCGATCCAGGTCTTTGTCGGGATCGCCGGCGCCGCCGGCGTGGCGGGGGCGGGGAGTGCGGCGGCGTTCGCTGCGTCGGCGGCTGTGGGCTGAAGTGCGGTCATCGGCGTGTTCTCTCGCTTGCACACGCAAGATGTATTAGGCGGCCACTTTCGATAATCCGAGAAAGACTGGAAGGATTGTTCTGTCGCGGTTGATAATCGGGCGCTGTTACGACGCGTGACGCAGATCCTTCGTCTGCCAGCCGTCAGTTCGTGAGATGGGCACGCCTGTCAGGCTCCCTCTCCCGCTAGCGCGAAGGGTGGGGTGGGGGCTCTCTCCGCGAGTCGTGTCGTGGGGAGAGCCCCCACCCGCCGCGCGCTACGCGCACGTCGGCCTCCCCCGCAGGCGGGAGAGGCGAAGAAAGTTCGCACTCTTATCGTTGACCGTAGTCTCTATCCGCCGTTCGCCCGCGTCGCCGACGCCAGCCGCCGCTTCTCTTCGCGCTCGGCCAGCACGGTTGCCTTGGTGTTGACGGTCGGGATCGCCGACATGCCGGGGCGCAAGAGGCCGGTGAGGCTGTGGTCGTCGAGCACGATCTTCACCGGCACGCGCTGCACGATCTTGGTGAAATTGCCGGTGGCGTTGTCGGGCGGCAGCAGCGCGAATTCGAGGCCGCTGGCCGGCGACAGGCTGTCGACATGGCCCTTCAGCGTGGTGCCGCGAAAACTGTCGACCGTGAGCTCGACCGGCTGGCCGTTGCGTACATGGGTCAGCTGCGTCTCCTTGAAATTGGCGACCACATAGACCGCGTCCAGCGGCACCACCGCCATCAGCTGGGTGCCGGCCTGCACATATTGCCCGACGCGCAGCGAGCGGGCGCCGACCGTACCGTCGACCGGCGCGGTGATCCGGGCGTAGGACAGGTTGAGCTCGGCCTGCTGCTCGACCGCGCGAGCGCGGTCCACCTGCGCTGCGGCCTGGGCGCGCTGCGTGGTCAGAACGTCGACCTTGCGCTGCGCCGCCGACAGCGCCGACTTCGCGTGCTGCAATTGCGCGGTGTTGGCACGCAGCGCCGCGTCGGTCTGTTGCGCGCGCTGAATGGTGCCGGAGCCGGATTTCATCAGCCCGTCGTAGCGGGTCTGCTCTTCCTGCGCGAATTTCAGGTTGGCCTCGGCGGCGGTGACGTCGGCCGTGCTCTGGTCGATGATCGGCTGCTGCAGCTCGAGCTGGGCATCGAGGTTGCGCACCGAGGCGCTGGCGGCGTCGACATCGGCCTTGGCCTGGCCGAGCGCGGTGCGGTAATCGCGGTCGTCGATCTCAGCCAGCAACTGGCCGGCCTTCACCGGCTGGTTGTCGGTGACCAGCACACGGGCGATGTAGCCCGACACCTTCGGGGCGATGATCGTGGAGTCCGCCTTCACATAGGCGTCGTCGGTGGTTTCGAGGTAGCGGCCGGTGGTGACGTAGTCGTAGCCAAAGTCGGCTGCCACGGCGACGCCGATGATGGCGACGAGCCCGAGGGCTGCCCGCTTGATCGCTTTCCGCGACGGGCGGAGGCCGATTTTGGCCGAATCTTCAGGGACATAAGTGGTGGTCGACATGACAGCCTCCGGGTCGAACATTCGCGTCCTTCCAGAAAGGGCGCCCAGTACGGCCCCTTAGATGCAATGTCCTCCCCGCTGTGATAATCCCGATAAAACTGGAAGCATTATCAAGCCAGCGCTGATAATCCGGACCTTGCCGCATGGATCGCCTGACCAGCCTGACCGCCTTCGTCCGGGTCGTGGATACCGGCGGCTTCTCCGCCGCCGGCCGCAAGCTCAACATGTCCACCACCATGGTGAGCAATCACGTGCAGTCGCTGGAGGACCGCCTCGGCGCCCGGCTGCTCAACCGCACCACGCGCAAGGTCAGCCTCACCGAGGTCGGCCAGGCCTATTACGACCGCTGCGTCCAGATCCTCGCCGACATCGAGCAGGCCGACGACATCGCGGGCGCGCAGCAATCGGTGCCGCGAGGCACGCTGCGCATCTTCACCAACACCCATCTCGTCCAGTTCCTGTCGCCCGCGGTGGCCGAGTTCCTCGCCACCTATCCCGAGGTCAAGGTCGATCTCACGATCGGCGAGCGCAACGCAGATCTAATCGACGAGAACTACGATCTCGCGGTGCGCATGGTGCCGCCGCCGGACTCCAGCCTGATCGTGCGCACCATCGCGACCTGGCGCCACGTGCTGTGCTGCTCGCACGGCTATATCGAACAGCACGGCAAGCCAACGCTGCTGGCCGACCTCTCTGCGCGCAACTGCATGCGCCACGCCAACTATCCCTATGGCGACGAGTGGCGCTTCGCCGACCGCAAGGGCACGCCGGCTGCGGTGCGCGTCTCCGGAAATCTGATTTCGAACAGCGGCGAAACCCTGAAGCTCGCGGCGCTGGCCGGCGTCGGCGTCTTCCTCGCGGCCGGCTTCCTGGTCCGCGACGAGCTGGAGTCGGGACAACTGGTCCGCCTGCTGCCCGAATACCGGCCGGTCGAGCTCACGATGAACGCGGTCTATCCGCACCGCCATCATCTCTCGGCGAAGGTCCGCACCTTCATCGACCTCCTGGTCCGTCACGCCACCGAGCAGCAGAAGCTGATCAATCCGTACTCGTGATGGGAGGTGTGCAGGGTAGGCACGCTTGCACTGAGCGGCCTCCGCGCTCCGGTGATGGAGCTGGTCGCATTTCTCTCTGTTCGTCGTCCCGGCCCCCCGTGCGCAATTGCGCACTAGGCCGGGACGACAGTGTGTGTGTTGCACGACCGGTGAGTCAGACATCCGCAAGCTCGCGGCCCGTCGCGCCACCCCGGATGACGGAACTAGCAGCAGAGCGCTTTCCTACCGCGTCATGACGGCCCGGCATCCCTTGCATGGCGTTCGCGTGTATGAAGACGGCAGCGTCTGCCGCCGGGGCCTGCCATGCCGCTTCGTCTTCTCGCATCACTCCTGTTCGCGCTCGCGGCAAACCTGCTGCTGCAACTGCCGGCGCGCGCCGCCTATCCAGACCACATCGTCAAGATCGTGGTGCCGTTCGCGCCGGGCGGAGGCACCGATGTCGTCGCGCGGACGCTGGCGCAGGAGATGCAGAAGGATCTCGGCGTCACCGTCATCATCGAGAACAAGCCGGGCGCCGGCACCATCATCGGCACGCAGAGCGTCGCGGCGAGCGCAGCCGACGGCTACACGCTGCTGATGGCGACCTTCGCCAACGCAGTCAATCCGAGCCTTTACAGCAAGCTGCCCTATGACGCGCACAAGAATTTTGCACCCGTGGCGCTGGTGGCGCGCTCATTCAACGTCGTCGTGGTCAATCCCGCTTCGCCGATCAAGTCGATTGCCGATCTGATCGCGGCCGCGAAGGCCGATCCGGAAAAGCTGTCCTACGGCACCTATGGCACCGGCACCTCGGCGCATCTCGCCGGCGAACTGTTCAAGCACATGGCCGGGGTCAATCTCACCACCGTTCCTTACAAGGGCGCGGCGCCTGCCATCACCGACCTCTTGGGCGGCCAGATCCAGGTGATGTTCACCACGGTGGCAAGCTGCGCCTCGCTGGTCGAGGCCGGGCAGCTGCGCGCGATCGGAGTGACGTCGGCCGAACGCTCGCCCGCGTTCCCGCAATTGCCGACGGTCTCGGAAGCCGGCGCATCCGGCTATGTCGCCGAATCCTGGTACGGCCTCTACGCGCCGGCCAACACGCCGCCGGACATCATCGACCGCCTCAACAAGTCGGCGGCCAAGGCCGTGCAGGCGGAGGCCTTCAAGAAGCTCAGCGTCAATGAGGGCCTGGTGATGGTGGCCTCTCCGCCGGCCGAACTCGACCGCTATTTTGCCGGCGAGGAGGCGCGCTGGCGCAAGGTGATAAAGGACGCCGGCATCAAGGCCGAATAGGCGGCATGCACCAGGTGATGATCACATCTTTTTGCGTCGCATTGCCGTAACCGTGATTCTAGACGCAACGAACCGGTTCCTGGATCGTTGCCACGATCAGCGGAACCTCCCGCCTTGAGCTGTGTCTTGCGTCAAAGAGTAGGCCATGTGGATTTTGTTGCTGCTGCCGTTCATCGGCTTGCTGTGGGTGCCGTTCTATAATTTCGTCGAGCCCTCCCTGTTCGGCTTTCCCTTCTTCTACTGGTACCAGCTCGCCTGGGTGCCGATCTCCTCGCTCTTGATCTGGCTGGTCTATCGCAGCCGCCGGCCCGATGCCGACGAGCAGCGGTGAGGGGGAGACACCATGACCGATCACATCGCCTGGGTAGCGCTCTGCGTCTTCATCTTCTTCTTCGCGCTCGTCACCGTGATGGGTTTCTTCGCGGCGCGCTGGAAATCCGCCCCGGTCAGCGAGCATCTCGACGAATGGGGCCTCGGTGGCCGCCAGTTCGGCACCTGGATCACCTGGTTCCTGGTCGGAGGTGATTTCTACACCGCCTACACCGTGATCGCGGTGCCGGCGCTGGTCTATGCGGTCGGCGCCTATGGTTTCTTCGCGCTGCCCTACACCATCATCGTCTATCCCTTCGTGTTCGCCGTCATGCCGGTGCTGTGGAAGAAGGCGCATGCCAGCGGCTACGTCACCGCCGCGGACGTCGTCCACGGCGCCTATGGCTCGCGTGCGCTCGAGCTCGCGGTGGCGTTGACCGGCCTGGTCGCGACCATGCCCTACATCGCGCTGCAGCTGATCGGCATGGAGGTCGTGATCAAGGCGATGGGGCTATCAGGCGAACTGCCGATCATCGCCGCCTTCGTCATCCTCGCACTTTATACCTATAGCTCCGGCCTGCGGGCGCCGGCGCTGATCGCCTTCGTCAAGGACATCATGATCTACATCGTGGTGCTGGCCGCCGTAGTCGTGGTGCCGGCGAAGCTCGGCGGCTATGGCGCGGTGTTCTCGGCCGCCAACGACGCCTTCACGGCCAAGGGCGGCGCCACTGGGCTGACGCTGAAGCCTTCGCAGTATCTACCCTATGCGACGCTGGCGCTGGGCTCGGCGCTCGCCGCCTTCATGTATCCGCACACGCTGACCGGCATCTTCGCCTCGAAGTCGGCGGATACCATCCGCAAGAATGCGATCCTGCTGCCGGCCTATACGCTGCTGCTCGGCCTGATCGCGCTGCTCGGTTACATGGCCTATGCCGCCAACATCAAGGTGACATCGCCGAACGACGTGGTGCCGATGCTGTTCAAGACGCTGTTTCCGGAATGGTTCGCGGGCTTTGCGTTCTCGGCGATCGCGATCGGCGCGCTGGTGCCGGCGGCGGTGATGAGCATCGGTGCCGCGAACCTCTTCACCCACAATGTCTGGAAGTCCTATGTCAATCCGGACATCTCGCATGCCGGCGAGGCGTCGGTGGCGAAGATCACATCGCTGGTGGTCAAGGTCGGCGCGCTCGCCTTCATCCTGTTCCTGCCGACGCAATATGCGCTCGACCTGCAACTGCTCGGCGGCCTCTGGATCGTGCAGACCCTGCCGGCGCTGGTGTTCGGGCTGTTCACCGTCTGGTTCCGCGCCGAAGGGCTGCTGCTCGGCTGGGCGGTCGGCATCGGCTGGGGCACGTACACCGCGTGGAGCAACGGGCTGAAGCCGCTCGCCAGCATCACGCTCGGCGATGCCAGCTACAGCTTCTATGTCGGCCTCGGCGCGTTGCTGCTCAACATCGTCGTGGCGGTGCTCGCGACCGTCGTGGTCGGCTTGATATCACCCGCCAAGCGCCGCGCGGCGGCCTGAGCCGTCGCCTTGGTCTGACGGGGCGGAGATAAGTCGCGCGGTGAGCCGCGCGACCTCCGCCCTGGTCTTCTCGATCGCGGCGTCCTTCACCGGCCCATAGCCGCGGATCTCCATCGGCGCCTTTGCCAGCGCGACGAGATCGGGCAGCCGTGCCTTGTCGAGCTTGCCGAGCATGGTCTCGATCAATGCCTCATACCAGGTGATCAACTCGCGCTCGGTGCGGCGCTCGGCGGTGTAGCCGAACACGTCGAACGCCGTGCCGCGCAGTGCCTTCAGGTTTGTCAGCAGCCGCAGCGGCGTCTGGATCCACTGCCCGAATGCGCGCTTCCTCGGCCGTCCCCGTGCATCGCGCCGTGCCGGAAGGAACGGCGGTGCAAGGTGATATTGCACCGTGAAGTCGCCGTCGAATTCTTGGCTGAGCTCGTCGAGGAAGCGCGACTGCATATGCAGCCGCGCCACTTCGTATTCGTCCTTATACGCCATCAGTTTGAACAGCGACCGGGCCACGGCGTCGGTCAAGGTCTCGCTGCCGAGCGCCACTTCGGCGCGCCGTACGCGGTCGATCGTCGCCCGATAGCGCGCGGCATAGGCCGCGTCCTGATACGACCTGAGGAAATCCGCGCGCCGAGCGATCACCTGCTCCAGCGTTTCGGGCACATCGGCCGCAGCACCGTCGGCCTTCGGCAAGAACTCCGGATCGGCGAAGGCGATCCGGCCCCAGGCCAGCGCCTGCCTGTTGCGCTCGACGGCGACGCCGTTGAGTTCGATCGCGCGGGTCAGCGCCTCCAGCGAGACCGGCACCAGGCCCTGCTGCCAAGCAAAGCCGAGCATCATGATGTTGGCAAACACGCTGTCGCCGAGCAGCCGCTCGGCCAGCGCGTTGGCGTCGATCATGGTGAGGTTGCCCGACCCGATCACCCGCTCGATCGCGCGCAAGCGAACCGGCGAGGCGAGGTCGGCATCGCGGAAGCGCACCACATCACCGGTCGGCATCTCGGCGGTATTGACCGCAGCGCGCATTCCCTTGCGATAGGTGCCGGACGCTTTTGCCGACGAGCTCACCACGAGGTCGCAACCGATCAGCGCGTCGGCCGCGCCCTGGTCGATCCGCACCTGATGCAGCGCGTCGGGCGTAGCCGCCAGCCGCAGATAGCTCAGCACGGGGCCGAACTTCTGCGCAAAACCCGTGAAGTCGAGCACCGAGACGCCGCGACCCTCGAGATGCGCGGCCATCGCGATCAGCGCGCCGACGGTGATGACGCCGGTGCCGCCGACGCCGGTGACGAGGAGATCGTAGGGCCGCTCCAGTCCCGCGAGCTCCGGCACCGGCAGCGCAGCTGCGCGTGTCAGCGGATCGATCGCGCTCGCGCTCTTCGCCCGCCGCTTGCCGCCCTCGATGGTGACGAAGCTCGGGCAGAAGCCGTTGAGACAGGAAAAGTCCTTGTTGCAGGTCGAGAGGTTGATCCTGCGCTTGCGGCCGAACGGCGTCTCCTTGGGTTCGACACTGAGGCAGTTGGATTCCACCGAGCAGTCGCCGCAGCCTTCGCAGACGAGGTCGTTGATGAAGGCAAAGCGCGCGGGATCCTCGATCGTGCCGCGCTTGCGCCGCCGCCGCTTCTCGGTGGCGCAGGTCTGCTGATAGATCAGCACGGTGACGCCGGGAATTGCGCGCAGCTCGCGCTGCACGGCGTCCATCGCCTCGCGCGGATGGATGGTGACGCCCGCGGGCAGGTCGGCCGGCGAGAAATGCGCGGGGTCGTCGGAGACCAGCGCGATCCGCGCGACGCCCTCGGCGCGGACAGAGTGCGCGATCGCCTGCACGCTGACCGGGCCGTCGACCGGCTGGCCGCCGGTCATCGCCACCGCGTCATTGAACAGGATCTTGTAGGTGATGTTGGCTTTCGCGGCGATCGCCTGCCGGATCGCCATCGAGCCGGAGTGATAGTAAGTGCCTTCGCCGAGATTCTGGAACACGTGGCTGTTGCCGGTGAATTTCGATGATGCCGCCCAGTTGACGCCTTCGCCGCCCATCTGGATCAGCGACGAGGTCTCGCGGTCCATCCAGCTTGCCATGAAGTGGCAGCCGATGCCGGCCAGTGCCTTGGAGCCCTCGGGCACTTTCGTCGAGGTGTTATGCGGGCAGCCCGAGCAGAAATACGGCGTGCGCGTCGCGCCCGGCACCGCGATCATGCGGTCGCTCTCGGGCACCAGTGCGGCGACGCGGCGGGCGAGCTGCAGCTCCGGAAACATCGGGTCGAGCCGGCGCGCCAGCACGTCGGCCAGCATGCGCGGCGACAATTCACCGGTCCAGGAGATCAGCCGCGCGCCGCTCTCGTCATGCTTGCCGACCATTCGCTCCGGCTTGGAGCCGGGATAGTCGTAGAAATATTCCTTGAACTGGCTCTCGATGATGCCGCGCTTCTCTTCGACCACGAGGATCTCACGCTTGCCCTTCACGAACTCCATCGCATCATGCAGCGCCAGCGGCCACACCATGCCGACCTTGTAGATGTCGATGCCGAAGCGGCGGCAGGCGGCTTCATCCAGCCCGACCAGCCGCAGCGCCTCCATCAGATCGAGATGCGCCTTGCCCGTGGTGACGATGCCGTAGCTCGCATCCTTGATGTCGTAGATGTGGCGGTCGATCGGATTGGCTTTCGCGAAGGCGTAGACCGCGTGCTTCTTCGCCTCCAGCCGTTCCTCGATCTGCGGGCCCGGCAGATCCGGCCAGCGATAATGCAGGCCGCCGGGCGGCGGCACGAAATCCGGCTGCACGAAACGGCGTGGCGGCCGCAGTTCGACCGAGGCGCCGGATTCCACGATCTCCGAGATCGCCTTGAACCCGACCCACATGCCGGAGAACCGGCTCAGCGCGTAGCCATATTCGCCGAATGCGTGATATTCGCCGACATCGGCCGGATGCAGCGTCGGCATGAACCAGCTCATGAAGGCGACGTCTGACTGGTGCGGCATCGAGGACGATACGCAGCCATGGTCGTCGCCGGCGACGACGAGCACGCCGCCATGCGGCGAGGAGCCATAGGCATTGCCGTGCTTCAGCGCATCGCCGGAACGGTCGACGCCGGGGCCCTTGCCGTACCACAGGGCGAACACGCCATCGACCTCGCGACCCCTTTGCGTCTCGACCTGCTGCGAGCCGAGCACCGCGGTCGCCGCGAGGTCCTCATTCACCGCGGGCAGGAATTCGATGCGGCTGTCCTTGAGCTGCTCGCCGATCTTCCACAATTCGAGATCGACGCCGCCGAGCGGCGAACCGCGATAGCCGGAGATGAAGCCCGCGGTGTTGAGGCCGGCGGCGCGGTCGCGCCGCGCCTGGTCGAGCACGATGCGAACGATGGCCTGCGTGCCGGTGAGGAAGACGCGGCCATGTTCGCGGCTGTAGCGCTCGGACAGCTGATAGGCGTCGAGCAGCGGCATCTGGCCCATGACTGACCCCTCCGGGTTTCGCGATGTTTGATCCGACTAGGCTATGCCTGTGGGCTTGGTAGGTCTTACCTATCCATTCATTCGTCGAGGGGAAATCGGCAAGATGTTGCGAAAAGTGGGATAGTATGGTAGAGTTTACCAAGTCGGAGAGGCTCGCAATGGTCGAAGGGCAGGACGAGAAAATCCTCGCCGAGTTGCAGAAGGACGGCCGCGCCACCAACCAGCAGCTTGCGGAAACCGTCGGGATGTCGACCTCGGCGTGCTGGCGCCGGGTCCGTGCGCTGGAAGAGTCCGGCGTCATCTCGGGCTATTCGGCGCTGGTCGCGCGCGAGCGCGCCGGCTTTGCGACGTCGGCGATCCTGCACGTTTCGCTGGAGCGCCACGACGTGAAGTTCGTCGACGAGTTCGTTGCCCGGGTGATGAAGCGCCGCGAGGTGCTGGAATGCTTCGCAACCACCGGCGACGCCGATTATCATCTGCGCGTCGTGGTGCGCGACATGGACGCCTACAACAAATTTCTCGACGAGTTCATGTTCCGTATTCCCGGCATCCGCCACGTCCGCACCAACGTGATCCTGAAGGAGATCAAGACCGGCGTGGCGTTGCCGTTTTGAAGTGTGCCGCGACGGCCGCGCCATACATGCGCTGTCGTCCCGGGGTAGGCCGGGACCCATAACCACGAATACGCATTGTTGCGCGGGACTGGAACGACGGGTCCCGTCCACCACATCGGCTGCGGAGTGTGGGTCCCGGCCTTCGCCGGGACGACGATGTTTGATGCGGCATCTACGCCTCCGCCGATTTGGTGCGCGTCAGCAGCATGAACACCATGACATGGCTGACCAGCAGCAGCGGCACGTAGAGCGCCGGAATGTAGATGCCCGCGCCGAACAGGCCGGGATCGCCGATCTTCACGCCCATGTAATAGGCGTTGAGCAGATCCAGCGTGCCCCAGATGTTGAACAGCCAGACGATCGGAATCGCGATCGCCCACCGCCAGGACAGCGCCGCCATCGCGAGCAGAGCGAGAACGGCGGCGACGAGATCGCCCCATCCGACCTCGCTTGCGAAATCCGCGCTCAAGTGCGGCGACACGAACCCGGCCACCATGAAGTTCATGCCCAGGAACCGGAACGCATGGAACGCTGCGAGTAGTCGGAGCGCGCTGTCACGTGGCATCGCGCGGACTGCCGGCCAGACATAGGTGACGGCCACGACAGCACTTGTCAGAAACGCGCCGGCGACGCTGAGGACGAATGGAAGATTGAAGCCCGGGGGCATCGGCGGATTTCCTTGTTGTCGATCGGTTCGGTTGGCTTGCGTTCAGGACCTTGACGCTCAGGGCTTGGCGACGAGCAGGCGGAGCGGCAGCAGCGGGCCGACCCCGATGTACTCGTGATCCATCAGATCGAGCTTGGACAATGGCAGGCCTTCCATGATCGCGTGCGCCTCGGATGGATCCTTGGCATCGAACAGGAAGACCACGCCGCGCCCGTCGGAGCGCGAATACCATTCGCGAATCTTGCCGTTGAGATAGAGCTGCACGGTCTGCCGGATTTCGTCCGGCATCACGGCCATCACCTGATCGCGGGTGACGCCAGCTTTCGCGGTGAGGATGACCATCACGCCGGTGGTGACGGTGGAGGTGGCTTGTGCTTGCGCAGGGGATGGTGCAGTCATGGAAGTGGTGCCTGTCAAAGTGAGGGTGAGAGCCAGGATTGTGTGACGGATTGTTCGCATCGGTCGCAGGTCTTCGCTCGCGACGGGTGTCGTGATGTTGCGTGGAGCAGCGCGCGTCGCGTTGCCGCTGCTTGTGGCTCCGATGTAGGGTGGCTTTCCGCGAGCGACTATTCGCGATAATGTTCACAGGCCATGAAGCAGAACTTCACAGTCCGGCAAGGCGCGCTCGACGGCGTCGAGGCATTCCTGGCCGTCGCGCAGCACCGCAGTTTTCGCCGCGCGGCGGCCGAGCTCAGCGTCACGCCGTCGGCGATCAGCCAGGCGGTGCGCGCCCTCGAGGCGCGCCTCGGCGCCGTGTTGTTCATCCGCACCACCCGCAGCGTCGGGCTGACCGACGCCGGCGAACGGTTTCTGGCGCGCGCAAGACCGGCATTCGAGGAACTGGTCGCGGCGAGTGGGGCGGCGCGCGAACTCGGGCAGAAGCCCGCCGGGCTGTTGCGCCTCACGGTGCCGCGCTCGGTGGTGCCGATCCTGCTGGAGCCGCTGATCGCCTCGTTCTGCAAGGCCTATCCCGAGATCGAGGTCGAGCTCGCCGCCAGCGAGGAATTGGTCGACCTCGCCGCCGGCGGCTTCGATGCCGGCATCCGGATGGGCCAGTTCATCAACCCGGACATGGTCGCGGTGCGACTGACCAAGCCGTTCCCGTTCGCCATCGTCGGCAGCCCGGACTATCTCGCACGCCGCGGCCGGCCCAAGCGTCCGGACGATCTGCGCGCGCACGCGTGCCTGCGGCTCCGGCGATCGAACGGCGGGCTCGCGCCATGGTCGCTGAACGACAACGGCCGTTCGATCGAGCTTGCCGTGTCGGGATCCTTCATCGGCCATGATTTCCCGACGCTGGTCGGCGCCGCCATCGAAGGCGTGGGTCTCGCGCAAGTCCCCGCACCGCTGATATCAGGCGCTGTGAAGGAGAAGAAGCTCGTCCGCGTGCTGGAGCCATTCGCGCCGACCACGCCGGGCGTGTTTCTCTACTATCCCGGTCACCGCCAGATCATGCCGAAGCTGCGCGCCTTCATCGATCATGTGAAGCGCCGGCCGGGAGCCGCGCGATGAGCCAAATGTAGGATGGGTGGAACGAAGCGTGACGACACCGCGCTGTTTGAAATCTTGAATCGAGAACCATCCCCATCGTCATCCCGGCGAAGGCCGGGACCCATAACCACGAATGTGAATTATTGCGCGACGCCATGGCCGCAGCTTTCTTCAACAACACAACCCTGTGGTTATGGGTCCCCTGAGTTCG
>NZ_LFIQ01000083.1:128222-128457 GCF_001189245.1 Bradyrhizobium pachyrhizi | reverse complement strand
GCCTCCTGTAGCGCGCGGCAGATGCGCGCGATCCGGGGCAAGCGGGTCGCGATGATCTTCCAGGAGCCGATGAGCGCGCTCGACCCGGTCTTCACCGTCGGCCACCAGATCGCCGAGACGTTGCGCGTCCATACCGACGTTTCCCATGAGGAGGCACGCGCCAAAACGCTGGAGATGCTCCGCCGGGTCGGCATCGCCTCGCCCGAGCGGCGGATCGACGACTATCCGCATCAGC
>NZ_LFIQ01000083.1:119674-128192 GCF_001189245.1 Bradyrhizobium pachyrhizi | reverse complement strand
GCTCGACGTCACCGTGCAGGCGCAGATCCTCGAGCTGCTGCGCGACATCAGCGAGACCTCGAAGACCGCGCTGATGCTGATCACCCACGATCTCGGCGTCGTCGCCGAGACCTGCACGCGGATGATCACGATGTATGCCGGCGAGGTGATCGAGGACGCCACCGTCGACGAGGCGCTGGTGCGGCCGCTGCATCCCTATACGTCGGGACTGTTGCGCTCGCTGCCGCATTTGAGCCCGCGCCACGGTCGGCTGCCGTCGATCCCGGGCCGGGTGCCGTCGATCGCGGAGATGCCGAACGGTTGCCGCTTCCGGGCCCGCTGCGCGCATGCCACGAAAGGCTGCGAGGCCGAGCAGAAATTGCAGGACGCCGGCGGCGGCAGAAGAGTGCGCTGCTGGCGCTTTGCCGAGCTCAATCTGCCGGGCGCGCTGCATCCGCCCTCGGCGCCGGTTGCTGCGAAGGTCGCGACGCAATGACCACAGCCGGTGCCGAGCCCCGCCGCAACGCCATCGTCTCGGTGCGCGACCTTCAGGTCCGCTTCCAGACCTCGGACCGCCGCGCCACCGTGAAGGCGGTCGACGGCGTCAATTTCGACGTCCGCCGCGGCGAGACCTTCGGCATCATCGGGGAGTCCGGATCGGGCAAGACCACGATCGGCCGCGCGCTGGTGTTCCTGCTCAATCCCAGCGCCGGCGCCATCCTGCATGACGGCATCGATCCGCTGGCGCTGCCGCGCCGGGAGTTTCAAAACCATCGCCGCGACTACCAGATCATCTTCCAGGACCCGAACGCCGCGCTGAATCCGCGCATGACCATTCTGGCCTCGGTGCTGGAACCGCTGGAGCTCGCACGTGTCGGCAGCCGTGCCGAGCGCGAGCGGCAGGCACGGCAGGCGCTCGAGCGCGTCGGCTTGCCGCAGGAATTCGGCGCGCGCTACCCGCATCAGCTGTCCGGCGGCCAGAAGCAGCGCGTCGTGATCGCCCGCGCGCTGACGCTGAAACCCAAACTGATCGTCTGCGACGAGGTGGTGGCCGCGCTCGACATGTCGATCCGCGGCGACGTGCTCAATCTGTTTGCCGATCTGCAGCGCGATCTCGGGCTGACCTATGTCTTCATCACCCATGATCTCGCCGTTGTCTCGCACATCAGCGAGCGCGTTGCGGTGATGTATCTCGGCCAGTTCGTCGAGCTCGGGCCGACCGAAGAGGTCGCCGAGCGGCCGCTGCATCCTTACACGATCGCGCTGCTGTCGGCCGAGCCGCGGCCGCTGCCGTCCACGATGCGGCAGGAGGGCCGTATCGTGCTGCAGGGCGAGGTGCCGAGCCCGATCGATCCGCCCTCGGGCTGCCGCTTCCGCACCCGCTGCCCGCACGCGCAGCCGCTCTGCACCGACCGCGTGCCGGAGTGGCGCGAGCTGAAGCCTGATCACTGGGTGGCCTGCCATTTCGCCGACCGCCCGAATTTTTCATCGAACTAAGAACACCGGAGAAACGCCATGATGATGACGACACGACGCGAGGTTATGGCGCTGATCTCGGGCGCACTCGCCACCACCACGCTCGGCGGCCGCGCCTTCGCGGAAGGCGCGCCGAAGAAGGGCGGCACCTTGCGCATCTCGGCGCCCGCCAATCCGTCGAGCCTGGATCCCGCGACCGGCGGCGCCGGCTCCGACCACGCCTTCCTGTTCACGATGTACGACACGCTGACCGAATGGGAGTTCGACACGCTGAAGCCGAAGCCCGGCCTTGCCGAGAGTTGGAAGTTCACCGACCCCACCACGCTGGTGCTCAACATCCGCGCCGGCGTCACCTTCCATGACGGCACGCCGTTCGATGCGGAAGCCGTCAAGTTCAATCTCGAGCGCAACCGCAGCGATGCGAAGTCGAACATCAAGGCCGACCTGCTGTCGGTTGCCGCGGTCGAGGTCACTGGCCCGCAGCAGGTGACGTTGAAGCTGAAAACGCCCGATACCGCGCTGCCCGGGATTCTCTCCGACCGCGCCGGCATGATGGTGTCGCCGACCGCGCTGAAGGCGGCCGAGGGCGGCGTCGTGACGCGCAAGCCGGTCGGCGCCGGCGCCTATTCGTTCGTCAGCTGGGCCGACGGCGAGAAGATCATGGTCAAGCGCAACGAGAAATACTGGAAGCCGGAACGGCCGCTTCCCGACGGCATCGAGATCTCGATCATTCCCGAGCTCACCACCGGCGCCCGCTCGGTCACCGCCGGGCAGAACGACCTGATCTACCAGCTGCCGCCGCGGCAGAAGGTGATCATCGAGCGCGCCTCCAGCGTCAAGGTGGTGCATGGCCCGACGCTGTACGTGTTCCAGATCTTCCTGAACTGGGCGAAGCCGCCGTTCGACAATATCAAGGTCCGCCAGGCGCTGAATTTCGCGATCGACCGCGAATCCTTCGTCAAGGCCGCGCTCGCCGGCCTCGCCGAGCCGGCCTACATGAACCTGCCGAGGGCGCATTGGGCCTATGACGCCGAGGTCGCAAAGCTCTATCCCTACGATCCCGACAAGGCACGCAAGCTGCTCGCCGAGGCCGGCTTCAAGGAGGGCACTCCAATCGAGTTCGGCGGCTATCCGGACCAGGATTCGGTGCAGCGCCAGGAGATCCTGATCGAGCAGCTGCGCAAGGCCGGCATCAACGCGCGCTTCGTCAACGCCCCGGTCGCGGAGGCCTCTGCCGCCTTCTTCGGTCCGGAGAAGAAGGGCGCCGGGTTGCTCTCGGCCTGGACCGGCCGGCCCGACCCGAGCCTGACCTATTCGCTGATGTTCACCAAGGACGCCTATTACAATGGCGGCCGCGCGCCGGTGCCGGCCGAGCTCGAGGCCGCGATCAAGGAATCGCGCGCCTCGGAGGACATCGACACCAGGCGCAAGGCGTTCTCCACCGTGCAGCGGCTGGTGATGGAGAACGCCTTCGTCGCGCCGCTGGCGTTCCAGTTCGAACTGGTCGCCATGAACAAGAAGGTGCAGGGCTATCGGCCGAACCTGCTCGGCAAGCCGAAATACGACGACGTCTGGCTCGGGAGTTAGGCGATGGCGCGACGGTCACCGGTCAAGGTCGTCGGCAGCCGCCTCGTGCAGGCGCTGCCCGTGATCCTGCTCGCGACCTTCATGGTGTTCGCGCTGCTCAAGCTGGTGCCCGGCGACATCGCCGTGACGCTGGCGGGCGACAACGCGACCGACGCACGGATCACGGAGATCAGGAAGATCTACGGTCTCGACCGCCCGTTCCTGGTGCAATATGGCGCCTGGCTCGGCAACGTCGCGCAAGGCGATCTCTCGCAATCGTTGTTGACCGGCGAGAAGGTCGCCGACTCGATCGGCCGCGCGTTTCCGAACACGCTGCTGATCGTCGTGATCGCGCTGGCGCTGGCGCTGGTCACGGGCATCCCGATGGGCGTGATGGCCGCGATCAAGCCGAGCGGCTGGATCGACAAGCTGATCAGCATGCTGGCCTCACTCGGCGTCGCGGTGCCCGGCTTCTGGCTGGCGATGATCCTGGTGGCGGAATTCTCGTTGAAGCTGAACTGGCTGCCGGCGACCGGCGCAAAATCCTTCAGCGCCTCGCCGGTCGATGCGATCAGGCATGCGCTGCTGCCTGGCGTCGCGATCGCGGCCTACGGCATGGCCGAGGTCGCGCGCCAGCTGCGCGGGGCGCTGCTGGAGGTGCTGTCGTCGCAATATGTCCGCACCCTGCATGCCAAGGGGCTGTCGATGTCCCGCATCCTCTGGCAACACGGCCTGAAGAATGTCGGCGTCAATCTGCTCACCATCATCAGCCTTTTAGTCAACCGCATGCTGGCGGCGACCGTGGTGATCGAGGCGGTGTTCGCCATTCCCGGTCTGGGCAGCCTGATTGTGCGCGGCGCGATCCAGCGCGATTTCCCGATCGTGCAGGGCGTCGTCTTCACCATGGTGGTCGTTGTCATCGCGGTGAACCTGATCACCGATTTGCTGTGCGCCGCGGTCGATCCGAGGATCGAGCAATGACCGACATGGCGCTCGCTCCCCTGAAGGCACCGGCGCGGCCGACGCGGCTGCGGCGCTTTGTGCGCTGGCTCGCCGGCGACCTCCGCGCCGCGCTGTCGATTCTGGTGCTCGTGGTGCTCGTCGTCGTCGCAATCGGCGCGCCCTGGATCGCGCCCTATGCGCCGACCGCGCAGGACGTCAACAACATGCTGGCGCCGCCGGGGCCGGCCCATCTGCTCGGCACCGACGATCTCGGTCGCGACATCTTCTCCCGTTTGATCTACGGCGCGCCGGCCACCGTCTATGCCAGCCTGCTTGCGGTCGGCGTCGCGGTCCTGATCGGGCTGCCGGTCGGCCTCATCGCCGGCTATTTCGGCGGCTGGATCGACGACATCATCAGCCGCATCATCGACACCTTCCTGTCGTTCCCCGCCATCGTGCTGGCGATCGCCGTCACCGGCGCGCTCGGCATCGGGCTCACCAACGGCATGATCGCGGTCGGCATCACGATGTTTCCGGCGCTGGCGCGCATCGTCCGCGCCCGCACGCTGATCGTGCGGCAGGAGCTCTATGTCGATGCCTCCAGGGGATTTGGCGCGCCGACCTGGCATGTGCTGTGGCGCCACGTGCTGCCGAACACGCTGCAACCGGTCATCGTGCAGGTGACGCTCTTGCTCGCCGCTGCGCTGCTGGCCGAAGCGAGCCTGTCGTTCCTCGGCCTCGGCATCCAGCCGCCGGACCCGAGCTGGGGCGCCATGCTGGCGCGCGCCTATCAATACATGGAAATTGCGCCGGAGCAGATGTATGCGCCGGGCCTTGCCATTCTCGTCGTCTCCCTGGCGTTCAATGCGCTCGGGGAGTCCTTGCGTGTCGTGCTCGATCCGACCATGAAGGATCGCTAGGGGTACAAATGCTGACGGGATGCCGCGCTGTGTTCACCTCGCCCCGCTTGCGGGGAGAGGTCGAAATTTGCGCGCAGCGCGAATTTCGGGTGAGGGGGAGTCTCCACGAGCGAGCCTGCGGAGAGTCCCCCTCACCCGAAGCCTACGCTTCGCTTCGGCTTCGACCTCTCCCCGCAAGCGGGGCGAGGTAAGCAACTTACGGAACCGATCATGTCCTTCAAGAAATTGCTGATTGCCAACCGTGGTGAGATCGCGATCCGGATTGCCCGCGCCGCCGGCGAAAGCGGCCTTGCCACGGTCGCGATCTATCCCGCCGATGATGCGGCTTCGCTCCATGTCCGCGCCGCCGACGAGGCGCGCGAGATTCCCGGCCATGGCGCGCGGGCCTATCTCGACATCGAGGCGGTGATTGCGGCGGCCAAGGCCGCAAGCTGCGACGCGCTACATCCGGGCTACGGCTTCCTCAGCGAGAACACGCAGCTCGCGCGGCGCTGCGCCGAGGAGAAGATCACCTTCGTCGGCCCGTCACCGGAGGCGCTCGACCTGTTCGGCGACAAGGCCAAGGCAAAGGCGCTGGCAAAAAAATGCGGCGTCCCGATCATTGCCGGCACTTCGGGCGCGACCAGTCTGGACGAGGCAAAGGCGTTCTTCGCCGCGCTCGGCGCCGGCGCCGCCGTGATGATCAAGGCGATCGCCGGCGGCGGCGGGCGCGGCATGCGCGTGGTCGAGGATGCCGCCAAGCTCGACGAAGCCTATGCGCGCTGCCAGTCGGAGGCCAAGGCGGCGTTCGGCAGCGATGCTGTCTATGTCGAGCGGCTGATCCGAAAGGCGCGCCATATCGAGGTACAGATCATCGGCGACCGTCACGGTGCAATCAGCCATCTCTGGGAGCGCGAATGCACCATCCAGCGCCGCAACCAGAAGCTCATCGAGGTGGCGCCGAGCCCGTCGCTGAGCGATGGCATGCGTGCGCGCATCATCGAGGCAGCGAAGCAGCTCGCGACCGCCGCGCGGTACGATAATCTCGGCACCTTCGAATTCCTGGTCGACGACGAAGCCGGCGAAGGTGAGGGCGCGTTCGCCTTCATCGAGGCCAATCCGCGGCTCCAGGTCGAGCACACCGTCACCGAGGAAGTGCTCGGCGTCGACCTCGTGCGCGCGCAGCTCGCGGTCGCCGCCGGTGCCACGCTGGCCTCGCTCGGCCTCGCGCAATCAGCGGTGCCCCTGCCGCGCGGCTATGCGATGCAGCTCCGCGTCAACATGGAGGTGATGGACGAGAAGGGCATCACGAAACCGACCGGCGGCACGCTCGCCGTGTTCGACCTGCCGTCCGGCCCCGGCGTTCGCGTCGATACCTTCGGCTATTCCGGCTACCGGACCTCTGCCGCGTTCGACTCGTTGCTGGCAAAAGTCATCGTCTATTCGCCGAGTTCAAAATGGACCGACGTGGTGCACAAGGCATCGCGCGCCTTGCGCGAATTCCGGATCGGCGGCGTCGCCACCAACATCCCGTTCCTCGGTGCCATCCTGGCGCATCAGAGCTTTGGGCGGAACAAGATCAGCACCAATTTCATCGATACGCATGTGGCGGCGCTAGTCGGCGCTGCGCAGGAGCTCGCCGCACCCTTGATCGCAGTGAGCGAGGCGGCTGCGACCAAGGCCGTTGCTGTCGAAGCAGCCCCCGAAGGATCGCTCCCGGTGCCCGCGCCGCTGCAGGGCACCATCGTGGCGATCGAGGTCGCGGAGGGCGATCTGGTCCGTCCCGGCCAGCAGATCGCGGTGCTGGAATCGATGAAGATGGAGCATCTCGTCACCGCGCCCCATGGCGGCCGGGTGACCAGGATCGCGGGCGGCATCGGCGTCACCCTGATGCATGGCGAGCCGATCCTGTTCCTCGAACCGGTCGAGGTCGACGGCCATCACGCGGCGGAGGAGGCCGCGATCGATCTCGATCACATCCGGTCTGATCTCGCCGAGCTGATCGCGCGCAAGGCGATCACGCTGGACGAGAACCGCCCGGCCTCGGTCGAGCGCCGCCGCAAGACCAACCAGCGCACCGCGCGCGAGAACATCGCGCAGCTGGTCGATGAGGGCTCGTTCGTCGAATACGGCTCGCTGGCGATCGCGGCGCAGCGCCGCCGCCGCAAGGTCGAGGATCTCATCAAGAACACGCCGGCCGACGGCCTGATATCAGGCGTCGCCACCGTCAACGCCAAGGATTTCGGCGCCGATGGTGCGCGCTGCATGGTGATCTCCTACGACTATACCGTGCTCGCCGGCACCCAGGGCCATATGAACCACAAGAAGATCGACCGCATGCTCGGCCTCGCCGAGCAGTGGCGCATGCCGCTGGTGTTCTACGCCGAAGGCGGCGGCGGCCGTCCCGGCGACACCGACCGGCTCGGCATGACCGGCCTCGACGGCCCATCCTTCGTGCAGTTCGCAAAACTTTCCGGGTTGGTGCCCGTGGTCGGCGTGGTCTCCGGCTATTGCTTCGCCGGCAACGCCGCGATGCTCGGCGTCTGCGATGTGATCATCGCCACCAGGAATGCCTCGATCGGCATGGGCGGTCCGGCGATGATCGAGGGCGGCGGGCTCGGCGTCTACCATCCGGCCGAGGTCGGCCCGGTCTCGTTCCAGTCGCCCAACGGCGTGATCGACATCCTGGTCGAGGACGAGGCCGAGGCGACCACGGTGGCTCAGAAATATCTGTCCTATTTCCAGGGCGCGGTGCAGGACTGGAAGGCGCCGGACCAGCGGCTCTTGCGCCGTGCGATTCCGGAAAATCGGCTGCGGGTCTACGACATCCGCAACGTGATCGACCTGATCGCCGACGAGGGCTCGGTGCTGGAGATCCGCAGGGATTTCGGCGTCGGCATGATCACGGCCTTCATCCGCATCGAGGGCAAGCCGTTCGGCCTGATCGCCAACAATCCGAAGCATCTCGGCGGCGCGATCGATGCGCCGGCCGGCGACAAGGCCGCGCGCTTCATGCAGCTGTGCGACGCCTTCGACATCCCGATCGTCTCGCTCTGCGACACGCCCGGCTTCATGGTCGGCCCCGAGGCCGAGAAGACCGCGATCGTGCGCCACGTCGCGCGGATGTTCGTCACCGGCGCGAGCATCACGGTGCCGCTGTTCGGCATCGTGCTGCGCAAGGGCTATGGCTTAGGGGCGCAATCGATGATCGGCGGCGGCTTCCACGCCTCGTTCTTCACGGTGGCGTGGCCGACCGGCGAGTTCGGCGGCATGGGTCTCGAAGGCTATGTCCGCCTCGGCTTCCGCAAGGAGATGGAGGCGATCGAGGACCCGGTCGAGCGCGAGAAGTATTTCCAGACCAAGGTCGCCGAGCTCTACGCCAACGGCAAGGCGGTCTCGATCGCCTCGGTGCTCGAGATCGACGAGGTGATCGATCCCGCCGACACCCGGCACTGGATCATGGCCGGCCTGCGCTCGGTGCCGAAGGTCGAGCCGCGGACCCACCGCAAGCGACCATGTATCGATGCGTGGTAGGGCTGCGCAGGGCGCTTCAATCCACGAGCCGTAAACTTGATGTCGTCCTGGCGAAAGCCAGGACCCATTACCCCAAATCTCAATTACCGTGCGACGCTGGGGCCGCGATCCCGTTCATCATC
>NZ_LFIQ01000083.1:107177-119664 GCF_001189245.1 Bradyrhizobium pachyrhizi | reverse complement strand
TATGGGTCCTGGCTTTCGCCAGGACGACAGTGGTGGATGGGGCAGGCGCCTCGCGTCACCGAGAGAGCGACCCCAAGCTCAGCCCAATCGCAACTCCGCATACCCCTTCGTCGCCACCGCGTCGCATCTCTCACGATACGCCGGTGCGCTGCCGCTGTAGCGGGCGACGATGCGGGTCTGCTTGCCCTCGACGTTGCGGTTGATGCCGGTCATCCAGGAATCGACCTCGTTGGAGAGCAGGCCGACGCCGAGCGCTTTGACATGCTCGGTCCAGTCGGCGGTGCCCTCAGGCGTGGCATCGAGGAAGGTCAGGCCTTTCGCTTTCGCGAAGCGGATCAGCCCGGTGACCCAGTCCACGCTGTATTCGATGCTGCGCGGGATGTTGCCAAGCGCGGTGTGCGGGCCCATCAGCATCATCATGTTGGGGAAGCCATCGACCATCAGCCCGAGATAGGTTTCCGGGCCGTGCGTCCATTTCTCCTTCAGCCGTGCACCGTGCGCGCCGCGGAAATCGATTTTGTCAAAGCTGCCGGTAATGGCATCGAAGCCGGTGGCGTAGATGATGATGTCGAAGGCATAATCCCTGTCGCTGGTGCGGATGCCTTCCGGCGTGATCCGCTCGATCGGCGTCGCCTTGATGTCGACGAGCTCGACATTGTCGCGATTGTAGACTTCGTAGTAGAAGGTCTCGAGCGGCAGCCGCCGCGTGCCAAACCCGTGGTTCTTCGGGATCAGCATCTCCGCGACCGCCTGGTTCTTCACGCGCTCGCGGATCTTGCGCGCGACGAAATCGCTGATGGTGGCATTCGCCTTGCGGTCGATCAGGATGTCCTTGAAGTTGCCCTGCCAGATGCCGAAGCCGCGCTCGCCATAGAGCTTCTCGTAGAACGCCTCGCGCTCCGCCTCGCTCACCTCGAACGCGCCGCGCGGATCGGGCGTATGCACGAAGCAGGCGAAGGTCTCCTTGCAACGCGCGAAGATCTCGGGATAGCCGGCCTTGATCCTGGCTTGCGTCGCGGAGTCGATGTTGCCGTTGTGCAGCGGCGCCGCCCAGTTGGCGGTGCGCTGGAACACGGTGAGATGCCCGACCTCGCCGGCGATGGTCTGAATGGTCTGGATGCCGGTCGCGCCGGTGCCGATCACGGCGACGCGCTTGCCGGTGAAATCCACCTTGTCCTTCGGCCAGCGCGCGGTGTGGAACGATCGGCCCCTGAAATCATCGCGGCCCTCGATCCGCGGCAGGGTCGGCGTCGACAACGGGCCGATCGCGGTGATCAGGAAGCGGCAGGAGTGCTGCGCGCCGCTCTCCAGCGTGATCCGCCAGCTTCGCCTGTCGTCCTGGTAGATCGCGGACGTGACGCGGCTCTCGAACTGGATGTCGCGGCGCAGGTCGAACTTGTCGGCGACATAGTTGCAGTAGCGCAAGGTCTCGGGCTGGCCGGCGAAATGTTCCGACCATTCCCATTCCTCGAGCAGCTCCTTCGAGAACGAGTAGCCGTAGGAATAGCTCTCGGAATCGAAGCGTGCGCCGGGATAGCGGTTCCAGTACCAGGTGCCGCCGACGCCGGTGCCGGCCTCGAACACGCGCGCGCTAAGGCCAAGCTCGCGCAGCCGGTAGAGCTGGTACATGCCGGACAGGCCGGCGCCGATGATGATGACGTCGTAGTCCGGCGCAGCCGTCTCGGGGCTGTTGTCCTGGCGCGATGCGGCCACCTGTCGTTGCTCCCTGATGGATTGATTGCCGGCAAGGCTAACCGGTCTTCCTGCTGCCGACAAACATCGAACAGCGGGGCAGCTATCGGGATTTGCCGGGTGCGTCGGCCCGCGCGCATTCCGCGCGGCGGACTGTCCGCCCCGCGGCTTTACTCGGCCGCGGGATTCCCTCTATCGTCGGTCCGACACAACGATCGCCCGCCAAGCGGCGACGGAACCAGCGGGAGTGAAGCGATGGGAGAGGCGCTGCGCAGGCCGACGTCGACAGACGTCAGCAATCCCCGGCTTTATCAGGATGACACCTGGCGGCCGCTGTTTGCGCAGCTCCGCCGCGACGATCCCGTGCATTATTGCGAGGCGTCGGCCTACGGTTCTTACTGGTCGGTGACGCGCTACGACGACATCTTCGCGGTCGAGCTGGATCACCAGAACTATTCGTCGGCCTCCGAGCTTGGCGGTATCCAGGTCGCGGACCAGCCGAAGGGGCAGGAGCGGCCGAGCTTCATCCGCATGGATCCGCCCGGCCACACCGCGCAGCGCCGCACCGTGGCGCCGATCGTGGCGCCGTCGAACCTTGCCAATTTCGACGCCCTGATCCGCAAGCGCACCGCAGCCGTGCTCGATGCGCTGCCGCGCAACGAGACCTTCGACTGGGCTGAGCGGGTTTCGGTCGACCTCACCAACATGATGCTGGCGACGCTGTTCGATTTCCCTTCTGAAGACCGCGCCAAGCTGACCTGGTGGTCGGATGTCGCGATCGCCAACGTCGAATCTCCCGACGCGGTGGTGCATTCGGAGGCTGAACGCACCGCCGAGCTGGTCAAGATGGGAGAATATTTCCGCAAGCTGTGGGACGCGCGGGTCGATGCGCCGCCGACCTTCGATTTGATCTCGATGCTGGCGCATTCTGAAGCGACGCGGAATCTGGAGCCGCGCGAGTTCATCGGCACGATCGGGCTGTTGATCGTCGGCGGCAATGACACCACGCGCAATTCAATGTCGGCCGGGCTGATGGCGCTGTGCGAGAACCCGGAGCAGTTCGAGCTGGTCCGCGCGAGGCGCGAGCTGATCCCGAACCTGGTGTCCGAGACCATCCGCTACCACACGCCGGTGCTGCACATGCGCCGCACCGCACGCAACGATGTCGAGCTTGCCGGCCGCCGGATCAAGAAGGGCGACAAGGTCGTGATGTGGTACATCTCCGGCAACCGCGACGAGGACAAGATCGAGCGCGCCGACGAATTCATCATCAACCGCGCCAAGCCGCGCCAGCATCTCGCCTTCGGCGCCGGCGTCCATCGCTGCGTCGGCGATCGCCTGGCCGAGCAGCAACTGCGCATCCTCTGGGAGGAGGTCCTGGCGCGCGATCTGCGTTTTGAGATGATGGGCCCGCCGCAAAGGCTCTATTCCAATTTCATCCGCGGTATACGAAGCTTGCCGGTGAGAATCGTCAATTGAAGTTGTGGGTTTGTCATTCGGGGATGGTGCGTAGCACCAGACCCGGAATCTCGAGATTCCGGGTTCGATGCTGCGCATCGCCCCGGAATGACGGGATCATAAGAACAAGGAATCCGAATGAACGATCCCGTTGACGTCCTGATCATCGGCGCCGGCGCGTCCGGCGCCGCGGTGGCCTGGAGCCTCGCCGATACCAAGATGCATATCCTCTGCCTCGATCAGGGCGGCTGGATGAATCCTGCCGAATATCCGAGCACCGAGCGCGACTGGGAGGCGAAGTTCTACGGCGAGTGGTCGTCCAGCCCGAACGTCCGCCGCCGGCCCGAGGATTACCCGATTAACGACGACAATTCGCCGATCAAGGTCGTCAACTTCAACGCCGTCGGCGGCTCGACGGTGATGTACACCGCGCACTGGCCGCGGCTGCATCCGTCCGATTTCAAGGTGAAGACGCTCGACGGCGTCGCCGATGACTGGCCGATCGACTACGACGCGCTCACTCCGTTCTTCGAGGAGAACGATCGGATGATGGGTGTCTCCGGCCTGTCGGGCGATCCGCTGTCGCCGCTGAGCCACCCGCCGATGCCGCAGCAGCCGCTCGGGCTATCCGGCCCGCTGATCGGCAACGCCATGAACAAGCTTGGCTGGCACTGGTGGCCGTCGGACACGACAGTGGCGACGATGGATTACGAGGGCAGGGCGCGCTGCATCAATCTCGGCCACTGCACGCCGGCCTGCGCGCAGGGTGCCAAGGCCTCGACCGACATCACCTACTGGCCGCACGCGGTCCGCGCAGGGGTCGAGCTGAAGACCCATTGCCGGGTACGCGAGATCCTGACCAACGAACACGGCATGGCCTCCGGCGTCGTCTATTACGACAAGGACGGCGTCGAGCAGTTTCAGCCGGCCGAAGTGGTCATCATCGCCTGCAACGGTGTCGGCACGCCGCGGCTGCTGCTCAATTCGGTGTCGGGCAAATTCCCGAATGGCCTTGCCAACTCGTCGGGCCTGGTCGGCAAGAACCTGATGTTCCACCCCTACGCGCAGATCTACGGCTTCGTGAAGGAGCCGACCGACAGCAACCGCGCGCCGCCGACCTGCCTGTGGAGCAAGGAGTTCTACGACACCGATCTGTCGCGCGGCTTCGTCCGCGGCTACGGCATCCAGTTCGGCCGCGGCGCCGGGCCGGTGTTCGAGGCGGTCGCGAGCGAGCAGAAGGGCATCCTGCCCTGGGGCAAGGATCATCACCGCGTCTTCCGCAAGCTCAACGGCCATCGTCTCGCGGTGTCGGCGATCTGCGAGGATCTGCCGGAGGAGCACAACCGTGTCACGCTCGATCCCGTGTTGAAGGACAGCCACGGCATCCCCGCGCCGAAGATCGATTACACGATCAGCGCGAACAGCCGGAAGATGATGGATCACGGGCTGGCGCGCGGCCGGGAGATCCTCGAGGCCGCCGGCGCCACCGACATCTGCATCAACGATCCGATCCCGTGGGGCGGCTGGCATCTGCTCGGCACCGCGCGGATGGGCACCGATCCGGCGCGCTCGGTGGTCAACGAATGGGGCCGCTCGCACGACGTGAAGAACCTCTTCATCGTCGACGGCAGCATCTTCGTCACCTCGGGTGGCGTGAACCCGACCTCCACCATCCAGGCCCTTGCGCTCTACATCGCCGACCAGATGAAGCAGCGCCTCGCCAATCTGTTCGATTGAGACCGTCCATGTCCGATGCAAAACAACTGACCGCGGCCCAGCGCGCCGATCTCCGCACCGTCGCAGCGATGATCGTTCCTGCCAGCGACGAGTACAAGGTGCCGGGTGCGGACGATGCCGCGATCCAGGCCGACATGCTGGCGACGCTTGGCCGCGACACCGCGCTGGTCGCGCAGGCGCTGGATCATCTGGCTGATCTCGCGGGCAAGCCGCTCGCCGAGCTCGACGATGCCAGGCGCGATGCGGTGGCGCAGGAGTTTCGTACCGGCGGCGGCGCTGCCGCGGCCACGCTCGTCCGCGTGGTGCTGCAATGCTACTACCGCGACGACCGCGTGCTGCGCTCGCTCGGCCTCGAGCTGCGCGCGCCGTTCCCGAAAGGCCATGTGCTGCCGGAGGGCGACTGGTCGCTGCTCGATCCGGTCAGGGCGCGCGGCGGCACGTTACGGCGGGCAACCTAGCCGACAGGGCAGGTAACCACTTGCGGCGCCGGGAGCCGGTCACCATCTTTGGAGACCAAAGGACTCTCGCCATGCTGGATTTTACCTCAGATACCGCCGGTGACACGCCGTCGCCGCGAACGGCTGACGCTGCCCAAGTCGCAACCCAGGTCGATGACCGGGCTTTGCTGGATGCCTATTCCAATGCCGTGATCGACGTCACCGACCGCGTCGGCCCCGCCGTGGTCCGGGTCGAAACCGGGCCGAAAGTGCGCAACGCGCGCGAGCGCGGCGGGCTCGGCTCGGGCATCGTGATCTCGCCCGACGGGTTCGTCTTGACCAACAGCCATGTGGTCGGATCGTCGAAGGAGATCCGGCTGCGCGACACCGAGGGCTTCGTCACCGACGCCCATGTGCTCGGCGTCGATCCCGACACTGATCTCGCGCTGCTGCGGGCCGATGGCGCGCGCGATCTGCCCTATGCCTCGCTCGGCAACTCCAAGACGCTGCGGCGCGGCCAGCTGGTGGTCGCGATCGGCAATCCGCTCGGCTTCGAATCGACGGTCACCGCCGGCGTGGTGTCGGCGCTCGGCCGCTCGATCCGCTCAGTGAGCGGGCGCACCATCGAGGACGTGATCCAGACCGACGCCGCGCTCAACCCCGGCAATTCCGGCGGGCCGCTGGTGTCGTCGAAGGGCGAGGTGATCGGCATCAACACCGCGATCATCAACGGCGCGCAGGGCATCTGCTTTGCGGTCGCCTCCAACACCGCGCAGTTCGTGCTGTCGGAGATCATCCGCCACGGCTATGTCCGCCGCGCCTATATCGGCGTCGCCGGCCAGACCGCGCCGGTGCCGCGGCGGCATGCGGTGCTGGCCGGCGTCGAGAACAAGATGGGTGCATTGCTGATGCAGATCGAGCCGGACAGTCCGGCTGCGCGGGCGAGCCTGTTGCCGGGCGACGTCGTGATCAGGCTCGACGGCATCGAGATCAACGGCGTCGACGACCTGATCCGCGCGCTCGATCACAGCCGCATCGACCGCACGCTGTCGATGGACGTGCTCCGTCTCGGCCGCCTGCGCGCGATCGACATCCACCCGATCGAGCGCAAGCCCGCAAAGCAGTGAGCGGCGCGCGCAGATATCAGACCCTCATGGTGAGGAGCCGCCAACGGGTCCGCGCAAAGCGCGGCCCGATGACAGGCTCCGCGGCGTCTCGAACCACGAGGCCCTGACTGTGGCCTCATCCTTCGAGACGCGCGTTCCGCGCTCGTCAGGATGAGGGTGAGCGTTGAGCGCGAGGCTATTACCGTAGCCCCCAAAAACGCGGCTGGCCTTCTAGCTTGCGGCCGGCGGTGCCTTTCCGCGTCCGAGTGCAAATTGACCGACCGGGCTCTCGACATGAAATTCGAGCTCGGTGATTTTCGCAAACAGATCGATGTTGGTCGTGCCGATGGCGCAGCCGCCAAGGCCCATATCGGTCGCCGCCAGATAGAATGTCTGGATCATGGTGCCGACATCCTTCAGGATCAGCGAATATGCGATTGAGCTGTATTTCCAGGATACCCGCCCAAAACGCGCAGCGATCGTGATCAGGACCTGCGGCGGGCCGGGCGCGTCCATGGCAAACTCGGCCGCCGTCGAGAGCGCCTGGAGCTGCTGGGCGGAAGCGCCGATCGCGACCAGTGCGTGACCACCCGCATCGTAGTGGTAAAATCCGCGCGCAAGCCCCTCGCAGTTCGAGACTGCCAGGTACAATTCCAGCTCGTAAGCGCTGCCCGCCGATGGATAAGGCCTCGCGCTGTAGGTGACTTCAGGACCGCCGTCAAAATTCGCGCCGTTCTTCCATTCCGATAGCACGCGGGCGGTGGTGTCGAGAAACTGTGCGAGTTCGGCGAGCGTGACGGGGTGCTGGTCGTCGAAATCCCGTATCGAATGGCGTTCACGCAACAGCTTCGCGAAGGGCGAGATCGGCTCCGGCGTGGAGAGCTTGTGGAGGGCGAACTTCTCGCCTGGCCAACGCGGACGTATCGCAGGCAGCGGTGGAACGACGCCCGCATGGGTGAACGCGCCGCCAACTGGATCGGCATGCCGGCCCTCCGTGCTCCGCGTGTGAAACACGAGATCGTGAAAATCCCAGAGAACGAGATTGCCGTCGCCTTCATTCACCCGAAGGCCGTCGCCGTCTTTCGCATTGAGCTTGATCAGCATCTGGCTGTCGAGCAGCAATCCGAGCAGATCGAGGTTCAAGGAGGTCGCGTGGCGGCGAAGCTTGCTGATCTTCTGGGGCTGCGACAGGGCCGCGAGGGTGGCAGCGATGGCGGGATCGCAAATCCGGAACAGTGCCCCGGCGCGCGGCGATTCCAGCACCATCTCGTTGCCGCGCCGGCGCAGATAGGCGAAGCGCGACAACACGATGGTATCACCGTTCCCCAGCTTTGCAGGTTGCGGCCAGTATTCGGCGACCTGCGGCTCGATGACCACGAGGTCCTGCTTTTCGCGCGGAGAGGATAGGCGGTATTCGAGAAGCCCGTGCCGCGCCAGTCGCTGCACCAGGGCATGAACCTGCCTCGCGAGGGCGCTTTTGCCGGCAAAGGAGGCGAGCGGCAGGCCGGAGGCGAGATGTCCCGCACGGTCGATCGCCGCCGTGCTGAATTGTCCCAGATTGACCGTATAGTGGCCGAGGGCAGCGGCGATGCTTCCGTCCGCCTGCATATGAAGGGAAAAGCGACCGTTCAATCGGGCGGTGATGACTGGTGCGATCTTCCTGGTCGGCTTTTTCCGGAGCACGCGCACGGAGGCCAACCTTCAGGTGTGTGGAAGGAACGGAGTGAGTTCGCTTTCCGGTCGTGGCCGGTCCAATAATCCAAGCTTCACCGGAACATCGTAAAGCCGGCCGGGCGCGAAGCGGCGATAGAAATGCCGCAAGCCCGGAACGAGCACCCTGACGACGGGGACTTCGACGTCGGGCCGCGTCTGGTCGAGCACGAGGAAATCATGTCCGGCACCGGTGGCAATCTCGATGCAGGCATTGACCTGGTCGCTCGTATTGTCGTGAACCTTGAGGCCCGGTGCCGGCGGGACGATCGGATCGTCGCTGGGGATCAGGAAGGGATAATCGTCAAGTCGCAGCGGCGTAACGCCGTCAAGCGTCGGCTTCTCGCCGCTTCCGCCGCCCATCATGCCAATCGACATGAATTGGGTCAGCTCCGTCAGGGAACGCAGCAGGGCTATGCGGCGATCGAAATGCGAGCCGGAGCCGAACTCGATATTTTCGTGTCCGTTCTGCATCCAGTGCGTGATCGCCACGTAGGAGGGAATGCCGAGATCGCTGGTGATGTCGAGCACCCAAAGCCTGCGCCCCGCATCGGCAAGCTGGGCTTGCAGATCCCGCACATAGGAATCGTCGAATTGCGTGAGGTCGACTTCGGCCCGCTGCAGCCGATTGTACCACCAGATGGCGTAGGCATCGCGTTCGACCAGTTCGAGGAAGCCTTGAACGATGGCTTCCTCACGGGTGTTGCCGGCCGCACATCCGTTGGAATCCGTGTGGAAGCCGCCATAGAAAAAATACAGCAGGCCGGTCGGAAGAAATTTGAAGCGCTTGTCGCGTAACGACCAGACCGGCGACCACTCGTTTTTTGTCGAGGGATCGAACGGCTCGGGAACCGGGTGTGAATCGTCCGGCTGCGGGGCATGTCTGTTCCGAAACTGCGTGTCGCTGAAAAGCTGGACGTCGTTGGGAAGAAGAGCGTCACCGGGAGCGAAATCGGCAAAGCGGCGGTTCGTCCTGATCTCGTCACCCTGGAAAATGCCCGAATAGCGCTCGATCGCCTCCATCAGCGCGCTGGCCTCGCCCTGCTCGGCTGTCGAGCCCTTGCCGAAGCTGCCGCCGCTCAGTCCGGATCTGAGCTGGTCAACGTTCCAGGCCGGCGCGGAGAAGTTGTGGTAGGCGAAAAAATTCGTATTCATCGGCAGATCGGCCTCGATCCGCTCGAGCCGCGAAACGACGCCGGTCAGCGGACTGACGTGTTTGCGGAACCGCGCGACGGTGGTTCGCGACGTCACGGTGCGGTATCCGCCGCTGGTGGCTATGAGCTTTCTGCCCTCGGCAATCTCGATCGGGGTTGCCGCCCGGCGCGCGCTCTGCAGCTTCTTGCTGCCGCAAGTGGGACATTGCGGGCGTTTCGCGACATAGTGCTTGGCGATGACGGCACCAGTCAGGTCGAAGCTTGCAATGTGATCGCGCAGGTCGGTGCGAAAACCCGAGGCAATCGCCTTCGTGATCTCCACGGCAGCGAAGTGAACTGCGGTCTGTCCAACGGTGTCGTGGACCAGGGGCGATACGGCGACCGCTTGCGCCGGTCCGCGGTCGAGAAATCCCTTGATCTCCCGATTGCGTATCATGCGATCGAACAGGCAGGTCCAGCAGGCGCTCTCGCCCGGCTTGAACACAGGTCCCACCAGCGGAATCACACCGGACGGCTGCACCAGGAGCCACGGCGTCCCATCGGCGACGCGCACCCCGTTCAGCTCGGCGAGCCCTCGATCGAGATAGTCATTCACCAGCGTGATGATGAGCCTCGGCGACCGCTTGGCGATCTGAACGCCAAGCTTGCTCAAGGCCGTGCTCAGTTCCCTGGCGCCTTTGACATCGATCGATTCCACTCGCACGGGACAATCGCGGAGATTCTGTTCCGCAACCTCGGGAGGCAGGCCGAGGCTCGCCCAATACCCATCAACGGCGCCTGCGAATGTATGCGATGCTCCACCAACGACGTATCGGCGCTCCAACAACCGCCTGATCGCTTCCTCGATCTTGTCGGCGGGAAAACTCTTTGAAAGCTGGCGAACGATCTCTGGCGCAGCCTTTCCATTTTTTCCGATCGCCGTGGCTACCGCACAATACAGTTCGCCGTGCAGGAAGAACTTGCGATTCTCGGAATAGAGACAGACCACATTGGGAGGAATGACATAGGCGGTGAAGTTCGGCGCGAAGCGCAAAACGCCCTTGCGGGTCTGCCTCGCGGCGCGGCTCTTGCGATTGACTGTCATCGGGTCAGCACGCCGATCCTGTTCCCGTCACTGCCGGTTGCCGGCGCACGACAAACCGCCGCCCCGCCCAACTTGTGCGCCGAGCTCGACCATTCTTCGAAATAAGTTGGATCACACTCGCCCGCCATCGGCAAGCTGACCAGCCAGGCGCGCCGAACGTTGCAACGAAGGCAAGAAAATGGCCGGGTCGTTCGCGGGCCCGGCCGATGAAATCGCGACGTGTCCATACCTAGTCAGGGAGCGCTGCGTCCTAGCACCAGCGGCAGCGGCCCCACGATGCACAGCACCCTGCGCATGACACCAATGGCACGCCTACCCCGATCCAACCAACGCCGCAGCCGCCACATCCACCGCAACCGACGCCGCAGCGGCAGCCTCTGCACGCTCTGCAGCCGCCGCAGCCTCTGCAGCCTCCGCAACCTCTGGCGCCTCCGCAACCTCTGGCGCCTCCGCAGCCATGACAACCACCGCATCCCCGCGCGAGCAGCACACCGCCCGCGACGCTTCCATGGTCGATGAGATTGAGATGGAAGGTGGCGAGGTTGACGTCGGCGAGTTCTTCCTCGCTGAGCGCGGTCACTTGGCCGGGCGCGAAGCTCGGCCTGTGTTGAACGTCCACGGTCGGTACGGCCGAAGCCGATGCACTTCCCGCCAGCGAAAAGGTTAGACCGGCTACTCCCAGCGCCGGCATGGCGGCTTTGGTCATTCGCTTCTTTTTCGAAGCTTGCTTCGCCCGCTGCATGGCCGCATCCTCCAATGTTGGAAGAAGGATCTCCGTAAGCCGTGATCCTACCCCGAGCGAACAAGGCAGGCAAGATTTGGGGGTACACGAAATGTCATGGGGCTGGGTTGCATGTAATGGGGCTGGGTTGCATTCACCTTCATGAACAATATCGCTGCAATTTCATCGAAGGCGCCGAATATCTGCGCCCGTGAGCGGATTGCGCGGGGGCGGTTTGATGCAGTGCGCAATTGCCGGCCCGCTTGAACAGGGAAATTAGCTTGGTCGATCAGCCCGGACGCTTCGCCTGGTATGAACTCCTGACGACGGACATGCGGGCGGCAGCTGCCTTCTATGGCAAGGTCGTCGGCTGGGCGACGAAAGATGCGTCGATGCCGGAGCTGGCCTATACGGTGCTTGCTGCAGGCGACACGCCGGTGGTTGGTCTCATGGAGCTCCCCGAAGAGGGGCTGCGATTGGGTGCAACGCCGAGATGGGTCGGCTATGTCGCCGTCGATGACATGGATGCGAAGGCCGCGCAGATCCGCCGTCTTGGCGGCGCCATCCTGGTATCGCCGACCGACAGCAATATCGGCCGAATTTCAGTGGTCGCCGATCCGCAAGGAGCGACGTTTGCGCTGGTCACGGGACTGACATATGGCCAACCGCAACCCGGCGGATTGGACGAGCCCGGGCGCGTGGGCTGGCACGAGTTGCTGGCCGAAGACCGGAACAGGATCTTTGCTTTTTACGACGAGCTTCTTGGCTGGCAGAAGGCCCATGCTGGAGCCGATCCGGCAGATATGTATGAATTGTTTTCGGTGGCCGGACAGACGATCGGCGGCATGCTCACCAAGCTTCCGAGCGTGTCGCAGCCCTGTTGGCTCTACTACTTCAATGTCGACGACATCGGCGCGGCCGCCAAGCGCGTTCATGCCGGCGGAGGCCGGGTCCTCCAGGGTCCGATCGAGTTGCCCGATGGTTGCTGGATCGTTCGATGTGCCGATCCCCAGGGCGCCCTGTTTGCGTTGCAGGGCGCCTGGGATCAGACGCGCACCGAACGCCCCTCGACCTCGGAAGTCGGCTGGTCTGCCAGGTGGGGTGGCATTGCTTCAAAGGGCAGGATGGTGCTTCACAAGACGAAGCGCTAGGCCGAAGCGTTTGCTGCTTGCGGCCTGAAGGCGGGACAGGCGGAATGGGTACGCGCCGATACCGCGTTCGAGGCAGATATCCGATCGGCCTTGCAGTGGCATGGTGGGTGAGAATTTTCGGCCGCAATCGCGACGGAGGCGTGCGCTGCTGCGGTGGCGCCGGGGCGTTCGTGGGATTTCGGAATAATAGAAGATATCGCTGATTTGCCCGACGCGTCAAGTGGTTTGTCCGAGTGT
>NZ_LFIQ01000083.1:51595-107167 GCF_001189245.1 Bradyrhizobium pachyrhizi | reverse complement strand
CCCTGCTCCTTTGCATGGGGTTGTTTTCGACATTTTGGGGGCGCTCACCTTCCAAGGAAGGTCTCCGACGTCCCAGCGGCCGTGGCGGCCGAGGGCACTTCGAATGATATCAGACCCTCATGGTGAGGAGCCGCCAACGGGTCCGCGCAAAGCGCGGCCCGATGACAGGCTCCGCGGCGTCTCGAACCACGAGGCCCCGACTGTGGCCTCATCCTTCGAGACGCGCTACGCGCTCCTCAAGATGAGGGGTGAGCGTTGAGCGCGAGGATATTACCGCAGCGCCGCCAGCAGCTCGTCGGGCTGCTCGTCCGTCATCATGTGGCCGACACCAGCGAGCACCACGGTGCGGGCGTTCGGCGTCGCGGCATCTTCCGCCAAACAGCGCCTTCGCCGTCCGACGCGTGCCGCAAGCAGCCGTTTGGAAATTCTTTCCGATCGCCTGCGTGGCCGTGCGCGTAAGCGCTTTTGGCTGCACGATCCGTGTGGACCGACCAGGCCGGGCGTGTGCCCATAAACGCGCAAAATGTCGGGTCTTGGGGGGCGAAGCGGAAATCTTGTGGTCGTCCTGAGCTTTACCGCTTGTGACCCTGGAGCGGACGCCGAACTTTTCGGGCTGGCAACCGCGCCGCTGGAAGCGGAAAGCGAGGGCGGTTCAGCGCCCACCTGTGTCGAGGCCGAGAAGCCAGCGGCTCATGGTCCCGAAACCGGCCTCGCCGGAAAACACGACATCGGCAAATTCGGCGCGTTCAAGTGCTTCGCGCATTTCCGTGGGAGGCAGGCCAAAGGCCTGGCGAAAAGCGCGGCTGAACACCGAGATGCTGCCGAAACCGCACCGAGCAGCGATGACGCCGATGCGCTGGTGGGCGTGCGCCGGATCTGTGATCAATTGATGCGCGCGCCCCAATCGACGCTGTTGGATATAAGAGCTAACGCCGCCCATCGGTTCGAACGTTCGATAAAGTTTCGCGCGCGATACGCCAAGCTTGCGGCATATGAACTCCGGTCCCAGTTCCGGGTCATGCAGGTTCGCCTCGATAAATCGCCGGAAGCTAACCATCGATGCGGCGGATTCGGACCGCGCGATCACGTCCCGACCGTTGGCCGACGGTCCCGCGAACGCGGCAATGAGCGCCGCGGTTCCGTTCACCGCCGCGCGGCCATCCGCCAGACTCAGCGCCGAGGCTTCCGCGAACAACGTCTGAAGATGACCGACCAGCATCGCGTTCAGCGGATTCTTCTTTTGCAGCACCCGTCCGTGAAGGCCGTCGAGGTCGGCGAGGTACGGTTGAAGCGCATCGCGCGGCAGTATGAGTGTGAGGCTCTCGTAGTTGGGAGAGCGCAGGGAACTGGGGCGCGACAGGTCGAGAAAACAAACGTCTCCGGCGCGAACCTCGGCGGCGCGTCCCTCGGCGTCGAACGCACATCCGCCTTCCGCGTAGACAACGAGCGAGATGTTGTCGACGCCGCTACGCGCGATCAACGGCGCCGTCCGTTCAAACGTGGCGGCCGACGAACGGCCGGAGACGATGGCGACGTCCGCAAACTGATAGCTGGTCATTTGGACCGCGAAGGAGGAGCGCGCCTCAGCATCCGCGGCGTCCAGCGCGAATAGAGGAGACATGCCGCCGCGCCAGAGATCGAATTCGCGCGCGTTGCCCGGCGCGACTGACAGGTCCAAGCGGAATTGAGACGGCATCCTGCCACGCATCCGAGTCGCCGACCGCTTCAAGGAACTCTCCATTTGATTTCTGTGCTCAGCGTGCCGCGCGAGCTCTCGGTTTGCAAGGCGTCTCATTCTGTTGATCCAGTGTCTCATTCCCGCGGCTCAACCTCTCCGGCCGCAGACCTCAGTGCGGTCGCGCCAAAGATTGCAAGTCGCGGATTGGCTGGGGGAATTGGAGATTTGTTCAGGTCGTTTCGCGGTCCGCGCTGGGAGCAAGCGTCGCTCAGCAAATGGTGTCATCGGTTGCTGTTGCAACCCGGCTACATCCCGAGTCTGTCGCCTTGCCTATATTTCCCGCGTTGGCTGGTTTTTCAAAAGTTTGCTCGGGGAAGCGAGAATGCTTGAGCGTCAATTGTCCGCGTTCATTTCCATCGTGGTCTCCTCAAGGGTTGTCGTTTTCAGGGGGCGGGCGTCAGCTCAGGATCTGCCGGTGGCCGACCACGGCAGGATGCTGCGATCGGAGCGCCGGGCGTGCAGGCGTGCATTGCGCGCTGCGCTGCTCGCATCGACGTGCCTCGGCGTCATCGCGATGTTTGCCCCGGACGCCGCGCAAGCCGTCGACGGCACCTGGAACGGCCCCGGGGGTGAGTGGACCACGGGCGTCAACTGGAGCTCCACGCCGACCGTTCCTGACGGCAGCGCGACCTTCGCCAACAATGGCGCCCCCACCTCGGTGACCATCAGCGCCAGTACATCGATCAACACGATCCAGTTCGGCGCAGGCGTGCCGGCCTACAGTTTTATCCTTCAGGGGAATGGTACTACGTTGACCGTCACCGGCACCGGCATCGTCAACAATTCCGCATCTGCACCGAGCTTCACCAACAACGCCATCTTTCTTTTCTCCGGCACGAGCACCGCCGGCAACGCCACTATCACCGACAACGGCACCGTTCGGTTCCTCGATACGAGCACCGCCGGCAACGCCGCCATCAACATCAACAGCGGCGCCCAACTTCAATTCTTCAACACGAGCACGGGCGGCAACGCCACCATCACCAACAACAGCAACCTCGACTTCTTCAACTCGAGCAGCGCTGGCAACGCCACCATCATCAACAACTACAATTTTCGATTCGCCGATACGAGCACCGCCGGCAACGCCACGATCACCAACAACGCCGGCGGCCTTTCGTTTGCAAACACGAGCACGGCCGGCAGCGCCAGCATCACCAACAACACCATTCTCAACTTCAACGGCTCGAGCAGCGCCGGCAACGCCACCATCATCAACAACGGCGGTGGCACCCTCAACTTCAACGGCACCAGCACTGCTGGTAACGCCGGCATCACCAACAACAGCATCATCCAGTTCTTCGGCACCAGCACGGCCGGCACCGCCACCATCAATAACTCCCTCGCCAACCTGTCCTTCTTCAACAACAGCTCGGCCGGCAGTGCCACCATCACCAACAACTTCGGTATCGAGTTCAACGACAGCAGCACGGCCGGCACCGCGGTCATCACCAACAACGGCGCGGGCGTACTCAACTTCCACGGCACCAGCACCGTTGGCAACGCCACTCTCACCAACAACGCCCTTACGCAGTTTTTCGACACCAGCACGGCAGGCAGCGCCGGCATCACCAACAACGGCAGCCTCAACTTCAACGGCGCCAGCACTGCCGGCAGCGCCGCCATCACCAACACAGTTACCGGCAGCGTCGGTTTCGCCGGCGCCAGCTCGGCCGGCAGCGCCACCATCATCAACGACACCGGCGCAACGGTCAATTTCGCCAGCACCGGCAGCGCCGGAAATGCCACCATCACCAACCAGGGCACCGTTGGTTTCTTCAACACCAGCACGGCGGGCAGCGCCTCCATCGCCAACACCATCACCAACAGCGGCGTCCTGTTTTTCGCCGACACCAGCACGGCGGGCAGCGCCACGATCGCCAACACCCTGGGAATTGTGGAATTCCGCAACGGCAGCACGGCGGGCAGCGCCACCATCACCAACGGCTCCCTCCTGAATTTCAGGAACAGCAGTACGGCCGGCGGCGCCACCATCACCAACAGCGGTACCCTGGGATTCCGCGACACCAGCACGGCCGACAACGCCACCGTCACCAACAATAACCTCACCCAGTTCTTCAACACCAGCACGGCAGGTAGCGGCAGCATCACCAATAACGGCCGCCTCAATTTTAACGGCACCAGCACTGCCGGCAACGCCGCCATCACCAACAACGCCGGCGCCATGGTCAATTTCCTCAACACCAGCGGCGCCGGCAAGGCCACCGTCACCAGCTACGGCAGCCTGACATTCTCCAACAGCAGCACGGCGGGCAGCGCCGCCATCACCAGCAGCTTCGTCGTGCTCTTCTCCGACACAAGCACGGCGGACAACGCCACCATCACCAGCAACTCCTTCCTCCGCTTTTTCGACACCAGCACGGCCGGCAACGCCACCATCACCAACAATGGCAGCCTTCGGTTCGTCAATACGAGCACGGGCGGCACGGCGCGGCTCATCAACGGCGCGGGCGGGAGCATCGATCTGTCGTTGCTCACCAGTGCCGGCATCACGGCGGGCTCGATCGAGGGTGCGGGCACCATCAGCCTCGGCTCGAAGAACCTGCAGGCGGGCGGCAACAACCTGGCGACCACATTCTCCGGCGTTCTGCAGGATGGAGGTTTCGGCGGCGGCAGCGGCGGCTCGCTCACCAAGACCGGGACGGGCACACTGACGCTCGCGGGCGTCAACACCTATACCGGTGCGACCGCCGTCGACGGCGGCACCTTGATCGTGGACGGCTCGATCGCCAGTTCGGCCCTGACGGTGAACGCCGGTGCTACGCTCGGCGGCAGCGGCACGGTGGGCAATACCACGATCAATGGCGGCACGCTGGCGCCCGGCAACTCGATCGGCACGCTGACCGTGCAGGGCAATCTGGTGTTCACGTCGGCTGCGAGCTACCTGGTCGAGGTCTCGCCGGCGAGCGCCGACCGCACCAATGTGGCAGGCACGGCGACGCTCGGTGGCGCCACCGTGCGCGCGACGTTTGCGGCTGGCACCTACGTCGCCAAACAATACACGATCGTCAATGCCACCGGCGGCGTGATCGGCACATTCAGTTCGCTGGTGAACACCAACCTTCCGTCGGGCTTTACCCCGAGCCTGAGCTACGACGGCAACAACGCCTATCTCGATCTTGCGCTCAATTTTACGCCGCCGAACGGTCCAACGCCGCCGGACTTCGGCAGCGGCTTGAACGTCAACCAGCGGAACGTCGGCAACGCGCTGATCAATTTCTTCAATACCACCGGCGGCATTCCGCTGGTGTTTGGCGCATTAACGCCGGCAGGCCTGACGCAGCTGTCCGGCGAGATCGGCACCGGCGCGCAGCAGACGACGTTCAACGCCATGAACCAGTTCATGGGCGTGATCAGCGATCCTTTCATCACCGGGCGCGGCGATCCCATCAGTGGGGGCGGAAGTCCGAATGCCTATGCCGACGAGAGCATGGCCTATGCCGCCAAGGGCAGTGGCCGCGCCAGGAGCGAGCGCGACGCTTACGCTGCGCTCTACACCAAGGCGCCACCGCTGCAGCCTTCCTTCGAGCAGCGCTGGAGCGTGTGGGCGGCCGGTTTTGGCGGATCGCAGCGGACCGACGGCAATACGGTCGTCGGCTCCAACGATACCCGGAGCAGCGTCTATGGCGTGGCCGTCGGCGCCGACTACCGCTTCTCGCCGAACACCATCGCGGGGTTCGCGCTGGCCGGCGGCGGCACCAATTTCAGCGTCAACAATCTCGGCAGCGGCCGCTCCGACCTGTTCCAGGCCGGCGGCTTCATCCGGCACAATGTCGGGCCGGCCTATATCACCGGCGCGCTTGCCTATGGCTGGCAGGACATCACCACCGATCGTTTCGTCACGGTGGCCGGCGTCGATCAGTTGCGCGCGCAGTTCAATGCCAATGCCTGGTCGGGGCGTGTCGAGAGCGGCTATCGCTTCGTCGCGCAGGGTTTTGGCATCACGCCATATGCGGCCGGGCAGTTCACCACCTTCGACCTGCCGACCTACTCCGAGCAGGCGATCGTCGGCAGCAACACCTTTGCGCTGGCCTATAATTCGAAGAGCGTCACCGATACGCGCAGCGAGCTCGGCCTGCGCGCCGACAAATCCTTCGCCATGCCGGACGGCATCCTCACCTTGCGCGGCCGCGCCGCCTGGGCACACGGCTTCAATCCGGATCGGAGCATCGCCGCGACATTCCAGACGCTGCCGGGCGCCAGCTTTGTCGTGAACGGCGCAGCGATGGCGTCCGACTCCGCACTGGTGACCGCCGCGGTCGAGAAGAAATGGCTGAACGGCTGGTCGGCGGCGGCGACCTTCGAGGGTGAGTTCTCCAACGTCACGCGCTCCTACGCCGGCAAGGGCGTCGTGCGCTACACGTGGTGAGCGTAACGGCAGCTACTTGCAGTTCTGCTCATGGCCCCTCTCGGACTTTCGACAATGTCCGCTTTCGCGCTCCTGTCAGGGCCATAGCAGACACCCAACGCGTGTGATCCGAGCCGCTTCGATTTATGAGTACACGCCCTGGCTCGTGATTGTCGATCATCTCCACGTCCTCCGGACCCGCGTCGATTCACCGGAACGCGGCCCGCCATTGGTCATTGATACGGTTCGCGTGCTTATCCGCCAAGTCGCCTTGCAGTGGCATGGTGGGTGAGAATTTTCGGCCGCGATCGCGACGGACGCGTACACTGTTGCGCAGGCAGCGGGACGCTCGCAGAAATTCGGAATAATAGAAGATATCGCTGATTTGCCCGACACGTCAAGTTGCTTGTCCGGGTGCCGGCGGCCGCCCTGCTCCTTTGCATGGGGTTGTTTTCGATATTTTGGGGTGATGGCAGCAAAGGGCACTTCGAATGCGAGAGCATCGGAGCCGGCTGAGGGGTGCGCCTTGATATCAGACCCTCATGGTGAGGAGCCGCCAACGGGTCCGCGCAAAGCGCGGCCCGATGACAGGCTCCGCGGCGTCTCGAACCACGAGGCCCTGACTGTGGCCTCATCCTTCGAGACGCGCGTTCCGCGCTCCTCAGGATGAGGGGTGAGCGTTGAGCGCGAGGATATTACCGCAACGCCGCCAGCAGTTCGTCGGGCTGCTCGACCATCATCATGTGGCCGGCACCCGGCAGCACGACGGTGCGGGCGTTCGGCGTCGCGGCAGCGAGTGTCTTGCCGGCCTTGGCCGGCGTCATCATGTCGCGTTCGCCGAGGACGAAGGTCGCGGGCACCTTGACCGCGGCAGCAGCCGTGAGTGCGTTCTGGTAGGCGTTGCAGGCGTTGAGGTCGTTGTACAGCACGCCCGGCTTCGCCTCCTGCAGTACCCGCTGCGCGCCCTGATGCATCCACAGGCCCGGCGCGAGGCTGCCGCCGAGCTCGGCCTTGAAGCCGAGGCCCCAGATCGAGACCATGTCGATCGCGGCGACGTCATTGGCCTCGGCGGCCTTCAGGAGATCGGGGCCGACCGTCATGGTCGCGGCGGTGCCGATCAGCGCGATGCCTGAAACTTTGTCGGGATGCCGCGCCGAGGTTTCGATCGCGATCAGCGAGCCCATCGAGTGGCCGATCAGCCGGGCCTTCGATGCGCCGGCGGCCGTGATCAACGCGGCGATCCAGTCAGCCATCTCCGCGATGGTCGGCAGCGGCTTGCCGGCGGAGCGGCCATGGCCCGGCAGGTCCGGCGCCAGCACGGAAAAGCCGTGATGGGCGAACCAGCGGCTGTGCAGCGCCCAGGTCGAGGAATCGAAGCCGGCGCCGTGGATCATCACCACCGCCGGCAGCGACGGATCGAACGGCTTGCCGCCGGTCGCGATGAAGGTGTCTGATCCGTTCACGGAAAGCTGCATGGCCCTAAGTCCTTTGCGAGGCGCGTAGCGCCTGGCCGAGATCGTCGATGATGTCCTGCGCGGTTTCGATGCCGACCGACAGCCGCACCAGCTCCTCGCCGATGCCGGCGGCCTTGAGCTGCTCGGCGTCCATCTGCTGATGCGTGGTGCTGGCGGGATGGATCACCAGCGTCTTGGCGTCGCCGACATTGGCGAGATGGCTGATCAGCTTCAGGGACTCGATGAACTTCTTGCCGGCGGCGCGGCCGCCCTTGATGCCGAAGCTGACGATCGAGCCGGCGCCGCGCGGCAGCAGTTTCTTGGCCAGCGCGTAGTCCGGATGCGTCTCAAGCGACGGATGCAGCACCCAGTCGACCGCCTTGTTCGCGGCGAGGGCGTCCAGCACCGCATGGGTGTTGCTGACGTGACGGTCCATGCGGACGCCGAGCGTCTCGATGCCCTGCAGCAGCTGGAACGCATTGGTCGGCGACAGGCAGGCGCCGAAATCGCGCAGGCCCTCGGTGCGGGCGCGCATGATGAAGGCGGCCTTGCCGAACTGCTCGTCGAAGACGATGCCGTGATAACCGGCATAGGGCTCGGTGAGCTGCGGGAATTTGCCGGAGGCGCGCCAGTCGAACCGCCCGCCGTCGACGATGACGCCGCCGATCGCGATGCCGTGGCCGCCCATCCACTTGGTCGCCGAGTTCATCGCGATGTCGGCGCCGAGCTCGATCGGCTGGCTGAGATAGGGCGTCGCGAAGGTGTTGTCTATCAAGAGCGGAATCTTCGCATCGTGCGCGATCTGTGCCACCGCGGGGATATCGAGCACCTCGAGGCCGGGATTGCCGATGGTCTCACCGATCACGAGGCGGGTGTTCGGCTTGATCGCGGCGCGGAAGTCGTCGAGCGCACGCGGCTTCACGAAGGTCGTGGTGATGCCGAACCGCGGCAGCGTGTGCGCCAGCAGGTTGATGGTGCCGCCATAGAGCGAGGCGGAGGCGACGATGTGGTCGCCGGCATTGAGCAGCGTCGCGATCGCAAGATGCATCGCGGCCATGCCGCTGGCGGTGCAGATCGCGCCGACGCCGCATTCGAGCGCGGCGATGCGCTCTTCCAGCACGGCCGTCGTTGGATTCGAGATGCGAGTGTAGATGTGGCCGGCACGCTCCAGGTTGAACAGCGCCGCGGCATGATCGGCATCCTGGAACACGTAGGACGTGGTCTGATAGATCGGAACCGCGCGCGCGCCGGTCGCGGGATCGGGGCGCTGGCCGGCGTGCAGGCTCAGGGTTTCGAAGGCTGGCGGCTTGGGTGCGGGCATGCGAAACTCGTCAGGTCAGTCGATGGAGTGATATCTGTGCCGGTTTAGACGTGAACTGCGGTGCGAACACGGCCGACATTGCCGAACACGCGCAAATAGCGCTCGACCTCGGACGGGATGCCGGTCGCCTTCTCCGGATTGTCGGAGAGTTTCACGGCCGGGCGTCCGTCGACCGACGTCACCTTGCAGACGATCGAGATCGGGTCGAGTTCGGCGGTGCCGTCGGGCGCGCAGCCGACGAAATCGTTGGTGAGGTTGGTGCCCCAGCCGAAGCTGACGCGCACGCGTCCCTTGAAATGATGGAACGTCTCCTCGATCGAGCCGACATCCATCGCGTCGGAGAACACCAGCAGCTTCTCCTTGGGATCGCGGCCCTTCTGCTTCCACCATTTGATGATCTCTTCGCCGGCCGTGATCGGCGGCGCGCTGTCGGGACGAAAGCCGGTCCAGTCGGCGACCCAATCGGGCGCGTCGCGCAGGAACGGTTTTGTCCCGAAGGCATCGGGCAGCGCGATCAGCAGGTTGCCGCCATAGGTGTGGCGCCACTGATCGAGGATGCGATAGGGCGCCCAGCGCAGCGCCTCGTCGTCATTGGCGAGCGCGGCGGCGACCATCGGCAGTTCATGCGCGTTGGTGCCGATCGCCTCGAGGTCGTTGTCCATCGCGAGCAGCACGTTCGACGTTCCCGTGAAGGAGGGGCCGAGACCTTCCTTCACCGCCTCGACGCACCAGCGCTGCCAGAGGAAGCCATGGCGGCGGCGTGTGCCGAAATCGGACAGCCGCAAGCCGTCCAGCTTGCGCAGCCGCTCGACCTTGGCCCACAGCTTGGCCTTGGCGCGCGCATAGAGCACGTCGAGCGCGAAGCGGCCGTAGGTCTTGGTCGCCGCGCGCGAGCGCAGCTCGTTGAGGATCGCGAGCGCCGGGATCTCCCACATCGTGGTGTGGGTCCACGGCCCGTGGAAATGCAGCTCGTACTGGCCGTCGACCTTGTGCAGCTCGTATTCGGGCAGCCGGAAGGTCGAGAGCCAGTTGATGAAGTCGGGCGAGAACATCTGGGTCTTGCCGTAGAACGTGTTACCGGCGAGCCAGATCAGCTCCTTCTTGGTGAAGCGGATGGTGCGGGCGTGGTCGAGCTGGGCACGCAGCTCGGCCTCGTCGATGACCTCGGCAAGCCGGATATGGGTCGAGCGGTTGATCACCGAAAAGGTCGTGCGGGTGTCCGGATAGCATTCCCGGATCATCTGCTGCATCAACAGCTTGTAGAAATCGGTGTCCAGCAGGCTGCGCACGATCGGGTCGAGCCGCCAGCCGTGGTTGTAGGTCCGGGTCGCGATATCTGTCACGGTCATGCGGGAACCTTAGCCTGCCGGGCGCCGCCCGCCCAGTGGGTATCGGGCGGAACATGGCAGGTCAGCGCGCTATGGTCTGCCGTATACGGCCGACGGTGGCGGTGACATCGGCCCAGGCCGGCTTATCAGGCGCAAATTGCCGCCGGAGGAAGGTGACGAGCTCGGCGACCTGGCGGTCGCTCATGCTGTCCTTGAATGCCGGCATGTAGCCCAGATCGGTCACGGCCGGCTTGGCGATGCCGTGCAGGATCACCTGGATCAGGTTATCAGGCACGTTGCTGTGCAGATTGCTGTTCAGCGCCAGCGACGGCCGGCTGCCGAACAGCGGCGGGCCGCCGACCTCATGGCAGACCGCGCAGGCGCCTTGATAGATCCGCGCCCCCGCCGAGGCCGCGGTGGTGACGACGGTGCCGGCTTCGAGCTTCGCGGCAATGGCATCGTGGGCCGGCCGATCGGTGGTCTCGTTGAACGAGGCGAGGTAGACCGCCATCGCGCGGATGTCCTGGTCGGGCAGCGCGGCGAGCTCCTGCACGACCGGCGCCATCGGGCCCGCGGCGACGCCGTGCAGGCGGGACTCGCCGGTGCGCAAATAGGCGTAGAGCTCGTCCTCGCTCCAGGGGATCGGCGCTTTCGACAGCGACGTCAGTGCCGGTGCCTCCCAGCCCTCGGCGAAGCCGCCGGCGAGATAGGCGCTTTGCCGCTCGGCGCCGAGCGCATTGCGCGGCGAGTGGCAGGTGCTGCAATGGCCGAGACCTTCGATCAGATAGGCGCCGCGATTCCAGATCGCTGACTTCGATGGATCGGGCTGGAATGCCTGCCTCTGATGGAACAGCGCATTCCAGCCGGCGAGCAGCGGCCGAAAATTGAACGGGAAGGCAAGCGTATTCGCCGGCGTCTCGGCGCGCCGCGGCGCCTGCGCCATCAGATAGGCATAGAGCGCCTGCAGGTCGGCATCACTGGTCCTGGCGAAGTGCGTGTACGGAAACGCCGGATAGAGGTGGTGTCCGTCGCGATGGATGCCCTCGCGCATCGCGCGCTCGAACGCGGGATAGGACCAGGCGCCGATGCCGGTGTCGACATCGGGTGTGATGTTGGTGGTGAAGATGGTGCCGAACGGCGTCTCCAGCGGCCGACCGCCGACGTTCAGGACACCGTGCTCCGAGGTGTGGCAGACGGCGCAGGCGCCGAGCGCTGCAAGCTCCTTGCCACGGGCGATCGTCGCAGCGGAATAGACCGAGGCGTCGGGCCGGGCGATCGGTGCGATCGCGCGCCACGGCAGCACGGCCGCGCCGATGCCGATCGCCGCTGCGCAGAGTGCGGCAATGCCGGCGAGCACGCCGCCGCGCTTTGCAAACGGATTCTGCCATCTGTTGCGGTCAGCGGTTTGCGCAGGCGGCGAGAGCGGGGCGGGCGCGACCGGTTGCTCGCCGCGCAATCCCTTCAAAATGAGCTCTGGCGTGAACGGCAATTCGCGGAAGCGCACGCCGGTCGCGTCATAGATCGCGTTGGCGATCGCGGCGGCGCTCGGCACCGAGGCGGACTCGCCGACGCCGAGCGGCGGCTGGTCCTGCCGCGGCAGCATCAGCACGTCGATCTTGGGCAGCTCAGGAAACTTGATGATGGGGTAGGCACCCCATTCCCGCGCCGTCACCGCGCCGCGCTCGAAGGACACTTCCTCCATCAGCGCGCGGCTGGTCGACTGGATCACGTTGCCTTCGATCTGGTGCCGTACGCCCTCCGGATTGATCATCAATCCGGAATCCTGGCCGGCGACGACGCGGGTCACGCTGACATCGCCGGTCGCCTTGTTGACGGCGACATCGGCGATCCATGCCGACCATGCCGCGCCGTAACCGGGAAACTTGCTGTGCACGTAGAGCGCATAGGCAAAGCCGCGGCCGCGCACGATATCGCCGTCCGCCTCAGGCTCTTTCCACACCGGGCGCGGTGTCCAGCCGGCGCGCTCGGCGACCGCGTTGACGAGATCAATCGCGCGCTTATCCCTGAGATAGCGCAGCCGGTACTCGATCGGATCGACCTCGGCCTCCGCCGCAAGCTCGTCGATGTAGGATTCATGCGCAAAGGTGTTCGGCAGCGCCGAGACGCCGCGAAACCATGACGCGCGCACGATCGGCGGCATGTCGTTGGCGACCACGCGCATGTTCTCGAAATCGTAAGGCGGGATCGCGGTGCGGTCGCCCATCTCGAACACCGCCGCTTCGGGCGCGATCCGCCCGGTGAGCAGCAGCGCCAGTGTCGGCGCGCCGTTCGAGGGATAGCGCGTCGAAAAATCGTAACCCGCAACGCTGCCGTCGGCGTTGAGCCCGCCATTGACGTCCATCAGCTGCGCGGTGCCCTTCGGCTCCCAGGCATGTTCCTGCTCGCGGGTGAGCTGGACGCGCACCGGGCGGCCGACCGCGCGCGACAGCAGCAATGCATCGGCGGAGACATCGTCGGCGCAGTTGCGGCCGTAGCAGCCGGCGGCCTCCATCCGGATCACGTCGATCTCGGATTCCGGCCGCTGGATCAGCAGCGCGAGGTCGCCGCGCAGGATGTGCGGGTTCTGGGTGCCGGACCAGACCCGGATCGCGCCCTCGGTGTAATCGGCAACCGCGCAGGACGGGCCGATCGAGCCGTGCATCTGGTAGGGCCAGAGATAAGTCCGCTGCATCGGCTTGTCGGCCGCCTTGATCGCGGCGTCGACGTCGCCCTTGTCGATCAGCTGGCGCGGCGTCGAGGGATTGGCGCGCAGCGCTCGCTCCACGTCGGCAAGATCGGTCAGCGCCGGCCCCGGCTTCCAGCTCACCTTGAGCTGCGCGGCCGCCTTGATCGCATTCTCCTCGCGCTCGGCGACGACGCCGACGAAATCGCCGATCCGCACCACCGCGACGAGGCCCGGAATATCGCGCACCGAAGCTTCATCGACCGCGATCAGGCTGGTGCCGACGAACGGACCGGTATCGACGCCGGCGTAAGGCGGGCGGACCACGCGGCCGTGCAGCATGCCGGGCACGCGCACATCGTGGACATAGACGAGCTCGCCGGTGGCCTTCGCCGGCACGTCGACGCGCGGCACCGACTTGCCGACGACCGAATAGGCGCTCACGGCCTTGACCGGAACGTTTTCCGCGAGCTCGAGCCGGATGGTCTCGTCCGCGATCAGCTCGCCATAGGTGATGCTGCGGTTGTCGTGGCCGCGGATCAGGCCGTCCTCGATCGTGAGGTTACTCGCCGGCAGCTCAAGCCGCTCGGCCGCGCGTGCGAGCAAGAAGTGTCGCGCTTGCGCGGCGGCCTTGCGCAGGGGAACGGCGGTGATCTGGATGGTCTCGCTCGCGATCGTCGCGCCCTGGTTCGGCACCACGGCGGTGTTGCCGAGGATCACGACGACGCGGGCAAAGGAGACGTCGAGCTCTTCGGCAACGATCTGTCCGAGCGCGGTGCGGATGCCGGTGCCGAGGTCGACATGGCCATTATAGGCATTGATCGTGCCGTCGGCCGTGATGGTGATGAAGGTCTCGAACGCGCCTTCCGCGCCCAGCACCGCAGGGCGGACGACCGACAGCGAGCCGCGCCGGCGTTGCTCGGGAGCCCGTGCGTCGACCATCAATCGCGCGCCTCGAGCGCGTGACCGGCCGCGCGCATCGCCGCGCGGACGATCTCGATATGCGCGCCGCAGCGGCAGAGGTTGTAGCGCAGCGCCTCCAGTACCTCATGCTCGGACGGAGTTGGATTGCGCGCCAGCAAGGCCTTGGTGGTGATGATCATGCCGTTGAGGCAATAGCCGCACTGCGCGGCCTGTTCGCGGATGAAGGCATCCTGCACGGGATCGGGATGCTCGCGGCTGCCGAGGCCTTCGAGCGTGACGATGCTGCGCCCCGCGCAGCCTTCGATCGGAATCACGCAGGCGCGCGCGGCGACGCCGTCGATCAGCACCGCGCAAGCGCCGCATTCGCCGAGCCCGCAGCCATATTTCGGTCCGTTCAATTCGAGGTCGTTGCGCAGCACGTAAAGCAATGCGGTGTCGGGAGCGGCGTCGACATCATGATTCCTGCCGTTCACGGTCAGGCGCATTGCCCCGGTTCTCCCCTGATGTTTTGCGCTGCAACGTCAGCGTCGGATCGCTGACGAGGATAACGTTTGTATACAAACGTGCAAGCGGCGGCATGCCGCGCTGCAGCGCGTGCCCGCTTTATGAACAGGGTGCGCAAGCGAAGGGCAGGGTTTGATTGCAAAGGCCGCTTGACAGCTCCCGGGCTCGCGCGCAGGATCATTCGTATACGAACGATATGCATGGGAGGCGGAGGGCAGTATGATCGACCGCCGCAACAAGTCCAGGCTTGGTCACGATGGCTGACACAATGACCGTCGCCGCCGGCGACAAGATCCGCTGCGATGCCTGTCCGGTGATGTGCTACATCAAGCCGGGCGCGGCCGGCGCCTGCGACCGCTATGCCAATCATGACGGCACGCTGGTGCGCGTCGATCCGCATGTCGTGCTGGAGCGCACCGTGTCGCACGGCGGCAAGCTGGTTCCGTTCCAGGTGAGCGGCGACTGGGACGGCAAGATCGTCCGCCAACCCGAACTGTTCGTCACCGCGATCGGCGCCGGAACCACCTATCCGGACTACAAGCCCGCGCCCTTCATCGTGTCGTCGGAAGTCGACGGCGTCGACATGGTCACCGTGGTGACCGAAGGCATTTTCTCGTATTGCGGGGTCAAGGTGAAGATCGACACCGACCGCTATCTCGGCCCGGAAACCGCGATCGTGCGCGCGGACGGCGAGGCGGTCGGCCATGTCACGACCAGCGAATATGGCTCACAGATGCTCTCGCTCGGCGGGGTGCATCATCTGACCGGCGGCTCCAAGAAGGAGGGCCGCGTCACCTGCGACACGCTGATGGATCTCTCCAACTGCAAGGCGGTAGAGCTGACGATCGACGGCGGCGCCACCGTCGTGGTGCAGGCCGGCAGGCCGCCGATCGTCAATGGTGTGGCAGAAGAGCGCATGCGGGTCGGCTGCGGCTCGGCGACCATCGGCATGTTCGCCAAGCAATGGCACGGCAAGGTCGACGAGGTCGTGGTGGTCGACGACCACATCACCGGCGTGCTCAGCGAGCACCAGGCCGGCAAGCTGCTCGACATCGCCGACACCGGCATCAAGATGAAGGGCCGCCGCTCGACGCCGGGCCGCTATTTCCAGGTCGCCGATCCCGGCACCGGATGGGGCGGCACCAATATCTCCGATCCGCTGTCGATCCTCGGCCCCTTCAATGCGAAGGAGGCGCGGCCCGGGCTCACCATGCTGATGGTCTCGACCACCGGCGAGCATGCTTCTTATTATGTGCTCGACGAGGTGCTGAAGCCGATCGAGACCGAGATGCCGGCGGACCTCAAATTTTCGGTCGAGCGCATTCAGGAGAATTGCGAGCCGGCGCTGTGCACCGTGCTGTTCATGGGCGGCGCGGGCGGATCGCTGCGCGCCGGCGTCACCGACAATCCGGTGCGGCTGACGCGCTCGGTGAAGGACGCGCTGACGCGGGTGACCAGCGGCGGCGCACCGGTCTATGTCTGGCCCGGCGGCGGCATCACCTTCATGGTCGATGTCACGCAGATGCCGGCCGGCGCCTTCGGCTATGTGCCGACCCCGGCGCTGGTGGCGCCGATCGAATTCACGATGAAGCTGTCGGATTACGCGGCACTCGGCGGCCACATGGACTATGTCCGGCCGCTGTCGTCGCTGCGGGACAGCGCCGAGGTCCGGCCGATGCCGTATCTCCCCGGGCGGCGCGCATGACCAGAGCGTTTTCCAGCGAAGTGGATACCGGTTCGCGCAAAGAAAACGCGTCAAAACAGGAATCTGGAGCCCCGTTCCGATTCCATCGGAACGGAAGACGCTCCAGGCTCCCGCAAATCGCGCTTCTTCCTGACGGCAAGCGGCTGCATTTGCAGGACGGTCCGATTGATCTGGTTATCGAGGCCAAGGGCGGCGATGCTGACATTCGTACCGCGTATCAGGCCGCGGTCGAGCGCTTCACCGGCTTGCTCGACGAACTCTGCGCGGAACTGGCCGAACTGCGCAGCGCAGCCGCTCCGGGCGGGTGCACGCTGAAAGGTGTGGTCGCACAGCGCATGCATGCGGCGGTCGCGCCGTTTGCCGCCGATTGCTTCATCACGCCGATGGCAGCGGTTGCGGGCTCGGTCGCCGAGGAAATTTTGGGCGCGATGCTTGAGGCCGCAACGCTCGACAGTGCCTATGTCAACAACGGCGGCGACATTGCCCTGCATCTCGGCGACGGCGAACAATTCACCGTCGGTTTGATGGACCGGCCGGACCGCCATGGCGTGATGCGCACCATGACGGTCGATGCCGACACGCCGGTCCGCGGCATCGCGACCAGTGGCCGCCACGGCCGCAGCTTCTCGCTCGGCATTGCCGATGCCGTCACCGTGCTGGCGCGGACGGCGTCGCAGGCGGATGCCGCGGCGACGGTGATCGCCAATGCGGTCGATCTGCCCAATCATCCCGCGATCCTGCGCGTTCAGGCGAGCGAGCTGCAGCCCGACAGCGACCTCGGCGCGCGGCTGGTGACCCGCGATGTCGGGCGGCTGGCGGAACACGAGGTCGAACAGGCGCTCGAGGCGGGGGCGGCGCGGGCGCGCGACCTCCTGATGTCGGGATTGATCGAGGGCGCGGCATTGCGTCTACTGGGCGAAACGCGGCTTGTCGGTGCAATTGGGAACGGAGCGCCGGCGTCGCACGCGCTACAGAGAAGAACGACAGAACACATGCTGCGGGCATGACCGGGAGCAAGGCAAGATGAGCGCCGTCATTCGCAAGATCGTCACCGTGGTCGAGGAGACCCATCTGGAGATGGGCAAGACCATCGCACCGCCGACAAGGCGTGCTGCCGCGATCGCCGTGATCGAAAACCCCTTTGCCGGCCGCTATGTCGAGGACCTGTCGCCGCTGATCGTGATCGGCGAGGAACTCGGCGAACTGCTCTCGAAGCGGGCCGTCGCCGCGCTCGGGATCGACGGCGCCAAGGCGCACAGCTACGGCAAGGCCGCCGCGGTCGGCGAGAATGGCGAGCTCGAGCATGCGGCGGCGATCCTGCATCCCAAGATGGGCGCGCCGGTGCGCAAGGTGCTGTCGAAGGGCGCAGCGCTGATCCCGTCGTCGAAGAAGCGCTCGGGGCCCGGCACCACGCTGGATATTCCGCTCGGGCACAAGGACGCGGCTTTCGTGCGCAGCCATTTCGACGGCATGGAAGTGCAGATCAACGACGCGCCGCGGGCCAACGAGATCATGGTCGCGGTTGCGGTGACCGACAGTGGCCGGCCGCTGCCGCGCGTCGGCGGGCTGACGGTCGGCGAGATCAAGGGCGAAGACGGATTGCGATAATCTCTTTGAAGAAAAACTGGAGGACGGGATGCGTGGTTATTTCGTAGGGGCGGGATTGGCGATCGCGGTCGCGACCATGGCAACGAGCGCCATGACGACGCAGGCCATGGCGCAGAGCGAAATCAAGATCGGCGAGATCAACTCTTATTCCTTGCTGCCGGCGTTCACCGAGCCCTATCGCAAGGGCTGGCAACTGGCGGTGGAGGAGATCAATGCCGCCGGCGGTATTGGCGGCAAGAAGCTCGTTGTCGTTTCCAAGGACGACGGCGGCAAGCCGGCGGACGCGCAGACCGCGGCCAACGAGCTGGTGTCGAGCGAGAACGTCGCGATGCTCACCGGCACGTTCCTCTCCAACATCGGCCTTGCCGTTTCCGACTTCGCCAACCAGAAGAAGGTGTTTTTCCTTGCGGCTGAGCCTTTGACCGACGCGATCACGTGGTCGAAAGGCAACCGCTACACGTTCCGCCTGCGTCCGTCGAACTACATGCAGGCGGCAATGCTGGTGGAAGAAGCCGCAAAACTGCCTGCAAAACGCTGGGCGACGATCGCGCCGAACTATGAATACGGCCAGTCGGCGGTCGCGGTGTTCAAGAAGCTGATGTCGGCGAAGCGGCCCGACATCCAGTGGGTCGACGAGCAGTGGCCGCCGCAGGGCAAGATCGACGCCGGCCCGGTGGTGCAGGCGGTTGCGGCGGCGAACCCGGAAGCGATCCTCAACGTCACCTTCGGCGCCGACCTCGTCAAGCTCGTGCGCGAAGGCAACACCCGGGGCCTGTTCAAGGGCCGCACCGTGGTGAGCTTCCTGACCGGCGAGCCGGAATACCTCGATCCGCTGAAGGACGAGACGCCGGAGGGCTGGATCGTCACCGGCTATCCCTGGTACGCGATCAAGACGCCGGAGCATGACGCGTTCCTGAAGGCCTATCAGGCCAAGTACAACGACTATCCGCGGCTCGGCTCGATCGTCGGCTATCAGACCATCAAGGCGGCGGCGGCGATCCTTGCCAAGGCAGGTTCGAGCGATCCGGAGAAGCTGATCGCGGCGGCCGAAGGCATCTCGATGCCGTCGCCGTTCGGCGAGATCACCTTCCGCAAGATCGATCACCAGTCGACGCTGGGCGCCTTCACCGGCAAGACCGCGCTGAAGGACGGCAAGGGCATCATGGTCGACACCGCCTATCGCAAGGGCTCGGACTATCTGCCCAGCGATGCCGAGATCGAGAAGCTGCGGCCGAAGGATTGATTTTTCTTCTCCCTCGCCCCGCTCTTGCGGGGTCGAGACGAGCGAAGCTCGCTCTTAGAGGGGCGGGGTGAGGGGCTGTCTCCACAAGCGTGCTTGCGGAGAGTCCCCCCTCACCCGAAACTCAAGCTGGTGCTTGAGTTTCGACCTCTCCCCGCAGGCGGGGCGAGGTGAACAGAAACTCCAACGCGGACCGCCCATGGCTTTCTACGTCGTCCAGTTCCTGACCGGTCTTGCCAGCGCGGCGTCGCTGTTCCTGGTCGCTTCGGGTCTGTCGATCATCTTCGGCGTGACGCGGATCGTGAATTTCGCGCATGGCGCGTTCTACATGCTCGGCGCCTATGTCGCCTTCACGCTGACCGAGCGCTTCTCCGGTGCGCTCGGCTTCTGGGGCGGCATCGTCGTTGCCGCGCTGGCGGTTGCTGTGATCGGCGTGCTGGTCGAGATGGTGCTGCTGCGCCGGATCTATCATTCGCCGGAGCTGTTCCAGTTGCTCGCCACCTTCGGCCTGACGCTGATGGTCGAGGATCTCGCGGTTCTGATCTGGGGCCCGGACGATCTGGTCGGCCGCCGCGCGCCCGGCTTCAAGGGCGCGATCGATTTCTTCGGCCAGAATATTCCGAGCTACGATCTGTTCCTGATCGTGCTCGGGCCGGTCGTGCTCGGCGTCCTCTGGCTGTTGTTCCAGCGCACCCGCTGGGGCGTGCTGGTGCGTGCGGCGACGCAGGACCGCGACATGGTCGCGGCGCTCGGCGTCAATCAGAAATGGCTGTTCACCAGCGTGTTCGCGCTCGGCGTCTTCCTCGCCGCACTCGGCGGCGCGCTGCAGATTCCGCGCGACGCGGTCAACCACGCGATGGATCTGCGCGTCATCGTCGAGGTCTTCGTCGTGGTGGTGATCGGCGGCCTCGGCAGCATCATCGGCGCCTTCGTCGCGGCGGTGCTGGTGTCGGAGCTCAACGCCTTCGGCATCCTGATCTTTCCGAAGATCTCCATCATCCTGGTGTTCCTGGTGATGGCGGTGGTGCTCATCGTCCGGCCGTGGGGACTGTTCGGCAAGCCCGAGGCGCCGGCACGGCGCACGCCGGGGCTGACCGTCAATCCGTGGCGGCCGCTGACGATGAACGAACGGTTCGCCGCGATTGCCGTGCTCGTCCTCGCCGCTGCGCTGCCCTTCGTCGCCGGCAATTATTTGCTCACGGTCGGCTCGGAGATCGCGATCTTCGTGATCTTTGCGGTCAGTCTGCACTTCCTGATGTCGGTCGGCGGGCTCGCCTCGTTCGGCCACGCGGCCTATTTCGGCCTCGGCGCCTATGGCGTGGCGCTGCTCGCCAAGATGGCCGGTTTGCCGATGATCGCCTGCCTGCTGCTCGGCCCGCTGCTCGGGCTAATGGGCGCGGCCGTGTTCGGCTTCTTCGCGGTGCAGCTCTCCGGGGTCTATTTCGCGATGCTGACCCTGGCCTTTGCCCAGATCGTCTGGTCGATCGCGTTCCAGTGGGTGTCGGTCACCGGCGGCGACAACGGCATCCTCGGGGTCTGGCCGGAAAAATGGGCTGCGAGCCCGTCGCATTTCTATTGGCTGTCGCTCGGCATCGCCGCGCTTGCGGTGGTGATTCTCCGCATCATCGTGTTCTCGCCGTTCGGCTTCGCGCTGCGCGCGACGCGCGATTCGCCGCTGCGCAGCGAAGCCATCGGTATCGACGGCAAGCGGATCCAGTGGACCGCCTTCGTGATCGCGGGCACGGTCGCCGGCCTTGCCGGTGCGCTGTTCGCCTATCTCAAGGGCAGCGTGTTCCCCGACAATATGGGCATCTCGCTGTCGGTCGATGCGCTGGTCATGGTGCTGCTCGGCGGTGTCGAGACGGTGTCGGGCGCGGTGGTCGGCGCCATCGTCTACAAGGCGCTCAACATCTGGCTGGTCAGCCAGACCGATTGGTCAAAACTCGTGCTCGGCGCGTTCGTGGTGCTGATCGTGGTCGCGTTCCCCAAGGGCATCGTCGGCACGCTCGAAGCCTTGATGCATCGCCGGCGCAAATCCTCGTCGTCGGTATCGCCCTTGCTGACCTCCCGCATCGAGAGCGCCGAATGAGCATGGTTCCCACATTGCTGTCGGTCGAGGGGCTGACCAAATCCTATGGCGGCGTGCATGCCGTGCGCGGCGTCTCCTTCGAACTGCGCGCGGGCGAGATTTTGGCGCTGATCGGGCCGAACGGCGCGGGAAAAAGCACCTGCTTCGACATGCTCAACGGCCAGAACATTCCCGACAGCGGCCGCATCCGCGTGCTGGGCGCGGAGACCACCGGCAAGAAGCCGCGCGTGATCTGGCGCATGGGCGTCGGCCGCACCTTTCAGATCGCGGCGACGTTCCCAACCATGACGGTACGCGAGAACGTGCAGGTCGCGCTGGTCTCGCATGGCGGGCAGTTGTTCAATCTGTGGGCCTCGACCGCCCGCCACGCTCGAGACGAGGCCGGGCGGCTGCTCGATCTGGTCGGCATGGGCGCCTATGCGGAGCGGCCCTGCGGCGAGCTCGCCTATGGCGACGTCAAGCGGCTCGAGCTTGCGATCGCTCTCGCCAACCAGCCGAAGCTGCTCTTGATGGACGAACCGACCGCCGGCATGGCGCCGCGCGAGCGCGTCGAGCTGATGCGGCTGACGGCGCGGATCGCGCGCGAGCAATCGATCGGCGTGCTGTTCACCGAGCACGACATGGACGTGGTGTTCGAGCATGCCGACCGCATCCTGGTACTCAACCGCGGCAGCCTGATCGCCGAAGGCTCGCCCGAAGAAGTCCGCGGCAATGCCCAGGTGCGCGCGATCTATCTCGGCGAGGGTCTCGTCTATGACGCCCGGCACCGCGAGGGAGCATCGGCATGAAGCTGACGGTAAAGGACCTCAACAGCTTCTACGGCCCGGCGCATATTCTGTTCGACATCGCGCTCGAGGTCGGCGAGGGCGAAGTGGTCGCCTTGCTCGGGCGCAACGGCGCGGGCAAATCGACCACGTTCCGCTCCATCGTCGGCCTGGTCCAGAACCGCTCCGGCCGCGTGATGTTCGAGGGCCGGGACGTCTCTGATCTGCCGACGCATGCGATCGTGCGCGGCGGGCTCGGCTACGTCCCGGAGGAGCGGCGCATCTTCACGGATTTGACGGTCGAGGAGAATCTCGAGGTCGGCCGGCAGCCGAAGCGGGCAGCCGCGCCGCAATGGGATCGCGAAAAGCTGTTCAAGCTGTTTCCCAATCTCGGCGAGATGCGCGGCCGGCCCGGCGGGCGCATGAGCGGCGGCGAGCAGCAGATGCTGACGATCGCGCGCACGCTGATGGGCAATCCGTCGCTGGTGCTGCTCGATGAGCCCTCCGAAGGTCTGTCGCCGAAGATCGTCGAGCAGATGGTCGATGCGATCCTGGCGATGAAGAAAGAGGGCGTGAGCATCGTCGTCTCCGAGCAGAATCTGCATTTCGCCCGGCTGATTTCGGATCGCGCCTATATCATCGAGCGCGGCCGGATCTGCTTCGGCGGCACCATGGCGGAGCTCGATGCGCGTCCGGATATCCGTGACGCGCATCTGTCGCTGTAAGGGCGGGGTGGACAATGGCGAGGAGTGCGGCACCGAAGCGAAACGGGAAGGCGACCAAGCCGGGATACGTGCTGGACGAGCAGATCGGCTTCATCCTGCGCCAGGTGTCGCAGCGCCACGCCGTGATCTTCGCCCGAGAGATCGGCATCAATCTGACGCCGACGCAGTGGGCGGCGCTGTCGAAGCTGTCGGAGGTCGGCGCCTGCTCCCAGAACCAGCTCGGACGGCTGACGTCGATGGACGTTGCGACCATCAAGGGCGTGATCGATCGCCTGACCGCGCGCGGCCTGACCGAGACCTCGCCCGATCCCGACGACGGCCGCCGCCTGCTGGTGAGCCTGACACGCGCCGGCCAGCAGATGGCCGACAAGGCCGCGCCCAATGCGCTGGTGATCTCCAGGGAGACGCTGGCGCCGCTCGACGCCAAGGAGCGCGAGACGCTGATCGCGCTGCTCGGCAAGTTGCGGTGAAGCAATCTATCAGCGTTACGCAGGCAGATTGTCGGATGGGGTAGAGCGCAGCGAAACGCATCGGCTTTCGTTCCGCGGATCGAGATGGTGGGTTTCGCTTCGCTCTACCCACCCTACGATTCCAGGCCAAGCGCCAGCGCGACGGCGCCCACCAGCACCAGGCTGAGCGCCCAAACCGTGTCGAGGTTGAACCAGCTCCGGGATACGAATTTCAGGCCGAGGTAGCGGTAGACCAGCCATGCCAGGCATCCGCCGGCGGCGATCATCGCGCCGGCATGGACGATCGAGACCAGCACGGCCATGGTGAGGCTGGTATCGATCAGGCTGTTGGCAGCCGCATGGCCTTGGTCGGCTTCAGCCTCGCGGCACAGCCCCAGATAGATCGGCACCAGCATCAGCGCCGCGCCATGGGCGATCGCCACCGCGAATGACCACAGGACAAGTTGCGTCGGCGGTATTCGGGCCAGGGCCCGCGGATGGCGCCGGTCGATCAGCCGATAGATGCCAAACAGGATGACGAGCAGGCTGGCGCCGATCCGGATCGTGCGCTGCCATTCGACGAGGGTGATCAGCAGCGCGAACGGAAGGATCACCAGCAGCATCGCCAGCAAATGACCGATCGCGAGCGGGCCAAGCGCGGTCACCAGTGCGCGCGAACTCCTCTGCATCAATCCCGCAGAAACGGCGAGCGGCCAGCCCATGCCCGGGTTGATCCCGTGGTAGAGGCCGCTCGCGATGACCGCCAGCCACAGCCAGGCCGGAGTCCAGTCGGCCGGGCCCACGTCAGGGCCTTTTCCGTTCCGATCGAATCGGAACGGGCTCTGGATTCTTGTTTTGACGCGTATTCTTCACGCGAACCGGTACCTACTTCGCTTGAAAACGCTCTAGACCGACGGATAGCAGAACGAGTCGGTGGAGCAGTCGCCGCCATCGAGCCGGATCTGGTGCGCCCGGTAGCCGTCGGGGAAGCTGACCCAGTAGTCCTTCGCCAGTTCGAGCCCACCGCCCGGGCTTGCATTCGCCATCACCTCGGCGCCGGGAATGCCTTGCGGATAGAACTGGTCGTCCCAGGTCGAATAGAGCGAATTGGTCCAGTACACCCGCTTGCCGTCACGGCTGATCTCGACCATCTGCGGCCCGCCGGCAAAGGCCTGTCCGTTCGGGTGAGGCGCGCGACGAACGATGCCGCCGATGCGGACCGATCCGGCGAGCTTCGGCTTGCGCGGATCGCTGACATCGTATTGGCGCATCTCGCCGGTGCCCCAGCAGGCGACGTAGAGAAACTTGTCATCCATCGACAAGTCGATATCGGTCACCAGCGGAGGTACGGCGCCGAAACCCTGCAACAGCGGCGGCAGTTGGTCTTTCGATGCAGGCTCGGGCGGGATCGTCACCGTCTTCTCGATGTGAAACTTGCCGCCCTCGCGCCACCAGGTCCAGATCGAACCCTCGAGGTTCGTGGTATCGACCACGACGCCAACGAAGCCGTGTTCGCGAACCGGATCGTGCGCCGGACGCACCTCCAGCGCCATCTGATGATTGGCGCCGAGGTCGATGGTCTGGACGTTGCGTCGGGCGCGCAGGTCCCAGAAATGCAGCCGGTGGCCGTATTTGTTCGACAGCAGGTCTTCCGGCACGATGCCGTTCTCGAACTGCGGCGGCAGGGCCCACTCGCTGCTCACCATGTAGTCGCGCGGCAGGTTCCACCAGAAATCATAATGCTTGGTCTGCGGGCCACGATCGATCTCCCACCGGCCGAGCACCTCGAATGTCTCGCAGTCCATGATGAAGATGCCGGGCGGCCCGTCGGTACCGTCCTTGCCGCTCCCGCCGAGCGTGCTGACATAGATGCCTTCCGGCCCGCAGTGGATGGTATGCGGTCGCGAGTAGCCGGTCTTCTTGAAGATTTCCTCGGGCTCGATGATCTTGTGGATCTTCGCTTGCGTCGGGTCCGGCTTGGTGTCGACGATATAGATCCGGGAGGATCGCATGCCGGGAATGATGAGATAGCGACGCTCGAGGAAGGCGTGTCCGGCCAGCGGGGACAGCGCCGACGAGCAGGCGTTCCAGCCGAAATGGTGGAACTCGTCGCCCTTGTTGGGCATCGTCACAGTGTGGACGATCTTGCTGTAGGTCGGAGAGCCGGCCTTGACGTCGATCACCGCGAGCGCGTCCGGCTTTGAAAAATCCGGACTGAGCAGCACGGTGTAGGCAAAGCTCTCGGCCGGCGCTTCCATCGCGAGCTTCGGCGACGCGTGGAACGTAGGATCTGGCCTCATCGTCATCGGCTGCCTCCAGATTGTGTGATGTGGATCGACACGGCACGGCGGCATACAGCAGCAAGAACTTAAATCCGGATCGAAAAATGCCTCTTGCGAGTGCTGCCGGCTAAGGTTCGCTTGCGGGCAGACTACACCTCAACGGTGACAGCTGAAAACAAGGTTCGGTGACGGCGCCGGCGCGGCAAAGCCGCGCGGCGCCGGGCGCGCGATCTGGCAGCCCGCTCAAGGGGTTGAGCAAGCACCGATCCAGTTATCTTATCGCCCTGAGAGCAAGTGAACGTATGACCCACGAGCGGCACCAAACACTCAGTGTCGTCCCGGCTTTCGCCGGGACGACACCGGATATGTTGCACCGCTGTTCATCCCGTCACCCGCGCGCAACGGCTTGGCGCACCTCACTTCGCCACCACCTCCGGCACCTTGCCGGCGGGCGGCGTGTTGCGGCTGCGCTGGGTGCGGACGATGCCGTCGATGATGGTCATTCCGATGCCCGGAAGATCGCCGAGCTGAACGCTCTCCAGGATGTTCTTGCCCGGCGAATGCTGCGCCTTGTCCATCAGCACGAAATCGGCCGAGCGGCCGATCTCGATCAGGCCGCAATCGAGCTCGCGCATCCGCGCGGTATTGCCGGTTGCCAGGCAGAACGCCAGCTCGGCCGGGAGTTCGCCGAGCGAGGATAATAGCGAAACCATCCGCAAGATGCCGAGCGGCTGCACGCCGGAGCCGGCCGGCGCGTCGGTGCCGAGGATGACGCGATGCAGATCGCCCATCTCGCGCGCGGTCCGCAGCGTGAACAGCGCCGAGCGCTCATTGCCGTTATGCACCAGCTCGAGCCCGCGCTTGCAGCCCTCGCAGATGCAGCGGATCTGGTCGTCGGGCAGGGCGGTGTGGCCGCCGTTGATGTGGCCGACCACGTCGGTGTCGGCCTCCAGCACCACGTCCTTGTCGATCAGGCCGGAGCCCGGGATCGACGGGCCGCCGGTGTGGATCGTGCTCTGAATGCCGTATTTGCGCGCCCAGCCGACCATCTTGCGCGCGGTCGGTCCGTCCTTGACGCCGCCGAGCCCGACCTCGCCGAGCAGCTTGACGCCGGCGGCAGCCATTTCCTTGAAGTCGTCCTCCACCATCCCGCATTCGATCACGGGCGCGCCGGCATGCACCTTCACGCCGCCCGGTCGCAGCGTCCAGAACGCGCGTTGCGCGAAGATCGCCATCGCCTTCAACCCGACGACGTCGCGCGGCCGCCCGGGCATGTGCACCTCGCCGGCGGAGATCATGGTGGTGACGCCGCCATGCAGATAGCTGTCGATCCAGTTGATCTGGTTCTGCCGCGGCGTCCAGTCGCCGGCGACAGGGTGGACGTGGCTGTCGATCAGGCCGGGCGCGACCGTCGTGCCATTGGCGTCGACGATGGTGGTGGCGCCTTCGGTGTCGACATCCTTGAGGCGGCCGATCGCAGTGATCTTGCCGTTCTCGGCGACGATGGTATCGGCACCCAGGATCGGCTTTTCCAGGGCCCCCGACAGCAACAGCCCGATATTGCGGATCACCAGCTTGCTCGGACCGGTCGCCTGAGGTGCATCGTGCGCCATGGTTTTTCCTTTTGGTTCAACGCCTTCGCCGGCCATTGTGCCCGTGGCTTGACGGCCGGATCAAGCTGGATTATTCATTTGTATACGAATGATCGTGTACAAATGATTTTGCTGCCAATCTGGCCCGCGCGTCAAGGAAACTGACGATGAGCAATTTCAACCAGGAAAGCGTCCTCAGCGTTCACCACTGGACCGACACGCTGTTCTCCTTCAAAACCACGCGCAATCCGTCGTTCCGCTTTCGCAACGGCGAGTTCACCATGATCGGGCTCAAGGTCGGCGAGAAGCCGCTGCTGCGGGCCTACAGCGTCGCCAGCGCGAATTACGAGGACACGCTGGAGTTCTTCTCGATCAAGGTTCCGGACGGCCCGCTGACCTCGCGCCTCCAGCACCTCAAGGAAGGCGACGAGATCATCGTCAGCCGCAAGGCCACCGGCACGCTGGTCATCGACAACCTCGAGGACGGTCGCAACCTCTATCTGGTCGGCACCGGCACCGGCCTCGCGCCGTTCCTCAGCGTGATCAAGGATCCCGAGACTTATGACCGGTTCGAGAAGATCGTGCTGCTGCACGGCTGCCGCCGCGTCAAGGAGCTCGCCTATGGCGAGATGATCACCGAGAAGCTGCCGCAGGACGAACTGATCGGCGAATTGGTGCGCGACCAGCTGATCTACTACCCGACCGTGACGCGCGATCCGTTCCATAACCGCGGCCGCATCACCGACCTCATCACCTCGGGCAAGCTGTTCACCGACATCGGCCTGCCGGCGCTCGATGCCGCGCATGACCGCGTCATGATCTGCGGCTCGCCGGCGCTGGTCGCCGACACCCGCACGCTGCTGAATGGCCGCGGCTTCGTCGAGGGCAATCACGGCGAGCCCGCGCAGTTTGTGGTCGAGAAGGCGTTCGCCGAGCGCTGACCGCTACGCAGTAACTCCATCTCCTCACCCTGAGGAGCTTGCGCAGCAAGCGTCTCGAAGGGCGAGGCCCGACTGGGGCCTCATGGTTCGAGACGCGCTTTCGCGCTCCTCACCCTGAGGGTTGGCGCTAGGGCCTGACCGCCGGCGTCTCGACCGGCATGCCGCGCGCTCGCGTCATCAGATAGAGCTCGAGCTCGACCAGTTCGGGCGAGCCGTAATCATAAGCCTGCGCGCGGATACCGGTGATGCAGGCGCGCAGCCGCCGCTGCAACGATCCGAGCGCCTGCCATTCCAGCCGGTACAGCGGATAGCCGGTCGGCTGCGCTTGCGTGATCGCGCTGCCCGCGAGCTTCTTGTCCCAGTTATCATCGTGGCAACTGGTGCAGCCGAGATTGAGCTGGCCCTGCCGTTGCATGAACAGCGCGTGGCCCTGTTCGACGAAGGGCGCGAGCTCCGGATCGCCGCCGGCCGTAATCGGCATGCCGCGCGATTGCCGTGCGACATAGGCGGTCAGCGCCAGCAGCTCACGGCTTTCATAGGCGAAGGGCGTGGCCTGCTGGTGGTTGGTCCGGCAGAGGTTGATCCGTCCCTCGAGGTCGACCGGCTTGCCCAGCGCCTTGTCGAAGGCCGGATAGTGCGCCGCGACGCCCTTCATGCTGACGCGGGCGTCGTTGTGGCAGTCGGCGCAGGCCTTGTTGGCGGCGCCGGCCTTGCGCATCCACAGCGTCTCGCCGTCGAGCACGGACAGCATGCCGGGATTGGCGGTGTCCTCGTCCTGCATTGCCTTGCTGTCCGCGCTCATGAAGCTGTAGCCGGAGCGGCGTTCGGATCGCGGGATCTCGGTCGCGAGCGCGGCGCCCGCCATCGCCGTCAGCAGCGCGATGCAGACGGCAATCTTCATTCGACCGTGATCGAAGCCTGCGTGGTCTCCGAAAATCCCTTGTCGCCGATCCATTCGAATTCGAACTTGCCGCTCTCGGTTACCGTCGTGAAGAAGGTGATGAACGGATTGGCCGCGATCGCGGGATAAAGATCGGCGCGGAACACTTCCTTGCCATTGAAGCGGCAAATGAAGCTCGTGATGATGTCGCGCGGCACAACGCTGCCTGAGGCCGTGTGGCGGTAGCCGGTTTCCATGATGTGCGACATCAGCGTCTTGATCTCGATGACGCTGCCGCGCTTGGCCTTGGCCGGAACATTGATCAGGGCCGACGGCATCAGATCGCCTCCTCGGTGCAGGCGGCGAGCGTCACCACGACGTCGGCGGTTGCCGACCAGAACGTGTCGTCGGACAGCCGCGCGATGGCGGTGACCTTCTGGCTGTCGGCGAGGCGGATGCGGGTCGACACCTGCGCGCGTCCGGCGCGCGGCCCGAGATAAAAATTGCCGATGTTCGGCTGCGGATTCTTCTCGTTGAAGACATGGATGCTCTTCACATACTCGTCCGCCGTCATCGGGCTGGTGACGCTGATCGTCATTGGCACCGTATTGCCGTTCTCGACCAGCGGCGGAATGTCGAGCTTGACCTTGCCGGTGTGCACATCGGCCTCGCCGACGACATTGCGGACCGCGGCCGACAGCATCGCCGGCGTTGCGTCCACGGGGCGCACGATCACCAGCGCGGCGGCGCCGCTAGTCAGGCTCAGAAACGTCCGGCGTGTGGTGTGGTCCGAATTCGCCATCGCTTGGTCCTAGTTCCGCAGTGTCGTCAAGTAAGCCACGATATCCTCGATCTGCTCCGCCGACAGGATCGGCCTGCCGCGCCAGGAGGTGCCGACCCGCACGAGCCCTTCGACGTGATAGTAGGACGGCATGATCGTCGCCGCGTTGAGATGCGACGCATCGACCAGACGGAGCCGCAACTGTCCTTCCGACCAGCGGCTGCCGCTGCCGGCGAGGTTCGGCGCGAGGTCGCCCTGGAACGCCTGCTCGGGAAATGGGCCGCTGTGACAGAGGATGCAAGTGGAGGAACGCTCGACGATCAGCGCGCGGCCGCGCGCGACATCGCCCTTGGTTCCCGTCAGCGAGGCTGGAATCGCATCGCCCACGACGGTGTAGGGCCGTAGCTCCTCGGCGTCGGCGGGCCAGCACGCCGCGAACAGTCCCGCGGCGAGAAGCATTGTGAGGGCGAGCCTAGCCAAAGGCATCTCCCGTGATCCTCTTGAACCAGTCGAGCGCTTGGTGAGCTTCTTGCTGGCGCACCTCGCGCGGCGCGTCGACCGGGCTCGTGGTCACCTCCGCCTCGGCGTACTGATCTTCCTTGGGCTGATAGATGCCCCTCAACGAGAAGGCGTAGCCCGGCGCGACCGTGTTGTAACAGGCACCATCGAGCCGCGGCGTCTCCGGCGCCTTGCCGGCCAGCGCGCTCACGATCGCCGCCGCGCAGGCGCGGCCTTGCGCCGCCGCCGCGGAGGCGGATTTCGGGATGCCGCCGGCGATCGCGGCATCACCGATGACGTGGATGTTGGGCACGAGCTTTGAAGCAAAGGTGACGGGATCGATCGGGCACCAGCCGGTGTGGTCGGCGGCTCCGGCGATGTCAGCGATGCGGCCGGCCCTTTGCGGCGGGATCACATTGGCGACCGCGGCGGTGTAGTTGCCGAAGTCGGTGACGATCTCATTGGTCGCCGGATCGACCGACGTCACCCGTCCGCCTTGCGACAGCGCGATCCGTTCGATCATGCCGGGATAGAGCTCCGCCCAGGCTTTCTCGAACAGCTTCTGCTGCGAGTAATTGTCCTTGGCGTCGAGCACCAGGATCTTCGACTTCGGCTTGTTCGCCTTCAGATAATGCGCGATCAGGCTGGCGCGCTCGTAAGGCGCGGGCGGACAGCGCAGCGGCGCAGCCGGCACCGCGATCACGACGAGGCCGCCATCGTCCATGGCTTCAAGCTGCCTGCGCAGCAGCAGGGTTTGCTCGCCGGCCTTCCAGGCGTGCGGCATCTTCTCGGCCGCTGCCTCGTCATAGCCGGAGAGGGCGTCGAAGCGCATGTCGATGCCGGGGGCCAGCACCAGCCGGTCATAGGACAGCGTCGTGCCGTCAGCGAGCGCGATGCTGCGCGCCTGGGCATCGACCTTAGTGGCCGCCTGTGCGGCGACCGTGATGCCGTCGGCAGCAACCTTGTCATAGCTGAATTGCTGTGCGGGAAGCTCGCGCAGACCTGCGATCACCTCGTTGCTGAACGGGCAGGCGGTGAAAGTCCTGTTCGGCTCGATCAGCGTGACCTGAAGCTTTGTGTCGAGCCGCCGCAGCGCCCGCGCGCAGGCCGCGCCGCCGAAGCCGCCGCCGATCACCGCGATGCGCGGCGCCGCCTGCGCCAACGCCGGACGCGCCAAGGCAGCCGCTGCGACGGCAGCGGCGCCACGGATCACATCCCTGCGCGTCCGATGACGCGTGACGGCCATGCACGAGAATCCGTAAAGGGAAGCGGCGGCCGGTCGGGCCGCCGCTTCCGGTTTGATCAGGCGAAGCTGATGTTCTGGTTGCGCAGCGGGAAGCTGCGGATGCGCTTTCCCGTCGCGGCGAAATAGGCGTTGAGCACCGCCGGCGCCGCGACGCCGATGGTCGGCTCGCCGACGCCGCCCCAGAACCCGCCGCTCGGCACCATCACCGATTCCACCTTCGGCATTTCGTTGATGCGCATCGAGTTGTAGGTGTCGAAATTGGTCTGCTCGATGCGGCCGTCCTTCACGGTGCAGCCGCCGTAGAACAGCGCGCTGAGGCCGTAGACGAAGGAGCCCGCGATCTGCCGCTCGACCTGCGCCGGGTTGACGACATAGCCGGGGTCGGTGGAGGCGACGATGCGATGCACCTTGATCTTGCTGCCGTCGGTCACCGAGATCTCGGCGGCGCCGGCAACATAGCTGCCATAGCCCATCACCTGCGCGATACCGCGATAGACGCCCTGCGGCGCCGGCGTGCCCCAGCCGATCCTCTCGGCCACGGCGTTGAGCACGGCGAGATGCTTGGGGTGCTTGCCCATCAGCTTGCGGCGGAATTCGAGCGGGTCCTGGCCGACTGCCAGCGCCAACTCGTCCATGAAGCATTCCATGTAGATCGCGTTGTGATTGACGTTGACGCCGCGCCAGAAGCCCGGCGGGACGTGCGGGTTGCGCATCGAATGCTCGACCAGCAGGTTCGGCACCGAATAGCCGATCGCGGCCTCGCCGGCTTGCGCGACGCCCTGGAACGCGGCGGGGTCCATGCCGTTCTGCAGCGCTTCCGGGCGCACCGAGAACAGGATGGATTGACCCGACAGCCGGTAGTGCAACGCGACCAGATTGTTGTCGGCATCGAACGCACCGGTCAGCTTGCATTGCGTGATCGGGTGATACTTGCCGTGCTGCATGTCCTCTTCGCGCGACCACAGCAGCTTGATCGGCGTGCCCGGCATCTGCTTGGCGATCGCCACCGCCTGCCGCACATAGTCGGTCATGCCGCGCCGGCCGAAGCCGCCGCCGAGCATCAGCTTGTGCACGTCGACCTTCTCCGCCGGCAGGCCGGAGGCCTCGAGCGCCGCCGCGAATGCCGCCTCGCCATTCTGCGTGCCGCACCACACCTCGCATTTGTCGGGCGTGTAGAGCACGGTGGCGTTCATCGGCTCCATCGTGGCGTGGTTCTGGTAGGGATAGCTGTAGACCGCCTCGACCTTCTTGGCAGCGCTGGCGATCGCCGCCTTGGCGTCGCCATTCTGGTTGCCGACATAGGCCGGCTGCGCATTGTCGAGACCTTCGGCGAGCCATGTCGCGATCGTCTCGCTGGAGACCTTGGCGTTAGGGCCTTCGTCCCAGACGATCGGCAGCGCGTCCAGCGCGGTCTTGGCGTGCCACCAGGTGTCGGCGACGACGGCAACGGCGCTTTCGCCGACCTGCACCACCTTCTTGACGCCCTTCATGCCGGCGATCTTGGCTTCGTCAAAGCTCTTCACCTTGCCGCCGAACACCGGGCAATCCTTGATCGCGGCGTTCAGCATGCCCGGCAGCTTGACGTCGATGCCGTAGACCATCTTGCCGGTGGTCTTGTCGACGGTGTCGAGCCGCTTCAGGCCCTTGCCGGCGATGGTCCAGTCCTTCGGGTCCTTCAGCTTGACGTCGGCCGGCGGCTCGAGCTTGGCCGCGGCTTCCGCGACCTTGCCGTAGGTCGTCGTCTTGCCCGAGGGTGTGTGGGTGATGACGCTGTTGGCGGCCTTGCACTCCGAGGCCGGCACCTTCCACTCGTTGGCTGCCGCCTGGATCAGCATCAAGCGCGCAGTGGCGCCGCCCTTGCGGACATAGTCCTGCGAGGTGCGGATGCCGCGGCTGCCGCCGGTCGAGAAATCGCCCCAGGCGCGCTTGCGGGCGACGCTCTGGCCCGGCGTCGGATATTCGGTCGTGACCTTCGACCAGTCGCATTCCAGCTCCTCGGCGACGAGCTGGGCGAGGCCGGTGAGCGTGCCCTGGCCCATTTCGGAGCGGGCGATGCGGATCACCACGGTGTCGTCGGGCCGGATCACGACCCAGGCGTTGACCTCGGGCGCGCCGTCGGCCGCGCGCACCACGGCGGGGCCGCCGAACGGCAGATCGAGGCCGAGCGCGAGGCCGGCGCTGGCGGTTGCGGTGCCGATCACGAAGGCGCGGCGATTGAGCTTTGGCATGACGTGCTGGTTCATCGCTGCGTCCTTATGCGTTCGCGGCAGCATGGATCGCCTCGCGCACCTGCTGGAAGGTGCCGCAGCGGCAGATATTGGTGATGGCGTCGTTGATGTCGTCGTCGGTCGGCTTCGGATTGTCCTTCAAGAGCGCCGCGACGGCCATGATCATGCCGCTCTGGCAGTAGCCGCATTGCGGCACGTCGCTGGCGATCCAGGCGAGCTGCACCTTGTGCATCACGCCGCCCGCCGCGAGACCCTCGATCGTGGTGATCTCCTTGCCGGCCGCTTCGCTCACCGTCACGCCACAGGAGCGCATCGCGACCCCGTCGATATGCACGGTGCAGGCGCCGCATTGGGCAATGCCGCAGCCGTATTTGGTCCCCGTCAGTCCGACGTTCTCTCTGATAGCCCACAACAGTGGCGTGTCGTCCTCGACGTCTACAGTGATTGTCTTGCCGTTAATCTTGAGGTTTGCCATCGCGATCCCCTGAATGGTCCGATCCTCCGACCGGACTGCAGCACGATGTTGGCCTTGAAACTGGAACGGTTCAAATCAAGAAAATGCGCTCGCAGCGCGAAAGAAAGTTGATGCTGTGGTGTTTGGCCGCGGACTGTGCGCGCTGCATACCTGTCATGACTTTTGCGGCGAAGCGACCGCCAAACGCAGGAAGCTCATGACGCTGCCGACCGCGGCAAATCCGGCACCCAGCGCCAGCGCTACAGTGGCGCCCTCACGATCGGCCAGCGCGAAGCAGAGCGCGGCGAGGGCGGCGCCGGTGGTCTGCCCGGTCAACCGCGCGGTCGCGACGATGCCGCTGGCGCTGCCGCTGCGATGCGACGGCGCGCTCGACATGATCGCCTTCATGTTCGGGGTCTGGAAGAAGCCGAAGCCGATGCCGCAGATCATCGTGCGCCAGACGATGTTGGTGACGCTGGGCTCGGCCGGCAGGGTCGCGAGCAGCACCATACCAAGTCCCAGCAGCAGCATGCCGATGCCGCCGAGGATGCCGGCTGGATAGCGGTCCGACAGCCGGCCGCCGATCGGCGCCATGAAGGCGACCACCAGCGGCCAGGGCGTCATGAAGAAGCCGGTCTCGACCTGCGAGCGGTGCAATATGTCCTCGAAGTAGAACGGCAGCGATACGAAGGCGAGGCCCTGCACAGCGAATGAGCAGACGGCGGTCGCGGCGGACAGCGCGAAGATCGGCCGCCGGAACAGGTCGATCGGCAGCATCGGCGCCGGATGATCGGCATGCCGCCGGGTCAGTATCCAGCCGATCACCAGCGCGCCGACAAGCTCGGCGATGACAAGCACCGGCGCGGCCTTGTGCGCGGCGCTGCCGATGCCGATGATGAAGAGGCCGAGGCACGCGCAGGCCAGCGCCGCGCCGGTGAAATCGAAAGCGTGGGTGGCGCGCGGCGTCGTCGGCAGCGTCTTCATGCCGATCAGCAACGCGACGACGCCAAAGGGAATGTTGACGGCGAACAGCCAGGGCCATGGGCCGAGCGCGAGGATTCCGGAGGCGATGGTCGGCCCCAGCGTGAAGGCGGTCGCGACCACGAGCGCATTGTGGCCGAAGCCGCGGCCGTGCATCCGGCTTGGATAGACGAAGCGCACCAGCGCGGTGTTGACGCTCATCAGGCCGCTGGCGCCGAGCCCCTGCAAGGTGCGTGCGACCAAGAGGCTCGGCAGCGACCATGCCAGCGCGCAGCCGAGTGACGCCAATGTGAACAGCAGCAGGCCGCCGAGATAGATCCGCTGATGGCCGACGATTTCACCGAGCGCGCCGAGCGGCAGCAGCGTCGCTACCAGCGCGATCTGATAGACGTTGACCACCCAGACCACTTCCGCAGGGCTGACATGCAGATCGCTCGCGATCGCCGGCAGCGCGATATTGGCGATCGCGGTATCGAGCGAGGCCATCGCCAGCGCCGTGAAGATCGCGGCCACCGCCCAGCGGCGGCGTTCCCAAGGCAATCCATCCGGCAGTCCATCGGTGATCGGCGTCGCTGCCGCGGTGGTCGGGGTCTTCTCGAGCATGCCTGAAAATGTCTCCGGGACCGCCATGTACTACGCCGGCATCCCGTTCCCCAGCCGCGGCATTGCATGATGCGTATGCGAAGCGGCCTTGCCGGAAGCGTCAAGAGTCCGGCCGCGGACCGAACAGATATCCCTCGATGGCGCGCAGCACCCGCCGGGTGGCCGCAGCCTGCGAGAGGTCGTTTTGAAGCGCGTGGTCGACCATGGCGCGGCTGATCACGATCAGATCCTCGACGGCGTCGTCGTCGACTGGCCTTGCGATCTCACGACGATGCCGCGCCAGCAGGTCGGCGACCAGTTCCTTCAATTCGCCGGCCGCTGACGTGCCCGATGACGCCGGGCGCAGGCGATCCTCCTCGGCCTCCAGAATGCGATTGAGCCCGGCCCGCTCGGCATGCGCCTCGAGCTGCGCCCGAACGATCAGGTTGAGCGACGCCGTCAGGCTCTTGCCCTCGGATGCCGCAACCGCATCTCGTACTTTCGCCAGCAGCGCGTCCTCGAACCTCGTGATCAAAGCCAGCGTCAGGGCGTCCTTGTTCGGGAAGTACTGGTACACCGAGCCGACGCTGATCCCGCCGCGCTCGGCGACCGCGTTGGTGTTGTATCCCTCGAGCCCGCGCGCTTCCAAAACGCGAGCCGCCGCTTCCAGAATCACCGCCACGGTTTCCCGCGAACGCTGCTGAAGCGGCTGTTTGCGGGCCTTTGTGCGCCGCTTCGGCGGCATGGCGGGCATCTCCCAAAACGCGAGTTGTGGAATATGAGCAATTACTCACATTATGGCCGTGAAAGGAGAACCGATCAATGGTGACACTGCAAACGACCTCGTCTCCCGTGCTTCCCGAGCACGAGGACGATCCGCACAGGTTTCATATCTTCGTCATGGTCAAGACCACGCGGCACTGGCTCGATCTGAAGACCGAGCAGCGCCTCGCCTTCCTGCACGAGGAGGTCATTCCTTTGCTCCGGCGCCGTCCGGAGCTGAAGGTGCGCTGGTTCGAGCCGGAGGCCTTCTCGACCAGGGCGACCGACGTCATGATCTGCGAGACCGATGACCTCTCGGCCTGGGCGTGGTTCTGCGACCACCTGCGCGAGACGAGGTTCTGGGACCACTATTTCGAAGTGCTCGACATCATGCCGGCACTCGAAGGCAATTACCTTGCCTAGGATGCCGACGCCGGCCCGGATCGTTCAGGGCCGGCGTTCCGGCAGCCTGTGGCGACGCAACTGCGTTCCCATCCACATCTGTCATCGTCCGGCTCGACCGGGCGATCCAGTACGCCGCGGCCCATCGGCTCAAGCACTGGCGTCTCTGGAATGCTGGATCACCCGCTTTCGCTTTCGCGGTGATGACACCGAGTGGCTGTTTTGGCATCTCGAATTGCGCCCACCCGCATCGTCGTCCCGGCGCAGGCCGGACCCATAATCACCGATGCTGTTTGTCGGGCAATGCTGGAACGACGAGTCCCGTTCAAGACATCCGCCGCGGACTATGGGTCCCGGCCTTCGCCGGGACGACGGCGGTGGATGCAGCGTGCGAGCGCGATCAGTCCGAATTCGTGTTCCCGTGGTGTGTCACACAATCGCACGGAAGCGACTTTCGGATAGCTTGCGTCACAGTCCCGATCGACTACCCTTGGTATACAAGCAGGCCCGGCGTCAGATCGGGCCGCAAGAGGGAACGCGCATTGCACGGACAGGCCGACCGGCGCAGCGAAGCCATGCGAAGCGCCAGCGAGGGAACTCGCCGCCGCGCGTTCACCGGCCTCTGGGTCGCGGCATTGCTGGCGATCCTGACCTTCCTGGTCATCTATCCCGTCTTCATGCTGCTGCTCGGCGCGCTCACCGACACCAATCCGGTGGTCGACGGTATCCGTCTCAGCCTGAGCCATTTGTCGATCGCCAATTTCCTCGCCGTGCTGGCCAATCCGAACGTCGCCGAAGCGCTGCTCAACACGCTGATCGCCTGCGGCGGCGGCACGGTGATCGCGGTCGCGATCGGGCTCCTGTTCTCCTGGATCGTGGTGCGCACCAACACGCCATTCAAGGGCTTCATCGCGGCGGCCAGCATCCTGCCGCTGTTCGCGCCGCCGCTGGTCGCGGGCGTGGCCTGGGCCATTCTCGGCTCGCCGAAGACCGGCTTGATCAACACGATGTTCAAGTGGATGGGCTCCGACCTGCGCGTCGATCTCTATTCGATGTGGGGCCTGGTGTTCGTGTTCGGCATCTACTACGCGCCCTATGTCTACATGTTCACCTCGTCGGCGCTGCGCAACATGGACCCGAGCCTGGAGGAGGCCGCGGAAATCTCCGGCGCGAGCCCGGTCGCGACCCTGTTCACGGTGACGTTCCCGCTGATCATGCCGGCGATTGTCTCGGGCATGCTGCTGTCGTTCATCGTGATGCTCGGCATCTACGGCATCCCGGCCGTGCTCGGCGCGCCGACCAACCTGAACGTGCTCACCACCTACATCTTCAAGCTCACCAACTGGTCGCCGCCGCTCTACAACACCGCAGCGGCGGTCGCGATCATTCTGATGGTGGTCACGGGGCTCTTGGTCTATCTGCAGCAGAAATTGCTGAGCGGACGCAGCTATACCACCGTCGCGGGCAAGGCGTTCCGGCCGCGCAGCCTCGATCTCGGTCCATGGCGCTGGCTCACTTTCGCGATCGGGATCGTCTACCTCCTCATCGTCGTGGTGCTGCCGTCGCTGGCGCTGATCGTCGCGGCGTTCCGCAAGTTCATGTTCATCCGCGATGTCGCGAGCCTGTTCGACATGCGGCAATATTCGCTGACGCATTTCGAGAGCATCTTCGACAATCCGTTGACGATGCGGTCGATCTACAATGCGGTCGAGGTCGGCGTGATCACGGCTGTTGTCGGCGGCGCGCTTGCCTTTGCGATCGGCTACACCATCCATCGCACCCGCGTCAGCGGCCGCGGTGCCATCGACCTGATCTCGACGCTGCCGGTCGCGATTCCCGGGCTGGTGGTCGGCGTCGCCTATCTCTGGGCCTGGATCGGCGTGCCGGGCGGGCTCTACGGCACGATCTGGATTCTCGCGCTGGCCTTCATTGCGCGCTTCATGCCGGACACCGTGAAGGCGCTGTCGACCTCGTTCCTGCAAATCCACCGCGAGCTCGAGGAGGCGGCCTGGGTCTGCGGCAAGGGCATGCTCGGCACCATCAGGACGATCGTTTTGCCGCTGGCGCGGCCGGGCGTGCTGGCGTCGATGACGCTGCTGTTCGTGCTGGCGATCCGCGAGCTCGGCTCGTCGCTGTTCCTCTACACCAGCAACACCATGGTGATGTCGGTGCTGCTGCTCGACTATTACGAAGGCGGCAATATCGGCAAGACCGCGGCCTTCAGCCTGGTGCAGACGGTGCTGCTCGGTGTCCTGATCGGCGGCGCCAACTGGCTGTCGCGCGGATCAGCGCAGGGCAACGTGGCGCGGACCGGATAACAACGAATAAGGGGAGGATTGCGATGGATAGACGAACCTTCACCACATTGGCCTTGGCAAGCGTGGCGACGCTTGCATTGGCGCCTGCGGCACAGGCGCAGGAGTTCGGCTCGGCGGAGTTGATCGCGGCGGCCAAGTCCGAAGGCAAGCTCGTTTACTACACCGCGAACTTCGCCGAGATCGAGCAGCAGGTCATCAAGGCCTTCAACAAGCGCTTCCCCGAGATCAAGGTCGAGATGGTTCGCGCGCCCGGCGGCCAGCTGATCACCCGCGTCAAGACGGAGGCCGCGGCCGGCAAGCTGATCGCCGACGTCGTCGACCATTCCGACCGCGCGCTGATGCAGCCGCTGGAAGACCTGTTCCAGGATTACGCGCCGCCGAACGCGGCCGATTACGATCCGCACGCGCTGATCTCGCCGAAATACTGGCCGCGCGCGACGATCGCCTGGTCGATCGCCTACAATACCGAGCTGGTGAAGGACCCGCCGAAATCCTGGATGGACCTGACCAAGCCGCAATATGACAAGCTGATCGGGCAGGTGTTCGCGCAGTCCGGCGGCACCACCTGGACGCGGATCATGTTCGAGCGCCAGGTGCTCGGCGAAGACTACTGGGCCAAGCAGGCCGCGACCCATCCGGTGCTGTATCCCTCCGGCGCGCCGACGGCCGATGCGCTGGTGCGCGGCGAGATCGCGATCGCGCCGCTGCTCTACAATGTGATCTACCAAAAGAAGAAGGACGGCGCGCCGATCGAGATCTTCTTTCCGCCTGAAGGCGCTCCGGTCAATCCCTACGCGACCGGCATTCCGAAGACGGCGGCTCATCCCAATGCAGCAAAGCTGTTCCTGAACTGGTGTCTGTCGAAGGAAGGGCAGACCTTCATGATCAAGGAGCTCGGCAATCTCACATCCCTGAAGACGCCGCCGGCATATCCGGAGGGGTTCGATCCAAAGGTGGTCAAGCTCTGGTATCCGAAGTTCGACGAGTATGTGAAGCTGCATGCGGCGTGGGTCGCGGACTGGGACAAGACGTTTGGCTACCGGCAATAGGCTGATGGTGCAGCGATGACGGCGACGCTCGAAGTCACCGATCTCAGGAAGCAGTTCTCGATCGGCCTCCCGGCCATCGACGGCGTCAGCTTTGGCGTGCCGGCCGGGGAGATCGTGGTGCTGCTGGGGCCGTCGGGCTGCGGCAAGACCACGACGCTGCGCTGCGTCGCCGGGCTCGAGCATCCGACCGGCGGCGAGATCAGCATTTCCGGGCGCGTGGTCTCGTCGCCGGCAAGCGGCATCCTCGTGCCGCCGCGTTCGCGCGATCTCGGCATGGTGTTCCAGTCCTACGCGGTGTGGCCGCATATGACGGTGCGGCAGAACGTGATCTATCCGCTGAAGCACCGCAAGATCGGGCGCACCGATGCCGCCCGCATGGTCGAGGAGGCGCTGGCGCTGGTCGGACTGTCCGACTATGCCGACCGGCCGGTGGTGGCGTTGTCGGGCGGCCAGATGCAGCGCGTCGCGCTGGCGCGCAGCATGGTGTACCGGCCGCAACTGTTGCTGCTCGACGAGCCGCTGTCGAACCTCGATGCCAAATTGCGCCTGCGGCTGCGCGACGACCTTCGCGTCATCCTCAAGCAGACCGGGATGACCGCGCTCTACGTCACCCATGACCAGGCCGAGGCGGTCGTGCTCGGCGACCGGATCGGGGTGATGCGCGACGGCAAGCTGTTGCAGATGGACACGCCCGACGTGATCTACAATCGTCCGGCCGATCTGTTCGTCGCCAATTTCACCGGCGCCACCAACGAGCTCGCAGGCACGCTCGTCACATGCAACGGCCGCTATGGCGTGGTCGACTTCGGTAACGGCCGGCAGGGGGAAGTCGCGCTGTGCCAGACGCTCAAGCCCGACGAGAAAGTGCGGATCGCGCTGCGGCCCGAGAACATCGCGATCGGCCGCCCCGACGGCGCCAACACGTTCTCGGCCAAGGTGCTCGACCGCAGATATCAGGGCACCCAGACCGCCTACGGCATCGAGCTGTTCGGCAAACGGCTGGAGGCGATCGAGCTCGGCACCGCCGCGCGCCATCAGGTCGGCGTCGAGGCACAGGTCGCGCTGCCGCGCGAATGCCTGTGGGCCTATCGCGACAGCGGGCCGGCATCGCATGATTAGCGTGACCGCGGCCGTCGTCGGTTCGCAATGATGCGAGGCGGCCCGTGCCGCCAGCGCGCCGCCTAACCTTCCTCCACCAGCGCGCGGATGCTGCGGGCGAGTCCGAGGATGCGCGGCCCGCATTCGCGCTCGATCTGCTCGGCGCTGAAGCGGAAGGAGGGAACGCCGCAATTGACCGACAGGCATTCTCCGGTCGGCGTGCGATAGAGCGGGGCGGCGACGCCGAATATCTCGCGCCGCCATTCGCCGAGCGAGACGGCAAAGCCGCGCTCGCGGCACAATTCGATGTCGGGCAAGGTGCGCTTCTGCACGTAGTCGAACTCGTCGGGGCGCTCGGCCTTGACGCGCGCGACATAGGCGCCGAGCTCGTCCTCGGTGAACAGCGACAGCAGTGCACGCCCGACCGCGGTCGGCGCCAGCGTGCTGACAAAGCCGACGTCGGGCACGTGCGGCGCTGTATCCGTCGTGCGCAACGTCTCGACATAGATGAAGTCGATCCCGAACGGCATCGCGATCGACACCGTGCCGCCGGCATAGGTCGCGAAGTCGCGCATCAGCGGACGTGCCAGCTGACGCACCTTCAGCGCCGACAACACAGGATAGGCGGCGGCGAGCGCGCCCAGCCCGAGCACGAAGCGGCCCTTGCTGTCGCGCCTGAGATAGCCGAGTTGCTCGAGCGTGTAGGTCAGCCGCGACACCGTCGGCCGCGACAGGCCGGTATGCAACGCGAGTTCGGCGTTCGACAATGAGCCGGGATGACGGCGAAACGCCGCCAGCACGTCGAGGCCATGCGCCAGGGTGGTCGCAAAGGACGGGTCCGCCTGAGCCTCGGCATGGGAAGATGCTGTCATACGGAATATTGGTCTCAGACTGCCATATTTGTCAATATATCGGAATGAATTTGCAAATCGTGTTGATATCGGTTTATCTGCCGGGAATAGGACAAGGAACCGCTGGAGCGAGGCGCCTTCCGATGACGATGACCGAGCAAGCCCGAGACGCGAAGCCCGCCGCGATCGACAAGGAGCGGCTGCGCCTGAAGTATCAGGAGGAGCGCAACAAGCGGCTGCGTCCCGACGGCAACGACCAGTATCTCCAGATCAAGGGCCAGCTCGCGCATTATCTCGATGATCCCTACACGCCGGTCACAGAGCGCGCGCCGAAGACCGATCACGTCACCTTCGCCTTCATCGGCGGCGGCTTTGCCGGGCTCGCCACCGCGGCGCGGCTGACCGAGGCCGGGATCAAGGACGTCCGCATTGTCGAGAAGGGCGGCGATTTCGGCGGCACCTGGTACTGGAACCGGTATCCCGGCGCGCAATGCGACACGGCGTCGATGGTCTACATGCCGCTGCTCGAAGAGACCGGCCACATGCCGTCCGAGAAATACGCGCATGCGCCCGAGATCCTCGCGCACTGCCAGCGGATCGGCCGGCAATTCAATCTCTACGACAACGCGCTATTCCATACCGAAGTGACGAGCCTCGATTGGGACGCCGCGCAATCGCGCTGGATCATCCGCACCACGCGGGGCGACGCGTTCACGGCGCAATATGTCGGCATCGGTACCGGCCCGCTGCACGTGCCGAAACTGCCCGGCATTCCCGGTATCGAGCGCTTCAAGGGCCACTCGTTCCACACCAGCCGCTGGGATTACGACTACACCGGCGGCGATCCCAAAGGCGCGCTGATGGAGAAGCTGGCCGACAAGCGCGTCGGCATCATCGGCACCGGCGCGACCTCGGTGCAGTGCATTCCGCACCTCGCGCGCGCCTGCAAGGAGCTCTACGTATACCAGCGCACGCCATCGTCGGTCGATGTGCGCGGCAACGGGCCGATCGATCCCGACTGGTTTGCCGAGATCGCGACGCCGGGCTGGCAACAGCGCTGGCTGGAGAATTTCACCGCCAACCAGGCCGGCGGATCGGCCGAGGAAGATCTGGTGCAGGACGGCTGGACCGACCTGTCGAAGCGGATTCGCGCCAAGATCATGCTGCTGCCGCGCGAGCAGCGCAGCGTGGAAAACATGCGGGCCGCGTTTGAGGATTCCGACTTCGAAAAGATGGAGGAAATCCGCAACCGGGTCGACACCATCGTCCGCGACGTCGACACCGCCAGGAATCTCAAGGCCTGGTACGGCCAGCTCTGCAAGCGCCCTTGCTTCCACGACGCCTATCTGCAGGCGTTCAACACGGCGGGCACCCATCTGGTCGATACCGACGGCAAGGGCGTCGAGGAGATCACCGAGAACGGGATCGTCGTCGCCGGCAAGGAATACGCGCTCGACTGCATCATCTATGCGTCCGGCTTCGAGGTCGGTACCGAGTACAAGCGTCGCGCGGGCTTCGATCTGAACGGCCGCGATGGCGTCAAGCTGTCGGAGCATTGGGCCGAGGGCATGCGCACCAAGCACGGCATCCACGTGCACGGTTTCCCCAACGTATTCTTCGTGCAGCCGACGCAAGGTGCCAATCTGATCTCCAACGTGCCGCACAATCTGACCGAAGCGGCGCGCACCATCGCGCTGATGGTCGGCCACGCGCAGGACAACGGCTTCAAGGAAATCGAGGTCAGCAGGGAAGCCGAGGATCGCTGGGTCGAGCTGCTGCTGACCGGCGTCGGCCGGATGATCGGCGGGCCGGATTGCACGCCCGGCTACTACAACAATGAGGGCCGTGAGCCCGGTCCCGCGGCCAAGCTCAATGTCGGCCATCCCTCGGGCGCGCTGGCCTACTTCAAATATATCGACGGCTGGCGCCGCAGCGGCCAGTTCGAGGGCGTGCAATTCCGCTGAGGGAAGCGCGATCGGAACCGATTTCCGCCAATCGAGGGAGTGCTTGAGTATGGCCCAGACAACCGCAAGCGAAACGTCGCACGAAGGTCCGAAGGCGGCATCCGCGCCGGTCATCGCGCAGCACGCGGCGACGCTGAAGGCGCTGCCGTTCGCCGACACCAGGGACTTCGACGACGCCGCGCGCGGCTTTCTCGGCACCCTCGAGAACGCACGCGTCACTTCGGCCCAGGGCAGGGTGGTCTGGAGTCTCGAGCCTTACGGATTCCTGTCCGAGGAGAAAGCGCCCGCGACCGTTGATCCGAGCCTGTGGCGGCAGTCGCGGCTCAACATGCATCACGGCCTGTTCGAGGTGGTGCCGGGCGTCTACCAGGTGCGCGGCCTCGACATCGCCAACATGACCCTGATCGAGGGCGACAAGGGCGTCATCGTGGTCGACACGCTGACCTCGATCGAGGGCGCGCGCGCCGCGATGGAACTGTACTTCCAGCACCGCGGCAAGCGGCCGGTCGCCGCCGTCATCTTCACGCACACCCACACCGACCATTGGGGCGGCGCGCGCGGCGTGCTCGACGACGCCATGCTGGCGGCGGGCGTGCCGATCATCGCGCCGAACTTCTTCATGGAGCACGCGGTCTCCGAGAACATCATCGCGGGGCCGGCGATGCTGCGCCGTGCGCAATACCAGTTCGGGCCGTTCCTCGCCAAGGGCGTGCGCGGCCATGTCGACTGCGGCCTCGGCAAGACCATGGCGGCAGGCGGCGTGGCGCTGCTGCGGCCGACCGATTTGATCATCGCGACCGGCGACAAGCGCGTGATCGACGGCGTCGAGTTCGAATTCCAGATGGCGCCGAACAGCGAGGCGCCGGCGGAGATGCATTTCTTCATCCCGCGCTACAAGCTGCTGAACCTCGCGGAGAACTGCACGCACAATTTCCACAATCTGCTGCCGTTCCGCGGCGCCGACGTGCGCGACGCGCTGGCCTGGTCGAAATACCTCGGCGAGGCGCTGCAGATGTGGGGCGGCAAGGCGGAAGCGATGTGCGGCCAGCATCACTGGCCGGTGTGGGGGCAGGCGCGGATCGACACCATGATCCGCGAGCAGCGCGACCTCTACAAATACGCGCATGACCAGACCATCCGTCTGATGAACCACGGGCTCAACGCAGCCGAGATCGCCGAGACGATCCGCCTGCCGCAGAGCCTGGAGGGCGCCTGGCACGGCCGCGGCTATTACGGCCACATCAGGCACAATGTGAAGGCGATCTACCAGAAATATCTCGGCTGGTACGACGCCAATCCGGCCAATCTCGATTCCTTGCCCCCGGTCGAGGCCGGCAGGAAGTATGTCGAGTATATGGGCGGCGCCGACGCGATCCTGAAACGCGCCGCGGCGGATTTTGCCAAGGGCGAGTTCCGCTTCGTGGCGCAGGCCGTCAGCCATCTCGTGTTCGCCGAGCCTGATAATCAGGCCGCGCGTTCGCTCCTCGCCGACACGTTCGAGCAGCTCGGCTATGCCGCGGAAAGCTCGACCTGGCGCAACGCCTATCTGTTCGGCGCGCAGGAATTGCGGCAGGGCATGCCGAAGACGCCGCCGCGCTCGCCGATGCCGCGCGAGACGCTGGCCGCGCTGCGCACCGAGCAGCTTTGGGACGTGCTCGGCATCCGCCTCAACGGCCCCAAGGCCGAGGGCAAGCGCATCGTGCTGAACTGGAGCTTTACCGATACCGGCGAGACCTTCGTGCTCAATCTCGAGAATTCAGCCCTGACCTACGTTAGGGGTGCGCAGGCGGCCGATGCGCAGGCAAGCTTCACGCTGGCGCGCAGCGTGCTGGATGAGGTCATCGCCAAGCTGACCACGTTCGCGGACGCCGTCGGCGCCGGCGAGATCATGGTAGCCGGCGAGCCGCTGCGGCTCGGCGAGTTGATGGCACTGATGGACGAATTCCCGCGGATGTTCGAGATCGTCGAGCCGAAGCGGACGGCGGTGACGTAACGGACAAATACTCAGAACGACACCCGTCACCCTGAGGAGCGCGCTCTTGCGCGCGTCTCGAAGGGTCGACCGCCCGGCTGGTGGCCGTGCATCCTTCGAGGCGCGCTCGCACCTCGGGATGACGGGATGGCCAGATGTGCTTGCGTCATTGCGAGGAAGCGGAACGACGAAGCAGATTGCTTCGCTTCGCTCGCAATGACAGGAGGGGGCGCCCTCGGGCGCGGTCTCAAATCCCGAGATACGCCGCCTGCACTTGCTTATTGTTGGCGAGCTCGGCGCTGGTGCCCTGCAAGATCACGTTGCCGCTTTCCAGCACATAGGCGCGCTGCACCAGCGACAGCGCGCGGCTGACGTTCTGTTCGACCAAGAGGATCGAGGTGCCCATCTTGTGGATCTCGCCGATCTTCTCGAAGGTCACGTCGGTCATCACGGGAGCTAAGCCGAGCGAGGGCTCGTCCAGCATCAGCAGGCGGGGCTTCAGCATCAGCCCGCGGCCGACCGCGACCATCTGCTGCTCGCCGCCGCTCATGGTGCCGGCGAGCTGTTTTCTGCGGTCGGCGAGCCGCGGGAAGATGCTGTAAACGAGCTCCATCGTGCGCCCGCGATCCGCCTTGGCCTTCGGCGTGTAGGCGCCGATCTCGAGATTCTCCTGCACCGTCATTTCCGGAAACACCTGGCGGCCTTCCGGGACATGCGCGATGCCGAGCTCGGGAATTCGGTAGGGTGGCAGCGTGGCGAGGTCGACGCCGTCGAACGTGACCTTGCCGCCGAACAGCTTGACGAGACCGGAGACGGCGCGCAGCGTCGTGCTCTTGCCGGCGCCGTTGGCGCCTAACAGGCCGACGGCTTCGCCTTCGCCAATGGAGATGCTGACATCGGTGATGGCAGGGACCGAGCCGTAGCTGGCGCTGATGCGGGAGAGCTCAAGCATGGGCGTCTCCCTGCGCCGGCGGATGCACATAGGAGCCAAGATAGGCGCGGATCACTTCCGGATTCTCCACGATCTCCTTCGGCGCGCCCTCGGCGATCTTCTGGCCGTGGTCGAGCACCACGATGTGGCGGGCCACCGCCATGATCGCGCGCATCACATGCTCGACGATCACGATTGTGAGGCCGCTGGCAGAGAGCTTCTTCACCAGCGCCACCGCCTGGTCGATCTCGGCCGGGTTGAGTCCGGCCATCACCTCGTCGAGCAGCAGGATCTTGGGCTGCGTTGCCAGCGCGCGGGCCATCTCCAGCCGGCGCTGGTCGATGGTGGTGAGGTCCTTGGCCGGGGTCTGCTCCTTGGCGGAGAGGCCGACGAACTCGATCGCCTCGAGCGCCTTGTTGCGCGCGGCCGCGATATGCCGGTCGCGCAGGAACGCGCCGGTCATCACATTGGCGAGCACGGTCATCGCGCCGAACGGCTTTGCCACCTGGAAGGTGCGGGCAAGGCCCAGCGCGCAGACATCATGCGGCTTGAGCCCCACGACCTCGTGACCGAAGGCGAGCACCGAGCCGGAATCCGGCCGGTGAAATCCCGTGATCAAATGAAAGCTCGTGGTCTTGCCGGCGCCGTTCGGCCCGATCAGCGCGACCGTCTCGTTCTCCTGCACCGTGAAGCTGACGTCCTGCACGGCGCGCAGGCCGCCGAAGCGCTTGCTGAGACCCTTGATGACCAGTGCTTCTGCCATCGCGACGACCTCAGGCGCGCGCCGGCTTGCGCCGGGCGGTGCGGTGATAGATGTCGGTCGCGAACCCGATCAGTCCGGTCGGCCGCCACAGGATGACAGCCATCAGGATCAGGCTGTAGACCGTGAGCTGGATGCCGCCGACCGAGCTGCCGAGCCAGCTCTGCAGCAGCGCAGAGGTGGTCTCCAGCAGCACGGTGCCGATCACCGGACCCCACAGCGTGCCGATGCCGCCGACGATCGACACCAGCGCCGCCTCGATCGAGACGTTGAAGCTGAACGCGGTCGCAGGATCGATGAAGTAGATGTATTGCGTGTAGAAGGTGCCGGCGAGCGCGGTCAGGAACGCGCTGATCATGTAGATGTCGCGCTTGACCTTCGGCGCGTTGACGCCGATCGCCTCGGCCGCGTCCTCATCCTCGCCGATCGCGACGAGATAGTAGCCGATCCAGGATTTCTCGATTCTGTGGGTGATCCACAGCCCGACCACGAGCAGGCCGAGCACGACGTAATAGTAAGACGACTTCTCCTCGAACTGCATCATCAGCGGCGCGCTGCCGAGGTTCGGGATCGTGGTGCCTTCGGCGCCCCAGGCGAAGTCGCGGAACTTGAGGAAGATCAGCATCAGCACCTGGGCGGTCGCGATGGTGGCGATGGTGAAATAGGGGCCGCGCAGGCGGAAGCAGAGCCAGCCGATCGGCAGGCTTGCGAGCATCGCGACCACGCCGCCCGCGATCATCCCGATCCAGGGCGAGATGCCGTAGTTCACCTGCATGATGGTCGAGGTGTAGGCGCCGAGCCCGAAATAGGCGGCGTGGCCGAGCGACAGCTGCTTGGCGTAACCGCCCATCAGGTTCCAGGCGACGCCGATGAAGGAGAACAGCAGGATGCGGATGAAGATGTCGATCGCGAATGATGAGGTGACGAGCTGGGGCATGGCGAGCATGACGACGGCCCCGATCGCGAGCCACAGCCATTTCATGTTGCTGGACGTCTGCATCACCGGCCCCTCCTGGCGCCGAGCCCGCTCGGCCTGAACGCGAGCGTCAGCAGCAGCAGCGCGAACACCACGATCAGGCCGGAATCGGCGCCGACGAACTGGATGCCGAGCGATTCCGCGACGCCCATCATCAGGCTTGCGATCAGCGCGCCCATCACGTTGCCGAGCGTGCCCATCACGACGGCGACGAACGCCATCAGCACGAACACCTGGCCGACGAATGGATAGGCTGAATAGAACGGCATCAGCAGCGAGCCGGCGGCGCCCGCGAGCGCCAGCGCGGTGCCGAACGCCACCGCGAACACGCGGTTCGGATTGATCCCCATCAGCATCGCGACGTCGCGGTTCTGCGATGCGGCGCGCATGGCGCGGCCGAGATCGGTGGTGTGCAGGAACACCCACAGCAGCCCGCTCAGCGCCATTGCGACCGCGAAGGCGATCAGTTTCGCTACCGGTATGTACAGCCCGCCGATGTGCCACGCCGCATCCGAATAAGACGTGTGGACGGTGCGGTAGTTGGCGCTGAACAACATCAGCGAGAGATTGAGCAGCAACAGCGACAGCGCGAAGGTCAGGAAGATCTGCGGCATGTCGTTCGGCCCCAGCACCCTGCGGATTAGGAAATGCTGGATCAGGACGCCGGCGAGGAACAGTACCGGCATCGAGACCACGAGCGAAACCAGCGGATCGATGCCGAACTGGGTGGCGAGGAAGAACGAGATATACATCCCGATCATCACGAACTCGCCCTGGGCGAAGTTGACGATCTTGACCACGCCGAAGATCAGCGTGACGCCGATGCTGACAAGCGCGTAGATGCCGCCGATGAGCAGGCCGTTGATCACGGCCTGGGCCAGTGTCTCCCACATGCGATGCGACCGCGGTTCAGGTCTTCATCAGCGGGGCGCGGGCGTCTTCCTTCGGGAAGACGCTGACGAGATCGGTGTTCTGCCACTGCACGCCGACCGGGCGGCCGTAGACGTTCTTGCCGTCCGGCCCGAACTTCACCTTGCCGCCCGGCGCCATCGCAGCAAAGCCCGAGGAGACATCCAGCGTCGAGAGCGCCTCGCGCACCTTCTTGGGGTCGGCGGAGGCGGCGCGCTCCAGCGCGTCGGCCAGCATGAAGGTCTGCGCGACCAGGCCGCCGGCATATTCGAACGCGAACTCGCCGGTGCGCTTCTTGAATTCGACATTCACCTTCTGCGCGTCGTCGCTGACGTCGTGGTTCCAGTGCGCGACGCCCTGCAGGCCCTCGGCGGCATTGCCGACATTCTTGTAGAAGTCCGGCATCACGAAGCCGCCGGAGCCGCCGTTGATCGCGATGTTGAGCCCGACCTGCTTCACGGTGCGCACGATCAGGATGAGGTCATTGAGATAGGACAGTGAGAACAGCGTGTTGGCGCCGGAGGCCTTGACCTTGTTGATCAGCGGGCTCGCGTCGGTGAAGCCGGCCGAGTAGGGCTCGAACATCACGATCTCGACGCCTTCGCCCGGCGCCAGCTCCTTCAGCCCGTTCGAGGTCGAGGTGCCGAACGCGGTGTTCTCGAAAATGACGGCGACCTTGGCCTGCTCGCTGACCAGCTTGGCCATCTGCAGCTGCGCCTTGGCAAACTGCGAGGCGCGCGCGAACGGCGTGAAGGTGTAGGTGCGCCCCTTGTTGAGCTGGTCGGAGCTCGATCCGGTGATGATCGGGACCTTCGCCCGTTCGCAGACTTCGCTCGCGATCAAGGTCAGCGCGCTGGCATAGCAGCCGTGGATCGCCGACAGCTTGTTGCCCGTGATCAGGCGGTCGGTCTCGGTGCGCGTCACCGTGGTGTCGCTCTGCACGTCCGAGACGATGAGGTTGAGCTTGGCGCCGCCGAGCGACTTGATGCCGCCGGCCTCGTTGACCATGTCGACCGCGAGCTTGGCCGCAGCCACGCAGCCGACGCCGATCTGCGCCATGCTGCCGGTGGTCGGATAGAGTGCGCCGATGTTGATCGGGTCGGCCGCCCAGCCGCGCAGCGGAACGGCGCCGAACGCGCCTGCCGCCAGCACGCCGCCGGTCTTGGCGAGGAATTTGCGGCGGTTCAGCTTCTTTGGTGAGGCTTTGGACGATGCGGCATTATTAATGGCCGACGGCTTGCGGTCCCCTGTCATGGCGTTCCCCCCCTGCGCGATCACGGCACGGTTGCTCCGTCCGCTCGCTTATTATTTTTGCTCAAGCGCGGCGCATAAGAGCACGTAATTCGGCGTTCGCAAAGGCGATATCAGCCGAACTTATGGGGAATCCTTGTCATCGCTGGTGCGTCGCAGCAATCGCGCGACGCGCGCAAGCGGATTGTTTTGCTGCGTGAGAGTTGCCGCCGCACACGACGGTATTATTGACAATCGAACGACCCGACGGACCGGCACGGATGGTGCCGGCCGGCCCGCCGGATCATTCGATCGGCCGCTGCAACTGCTACTCCGCGCTGGCCACCAGCTTGAAGCGCGGCTCGGCTTCCATCAGGCTGCGGAAGGCGGCGAGATAGTCGAGCGCCATGCGCCGCGCGGTGAAGCGGGTCTCGAACTGCTTGCGGATCGCGTCGCGGTTGAGCGTTCCAAGGCGGCCGACGGAGGAGATCGCACTGATCTCGTCCTCGACGATGAAGCCGGTCAGGCCATCCTCGATGATCTCCGGCACCGAGCCGCGGTTATAGGCGATGACGGGCGTGCCGCAGGCCATCGCTTCGATCATCACGAGGCCGAACGGCTCCGGCCAGTCGATCGGAACCAGGAGCCCGATCGCGCCGCTGAGAAAATCCGGCTTCTCGCGGTCGCTGATCTCGCCGATGAACTCGACCAACGGGTTGCTGGTGATCAGCGGCTTGATCAACTCATCGTAATATTCCTGGTCGGCGCGATCGACCTTGGCCGCGATCTTCAGCGGAATGCCGCAGCGGGTTGCGATCTTGATCGCGCGATCGACGCCTTTCTCCGGCGCGATGCGCCCGAGCACCGCGAGGTAGGACGGCTTCGCCGGTTGCGGTGTCAGCAGATTCTCCGGCAGGCCGTGATGAATTGTGCGCACCCAATGCGCCTGCGGCACCGGCCGCCGCTGCGCGTTGGAGATCGAGATCACCGGAATCTTCGAGAAGGTGTTGAAGACCGGCTGATGCTCCGGCAGGTCGAGCCGTCCGTGCAATGTGGTAACGAACGGCGTCGGCTGCCGTGCGAACAGCGACCACGGATAATAGTCGAGATGGCAGTGCAGGAAGTCGAACTCCTCATCGTCGGCCTTCTGCCGCACGCGTTCCAGCATCACCATGTGGAGCGCATTGGGATCGCGGACCGAGCCGTCGAGCCGCAGTGCCTTCGGCCAGGTCGCATCGAGCTTCGCGGAGGTTTGAGAATCGCCGCTGGCGAACAACGTCACGTCATGTCCAAGTGTTACAAGTTCTTCGGTCAGCCAGTGCACGACCCGTTCGGTGCCGCCGTAGAGCTTGGGGGGAACAGCCTCCGTCAGCGGGGCAACCTGCGCGATGCGCATCTCTCCGTCTCCTGTTTGTAATGTGGAATGAACTACCCTCAGCCCTCAGATGGCACCGACATGCCAAAGACGGGAACGTTCTCGCACGTGCGAGGTTCCTTAGATGTGGGAGATCTGTCGCTTCTTTCTTCCATCACACTGTGGTCTTGCTGATGCCATCACGCTCCAACAGGTTTTTGCCTATGCCAGCGTTGCAAAATTGTTGCGCAGTGATGGCTGCATCAAGGAATCCCACCGCCGCCCTTCACGTCATCGTGCGCGAGAGCTTCGACTAAAACTTTCTCGTTCACCTTCAACAGCTTTGCAGGACGTCATGGACCATCTGTCAGGATACGCGCATCGTCCGTTTCCCTTTGTGTTGCGCTATCTGCGCCGGCGTCTGCCGTCGCATGTTGTGATTTTGTCAGCCGTGGTTGCGGCGGTTGCCTGTTCGGTAGGCACGCAATACGGCGTGAAGAATCTGGTCGATGCGTTGTCGGCGGGGCCGTCGGCTGCGAACGGCGTATGGCTGGCATTCGCTCTGCTCATGTCATTGATCGCGGCCGACAACTTCCTGTGGCGGATCGCGAGCTGGACCGCGAGCTACACCTTTGTCAGCATCACCGGCGATCTTCGCCGGGACATGTTCCGCCATCTCACCGGCCACGCGCCGAGCTATTTCACGGATCGGCTGCCGGGCATGCTGACCAGCCGGATCACGGCGACCTCGAATGCCGTGTTCACCGTCGAGAACATGTTCGTATGGAATGTGTTGCCGCCCTGCATCGCGACCTTCGCGGCGATCACCCTGGTTGGAACAGTCAGCGTGACAATGTCAGCAGTGCTGATACTGATCGCGGGAACCATGGTGGTGGCCATGTTCCGCATCGCCGCCGCCGGCCGGCCGCTGCATGACGATTTCGCCAACAGGGCGGCTGCCGTGGACGGCGAAATGGTCGACGTCATCAACAACCTGCCGCTGGTACGCGCGTTCTGCGGCCTCGGCTATGAGCACGAACGCTTCGATGCGACCGTCAATCGGGAACTCGTCGCGCGCGGCCGTTCCCTGCGCTACCTCGAGAAGCTTCGTCTCATTCACGCCGGCGTGACCGTGATTCTGACCATCGCAATGCTGGCCTGGGCGCTCAGTCTCTGGCAGCAGGGCGCGGCGACCACCGGCGACGTCGTGCTGGTCTGCACGCTCGGCATCTCGATCCTCAGCGCCACCCGTGATCTCGCGGTCGCGCTGGTCGACGTCACCCAGCATGTCGCGCGGCTGACCGAGGCGCTGGCGACGCTGCTGCAGCCGCACGAGCTGAAGGACCATCCGGAGGCCGAGGCGCTGGTGAAGAGCGGCGCCGCGATCGCCTTCAACAACGTCGCGTTCCGCTATCCCGGCGGCCTGCAGGTGTTCGAGCGCTTCAGCCTGCGCATCCAGCCCGGCCAGCGGGTCGGCTTGGTCGGCCACTCCGGCGGCGGCAAGTCAACACTGTTTACCCTTCTGCAGCGCTTCTACGACGTCGAGCAGGGCAACATCACGGTTGACGGCCAGGACATCTCGCGCGTCACCCAGCAGAGCCTGCGCGCGGCAATTTCGGTCGTGCCGCAGGATATCTCGCTGTTCCACCGTTCGATCCTGGAGAACATCCGCTACGGCCGCCCGGACGCGACCGACGACGAGGTGCTGCGGGCGGCGATCGCGGCGCGCTGCGACTTCATCGAGAGCTTGCCCGAGGGCATGAACACCATCGTCGGCGATCGCGGCGTCAAGGTCTCCGGCGGCCAGCGCCAGCGCATCGCGATCGCGCGCGCCTTCCTGAAGGATGCGCCGATCCTGCTGCTCGATGAGGCCACCGCGGCGCTCGATGCCGACTCCGAGGAGGCGATCCGCGAGGCGTTGTCGCGGCTGATGCGCGGGCGTACCGTGGTGGCGATCGCGCACCGCCTCGCGACGCTGCGCAGCTTCGACCGCGTGCTTGTGCTGCAGGGCGGCCGGATCGTCGAGGACGGTCCGCCCGACATCCTCGTGAAGGGAAGGGGCCCCTACCGCGATCTGGTCGCGCGTGAGATGGGCCGCCTTTCCACCAGCGCGGCCTGACCCCGCGTCGTCAAGTGCGTTTGTGCGTTCCGGTGCGTTCGTTCGAACCAGGATACGGGCCAAGCAAGTCGCCAGAGGTTCAGATGGCAGCTGACGTCGTTACGCAGATCATCACCGCTCGCATCACGGAGCACGTCGCCGAATCGCCGTTCTACATTCCGATGACCGGGCCCGCGGCGCGGCCGCGGCGCTCGCTCAAGCATGACGACACTTTCATCGTGCTCGACAGCCATGGCGACATCGGCGCCTCGGCCGGCGGGCCGGACGGCCTGTTCAACGCCGACACCCGCTACCTGGCGCGGCTGGAAATGGTGCTGGAGGACGTGCAGCCGCTCCTGCTCGGCTCCAACATGCGCGACGACAATTCGGCGCTGACGGTCGACCTCACCAATTCCGACGTCTATCGCGACGACCGTCTGACCCTGCCGAAGGACACGCTGCACATCGTGCGTTCGATCTTCCTGTGGCGCGGCACGGCCTATCAGCGCATCGGCCTGCAGAACCACGGCGATCATGCCGCGAGCTTCGATCTCACGCTGCTGTTCGACAACGACTTTGCCGATCTGTTCGAGGTGCGCGGCGAGCGCCGGCCGCGGCGTGGCATCGGCTCGAGCAAGCTGCTCGGCCCGACCGACGTCGTGCTGGAATATGTCGGGCTCGACGAGCAATCGCGGATCACCGCGCTGCATTTCGATCCGCGGCCGACACGGTTGTCGGTCAACGCGGCGACCTATCATTTCGATCTCGAGCCCGGACGGGTGACGTCGCTGTTCGTAGCGGTCTCCTGCAACAAGCCGATCATGCAGAAGCCGGTGCCGTTCTTCCGCGGCCTGCTGGCGCATCGCCGCGAGATGCGGACCTCGTCGGCCGGCGCAGCCAGCATCGAGACCTCGAACAACATCTTCAACGAGGTGCTGTGCCAGGCGATGGCCGACCTCAACATGCTGATGACCGAGACGCCGCAGGGCCGCTACCCCTATGCCGGCATCCCCTGGTATTCGACGACGTTCGGCCGCGACGGGCTGATCACTGCGCTGCAGATGCTGTGGGTCGATCCGCGGATCGCCAAAGGCGTGCTGAAGCGGCTCGCGCTGTTCCAGGCCAAGACGGTCGATCCGCTGGCCGATGCCGCGCCAGGCAAGATTCTGCACGAGATGCGCGGCGGCGAGATGGCTGCGCTTCGCGAGGTGCCGTTCGCGCATTATTACGGCAGCGTCGATTCGACTCCGCTGTTCGTGCTGCTCGCCGGGCTCTATCTGGAGCGCACCGGCGATCTGGACACGCTGCGCGAGCTGTGGCCCGCGGTCGAGGCCGGCTTGCAATGGATCGACGGCCCGGGCGATCCCGACCGTGACGGCTTCGTCGAATATCAGCGCGCCACCGAGGAGGGGCTTCGCAATCAAGGCTGGAAGGATTCGTTCGACGCCATCTTCCACGCCGACGGAACGCTCGCCGAGGGCAATATCGCGCTGGCGGAAGTGCAGGGCTACGTCTTTGCCGGCAAGCAGCTT
>NZ_LFIQ01000083.1:49890-51585 GCF_001189245.1 Bradyrhizobium pachyrhizi | reverse complement strand
GCTGGACGCCGAGGCCGAGCGGCTGCGCGAGCGGTTCGAGCAAGCATTCTGGTGCGAGGAGCTCGGCACCTATGCGGTCGCGCTCGACGGCGCCAAGCAGCCGTGCAAGGTGCGCACGTCGAATGCCGGCCAGACGTTATTTTCCGGCATGGTGCGGGAAGACCGCGCGCGACGGGTCGCCGCCGACCTGATGAGCCAGAAGTTCTTCTCGGGCTGGGGCATCCGCACCGTCGCCGCGGGCGAAGTGCGCTACAACCCGATGTCCTATCACGACGGCTCGATCTGGCCGCATGACAATGCGCTGATCGCGCTCGGATTTGCCCGCTACGGCCTCAAGCATTCGGTCGCGCATCTGTTCAAGGGCCTGTTCGACGCCGCCAGCTATATGGAACTGCGGCGGCTGCCGGAGCTGTTCTGCGGCTTCCGCCGCGAGCGCCGGCGCGGCCCGGTGCTCTATCCCGTGGCCTGTGCACCGCAGGCCTGGGCGAGTGCGACGCCGTTCACGCTGCTGGAGGCGGCGCTTGGCCTCGAGTTCGACACCGCACGCGGCGAGATTCGCTTGCGCGATCCGCGGCTGCCGGAATTCCTCAACGACGTGGTGCTGCGCGACCTCAGGCTTGGCGCTTCCAGCGTCGATCTGAGGCTGCGCCGCCATGGCGACGAGGTGTCGCTGGAAGTGTTGCGCACGCGCGGCCAGATCCAGGTGTCGATCGTGCTGACGCATTGAGCGTCGTCACGCGACATGCGTGCGCTAGGGAAATCGCGGGGAGAGTAACATGCGTCCGAGGATTATCATGATGCTGGTCGCAGCGGCGCTGCTGGCATGCGCTGGTGTCCGTGCCGCCGATGACGAAGCACCGGCGCCTGCACCATCGCCGCCGGCAGCCCAAGCGCCGCCAGCAGCCTCTGCGGCGCCGAAGGAGCAAGCCAAGGAACCCTCAAAGGAATCGTCCAAGGAACCGTCGCCGCCGCCGTCGGTGACCGTGATCGGCGCGCGCGATGCGCACGGCATTCTCGGGCGCGACGTTCGCAGTTCCGCCAATGAGAACATGGGCCGTATCGTCGACGTCATTGTCGACCGCGACGGCAAGGTCCGCGCCGCAGTGATCGATTTCGGCGGCTTCCTCGGCGTCGGCAGCCGCAAGATCGTGGTCGATTGGAACGCGCTGCGTTTCGCCGGTGTTTCCAGCAAGAGCGACAGCATCACGCTGGACCTCAACAAGCAGCAGGTGAGCGCTGCGCCCGAGTACAAGGAAGATACGCCGCTGATCGTGCTGGGCGCGGCGGGAAGCCTGCATCCATGGGATTACGAACATTAGGGGGGTAGAGCTGGTCGCGCGTCCGAACTCTTCTTTAGAGACGGTTGGCGACGGTCGTGGCGAGCGATCAGCCGGCAGCACCAACGTTGTGTCAATTGTCCCCGATCAGCCCACTCCGGAGGAATCGCGCGGGCCGTCGCGGGAAAGTCAGCGCGGACTCGACTGGTTCATCTTCTTCCTGGCCGACGTGCAGACCGGCTTCGGCCCGTTCGTCGCGGTCTATCTGACGACGCAGAAATGGACCCAGGTCGAGATCGGCTTCGTGCTCTCGATCGGCGGCATTATCGGCCTCTTGGGCCAGATGCCCGGCGGGGCGATCGTCGATGCGGCGCGCTCGGAGCGGGTCGTCGCGGGCTGCGCGGTGGCCGCGATCGGC
>NZ_LFIQ01000083.1:38801-49880 GCF_001189245.1 Bradyrhizobium pachyrhizi | reverse complement strand
GCGCCTGCGGCTATCTGCTGTCGAGCCGCTCGGTGTTCCTCGTCACCTTCATCCTGGCGATCCCGACGCTGTTGTCGCTGGCCCGGATCCGCGAGCGCGAGATCGACATCGCCCAGGCCCATGGCGAGGTGAAACGGGAAGTCCCCGACAAGCGCGCCACCAGCGTGTTCGCGCTGGTGCGGCAGCGGCCGCTGCTGATCTTCGCCGGCGCGATGATGCTGTTCCAGCTTGCCAATGCCGCGATGCTGCCCTTGATGGCGGGCGTGGTGACGACCCGGTCGAGCCAATGGGCGCCGGTCCTGATCGCGGCCTGCATCATTGTGCCGCAGGCCATCGTCGCTTTGTCCTCGCCCTCGGTCGGCCGCATAGCCCAGATCCGGGGCCGGCGGCCGCTGCTCCTGATCGCATTCGTCGCGCTGGCGGTCCGCGGCCTTTTGTTTGCAACCGTGCGTGATCCCTATCTGCTGGTCATCGTGCAGATTTTCGACGGCATCACCGCGGCGATCTTCAGCGTAATGGTGCCGCTGATCGTGGCCGACATCGCCTTCGGCAGCGGCCATTTCAACCTGGCGCAGGGCATTGTCGGCACCGCGGTCGGCATTGGCGCGTCGCTCAGCACGGTGCTGGCCGGCTATGTCAGCGACAAGCTCGGCAGCAGCACGGCCTTCATGGGGCTAGCCGGGATCGCCGCGTTCGGGCTGTTCGTGATCTGGCTGGTGATGCCGGAGACGCGGCGGACGGCATGATGGCAGGGCGCAACCGCGGCACCATTGGCCGCCGCCGACCAGACCCGGGATGCGGCTACGGGCCCGTTTTGCTGCGCGGCACCCTTCCTCCTGCATGTGCCGTCATATATGAGTGAATACATAAGTGATTTGCTGCTGGAACGAGTCCGATGGTCCCCAGGAGCGAGTTCGCGCGTTGGACCGTGGCGGCGATTAATCAATCCAAAATCGCGGTCTGGTACGGGATTGACGGAGCGCGGGCAGGCATTTCGACCGAGGAGCGGCATGGTACATCGAACGACGACGGCGCAAACCACCGGAGCGATGCGGCGTTGGGGCCAACCCGCCTTTGTGACTTTCGCAGCGATGGTCACACTTGCGTCACTGACCGGTGGCGTCGCGGCGAAAGAGCAGCGTACCGCGGCGGCCGTCGAGGCGACCGCGCCGCGCACCGCGGGCGAGCCGATCATGGCGATCGTGTCGATCAAGGCCCAGAAGGTGACGTTCTACGACGCCGAGGGCTGGATCTACCGCGCGCCGGTGTCGAGCGGCGTCAAGGGACGCGAGACGCCGGCCGGCGTCTTTGCGCTGGTCGAAAAGGATAAGGACCATCACTCGACCATGTACGACGATGCCTGGATGCCGAACATGCAGCGCATCACCTGGAACGGCATCGCGCTGCATGGCGGGCCGCTGCCGGGATATGCGGCTTCGCACGGCTGCGTGCGGATGCCCTATGATTTTGCCGAGAAGCTGTTCGACAAGACCCGGATCGGGATGCGGGTGATCATCGCGCCGAACGACGCGGCCCCGGTCGATTTCACCCATCCGGCGCTGTTCGTGCCGAACGCGCAAGCCATCGCGGCCGCGCCGGCGCGCGCCGATAAGCTCAGCCGCGAAGCCGCGGATGCCGCCAAGGCGGCCGACGAGGCGAAGAAGGCCTCGGTGGCCGCGACCAAGGAAGCCGCACTGTTCACGCCGGCGTCGCTGCGCAAATTGCAACAGATCAAGACCCGTGCCGACGCTGCGGTTGCGTTGGCCGACAAGACGCTCGCCGCGGCCAAGACCGACCAGGCCAAGGCGCGCGCCGAGGATCTTAAGCAGAAGGCGGTGGCCAAGGCCGCGGAAGCGACCACGCAGTTCGAGGCCGCCCAGGGCGACGCCAAGCCGAAGCTCGACGCCGCAGCCGCCGCCAAGGACGCCGCCAAGGCGGCCGAGACCAAGAAAGCGGATAGCCAGAAGGCGGCGACCGAGGCGAAGCTCGCGCTGGAGCCGGTGTCCGTCTACATCAGCCGCGCGACCCAGAAGCTTTACGTCCGGCGCAACACCCACAAGCCGTGGGCTGACGGCGGCGAGGTGTTCGACTCGAGCATCGAGGTTCCCGTCACCATTCGCGATCCGGACAAACCGATCGGGACGCACATCTACACGGCGATGGCGCGCAACGACGCGGGCGGCCTGCGCTGGACCGAGGTGTCGATCGACGACGGCGACAACGCCAGGAATGCGCTCGACCGTGTCACCATCCCGCAGGATGTGCTGGATCGCATCGCGCCGACTGCCGTTGCGCGCTCTTCGATCATCATCTCGGATGAGCCATTGAGCGCCGAGACCAACTATCGCACCGAGTTCGTCGCCGTGCTGAGCAACCAGCCCCAGGGCGGTTTCATCACGCGCAAGCCGACCCGGCCCATGATGAACGACGACATGGTGGCGAGCGGGGACGACGGCTTCGGCTTCTTCAGTCAGCGCAGCTGGAATCCCCAGTCGGGCACCCAATACGGCACCCCGTATGGCAGTCCCCAATACAGCAATCCCCAGATTTACGGTAATCCGCAAGCCGCCAATCCGCGCCGGCGCGGCGGCCAGTACTTCTGGCAATCGCAACAGGACTGGTAGCAGAGCGGCGAGGACGTAGGCCGCAATGAGCGGCCGCGGGGCCACATCAGCATTGCAGCGTTGGGCGGCGTGGTGCCGCCGCCCAATCGCATTGCGCGGTTGCCACGTCTTACGGGCGGGCTTCCAAGATCAGGTTGAACGGCGTTTCCGCGGCGCGGCGGAACCGCGAGAAGCCGCCTTGGCGCGCCACCTCGCGCAGCCTTGCCTCTCCAGCCTGCGCGCCGAGCGCGAGCCCGACCTCCTGGTCCAGCGACGCCGGCGTGCAGATCATCGTCGAGGCGGCGTAGTAGACGCGCCCGATCGGATTGAGGTTGTCCTCCAGCCGGTCGTTGGCGAACGGCTCGATCAGCATGCAGGTGCCGTCGTCGGCGAGGGTGGAGCGGGTGTGCTTGAGGGCGCCGACCGGATCGCCCATGTCGTGCAGGCAGTCGAAGAAGCACACCAGGTCATAGCCCTTGGCCGGGAATGTCTTGGCGGAGTGCGTTTCGAAATGAACGCGGTCCGACAGTCCCGCTTCCCGCGCGGACTTCCGCGCCGCCTCGATCGATCCGTCGTGATAGTCGAAGCCGTAGAAGGTTGATTTCGGAAACGCCTCCGCCATCAATCGCGTCGAGACGCCGTGCCCGCAGCCGACGTCGGCGACGACAGCGCCTTTCTTCAGCTTGTCGACGACGCCCTCGAGCGCCGGCAGCCATTCCTGCACCAGATAGTGCTTGTAGCTGGTACGGAAGAAGCGGGCGGTGCCGCAGAACAGGCACTCGCTGCGCCTGTTCCAGCCGACGCCCTTGCCGGTCTTGAAGGCGTCGGTAATCTTTGGCTCATCGAGAAAGGTCGCGCCGACCAGGCTTCCGACGGCGCCGAGGAAGACCGGGCTGTCCTCGTCGGCCAGCGCGAGCGCCTGCTCGGGCAGCATCGAGAATTTTCCGGATGCCTTGTCGTACTCGATGTAGCCGGAGGCCGCCTGCGCCGACAGCCACTCCTGGATGTAGCGCTCGGATGTTCCCGTCGCCTTGGCCAGGGCCGCGGCATTCATCGGCCCGCCCTGCGCGAGAGCCCTGTAGAGCCCGAGCTTGTCGCCCAGGAGCATCAGCGAGGCGTTCATCGCCGCGCCGACATCGCCGATCATCTTTCCCATGAATGAATTGAGGCGCTCTTCGTTGACGTCCATGATGTTCCTCCATCGCAATCGCGTTTGGCCAAAAGTCATCATTCGCAATTTCACGCATGCGTCGTCGTCCAGTCGTGGGGCGATGTGATCGCCTGAAAGGTTCGGTGCAATGACCCGATTGTTACTGGGCCGGTGGGATCCCACAGCCGCCGGGCTTCACAAGCCCGCGAGGCGGGCCGCCTACGCCATCACGCGCGGCATGACCAGCCGTTTGTACAGCGTACCGTAGCAGGCGGCCGACAGGTCCCAGCTGTAGGATTTGGCCATCGCGCTGGAGCGCATGGCGTTGAGCCGGTCCTTGGCGCGGTAGGCGTCGAAGGCGCGCCTGACGCCGCCAAGGAAGGATTCCGCCGACGGCTGCGCAAACAGGAAGCCGGTCTCGCCGTCGGCGATGGTTTCCGCAAGCCCGCCGGTCTGGTGGCCTATCGGCAGCGAGCCGAAGCGCTGCGCATACATCTGGCTGAGGCCGCAGGGCTCGAAGCGCGACGGCATCAGGGTGAAATCGCTGCCGGCGAAGATCCGGCGCGCCTGCCCATCGTTGAAGCCGATGATCACGCCGATCGCATCGGGCCGGCGGCGATGCGCGGCCACCAGCGCATCCTCGATGGCGGGCTCGCCGCTGCCGGTGACGACGATCTGTCCGCCGTCCCTGACGATCTCGTCGGCGGCGGACAGCACGAGGTCGACGCCCTTCTGATGCACGAGGCGTGCGACGAGGCCAAAGATCGGCCCGCGCGAGACCGCAAGGCCGAACTGGCGGCGGACATAGTCGGCGTTGGCCTGCTTGCCCTTCCAGTCGCCGGCGCCGAACGGCTGTGCGAGCTGCGCGCAGTGGCGCGGGTCCCAGCTTTCGTCAATGCCGTTCAGGATGCCGGTCAGCTGGTCGGCGTCGGAGCGCACACGGAGCAGGCCTTCCAGGCCGCAGCCGAGCTCCGCGGTCGTGATCTCCCTGGCATAGGTCGCGCTTACCGTGGTCAGATGCGAGGCGTAGACGAGGCCGCCCTTGAGGAAGGAGAGCTTGTCGTAAAACTCCAGCCCGTCGATGTGGAACGAGCTTTCCGGTGCGCCGATCCGCCGCAGCGAGTCCTTCGGAAACAGGCCCTGATAGGCGAGATTGTGGATGGTCAGGATCGACGGAATCCGCGCGTTGCGCCAGGCGAGGTAGGCCGGTGTGAGCGCGGCCTGCCAATCGTTGGCGTGTACGAGGTCCGCTGCCCAATTCTTGTCCAGCATCCCGGCTGCAAGTTCGGCAGCGGCGGAGGCAAAGCGGCCGAAGCGGATGTCGTTGTCGGGCCAGTCGCGGCCGGACTCATCGCCATAGGGATTGCCCGGCCTCTCGTAGAGTTGCGGGCACAGCAGCACGTAGACCGGAAGTCCGTCCCTGGTCGACGCGCGCCCGAGCGTGCAGGCCGGCATCTCCGCGAGCGCTCGGCATTGTCCAACGATTTCAATATGCGTGAACTGTTCGACCACATCCCGGTAGCCGGGAAGCATGATCCGGACGTCGCTCCAGGGGCGGAGCGCCCGCGGAAGGGCAGCGGAAACGGCGGCGAGCCCGCCCACGCGGACGAAATCGTCCATCTCCGTCGTGACGAATAAGACCTTCAACAAGCGCCCTCGTTCCAGCCCGTGACATGGCTATGCAAGATCGGGTCCAATCTGCCTTTGAGTAAAATGCAAGACGGCCCGCGCTCCCGGTCTGGACGAGACGCTTTCCTGCCAGGGCGGCTCACTTTAGGGTCACGCGACGCCGAACAACCAATGACGAAGGTGGAGGAAGCCTTGCCGACGACCATAGCCGCTGACGATGAGGGGAATTTGACACGGAGCTTCGACGGCCTTCGTGTGCTCGATTTTTCGACCACGATCGCTGGACCTCATTGCACGCGGATGCTCGCCGACATGGGCGCGGAGGTGATCAAGATCGAGCCCGCCGAGGGCGAGACGATGCGGACGCGGCCGCCGGTGCGCAACAATTGCTCGACGGCGTTCGGCCAGCTCAATATCGGCAAGAACAGCCTGGTGCTCGACCTGAAGTCGCCGGCCGGCGTCGAAGCCGTGCGCCGGCTGATCGCCACCGCCGACGTGCTGGTGGAGAATTTCCGTCCCGGCGTGATGCGGCGGCTGAAGCTCGATTACGCCTCTATCCGCGACATCAATCCGAAGCTGATCTTTTGCTCGATCTCCGGCTACGGCCAGACCGGCCCGTCGGCGGAATTGCCGGCCTATGCGCCGGTGATCCATGCCGCCTCGGGTTACGAGATGGCGCATCTCGCCTACCAGCCGGGCCGCAGCCGGCCGGACTATTGCGGTATCTACCACGCCGATGTGCTGACCGGCGTCTACGCCTTCGGTGCGATCTCGGCGGCGCTCTATCAGCGCGCCGCCAGCGGCAAGGGCCAGCACATCGACGTCTCGATGCTGGAATCGATGCTCAGCCTGACCCTGAACGAGTTGCAGTGGTCGCAATTCGAGGTGAAGCAAACCCAGCGCCCGATGTTCGGTCCGATCGAAACCACCGACGGCTACGTGATGGTGGCGATCGCCAGCGAGAAGACGTTCCAGAACCTGATGCAGGTGATCGGCCGTCCCGATTGGGTATCCGATCCGCGCTTCGCCAAATATTCCGATCGGCGGGAGAACTGGGCGGGCCTGATGGAGGGCGTTGAGGCGTGGTCGCGCTCGGTCAGCACGCAGGCCTGCCTTGCCGCGCTCAACGAGTATGGCGTGCCGTCATCGGCCTATCGCACTGTGCGCGAGGCGCTCGCCGATCCACAAATCGCCCATCGCGGCGCGCTGGCCGAGGTTGCGGACGGCGGCGGCAGCTTCAAGGTGCTCAATCTGCCGTTCCGCATGTCCGGCGCCACGGTCGGTGCGCGCAAGCGGATGTCGACGCTCGGCGAGCACACGCTGTCCTATCTGAAGGAGATCGGGCTCTCCGAGGATCAGATCGCGGGCTTCGCAGCGCAACCGGCAAAGACGGCGCGTCATTAAGCCTGCGGCTTTTTCATCCGTATTACGGTCTTGTCGCGCGCGGCGATTCCGGACAATCTGCCGCCCAACACACGACGATCCGGAACACCGGACGTCGCCCACCTGGGAGGGAGCATTGATGAAGCCGGTCGGGCGCGCGCACACGGTTGCGCGCATATTTCTTGTGGCGGGATTGGGTGCAGCGGCGTTCGCTGCACCGGCCCATGCGCAGAAGCAGGGCGGCACGCTCACCGTCGGCCAGGAACTGGACATTCCGGGCTTCGATCCGCTCAAGGTCGGCGTTTACGATACCTCGGCCAACACCGCGGCGGCCGCAATCTTCGACACGCTGATGACGCTCGACGCGAAGGGCGAGCCGGCACCGAAGCTCGCGCTGTCCTGGGAGCATGCCGAGGACTTCAAGACCTGGACCATCAAGCTGCGGCCGGGCGTCAAATTCCACGACGGCACGCCGTTCAATGCACAGGCCGTGAAGGAGAATTTCGACCGTCAGAAGGATCCGGCCAACAAGTGCCGGTGCGCGTTCTACATCACCAGCATCAAGAGCGTGGACGTCATCGATGACCTCACGGTGCGCTATAATTTCAGCGACCCGGCGGTGAACTTCCCGGCGACGCAATCCATTCAGAGCTCCAACAATGTTATGCAGTCGCCGACGGCCTGGAAGACCAAGGGCGACGACTACAATCGCAATCCCGTCGGCACCGGCCCCTACATCCTGAAATCCTGGACTGCCGGCGATCGCATGGTACTGGAGAAGAACCCGGACTATTGGGACAAGGGCAAGCCCTATCTCGACCGCATCATCCTGAAGCCGCTGCCGGACGCGCAGTCGCGTTTTGCCTCCCTGCAATCGGGCGAGGCCGACGTCGTCTGGGACGACGAATACGACGCCGACAACATCGTTAAGGCGCAGAAGGACAAGAGCCTGACGGTTCACTCCTATGCCGGCTCCGGCGCGCAGGTCTACGCGTTCAACACCAAGGCGGCGCCATTCGACGACGTCCGCGTGCGCCAGGCGCTGGTGATGGCGCTCGATCGCAAGAAGATTTCGCAGGCGATCACCAACGGCCTGGCGCGGCCGGCCACCAATCCCTATGGCGACGGCTCCTGGGTCAAGTGCACGGATGACGGCGCGCTGCCGGAGGACACTGCGAAGGCCAAGGCGCTGCTCAAGGACTACGGCAAGCCGGTTGATTTCAAGATGATCGTCTCGGCGACGCCGCGCGGCCGTACCATCGGCCAGGTGCTGCAGCAGCTCTGGAAGCGGGTCGGCGCCAACATGGAGATCGAGCAGGTCGACCAGGCCACGATCGTGCCGCGCGCCTTCATGCGCCAGTTCCAGCTCACGCCGTGGCGCATCGTCGATCTCGCCGATCCCGATCCGCAGATGTACGCCAATTTCCACACCGGCAGTCCGGTGGCGCTGGCGAACTTCTCCGACCCGGAACTCGACCGCCTGCTGGAGCATGCGCGAACCACCGCCGATACCGCCAAACGCACCGACGACTATTGCGCGATCAGCCGCCTGATCAACAAGGAGGCGCTCTGGTTCTGGACCTTCCAGAACACCTATTACGCCATCTCGAGCGCGAAGGTGAAGGGCGTGCCGAAGATGTTCAACGGGGTGCTCGACGTCTCCTACGCCTGGAAGGAATAGCCTTTCATGCTGTTCTTCGTCGCGCGCCGGCTCCTGTACCTGGTACCGGTGCTGATCGCGGTCTCGGTGCTGACCTTCGTGATCGCCTCGCTGTTGCCCGGTGATCTCGCCTATGTGATCTTGGGCGATCAGGCGACGCCCGAGAATGTCGCGGCGCTGCGTCACGACATGGGGCTCGATCAGCCGATCTGGCTGCGCTATCTCGGCTGGCTGTGGCATATCCTGCAGGGCGATTTCGGGCGATCCTTCCGCACCGGGCAGACCGTGTTGCAGGCCGTCAGCGAACGCATCCCGGTCTCGTTCGAGCTGATGATCCTGGCCGAGCTGATCGGGCTTGCGATCGGCGTGCCGCTCGCAATCGCCTGCGCGGCCAAGGCCGGCAGCGCGTTCGACCGCTTCATGACCGGCTCCGCCTTCGGCATGCTGTCGGTGCCGACCTTCCTGTCCGCGATCCTGCTGATCTATCTGTTTGCGGTCGAGCTGCGCCTGCTGCCGGCGACCGGCTACGTGCCGTTCACCGAGGACCCGGTCGCCAATCTGCGCTTCATGGTGTTGCCGGCGCTGACGCTCGGACTTGCGGAATGGCCGGGCATCATGCGCGTGCTGCGCTCCGACATGATCGCGGCGCTGCAGGAGGACTATATCGCGCTCGCCAAGGCGAAGGGCCTCAAGCCATCGCGCATCCTGTTCGTGCACGCGCTGAAGCCGTCGTCGCTGACGCTCGTCACCATCACCGGCATCAATATCGGCCGCCTGATCGGTGGCGCCGTCATCGTCGAGTCGATTTTCGCCTTGCCGGGGATCGGCCGCCTTCTGGTCGGCGCGATCTACACCCGCGATCTCATCATCCTGCAGGGCGTGGTGCTGCTGGTTGCCGCCGGCTTCGTGATCATGAACTTCATCGTCGACATGCTATACGCCCTTCTCGATCCGAGGATTCGCCATGGCCACGCTTGAGCTCAGCCTCGAGGAAGAGGCCGGTGCGACGCCGGCCCGGCGCCGCCGCGGGCTCGGCATGTTGTTCTGGATCGCGATCGGCTGGATGACGCTGGTGTTCGCGGTCGCGATCTTTGCCGACCTGCTGCCGCTTCCGAGCCCGACCGACATGGACATGCTGGAGCGGCGGGCGCCCACCTCCGCCGAGCATTGGCTCGGCACCGACGGTCTCGGCCGTGACGAGCTGTCGCGGCTGATCTATGGCGCGCGCATCTCGCTGATCGTCGGCCTCTGCGCACCGATGATCGGGGTTACCATCGGCGGCGCGCTCGGCATGCTCGCGGGCTATTTCCGCGGCCGTTTCGAATCCTTCGTGGTCGGCAGCATGGACGTGCTGCTGGCGTTCCCGCCGCTGATCCTGGCGCTTGCGGTCACCGCCTATCTCGGCCAGTCGATCTTCAATCTGACCTGCATCCTCGGCGTGCTCGGCATTCCCGCCTTCATGCGGGTGGCGCGGGCGGCGACCTTGTCGCTGGCGCGGCGCGAATTCGTCATCGCGGCGCAGGCGCTCGGCGCCACGCATGCGCGCATCCTGCTGCGCGAGCTGCTGCCCAACGTGATGCTGCCGCTGCTCGCCTTCTTTCTGCTCGGCGTCGCCGTCACTATCGTGGTCGAGGGCTCGCTGTCCTTCCTCGGCCTCGGCGTGCCGCCGCCGATCTCGAGCTGGGGCAGCATGATCGGGGAGGGCCGTGAAAGCCTCGAGGTGGCGCCGCAGCTCGCCTTCATTCCGGCGATCGCGATGTTCCTGACCGTGCTCTCGTTCAACCTGATCGGCGATACGATGCGTGCGCTGACCGATCCCAGGCAGGGCGCGCTATGAGCCGGACGCTGCTATCGGTCGAGAGTGCGGTGGTCGACCTGCCGACGCCGCGCGGCAATCTGCGGGCTGTCGATCATGTCGATCTCGCCGTCGGCACCGGCAGGACGCTCGGCATCGTCGGCGAGTCCGGGTGCGGCAAGACCATGCTGTCGCGCGCGATCCTGCAGCTGCTGCCCAAGAAGGCGAAACTGTCCGGCCGTGTGATGTTCGACGGGCAGGATCTGACGAAACTGCCGGCCGAGAAATTGCGCAAGCTGCGCGGCCGCTCGCTCGCGGTCGTGTTCCAGGACCCGATGACCTCGCTCAATCCGGTGCTGACCATCGGCACCCAGCTGATCGAGACCATTGTGGAACATCTCGAGCTCGATCTTGCCGAGGCCCGGCAGCGCAGCATCGAACTGTTGGCGGCGGTCGGCATTCCCGCGCCCGAGCAGCGCCTCGCGCAATATCCGCACCAGCTCTCCGGCGGCATGCGCCAGCGCGTCGCGATCGCGGTGGCGCTGTCCTGCGAGCCGCAGCTCCTGATCGCGGACGAGCCGACCACCGCGCTCGACGTCACGATCCAGGCGCAGATCCTCGATCTCTTGGCGCGCGAGCAGCAGCGCCGTCACATGGCGATGATCATCATCACGCATGACCTCGGCGTGGTCGCCGGCCGCACCGACGAGGTCGCGGTGATGTATGCCGGGCGCGTCGTCGAACGCGCGTCGACGCCTGCCTTGTTCAAGCAGATGCGGATGCCCTACACCGAGGCGCTGCTCGCCGCGCTGCCGAAGCTCGACGTCGCGCCGCATACGCCGCTGCCGGCGATTTCGGG
>NZ_LFIQ01000083.1:19608-38791 GCF_001189245.1 Bradyrhizobium pachyrhizi | reverse complement strand
CGGCCGCTCAAGGGTTGCTCGTTCTCGCCGCGTTGCCGCTACTCCGCGGAGCGCTGCGGCACGGAGAAGCCGCAGCTCAGCCGGGCTGAAACGCCGGAGCATCTCTACGCCTGCTTCCATCCGATCACCGCGGGGGTCGGCGCATGATGCTGCAGGCAGCCCCCGATCCGCTGATGAAGGTGGAAAACCTCGTCGTCGAATATTCGGTAGGGGGCAAGACCATCCATGCCGTCTCCGATGTCAGTCTCGAGATCGCGCGCGGCGAGACGCTGGGGCTGGTCGGCGAATCCGGCTGCGGCAAGTCCACCCTCGGCCGCGCGGTGCTGCAACTGCGCCAGGCCGTCTCCGGCAAGGTGCTGTTCGACGGGCACGATCTGACCACGCTGAAGGGCGAGCCACTGCGCAAGATGCGCCGGCGCGTGCAGCTGATCTTCCAGGACCCGATTGCCTCGCTCAATCCGCGGCGGCGGATCGGCGACATCGTCGCCGAGCCGCTGGTGATCGCGGGCGTGAAGGATCCCGAGGAACGTCGGCGGCGGGTCAGCGACGTGCTGTCGGCGGTCGGCCTCGATCCGGCGCTCGTGAGCGGACGCCTTCCGCATGAATTCTCCGGCGGACAATGCCAGCGCATCTGCATCGCCCGGTCGCTGGTGCTCAATCCGGAATTCGTGATCTGCGACGAACCGGTGTCCGCGCTCGATGTCTCGATCCGCGCCCAGATCCTCAATCTGCTGGAGGAGATGAAGGCGCGCTACGGCCTGACCCTGCTGTTTATCGCCCACGACCTCGCCGTGGTGAAGGCCGTCTCAGATCGCGTCGCGGTGATGTATCTCGGCCGGCTCTGCGAGGTCGGCCCGTCGGAGCAGTTGTTTGCACGGCCGGCGCATCCCTATACCGCGCTGCTGATCGAGGCGATCCCGGTGCCGGATCCGGATGTCCGCCCGACCCAGAGCGTGCCGGTCGGTGAGCCGGCGTCGCCGATCGCGCCGCCCTCCGGCTGCCGCTTCCGCACCCGCTGCCCGCGGGCCGACGCGCGCTGCGCCAGCGAAGTGCCGGAACTGCGCGTGGTTGCGCCCGGCCAGTTCGCGGCTTGCCATCATCCGCTGGTCTGAATAGGCCTTGGCCTTCAGGCGAGCTGCATGGCGGCTCGCTCGAAAATGGGATCATGAGCGTTTGTCCCGGACGGGCAGGCGTGGCAAGGTCCGCCGCAAGAACAAGCTACGGGAGAACAGCGATGAAGAGTTTCCAGGTCGTCGATTTCAACGCCCCCTTGAAGGAGGTCGATCAGCCGACGCCGCAGCCGTCGGGCACGCAGGTGCTGATCAAGGTCAAGGCCGCCGGCGTCTGCCACAGCGACCTGCATATCTGGGAGGGCGGCTACGATCTCGGCCACGGCCGCAAGCCGCTGTCGCTGAAGGATCGCGGCGTCTCGCTGCCGCGTACGATGGGCCATGAGACGGTCGGCGAGATCGTGGCCTTCGGGCCCGACGTCAAGGACGCCGACAAGGGCGGCCTCAAGGTCGGCGATGTCGCGCTGGCCTATCCCTGGCTCGGCTGCGGCAAATGCCCGACCTGCCTCGGTGGCGACGAGAACATGTGCGCGATCAAGCCGAATGCACTCGGTGTCTATTGCGACGGCGGCTACGCCGACCACATGACGGTGCCGCATCCGAAGTATCTGCTCAACCTCAAGGGGCTCGATCCCGTCACGGCCGCGCCCTATGCCTGCTCCGGTGTCACGACCTACAGCGCGCTGAAGAAGGTCGAGAAGGATCTCGACACGCCGATCGTGATCTTCGGCGCCGGCGGTCTCGGCCTGATGGCGCTCTCGCTGTTGAAGGCGATGGGCGGCAAGGGCGCGATCGTGGTCGATATCGACGCCAGGAAGCGCGAGGCGGCCGAAGCCGCCGGCGCGCTCGCGACCGTTGACGGCAAGGCGCCCGACGCGCTGGAACAACTCGTCAAGAAGGCCGGCCAGCCGATCCGTGCCGCGATCGATCTGGTCGGCAACGCCCAGACCTCGCAGCTCGGCTTCGACTGCCTGACCAAGGGCGGCAAGCTCGTGATCGTCGGCCTGTTCGGCGGCGGCGCGCCCTGGGCGCTGCCACTGATCCCGATCAAGGCGGTCACCATCCAGGGCAGCTATGTCGGCAATCTGCGCGAGACCCAGGAGCTGCTCGACCTCGTGCGGACCAAGAAGATTCCGGCGATCCCGGTCACGCCGATGCCGCTGGCAAAGGCGAACGAGGCGCTGACCAATCTGCAGAAGGGCCAGCTGGTCGGCCGCGCGGTGCTGACGCCGTAGATCAACTCACCGTCATCCCGGGATGGTGCGCAGCACCAGACCCGGGATCTCGAGATTCCGGGTTCGATGCTCCGCATCGCCCCGGAATGACTGTTGTGTTCCGGAGATTCCCATGTCCGCCAACGACGCCCTCCACATCGCCGTCCTCGGTGGCGACGGCATCGGCCCCGAGGTGATGGCGCCGGCGCTCGACGTGCTGCGCAAGATCGAGGCGCCGGCCGGTCTCAAATTCCGCTTCACCGAGGCGCCGGCCGGCGCGGGCCATTACAAGGAAACCGGCAAGTCGATGCCGGAGAGCACGATCCGGCTATGCGAGGAGGCCGACGCGATCCTGCTCGGAGCCTGCGGCCTGCCGTCGGTGCGCTACCCCGACAACACCGAGATAGCGCCGCAGATCGAGTTGCGCATGATCTTCGATCTCTATGCCGGCGTGCGGCCCGCGCGATTAATCCCGGGCGTGGCGAGCACGATCGTCGGCGCCGACCAGCGGGGCATCGACCTCGTCGTGATCCGCGAATCCACCGAGGGCCTGTTCGCCTCGATGGGCAAGGGCGTCGTCACCGACAGCGAGGCGCGCGAGACGATGGTGATCACGCGCAACACCTCCGAGCGGCTGTTCGAGTTCTCGTTCCGGCTCGCCGAACGCCGCAAGGGGCGCGGCAAGGTCAATGGCGGGCTGACCTGCGTCGACAAGGCGAACGTGTTCAAGGCGTTCGCATTCTTCCGGAACATCTTCGACGAGACTGCGAAGCGTCATCCCGACGTCAGAGCTGACCACCTCTACATCGATGCGACCGCGGCTGCGCTGGTGAAGCGCCCGTGGGACTTCGACGTCATGGTGACCGAGAACATGTTCGGCGACATCCTGTCCGATCTCACCGCCGGCCTGATCGGCGGCATGGGCATGGCGCCGTCTGCCGACATCGGCGACCGCTACGCGGTGTTTCAGCCGTGTCATGGCACGGCGCCCGACATCATGGGGCAGGGCAAGGCCAATCCGACCGCGATGATCCTGTCGGCCGCGATGATGCTGGACTGGCTCGCCGACAAGCATGGACTCGAAAGCGCCGCCGAAGCCGGCGAGCGGATCGAGCGCGCGGTCGACAAGGTCTACGCCGACGGCATCAAGCCGTTTGAGTTCGGCGGCAGCAACGGCACGACCGATGTCGCGAAGGCGGTGCTGGCAGCGCTCTAAAGCGCGATGAGATTAGGTTGAATCGTCATCGCGCCTTAGCTCTTTGTTTGAGCATGATCTTTTTGGAAAACCGCTTCGCACTTTTCCGGATCATGCTTTAGCCGCGGAAGGGTGAGGGGGCCGAAGCCCCCTCGCTGATGATTAGCGATGGTGTCCGCCGTGATGTCCGCCGCCGTGATGGCCACCATGATGTCCGCCGTGATGAGGGCGGTGCCCGTAATGATGCGGGCGATGGTGGAATTGCGGACGATGATGCCATCCGTGATGGCGCGGTCCGTAGTAGCCGTATGCGCCCGGTCGCCAATAGCAGCGGCCCCAGCGATCGCAGACCTGGCGCACCTTGTCGACATTGGACGTTTCGCCCGCGATGTGACCGGCTTGCGGAAGCCCGTTGGGCATCGCGGATGCCGCGCCGGACATCAACGCTGCGCTTCCAAGCGCGGCGAGTCCAATAACGGCAAGCTTGATATTCATCGAGATCTCCTTGGTTGAAGCCTGAAAACGTTCGTGCGGGCCACTTCGTTGCTGCGGCAAAAAAGACAGGCTCGTGCACCTGGTTCTGGCGGCGCCGGTTCAACTGAGGAAATGCGGGAGTTCTGAGGTCGCCTGATGCGCGGGCGACAATTGGCCGCGCGACAGAATGGCGACGCATTGCGCGCGCATGCGCTGCGCGAGATGGGCAGTCGAAGCGCGAGCTGGAAAAGCGCGGCGCGCATGCGCGGCGACGCGCGCGAAGATCATGCTCAGGTGGAGCGATGAGATCATGACGCGATGCTCGTCGCCGCTTCATGACCGCGCATCCGGCCAGGACTGAAGCTATCCGCCTGGATCACAAAATCTTGAAAGACAGCCGCGCCTCAAGAAAAAGCGCCGCCATCGGCGATGGCAGCGCTTTTACATCCTCCTGGCCCGACCGGCGTGTGCGGCCGCAGCGGCCGGCGACCGGCCGTTGCGGTGTGGTGGGATCGCGTTCGCGGCGCCGCGACCCGATCCGCGCTCAGTCTTCGTTGGCGGCGATCGATTCCATCAGCGACACCAGCTGACGCTGCACCGTCTGATCCTTGATCTTGCTGTAGGCGCGCAGCAACCGGAGGCTGAACGCGCTGTCGAGGAACAGCAGGCTCTCGACTTCGCGAGCCTTGTTGTCGCCGTCGTAGAAGAAGGTGACCGGCACATCCAGCGCGGTCGCGATCTGTTGAAGGCGGGCAGCGCCGACACGGTTGACGCCCTTCTCGTACTTTTGAACCTGCTGGAAGCTGACGCCAAGCTTGTCGCCGAGTTCGGCCTGCGAGATCTTTTGCTCGACACGGCGCAGGCGAATCCGCTTGCCCAACTCAATGTCCGGCTTGCCGGCACTGCGCTGCTTCATCTTCTTTGCTGCTGATCTGTTCATTCTTGTGACCCGTCCTTCAAATCGAGAATCCCTGGCCCGGTTGGGTCAGGGACACGTTCATGATGTACCGCGTTAAGCTCGAGTGGATCGCCAGTTCGTCTGAACTACGAAATCCAGGAAGATCGCGGGATGGTATCCAAACGCAAAAGCGCAAGGAAACACCCTAGTACCGACTCGGTCGACTACCTGAAGTCGACCGCGCCAAGGTGTCTGTCGACACCCCGCCCTCTACATTTGGCAAAATATTGACCAAACCACAACTAGCGCGAGTTTGATCGACACAGATTTTGCGCACATGCATAATAGGCGTCAATGCACAGCGCCCGTAGTTCTACGGGCCACTATATTGTACGGGCGTCGTTGCACGGATGCAACCCCAGCTAGTGCAGCCTGAGGTCGAGAAGTGGCCGGCAGGTGCTTGACTGAATCATCCGATTTGCAAGAGTTTGACGTAAGTCCAAGTCGGGCTTTCGGAATGTTGCTGGACAATTGCCCAAAAGTTCTCAATCATCTGGAACAAATGTGTGCCTACGACAAGCCGGCGAACTCTGGCGGGAGGGGCCAATGAAGCGAAAGAGGGGAACGCCTCGACTCTACCTCGCGGCTTCGGGAGTTGAAGATATGCCGGTCGCAAACACGGAAGAACGGTTGCTGGCGCTGCTCGCAACGCTGGAGGAATGTCAGGCGTTCCTGACCGACCGGGCGAACACGGAGACGGCGCGGCTGTTGTCCCTTGCCATCCTCGAGCTTCGGATGGAGCTCCACAAGGTAACGGATTCCGAGCTGAAGGCCCTCTGTGACATGATCGCTTCGGATGAGCCCGTGCTGGAACAAACGACGGCCCGGCAACTGCCGCCGTATTTGAGGCTGATCAAGTAAGCCAGCGCCCGCGCGGGACGCTGCTCGGCTTGGGACGTACGGCTCAGCCCGCAGTCACGTCAACCGCCTCGGCGCCTTCGAGCACGCGACGGGCCTTGTCGCGGTCGAGGTCACCTTCCCATGCCGCGACCACGACGGTGGCGACGCAGTTGCCGATCAAATTGCCGACTGCGCGCGCCATGCCGATGAACCAGTCGACGGAGAGCACCAGCACGAGGCCAATCGCCGGGATGCTCGGCACGGCGTTGAGCGTCGCCGCCAGGATGACGATCGCCGAGCCGGGTACGCCATGCGCACCTTTCGAGGTGATCAGCGACACGCCGAGCACCAGCATCAGGTCGCCGAACGACAGCGGCGTGTTGGTCGCCTGCGCGATGAACACGACCGCGAGCGTCAGGTAGATCGAGAAGGCGTCGAGATTGAAGGAATAGCCGGTCGGGATCACGAGGCCGACCACCGAATCCTTGACGCCGAAACGCTCCAACTTGCGCATCACCTGCGGCAGCACCGCGTCGGACGATGCAGTGGCGACCACGATCATCAGCTCCTCGCGCAGGTAGCCGAGGAATTTGAGTATGTTGATGCCGGCGAGCGCCATCACGGCGCCGAGCACGCCGAGCACGAAGATCGCGACCGACACGTAGAACAGCGCGACCAGCGACAGCAGCTGCTTCAGCGAACCGACGCCGTATTTGCCGACCGTATAGGCGACGGCGCCGAGCACGCCGATCGGCGCGAAGCGCACGATGAGGCCCATCGCGCGGAACAGCACGGTCGAGACAGCGTCGATGAAGGAGGAGATCTTCTCGCCCTTCTCGCCGCCGACCAGTGCCAGGCTGACGCCGAAGATGATGGCGAAGAACAAGACCTGCAGCACGTCGTTGCGCGACAGCGCGTCGAACGAGGTGGTCGGGATGATGTTGAGCAGGAAGCTGCCGATGCCTTCGCCCTTCAGCTTCTGCGCGTTGCTGGCATAGTTGCCGAGCGCCTTGGCATCCAGCGTCGAGGTGTCGATGTTCATGCCGTGGCCGGGGCCGAACAGATAGGCGAGCAGCAGGCCGACCACGAGCGCAACCGTCGTCATCGCCTCGAAATAGACCAGCGCCTTGACGCCGACCCGGCCGACCTTCTTGAGGTCGCCGGCACCCGCAATGCCGTGCACGACGACGCAGAACACGATCGGCGCCACGATCATCGAGATCAGCTTCAGGAAGGCATCGCTGAATATCTTCAACCCGATCGCGAAATCGGGCGCGGCCATGCCGATGACGATGCCGAACAGCAGCGCGACAAGCACCTGCACGAACAGTGATGTGTAAAGCGGCTTGCGCGCCACTGTCGCTTCCGCTGCGATGGTCGACATGACTTCCCCCTGTTTCTGGCCGGCCGAACCCGCCCATCATAGCAACTTGCGTGCCAAGATGTCGCAGGATCGGCCGCGCCTAGCCGGTCAGCCGTCGATTTCGAGGGTGCTGGTCACGGTGTAGACGACGCCGTGGGGCAGGAAATCCACGGTGGCCTCGCCGCCGAGCTGGTCGCGGGCACTACGCTCGATCAGCCGTGAGCCGAAGCCACGCTGGACCGGCGCGGTGACCTGTGGGCCGCCGGTTTCGGTCCAGATCATCCGCAGCTTCGATCCGGGGCCCTCGTTGAGGATTTCCCAGTCCAGCGTCACCGTGCCGGTGTCGTTGGACAACGCGCCATATTTGGCGGCGTTGGTCGCCATCTCATGCAGGATCATCGACAACACCAAGGCAAGCCGGGGCGACAGCGGCACGCGGGGGCCGAACATCCTGACCCGCGCGGACGTGTTCAAGAGGTAGGGCCGCAGCACGCGGCTGACGACGTCCTGGAAGTCGGAGCCCTGCCATTTGTCGGTGGAGAGCAGATTGTGCGCCTCGGCCAGCGCGCCGAGCCGCCCCTCGAACTTGTCGCGCTCGGTGCGGCTTGCACTGCGGAAGGTCTGCGTGGCGATCGATTGCAGGATCGCCAGTGTGTTCTTGACGCGGTGGTTGAGCTCTTCGATCAGCAGGTCGTGCAGCATCTCGCCGCGCGCGATCGTGGTTGCCATCCGCACCGCAAAGCCGAGCCCGACCAGCAGCAGGACGCCGCCGATCACGCTGGTGATCGCCAGCGAGCGCCACAGCGGCGCCACCAGCGAGTTCTCCGCGATCCCCGCGGCGACGGTCCAGCCGGTGACCCGCGACCGGGTGAAACCGGTGATCAGCGCCACGCCCTCCAGCGAGACGGTCGGCAGCGTCGCCTCGCCGCGGCGGAACATCTCGGCAAACAGCGATGGCGAGGCGCGCTGCCCGATGGTCGCCTGCGGATTTGGCACCCGCGCGAGGTTGACGCCGTCGCTGTCGAAGATCGAGATGGTCCAGTCCTGGTTAAGGCGCTGCTTCTCGATGATGGCCTGGAACACCTCGATCGGCGGGCTGAAGGAGATATCGTAAAGCACCTCGCCGTCGCGCATCACCGGCACCTCGACGGTGATGATCAGCCGCTGCTTCACCGCGCCGAAGAACAGGTTGGAGTATTGCGGCTGCCGCGTCGCGAACACCTTCTCGAGGATCTCGAGATTGTTGCGCGGCGGCAGGCTCGCGGTGTCCGGCGTCAGCGAGGAGAACACCTGGCGTCCGGCGCGGTCCGCCACCAGTACCACGCCATCCTTGCCGTACTGGTCGATGAAGCCGACCGCGACGCGGCGGAAGTTGTCGAAGTCGCTGTTGCGCAGCGAGTTGGTCAGGGCCAGCACCTGCAGCCCGCCGGTCATGCGCTGCATTTCCGCATCGAGCAGCAAGCGGATGCTGCGCGCCGTCTCCAGCACGCGCTGCGTGGCCGCCTGGCGATCCCGCTGATAATTGTGGAAGACGATCCCGACCGCGAAAATGATCAGCGGCAACATCGTTCCCGCGACCAGAAGCGCGAGACGGACTGGCAATGTCAGTTTCGGCACGAAGTCCCCGGGTCGGTGCCCATTCGCTGCGAGCTTAGGGGAGGCGAGCAAAATTCGCCAAAGGAAATAGTTTTATATCAGAGAGGTTCCGCGGCGCTTTGAGCATGATCCCTCGCGACAAACGCGGAACGCGTTCGCGCGGAGATCATGCTCAAACGAGGTGTGCGCCGCGGAATGACGTCGTGTCAGAGATTGCTCTCGGTGATCGCGGCGTAGACCATGGTGCGCAGCTCGCGCCGCAGCGGATAGGCGCTCGACGGCAGCACCTGGGTCATGAAGATCGTGATCAGCTCCTCGGCCGGGTCGATGAAGAACGACGTCGTCGCGGCGCCGCCCCAGTTGAATTCGCCCGGGCTACCGGCGATCAGCGTCTGCGACGGGTGCATGGTGACGGCGAAGCCGAGGCCGAAGCCGATGCCGTTATAGGCGGCTTCGGCGAACATCGAGCGCGACATCGCCGGCAGGTCGACGCCGCCGGGTAGATGGTTCGAGGTCATCAGCTTCAGCGTCTTCGGGCCGAGCAGCCTGACGCCGCCGAGCTCGCCGCCATTGAGCAACGCCCGGCAGAAGGTCAGGTAGTCGGCCGCGGTCGAGCAAAGTCCGCCGCCGCCCGAGATCAGCGAAGGCGGCGCCAGGAACGAGCTGGTGGTCGGATCGTCCTGCAGCGTCAGCGTGCCCTTGCGCTCGGCGGCGAGCGGGTTGAATCCGCCCTGCGGATCGGCGGAATAGCAGGCGGCAAACCGATGCGCCTTGTCGGCCGGTACGAAGAAATCCGTGTCGGTCATGCCGAGCGGCTTGAAGATGCGCTCCTTCAGGAATTGCTCGAACGGCTGGCCGGAGATCTTGCCGACGAGATAGCCGAGCACGTCGGTCGAGACCGAGTAGTTCCAGGCTTCGCCCGGCGAAAATTCCAGCGGGATCTTCGCCAGATCCTCGATCATGCCGTCGAGCGTGCCGGCCTTGATGACCTCGCCGATCTTCTTCTCGCGATAGGCCGCGTCGACATTGGAGCGCTGCTGGAAGCCGTAAGTGAGGCCCGAGGTGTGGCGCAAGAGGTCGACGATCTGCATCGGCCGCGTCGGTGGGCGGGTCAGGAAGGCGGGCGCGGTGCCGACGACGAACACGCCGAGGTTCTTCCATTCCGGAATATATTTCGCGACCGGCTCGTCGAGCGCGACCTTGCCTTCCTCGACCAGCATCATGAAGGCGACCGACGTGATCGGCTTGGTCATCGAATAGATGCGGAAAATGGTGTCGTCCTTGACCGGCACCTTGCGCTCGAGATCGGCAAAGCCCTGGACCGTGGAATGCACGATCTTGCCGCGGCGATAGATCAGGACCTGCGTGCCGGGAAAACGGCCGGCATCGATGTAGCGGCTCTTCAGATGCGCTTCGAGGCGGTTGAGGGCAGTGGTCGACATTCCCGCGGATTCGGGCGAGGCAGGCGTGGGGGCTAGCATCAGGGGTTTCTCCGGCTTGCAAGGCAGCCTTGATAGCCGAAAAGTGTCTGCTGCACCAATCCGCTGCCGCTTACCGGCCTTGGGCTGGTGGTGTACCGTCACCTCTGCAATCGCGCCCCCGAAGGGGCCCAAGGTATCTGCCAAGGTATCCGTCAAGGGAAACGCCGAGATGACCCAGTTCAACGAAACCGAGCTCACCGCCGCCGTCATCCGCAGCTTCGACCAGACACCCGATCCGCGGGCCAAGTTCCTGCTGCAGGAATTGGTGAAGTCGCTGCACGATTATGTGCGCAGGACCGATCTCACCTTTGAGGAATGGGACCAGGCGATCGGCTTCCTGACTCGCACCGGGCAGAAGTGTACCGACATCCGCCAGGAGTTCATCCTGCTGTCCGACGTGCTCGGCGTGTCGATGCTGGTCGATGCGGTCAACCATCGCGATCGCGACGGCGCGACCGAGACCACCGTGCTCGGCCCATTCTATGTCGGCGAGCACAAGGTGACGCCCCACGGCACCGACATCTCGGCAAACCTGCCCGGCGAGCGCATGTTCGTGCAGAGCCGCGTCACCGACCTCGACGGCAAGCCGCTGGCCAATGTGCCGGTCGATATCTGGCACGCGGACGATGACGGATTCTACGACTCGCAGAAGCCGAGCTATGCCACCGAAGGTCCGTCGTCGCGGGCGCGCTTCATCACCGATGCCGACGGCCGCTTCTTCTTCCGCACCATCGTGCCGTGCAGCTATCCGATCCCGACCGACGGCCCGGTCGGGCAGATGATCACGCAGACCAACCGTCACCCGATGCGGCCGGCGCATGTGCACTTCCTGGTCAACGCCAAGGGCTACGAGCCGCTGATCACGCATGTCTTCGTCGAAGGCGACAAGTACATCGATTCCGACGTCGTGTTCGGCGTGAAGGATGAATTGATCGCCAAGGTCGAGCGCCGCACCGATCCTGTCATGCCCGATGGCCAGCGATCGGATGGGCCGTGGAGCCTGATGACCTACGAATTCCACGTGAAGCCCGGCGGCGGAATGGCGCCCGCGCCGCTCGGCACCAAGGTCACCGAAGACGCCTGATCGGTTTCTGAACGCTTCTGCCCAATCCTTGTGCGCCGCACAAGGATTGGGCGAATCGCAAATTTTGGCAGCGCGTGGAAAACTCGCGCGTGCTGCGACATGTTACGCAAGGCTTTGCAGCGAAATCGATTTTTGCACTGCGGTAGATTGGCACAAGGCTTGAATAGTCATTAGCCGACGCCATTGAAGCCGTCCCTCGAGGCTACCCCATCGGATTTCTGACGCCGCCAGACCGGGGCCTTCCCGGTGCACGCCTTTTTGCGCCCTGCGCGCGTCGCCATCCGGAGGACGGCGCTCGACGCACTGACGCAACACCGCAACGCAACGACGCAAAGGACGACCGATGACCAAGCCCACCGCCAAGCCGCCAAGCCGCGGCCTCAGCCGCCGTCAGCTTCTGAAGGCAACCAGCGGCGCCGCCGCGCTGCTCGCCGCGGCCAAGCTCAACTTTCCCGCAGGCGCGTTCGCGCAGGGCGCCGGTCCCGAGGTGAAGGGCGCCAAGCTCGGCTTCATTGCGCTAACCGATGCCTCGCCGCTGTTCGTCGCCAAGGAGAAGGGCATCTTCGCCAAATACGGCATGCCCGATGTCGAGGTGCAGAAGCAGGCCTCGTGGGGCACCACGCGCGACAATCTCGTGCTCGGCTCCGAGGGCAACGGCATCGACGGCGCGCATATCCTGACCCCGATGCCGTATCTGATTTCGGCCGGCAAGGTGACGCAGAACAATCAGCCGACGCCGATGTACATCATGGCGCGGCTCAATTTGAACGGTCAGTGCATCTCGGTCGCCAAGGAATATGCCGATCTCAAGATCGGCATCGACACCGCGCCGTTCAAGGCGGCGCTGGAGAAGAAGAAGGCTTCCGGCAAGGCGGTGAAGGCCGCGATGACCTTTCCCGGCGGCACGCATGATCTGTGGATCCGCTACTGGCTCGCCGCCGGCGGCATCGATCCCGACAAGGACATCGAGACCATCGTGGTGCCGCCGCCGCAGATGGTGGCCAACATGAAGGTCGGCACGATGGACTGCTTCTGCGTGTGCGAGCCGTGGAATCTGCAGCTGATCCATCAGGACATCGGCTATACCGCGATCACGACCGGCGAGCTCTGGGACAAGCATCCGGAGAAATCGTTCGGCCTGCGCGCCGCCTGGGTCGACAAGAATCCGAAGGCCGCGAAGGCGCTGCTGATGGCTGTCATGGAAGCCCAGCAGTGGTGCGAGAAGGCGGAGAACCGCGAGGAGACCGCGGCGATCTGCGCCAAGCGGCAGTGGATCAACTGCCCGGTCGAGGACATCACCGACCGCATGAAGGGCAAGTTCGACTACGGCACCGGCCGCGTGGTCGAGAATTCGCCGCAGCAGATGCGGTTCTGGAGCGACAACGCCTCCTATCCCTATCAGAGCCACGACCTCTGGTTCCTCACGGAAGACATCCGCTGGGGCAAGTACGAGGCGGGTTTCGACACCAAGGCGCTGATCGCCAAGGTCAACCGCGAGGATCTCTGGAAGGAGGCTGCCAAGGAACTTGGCGTGTCGGACATTCCGGCCTCGACCTCGCGCGGCAAGGAGACCTTCTTCGACGGCAAGGTGTTCGACCCCGCCGATCCCGCCGCCTACCTGAAGTCGTTGTCCATCAAGCGTGTTGACGTCTGATTTGAGCGAGCCGCGCGAGCAGCGCGGCTCTCCTTTTTTGACCACGGAGATTTTCGTTCAATGTCGATGCCTGCCATGAAGACCGAAGTGTCGGCGGTGGCGATCCCGCCGGCCACTGTCGCGGCGCCGGTCGTGACCATGACGCTGAAGCGCGCGCCGCGCGCCGAGGCCTACGCCAGGATGGCGAAGGAGACCGCGGCGCGCGTGGTGCCGCCGCTGATCGTGGTCGCGCTGCTGCTGGTGGTGTGGGAGCTGATCTGCCGGCGCGCCGGCTCCAGCCTGCCGCCGCCGTCAAAAGTGTTCAAGGACACCAAAGAGCTGATCTTTGATCCGTTCTTCGATCATGGCGGCATCGACAAGGGCCTGTTCTGGCATCTCTCGGCCAGCCTGCAGCGCGTCGCCTACGGCTATTCGCTCGCGGCGATCGCGGGCATCGCGCTCGGCACGCTGGTCGGACAATCGGTCTGGGCGATGCGCGGGCTCGATCCGCTGTTCCAGGTGCTGCGTACCATCCCGCCGCTCGCCTGGCTGCCGCTGTCGCTGGCCGCATTCCGCGACGGCCAGCCCTCGGCGATCTTCGTGATCTTCATCACCTCGGTGTGGCCGATCATCATCAATACCGCGGTCGGCATCCGCAACATCCCGCAGGACTACCGCAACGTCGCGGCCGTCGTGCAGCTCAATCCGCTGGAGTTCTTCACCAAGATCATGATCCCGGCGGCCGCGCCCTACATGTTCACCGGCCTGCGCATCGGCATCGGTCTATCCTGGCTCGCGATCGTCGCCGCGGAAATGCTGATCGGCGGCGTCGGCATCGGCTTCTTCATCTGGGATGCGTGGAATTCCTCGCACATCAGCGAAATCATCCTGGCGCTGTCCTATGTCGGCATCATCGGCTTCGTGCTCGACCGCCTGATCGCGGGGCTGGGCAAGATCGTGACCCGCGGCACGGCGGCGAACTGAGGAGGACGTCATGCAGGCCTATCTGAAGCTCGATCACATCGACAAGACCTTCACCCGCGGCAGCGCCACCACGGAGGTGCTGAAGGACATCAATCTGACCATCGAGAAGGGCGAATACGTCTCGATCATTGGTCACTCCGGTTGCGGCAAGTCGACCCTGCTCAACATCGTCGCCGGCCTCACCGGCGCCACCAATGGCGGCGTGCTGCTGGAGAACCGCGAGGTCAATTCGCCGGGACCGGATCGGGCCGTGGTGTTCCAGAACCACAGCCTGCTGCCGTGGCTGACCGTCTACGAGAACGTCAAGCTCGGCGTCGACAAGGTGTTTGCAAGGACCAAGAGCAAGGCCGAGCGCGACGCCTGGGTGATGCACAATCTCAGCCTCGTGCAAATGGCGCATGCCAAGGACAAGCGGCCGAGCGAGATCTCGGGCGGTATGAAGCAGCGCGTCGGCATCGCGCGTGCGCTCGCGATGGAGCCGAAGGTGCTGCTGCTGGACGAGCCGTTCGGCGCGCTTGACGCGCTGACCCGGGCGCACCTGCAGGATTCGGTGATGGCGCTGCATCAGAAGCTCGGCAACACCATCCTGATGATCACCCACGACGTCGACGAGGCGGTTCTGCTGTCCGACCGCATCGTGATGATGACCAACGGCCCGAGCGCGCGGATCGGCGAGGTGCTCGAGGTGCCGTTGGCGCGGCCGCGCAAGCGGCTCGAGCTCGCGACCAACCAGGGCTACCTGAAGTGCCGGCAGCGCGTGCTCGAATTCCTCTATGAGCGCCACAGCTTCGTCGAGGCGGCGTGATGATCACGTCAACGGCAAGCGCTTCCGCTTTGAACCGAAGCGCCGGCTTCGGTTACCAATGCTCGCGTTTTGAAAAATCGTTTCAGAACTCATTTCATGACCGAGGAGAATTGAAATGAATCCGGCCCAAATCAAGCTGGTTCAGGACAGCTTTGGTAAGGTCGCGCCGATCTCGGAGCAGGCCGCGGTCATTTTCTACGACCGCTTGTTCGAAGTCGCGCCCGCCGTGAAGGCGATGTTTCCGGTCGACATGAAGGAGCAGCGCAAGAAATTGATGACGACGCTTGCCGTCGTCGTGAATGGGCTGAGCAATCTCGACACGATCCTGCCGGCCGCGAGTGCGCTGGCCAAGCGGCATGTCGGCTACGGCGCCAAGCCCGAGCATTATCCGGTGGTCGGCGGCGCGTTGTTGTGGACGCTGGAGAAGGGGCTCGGCGAAGCCTGGACGCCTGACGTGGCCGCCGCATGGACCGCGGCCTACGGCACGCTGTCCGGCTACATGATCTCGGAAGCCTATGGCCCGGTGCAGCCGGTCGAATAGCAGGCGGTGACAGAAGCCTTCCACGTCGCTGCAAGAGCCCTTCCATCCGGCCATCGCTCAGGCGGATAGGTGGATTGCTTCGCTGCGCTCGCAATGACGTGCGCAAGCATCTATGGTCCGCCCCGTTCCGCCAACGGGTGAGCCAACAATGATGTTTCTGGAAACGCCGCCGAAACTGATCGCGACTGAAATCTTCTCCGCCGTGCCGGCCGAATTCCGCCGCAGGGTGGCGAGCGAATGGGCCGACGCCAACCGCCCGGGCGCGGTGACCGACTGCTTCATCGAGGGACCGTCGTTCGATGCCGAAGGCAATCTCTACATCGTCGACATCCCGTTCGGCCGCATCTTCAGGATCGCGCCTGACAAGTCATGGTCGCAGGTTGCCGAGTATGACGGCTGGCCGAACGGGCTGAAGATCGATGCGATGGGCCGCATCCTGATCGCCGACTATCGGCACGGGCTGATGGAACTCGATGCCAGGTCGGGCGAGGTCACGCCCCTGCTGCGCTCGCGCAATTCGGAATCGTTCCGCGGCTGCAACGACCTGCACATCGCCTCGAACGGCGACATCTATTTCACCGATCAGGGCCAGACCGGGCTGCACGATCCGACCGGCCGCGTCTATCGACTGCGGGTGGACGGAGCGCTCGACTGCCTGATCGACACCGGCATCAGCCCGAACGGCCTGGTGCTCGATCCGCACGAGGCGGTGCTGTTCGTCGCCATGACGCGCGACAATGCGGTCTGGCGCGCACCGTTCATGAAGGACGGCAGCGTCTCCAAGGTCGGCCGCTTCTGCTCGCTGTTCGGCCCGAGCGGACCCGATGGCATGACGATGGACGCCGCCGGTCGGCTGTTCGTCGCGCATGCCTCGCTCGGCCATGTCTTCGTGTTTGCGCCGAACGGCGAGTGCATCGCGCGGATCAAGTCCTGCGCCGGGTCGAGCTGCACCAATGTCGCCATCGGCGGCGCCAACCGCGACCGGCTCTACATTACGGAGTCGGTGACTGGCTCGGTGCTGGTCGCCGACATCGGTGGGCTCGGCTAGATGTTTTCCCTGGCTGTCGATCCTCGTCGTCGCGCCTGGCGCGCGTCCCGCCATTAGGTCGGCTGCTCACCGGGTCTGGCTGATCAGCGGTCCGAATGCAGCTTCTCGAGAAACTCCTTCACGCCGCTGACGGCGCCGGTATGTGAGGCGACATAGCCGGGAAGGGCGCCCACCGCCTTGTGAAACTCGCTGCTCTTCATGATGTCGAGCACGCGCTGCATCGGCTCGGTCTCGAGGAAGGCGGGCTTGCAGACGAAGAAATAATCTTCCGTGAGCAGGCGGATGAAATCGAGCCCGAACTGCCGCGCCGCGGCCTCGACGCCAAAGCTTGCATCCGCCATGCCGCTCGCGACATAGGCGGCGACCGCCGCATGGGTGAATTCCATGTGCTGGGCGCCGTTGATCCGCCCTTCCGGGATCTTGTGCAGCGCCAGCAATTGATCGAACAGCAGCCGCGTGCCGGAATCGTGGTCGCGGTTGACGAAGCGGGCCTTGCGCTCGACCAGGTCCTTCAGCGTTGTGATCTTCAGCGGGTTGCCGCGCTTGACCATCAGGCCCATCTCGCGCGTCACGAAATTGATGACGCGGTCCTCGCGCGGATCGAGCCATTCGCGGCAGGCCTTGATGCCCTGCGCGCGCAATTCGCCGCGCGGCAGGTGCACGCCGGAGAGATCGCAGGCGCCCTGCGCCAGCGAGACCAGCGAGTTCTGGTTGCTGACATAGCGCAGATCGACGCCGACGCCGCCCGCGCGGTCAAGGAACTCGCGCAGCTTGGACACCGCAAAGCCATGGCTGGCATGGACCCGGATCACCGACGGTCGCTGCTCGAGAAACGGCTTGATCTCGGTGACCAGCTCCTGCGCGAGGTTTTCGAGCTGCAGCCCGAGCCGCGCCTGCATCCGCTCGCCGGCCCACACCAGCTTCTCGCCGAATGGCGTCAGCTTTGAGCCCTTGCCGCGGTGGGTTTCAACCAGCGGAACGCCGAAGAACCCGGTCCATTGCTCGATCAGGTTCCAGACATGACGATACGACAGCTGCGCGTCGTTGGCGGCACTGGTGATCTTTCCGGTCTTCCTGATCTCGTTGAGGATGCCGAGCATCACGACCGCGGTCTGCGGGCTGTTTTCTTTGCGAAAGCGCCAGACGGTCTCGATCTCGATCTGCAGCATCGTGGTCACCACTTATGAAGGTGACTTCATATACTGGCGTGCCAATAGGCACAAGATATCATATTTACTGCGGGTCAAAGCCTCCTAGTTTGAGTGACAACACCAGGAGGAAATATGATGTCAGTTGCATATGACTACGAGCGTGACCGCCGCGCCCCGACCATCAGGGACGAATTGCTGCTGATCGACGGCGCCCGCGTCCGTTCGTTGTCCGGAAACACCTTCAAGTCGCTCAATCCCGCCACCGAGCAGGTGATCGCTGCCGTCGCCGAAGGCAATGAGGCGGATGTCGACCGTGCCGTGGCGGCCGCCCGCCGCGCCTTCGAGGGGCCGTGGCGCACCATGCGCGCGGCCGAGCGCGGACACATCCTGCTCCGATGGGCCGAGCTGCTGAAGCAGCATGCCGACGAGATTGTCGCGCTCGAAAGCCTCGATGCCGGCAAGCCGATTGCGGGTGTGCTGCGCCAGGATTTTCCCGCCGCCATCGACACGCTGACCTATTACGCCGGCTGGGCCGACAAGATCAGCGGCGATGTGGTCTCGGCGCGCGACGACGCGCTGACCTATACGATGCGCGAGCCGGTCGGCGTGGTCGCCGCGATCGTGCCGTGGAATTTCCCGCTGATGATCGGCATGTGGAAGCTCGCGCCGGCTCTCGCCTGCGGCTGCACGATGGTGATGAAGCCGGCCGAGCTGACCTCGCTGTCGGCGCTCAGGATCGGCGAGCTTGCGCTCGAGGCCGGTTTGCCGAAGGGTGTGCTCAACATCGTGACCGGGCCCGGCCGCGTCGTCGGCGACGCGCTGGTCAATCATCCCGATGTCGACAAGGTGACCTTCACCGGCTCGCCCGGTGTCGGCCGCGGCATCATGAAGGGCGCCGCCGGCAACTTCAAACGCGTCTCGCTCGAGCTCGGCGGCAAGTCCGCCAATGTGATCTTCGACGATGCCAATCTCGAAGCCGCCGCCAAGGCCGCGGCTGCCGGCATCTTCTTCAACGCCGGGCAGGTCTGCTCGGCCGGTTCGCGCGTGCTGGTGCAGGAGAACGCCTATGACGAGGTGGTCGAGCGTCTGGTCGCCCGCGCAGAAAGCCTGCGGATCGGCGATCCCGCAGATCGCGCCACCGCGCTCGGTCCTGTCATCTCCGAGAAGCAGATGCGCTCGATCCTCGATTATGTCGAAATCGGCAAGCATGAGGGCGCGCTGCTGGCCACCGGCGGTGCGCGGGTCGGTGACCGGGGCTATTTCATCAGCCCCGCTGTGTTCGCCAATGTCGCGCACGAGATGCGCATCTCGCAGGAGGAGATCTTTGGCCCCGTCGTCAGCGTGATCAAGTTCAAGGACGAGGCCGATGCGCTGCGCATCGCCAACGGCACCGCCTACAGCCTCGCCGCCGGCGTCTGGAGCGCGGATATGGGCCGCGTGCAGCGCTTCGCCAAGAAGGCCCGCGCCGGCACGGTGTGGATCAACACCTATGGCTACACCGACGTGCGATTGCCGTGGGGCGGCGAGCGCGATTCCGGCCTCGGCCGCGAGCACGGCACCGCCGCGCTCGACAACTTTACCGAGCCGAAGGCGGTGTGGATGAATCTCAACGTTTGATGCGCGTCGAGAGACGCGTGAGCGCGCGTCACAATACAGCTGTCGTCCCGGCGAAGGTCGGGACCCATAACCCCAAATCCGCGTTGTTGGACCACGCTGGGGCCGCAGCGGCCTCTACAATTGACTTTT
>NZ_LFIQ01000083.1:4987-19598 GCF_001189245.1 Bradyrhizobium pachyrhizi | reverse complement strand
TTATGGGTCCCTGCGTTCGCAGGGACGACACCGTGGAGACACGATCGTCTCTTTCCTCTATCTTTGCGCGGAGCCACAAGGGAACACGCGGAACGAGGCGATCGTGCAGACGAAAAAATTCGGCGACAGCGGCCCGCAGGTCTCGGTGATCGGGCAGGGCACCTGGTATCTCGATCGCGGTGACCGCAAGGCGGCCGTCGCTGCGCTGAAGCGCGGCATCGAGGCCGGCATGACGCATATCGACACCGCCGAGATGTATGGCGACGCCGAGCTTGTGATCGCGGATGCGATGTCAGGCCGGCGCGACGAGGTGTTCCTGGTCTCGAAGGTCCTGCCGAGCAACGCCTCGCGGCGCGGCACCATCACCGCCTGCGAGCGCTCGCTGAAGCGGCTGAAGACCGATCGCCTCGATTGCTATCTGCTGCACTGGCGCGGAACCACTCCGCTCGCCGAAACGGTCGCGGCGTTCGACGAATTGATCGCCGCGGGCAAGATCCGGTCCTGGGGCGTAAGTAATTTCGATACCGAGGATCTCGACGAACTGCTCGATGTCGCGGGTGAAGGCAAGATCGCCTGCAACCAGGTGCTCTACCATCTGCAGGAGCGCGCCATCGAGCACGCCGTGATTCCCTGGTGCGAGCGGCACGGCGTCGCCGTCGTCGCCTACTCGCCGTTCGGTCACAATGATTTTCCCTCGTCGTCGAGCAGGGCCGGCGCGGTGCTGCAATCGATCGCGCAGGCGCACAAGGCAACGCCGCGCCAGGTGGCGCTGAGCTTCCTGACGCGGCTACCGTCGGTGCTCGCGATTCCGAAGGCGTCGAACGCGGAACACGCGTCGGAGAATGCGGCGGCGGGAACTCTGAAGCTCAGCGGCGATGAACTCGCTGCGCTCGATGCCGCGTTCCCGCGCGGGCCGAAGCCACGCTCGCTGCCGATGCTCTGAGGGCGTTCCGCTCCACACAGTTCTTAACAAACTGTTGCAGTTGCGGCGGCATGCGACCTGCGGCGGGCGGTCGCGCGCGCTGGCGCATATCGGAGTCCCGTTTTCGGGCATTGTTCTCGCAGCGGAATTGGCGTTGTGTACGAGCAGCAGATTCCCTTTATTTTGCCTTCGAGATTGCCGTGACACCGCCCCCCGCAGCCGTGGCCGCCAGGCTGGACAGCGTTCCCCTTTCATTGCCCGCAAAGACCGCGCCCGCAGCGACAAGCAAGGCGCCCGCCCGTACCGACCGGCCGTTCAAGGGCATCGCGCTGATCCTGCTGTCGACGGTGTTCCTGGGCACCTCCGACGTCACGGCAAAATATCTCTCCTCCACGCTGCCCTCGATCGAGATCGCCTGGATCCGCTTCCTGGTGTTCGCGATGATCATGACGCCGGCGATGCTGCCGGGCTCGCCGCTGTTCGCGCTGCGCAGCAGCCGTCCCGGCCTGCACGTGCTGCGCGGCGCCGCGCTGCTCGGTTCCTCGCTGATCTTCATCACTGGGCTCGGCTTCCTGCCGATCGCCGAAGCCTCCGCCACCAGCTTCGTCTCGCCGCTGTTCGTTACTGCGCTGTCGATCGCTTTCCTCGGTGAGAGGGTCGGCATGCGACGCTGGATCGCGACTGCGGTCGGCCTTGCCGGCGTGTTCATCATCCTGCGCCCGGGCACCAGCGCCTTCCATCCCGCAGCGATCTTCCCGATCGTCTCGGCGCTGGCCTGGGCGGCCACGTTGATCCTGACGCGCATGATGAGCGGCAGCGAGCGCCCGATCACCGTGATGACCTACTCGTCGATCGTCGGCGTTGCCATCGTCAGCGCGCTGGTGCCGTTCGTCTGGGTTACGCCGAGCTGGCACGACATCATGTTCGGCATCCTGATCGGCGTTGCGTCCACCGTCGGACAGTGGATCGTGGTGTTGGCGTTCCGCTATGGCGATGCCTCGGTGCTGGCACCGTTCTCCTACACGCAGCTGCTGTGGGTCAGCATCCTCGGCTTCCTGATCTTCGGCGAAGTGCCCGACCGTTGGACCATTCTCGGCGCCGGCTTCATCGTCGCCTCGGGCCTCTACACCGCGCATCGCGAGCGCGTCCGACGGTCGCAGCTGCTGACCGTGGCCAGCGAGCCGTCGCCGAACGCCTGAGCGTCCGGACGAAATCGTGCGTCGGTTGCGAAACCGGCTTCAACTAGCGTTGCGCGGGTACAACAGTCGGGCCGAAATCTTTGATCTCGGGTCGCTGAATCACCGGATTTCGGAAACGATCGGCAACCTCACGGTTCGCTGCGTGCTAACCCTAGCCCCAAGAGCGCCGCAGAGCGTTTGGGGGTCGGGTACGTGCATTTTGGTTCGTTCTTTTTCCTGTCAGGTGGTCGGTCGTCTCGCGCTGCGATGGCCTTGGCACTCTGCGCCCTGACCAGCGCAATCGCGTTGCCGACCGGTTCGGCACGAGCGCAGAGTTACACCTGGGGCGGCACGGGCAGCTCGACGAGCACCGATGTTTACGAACTCCCGACCAACTGGTCGACCACGTCGGCCGGCGCGCCGCCGATCCTCCCGAACCAATCAGCCATCTTCGATTCATCGGGATCGGCGACGGTCACGATCGGGCCTGGCTTGATGCTGCCGGGGTCCTGGACCTTCACCGCCAATTCGCAGTCCTACACGATCAATGGCAACCCGGTTGGCTTCAGCCTGTCCGGGCCGACCGGCGGCCTGATCAGCCAGGCCAACAACGGCCAGACCATCACGATCAACGCCAATCTCACCGACGGCAACGGCCCCGGCAAGCTGACGGTGCTGGATAATTCGGGCGGCCTCGGCCGCGTCGTGCTGCTCGGCACCAACACCTACACCGGCGGCACCACGATCTGCGATTGCGCAACGTTGCAACTCGGCGACGCCAGCCACATCGCCTCGATCGTCGGCGAGGTCGCGGTCGACGGCAAGTTCGACATCGTCAATGCTAACACCGCGGGCATCACCAAGATCGTCAACGACGGGTTCAACGGGATCGCCACCACGACGTTCTATAATTCCACCACGGCGTCGACGGCGACGATCGTCAACCAGAATTTCGGCATCACGGAGTTTCGCGACAGTAGCACAGCGGGCAATGCCATGGTGAGCAACACCAATGGTGCGCTCACGATCTTTCGCGACACCAGTTCTGCCGGCAATGCCAAGTTTGACAATAGCAATGGCGGCACCTTGGTATTTGGCGATGCGCTTGGGCCTCCTGGCGGCTCGGACGCCAGCACGGCCGACAAGGCCATGATCCACAATCATGATGGTGCCGGCACAGTGTTCCTGGGGTACACCAATGCGGGTCAGGCCAAGATTACCAATGGCGACAACGGCGGCGGGACCTTGTTCTTCGAGTTCTCGTCGGCCGCATCCTCGACGATCACAACGACGGCCACCGGCTTTACCAATTTCTACCAGAACAGCACTGCGGCGAACGCAACGATCGACAACAGCGGCCTGACCTATTTCGGCACGTCCGGTCTCAGCCTGACGGAGGCGCCGACCGCGGGCAATGCGACGATCACCAACCGCTTCGGCGGCACGCTGGTCTTCGACGTCTTCGCAACGGCCGGCAACGCCACGGTCACGACCGAGGGTGGGGCTCGCGTCATGTTCCTCGGCAATTCGACCGGCAGCGCTGCACAGTTCATCACCCAAGGCACTGGCTATGTGGACTTCGGTGGCAGCCTTGGGCCGAACGGCGACGGCCGCATCACAGCAGGCTCGATCGCGGGCTCCGGCACCTACTATATCGGCGGCGGCAACACGCTCGTCGTCGGAGGTAACAATCTTTCCACTATCGTCAGCGGCGTGATCGCGGATTCCGATCCCTGCGGTTGCGGCCGCATTGGTCCGGCCAATTTCGAGAAGACCGGCAGCGGCACGCTGACGCTGTCCGGCGTCAACAGCTATACCGGCACCACGACGGTCAACGGCGGCATTCTTCAGGTCGATGGCTCGATCGCCTCGTCGAGCCTCACCACGGTGAATGCCGGCGGCGCGCTCTCCGGCATCGGCACCGCCGGCAACACGACGATTGCAAGCGGCGGCATCCTGATGCCCGGCAACGCGACACCAGGCACATCCCTGAACGTGGCGGGCAACCTCGCCTTCCAGTCCGGTGCGCTGTACCTCGTCGGGCTCAATTCGACGGCGTCCGCCTTGGCCAAGGTGAGCGGCAGTGCGACGCTGGCCGGATCGGTCGGCGTCAGCGTCGCCGCCGGCAGTACGATCGCCAAGCAATACACTATCCTGTCGGCGGCCGCCGGCCGCAACGGCACGTTCGTCGGCGTCGATTCAACCGGGCTGCCGTCAAACCTCGTCGCGACGCTCGGCTATGATGCGAGCAACGCCTATCTGAACTTCACGCTCGATTACGGCGCGAAGTCGAAGCTGAACGTCAATCAGCAGAACGTCGCCACCACGCTGCAGAACTTCTTCAACGCCAATGGCGGTATCAACGCGGTGTTCGCCGGACTGTCGCCGGCTGGCCTGACGCAGGCCTCGGGCGAGGGCGCGACCGGATCGCAGCAGGCGACGGTCAACGCGATGGGCCTGTTCCTCGGTCTGCTGACCGATCCATTTGTTGCCGGGCGCGATGGTGGGTTTGGCGGCGGCGCGGGGGCGACGCCGTTCGCCGAGGAGAGCACGCCGCTCGCCTATGCGGCGCGCCAGAGTGAGCCGCGCGATGCGCTGGCCGCGATCTACACCAAGGCGCCGCCGCGGCTGGTCGATTTCGAGCAGCGCTGGGGCGTATGGGCGGCGGGCTATGGCGGCTCGCAGACCACCAGCGGCAATGCGATGCTGGGCTCGAACAATACCAGCAGCAGCCTCTATGGCACCGCGGTCGGCGCCGACTACCGCTTCTCGCCGAACACCATCGCCGGCTTTGCGCTCGCCGGCGGCGCCACCAGCTTCAGCGTCAACGGTCTCGGCTGGGGCCGTTCGGATCTGTTCCAGGCCGGCGCGTTCGTCCGCCACAGCGTCGGCGCGGCGTACTTGAGCGCGGCGCTCGCCTATGGCTGGCAGGATGTCACCACCGATCGCATCGTCACCGCGGCCGGCGCCGATCATTTGCGCGCCAACTTCAATGCCAATGCCTGGTCTGGCCGGCTCGAGGGCGGCTATCGCACTGCCACGCCGTGGATCGGGCTGACGCCTTACGCGGCGGCGCAGTTCACGAGCTTCGAACTGCCGTCCTATGCGGAGAGCGTGGTCTCCGGCGGCGGCGCCTTCGCGCTGAATTATGCCGCGAAGAGCGTCACCGACGTCAGGAGCGAACTCGGCCTGCGCTCCGACAAATCGTTCGCGGTTGATGGCGGCATCTTCACGCTGCGCGGTCGCGTTGCCTGGGCGCATGACTTCAATCCGGACCGCGCCGTTGGTGCGGTGTTCCAGACGCTGCCCGGCGCGGCCTTCGTGGTCAACGGCGCGGCGCAGGCCAGCGACTCGGCGCTGACCACGGCTTCCCTCGAGATGAAGTGGCGGAGCGGCTGGTCGGCCGCCGCGACCTTCGAGGGCGAATTCTCCAACGTGACACAGTCTTACGCCGGCAAGGGCGTTATGCGCTATACGTGGTGACCCTCCGTGCTATAGCCTCCTGCAGCGAAAGCCTGTCCCGGACTTGATCCGCGACAGCATTTCGCGGCACGAAATACGCGTCAAAATGAGTGGGACAAAACCCACGCGGGAGGGAATATGCGCGCAGCGATCTTCAGGAACGGCGAGATCGTCGTCGACCGGATGCCCGAGCCGAAGCCGGGTCCCGGCCAGGTGCTGGTCAAATCGCTCGCCTGCGGCATCTGCGGTTCCGATCTGCACGCACGCAAGCATGCCCACCGCATGGTGGAGCTGAGCAAGTTCCTGCCCGGCCGCACGCCGATGGATCTGTCGCGCGACGTCGTGTTCGGCCATGAGTTCTGCTGCGAGGTCCTCGACTACGGCCCGAACACCACGCGCAAGCTGAAGCCCGGGACGAAAGTGTGCTCGCTGCCGGCGCTGCTGACGCCGGAGGGCCCGAAGGGCATCGGCTATTCCAACGATTATCTCGGCGGCTATGCCGAGCAGATGCTGCTCAGCGAGCCGCTGCTGCTCGAAGTGCCGAACGGGCTTGCGGCCGAGCACGCCGCGCTCACCGAACCGCTTGCGGTCGGCGTGCATGCGGTGGCGATGGCCAACATCCAGGGCGGCGAGGTGCCGCTGGTGATCGGCTGCGGACCGGTCGGGCTGGCGGTGATTGCGGCGCTGAAGATCAGGGGGCTTGGACCGATCGTTGCGGCCGATTATTCGCCGGCGCGGCGCCAGCTCGCCGAGAAGATGGGCGCCGATGTGGTGGTCGATCCCGCCAGGACGCTGCCCTATGCGAGCTGGGCCGAGCATGCCCAGATGACCGACGCTGAGAAGGCGGCGCGTCCGCCGATGCAGGCGCTGCTGCCGCCGCTGAAGCCTGCGCTGATCTTCGAATGCGTCGGCGTGCCCGGCGTGCTGCAGCAGGTGTTCGAGGGCGCCCCGCGTAGCGCTCGTGTCGTCGTGGTCGGCGTCTGCATGGAGACCGACAAATCCGAGCCGATGCTTGGTATCATCAAGGAGCTCAACGTCCAGTATGTGCTCGGCTACACGCCGGAGGAGTTTGCCTATTCGCTGCGCTTGATCGCGGAAGGCCAAGTCGACGCCGCCTCGCTGGTCACCGGCCGCGTCGGCATCGACGGCGTCGCGCGGGCGTTTGCGGATCTCGCCAATCCCGAGGCGCACACCAAGATCCTGGTCGAGCCGTGGCGCTGATTTGGCGTTGAACGCGGCGCTAAACTCACGTCGATGGGCGCGGTTTGCATTTCGTGACGCCGAACCTATAGTTCGCCGTCTCTTATCGCACTGACAGCACGCAACTCATGCGAATTTCGATCATCACGGGAGGCGGCTCCGGCATCGGCGCCGCAGTCGCGCGCCGGCTCGCCGGCCCCGATCAATCCCTGATGCTGCACGGACAGGGCACCGAGGCCGCCGGCCTCGCGCGGCTGAATTCGGTTGCGGAGGAATGCCGCAGCAAGGGCGCGAAGGTCGAGGTGAGCACCGGCGATCTCGCCGAAGCCGGCGCCGGCACCGCGCTGGTCGCGGCAACGCGGGCCGCGTTCGGGCCGATCGACAGCATCGTGCACGCCGCGGGCTTTGCCGACCGGCGCGAGTTCCCCAGCCTGCCGCGCGAGGCGCTGGAGCGCGCCTTCGCGGTGATGGCTGCGGCTTTCCATGAAATCGCGGCGGCGGCGCTGTCCGACCTCACGCGCAGCGCGCAAGGCCGCGTCGTCGCGGTGTCGAGCTTCGGGCCGCATCGCTTCGTGCCCGGCGCTACCTATCCGGGATCGGCTGCGGCGAAGGCCGCGCTCGAGGTGCTGGTGAAGTCGCTCGCGATCGAGCTCGCCGCGTCAGGCGCCACCGCCAACGCCGTGATGCCGGGCTACACCCGCAAGGATCCCGGCCTGTTCGGCGCGCTTGATACCGCGACCTGGGAGCGCGTCGCGAAGGCCAATCCGATGCAGCGGCTGGCCGAGCCCGACGAGGTCGCGGCCGTCGTCGCCTTCCTGCTGTCGCCGGAAGCGGGCCACGTCACCGGCGCGACGCTGCCGGTCGATGGCGGCCTGACCTTGATGTGACGCCATGAGCGAGGGCGAACCAACAGAGCGGGTCGATGTCGCCGTGCTCGGCGCCGGCATGGTCGGCGTCTCGGCGGGCCTCGCCGCGCGGCGGCGCGGGCTCTCCGTCATGGTCGTCGATCGCCGCGAGCCCGGCAGCGAAACCTCCTACGGCAATGCCGGCATCATCTCGTCAGGCTCGATCCTGCCGCTCAATACGCCGTCGCTGCTGAAGAACCTGCCGAAATATCTGACCAACGCGCATCCGGCGCTGCGTTGGAACATTGCGTGGGCGCTCGCCAATGCCGGCTGGGTGATGCGCTTCCTTGCAGCCGCTGTGCCATCGCAGACCAGGCCGCGCGCCGCCGCGCTGCACGGTTTGATCGGGACCTCGCTGAAGCTGCATCGCGACTGGATCGTGCAGGCCGGCGCCGGCCATCGCATCCGCGAAACCGGTTGGCTCAAGGCCTGGCGCAGCGACGGGCTCGCCGCCGCCCAGGCCGAGCAGGCAGCGCTCGCCGAGTTCGGCATCAGGAGCGAGGTGCTCGATCGCCAGGCGATCTCCGCGCTCGAGCCCAACATCATCCCTGCCTATAGCGTCGGCCTGCTGCACACGCAGACGGCATCGGTCGATTCACCTGGAGCTGTGGTCAAGGCCTACGCGCAGATGCTCGCCGCTGGCGGCGGCACGATCAGGCAATCCGGGGTCCGGCGGATCGAGCCGCACGGCGACGGCTGGCGCGTGCAGCTCGCCGACGGCGAGATCGCCGCGCGCCATGTCGTGGTCGCGCTCGGGCCGTGGTCGGCCGAACTGCTGCGGCCGCTCGGCTATCGCGTGCCGCTGGCCTTCGAGCGCGGCTATCACCAGCATTTCGTGCCGAACCCGGCACGCAAATTGCTGCGGCCGATCCATGATGCGGAGGGCGGCTTTCTGATGACGCCGATGGAATCGGGCGTTCGCGTCACCAGCGGCGTCGAGCTCACCGCGCGCGACGCGCCCTCGAATTTTTCGCAGCTCGAGGCGGTGGTGCCGATGGCGCGCAGCGTGGTCGAATTTGGCGATGCGGTCGGCGAGCGCTGGCGCGGCGCGCGGCCGACGCTGCCCGACAGCCTGCCGATGATCGGTGCGGCGCCGCGACATCGCGGGCTCTGGCTCGCCTTCGGCAACCAGCATATCGGCTTCACCACCGGCCCCGGAACTGGCGCCGCAATTGCGGCGATGATCGCGGGCGATGCGCCGCCGTTCGAGGTGCGAGCATTTTCGCCAGACCGGTATATCGCGTGACTCGTGCGAGGCCGCCTGCGATGTTTGGCGATCAAGCGCGCGGCAACCGAGGGGCAGGATGAACTACGTCTGGGATTTCGGCATCCTTGCCAAGTACAGCCATCTGTTCTGGCTCGGGCTCGGCTGGACCATCGCCTACACCATCGGCACCATTATTCTCGGGACCTTGATCGGCCTGATCGTTGGCATGCTGCGGCTGCGGCGCATTCCGGTGATCGACTGGCTCCTGATCGCCTATATCGAATTGTTCCGCTGCACGCCGCTGCTGGTGCAGATCATCTGGTTCTACTACGCGTTTCCGGTCGTGATCGGCGTCAACATCCCGGCGCATGTCGCCGCCGTCAGCGTGCTCTCGCTCTATGGCGGCGCGTTCTATGCCGAGATCGTGCGCGGCTCGATCGAGAGCGTGCCGGTCGGCCAGTGGGACGCCGCGAAGGCGCTCGGCTTCCGCGGCTGGCGCCTGATGCGGCTCGTGATCCTGCCGCAAGCGCTGAAGCCGATGATGGCGCCCTATGTCAACCAGTCGGTCACGCAGCTCAAGAACACCTCGCTGGTCTCGATCATCGCGGTACCCGATCTCGTCTACAACGCGACCTTGATCAACGCCGACACCTACCGGCCGCTCGAGGTCTACACCATCGTGGCGCTGATCTATTTTGCGATCCTGTTTCCGTCGACGCTGGTGGCCAGGCGGTTGGAGCGCGGGCTGACCTACGACAAGGTGTGAGTTGCTTGACCTCTCCGGCTTGCGGGGAGGTCGGATCGCATCTAACGATGCGATCCGGGTGGGGGCTCTCTCCATACATAGGGCGTCGCTTGTGGCGACACCCCCAACCCCGGCCCTCCCCCGCAAGCGCCCGCTAGCGGGAGAGGGAAATCACTGCCGTCTCGGCAATCGCCTCAAATACTCAACTCCACCGGCACATCCTCGGGCTTGACGCCGGCGAGGCCGAGGCCCTTCACGAACCATTCGCGCATCTGGCCGATGCCGCGGTTGTAGTCGATCCACACTGAGAGGAAATCGCGCCAGCGCTTGTCGGCTTCGCGCCGCACCGCCGTGCCGCTCGCGATCGTCACCGACGGCGAGGCCAGGATCTTGTAGGTGCCGAGGTTCGGGTTTTTGGCGATCGCGGTCAGCCCGAGCACCAGCGCGTTGACCACGCAATCGACGCGGCCCGACGACATTTCCAACATCACCTCGTCGCGCGACTTCAGCGACTTGATGGTGGCGTTCGGCGCAAAGCGGCGCGCCACCGCCTCGTTGGCCGAGCCGACGTCGACCGCGATCTTGACCTCGGGCTTGTTGATGTCGGCCCAGGTCTTGGCTTCCAGCCCCTTCTTCAGCATCGCGCCGAACGGATGCGGGAACACCAGATTGGTGAAATCGACCACCAGCGCGCGCTGCGGCGTCGGGTTGAGCGCGAAGCCGAGGTCGATCTTGTTGGCCTGCAGATCAAGGATTGAATTGCCGTAGGTCGACTCGACGTATTCCAGCTTGACGTTGAGCAGTTTGGCCAGATCGTTGGCCATCTCGATCGAGAAGCCGGACCAGGTGCCCGAGGCGAGGTCCTTGTTGAAATAGGGCAGCTCGCCCGGCAGCACCGCGATCCGCAGCACCTTGTTGGCCCGGATGCGATCCAGCGTGTTGTCGGCTGGCGTCTGCGCCGAGGCCGGCGTTGCCATCGCGGCCGCGAGCGCCGCGCCGCTGCCGATCCCGAGCGCATAGCGCAGCGCGTCGCGGCGATCTTCGGAGATTTTGATGTCGTCGGATTGAGTCAAGCGGGCCTCCCTGCACCAGATCGGGGGAAGCCTAGCGTCGGTATCCGGTGCCAGCAAGTGCGCGCGCCTGCACCATTGGTAGGCGAGGGCGCGGTCGCCTACGTGCCGGACTTCACCTCTCCCGCTTGTGGGGGAGGTCGAATAAGCCGCGAACCGCGCCCTTAGGGGTTAGCAACGATAGGTCATGTTCGCCCCTGTGACCGAAGAAAAGAAAACGGCGGGGAAGCTCAGTTCGGCTACCCAATCGAGCACTTGGTTGTCTGTCTGGGTTTCTGGACTTGAAAGGTGTGGAAATTGAAAAAGCACCGTCCCGTGAATATCCAAAAGAACGAGACGATCGATAACCCAAACATCACCGTCGTCGGTCGAGAAAAATTTTGCCAGCAATTCTGCTGTTCCGTCAGAACGAAGCCTGAGAGTGGGGCCGTTGTTCAGGGTGCCGTTCAAGAAGCCGGACAGCTTGCAATCGCCGTAACGAATAGGCGCGCTCCAACTGAGGTCAAGGGTTTGGATAGCATGTGTCGCAACACCCTTATAGCTTTCAGGCTGGTCGGTCGCCGAGCTTTTGCTTTCAAGATGTTCTTTCAACATAGCGTACGCCTCCTTCTAGCCCGCGAATTGCGAGCAACCTCTGGTTTAAAGGGAGGGCGCAAAAGGACCAGTGAGCTGCCTCACAATCTACAATCGCGATTTAGTGATCCTCCCCCGTAAGCGGAGGGCAATCGCATATGGCCGTTTGAGGCAATCGGAGTTCCCACAAACTCGTCATGCCCGGGCTTGTCCCGGGCATCCACGTCTTCGTCTCCACGCAAAGAAAAGACGTAGATGGCCGGGACAAGCCCGGCCGTGACGGCGCGGAAGAATCGGTTCATTCCAAATGCGATTGCCCTGCCCGTAAGCGGGGAGGACAGAGCGTGCTCGTGCCCAGAATCAATATCGTCCCGGCACGTACATCTCCTGCGGGATCGGGCCGCGGTGATAGTCCGGGTTGCGCATTCGCGGCGGCAGCACCACCGGCTGGTGGGTGACCGCCTGATAGGGGATCTGGCTCAATAGATGCGAGATGCAGTTGAGCCGGGCGCGCTTCTTGTCGACGGCGTCGACGATCCACCATGGCGAGTCGGGCAGGTGGGTGCGCTCCAGCATCGTTTCCTTGGCCTTGGTGTAGAGCTCCCAGCGGGTCCGCGCCTCGACGTCCATCGGGCTCAACTTCCACTGCTTCAGCGGATCCTGGATCCGCATCGAGAAGCGGAACGCCTGTTCCTCGTCGGTGATCGAGAACCAGTATTTCAGGAGGACGGTGCCGGAGCGGATCAGCATGCGCTCGAATTCCGGCACCGAGTTGAAGAATTCCTCATACTGCTCGTCGCTGCAGAACCCCATCACCTTCTCGACGCCGGCGCGGTTGTACCAGCTGCGGTCGAACAGCACGATCTCGCCGCCGGCCGGCAGATGCGAGACATAGCGCTGGAAGTACCATTGCGTGCGCTCGCGCTCGTTCGGCGCCGGCAGCGCCGCGATCCGGCAGACCCGCGGGTTGAGCCGCTGGGTGATCCGCTTGATCACGCCGCCCTTGCCGGCGGAATCGCGGCCCTCGAACAGCACGACGACCTTCTTCTTCTCGTGCTGCACCCAATCCTGCAGCTTGACCAGTTCGCCCTGCAGCCGCAGCAATTCGCGGAAATAGGACTTGCGGTCGATCGACGGCCTGCCGGCGGCGCCGTCATGGTCGAGCTCGTCGAGCCTCATGTCGTCGAGCTCGAGCTCGAGTTCCTCGTCGAGGCTGTCGGCCATCTCTTGATGGATGCGGGCGCGCAAGGCTTCATCCCGCAAGTCTTCGTCCCGCAAGGCTTCATCCCGGGAGGCTTCGTCGGTGAGGGCGGAGGTCGTCATGAAGGTCCGTCTTTCAGTGTGTTAGATGGATCGGACGGCAGCATTGACGGGCGATGTTACCCCTCTATGACAATGCCATGACCGCTGTTTCACGCCGCCGGGCGGACTGTGCTAACAAGCCGACAAAGCCAAAAAGGGAGATGTGCCGATGATATCGCTCACGCCAAAAGACGTCCTGCCGGAGGACGGCACCGCTGGCACGCTGGTCGGGCGGGTCTGGCTGCCGCAGGCCGGCGGGCCGGCCGTCGTCGCGGTGCGGGCAGACGGTGTGTTCGACGTCACGGCGCGGTTTCCGACGGTGAGCGCGCTCTGCGAGGAAAGCGATCCCGCGGCCGCGCTGCGCGCCACGCGCGGCGAGCGGATCGGCGATTTCGAGGCGATCCTTGCCAACACCCCGCCCGACCGCCGCGACAAGGCCAGGCCGCATCTGCTGGCGCCGGTCGATCTCCAGGTGCTGAAGGCCGCCGGCGTCACCTTCGCGATCTCGATGCTGGAGCGCGTGATCGAGGAGCGGGCGCGCGGCAATCCGTCCTCGGCGGACGCGATCCGCAAGGAGGTGGTGCGCCTGGTCGGCGACGATCTCTCCAAGCTGAAGCCCGGCTCCGAGCAGGCGATGAAACTGAAACAGGTGCTGATCGATCAGAATGCCTGGAGCCAGTATCTCGAGGTTGGCATCGGTCCCGACGCCGAAGTGTTTACCAAGGCGCCGACGCTTTCCTCGGTCGGATCGGGCATGGATGCCGGGCTGCATCCGAAGTCGACCTGGAATAATCCGGAGCCGGAGGTCGTGCTGATTGTCTCCGCCGCCGGCAAGATCGTCGGCGCCGCGCTCGGCAACGACGTCAATCTGCGCGACTTCGAGGGGCGTTCGGCGCTCTTGCTGTCGAAGGCCAAGGACAACAACGCGTCCTGCGCGATCGGTCCGCTGCTTCGGCTATTCGACCAGACCTTCTCGCTCGACGATGTCAGGAAGATGGATGTCGGCCTGACCGTGACTGGCGCAGACGGCTTCGTGCTCGAGGGGCATTCCTCGATCAGCAAGATCAGCCGCGATCCGACCGATCTGGTCGCCCAGACCATCGGCCCCGTGCATCAGTATCCCGACGGCTTTGCGCTGTTCCTCGGCACGATGTTCGCGCCGGTCAAGGATCGCGATGCCAAGGGCGAGGGTTTTACCCACAAGCGTGACGACATCGTGACCATCGCCGCGCCGAAGCTCGGCAAGCTGGTCAACCGCATGCGCAATAGCGACGAATGCGAGCCCTGGACCTTCGGCGTCGGTGCGCTGATGAAGAACCTCGCAGAGCGCAAGGTGCTGTGAGGATCAGGACGGGACGGCGAGTCCACTATCTCGACCACTTCGTCGGCCGTGCGCGGCCTGTCGCGTGGCGGCAGGTCGGCGCCGAGTTGCGCCGACAATCCGGTGACGTTCAGCCGCCTCTCGCAGCGCGTTGAACGACGACGATGGTGACTGTGCCGAAGCGGCGGCGTTGTCGAACATGTTCAGAAACCTGCGCGGCAGATCGACCGTGTGGCGCAACTTGAGCGCGCTAAAACACGCGGAATTTGCAGCTTTTTCCTAGCTTTATGTGAACCAGTTCATCCTCGTTCGCGCCGGTCCGCTCCAGCATATTGGCTCGACGCGAACAGAAGGAGTCGCGGACATGAGCGAGCAGCCATCAAACGGAATGCCCGATTGGCTCACCACCGATATGCTGGTCATTGCCGTCTCACTGGCCATCATCGTGATTGGGATATGGATTGCGCCATAGCCTGGTTGTCGCGGCGAGGCCGTCCAGCCGGGCAGGGCGCCAGCGCCAATCACTGAGTTGCCCGACGGCGCAAGCCTCTTTTGCAAAACGGAACGAGATGCAAAGCTCGGACGATTCATGTCGCGAGAGTGCGAAGGTATGCCACTGACAGCGCAACACACTCAATGTCGTCCCTGCGAAAGCAGGGACCCATAACCCCAAATGCAAATTGTTAAGCGATGCTGCAACGACGAGTCCCTCTCACAACAACTGCT
>NZ_LFIQ01000083.1:0-4977 GCF_001189245.1 Bradyrhizobium pachyrhizi | reverse complement strand
TGGGTCCCGGCCTTCGCCGGGACGACACTGTGGGGTCGGCGTCATTCGAGTGACCAACCAACGCCCTCAAACCGGCAACGCCGTCGAATACTTCACCTGGCTCAGCGCAAAGCTGGACTCGATGGAGGCGATGCCGTCGAGCCGGGTCAGCTTGTTCTTCAGGAATGCCTCATAGGAGGAAAGGTCGGCGGCGACGACGCGCAGCAGATAGTCGCGGTTGCCGGTCATCAGGTAGCATTCGAGCACCTCGTCCCATTTCGAGATCGCGCGCGCGAAGCGGTTGAGGTCCTCCTCCTTCTGGCGCGCCAGCTTGATCGAGATGAAGACGGAGACGTGCAGCCCGATCGACTTCTGGTCGACGGTTGCGATGTAGCGAGAGATCACGCCGCGCTCCTCGAGCAGCTTGACCCGGCGGTGGCAAGGCGACACCGACAGCCCGACCTTGTCGGCGAGTTCCTGCATGGTCATGCGGCTGTCGGTCTGGAGCAGACTCAGGATCTTGCGGTCGATGGCATCGAGGGCGGGCATTGGGATGAACTCGTCAGTTGAAGTCGGATCGTGGGAATTTATCCCAATTTTTCCTGTGCTGTCGCGTGGAATTGAGATTTTCGCGGCCGCTTGCGGCAGTAACATTCCGGCATATCGCCCGGAGCATTGCCATGGGAATCGCGCCTGAACGCCTCGACATGCTGTCCGCCCTGGCCCGCAAGGTGCTGTGGCTGTCGTCGTGGACCATCCATCACGCCAACCATGTGCGGCCCTCTACCGACGGGTTGAAGGTCGGCGGCCACCAGGCCTCGTCGGCCTCGCTCGCCAACATCATGTCGGCGCTTTATTTCTCGGTGTTGCGCCCGCAGGACCGCGTCGCGGTGAAGCCGCATGCGAGCCCGGTGTTCCACGCCATCCAGTATCTGTTCGGCCACCAGACCCGCGACAAGCTGGAGAATTTTCGCGGCTACAAGGGCGCGCAGTCCTACCCCTCGCGCACCAAGGACAGCGACGACGTCGACTTCTCGACCGGCTCGGTCGGCCTCGGCGTCGCGCAGACGCTGTTCGCCTCGCTGGTGCAGGATTACGTCAAGGCGCACGGCTGGCTGCAGGACCGGCCGGAGGGCCGCATGATCGCGCTGGTCGGCGACGCCGAGATGGACGAGGGCAACATCTTCGAGGCGCTGCTCGAGGGCTGGAAGCACGGGCTGCGTAACACCTGGTGGGTGGTCGACTACAATAGGCAGTCGCTCGACGCCGTGGTGCGCGAGGGATTGTGGGCCAAGTTCGAGACCATGTTCCGCAACTTCGGCTGGGACGTGGTGATCGTGAAGTACGGCAAGCTGATGCTCGAGGCGTTCGCCGAGCCCGGCGGCGAGGCGCTGCGGCGCTGGATCGACAACTGCCCGAACCAGATGTACGCCGCGCTCTGCTTCCAGGGCGGCGCCGCGTTCCGCAAGCATCTGCGCGACGACATCGGCGACCAGGGCGAGGTGTCGGCGCTGATCGAGCGCCGCAGCGACGACGAGTTGCTGGCGCTGATGTCGAACCTCGGCGGCCACGACATGGCGAGCATGATCGAGGCCTTCGAGGCGATCGACCATGATCGGCCGGTCTGTTTCATCGCTTATACCATCAAGGGTGTCGGCCTGCCGATGCAGGGCCACAAGGACAACCACGCCGGCCTGATGACGGTGGCGCAGATGGAGAAGTGGCGCGCCGCGCAGAACATCCGCCCCGGCCACGAGTGGGACAAGTTCGAGGGCCTGTCGCAGGAGCCTGCAAAGCTCGAGGCTTTCCTGGCCGAGGCGCCGTTCAACCGCGAGGGGCGCCGCCGCCTGTCCGCGCCTGAAATCGATGTGCCGGAACGGCTGGCCTTCAAGGCCTCGGCGCAGATGTCGACGCAACAGGGTTTTGGTCTCGTGCTGCACGAGTTGGCGCGCGGCGACAGCGAACTCGCCTCGCGCATCGTCACCGCATCGCCCGACGTCACCGTGTCGACCAATCTCGGCGCCTGGGTCAACCGCCGCGGCCTGTTCGCGAAGGCGGAGAACCACGACCTGTTCCGGCAGGAGAAGATCCCATCGGCCTACACCTGGGAATATTCGCCGAAGGGACAGCACCTCGAACTCGGCATCGCCGAGATGAATCTGTTCATCATGCTGTCGGCGCTCGGCCTGTCGCACCAGATCAACGGCGCGCGGCTCTTGCCGGTTGGCACGCTGTACGATCCCTTCATCGAACGCGGCCTCGATGCGCTGAACTACGCCTGCTACCAGGATGCCCGCTTCATGGTGGCGGCGACGCCGTCGGGCATCTCGCTGGCGCCGGAAGGCGGCGCGCATCAGTCGATCAAGACGCCCTTGATCAGCATCGGGCAGGACGGGCTCGCCTCGTTCGATCCGGCCTTCGTCGATGAACTTGCCGTGATCATGGGCTGGGGCTTTTGCCACATGCAGCGGGCGGGCGCCAAGGGTGGTTCGGTTTACTTGCGACTCTCGACCCGGACGCTGGAGCAGCCGCAACGGATCATGACCCCGGACCTGCAGCGCGACATCACCGACGGCGCCTACTGGATGCGCAAGCCGGGTCCGAACTGCGACATCGTCATTGCGTATACCGGCACCGTCGCGCCGGAGGCGATCGAGGCGGTCGGCCTGATCGGCGAGAGCCACCGCGACGTCGGTCTGCTGGCGGTAACCTCCGCCGACCGGCTCTATGCGGGTTGGTCCGCCGCGCGGAATTTGCGCCGTGATCGCCGCGGCGCGCAGCATTTGAGTCATATCGAGCGCATGCTGGCGCCGCTCGGCCGCGACTGCGGCATTGTGACCGTGATCGACGGCCATCCGGCAACGCTCGGCTGGCTCGGCAGCGTGCGCGGCCACCGCGTCGAGGCGCTCGGTGTCGAGCATTTCGGCCAGACCGGCACGATCGGCGACCTCTACCGCCACTACGGCATCGATGCCAACGCCATCATCGACGCGGCGGAAAGCGTCTCGGTTGGCGCCCCGGTGCGGCATCGCAAGATGGCGGTGTAGCCCCACATCGCCGTCCGGCCTAGTGCGCAGTTGCGCACGGGGGCCGGGACCCATTACCACAACTGGCAGCAAGTAAACGCGACTCGTTCTAACAGCACCCTTTACCAATTGCCGGCGGTGGTTTTGGGCCCCGACCTTCGCCGGGGCGACGAGACCAACCTTGCCACCTGCGCGATAGCGACATTATATGCCGTTCGCGCGCACGAGCCGCGTCCCGCATATGGCGGGTTCAATTCGCCGGGCTTTCGTGCAAGGATGCCTGCCGAACGCTTTCGTTCCCCATTCCATACGCCCCGTACAAGAGGTTTCCGATGGTCAATCGCATGCAATTCTACATCGACGGCGCCTGGGTCGATCCCGTCGTCAAAGGCAAGTCCACCCCGGTCGTCAATCCGGCGACCGAAGAAGCGATGTATGAGATTGCGCTCGGCTCCAAGGCCGATGTCGACAAGGCAGTCGCCGCCGCCAAGCGCGCCTTCGAGACCTTTTCCCAGACCAGCCGCGAGGAGCGCGTCGCGCTGCTCACCAAGATCGTCGAGGTCTACAAGGGCCGCATGAAGGAGATCGGCGCCGCCGTTTCCGACGAAATGGGCGCGCCGCTGCCGATGGCCGAGAAGCTGCAGGCCGGCGCCGGCCTTGGCCACCTCATGAACACCCTCGAAGTGCTGAAGAAGTACGAGTTCGAGGAGACCATGGGCACCGCCGTGATCGTGCGCGAGCCGGTCGGCGTCATCGGCATGATCACCCCCTGGAACTGGCCGCTCAACCAGATCGCCTGCAAGGTCGCGCCCGCGCTCGCCGCCGGTTGCACCATGATCCTGAAGCCGTCGGAGTTCACCCCGACCTCGGCGCTGATCTTCGCGGAAATTCTCCATGAAGCCGGCGTGCCGAAGGGCGTGTTCAACCTGCTCAACGGCCTCGGCCCGGAGGTGGGTGCCGCGATGAGCGAGCACCCGGACATCGACATGATCTCTTTCACCGGTTCGACCCGCGCCGGCGTCGACGTCGCCAAGCGTGCAGCGCCGACCGTGAAGCGCGTCAGCCAGGAGCTCGGCGGCAAGTCGCCGAACGTGATCCTAGACGGCGCCGACCTGACCAAGGCGGTGACCGGCGGCGTGATGCACATGTTCAACAACTCGGGGCAGTCCTGCAACGCGCCGTCGCGCATGATCGTTCCGCTCTCCAAGATGAAGGAGGTGGCCGCCATCGCGAAGGGCGTCGCCGACAAGACCAAGGCCGGTGATCCGCGTGCCGACGGCACGACGATCGGACCGGTGGTCAACCGCGGCCAGTGGGACAAGATCCAGGCGCTGATCCAGAAGGGCATCGACGAGGGCGCAACGCTGGTCGCCGGCGGTCCGGGCCTGCCCGAGGGTGTCAACAAGGGCTTCTATGTCCGTCCGACCATCTTCGCCGACGTCACCAACGACATGACGATCGCCCGCGAAGAAATCTTCGGACCGGTGCTGACCATCCTCGGCGCCAAGGACGAAGCCGACGCGGTGAAGATCGCCAACGACACGCCGTATGGTCTCGCCGGTTACGTCTCCGCCGACACCGTGGAAACCGCGCGCCGCGTCGGCCGCCAGATCCGCGCCGGCAACGTCAACCTGCAAGGCGTGCCGAACGAGCGCACCGCGCCGTTCGGTGGCTACAAGCAGTCCGGCAACGGCCGCGAGTGGGGCCGCTACGGTCTGGAAGAATATCTCGAGGCCAAGGCGGTCGCCGGCTACAACGCGGCGTAAGCTGAGCCACGAGAGACAACATTCTGGCGCCGGGGCGGATCACCGCTCCGGCGTCAGCCGTTTGGAAGGTAGAAGTTTTTATCGTCGTCCCGGCGAAAGCCGGGACCCATAACCACAGGCCTTCGTTTTGCGAAGAATGCGGCCCCAGCGTGCCAGGCCAAGATCCATCGGTGGTGATGGGTCCCCTGAGTTCGCAAACGAAGTGC
>NZ_LFIQ01000011.1 GCF_001189245.1 Bradyrhizobium pachyrhizi | reverse complement strand
TGTGGACTCTAGGGATTCCCTTTTGAGGCCAAATCAGATTCAAGGCTTCTTTTGGGAGGCGGCCTTGGGTGTGATGGATCGTTTGGTGTTGAGCGACGCGGCTTGGGAGCGCATGGCGCCGCTCATCATTGGCCGGCCCGACCAGAAAGGTTCGACCGGACGCGACAACCGGATGTTCGTGGAAGGGGTGCTCTGGATCGTTCGCACGGGCTCTCCCTGGCGTGATCTTCCGGAGGCGTTTGGGGATTGGAACAGCGTGTTCCGGCGCTTCAGTCGATGGAGCACCAAGGGTGTCTGGTTGCGGATCTTCGAGGCGATGTCCGATGATCCGGACTTCGAATATTTGATCGTCGATTCCACCATCGTCCGGGCGCATCAGCACGCCGCCGGGGCAAAAAAAGGGGGTCTGAAGATCAAGCGATCGGGCGCTCGCGCGGCGGCTTGAGCACCAAGATACATATGGCCGTTCGAGGTTTGGGATGTCCCGTGCGGTTCACCCTCACCGCAGGCCAGAAGGGCGATGCCCCGCAAGCCGCCACGTTGATCGAGGGATTGCCCGCCGAGGTCGTCATGGCCGATGCAGCCTATGACGCCGATCATTTGCGCCAGGCCATCGCAGCCAAAGGCGCGATCGCCGTCATCCCCAACAACCCCTCGCGAGCCCTCAAACATCCGCTCGACAAGCATCTCTATGCCCAGCGCCACCTCGTGGAATGCTGCTTCAGCAAGCTCAAGCAGTTCCGTCGCGTCGCAACCCGCTTCGAAAAGACCGCCCGAAATTACCGAGCCATCGTCACGCTCGCTGCAATCGTCCTATGGATGCGATAAGTGTCAACACCACCTA
>NZ_LFIQ01000082.1 GCF_001189245.1 Bradyrhizobium pachyrhizi | reverse complement strand
CGGTCCGGGTCAGGTTCGAGAAAGTCCACTTCGCTGCCAAGAGAGCCATAGCGCGCCACCGGCTGAAACCAGGGCTGGAAATAGTATCGCCGCAGCGGTGATGCGAGAATGTGGATGGCGGTCTCGGTCCAGGACAGCTGAGTGCCGTCCTCCGGATTATGGAAAGTCGAATATCCGCGCGCGTCCGTTTCAACGTTGCCATTCATCAAGGGCTCTTCCCCGGCGCCCGCGGCTAGTTTGCATGTGTCCTTGCTGGTCGAATACTTCTCATACTGACGGGCCAGCGTTGTCGGGTCCGGGTTGGTCCAAATGTAGTATCGCTCGAGGCGGCC
>NZ_LFIQ01000081.1:128578-128660 GCF_001189245.1 Bradyrhizobium pachyrhizi | reverse complement strand
TGACAGACTTCCAAGACACAGGGACCCATACCGCGTGATCTATCCGTGATGCGGGATGGCAGAGATCTCGTGAAGCAATTGA
>NZ_LFIQ01000081.1:119958-128567 GCF_001189245.1 Bradyrhizobium pachyrhizi | reverse complement strand
TATGGGTCCCGGCTTTCGCCGGGACGACACGTGGAATTTGGGATTCTTCTTCGGTTACAAATTCGCGCCCTGGATCACCTCGCCGAACCGCAGCCAGCCGGGACCTTCGATCCGTTGCAGCTGAAGTTGCTGCAGCGGGTGATGATTGGTCGGGCTGGTGTTGACGCGGATGCCGGGCAACAGCGTCGGAACCTCGATGTCCTTCAGGTTGTTGGCCTGCGCCATGATGTTGTCGCGCGTGAAATTGCCCTTGCATTGCTCGAGCACGATCTTCAGCACCTGCGCCACCGTGTAGGCGTAGAGGTTGTAGCCCTCCTTCGGATTGCCGTCGGGGAAGTACTTCTCCATGAAGGCGAGGAAATTCTTCACGCCGGGATCGTTGGCCCAGGCCGGGTCGGCGACGTCCTTGACATAGGCCGACGAGATCGTGCCCTGCGACTTGTCGAGGCCGACAGGCGCGATGGTCGATGAGATCGAGGCGGCGCCGCTGGCGATGAAGTGCATCGGCTTCCAGCCGAGCTCATAGATCTTGCGGATCGACTGTGCACAGAACTTTGCCGTGGTGCCGGAGATCAGCACATCTGGGCTTGCGCCGCGCAGCGCAACGATCTGGGAATCGATCGTGGGATCGGTAACCTCGTGCGAGGCCACCACGGCTGCGGTCGCGAACCGCTCGCCGAGCACGTCCTTGGCCCCGGCGACGAAATCCTTGCCGAGGTCGTCGTTCTGGTAGAGCACCGCGAATTTCGCGTTCTTGTTCTGGCTCAGTGCATATTTGACGAACACCTGGGCCTCGGTCCGCGCGCTCGGCGCAAAGCCCATGGTCCAGGGATAGGTCTTGTAGTCGCCCCATTTGTCGCCATTCACCGACAGGAACAGATGCGGCACCTTGGCGGCGTTGATGTATTTGACGACCGACGAATTCGGCGCGGTGCCGAGCATGTTGAACAGGAAGGCGACATTGTCGCTTTCGATCAGGCGGCGCACCTGCTCGACCGTCTTCGCCGGATTGAACGCGTCGTCGTAGTAGATGTATTTGATCTGCCGGCCGGCGATGCCGCCCTGCTCGTTCAACATCTTGAAATAGGCTTCCTGGCAGCGCGCCTGCACGCCGAGCGCGGATACCGGGCCGCTCAGGGAGGTGGTGCTGCCGATCCTGATCTCGGTCGCGGTGACGCCTGGCGTGTCGTCGGCCAGCGAAGGCTTAAGACCCGTGACCGCGGCAAGTCCCGCGCCTGCCGCGCCGGTGAGCCATCTGCGCCGGTTGATCGAGACCATGACGTTCTCCCCGTGATGCCGGCTTGTTGCGCCGCTTCTGCTTGGCAGTAAGGTTAGGCGTGACGCGGGCGTCGCGTCTTGTGTTAACCGGCTGACGACGGATTGTGCCGTGAGCGCATCCACTTAGCCAGTCAACGCAAGATGGCGCGAGGGCAAAGTTCTCATCATGGCGAAATCAGCAGCGCATGTGCGCTGCAAAGCGGACAAGAGACTCATGAGCGACAAGGCCGTCATCACCTGCGCGCTGAACGGCGTGCTTACCGACCCGAAGCAGCACAACGTTCCGGTGACGCCGGAACAGATGGCGCGCGAGGCCAAGGCCGCGTTCAACGCCGGCGCCAGCATCATGCACATCCATCTGCGGCAGCAGGAGCCGAACAAGGGCCACCTGCCGTCATGGGATGTCAGCGTCAGCAAGGAGATCCAGCAGGCAATCCGCGAGGCCTGCCCGGGCGTGATCATCAACCACACCACCGGCACCTCGGGCCCGAACTACCGGGGTGCGCTCGATTGCGTGCGCGAGACCAGGCCCGAGATCGCCGCCTGCAATGCCGGCTCGCTGAATTATCTCAAGGTGAAGGCCGACAACACCTGGGCCTGGCCGCCGATGATGTTCGATAACGCCGTCGAGAAGGTGCAGGACTATCTCGACGTGATGAAGGTGGCCGGCACCATTCCCGAATTCGAGTGCTTCGATGTCGGCATCGTGCGTTGCGTCGGGATGTATCGGCAGACAGGGATGTATTCCGGGCCGCTTGAATACAATTTCGTCATGGGCGTTGCCTCGGGCATGCCGGCCGATCCGGAGCTGTTGCCGATCCTGTTGAAGCTGAAGGCACCGGACGCGCATTGGCAAGTCACCGCGATCGGCCGTGCCGAGATCTGGCCGCTGCATCAGCGCGCCGCCGACCTCGGCGGCCATCTGCGCAGCGGGCTCGAGGACACGTTCTATCTCGGCGACGGCACCAAGGTGACGTCGAACGGGCAGCTCGTCGAAGGCCTCGCCGCCTGCGCACGCCGCGCCGGCCGCGAGATCGCGAGCCCGGCGGAAGCGCGGCAGATTTTCGGGGTGAGGCACTAGGGCCACGCCAGCCGTCATTGCGAGCGCAGCGAAGCAATCCATCTTGCCGTTTGGAAAGTATGGATTGCTTCGTCGCATCAGCGCAAAATTGCTTTGCAATTTTGTCGCGAGCTCCTCGCAATGACGGTTGAGAGGAGAACCAAGCATGGACAATCTCGCAGCAACCGGCGGCGTCACCGGGCCGGGCCGCATCGGGCGGGTCGCGATCGGCGATCTCTTGAAGCGCGCCGCGCGGCGGTTTCCGGATCGTATCGCACTGACCGACGGCAGCAGGCAGGTCACCTTCACGGAGCTCGAGCGCGACGCCAATCGCTTCGCCAATCATCTCGCGCAGCGCGGGCTGAAGCCGGGCGAGAAGATCTCGACCATTTGCAACAACTCCGTCGAATTCGTCAAAGCGCTGTTCGGCATTCACCGCGCCGGGCTGGTCTGGGTGCCCATCAACACCATGCTCGGACCGGCTGATATGGACTACATCCTCGGCCATGCCGGGGTGCGTTTCGCCGTCATCGACGACGCCCTTCATGCCCAGGCCGACCGCCGCGCCGCGCTGGAAGCGCGCGGCATGGAGATGATCGCGATCGACCTGACCGGCAATGCCGGCAAGACCGGATTGCAGGAGTTCAACGGTCTGCTGGAGGGACAGTCCGATATTGAGCCTGACATCGAGATCAACGACCGCGACCTCGCGATGATCATCTATACGTCAGGCACCACCTCGCGGCCGAAGGGCGCGATGCATTGCCACCTCGCCGTGGTCATGGCCGTGATGAGCAACTGCATCGAGATGCAGCTCTCGCGCGATGACGGGATCACCGGGCAGTTTCCGCTGTTCCACTGCGCCGGCCACGTGCTGCTGCTCAGCTATCTCTCGGTCGGCGGTCGCATGGCGCTGATGCGCGGCTTCGATCCGGTTGCCTGCATGGAGGCGATCGTCCGCGATAAGCTCACCGTGTTTGTCGGCCTGTCCTTGATGTATCAGGCGATCCTCGATCATCCGCGCCGCCGCGACTACGACCTGTCGGGTCTGCGCTGCTGCATCTACACCATGGCGCCGATGGGCAAGCCGCTGCTCGATCGCGCCATCGCCGATCTCTGTCCGAACTTCGTGCTGTCCAGCGGCCAGACCGAGATGTATCCGGCGACGACGATGTCCCGCCCGGAGGTGCAGCTCGACCGCTTCGGCAACTATTGGGGCGAATCGCTGATCGTCAACGAGACCGCGATCATGGACGACAATGGCAACCTGCTGCCGCGTGGCGAGATCGGCGAGCTGGTGCATCGCGGGCCCAATGTGATGATGGGCTACTACAAGGACCCCAAATCGACCGAGGAGGCGCGCAAGTTCGGCTGGCACCACACCGGCGATCTTGCCCTGATCGACGGCAATGGCGAGGTGCTGTTCCTCGACCGCAAGAAGGATATGATCAAGTCGGGCGGCGAGAACGTTGCCTCCGTCAAGATCGAGGAGACGTTGCTGGCGCACCCCGCCGTGCAGAACGCCGCCGTGGTCGGCCTGCCGCATCCGCAATGGGGCGAAGCGGTCTCCGCCTTCGTCAAGCTGAAACCCGGCGCGGTGGCCGACGAGGCCGGCATCGAGGCGCATTGCAGAAAGCACCTCGGCGGCTTCCAGGTGCCGAAGCTGGTGCGTATCCTCGATGAGATGCCGATGACCGCGACCGGCAAGCTGCGCAAGGTCGAGCTGCGGCAGCAGTATGGCGAGTATTTCACGGAGAAGCGCGCGTGATGTCTGCTTTTTCCCTGTCATTCCGGGGCGCGCGTAGCGCGAACCCGGAATCTCGCGCAACGACTTCTGGATTCCGGGTTCGATGCTCCGCATCGCCCCGGAATGACGGATAGGGTTAGTCATGGCCATCATCGAGAACACGATTTCCACCGGCAGCGCCGCCTTCCAGGGCAATCGCGACGGCATGCTGGCGCTGATCGCCCGGATGCGGGCCCTGGAGGAGCGGACGCGCGCCGCCTCCGCCGCGGCAAAGGACCGCTTCCACAAGCGCGGCCAGTTGTTGCCGCGCGAGCGCGTCGCGCTGGTGCTCGATCCCGGCTCGTCGTTCCTCGAACTGTCGACGCTCGCCGGCTACATGTTCGACGTGGCGGATGCGGACAAGAGCGTGCCCGGCGGCGGACTGGTCGCCGGCATCGGCTTCGTCTCCGGCATCCGCTGCATGGTCAGCGCCAATGATGCCGGCATCGACGCGGGCGCATTGCAGCCTTACGGCCTCGACAAGACGCTGCGGGTGCAGGAGCTCGCGCTGGAGAACAAGCTGCCCTATGTGCAGCTGGTCGAGAGCGCCGGCGCCAACCTGCTGCGCTACCGCGTCGAGGACTTCGTCCGTGGCGGCAACATCTTCCGCAATCTTGCGCGGCTGTCGGCGGCGGGGCTTCCTGTCGTCACCGTCACCCACGGCTCCTCAACCGCGGGCGGCGCCTACCAGACCGGTCTCTCCGACTATATCGTGATGGTGCGCGGCCGCACCCGCGCCTTCCTTGCCGGGCCGCCTCTGCTCAAGGCCGCCACCGGCGAGATTGCGACTGAGGAAGAGCTCGGCGGCGCCGAGATGCACACCTCGATCTCGGGCCTTGGCGATTATCTCGCCGAGGACGACCGCGACGCACTGCGCATCGCGCGCGACATCATGACCAAGTTGCCTTGGGACCGGCCGACACCGGCGCCGGCCGCGTTCAAGCCGCCGCGCTATGACGCCGAGGAACTGCTCGGCATCATGCCGATGGACCACAAGCGTCCCGTCGACATGCGCCAGGCGATCGCGCGCTTCATCGACGATTCCGACTTCACCGAGTTCGGCGCCAATTACGGCCCGGCGACGGTATGCGGCCACGCGCGCATCGAGGGGCAGGCGATCGGCATCATCACCAACAACGGCCCGCTCGATGTGCCCGGCGCGAACAAGGCGACGCATTTCATTCAGGCCTGCTGCCAGTCGCGCACGCCGATCCTCTACATGAACAACACCACCGGCTACATGGTGGGCCGCGCCTATGAAGAGGCCGGCATGATCAAGCACGGCTCCAAGATGATCCAGGCGGTGACCTCGGCGACGGTGCCGCAGATCACGCTGTATTGCGGCGCCTCGTTCGGCGCCGGCAACTACGGCATGTGCGGCCGCGGCTTTCACCCGCGCTTCTGCTTCTCCTGGCCCAACGCCAAGACCGCCGTGATGGGCGGCGAGCAGGCCGCCGAAACCATGGCGATCGTGACTGAGGCTGCCGCCGCGCGGCGCGGCAAGCCGATCGAGAAGGAGAAGCTGGACGCGATGAAGGCGCAGATCACCGGCGTGTTCGACAGCCAGATGGACGTGTTCTCGACCAGCGCCCGCGTGCTCGACGACGGCGTGATCGATCCGCGCGATACGCGGACGGTGCTGTCAGAGGTGCTTTCGATCTGTCGCGAGGCCAAGGCCCGCAGCCCGCAGCGCATGCAGTTCTCGGTGGCGCGGCCATGAGCGGGGCAATCGTGAAGCGGACGCCGTTCTTCAAGATCCTGATCGCCAATCGCGGCGAGATCGCGCTGCGCATCATGCGATCGGCACGGCGGCTCGGCCATGGCGTCGTCGCCGTCTATTCGGACGCCGACCGCGACGCGCTGCATGTGCGTGAGGCCGATCAGGCGGTGCGGATCGGCGAGGCGCTGCCGGCACAATCCTATCTGAAGATCGACGCGATCATCGCCGCCGCCAAGGCGAGCGGTGCCGGCGCGGTGCATCCCGGCTATGGCTTCCTCGCCGAGAGCGAGGATTTTGCGCAGGCTTGCCGCGATGCGGGTCTGGTGTTCATCGGTCCGTCGCCGGAAGCGATCCTTGCGATGGGCAACAAGGCCGGCGCCAAGGAGATCATGCGCGAGGCCGGTGTGCCTTGCGTGCCCGGCTATCAGGGCGCCGACCAGAGCGATGCCGTGATGCTGGCGGAAGCCGGGGCCATTGGTTTTCCGGTCATGATCAAGGCTGTCGCCGGCGGCGGCGGCCGCGGCATGCGGCTGGTCGAGGACGCGGCGGCATTTCCGGATGCGCTGCGCAGCGCGCGGTCGGAGGCGCAGGGTGCGTTCGGCGATCCCACCGTCATTTTGGAGCGCGCGATCGTCAATCCCCGCCACATCGAGATCCAGGTGTTCGGCGACCGCCATGGCAACGCCATCCATCTCGGCGAGCGCGATTGCTCGGTGCAGCGGCGGCACCAGAAGCTGGTCGAGGAGGCGCCGTCGCCGGCGGTGACGCCGGAGCTGCGCGTGCGGATGGGTGCGGTCGCGGTGCAGGCGGTCAAGGCGATCGGCTACGAGGGTGCGGGCACGCTGGAATTCCTGCTCGATCGCGCCGGCAATTTCTACTTTATGGAGATGAACACGCGGCTGCAGGTCGAGCATCCCGTCACCGAGGCGATCACCGGGCTCGATCTGGTCGAATTGCAGCTGCGCGTCGCCAGCGGCGCGCCGCTCGGCTTGACCCAGGAGGACGTCACGCTCTCTGGCCATGCCATCGAGGTCCGACTCTGCTCGGAGGATGCCGCGCACGATTTCATGCCGCAATCCGGCCGGATGGCGCGGTGGCAGATGCCCGACGGCATCCGCGTCGAGCACGCGCTGCAGTCCGGCTCGGAGATTCCGCCGTTCTACGATTCGATGATCGCCAAGGTCATCAGCCATGGCACGACCCGCGATGAGGCGCGCGGCAAGCTGATCTGCGCCCTGGAGGACGTCACGGCCTTCGGCGTCACCACCAACCAGGGCTTCCTGATCGACTGCCTGCGTCATCCGGTCTTTGCCAGGGGCGAGGCGACCACCGCCTTCATCGGCGACAACCGCGATGCGCTGCTGGCGCCGCGGCCGGATCGCGGCAGCGACCTCGCGCTTGCGGCGCTGCTGCTCTACGTCACCAATCCGCACGCCCCGCCATGGCAGCGTGGCCGATCGCTGGCCGCGACGTTCCCGCTCGGCTTGCGGATTGATCTCGGTCACGGCGTGCAGGAGATCGAGATCGTCCGCGAGCGCGACGGCAGTTACATCGCGGCTCGTAATGGCGACCGGTTCTGCTTCGCGATCGACGAGCTTAGTCAAGATAGCATCCGCTTCCACCACGCTGGGGTGATGGAGCATGCCCAATTCCTGCGCGATGGCGACCGGCTCCATATCCTGCATCGCGGCGTCACGTTGTCGGTCCGCGATCTCACGCTGGCGCCGCCGGAGAGTGCGTCAGCTGCCGGAGGCGACGGCAAGGTCCGCGCCGCCATGAACGGCCGGGTCGTCGCGGTGCTGGTGAAGCCGGGCGACAAGGTCGCGGCCGGCCAGCCGGTGATGACCCTGGAAGCGATGAAGATGGAGCACGTCCACACCGCCGGCGTCGCGGGCACGGTGTCGTCGATCGATGTCGCCGAGGGCGAGCAGGTGATCACGGGAAAGATCGTGGTGGAGATCGAGGCCGCCGCATAACCGCTGTCGTCCCGGCGCAGGCCGGGACCCATAACCACCGAAGCTGATCGTTGGAGCGCGCTGGGCCACAACAGCGCGGCGCAACAGCGAACATTTGTGGTTATGGGTCTCTGCTTTCGCAGGGACGACGGGAAGGTTATTCCTCGCGCCCCGTCCCGTCATTCAGCCAGCACGCGACCTGATGCGCCGGGCCGGCCGCCTGCAGCGCCGGGCGTTCGATCTTGCAGCGATCCATTGCGTAACGGCAGCGGGTGTGGAAGGCGCAGCCTGAAGGTGGATTGATCGGGCTCGGGACATCGCCGTCGATCAGGGGGGCGGTGCGTTTCGCCTTCGGGTCGGCGATCGGCACCGAGGCGAGCAGTGCCTGGGTGTAGGGATGGCGCGGATTGGCGAACAGCTCGTGCTTGTCGGCGATCTCGACGATGCGGCCAAGATACATCACGGCGACACGGTGGCTGATATGGGCGACCACCGCGAGATCGTGCGCGATGAACAGGTAGGAGAAATTCTGCTTGCGCTGCAGGTCGATCAGCAGATTGATCACCTGCGCCTGGATCGAGACGTCGAGCGCGGAGACCGGCTCGTCGCAGACGATCAGCCGCGGCCCGAGCGACAGCGCACGCGCGATGCAGATGCGCTGGCGCTGGCCGCCGGAGAACTGGTGCGGGAAATTCTTCATCTGGTCGGGCCGGAGGCCGACCTGCTGGAACAGTTCCGCGACGCGCTCCTGCTTCTTCGCGCCGGTCGCGAGGCCATGCACAATGAGGGGCTCGCCGACGATGTCACCGG
>NZ_LFIQ01000081.1:102610-119948 GCF_001189245.1 Bradyrhizobium pachyrhizi | reverse complement strand
ATTGAGCGAGGCGAACGGATCCTGGAACACGATCTGCATCGAGCGCCGGTACGGTCGCAGCGCGGTCTTGCTGAGCGACGCGATGTCCTCGCCATCCAGCTTGATGGCGCCGCTGGTCGGCTCGACCAGCCGCAGCACGGTGCGCGCCACCGTCGACTTGCCGCAGCCGGATTCCCCGACCAGCCCGAGCGTCTCGCCGGCGCCAAGCGCGAAGCTGACGCCGTCGACCGCATGCACGGTGCCGACCTGCCGGCGCAGCACACCGCCGCGCACCGCGTAGTGCTTGACGAGGTCGGTCACCTCGAGGAGCGGGCGCTGCTCGGTCATGACGCCTCCGCTATCTCGCCGGCGCGCCAGCACGCCGCCCAGTGATTGCTCTTGGTCTCGTCGAGCGGCGGATATTCCTGACGGCAGCGGTCGACTGCGAGCTTGCAGCGCGGTGCGAAGGCGCAGCCGGGCGGCAGCTTGGTCAGCGACGGCACCATGCCGGGGATTTCGACCAGCCGGACGTCCTCTCTCGCGTCGGGCGAGGGCACCGCCGGGATCGAGGCCATCAGCCCGCGGGTGTAGGGATGCAGCGGCGTCTCGAACAAGGATTCAACCGTCGCCTCCTCGACCTTCTTGCCGGCATACATCACGATCACGCGCTGCGCGGTCTGCGCGACGACGCCGAGGTCGTGGGTGATCAGGATCAGCCCGGTGCCGAGCCGCTGCTGCAGATCGACGATCAGCGCCAGGATCTGCGCCTGGATGGTGACGTCGAGCGCCGTGGTCGGCTCGTCCGCGATCAGGAGCGCCGGCCGGCACGCCAGCGCCATCGCGATCATGGCGCGCTGGCGCATGCCGCCGGACAGCTGATGCGGATATTCCTGCGCGCGGCGCTCCGGCTCCGGAATGCGCACCAGCCGCAGCATGTCGACGGCCTGCTTCCAGGCCTCCTTGCTGCTCACCTTCTGGTGCAGCCGCACCGCCTCGATGATCTGGTCGCCGATCCGCATCACCGGATTGAGCGAGGTCATCGGCTCCTGGAAGATCATCGAGATGCGGTTGCCCCTGATGTCGCGCATCGCGGCATCGTCGAGCTTCAACAGGTCGGTGCCCTCGAGTGTCACCGAGCCGCCGACGATGCGGCCGGGCGGATCGGGCACCAGCCGCATGATCGATAGCGCGCTGACGCTCTTGCCGCAGCCGGATTCGCCGACGATCGCCAGCGTTTCGCCGCGGCGGACCGAGAACGAGACATCGTCGACCGCGCGGAACAGGCCGGAGTTGGTGAAGAACACCGTTTGCAGGTTTTTCACCTCGAGAACCGTATCGAGCGTCTTGGTCTCGCGCATCAGCCGCGCTGCCTCGGATCGAGAATGTCGCGCAACGCGTCGCCGAACAGATTGGTGCCGAACACCGCGAGGCTGATCGCAATGCCGGGGAAGATCACCAGCCACGGCGCGGTGCGGACATATTCGGCGGCGGATTCCGACAGCATGCGACCCCAGGACGGATAAGGCTCGGGGATGCCGAGGCCAAGGAACGACAGCGACGCTTCGGTCAGGATGGTCGAGCCGAGCTGCGCGGTGGCGAGCACGATCAGCGGTGCGATGGTGTTGGGCAGCACGTGGCGCAGCGCAATCCGCATCTCGCTCATGCCGATCGATTTGGCGGCCTCGACGAACGGTTGCTCGCGCAGCGCCAGCGTGTTGGCGCGGATCACGCGCGCGACCGTCGGGATCAGGGGAATTGCGATCGCCAGGATCACGTTCGGCAGCGAGGGACCGAGCGCCGCGGTCATGACGAGTGCGAGCACCAGCAGCGGCAGCGATTGCAGGATGTCGGTCACCCGCTGGAATACGAGGTCGACCCAGCCGGAGAGATAGCCGGAGGCGAGGCCCACGATCACGCCGAGCGTGGCGCCGAGCGTCGTCGAGCCGATGCCGACGGCAAGCGAGATCCGCGCGCCATGGATGATGCGGCTCCAGACGTCGCGGCCGAAGGAATCGGTGCCGAACCAGTGCAGCGCGGACGGCGCAGCCAGCCGGTGCGCTGAATCGACGCTGAGCGGATCGTAGCGGCTGATGACGTTGGCGAAGATCGCGGTCAGCACGAACAGCAGCATGATGACGAGGCCGACCGTGCCGAGCACGTGGCGCTGCGCGAGGAACGCAAACCGTCCCCAGCCACCGGTGGCGTTGGCCCCGGCACGTCGCAATTCGCTGTCGAAGTTGATCGTTGCCAAGCGCTCAGTCTCCAAACCGGATACGCGGGTCGATCGCCGCATAGAGCATGTCGACGATGAAATTCACCACCACCACGACGACGGCGATGAACATCACGAGGTTCTGCACGATCGGGTAGTCACGCCAGCGCAACGCCTCGACCAGGAAGCGGGCGATGCCGGGGATGTTGAATACGGTCTCGGTGACGATAAGCCCGCCGATCAGGAACGCGGCCTCGATGCCGATCACGGTGATGACGGGCAGCACCGCGTTCTTCAGCGCGTGGTGATAGTTCACCGAGGCCTCGGAGGCGCCCTTCGCGCGCGCGGTGCGGATATAGTCCTGGCGCAGGATTTCCAGCATCGAGGAGCGGGTGATGCGCATCGTGAGCGCCGCGCTGCGGAAGCCGACCGCCATCGCCGGCACGGCATAGATGGTCAGCGCCTCGAGCCAGGTTTTCGGGTTTGGATTGAAGATCGGCATGGTGCCGAACAGCGAGACCGAGGCCATCAAGATCAGGAGGCCGAGCCAGAAAGACGGCAGCGACAGGCCGCTGAGGCTGACGACGCGCAGCGCATAATCGAGCCTTGAGCCCTGGTGGACGGCGCTGATGACGCCGAGCGGAATGCCGATCGAGGCGGAGAACAATAGCGCCAGTCCGGCAAGCCGCGCCGTGATCGGAATCCGCGGCAGGATTTCCTCCAGCGCCGGCTTTTCCGAGACGTAGGAATAGCCGAGGTCGCCGTGCAGCAGGCCGCCGATCCAGTGCAGATACTGGATTACGATCGGCTGGCTGAGGCCAAGCTCGCGCTCGAGATTGGCCTTGTCGGCGGGGTCGACGAAGCCCGCGGCGTCGAACAGGATGTCGACGATGTTGCCGGGAACGACGCGCAGCAGCACGAAGATGATGACCGAGATCCCGAACAGGGTCACCAGCATCAGGAACAGCCGCCGCACGATATAGGCAAACACCCTGGCTTTTCTCCCTGATCCCGTCCGTATCCAGACCTACTTGTCCAGCCAGACGTCTTCGTAACGATAGCCGTTATAGGAGCTGTTGGACATGATCGTGACATTCTTCACGTAAGGCTGCCAGCAGGTGCCGGTGCGGGCATGGAAGATGATCGGCCGCGCGACGTCTTCCTGCAGCTTCTTGTCGATCTCCCAGACCAGCTTCTTGCGCTTGTCGACGTTGGTCTCTTCCGACTGCTGGTCGAACAGCTTCTCGATCTCCTTGTTGCAATAGTTGGTGTAGTTCCGCTCCGAGCCGCAGGCATAGTTCTCGTAAAAGGACTGGTCGGGCTCGTCGACGGCATTGCCGGTGAGGTTGAGGCCGAGCGAATAGTCCTTGCGGGCGATCTTCGGGAACCATTGCGCGGTGTCGACGACGTCGAGCTCGGCGTCGATGTAGATGCTCTTGATCTGGTCGATCAGGATGATCGCGGGATCGCGATAGACCGCGATGTTGCGGGTCGAGACCTTGATCTGCAGGTGCTTGTCCGGGCCATAGCCCGCCTTCTGCATCAGCTTGCGGGCTTCCTCGCGGTTCTTCTCGATGTCGGGACCGTAGCCGGGGATCTGCTCCAGCATGTCCTTCGGCATCGCCCACAGCCCATCCGGCGCCGGCTCCATGGTACCGCCGATGTCGCCCTGGCCCTCGAACATGATCTGGATGAACGCCTTGCGGTCGAGCGCCAGCGCCAGCGCGCGGCGGATGTCGAGATTGTCGAAGGGCGGCGCGGTCGAATTGATGATGATGTTGGTGGAGACGTTGTTCGGTTCCACCACGCAGACCGCATTGGGCGCCTGCGACTTGACGTCCTTGAGCAGCGGGATCGAGACCTCGGTCGGGAACGTCATGTCGAACTTGCCGGAGACGAAGCCGAGGATCGCGGTCGAGCGGTTCGGGATGATGGTGAACTCGATACCGTCAAGATAAGGCAGGCCCTTCTTGAAGTAATCCGGGTTCTTGGTGAGCTTGATCGATTCGTTGGCCTTGAACTCGACGAACTTGAACGGGCCGGTGCCGACCGGCTTGGTGCGCATCTCGGCCGGCGACACATGGCAGGGATAGACCGGCGAATAGCCCGAGGCGAGCAGCGACAGCAGCGCCGGCTGCGGCCGCTTCAGCTTGAACGACGCCTCATAGTCGCCGTTGGTCGTGACCTCCTCGACCTGCTCGTACCAGGACTTGCGCGGATTCTGCCGGAACTTCTGCTGCGACTTGCCCATCAGCATGTCGAAGGTGCATTTGACGTCGGCGGCGGTGAACGGCTTGCCGTCGTGCCATTTCACGTCCTTGCGCAGCTTGAAGGTCAGCGTCTTGTTGTCGCCGCTCCAGGCCCAGCTTTCCGCAAGCTCGGGCCTGATCGTGCTGGCGCTGTTCTGGGCGATGTGCTGGTCGAAGATGACGAGATTGTTGAAGATCGGCATGAACGGAACGTTCAGCGAATAGGTTGCGCCCTCGTGGATCGAGGCGCTGCCGGGGCTGTCGCGGTGATAGATCCTGAAGATGCCGCCCGGTTTCGGCTCGGCTGCGCGTGAAACGTCGCTGATGATCAGCACAGACAACACCGCGACGGCCAGCGCTTGCACGCTCCGCATGGTCCCCTCCCACATTTCGGTCTCAATGGCCGATTGGCATCGACGATACCACGGTGAGGCTGTCGGGCAACCAGCGAGGATCGCGTGGGGATTGGCAATTCGGATGACGCCAGGACATTAAAATTTCCACGGATCGGGAATAATGGCTGTGATGGCAGGGAACCTGGGTTGTTTTGCTATGCAGCGGTGAAACTCCGTTTGATTCGGTTGCCAACGCCGATGCGGGCGGGTGAAGCGGGCTGCAATCAGCGACAGTATGTCGCCGACGTGTCGCACAATTTCTTCTTCCGTCATCCTTCGAAACGCAGAATGACGGTGAAGCGGCATCACCATTCACCTCACTCCGCCGCCTGCGGCGAGGGCAGGTGCATGTTGGCGACGCCATCGGCCGCGGTCGCCGAGATCGTGGTGCGGATCATCAGGCGGCCCTCATGCGCCGGCCAGGGGCGGCCGCGATGCATGGTGGCGCGGTTGTCCCACATCACGACGTCGCCCTGCTTCCATTGATGCAGATAGCTGACGCCGGGGGCGGTCGCGGCTTCGGTCAATTGCTCGATCAGCGCCTTGCCGGCCTCGGCATCCATGCCCTCGACGCCATAGGCATGGGAGGCAAGATACAGCGCGCCACGGCCGTTGACGGGATTGCGCCAGACCATGCGCCAGCACACCGGCGGCAGCGCGTCGACCTCTTCAGTCGTTGCGAGGCCGGTCGCCACCTTGCTGCGCGAATGCGCGTAGGAGTGCCAGGCGAACGAGTTCTCCAGCCGTTTTGCCGTGTCCTTGTCGAGCCGCTCGAAGGCAAGCCGCATCGAGACGAATTCGGTCTCGCCGCCATGTTCGGGAATGATGCGCGCCGACAGGATCGAGGTCAGCGCCGGCACGCGCTTGAAGGAGGAATCGGTGTGCCAGAGCTGGTTGGCCCTGGCGCGCAGCTGCTGCCGGTGATCGGATGGAACCACCTTGCCGTCAGGCCCGAAGGTCGAGAGGATCACGAAATGCGAGCCGGTGCCCATCGAGCCCACCTTGGTCACCTCGGGCGGGCCGAACCGGCGCGAGAAGGCGAGCTGGATGTCGTCGCTGACGTCCTGGCCGCGGAACACCAGCACCGAATGTTCCTCGAACGCCGCGCGCACCGCCGCATAGGCGGCATCGCTGGCGGCAACGTCCGACAGCGTGACGCCGCGCAGCTCGGCACCGAAGCCAGGTTCCAGCGGGATCACTTCCATCGCAAGTCCTCCCGTTTCTTTGTTGTTGCCGCAAGCCTAGGACAGTGGCGCGACAGCGGCAAATTCGTCATGCGCGGAGCTGATCCGCATATCCGTCACACGATCCGCGAGGTCTTGTTGCCCCAATAGCGGTCACGCAGCAGGCGCTTGTAGAGCTTGCCGGTCGGCAGCCGCGGCAGCTCGGCCTCGAAATCCACCGAGCGCGGCACCTTCTGGCGCGACAGCGAGCCGGCGCAGAACGCGATCAGTTCCTCGGCGAGCTCCGGCCCCGGCGCGATGCCGTCGACCGGCTGCACCACCGCCTTCACTTCCTCGCCGAGGTCGACATTGGGTACGCCGAACACCGCGGCGTCGGCGACCTTGGGGTGAGTGATCAGGAGATTCTCGCATTCCTGCGGATAGATGTTCACGCCGCCGGAGATGATCATGAAGGTGGCGCGATCGGTGAGATAGAGGAAGTTGTCGTCGTCGACATAGCCGACGTCGCCAACCGTGCTCATGCTGCCGTCGGCCGAGCGCGCCTCGCTGGTCTTGGCGGGGTCGTTGAAATATTCGAATGGCGTGGCGGTCTTGAACCACACCGTGCCCGGCGTTCCCTTGGGGCAGGGCTGCATGTTCTCGTCGAGGATATGCAGATCGCCGAGCAGGACCCTGCCGACGGTGCCGCGATGCGCGAGCCACTCCTCGCTGTTGCAGGCGGTGAAGCCGAGGCCCTCGGTCGCGCCGTAATATTCGTGGATGATGGGACCCCACCATTTGATCATGTCGTCCTTGACCAGCGCCGGGCAGGGCGCGGCGGCATGGATCGCGATCTCGAGGGTCGACAGATCGTAGCGGGCGCGAACCTCCTCGGGCAGCTTCAGCAGACGCGAGAACATGGTCGGCACCAGCTGGCTGTGGGTGATGCCCCATTGCTCGACCAGCTGCAGATAGCGCTCCGGGTCGAAGCTCTCCATGATGACGACCGTGCCGCCCATCCGGATGGTGAGATTGACCGCGGCCTGCGGCGCCGAGTGGTAGAGCGGCGCCGGCGAGAGGTAGACCATGCCCTCGCGGTAGTGCCAGAGCTTGGTCAGGAAATCGAACAGCGGCAGGTTCTGCGACGGCGGTTGCTCCGGCAGCGGCCGCACGATGCCCTTGGGCCGGCCGGTCGTGCCGGAGGAATACAGCATCGCGGTGCCGGCAAATTCGTCCGCGATCGGCGTTGCCGGCAGGCCTGCAGTCGCCTCTCGCAGCCCGACAATGCGATCGCTCTCGCTTTCGCCGTCGACCACGATGCAGAGCTCGACCTGCGGACACTCCTTCAGCGCCTCGCGCGCGATGTCGAGCTTCAGCTTCGAGGTGATCAGGACTCGCGACTGGCTGTTGGTCAGGATGTAGGCGAGCTCGCCCGCGGTGAGGTAGGAGTTGACGCAGGTGAAGTAGAGCCCGGCGCGCTCGCCGGCGCTGCAGGCCTCGAGGTAGCGATTGTTGTTCTCCATGAAGATCGAATAATGGTCGAGCCGCCGCAGCCCCTGCTTGCGGAACAGATGCGCGAGCCGGTTGGAGCGCGCCTCGAGTTCACGATAGGTGACGGTCTCGCCGGTCCCGGCCATGATGAAGGCGGGTTGCAGCGGGCGCAGGTAGGCATGCTTGCCGGTGTACATCGAACTCCAGATCCCCCTTGATCGTGCTTGTTCTCGTTTGACGCGTTTTTTCACGCGAAACGGTACCGCTTCGCTCGAAAAACGCTCTATGCAGCCATCTCCAGAATCTCGCGAACCTGGGATGGATTGTCGATCTTGCGCGGATTGCGCGGCACCCAGGGCGTTCGCATCGCTTGCTTTGCGATGCGGTCGAAATGCTCGGGGCCGACGTGGACCTCCTGCAGGCTGCGCGGCATGCCGAGGTCGCGGATGAAGCGGTCGAGCACGTCGCCGGCGTCCGCGCCCGCATGTCCCATTGCGGCCGCGACCAGCGCCTGCCCGTCGGCATTGTCGCGCTTGTTCCAGCGCATCACCGCGGGCAGCATCACGCACGAGGTATAGCCGTGTGGCACTTCGAACTCGGCGCCGAGCACGTAGCCGATGCCGTGGCTCGCGCCCATCGGTACGCCCGAGGCGAGCGGGCCGGTGGAGAGCCAGGTGCCGATCTGGCAATCCATTCGCGCCGAAATATCCTTCGGGTCGGCTTTCACCCGCGGCAGGCCGGCTGCCAGCATCTCCAGCCCCTTCAGCGCCTGCGCGTCGCCGTAGGGATGCGCCTCGCGCGAGCAGATGCCTTCAACGCAATGGTCGACGGCGCGGATGCCGGTCGACAGGAACAGCCATTCCGGCGTGTGCACCGACAGTTCCGGATCGAGGATGGTGGCGCGCGGCATCACCAGCGGATGGCGCAGCATCTCCTTTTGCCGCTTGGCCTCGTTGGTGACGCCGGCGATGGAGGAGAACTCGCCGCCGGCGATGGTGGTCGGCACGCTGATCTGGCGCACGGTCGGTGGATTCATCGCGGGCGAGACGCCGCCATGGGTGCGGATCGTTTCGATGCCGTCAGCCGTCGTGACGTTGTTGGCGAGGCAAAGCTGCACCGCCTTGGCGCCGTCGGTGATCGAGCCGCCGCCGATCGTGACGATCAAATCCGCTTTCGCGCCGCGCGCCTGCTCTGCCGCCGCGATCACCGCGGCGCGCGGCGTGTGCGCCGGCATCTTGTCGAAGGTGCCGACGCAGCGCCGCCCAAGCGCCGCGCGAACCTTTTCGATCTCGTCGGTCTCGCGGTTCAGCGTGCCCGACACCATCAGAAAGGCGCGCTCGGCGCCAATCCGGTCCAGCTGCTCGACGATGGCCTCACGCGCGGGCCGCCCGAACACGACCTCGTCCATGGCGCCGAATACGACACGGCCTTGATGCAAGCGCCTGTCCTCCCTCAACACGATCCGCCTTGCCGGCGGTCCTTTGCGGCGAGGTTAGCGGAGGAAATCGGGGCCGTCATCAGGGCTCTGGGCCGGTTGCGGGTATGGTCGTGCTGCCTATTCCACTGTCGTCCCTGCGAAAGCAGGGACCCATATTCCGCGGCGTTCGTTGTTGAGGGAACTCGTCATTTCAGCCTCGCTCACTAATGACCACTCGTGGTTATGGGTCCCTGCTTTCGCAGGGTCGACAGCGAATTTGTGGCGCGGCTTGTGAGCCATGCGTCAGCATCCTCGCGGCGCGATGCGTCCGAGTCTTGCGTTTACTTGCCTCCTATCGAAGCAGAGGGCGCAGGCAAAGCCGGTTGGCGATCTCGCGCTGCGCTGCCCGTCAGGTCCTTTTTGTCGCGCGAGGCGGCACGCGGCGTGCTACAGCTTCGGGACCAACAGGGGCAGCGCATGACATCCACCGTCGATCTGGCGAAACTGCATATTGATGACTTCAGGCCGCATCGGGATGCGGAGTTCGAGATGCAGGCGGAGAGGGATCGCGTCGTGCCGCTGAATCTCACCAAGATCGAGCCCGCGGGCAACAGCGGCCGGCCGGGCGGCGCGTTCTCGCTGCTGTTCACGGCGCCGAAGGGCGCATGGCTGCCGCAGGCGATCTATCCGGTGCGGCATCCGGCATTGGGCGTGATCGAGATGTTCCTGGTGCCGATCGGTCCGGTCGCGCACGGCAATGGTTATCAGGCGATCTTCACCTGACGCTCTGCCGCCCGCCAGCGCATCAGGTCGTAGACGCCCTTGTCTTCCTCGGTGATGAAGCCGAGCCTCCGGTAGAGCCGCATCGCCGGGTTGAGCTTCTCGACGTGGATCGAGACGTCCTTGCCGGCGGCCTCCGCCTCGTCGATCGCGTCGCGCAGCAACGCTTCGCCGTAGCCTCTGCCACGATGCTCCGGCAGGAAGGCGATGTCGATGATGCGGTGCTGGCTCGGCCAGCGTTCGAGATAGAACCGGCCGACGTCTTCGCCCTGGCGCGCGATCACCAGCCAATCGGCGTTCGGATAGTGCTGCTGGTAGTGCGCGTGCTGGGCGCGGAATTGCTGCTCGAGAAAGGCGGCCTTGTCGGCCTCGCTCCACGGCACCGGCGCAAGTTCTTCGGCGCGCGTCGAGGCATAGAGGCGGCTGAGGAACGGCAGGTCCGCCTCCGACAGGCGGCGAAAGCCGCAACCGGCTTCGGCCGCGCGCGCCCAGCCGAAGGCGGGCGTGATGGTGCCTGGCGCGTCGAGAGCCAAAACGAGCTCAGCCTCGCGCCGGGAAGACGCCCTGCAGTGCGATGCAGAAGTTCAGCGTGAGGTAAGGCTGCATGTTGTTGTGCGGAAGGTTTCCGCCCGTCATGCCGATCATGGTGGCGTTCATCTGCGTCAGTGTCGGCGCCGGGCTCCCGGGCACGTAGGCGAACGCGTTGGCCGATTTGCCGAGGATGCGGGTCGGGCTCGGGACTTGAACGTCGGCCGTGTCCTGCGTGCCGACGTTCACGGGGTGGTTGTGCTGCGGTATTTGGTTTTGCAGCAGCGTCACATTGGGAGAGCCGGTGGTCTCCCCGAGGTCATACAGCGACAGCCCCGGGCCCTGTCCGGGCGCGAGCGGCGCGTTGCCCTGCATGTTGGGAAGCGCGAAATTCGTCGTGCCGTTGCCGCCATAGGTGACGCCGAGCAGCGAGAACAGCGCCGTGTTCTGCGAGATCGGCAGGATCTGGCCGCTGCAGAAGGCCCAGCCCTTGGGAGCGAAGTTGAACGGAAAGATGCGGATTTCGGCGACGAAGGGGTCGGCCATGGTGTCGCGCTCCTAGCCCTGGCTCGGAAAAATGCCGTACAGCGAAATGATGAAGGTGACGCAAAGGAGCGGCTGCAAATTGCTGTGCGGCAGGCTTCCGCCGGTATTCGTCAGCATTCCGCTTGCCATGGGCCCGTCGGGCGGCTGGCCGTCGATGTACATCGCGATGGTGCCGGTCGTCTGATCGAGAATATTTCCCTGCGGGTTCGACGCGGTGCCGGTCTGCTTCGCGGCGATGAAGGCGTGCGAATGCTGCGGGATCGTCTGCGTCGTGAGTGTTACGTTTTCGACGCCGCCAGTCTGCCCCATGACATAGGTCGTGCCGCTGCTGGCGGTGCCCGTGTGGATTGGCAAGCGGCCGCGCAGATCGGGGACCGCGAAGGTGGATTGGCCGTCGCCGCCATAGGTGGTGCCGATCAGGGTGAACAGCGCGTCGTACTGGGAGATCGCCAACAGGCTGCCGTCACAGAAATTCCATCCAACCGGGGCAAAGCTGCCGCCGAACATACGGATCTCGCCCACAAAAGATTCTGACATCGGCGCTTCTCGTCAATTCTGCGAGGGGAAAATGCCCTGGAGGGCAATGCTGAAATTGATCGTCAGGAACGGTTGCATGTTCTGATGGGCCTGGCTGCCGCCGGCATTGCCCACGGTTAATGGATTGAGCGGGGTGATGTCGGTCGTCGACGTGCTGTAGCCGTTGTTGAAGGCACCGAGATAGGCCCCCGAATCGAGCGGCTGGCTACCGTTGCTGTTGGTGGCGTTGGCCAAATGATTGTGCTGCGCCATCTCATTGATCGTGAGCGTGTGGCTCTCCTCGCCGCCGCGTTGGCCGAGCGTATAGCCGGGGCCCATACTGATCGGCACCCGGCCTCGAAGGTCGGGCAGGCCAAAAGTGACGCGCCCGTCCCCGCCATAGGTCGTACCCAGCAACGAGAACAGTGCCTGATTCTGAGCGATGGGAAGCAGCTGGCCGTTGCAAATTGCCCAACCCTTGGGCGCAAAGCCGAACGACATCATGCGGACTTCGGAAAGAAACGGATCGGCCATCGGTCCTCCGCGAATACGTCGTACGATTTGTGAAAAATTCGAAGCAATGATGCTGCGTGTGCAACGTCTGCACGATAGCGTGTTTTACGGCTAGTGCAACCTCAACGATTGTCGGGTTTCCGCGATTTTTTCAATTCCGCGGCCGCGCGAGCCATTCGCAGTTCGCGACGAGACGGTATCGCCGCTGACGGGACCGTTGTCACGAATCGGACATGTCCAAGCGGACATCATGAGGCGATTGAAGTTTGCCGGGTCGACGGAAGCGTGGATCTCATCTATCTGGGGCAACGCCAGCCGCAACGGTTCGGCAGGCGTTGTGTAGTCGATACGATGCCCGGTCAGACGATCAGGTCATGGTGCAACTGGGCGTGGTTGTCGGTCGGCGTGCCGCCCATGGCGGCGAACGTCGCCTCATGGCCGACCCACCATGGGGTGCCGGCATTGGCATGCCCGCTGAACAGATCGGACCAGGTCTGGGTGTTCGCGGCCAGGTCCGCGTGGCTCGTGCTGGCCTGCGACGGCGTCTGGGTGAACGACGAGAAGTCGAAGCCGTCGCGGTTCAGAGTCGAGGATGTGTTGCTCTGCATCGGCATCGCCTTCGCCGATCCCACGTTGGCCTGCGTGACATCCGCGGCGGTTGGGAGCCGCCGCTCGCCGTCGGCCAGACTGATATACATCAGGTCATTGACGTCGGATGACGACGTCAGGTCGGGGAGGCCGAGCACGTGTCCCAGTTCATGGACCACGGCGGTCAATAGATCGAGATGACCGGCTGCGGCCGTCGACGAATCGGTCTGCAGGTCGGAGCCGGAAGCATTGAGCGCGTGGGTGAACTCAAAATTGTCAAACGGTGTCGAATCGACAAACCAGCCATGGCCCGCGGCGTCGGCATCGATCGTGATGTGGCCGGCGCTTTCCAGGCCGACGACCTGGCCGGCGAGATCAGCGACGCTGAAGGTGACGGCATGCAGCGCCGCCAGTTGATCCGCGTCCACGCCAGCCTTCGCCCATTGGGTAATGGCCGCCGAGACGACCGAGTCGAGCTGGCTTTGCGTCAGGTGGGTTTCACCCGGGGTCGCGACGGCGGCCTGCACGCCGCCATCCGCGGCGAGCAGCGGCGATGAGCCGAACCCGTTTGTGCTGCCCGCCGTGACGCTGATCGTCGGCGCCGTGGTGACCGTGTTGTGCGCCAGGACGTAGGCTGAAATCGCGGCGGTATCGGTCGAGCCGCCGCCGTAGGACGTGCCGTCGCCCGCGTGCAGGCCGACGGTGGTATCGAAGCGATCGCGCAGCCGAATATCGGTGCCGCCATTCGCGCCCGAACCAAGGAACTGATTTTCCTGGGCTCCGGTGCCGCCCAGCGTCAGCGAGACGCTCTGCGCGTCACGTGTGGGCGTGCCGACCGTGCCAGCGTTCAGCTCGAAGCCATGATTGCCGAACGCGCCCGGATTGGACGCCGTGTTGCCCATGACGATCGCGGTCAGCAGTGCGTTGCCACCGTCCACGGCGTCGCCGGTCTGCAGATAGATACCGTCGTCGTTGTACTGGTACAGATGGTTGTTGGTGATTGTCACGCTGGAATTGGCGCCGCCCATGGTGACGAAGCCGATGTCGCTGCCCTGGGCGGAGCCGCTGTTGGCGACGCCCGCGACGCCGATCGTGTTGGAATCGATCGTTCCGTTAAACGAGCTTGCTCCCGATCCAGTGCTGATGCCGAGCGCGGTGCCGAGGGCATCGCGCATCGTGTTGTTGGCGATGTTGAAGGTCAGGTTGGCGTGGTCGCCGGTTCCGCCGGAACTGATGGTGATGCCGCCACCGCCCGAGACGATGTTCTGGTTGTTGTTCGAGAAGCTGTTGCCATTCAGCACGAGGTCCGAGCTGACGCCGCCGTGCAGGTCGAGCTGGAACAGGTCGCCGCGTGCCGACGTGAATGTTGAATTCTGAACGGTCGCGTTGAATGTTCCGTCGGTGGCCTGGAACACCAGCGCATCGCCCGAGCTGTTTCCGGCTGCCGAATTGGTCGCAAAGGTCGAACCGGTGATGGTGATGCGGTTGAGTGTCTGACCACTGTTATTGAAGACGTGGAACGCATCGAGCGCCGCGCCCGTGAAGGTGGAGTTCGTCACCGTCGCCGAGCCGGACAGGCCGGTGAAGTAGACGTCGCCTTCGCCGATGCCGCCGACATTATCGCCGTTGGTGCCGGTCACCGTGGTGTTGCCGAGCGCAAAGCCGGTGACGTTGGTGCCGACGATGCCGTAGTTCTGGAAGTCGTGCATCGCCAGGTAGGAGAGCTGAACGTCCTTGGTGTTATTCAGATAGACGCCGGTGCCCTGCGTGGTGCTGCCGTCGGCGCCGGTCTTGTTGGCGATGGTGCCGCCGCTGCCGGCCGTCGAGCCGTCGCCGGTGATGTGCAGGCCGCCATTGCCGGCGGCCGTGCCGGTATTTGACAGGATGATGCCGTTGTTTGACCCGCCGCTCGAGGTGATGCTCTTGAGGATGAGGTTGGACGAGCCGATCTGGGTATTCTCGACATCGAGCGCGGTGCCGGTGCCTGACGTGATGGAGTTGTTGGTGCCGGTCAGCGTGATGGTGCCGCCATGCGTGAAGCTCATGCCGGTGCCACTGGCAGTCTTGACCGTGATGTCGGACATCGTGACGGTGCCGACATTGAAGCCGTCGTCGCTGATGCCCATGCCGGTCGAGGCCGAGGTGTCGATGCTGACGCCGCTGATGCTGTGGCCGGACGTGCCGAGCAGGTCGATGCCGTTGTCGGCACCGGTCACCTTGATGACCGGATCGGTCCCGGTCGCGGTGTTCGCGGTCACCACGGCGCCCGTCACCGGATTGGTGAACGTCAGGGAGTGACTGCCGCCGACCAGGTTGACGCCATTGGCGAGGTTGATGCCGTTGGCCTCGGTATAGGTGCCGGACCTCAGCACGACATAGTCGCCCGAGCCCGCCGGATTCGCCGCGTTGTAGGCGGCGATCGAGGTGTATGGATCGGCCGCGGTGCCGAGATTGGCGCTGTTGGCCAGCGCCGTGGGCGAGTTGTCGATGTAGAACACCTGTGGGACGACGCCGACGTGGAAGGTCTGGGCGCCCGACGTGAGCGGCCCGCCGGTGCCGGTATTGCCGTTGTCGTTGATGTTCAGCGTGACGGTGTCCGAGCCGGTGAAGCCGTCGTCGCTGTTGTAGGTCAGCGTCGCGAGCGCGGTGTTGACCTGCGCGACGGTACCGGTCAGCGTCACCGTGTGGCTGCTGTTGTTGGTGAAGCTGGCGAGCCCGGCGGTATTGAAGGTCAGGTTGGCATGGCTTGAGGCAATCGTCGCCGTGACGTTGCCGCTCGCGGCATCGATGTCGGCGACCGAAAGCCCTGAAATCGCGAGATTGGTGTGCGAAAACGCCGTGCCGATCGAATTGTCCGCCGGCACCGACGCGGTGGGTCCATCGTCCACCGCGGTGACGCTTCCCGTCGTCGATCCTGTCCCGGTGTTATTGCCGCCATTGGCGGTGCCGCCGTCGTCGTGCACGGTCAGGCTGTAGGACCGCGCGGTAGTGTCGGGGTTTTCGCTGGTGTTGTTGAACTGGATCAGGTCCAGCGCCGCATTGTAGTGCGCAACCGTGTCGGTGCCGGTGAAGCTGATCGTTTCGGTGCCCGCGGTGCTGGTGATCTCGAAGTGGATGCCGCCGATATCGCCGCTGTTGCCGGCGTGGCCCGCGATCGACAGCGCATCCGACGGCTTCAGATTGTTCAGCACGAAGGTCGCATCGGTCAGGTTGTTGCCTTCGGCGTCCGTGATCGTCAGGTTCGGCGTGATCGTGACCGGCGTCGAGTTCGCTGCCGGCGTGCCGTTCGGCGGCTCGGAGAAGCCGGTGATGGCACCGAAGCTCACGACCGGCGCATCGTTGACCGGGGTGACATGGATGGTCGAGGTCGAGGTGTTGCTATTCGCCGAGCCGTCATTGACCGTGAAGCTGACGGTGCGATCCGCGCCGGACGGATTGTCGCTCGAGTTGAAATAGGTGATGGAATCGAGCGCGGTTTTGTAGTTGGCGACGCTGGAGTTGCCGGTCAGCGTCAGCACGCCGGTCGCGGAATTGTACGAGCCGGTGATGCCGTTCTGGTTGACGAAGCCGAGCACGTCCTGGCCGGCGGCGAAGCCGGTGATCTGCACCGTCGCGCCGGTCAGGTTGGCGCTGTCGACGTCGGTCACGTTGACCGACGCATCGATCACGGTCGCGGCCTGGTTTTCGGTGTAGTTCAGCGTGCCGCCGGCGGTCGTGACCGGCGGATCGTTGACCGGCGTGACGTTGATGGTGCCGGTGACCGGCGTTGAGTTCGCCGTGCCGTCGTTGGCAATGATCGTGACGGTGCGTGCCAGGCCCGACGGATTGTCGCTGGTGTTCTGATAAGTCACCGAGGCGAGCGCCGCCTGATAATCGGCGACACTGGCGGTGCCTGTCAGCGTCAGCATGCCGGTTCCCGCATTGAACGAGCCGGTGATGCCGTTCTGGGACGTGAAGGCGAGCACGTCCTGACCGTTCGCGTAGTTACCGGTGATCTGCACGGTCGCGCCGGTCAGCGTAGTGTTGTCGACGTCGGACACGGTGATCGCCGGGTCGAACGCGGTCGCGGCCTGGTTCTCGGTGTAATTGAGGGTATGACCGGCGGTGACGACGGGCGGGTCGTTGACCGGGGTGACGTTGATGGTGTCGGTGACCGGCGAGCTGTCGAGCGTGCCGTCATTGGTCGTGATGGTGACGGTGCGCGCCAGGGCGGACGGATTGTCGCTGGTGTTGATGTAAGTCACCGACGCCAGCGCGGCCTGGTAGTTCGCGACGCTGGAGGAGCCGGTCAGCGTCAGCGTTCCGGTTGCGGCATTGAACGAGCCGGTGATGCCGTTCTGGTTGGTAAAGCCGAGGACATCCTGGCCGCTGGCATAGTTGCCGGTGATCTGCACCGTCGCGGACACCAGATTGGCGTCGTCGCCGTCGGTGACGGTGATCGCCGAATCGATCACGGTCGCGGCCTGGTTCTCGATGTAGTTCAGCGTGTGGCCGGCGGTGACGACCGGCGCCTGGTCAACCACGACGGCGATGGTGAAGGTCTGCTGGCTGTGCAGCGTGCCGTCGCTCGCATCGACCGTGACGTCATAGGACGGGTCGGCAATGTTGATCTTGCTGGGATCGGCGACCGTGATCTTGCCGGTGGTCGCATCGATGGTGAAGCCGCCGCCGGAGGTGTCGCCGACCAGCGAATAGGTCACGGCGGGGCCGTTAACGTCGGTCGAGGATGCCGTGACGCTGGTTCCCGCGCCGACCGGTGCGTTGACCGCAACGCGGTTGACGCCGGCGTCGGCATCGACCGGCGTCGATGGCGCGACGTCGGTGACGGCGATGGTGAAGGTCTGCGAGCTCGTGAGCAAACCGTCGCTGGCCTGCGCGGTGACGGTGTAGGCGTGCCCGGCCGGGCTTTCGTAATCGATCTTGGAGCTGTCCGCGACGGTGATCACACCCGTCGTCGCGTT
>NZ_LFIQ01000081.1:101686-102574 GCF_001189245.1 Bradyrhizobium pachyrhizi | reverse complement strand
CCAGGTCACGGCCGGGCCGTTGACGTCGGTCGCGTGCGCGGTGATGCCGACCGCAGTGCCGGCGGCCGCGGCTTCGACAACGCTGTTGGCGGTGGCATCGCTGTCGACCGGGGTCGCTGGCGCAAGGTCGGTGACGGCGATCGCGAAGTCCTGCGTGCTGGTCTGGGTGCCGTCGCTGGCCGCGACGGTGATAGTGTAGCTGTGGCTCGGGCCGCTGCTCTCGTAGTCGATCTGGCTGGGATCGGCGACCGTGACGACGCCGGTTGCGGCGTTGATGGTGAAGCCGTGCGCATCGCCGACCAGCGAATAGGTCACGGCCGGGCCGTTGATATCGGTCGCTGCCGCGACGATGCCCACGGTGGTACCTGCAGCGGCGCCTTCAATGACGGTGTTGGCGCCGGCGTCGGAGTCGACCGGGGTCGACGGCGCGACGTCAGTGACGGCGATCGTAAAGGTTTGCGAGCTCGCCGTTGTGCCGTCGCTGGCTTGCGCGGTCACCGTGTAGGAATGGGTCGGACCGCTGCTCTCGTAATCGAGCTTGGTGCTATCCGCGACGGTGATGACGCCCGTCGTCGCGTCGATGGTGAAGCCGCCGCCGGAGGTGTCGCCGATCAGCGACCAGGTCACGGCCGGGCCGTTGACGTCGGTTGCCGCCGCCGTGATGCCGACGGTCGAGCCGTTGGCCGCGCCTTCGGCGATCGAGTTGGTGCCGGCGTCGGCATCGGCTGGGGTCGACGGTGCGGCGTCGTTGACGGCGATGGTGAAGCTCTGCGAGCTCGCCAGCGCGCCGTCGCTGGCCTGCGCGGTCACCGTATAGGAATGGGTCGGGCCGCTGCTCTCATAATCGATCTTGGTAAGGTCGGCGACGGTGATGACGCCGGTCGTCGG
>NZ_LFIQ01000081.1:97741-101676 GCF_001189245.1 Bradyrhizobium pachyrhizi | reverse complement strand
CAGCGCATAGGTCACCGGCGGGCCGTTGACGTCGATCGACGACGCCGTGACACCGACGGTCGAGCCGTTGGCCGCGCCTTCCGCGATCGCATTGGCGCTGGCGTCGCTGTCGACCGGGGTCGACGGCGGGGCTTCGGTGACGGCGATGGTGAAGGTCTGCGAGGTCGCAAGGGTGCCGTCGCTGGCCTGCGCGGTGACGGTATAGGCGTGGCCGGGCGCGCTTTCGTAATCGAGCTTGCTCGGGTCGGCGACGGTGATGACGCCTGTTGTCGCGTTGATGGTGAAGCCGCCGCCGGAAGTGTCGCCGGTCAGCGAATAGGTCACCGCCGGGCCGTTGATGTCGGTCGAGGATGCGGTGACGCCGACCGTGGTGCCGACGGCCGCGCCTTCGACGACGGTATTGGCGGCAGCATTGCTGTCGACCGGGGCCGACGGCGCAACGTCGGTGACGTTGACGGTAAAGGTCTGCGTGCTGGTCTGCGTGCCGTCGCTGGCCTGCGCGGTGATTGTGTAGGCGTGGCCGGGCGCGGTTTCGAAATCGATCTTGGTGGGATCGGCGACGGTGATGACACCGGTCGCGGCATTGATGGTGAGGCCGTGGGCATCGCCGACCAGCGAATAGGTTACTGTGCCGCCATTGATGTCGGTGGCGTGCGCGGTGATGCCGACGGCGGTGCCGATGGCGGCGCCTTCGACCACCGTGTTGGTCGCGGCGTCAGAGTCGGTGGGAGCCGACGGCGGGGCGTCGGTCACGCCGATCGTGAAAGTTTGCGTCGTCGTGGTCGCGCCGCTCGTCGCCTGCACCGTGATGGTATAAGCGTGGCCCGGCGCGCTTTCGTAATCGAGCTTGTTCGGATCGGCGACGGTGACGACACCCGTCGTGGCATTGATGGTGAAACCGCCGCCGGAGGTGTCGCCGGTCAGCGAATAGGTGGTTGCGGGGCCGTTCGGATCGACCGCGGAGGCGGTGATGCCGACCAGCGTGTTGACGGCAGCGCCTTCGACGACGCTGTTGGCGGCGGCATTGACGTCGACCGGGGTGCTGACCGCCACGTCGTTGACGTTGATCGTGAAGCTCTGCGAGCTAACGCCGCCATGGCCGTCACTGGCCTGGACCGTGATGGTGTAGGCGTGACCCGGCGCGGTCTCGAAGTCGATCTTGCTGGAATCGGCGACGGTGACGATGCCGGTGTTGGGATCGATCTTGAAGCCGCCATGGGAGGAATCCGATGTCAGCGAGAAGGTGACACCGGGGCCGTTGACGTCGGCTGACGACGCGGTGATGCCGACCGAGGTGTTGACCGAGGCGCCTTCGTTGACGGCGTTGGCGGCGGCGTTGCCGTCGATCGGTGTCGAGGGCGGCGCATTGCTAACCGCGATCGTGAAGCTCTGCGACGAGACGAAGATACCGTCGGTGGCCTGCACATTGACGACGTAGCTGCCGCCGGAGCTCTCGAAATCGACTTTGGAGGGATCGGCAATCGACACGACGCCGGTATTCGGATCGACCTTGAAGCCGCCATGCGAGGAATCGGACACCAGCGAATAGGTGACCGGAAGACCGATCAGGCTGGTGGATTGCGCGGTGATGCCGACCGATGTATTGGCTGCGGCGCCCTCAACGACAGTGTTGGCGCCGGAATTGGCGTCGGTCGGAGGCGACAGGAAGCCGGGCACCGGCGGCCACGGCGTGCCGGGAGGACAGCCCAGGTAAAGATATTGCAGACCATACGTGTTGACGAACGCCTGCGCGGCCGGATCCAGAATGATATTGCCGCTCGGATCGAGATGAAGCTCGGGGCGGGTTAAACCACCGATTGTATAGGCAGGTATGGTCGTCATGAGCACTCCTGCGATCGGCGTGAAAGCCGATCAACTAACTACATTTGTTGGGGACGATGAGGTGTGAAGCAGTTCACACGTTGAGGTTGATCATACGCGACCCGAGATCGCACCGGTCCGCTCGCAATATGCGGACACCGCGACGGTTGCGGAGTCCCGACATCAGCAAGTTCAAATGCGCTTGCCATTACGTAATCGCTTCCACTCACTCACGCCGCGAGAAAAGCCCTATGAATGTTCGAGAAAAGCGCGGCGGCCAAGAAAATTTACCGGTTGGCAACCACGACCGTATTGTCGATGCTTCCGAGTGTCAATGAGCGTCCACGTGACATCGCGTCGTTAACCACGATTCGGCCATGCAGCGGGAGGTAGAGTGTGGAAACTCGACCATTTTTAATCTTGTGCGACCCCCGGTGGTTTATGCGCCGCAGACGGAATTGGCGTTGTGTGACGAATATGTGTCGGTGATTCGCCTTGTGATTGATTCCCGGCGAACCTTCTGTGATCTCTCCTCACCCCGAAAGGCCAGCGAATCTGTCCCTTCCTGTCGTCACGGCTTCGCGATCACGTCGTAAGGCTTTCAGATTACGCAACTATTCGCTTGATCCGGCGGCCATCTTGAACAGACTGGGGAGCGGCTACATCTGTGACGTCCGCTGCCGCGACATTGCGGTGGTCCATCCGCGTTGAATCACCGCAAGTTCAATTGCGACTTTCGTAGCCCTGCACTGATCCTGGGGGAGAGGGAATTGAGTTCGATTGACAGAACGGGGCGTGTGGCTCCGGTGACCCGCGTCGAGCGTCATTCGCTTCGCCGCCATGCCTCACGCGGCCTGTCGCTCAGGCCTTGGCTCGGCCTTGCGCCGATCGGGCTGCTGGCGGCGCTGGCGCTCGGCGGCTGCGACAACAAGAGCGCGCAATCGCAGGCCGCGCCTCCGCCGCCACCCGTGACCGTCGCGCAGCCGGTCAAGCGCACGGTCACCGACTGGGACGAGTTCACCGGCCGCTTCGAGGCGATCGAGGAGGTCCAGGTCCGCGCCCGTGTCGGCGGCTTCGTCAACAGCGTCGAGTTCAAGGATGGTGCGATCGTCCACGCCGGCGATCTGCTCTACATCATCGACCCGCGGCCGTTCGAGGCTGTCGTGCTGCAGGCCGAAGGCCAGCTCGCCGACGCGCGCGCCAAGGGGGAGCTTGCCAAGCGCGATCTCGAGCGCGGGCTGAACCTCGTGCAGACCAGCGCGGTCTCGGAGCAAGTCGTCGATCAGCGCCGTCAGGCGTTGCAGGCGGCGCGCGCCGCAGAGACCCAGGCCGAAGGCACGCTGAAGGCCGCGCAGCTCAATGTCGAATTCACCCATGTGCTGGCGCCGATCACCGGCCGCGTCAGCCGGCATCTGGTGACTCCGGGCAATCTGGTGCAAGGCAGCGAGGGCGGCGCGACGCTGCTGACCTCGATCGTGTCGCTCGATCCGATCTACATCTATTTCGACGTCGACGAGGCGACCTATCAGCGCAACAGCAAGCTGTGGTTCGAGGGCAGGCGGCCGAGCTCGCGCGACACCGCGAACCCGGTGCAGGTGATGCTGACCGGCGAGACTAGGCCCTCGCATGAAGGCAAGATGGACTTCCTCGACAACCGCCTCGACGTCTCCACCGCGACGCTGCGCAGCCGCGCGGTCGTTCCGAACAAGGATCTGTCGGTCCTGCCCGGCCAGTTCGGCCGGGTCCGTATCATCGGCTCCTCGCCCTATGAGGCGCTGTTGATCCCGGACAGCGCTGTTGCCACCGACCAGTCGCGCAAGATCGTGTTCGTGGTCAAGGACGACAACACGGTGGAAGCAAGAGCAGTCACGCTCGGGCCGCTCGACGAGGGCCTACGCGTCGTCCGCGAAGGCCTCAAGGCGGAGGATCACGTGATCGTCGACGGCCTGCAGCGCGCCCGCGTCGGCGCCAAGGTGACGCCGAAGATGGCGCAGGCTCCGGCGGATTCCAAGCCGGCCGCAGGCGACAGGCCGGCGGCCGCTGACAAGCCCGCCGCAGGTGCCAAACCATGAATCTCGGCAGGCTCTCCATCAACCAGCCGATCCTCGCGATGG
>NZ_LFIQ01000081.1:96875-97731 GCF_001189245.1 Bradyrhizobium pachyrhizi | reverse complement strand
CTCGGAATATCCGCAAGTGGTGCCGCCGACCGTCGTCGTCACCACGCAATATCCGGGCGCCTCGGCGCAGACCGTGTCCGACACCGTCGCCGCTCCGATCGAGCAGGAGATCAACGGCGTCGAGGACATGCTGTATCTCTACAGCCAGGCGACGTCGAACGGCCAACTCACCATCACCGCGACCTTCAAGCTCGGCACCGACCTCGACAAGGCCCAGGTGCTGGTGCAGAACCGCGTCGCGATCGCGCAGCCGCGCTTGCCCGAGGAGGTGCAGCGCAACGGCGTGACCACGCGCAAGAACTCGCCCGACATTCTGATGGTCGTGTTCATGCTGTCGCCCGACGACACGTTCGACCAGCTCTACATTTCCAACTACGCGCTGCTGCAGGTTCGCGACCAGCTGTTGCGGCTCGATGGCGTCGGCGACATCCAGATGTTCGGCGCGCGCGACTATTCGATGCGGCTGTGGCTCGATCCCGACCGGATCGCCAATCTCGGCCTGACCTCGGCCGAGGTGCTGGCGGCGATCCGGGCGCAGAACCTGCAGATCGCCGGCGGCCAGATCGCCGAGCCGCCGATCGCCGATCGCGCCTTCCAGCCGAACCTCGTCTTCACTGGCCGCCTCAAGGACATCAGGCAGTTCGAGGACATCGTGGTGAAGGCCGGCTCCGACGGCCGCACGGTACGTCTGCGCGACGTCGCCCGCGTCGAGCTCGGCGCGCTGTCCTACGCCACCAACAGCTTCCTGCTGCGCAAATCCGCCGTCGCGCTGCTGGTGACGCAACGGCCCGGATCGAACGCGCTCGCCACCGCCAAGAGCATCTCCGACACGATGGAGCGGATGAAGGCGAGTTTC
>NZ_LFIQ01000081.1:95811-96865 GCF_001189245.1 Bradyrhizobium pachyrhizi | reverse complement strand
CGCGGTGTTCGTGCCGACCGCCTTCCTCGGCGGCATTTCCGGGCAGTTCTTCCAGCAATTTGCGGTGACGATCGCGGTCGCAACCGCGATCTCCTGCTTCTGCTCGCTGACCTTGTCGCCGGCGCTGGCCTCGCAGATCCTGGTACCGCATGAGGAGAAACGCCCGCCGGCGCGCTGGAACATCATCGCGCGCGGCTGGGACAGCTTCACTGCGCTGTTCAACCGGGTGTTCGACCGGCTGGCGCACGGCTATGCATCGGTGGCCGACTTCGTGATCCGGCATACGGTGGTGATGCTTGCGCTCTACCTCGTACTGATCGGCAGCGCCGGCTGGCTGCTCGCGACCACCTCGCAGGGCTTCATTCCGGCGCAGGATCGCGGCTACGTCATCATCTCGGCGCAGCTGCCGGGCGCCGCGTCGCTGGCCCGGACCACCGCTGTTGTGCGCGAGATCGAGCGGATCGCGCTGGATACGCCGGGCATCGTTCGCGTCGCGGCTTTCGCCGGCTTCTCCGGTGCGACGCGCACGCAGCAGGGCAACGCCGCGGCGCTGTTCCCGGTATTCGACGAGCCGGAGGCGCGCCTGAAGAAGGGGCTGACGGCGAACGCGATCACGGCCGAATTGCGCAAGCGTCTCTCGGTGATCCAGGGCGCCTTCATCATCGTCATTCCGCCGCCGGCCGTGCCCGGTATCGGCACCGGTGGCGGCTTCACCATCCGTGTCCAGGATCGCCAGGGGCGTGGACCCGAACTGCTGGCTTCCGCGACCGATGAACTGGTGACAGCCGCGCGCAAATCGCCGTCTCTCACGTCGGTGTTTTCGCCGTTCACCGCGAACACGCCGCAGCTGTTCGTCGACATTGATCGCGTCAAGGCGCAGAAGCTTGGGGTGCCGATCGCCAACATCAATGACACGATCCAGACCTATTTTGGTTCGACCTATGTCAACGACTTCAACCTGTTCGGCCGCACCTATCACGTTACCGCGCAAGCCGATCTGCCGTTCCGGAAAGACAGCCCCGATCTCGCAAGGCTGCGCACCCGCAACGTCGCC
>NZ_LFIQ01000081.1:83047-95801 GCF_001189245.1 Bradyrhizobium pachyrhizi | reverse complement strand
GGGACCCGACCGCGTCGCGCGCTACAATCTGTACTCGGCGTCCGAACTGCAGGGTGAGCCGGCACCGGGCGTGAGCTCGACGACAGCGCTCAACACCATCAAGCAGCTCGCCGACCAGACATTGCCGAGCGGCTTTTCGTTCGAGTGGACCGACCTGTCCTACCAGCAGGTCACCGGCGCCAATGCCGGCCTCTACGTGTTCCCGATCTGCGTGCTGTTCGTCTATCTGGTGCTGGCCGCGCAATATGGCAGCTGGACGCTGCCGTTCGCGGTGATCCTGATCGTGCCGATGTGCCTGTTCGCGGCCACCATCGGCGTGCGCCTGATGGGCCAGGACGTCAACATTCTGACCCAGATCGGCTTCGTGGTGCTGGTGGGGCTGGCCGCCAAGAACGCGATCCTGATCGTCGAGTTCGCGCGCGACATCGAGCTCGAGGGGAGGTCGCGGCTGGACGCGGTGATCGAGGCCTGCCGGCTCCGTCTGCGGCCGATCCTGATGACCTCGTTCGCCTTCATCCTCGGCGTGCTGCCGCTGGTGGTATCGACCGGTTCGGGCTCGGAGATGCGGCAGGCGGTCGGCGTTGCCGTGTTCTTCGGCATGCTCGGCGTCACGCTGTTCGGCCTGGTCTTCACGCCGATCTTCTACATGGTGGTGCGCAACCTCGCGGAAGGAAAGAACGAGGGCAAGCCGGCGGAGCCCAAGGCAACCGTGGCGGGTTGAGCGGCCCGAACTTGTGCCCGTCACCCTGAGGAGCCTGCGAAGCAGGCGTCTCGAAGGGTGCACGGCCACGAGCCGGCGTGCATCCTTAGAGGCTCGCCTTGCGGCGCAGTTGCGCCGCAAGGCTCGCGCCTCAGGAGGACGGAAGGGCTGCAAGCGCGCGTCGACAGAGGCAATACTTTTGGCTGAGCGGAAAGAGATGGGCAGACGTGGGGTTATAAAATAATGTCGCGCCGATTTTCCTGATAGAAACTGCTGGGAGAGCATAAAATGAAGTCCGGATTTTTGGCCGCGGTCGCGGCCTGCAGCCTGATGCTTGCGGCGCCGGCGATGGCCCAGGGCGTCAAGATCGGCATTCTGAACGATCAGTCCGGCGTCTATGCCGACTACGGCGGCAAATACTCGCTCGAAGCCGCGCGGATGGCGGTCGAGGATTTCGGCGGCGAGGTGTTGGGACAGAAGATCGAGATCGTTACCGCCGACCATCAGAACAAGCCGGACCTTGCGACCGCGATCGCGCGGCGCTGGTACGAGGTCGAGAACGTTGACATGATCACCGAGCTCACCACCTCGTCGGTCGCGCTCGCGGTGCAGGAGCTGTCGAAGGAAAAGAAGAAGATCGACATCGTGGTCGGCGCTGCGACCTCGCGCATCACGGGCGATGCCTGCACGCCCTACAGCTTCCACTGGGCCTATGACACCCGCGCGCTCGCCGTCGGGACCGGCGGCGCGCTGACGGAGGCGGGCGGCGACACCTGGTTCTTCCTGACTGCCGACTACGCCTTCGGCTACGCACTGGAAAAGGACACCAGCGATATCGTCGTGTCGAAGAAGGGCAAGGTGGTCGGCTCGGTCCGCGTGCCGCTCAATTCGTCGGACTTCTCGTCCTTCCTGCTGCAGGCGCAGAGCTCGAAAGCCAAGATCATCGGGCTCGCCAACGCCGGCCTCGACACCACCAACTCGATCAAGCAGGCGGCCGAGTTCGGCATCGTGCGCGGCGGCCAGAAGCTTGCCGGCCTGTTGATGACGCTGTCGGAGGTGCACGGTCTCGGGCTCGAGGCGGCGCAGGGTCTCGTGCTCACCGAGGGCTTCTACTGGGACCACGACGACGCCTCGCGCGCCTTCAGCGAGCGCTTCTTCAAGCGCACCAGCCGGATGCCGAGCATGATCCATGCCGGCACCTATTCGGCGACGCTGAGCTATTTGAAGGCGGTGAAGGCCGCCGGCACCAAGGACAGCGAGGCGGTCGCCGCCAAGCTGAAGGAGCTGCCGGTCGATGACGCCTTCGCCAAGGGCAAGGTGCTCGCGAACGGCCGCATGGTGCACGACCTCTATCTGTTCGAGGTCAAGAAGCCCTCGGAGTCGAAGAAGCCGTGGGACTATTACAAGCAGGTCGCCGTGGTGCCCGGCGACAAGGCCTTCTTCACCGCCAAGGAAAGCGGCTGCCCGCTGACCAAGTGAGGCGTGGCTGGCGAAACAGAACAAACATCGGCGTCGTCCCGGCGAAGGCCGGGACCCATAACCCCGATGTCGGTTGTTGCGCGCAGCTGGAGCTCCAGCCTTCGCAAAACACCTGCCTGTGGTAATGGGTCCCGGCCTTCGCCGGGACGACGGCGGAATATGTGGAGGCGTTACGCGTGGACCAGCCGCCACACCGCGCCGCCGATCGCGCCGACCCAGAGGATGACGCAGGCCAGCGCCTGGATGGCGAAACCGGGGCTGCGTTTCGCCACCGCTTCGCGATAGCCGATGAAATAGACGATGCGGCCGATCACCCAGATTGCGCCGACCGCCGCCGCCGCGGCATCGCCGACATAGACCGCGAACAGCCAGAGCGACGGCAGGAAAATCGGCATCCATTCCAGCGTGTTCATCTGGATGCGGTAGATGCGCTCGAAATCCGGATTGCCCGTGATCGCCGGCAGCTTGACGCCGTAGACCGCGCGGGCGCGGGCGACCTGCAGCGCGAAGAAGAAGTGCAGCGCGACCGCAAGGCAGGTGACGATGGCGGTGTAGTGGTACATGTCAGGCATTTCCTCTTTCCATTGGCCCCGATGTCATGACGGGACAGCGAAGCCCGGTGTGACATGCGGCCTCGCTCTACCTCTCCCGGCGCGCGGGGAGAGGTCGGAACGCATCGTCAGATGCGCTCCGGGTGAGGGGGGGACCTCGGCGAGACCAGCTGTCACCAGGTACGCGGAGACGGCCCCTCACCCCAACCCTCTCCGCGTAAGAATGGGGCCGGGGAGCACCGTTATGCCGCGGCCCCATTCGGACCAATTCCGTCACGTCCTAATACCCCGTCATCTCAAGATAGCCGATTCCGGCGTGGCTGCCTGCAAAGCGGATCGGGCCTTCCCAATAGGGGAAGCTGGTTCCCATCCAGGCCTTCGGATTGAGCGGCGTGGTCTCGATGGCAAGGCCACGTGCGGGCAGGCTGACGCGCCATGACGTCGGCAGCTTGCGGCCGTCGATCTCGGTGGTCGTCACGGGCGCGATGCTGTTGCCGCTGGCGGCGATCTCGGCCGAGCGGCCGTCCGGCGTGATCCAGTTGCCGAACAGGTTCTCGCGGCCGTCCTTCTGGCGCAACCGGTACAGCATCAGCTTCTCCTCGCCGGGAAGATGCAGCGAGAACCAGTCCCAGCCGGTCTGGTCGGCCGCCAATGGCTGGCTGCTCCATTCGCGATCCATCCACGCCACGCCCGTGACGTCGACCGGCCTGTCGTCGATCACGATGCGGCCGGACGCCTTGTAGAACGGCTGGCTGTAGTAATAGGAGGCCTGTCCGCGATCCGACTTGCGGCTGTAGCCGTGGTCGCCCTGCAGCACCAGCGCGCGGTCGGCCTCGAGCCGCAGCGCGGTGCTGAAGTCGGCGGCGGAGGCCTTGAGCTCGAGCGGCGCGACGTGCTGTGCATCGAACGCATCGCGCCCGCGCAGCTCCCAGGCGTCGATCCAGGCGCGGAGCGGCGTGGCTTCGACGGCGGCCTGCCCGACGCCGCCGCGCGCAAAGGTCTCGCTGAAGCGGTGCGTGCCGGCGCTGGTCACGGCGGCGTGGCCCATCCAGAGCTGCTGATTGGCCCAGCCCTCGGCCGGTCCGCCTGCTTTCATCGCCTGGCGGAACAGCGTCCATTGCGCGCCATAGGCCGCGCCACTCGTGTCGGACAGGTTGGCGGTCACGTACCACCATTCGATCCGGAATTCCGGATGCGGGCCGTGGTCCGCGGGGAACGTGAACGGCTTGCCCGGCGTGACGGCGGCAAATCCTTCCGCGGTCTCGCCAAGTCCGGCGAAGCCCTGCGCGAACGTCTTGCCGCCGAGCGCGAGCCCCAGCGCACCGCCGGCAAAGGCGCGACGCGTGATGGTGCCGCTAGCGCTCATTGACAAAGATCCTGATCAGGCTGGCCGGCTGCATGCGCGCCAGCCTCGCGACCGGAAGCGCGGCGGCACAGAATGCGGCGGCCAGCGCCACCGCGAGCAGCTCGATCAGCTGCAGCGGGAAGACGTGGAACGGCAGCCGCCAGCCGAACGCCTTGACGTTGACGATCGCAAGCAGGCACCACGCCACCAGCAGGCCGAGCGGCAGCGCGAACAACGCGGTGATCAGCGCGACCGCCATGGTCTTCAGCAGTTCGAGCGCGGCGAGCCGCCGCCGGGTCAGGCCGATCGCCCACAGCGGAGCCAGCTGCGGCAGCCGCGAATTGGCCAGCGTGAGCAGGCTGGTCAAAAGTGCAATGCCGGCGACGCCGAGCGTGAAGGCGTTGAGCGCGGCGGTCACCGAGAAGGTGCGGTTGAACACCCGCTTCGATTCCGTTTTCATCCTCGCCTGGTCGGCGATGTTGCGATCATCGAGACCGAATTTCTCCTGTAGCGCGGTGATCAGCGGTGCGATCTTGTCCGGTGCCACGCGGAGGCCCATCCGCGTCATTGGTGTCTGCGGGAAGCGCCGGGTCAGCGCGGCGAAGTTGACCGCGATCTGGCCCTTGGGGTTGCCGTAATCGGCATAGATGCCGACGATCTCGAGCGGCCAGTTGCCGCCGGGGGCGGGCACCTCGATATGATCGCCGATCGCCAGCTTCATCCGCCGCGACAGCTGCTCGCTGACGAGGCAGGTATCGCCGGGCCGCAGCCGAACCCACGCATTCGCGACGTTTTCGAGCAACGGCCAGTTGTCGCGATAGGTGGCGTGGTCGGGCAGGCCGAGCACCTCGATCGGCGCGCCGCCGAGCTGGGTGTCGGCGCGGCCGCCGGGCAGGATGGCCTGAACCTCGGGCTGATCGCGCAGCCAGGCCTTGATCTCCTTTGCCTGCTGATCGCTGGCGGCGCTGACATAAACGTCGGCGGCGAGCCTTCCGTCGAGCCAGACCAGGAAGGTGCGGTTGAAACTTTCCACCATGGTGCCGACGCCGACATTGACCGCGAGCGCAAGCAGCAGCGCCATCAGCGCCAGCGACAGTCCCGACAATTGCTGGCGGCTGTCGGCCCAGAACCAGATGCCGACCGGCGCCCGCGCGCTGCGCTGGCCGAAGGCAAGCGCGACTTGCAGGACCATCGGCAGGATCAGCGCCGCGCCGAGCATCAGCGCCGCGAGCACGGCGAAGCCCGCGATCAGGGAATCGCCGAACCAGATCAGGCCCGCGGCGACCGCGAACACCGCGAGTGCCGCCGCGCTCTGGAGCAGCAGCCAGCGCCGCTGCGCCTGCTGCCAGGCCTGCGGCTGCGCCGTCGCCAGCACCGGCATCCGGATCGCCTTGGCAAGGCTCGCCGCCGCCGCGGCGAGCGCGCCCAGGATGCTGATGGCAACACCGGCGAACCACCAGACGGGTTTGAGCGAAAGCTGTCCGGGAATCTGCGCGCCATAGAGCCCGCGCAGCGATGCCGCGACATCCGGCAGCAAGGCAGCCGCGATGAAGTAGCCGCAGACGAGGCCGACCAGGCCGGCGACCAGCGCCAGCGACACCAGCTCGATCACCAGCACGGTGTTGAGCATCCGCGCCGAGACGCCGCAGGCGCGCAGCGTGCGCAGCATCGGCAGCCGCTGCTCGAAGGCGAGGCCGATCGCGGAGTTGACGATGAACAGGCCGACGAAGAACGACAGCAGGCCGAACGCGGTGAGATTGAGATGGAAGCTGTCGGTCAGCCGTTCGAGATCGCTCTCCGCGCTCGGCTCGACCAGGCGGAGCTTGTCACCCGCCACGCTTTCCAGCGCTGCGTGCGGCGCCTTGGCCTTGCCGACCAGCAGGCGCGAGACCTGGCCGGGCATTTTGAGGATGTCCTGCGCGATGCCGATATCGACGATCAGTGCGCCGGGCGCGAGCTCGGCCTGTACGCGCAGCGGCGGCAAGCTCGTGCCGTTGGCCTCTGGCCGCTCGCCTTCCTTGCCGAGATCGCGCAGCGTTTCCGGGGCCACCAGCATTTCGCCCGGCGGCGTGATGAAGGATTGCAGGCTACCGCGTCCGACCGCGGGCGCGTTGCCGACCTCGGACGGCAGCGTCACCGGCTCGACGCCGAGCAGGCGGAAGCTGCGCCCGTCGATCTGGACCCGGCCCTCCAGCATCGGCGACACCGGCCAGCCGGCACGCCGCAGATCGACGAACAATGTTTGCGGGAAGGTCGCGCCGTCCCGGGCGACCAGCATCGCGGTGCGCGACCCGCCGAAGGTCGCGGCGGCGCGGTCATAGGCGATGCGCGCCTGCTGGTTCAGCGCCTGCACGCCGCTCCACAGCGCGGTGGCCGAGATCAGTCCGATCAACAGCGTTGCGAGCTGCATCGGATGCCGCCGCCAGTGGCTGAGCAGCACCGCGAGGATCCACAGCGCGCGCCTCATGCGACGATCCCGGCATGCAGGGTGACCTGGCGGTCGAGCGTCGCCGCGAGCCGCGCGCTGTGCGTGACCATCAGGAAGCCGCAGCCGGTGCGGGTTACGAGATCGCGCGCCAGCGCCAGCACCTCGTCGGCGGTGTCCTCGTCGAGATTCCCGGTCGGCTCGTCGGCGAGCAGCAACAGCGGCTTTGGCGCCAGCGCGCGGCCGATCGCGACGCGCTGCTGCTGGCCTCCGGACAATTGCTCGGGATAGCGCCTGAGCAGGCTTTTCAGGCCGAGGCGCTCGACCAGTTCGTCGTGCCAGGCGGCGTCATGCCGGCCGGCGATGCGCGACTGAAACACGAGATTGTCCGCGACCGTCAGGCTCGGGATCAAATTGAATTGCTGGAACACGAGGCCGAGCCGGTCGCGGCGCAATTCGGCGCGGCCGGCGTCGTTGAGGTGGGAGACGACGGTGTCGGCGAGGGCGATCTCGCCGCTATCGGCGGCATCGAGTCCCGCGATCAGATGCAGCAGCGTGCTCTTGCCGCTGCCGGATTCGCCTGATAGCGCCACGCTCTCGCCGGTCGCAACGGCAAGGTCGACACCGCGCAGCACCGCGATGTCTTCGCCGGCAGAGCGGTAACTCTTGGTCAGGCCGGTGACGCGAAGCACCGCGGCGGTCTGGTCAGATGAAGCGATGGCCGTGCCTCATTGCGGCTTCTGGTATTTCAGGACGAACTCGTCGATCGGCACCGGTGCCTTGAAGACGGGAATGTCCTTGGGGTCCTCCGCATGATGCAGGAAATCGCCCTCGGCCACCAGCTTGAAGCCGGCCGCCTCGATCTCCTGCTTCAAGGTGCTCTCCTCGATCCGGTGCAGCGTCTTGGCGACGCTGGTGCCTTCGCCCGTCTTGGCCGAGTGATCCGCGATCACGAGGAAGCCGCCCGGCTTGAGCGCGGCGAACATCTTCTTGTTCATCGCGGCGCGGTCGACCGGCAAATAGGTGATGTCGTGATAGAAAAAGAAGAAGGTGATCATGTCGAGGTTCTTGACCTCGGGCGGGATCGGATCGTCATAGTCCCGCACCACATGGACGACGTTCTTCATCGCCGGCGCCTTGGCGCGGTTGTCGAACTTGTCCTTGACGAAGCGCTCGAGCACGGTCGCGGAATCCTGTGCGTAGACCTTGCCCGACGGAGCTACGGTGCGCGCCAATAGTTCGGTGCTGTAGCCGGCGCTCGCCGCCATGTCGAGGATCGTCATACCCGGCTTGACGCCGGCAAAGGCGAGCATCTTGGCCGGCTGCCGGCGCTGGTCGACCTGACGATCCGCATCGCTGCGATCGGGTGCGGCGACGATCGCGGCGTAGTCGGGATTGGGGGCGTCTTCCGCGCGAACTTGAGGCGCGGCAAGCAGCGCGGCAAATACAAGTGCAGCGCAGGCGGTGGCACGTAGGATCAATCTGTTCATGAAATAACCCCGGGCTTTTCGTTGGCCCTGAACATAGCAGTCGGGACATGACAGTTCACCGCTCCACTGGCGCGACCGACGCGATCGTGATCGGGACGTTAGAAGCGCTCCGGGGCGCACAACCCCGAGGAAATGCGGTGTTGCGTTGCACGGCGAGGCGTGGCTAGCATCGCCGGACGGGGCCGATTTACGAAGCCAAGAACGAAACGACGGGGAGCCGGACATGACGACGCAAGCGACGTCCAAGAGGACGTCAGAGGGGCTGTCAAAGGGGCTGTCAAAGGGGACGCCGAAGGGCGCCTGGCAAATCACCTTCCTTCTATTCCTGTTCATGGTGGTGAACTTTGCCGACAAGATCGTGGTCGGGCTCGCCGGCGTGCCGATCAAGAAGGAAATGGGCCTCACCCAGGAGCAGTTCGGCGATCTCGGCTCGTCATTCTTCCTCTTGTTCTCGATCTCGGCGATCGTGGTCGGCTTCATCGTCAACCGCGTCGCCACCCGCTGGGTGCTGCTGATCCTGGCGGTGATCTGGTCGCTGGCGCAATTTCCGATGGTCGGCACCGTCAGCTTCACGACGCTGGTGATCTGCCGCATCATCCTCGGCGCCGGCGAGGGGCCTGCGTTCTCGGTCGCCGCGCACGCGATCTACAAATGGTTTCCGGACGAGAAGCGCACGCTGCCGACCGCGATCCTGTCGCAGGGCTCCGCGTTCGGCGTGATCCTCGCGGTGCCCGCGCTGAACTGGATCATCGTCAATCACAGCTGGCATCACGCCTTCGGCGCGCTCGGCATCGTCGGCCTGATCTGGGCCGTCGCCTGGTTCGCGCTCGGCAAGGAAGGGCCGCTGGTGTCGACGTCTGCAGTGACGGCAGACGAGCCGCGGATTCCGTATAGGAAGCTTTTGACCTCGCGCACCTTCATCGGCTGCGTGGTGGCAACCTTTGGCGCCTATTGGGCGCTGTCGCTTGGGCTCACCTGGTTCACGTCCTTCATCATCGAGGGGCTCGGCTTCTCGCAGCACCAGGCCGGCTTTGTCTCGATCCTGCCCTGGATCTTCGGCGCGACGATCGTGCTGCTGACCGGCTGGATCTCGCAGCTGATGCTGACGCGCGGCTTCACCACCCGCGGCGCGCGCGGCGTGCTCGGCTCGGTGCCGCTGATCGTCGGCGGCGCCATCCTTGCGATGCTGCCCTATGCGCCGCCCGGCGGGATCATGATCGCGCTGCTGGTGATCGGCTCCGGCCTGTGCGGCTCAATCTATGTGGTATGCCCGCCGATGCTCGGCGAGTTCACGCCGGTGTCGCAGCGCGGCGCGATCATCGCGATCTACGGCGCGCTCTACACGATCTCGGGTATCCTGGCGCCGATGGTGATGGGCAATGTGATCCAGCACGCGGCAACGCCGATGGCCGGCTACATGTCCGGCTTCACCATCAACGCGGCGATCATGGCCGGCTCCGGCCTGCTCGGATTGCTGCTGCTGTGGCCGAACACCGAGCGGGCGCGCCTGACCGGCACGTCGCAGCCGGCAGGCACGATCAAGGGCGCGATGTCGCCGACGTAAGGGGGCGCGCAGACTTGCTCTACCTTGCCTCTCCCGCAAGGGGAGAGGCGGGAGTTTGCCGTGACGGTCTTACCCTAATTCATTCCCTGCGCGCCGCGCACCAGTCTGCCCGGGCGCGCGCCGGTGGGCTTGGCCTCGCGCTGGGTCACGATGCCCGACACGATGGTGGCGTCGTAGCCGTCGACCTGCTGGAGCAGGCGGCGGCCGCCGACCGGCAGGTCGTAATGCACCTTCGGCGGATGCAGGTGCAGCCGGTCGTAATCGATCACGTTGACGTCGGCCTTGAAGCCAGGAGCGATCACGCCGCGATCATGCAGGCCGACCGACAGCGCGGTCTTGCGCGACTGCGCCGCGACCACGAACGGGATCGAGAGCTTCTCGCCGCGGCTGCGGTCGCGCGTCCAGTGGGTCAAGAGATAGGTCGGGAAGCTGGCATCGCAGATGATGCCGCAATGTGCGCCGCCGTCGGAGAGGCCGGGCACGGCGCTCGGTTCGCGCAGCATCTCATGCACGGCGTCGAGGTTGCCGTCGGCGTAATTCAGGAACGGCACATAGAGCATGCCGCGGCCCTCGTCGGTCAGCATCGCGTCATAGGCGAGCTCTTCCGGCTGCCGGCCCTGGCGCCGCGCCTGCGGCCCGAGCGCGTTTTCCGGCGGCTGCTCATAGTCCGGCGGATTACCCAGGAGGTACATCTTGTCGTAGTTCGGGCGGAAGAACAGCGGATCGTCGGTCGCCGTCGCGCTCTCGCTCAGGATCGCCGCGCGCACCTCGGGCCGGCGCAGATGCGCGAGCCGCTCGGCCAGCGGCAATTTGGCGATCTCGCGATAGCTCGGATGGGTCTGGAACGGGTTGCGCGACAATTCGAGCCCGAGCAGCAGCCCGACCGGCCGTGCCGCGATCTGGGTCGTGATCGACAGGCCACGGGCGGCGGCTTCGTTGATGGTGTCCATGGTCTGCCGCCAGCGCCGCGGCGCCTTGTCGGCCTGGGCGACGGAGAACGAGATCGGGCACCTTGTGTTCTCGGCGACCCGCAGCATCATCGGCAGGTCTTCGTGCACGGTGCTCTGGTCGAGCACGAATTGCAGCACGCTGCGGCCGACGCCGTGCATCGCGCCGGCGATCGCGGTCAGTTCATCCTCGCCCGCTTTCAGCGTCGGCGTGTAGTCGCCGGTCGAGGTGCGGTGATTGAGCGTGCGCGAGGTCGAGAAACCCAGCGCGCCCGCACGCACCGCATCGCCGGCGAGTGCTGCCATCGCCTTGTTGTCCTCGGCCGTTGCGGGATCGCGGCGCGCGCCGCGCTCGCCCATCACATAGACCCGCAGCGCCGCATGCGGTAGCTGTGCGCCGATGTCCATGTCGAAGCTGCGCTTCGACAGCCACTCCATGTAGTCGGGGAAGCTCTCCCACGCCCAGGGAATGCCGGCCGAGAGCACCGGCTCCGGAATGTCCTCGACGCCTTCCATCAGCTGGATCAGCCTGGTGTGGTCGCTCGGCCGGCACGGCGCGAAGCCGACGCCGCAATTGCCCATGATCGCCGTGGTGACGCCGTTCTGCGACGACGGCGTGATGTCATGGCTCCAGGTCACCTGGCCGTCGTAATGGGTGTGGACGTCGACGAAGCCCGGCGCCACGAGCTTGCCGCGTGCGTCGATCTCTTCCTTGCCCTTCGCCGAGACCTTGCCGACTTCGGTGATCTTGCCGCCTGTGATCGCGACATCGGCTTCATAGAGGTCGCCGCCCTTGCCGTCAGCGATGGTGCCGCCGCGGATCACGAGGTCTGGGGTCGAGGTCATGGCATTTCATCCCGAGTCTGATTTTGGTTGACGGCATCATGGGTCAGCCCCTGATGCTGTCAACCAGCGCCGATGAAGCTCTGGGATGCGCCGGCGGCGATTTGCCAGCTGGGATCGAGCGTTGCCGCCCGGCGGAAATTTGTTCCGCCGGGCAACCCGCCGCGAACTTATCGCGCGCCGAAGAACGCCGTCTTCTGGGTCTCCTCGGCCTGCAGCCTCGCGCGCACCCGCATCAGGTCCTTCCAGCCGATATAGCCGACCAGGCGCTGATCCTCGCGCGAGATCACCGGCAGATGCGAGACGTTGACCTGCATCAGGCGGTCGGCGAGCCGGTCGAGATATTCGTCGGGATAGGCGACGGTGATCTTGCCGCCGGCCAGCAGCTGCTTGAGCGCCGCAGTGCGATGCTTGCCGGCGCGGCGCCAGCGCAGCACGGAGGGCGGGTCGATCACGCCGAGCACGTGATGGTTGGCGTCGACGACGGGAAAGCTCGGGTGAGCTGTCTTCGGGTTGGTCAGGAAGGCGGCCGCGCCGTGCAGCGTCATGGTGTCGGAGACGGTTTCGACCGCCTTGGTCATGACGTCGCGCACGCGCGTCAGCGCGAACGGATCGACCCGGTACTCGCGCACCAGATGATGGCCGCGCCGCGCCACCTTCTCGGTCAGGATCGAGCGCCGCATCAGCAGCACGGTGACGCCGTGCGCGCTGCAGCAGGCTGCGATCAGCGGCAGCAGCACGTGGGTGTTGCCGGTCAGCTCGACGGCGAAGAAGGTCGCGGTGAGCGGCGAGCGCATCGTGCCGCCCATCGTCGCCGCCATCGCCAGCAATGCCCAGAAGCCGGGGCTCGCCGGCGGCAGATAGCCGCTCAGCGCCGTTCCCATCGCGCCGCCCATGATGAGCAGCGGCGCCAGCACGCCGCCCGACGTGCCCGAGCCGAGCGCGACCGACCAAATGACGGCCTTCACCACGAGCAGCAGCAGCGCGGCCTTCAGCACCACGTCGCCGCTCAGCATCGATGCGAGGTTGTCGTAGCCGACGCCGAGCGCCTGCGGCTCAATCAAGCCGCCGAGGCCGACGACCAGGCCGCCGATCAGCGGCCACCACATCCAGTGGATCGGCAGCTTGAGGAAGATGTCCTCGCAGCCATAGACCAGCTGGGTGAGCACGCCCGACAGCAGGCCGGAGAGAATTCCGATCAGCATCCAGGCGCCGAGCTGCAGCACGGAGATGTCGACGCCGCCGGTGAACGGAAACAGCGGCGCGGGCATGTGCAGGAAGGTGCGTCCGACCGCTGCCACCACGGCCGCAACGGTGACGGGAATGAAGCTGCGCGGCGTCCATTCGAACAGCAACAGTTCGACCGCGAGCATTATGGCGGCGATCGGCGTTCCGAACACGGTGGTCATG
>NZ_LFIQ01000081.1:64417-83037 GCF_001189245.1 Bradyrhizobium pachyrhizi | reverse complement strand
GCAGGGTCTTGCGCTCGTTGTCGCTGACCGGGAGCATCTGCGCGATTAGCGAGCCGATCGCCCCGCCCGTCATGATGATCGGGCCCTCGGCGCCGAACGGGCCACCCGTGCCGATCGACACCGCCGACGACAACGGCTTCAGGATCGCCACCTTGGGGTCGAGCCGGGAACGGCCGAGCAAGATCGCTTCGATCGCTTCCGGAATGCCGTGCCCGCGGATCTTCTCGCTGCCGAAACGCGCCATCAGCCCGATGATCAGCGAGCCCGCGACCGGCACCAGCACGGTCCAGAGGCCGAGCGGCGAATCCTGCAATTTCAGGTCGGCGAAGCTGAATTGGCCGAAATAGGCGATGTTGGTGGCGAGCTTGATCAGTTGCAGCAGTCCCGCCCCGGCCAGCACGCCTGCGGCGGAGACAAACACGGCGATCGCCGAGATCACCACGACGCGCGGATCGGTCGTGAAGTCGCTCAGGAGGTGGCTGGCCTTCTCGCCGATTTTGGCGGTGTTTGGGGCGGTGTTCGTGGCGGAGGCGCTCGATTTGGTGGAAATGACGCTCATTGGTGGCGTAAGGCTCGGGTGAAGTGGACGCGAGGCGTCATATCGCATTACGATATAATTACAAGCGGGAGACATCGAATGGCAGCGTTGAAAGGACCGTTGAAATCGCCGCGGCAGGACCAGAAGCGGGTTCCCAGCCAGGCCGATTACGAGACGCTGTCGCAATTTCGCTATCTGATCCGCCGGTTTCTGGAGTTCAGCCAGGATGCCGCGAAGGCCGCGGGCCTGACGCCGCGGCAGCATCAGGCCTTGCTGGCGATCAGGGGGTATCCGGGCGGCGGGCCGGTTGCGGTCGGCGATCTGGCCGAGCGGCTGCGGCTTCGTCACCACACCACGGTCGAACTGGTCGACCGGCTGTCCGAGGCCGGGCTGGTCGAGCGCGTGCTGGATCCCGCCGACCAGCGGCGGGTGCTGCTGAAATTAACCGGCCTCGCGGCCGATCATCTCGCCGAATTGTCGGCGGTCCATCTCGATGAGCTGTCGCGGATCGAGCCGCTCCTGAAGCAGGTGCTGTCGCGACGGTCGGAATGAGCGCGCCGCGTGCACAACGTTTCGCGCTTCAGCCGCGCGGGCTGGCGGTCTCGGCCTGATATCCCGAAGCCTGCGGCTTGCGCTCGGTGACGAGGGCAAGCAGCACGGTCAGCACCATGAACACCACCGAGGCGCCGAACACCCAGTGCGGCATGTGCTGGTCCATGATCCAGCCGAACAGCAGCGGGCTCACGATGCCGCCGAAGTTGAAGCCGGTGGAGACGATGCCGAAGGCGCGGCCGGCGGCGCCGGGGGGCGCCGCGTTGCGCACCATCATGTCGCGGGACGGCGCGATCACGCCGCCGAGGAATCCGGCGAGCCCCATCGCCAGCGTGAGCGCCACCGGCGGCAGGTCGAGCAGCGCAATCAGCAGCACGAGGGCGGCATTGACCGCGAAGCAGCCCGCGGCGACCTGGCTGTGGCGGTGGGTCCAGTCGGCGAGATAGCCGCCGGCAAGCACACCGGCCGCGCTGGCGCCGAGGAATGCGGTCAGCGCGATATTGGCCGTCGAGAACGACGCGCCGTAGCCGCCCATCAGTGCGACCACGCCGAAATTGTTGATGCCCGAGGTCGACAGGCTGAGCAGCGTGAAGAAGGCCGTCAGCACCATCAGCGCCGGCGTGATCACGCTCGCCTTCGGCTTGGCGTCGTCCTTTGCCTTGTTCTTGTTGGCGCCGGCATCGGGAATGCCGAGCACGATCAGGAACAGCGCCACCAGCGGACCGACCGCGCCGGCGACGATCAGCGCGCCGAGGCCGCCGATCGAGGCGACGAGTGCCGCCATGATCGCGGGCGCCACCGCGCCGCCGAGGAAGCCGGCGAAGGTGTGGATCGAGAAGGCGCGGCCCATCCGCGCCTCGTCCATATGAGCCGAGAGAATTGCATAGTCGGCCGGATGATAGACGCTGTTGGCGAGGCCAAGCAGCACCGCGCAGACGATCAGCGACGTATAGCTGAGATGCAGGCCGAGCCCGATCAGCGCGCAACCGCCGACCGTCAGCCCGATGAGGAGGATCTTGCGCGCGCCGATATGATCGGCGAGGTAGCCGATCGGCGCCTGGGTCAGCCCGGAGACCACCGCGAACAACGTCAGCGCCAGGCCGAGCTCGACATAGCCGACGCCGAGCTGCTGCTTCAGGAACGGGAACAACATCGGCAGCACGAAGATATGAAAATGGCTAACCCAATGGGCGACCGAGATCCCCGTCAGCGTGCGCAGCGCACTGTCGGCTTTCGCTTGCTGCGGTGCGGCCAGAACGTCGACCATGTGTCTGAAAACCCTAATTCCGGAAAGCCCGCCGAAAATAGAGATTGGCCGCTAATTGTCCATGAACGCAGGCGCATGGCTGCCCCCGGCGTGGGCGTGCCGGATCGACACATGCGGCATTAAATGCGGCGACAAAGCACGGCGGCACGGCGATGATCGGCCATGATCGACGCCAAAAAGCAGCTCCGCGTGCTGGTGTCGGAGGGCTCCAGCACCTCCGGCCGCGAGGCGATCACGATCCTGGGCCTGGCCGGCCATCACGTCGAGGTTTGTGACCCCTCGCGCTGGTGCTTGGCGCGCTACTCCCGCTTCGTCCGCAAATACCACCATTGTCCGCCGCTGCGGTCGGATCCGGCCGGCTTCCTGCGCTTCGTCGAGCGCCTGTTGGCGTCGCGGCGTTTCGATGTGCTGCTGCCGACCCATGAACAGGGATTTCTGTTCGCCCGCGCCGCGGCGGGGCTGGCATCACGTACCGGCCTCGCGCTGCCGGATTTCGCCAGCTATCGCGCCGTGCACAGCAAGGCCGGCTTCAGCCGCCTGCTCGATCGGCTCGGTCTGCCGCAGCCGCTGACCCGGATCGTGACCTCGGCCGAGGAGCTGCGCGAGGCGTTGCGGTTTCCATCCGTGGTGAAGACGTCGGTCGGCACCGCCAGCCGCGGTGTCTGGTTCGTGCGCGACGCAAGCGATCTCAATCGCGCGCTCTACGACCTCGAGTCCTCAGGCGATTTTGCCGGCGAGGTGCTGGCGCAGGATTTGGTCACCGGCACGGTCGAGAAGGCGCAGTCGGTGTTCTGCCATGGTACGCTTGTCGGCTTCCATGCCTACCGCCAGATTGCGGCCGGTGTCGGCGGCGGCGAGGCGATCAAGGAGAGCGTGAGCCGGCCGGCGATCCGCGCCGGCCTCGAGACCATCGGCGCGCATCTTGGTTGGCACGGTGCGCTCTCGGTCGACGTCATCATGCCGCTCGACAGCGCGACGCCGCTGTTGATCGACTGCAACCCGCGGCTGGTCGAGCCGATGAACGCCTTTCAGTCGGGCGTCGATCTGGTCGATCTGTTGCTGCGCGTCTCGCGCGGCGAGATGCCGGCACCGCTGGCCGAGGGGCGCGCCGGGGTGCGGACGCATCTGGCGATGCAGGCGCTGCTCGGCAGTGCGTCGCGCGATGGCACGCGGCGTGACCTGATCCGGGAATGCGGCCGCATCGCCACTGGCGAAGGACACTATCGGGGCAGCAGCGAAGAGCTGACGCCGGTGCGGCTCGACTGGCTCAGTGCCGTGCCGCTGGCGATGACGACAGTGCTGCTGCTGGCATCGCCGCAGATCGCCTCATCGCTGGCGCGCGGCGGCTTTGGCGCGCATCTGCTCGATCGCGGCAGCATCAAGGCGATCGAAAACGGCGATTTCCGCTAGTATCCTTCAGTGCGAATTCACTGCACGATCTTGTCTGCGCGCTTCAATAGCTCCGGTGGAATCTCGACGCCCACCGCCCGGGCTGCCTGGAGATTGAAGATCAGCTCTCGCTTGGTGACGACGCCGACCGGCAGGTCGCCCGGCTTCGCTCCCTTGAAAATCTTGTCGGCGAACGTCGCAAACTCGCGCCATGTATCGGCGACGTTGGCGCCATAGGTAATCACCCCGCCCGCGTCCGCCTGGCCGCCGGGAAACATTGCCGGCAAGCGGTTCTTCATGGCCAGTTCACCGACTCGTTTTCGATTGCTCCAGGGCACCGGCACTTCCAGGACCAGCAGCGCCTCCGCGTGTTCCTTCGCCATCCCGGCGATCGCGGCTTCCAGATCGTCCGCACCCTTGACCTTCACGATTTGCGGCTCCAGCCCCAGGGCCTTGGCTGCGGCCTCGTTGGCGCGGTCAATCGGAGCGAGTCCGCGTTCATCCGCGCCGGGGATCGTTTGATCACTGAGAATCGCAACGCGCTTGATCCCGGGGAATGCCTCCTTCAGAATTTTGAACTGGTCGCTGGCCTGCTGCGGATCGAGGTTGGTGAGGCCCGTGACGTTGCCTCCCGGTTTTTCCATCGAGGCGACAAGCTTCAACGCGACCGGATCGGTCACGATCGCAAAGATCACCGGGATCGTCGACGTGGCCTTCTGCGACGCTACGGCCGCCGGGCCACCGAGTGCGAGGATGACATCCACATTCGCGTTGACCAGCTCCGAGGCGAGGCCCGGAAGGCGCTCGAGCTTCGATTCGGCAAATCGCGGTTCGATGACGATGTCGCGTCCTTCGAGATAGCCGCGGTCGGCGAAGTCGCTCAGAAGGTTTTTCTTGATGGAGTCGAACAGCGGCGACGGGCTGCCGTTGACAAGAATTCCTACTTTCCTGGGGGCTTGTTGCGCATTGGACGGTTCGCACGTCGACACGATCATGCAGAAGACCGTGAGCGCCGCCTTCGCAAATCTCATGGCACCGCCCCCAGCAAGGACCCAGCGTCCATGCGGAGCCTAGCATAGCAACCAATCCGGAAGGGGGGCCAGCCCATGACCCCGCTGCGACCTATTGTCTGCTTGGCGACGACGAGCCGGGCTCGGTAGCTCGCAAGCTACCAGGCCGCCGCGCGCGACTGCGCGCAGGATCTGTCGATCGATATTCGCCGCGCCTCACAACGGCTCGTCATCATTGCCGTAGCGGTCGAGCTTCGGCGTGGCGATGTCGCCGTCCTCGTAATAGTCATCGTCCTGTAGCGCTGCGGGTGGCGGAGGCTTCTTCGCCTTGTCGTCGGTCTTGTCCTTGATCTTCGTGCCGCCCTTGGTCTGCTTCCCGGCCTTGGCCATGCGTTTCCCCTGCGCGGGTCAAATCAGCTGCCGGAACTCTACCCCAGTTTCCGTGCGTTTGTAATGTTCGGGAGACGGTGCGGCAGGGCACACCCGCCCCACCGGATCACGCTCTAAAACGTCGCGCCGGCCTTGACCATGTAGGTGCGGCCGGGCAGCGGATAGGCCGAGAAGCGGCCATCCGTGAACGTGCTCGCGATGGCGTAGTCGTAGTAGAGCGCGTTGAACAGGTTGTTCACGCTCAGCGACCAGAAGAAGCGGTCAACTTGCCCGCTCAGCTTGATATCGGCGGTGGCGTTGCCGGGAATCCGGCTCTGGGTGTTGGCCTGGTCGTTGTCCATGATGCGCGAACTCCAGGCCCGAACCGTGGCGTCGAACACCAGGTAGTTCTGCCAGATATTCCAGGTGACGCCGAGATTGCCGGTGTAGCGCGACACCAGCGGCACGTCGTTGCCGGCCCAGATGCCTTCGCGGAAGACCGCGCGGGTGATCGCCATGCCGCCGCGCAGGGTTACGCTGTCGCTGACCCCGAGCGAGGCGCTGGTCTCGGAGCCGTAGCGGCGGGTGGGGTCGAGGTTGGTGTTGTAGAACAGCACCGGGTTGAAATGGATCTCGTTGTCGAGATCCATCAGATAGACGCTGGTCTGGACCTGGAAGCGATTGGTCCTGACGCGGAAGCCGCCCTCGACGTCCTGCGAGGTCTGGGTCTTGAGTTGGAAGGTCTGCGGGATCGGGGCGAAGGTCAGTGGGTCGAATGACGGCCCTGATGCAACGCGCTCATCGACATCTGGCGTGCGGAACGCGCGGGCCGCGCGGCCGAACACCGAGAAGGTGTCGGTCAGGCGATGCTCGACGCCGACATGCAGCGCGTATTGCGTCTCGTTGCTGTCGAGCGGCGCTGCCTGTGCATCGAACGCGAACGGCGCATTCGGATCGTAGCGATCGCGCGCCGAGATGCTGGTGTTCTGGACCCGCGCGCCGTAGGAGAAGTCGGTCGTCGGCAACAGGCCCAGCGTATGTTGCCAATAGCCGGCCACGGACTGCTGCTCGATATTGTAGATATGGAAGGGATCGACGCCCTGATAGGCGCCGCGCGCCTCGCGGAAGGTCGAATCGTAATAGTCGATGCCGGTCAGGATCGTCGACGGCATGCCCAGCATCACGTTCTTGACGCTGAGCCGCGGTGTCAGAGACCAGGTCTGCAGCGCGGCGTCATTGTAGGTCGAGGCGAAGCTGATGGTCGGCACCCTGCCGAAGAAGCCGCTCTGCGTCTCGCGCTGCCGCCAGCCGCCGTCGACGATGAGGTCGACGCCGTTCATCAGCGACCTGGTGAAGCCGGCGGTGACGCTGGCGGTCTGCTGGTTGGCATAGTCGAAGGGCGTCGCGGCGCCGCGGCGGTCGGTGAGCAGCTCATTGACGCCGATCGACGGATCGACCAGCCGTCCGCCGGGCAGGCCGAGCTTCTGGTCGCTGCCGGTGACGGTCAGGAAGGCGGTGAGATCAGGCGTCGTGTAGTTGATGTTGCCGACGGCGTTGCGCTGGTCGAGCGCATTGTTGACGCGGTAGCCGTCGGACTTGATGCCGTTGCCGTAGAACGAGGTGGACCACGGTCCGGAGTTGAGCGCCGCGGAGACCGCGGCCATGCGGGTGTTGAACGAGCCAAATCCGGCCTCGGCGCGCATCGTCGTCGGCGGGCCGCCGACGCCGGTCTTGGTAATGATGTTGACGACGCCGCCCACCGCGTTGTCGCCGTAGAGCACCGCGCCGCTGTTGCCGCGCGTGATCTCGATGCGCTCGATCGAATCGAGCGGGATCGTGGTGAGGTCGAAGCCGGCCTTGTCGACGTCGTTGAGGCGGCGGCCGTTGAGCAGGAACAGCGTGTTGTCGGTCGCGAAGGCGCCGAAGCCGCGCAGGTCGACCGAGGTCTTGGCGCCGTTCGGTCCGCCATAGGGCGTTTGCAGCTGCACGCCTGGCACCTGCGCGAGGATCTCGGGCAACGACTGCACCGGCGAATGGGCGATGTCGTCGGCGGTGATCACGGCCGAGGAGGAGCCGACAATGCCGGCGAACTGGCGGCCGCCGCCGGTGCCATCCGTTCCGGTGGCCGCGCCGGTCGCTGTCGTGCCCGATCCGCTGCCTGTGTCGTTGCCTTGCGAGGTGCCCGGCGCCGGGCGTCGCGGCGCCGGCGCTTCGTCAGCGGCCGGCCTGGCGCGCGTGACGTTCTGGTCGCGCGGCTTGGTGACTTCGATCGCCGGCAGCTGATCGGGAGCGGGTGCCTGCTGCGCCCGCGCGGCGGAGAAAAGGATTGCCGGCGCGATCATCGTCGACGCGAGCAGAAGCGCGCGGTGTCGCCGATGGAAAGGGAAGGAGAACATAAGCGAGGTCTCGGTAACGTCAGTGGCACGTCACCGCGAACCAGTCTCACCATCGTGCTCACAGCATCAGGTGAAGCTCATGCCTGTACTCCCCGACCGGCAGCATCGCGTGTGACCACGGCTGACGGCAGGTCTCCTGGCTCGCGGGTCGTTACCCTTCGTCGCCTTCCCAGGACCGAGATTCCCAGTGGCCTGTGACGAAGGATTCACCGCATACAGTTGCGGGGGCAGCCGCGGCGTTGGGGAAGTTTCCCCGTACCGCATTCCCTTTTCATCTCACGAAAGAACCGTCATGTTCATCTAGGGTTCGGCCGGGTAGCAAAGTCAATCCGGCGGAAGTCGGGCAATGGCCGGGCGGCCACGGTTTTTGTCGAGTGTCGCTTGTCTGCCACGGCGATCGCTGTAAGAGCATGGATCCAATGAGCGTGCAGGATTTTGCCTTGGCGGCCGAGGTCGCGGCGCGGCGCCGGTGGGGCGCCACCGCGGCGCTGCTCGCGCTCGTGGCCCTGCTGTGCGTGCTCTCGCTCGGCATCGGGCCGGTGCGGCTGTCGCCGCTCGCGGTGATCGAGGCGCTGTTCGGCGGCGGCAGCGATGTGGCGCAGGTGATCGTGCGCGAGATCCGCCTGCCGCGCACCATCCTGGCATTCGCGATCGGCGGTATTCTCGGGCTGTCCGGTGCGGCGCTGCAAGGGCTGCTGCGCAATCCGCTGGCCTCGCCGTCGCTGTTCGGCGCGCCGCAATCAGCGGCGTTCGGCGCGGTGCTGGTAATCGCGCTGGGCCTCGCCGATGTGCGCTCCTACGCGCTGCCGGTGGTGGCGATCATCGCCGCGTTCGGCTCGGTGTTCGCGCTGCTTGCGATCGCCGGCCGCAATGCCGGGCTGTTGATCCTGATCCTCGCCGGGCTCGCGATCTCGAGCTTTGCGGGGGCGGCGACGGCGCTGGTGATGAACCTCTCCAGCAATCCCTTCGTGGTGCTGGAGATCGCGTTCTGGCTGCTCGGCTCGCTGGAAGACCGGAGCTTCCAGCACGTCGCGCTGGCGCTGCCCTTCATCATCGCAGGCGCCGCCATCCTGCTCAGCCAGGCGAGCGCCTTCCGCGCGCTGACGCTCGGCGAGGAGGCGGCGCAGAGCCTCGGCGTCGATGTCGGGCGGTTGCGGCTCTTCGTGATCACGGGCGTGGCGCTCGGGGTTGGCGGCGCGGTCGCGGTGACAGGCACGATCGGTTTCATCGGCCTCGTTGCGCCGCATCTGATGCGTCCCGTGATCGGTCACGATCCGGCGCGGCTCTTGGTGCCGAGCGCACTCACCGGCTCGGCGTTGCTGCTCGCCGCCGACATCGCGGTGCGCATCATCCCCTCGACCTCGGACATCAAGGTCGGCGTGCTGACCTCGATCATCGGCGTGCCGTTCTTCCTCTATCTGATCATGCGCGAACGCCGCGCGCTCGGCGGAGGCGTGGCATGACGCTGCTCTCCGCTACCGCGCTCAATGCTTCGCTCGGCAGCCGCAAGGTGCTGCACGATGTCTCGCTGTCGCTGCCGTCGGGCCATCTGGTCGCGCTGGTCGGGCCGAACGGCGCCGGCAAGACCACGCTGCTGCGCGCGCTGGCCGGTCTGATTCCGTCCGGCGGCGAGATCCGGATCGGCGATAATCCGCTGGCGTCATTGCCGCTGCGCGAGCGCGCGAAACGTTTCGCCTATCTGCCGCAGGGGCACATGGTGCACTGGCCGCTGCCGGCACGCGATATCGTCGCGCTCGGCCGCTATCCGCACGGCGCGACCGATCCGGCGCGGCTGTCGCAGACGGATATGGAGGCAGTGCTGCGCGCGATGCAGGCGGTCGACGTCACTGAATTCAGCGATCGCCGCGTCACCGAACTCTCCGGCGGCGAGCGCAGCCGCGTCGCGCTGGCCCGGGTGCTCGCGGTGGAGGCGCCGGTGATCCTCGCCGACGAGCCGACCGCCTCGCTCGATCCGCGCCACCAGATCGACGTGATGCAGAAGCTGCGCAACGTCGCCGATACCGGTGTGCTGGTGATCGTGGTGACGCATGACCTGGGACTCGCCGCGCGCTTCGCCGATCATGTTCTGGTGCTGTCGGAGGGACGGCTGGCCGCGCAGGGCGCGCCCGCTGAAGCGTTGTCGGAGGCGGTCCTCGCCAGCGTGTTCCGCATCAGCGCCTATCGCGCCGAATTTCAGCGCGAAGCCGTCATCGTGCCGTGGGCGGACGTGTGATGAGGATGCGGCGTCTCCACGAGCTCAGTTCACCTCTCCCGCTTGCGGGGGAAGGGGCGCTGTTTTCGCGCGGACGCTATCTTGCGTCATCTTGCCTTGCCCTGATGCTTTCGCTCATCGTGTGGCTCGCGTCAGCCGCTCCCTCGTTCGCCGCCGGGCCGCGCATCGTCTCGATGAATGTCTGCAGCGACCAGCTCGTGCTGTCGCTGGCCGATCCGGACCAGATCATCGGCCTCAGCCGCTTCTCGCGCGATGCCTGGCAATCCTGGGCTGCGGAGAAGGCGCGAAATTTTCCGCGCCTGTCCGGCGAGGCCGAGGACGTGCTGCTGCTGAGGCCCGACCTCGTCGTGGTCAGCCTGTTCGACAAGCGCGCGACCCGCGATCTGTTGAAGGCCCACGGGCTGCACCTCGTCGAATTCACGGTGCCGCGGACGCTGGACGAGGTGAAGGACCAGATCCGCGCGATGGGCGATGTGGTGCAGCATCCCGATCGCGCAGAGGCCGAGATCGCGCGCCTCGATGCGGCGATCGCGCGTGCGCGGGCGGCGGCAAGCACGCATCATTACCGCGTGCTGCCGCTGGAGCGGCGCGGCTTTGTGGCTGGTGACGGCAGCCTCGTCAGCTCGCTGCTGGCTGCAACCGGCCTCTCCAACGCCGCCGGCGAACTTGGCGTCGGTGCAGGCGGATTTGCTTCGCTGGAGGCGATCGTAAAGCTGCGGCCGGACTTCATCCTGGTGTCGGAAGCCGGCGACCGCGCCGAGGATGACGGCCGCGCCTTCCTGCTGCATCCCGCGCTGGAGCGCTTCTATCCGCAAAGCAAGCGCATCGTGCTGCCGGAGCGGCTCACCGTGTGCGGCGGCGTGATGCTGGCGGATGCGCTGGATCGGCTGACGGAGGAGCTGCAGCGGGTGACACGGTGACTATGGCCGTCATTCCGGGATGGTCCAAAGGACCAGACCCGGAATCTCGAGGTTCCGGGTTCGATGCTTCGCATCGTCCCGGAACGACTATCATCCCATCACCACCGGCCCGCCGGCCTTCTTCCAGGCGTCGATGCCGCCTTCGATATGCGCGGTGTTCGCCAGCCCCGCCTTCTTCGCGGCGGCCACCGCCATCGCGGAACGCTCGCCGAAGGCACAGAAGAACACGACGCGGCGGCCGGTTGCGGCGGCGACCTCGCGCAGCATGCCGCCGGGCTGCAGGGTGGCGCAAATCCCCGGATAGGGTGCGTGCAGCGCGCCCGCGAGCGTGCCGTGCTTGGCCCGCTCGCCGCTCTCGCGCAAATCGACCAAGAGGATATCGGGCCGGCCGAGGCTCGCGATGGCGTCGCCCGCGCTGAGGGAGAGGCCTTCCTTGGCGAGTTCGTCCTGGTGCAGGCCGACATGCATGTTGGCGGGCACCACGACGTCCATCAGCTTCGGGTTCGGCAAATTGAGGTTGTTCATCAGCTCGACATAGTCGTCGATCGATTTGACCTGCAGCCGCGGATTGTAGCGCTTCTCCTCGCCGATGGTGGAGACGGTGTCGCCCTTGTAGTCATGCGCGGGGAACACCAGGGTCTCCTCGGGCAGCTTCAGCAGGCGGTTGAAGATCGAATCGTACTGCGCGCGCGCGCTGCCGTTCTGGAAGTCGGTGCGGCCGGTGCCGCGGATCAGCAGCGTGTCGCCGGTGAAGACACGGTCGCCCATCAGATAGCTGTAGGAATCGTCGGTGTGGCCGGGCGTGTACAGCGCCTCGAGGCAAAGGCCCTCGATCGTCACCTTGTCGCCGTCGGAGACGCGCATCGACACCACGTCGGCCTTGCTCTGCTCGCCCATGATGGTGATGCACTGGGTGCGGTCGCGCAGCTCGCCGAGGCCGGTGACGTGATCGGCGTGCAGGTGTGTATCGACGGCCTTGACCAGCCTGAGGTCGAGTTCCTGCAGCAGCTTGCAGTAGCGATCGGCCTTCTCCAGCACCGGATCGAGGATCAGTGCCTCGCCGCCGGCGCGGCTCGCGAGAAGATAGCTGTAGGTTCCGGATACGCTGTCGAAGAGCTGGCGAAAGATCATGACGGCTTCCCTATTCTCCGGGCCGAGTCACATGGAGGATATTATTCCATAGATGGGGTCTATTCAAAGCAAATCCATCCCCGCCCCAGCCGGATCCCGCCACCCTGAGGAGCGCGCTTCTGTGCGCGTCTCGAAGGGTGGAGGGCCCGGGTCTTTCCACGAATGGGACAAGGCATCTGGGCCGTGCATCCTTCGAGGTTCGCTCCGCTCGCGCTCAGGATGACGGGATATGCATCGAGGTCGTGGAAGAGACGAAGTTACGGCCGCACGTAACGCCAGCCCTGCTCCTGCGGGCGGCGCGTTCGCGCGACCCGTCGGCTCGCGATGATGACGGGGCCGTTACGGCCGGACCAGCGTGTATCCGTTCTCGGTGAGCAGCAAAATCTGTGCGACGCCGACCTGCACGGGGGTGGCGGCGGCGATGTAGTCCGGCCGCTTGCCGCTGTCGCGCTCGATCGTGTCGACGGTGTTGAGGCAGATGTCGACCCGCGCGCCCTGCGCGACCAGGCTCTCGACCAGCTTGCGATTCGGGTTGTCGGGCTTGAGCAGGCCGATGCCCGGGCCGAAGGCGACGATCTCGACCGCGACCTTGTCGGGATCGTAATGCTTCATCAGATTGTTGGCGACGCTGATGACGAGGCCCTGCTTCCTCGGATCGTTGTCGGAGAGCTGCAGCACGACCTTGTGCTCGGCGAACGGCTTGTCCTGCAACGGCGCCAGCTGCGCGCGGGCGAGCGGCGTCGCCAGCGCGATCGCCGCAAGGCCGAGCGCCGCGATCAGCGCGCGGCGCGTCATCCGTGCCTCGCGATGCCCGGGTTATCCTCGACGCCTTTCAGCGTCACCCCGGGTTCGTCACGGTTCGGCGGCCGGCCGGAGCGCAGATGCCTGGCGACGACATCCCAGATCGGCGCGCCGCTCTGCTGGTTGACCGAGGCCCAGCCCGCGACCTTGTAGTGCTTGCCGACTTCGAGATGCCTGCCGTTGCCAAGCTTCAGCTCGGAAATGCGCTTGCCGACGGTCTCGGCCGGCGTGCAGGTGTAGGCGAGGCCGCCGACGCGGACCATGTCGCCGCCCTGCTGATAATAGGGGTCGATGTTGAACAGATTGTCGCAGACGTCTTCCAGCACATCCTTGATCTGGCTGCCGGTCATTTTGGCGACGTAGGTCTCCGGATAGGTGATCGCGGTTTCCGACAGCACGTCTTCCATGGTCAGCGGCTGGCCGGCGAGCGTGGTGATGCCCCAGCGGAAGCCCGGCGACAGCGCGATCTCGGCGTCGAGCTCGTTCAGCAGCGCATCGCAGATCAACTGGTCGACGGTGCCGGAGAAATTGCCGCGGCGGTAGAGCAGCCGGTCGGCCGAGGCCAGCTTGTTGTTCCATTCGTCGACATGCGGATCGCGCATCTTGTCGATCAGCGTCTGCATCGCAGGATCGGGCTTCAGCAGTTCGGCGAACACCGGCAGCAGCCGGTAGCGGACATTGGCGACCTTGCCCTTGGCAAGATCGAGATCGAGCACGCCGATGAACTTGCCGTTGGAGCCGGCATTGGTCACCAGCGTGACGCCGCCGGCATTGGTCACCGTGATCGGGATCGGGATCGCGTCGTGGGTGTGCCCGCCGAGGATGACGTCGATGCCGGTGACGCGGCTGGCGAGCTTGAGGTCGACATCCATGCCGTTATGCGACAGCAGGATCACCGCCTCGACCTTGTCGTTGTTGCGATGGCCGTCGACGAGCTTCTGCAGCTCCTCGTCGCGGATGCCGAACTTCCAGTCCGGCGTGAAGCGCTTCGGATGCGCGATCGGCACGTAGGGGAAAGCCTGGCCGATGATCGCGACGCGATGGCCGCCGATCTCCTTGATGAAGGACGGCTTGAACACCCGCCCCGAAGCCGGGTCGAACGCCTTGGCGTCGTTGAACGCGGCTTCCTCGGTCAGGAACACGTTCTGCGCCAGGAACTCGCCCTTGAAGCGCGAGAGGTTGTCGCGCAGCACCTGCTCGCCATAGGTGAATTCCCAGTGCCCGGTCATCGCCTCGATGCCGAGCAGATTGGCGGCCTCCACCATGTCGGCGCCGTTCATGGCGTTGGCGAGCGCCGAGCCCTGCCAGAGGTCGCCGCCGTCGAGCAGGATCGAGCGCTTTTCGCCGACATCGGCGCGCAGCTTGTCGATCAGCGTCTTCAGGTGGGCGAAGCCGCCGAGCCGGCCGAAGCGGCCGGCGGCCTTCTCGAATTCGACGCAGGTGAAGGCGTAGGCGTCGGCGCTGTCGGGCCGGATGCCGAAGCGGTCGAGGAACGCCTTGCCGACGAGGTGCGGCGGCTGGCCGGCCATCGCGCCGACGCCGAGATTGACGCCGGGCTCGCGGAAGAACACCGGCTTCAGCTGCGCATGCGTGTCGGTCATGTGCAGGATGCGGGCGTTGCCGAACCGCTCGAGGTCGTAGACGCTGGCGGTGTCGGCGCTGCGCGCAAGGCGGGGCAGGCCGGCCGTCAGCGTTGCGGCGGCCGCAGCTTTCAGGAATTCCCGGCGGCGGATGATCATCATTCTCTCCGCGCGGCCCCTGGCCTGCGCGCTCTTAACGAACTTCCATGTCCTTCCAGCGTTCCTTTTCGCTGGTGGCCTGGAAGATCGAAGCCTTTGCCAGTGCCTCGGCCTCCTTGGCCTTGGCGACTGCGGCGTCGAAATCACCAGCCTCAGCGGCCTTTTTTGCGGCAGACAGTGTCGAGGCGGTGGTGGTCCACTGGTTGCGCAGGCTGCCTGCCTCCTTGTTGGCGGCTTCGGCGGCGGCGTAGGCGGCCTTGTAGTCGGCCTCGGAGGCGGCGAGGGCACAGGTCGCGGTCGCGATCAGCAGGGCTGATGCTGCGAGGACAGCTTTGATGGCCGCGCTCATGGCCGTGCTCCCGGACCCGAAATCGGCAGGCCGTTGCTGACATAGGACAAATAATATTCGAGGTTGCGGTACTCGTCGTCCTGCGGATTGAGCGGCACGCCGCGGATCTGACTGTTGCAGGTGGTGAAGCGGCGGCTGGTCGTGCCCATGCCGCTCCATTCCGAGCGGTAGATCGGCATCGCGTTCAGGATGCCGAGCGCCGGCGCCAGCACCTCGGCGCGGATCCGCTCGCCCGGGCTCTGGATGTGGCAGGTGGCGCAGGAGAAATTGAGCTGGCCGCGGCGGGTGTAGAAATATTCCTTGCCCTTCTGATAGGCCTCCAGCGCGCGCGGATCGTTCGGGATCTTGATGTCCATCGGCTTGCCGCGCGAGGTGAAGGCCATGTAGGCGGTGAGCGCCGCCATGTCGTCCTTCACATAGGAGAACGGCGCCTCGCCATTGGCTTCGCGGCAACGGTTGAGCGCGAGCTCGAGCGTAACGACCTTGCCTTCCTTCTCGTCGAAAAAGGGATAGTTCTGGCGGATGCCGATGCCCTTGTTCGGGAAGCAGTCGGCGTAGGTCTTGCCGTTCTTGAACGGCGTTGCGAACATCTCCTTGCCGGCTTCGAGCGAGAACTCGTAGGGCGGAAACTGTTCCTTCTCCTCCCATTGCCTGTGCAGGTCCTCATTCATCGAATAGGGCCCGTTGACGAAGTCCTCGAGCTTCAGCTTGGGGAATTTGCCGGTGAAGAATTTCTGGAACGCCGCCTTGTCGGCGGCGGGATCGACGGTGTCGGCCGCCTGCGCTGGTGCGCACGCCAGCAAGCCGAGCGCGAGCGTGGCTATTGTTGCGCGGATTGCGAGGCACCGCGTCATTGAATCTTCGCCGTGGTGGTGTCGGTCGCGCCCTTGTTGTCGACCCAGCTGACCTTCAGATCGTCGCCCTTCTTGCCGCCCTTGAAGGCGAACTTGACATAGGGGTCCTTGGAGACGCCGCCGCCCCAGTCGGCGACGAACACCGGCTTGCCGTCATATTCGAAGCTGAGCTGCTGGATGAAATGCGGCGGAATGATCTCGCCCTTGGCGTCCTTGACGAAGCCGGAATCCATCGGATGCTGGATCAGCGCCTGCACCTCGGTGGTGTCGCCGTTTGACGTGGCGCGCACGCGAATGCTCGATGCCATCTGATTATCCCTTGATTGAACTCAGCCGCCGCAGCCGCCGACGGTGACCTTGATTTCCTTTTTGGCGCTGTAGAGCTTGCCGCCGGCCTCGACGATCACGGTGACGTTGCTGGTCTTGGCCATCTTGATGCGGTTGGAGACGGTCGGCAGCGTGCCAGCCGGAATCCTGTATGAGGCGACCAGCGAGATCGGATTCTCGCTAACCAGAAACGAGATCGAGGTGACGTCGGCCAGCGTCGTGGTGGCCGAGATCGGCACCACCGCACCGTTCTCGGCGATCTCCGGCGCATCCATCTTGACCTTGTCCGACGGCTCGGCGGTCTTGCCATAGAGCGCCTTGATCGCGTCGGCCTCGTTCTTCTGCTTGAATGCGTCTTCGGGATATTTGTCGTTGGCGGCGGCGAGCGCCTGCGGCCCGTCGAACGGAATGACCCCGAGGCCGATCAGCGCGGCGACGCCGGCGCCCTTCAGCACCATGCGGCGCGCTTTGAAAAATTCGCTGGTCGTGATGTTCATCGAAAAAAATCTCCTCAAGCGACGGTCGCGGCGTCACAGCGTCTGCAGGAAGTCCACCACCGCGCCGATTTCCTTCTCGCTCAAAATCCGGTTTCGGCCGAACGGCGGCATCACCGTCTGCGGATTGCGCTTGGTTTCGTCGGTCACGATCGCGATCAACTCGTCACGGCTGTATTTGGCCTTCAGGCCGCTCAGCTCGGGGCCGATCGTGCCGGGCAGGTCGCCGCCCTTGATGACGTGGCAGGTCAGGCAATTGCCCTTGCCGCGGTCGAAGGCGAGCTTCTGTCCCTCGGCGGCGGATTGGGCCTGCGCGGGCGCGGCCATGGCGGTGCCTGCCAGCAGCGCCAGGACGAAGGCTGGCTTGGAGAAAGTGGCGATCAAGGACGTTTCCCGGGCTTCAATCTCGATGATCCCATCGCAATATAACAGAGTGGAAAGCACAAAGGCCATCGGCTGGCAACACGGAGAATAGGCGCGTTGCGGCGGGGTTAATGCCACAGGGGCAGTCCGGAACTGGAGCGCATGTCCTGCGCCTTCCGCCTGTCATGTTTGTGCGGTTGAGATGCGGTTGAGGCGTAGGGAGAAGCGCGGTGGCGGAATTCGTGGCGGAGTTCGGCAAGGATGGCCGGCCGGTCGAGGCGGACGGGCGGCTCGATGCGCCGGCGTTCCATCGCAACCATCAGCCGATCTGGACCGTCCTGAAAGACTACCTCACCGGCCAATCCGGCGACGTGCTGGAAGCCGGCAGCGGCACCGGCCAGCATGTCGTCTATTTCGCCGGTCAGACGCCCGACATCACCTGGTGGCCGAGCGATCTCCATGCGGCGCACCTGCGCAGCATCGAGGCCTGGCGCGCGCATGCCGCCCTTACCAACATCCGGCCGCCGCAGCCGATCGATCTGTCCGACCCGGCCTGGTCGCCGGCGCTGCCGGACGGCAAAGGTCCGGACGAACTGCTCGCGATCTTCTGCGCCAATGTGATCCACATCGCGCCGTGGCGCGTCGCCGAGGGCCTGTTCGCCGGCGCCGCGCGGCACCTGCGTGCCGACGGCCGGCTATTGCTCTACGGCCCGTTCAAGCGCGGCGGCAAGCATACCGCGCTCAGCAATGCCGTGTTCGACACGTCGCTGCGCGAGCGCGACGCCGAGTGGGGGGTGCGCGATATCGCTGATCTCGAGACGCTTGCGGAGCGCGTCGGGCTGAAACTTGCCGGTAGTTTCGAGATGCCCGCCAACAATATGATCCTGATGTTTGTGCGGGCACAATCGCGATGAAACTGCGTCCATCTCCCGTATACGGCGAGATCTGGACCTCAGTCATTGATGTCTATCGGGCCGGAAATAATGAATCGGACTGCATTCAATAAGGATCTATTCGAAGCATTGCTGGAGCAGGGCTTCGTGAGGGATCAAGATCTGATGCGCGTTTCAAACGACCGAGTGGTTACGCTCGTGGGAGTTCAGAAGGGCTTTGGCAGTCAATGGTTCATCAATGTCGGTTTTTGGTTCAGTGGGGGAGGAATTGAGGAGCCCGGGAGCGTGGAGCAAACGCATCTGTATTTTAGGCTCGAAAGACTATTTCCTCAGCATAGAGAAATCATCCTTGCCGCGGGTGACCTTAGAGACGCAGGGCAACCGGAGGCATACCAAAGACTCGCAGAGCTAATCGGCAGCGAAATTGCAACCAATGTGAAGCGACTTGGTACGGAAGAGGGACTCGTTGAAGCCTATCGTGCGCGCCGTTTGGAGGGCGGTTTAGTGACCAAGGTTGCGAAAGAGTGGCTTTTGGCAAAGAGCTGACTTGAGGAGCGCGTTGCGCGGAGCCTTGGCTCTACCGATCCTACAGATCGGGCGCTTGCCAGCTCAGTTGTAAGCGAGGCACCATCCGTCCCCGCGCAGCCAGCAGCGCTCGTCGGGAATTCCGGTGTCGCGGGTGAGCCGCGTCACTCCATGGTCCCGGGCCGACGAAGTGCTCGCGGGGAATGGCGGCGAAGGCCTCCGTCAGCCGCGGATCGATGGTGTTGGCGGCAGCCAGGATCTGCTTGGCATAGGCCGCGCGGACGATGCGGAGTTCGGCTTGCGGGTCCATTGCCGCGCGCTCCCGTGATGTCGCGTGTTGTGTGATTTGACACACCGGGGTGTGTGAAATAGCATACTGCGACGACGGAGGCCAGAATGAAGAGACGGCTTTATCCGGCCGTGCTGGAGCGCGGTCCGCGCGGCGCGTTCGGGGCGTGGTTTCCGGACTT
>NZ_LFIQ01000081.1:56571-64407 GCF_001189245.1 Bradyrhizobium pachyrhizi | reverse complement strand
CCGCGGGACGATCGCAGGAAGATGCGATCGAGCGCGCCGAGCAAACGCTGGCGCAGACCGTCGACGGCTGGGTCGAGCACGGCAAGCCATTGCCGGAGCCGACGCCGATCGAGCGCATCGTCGTGCCGAAAGGCTCGGACGTCGCGGCCTTCTTCATCGTTGGCGTCGATCCGCCCGACCCCTCCGAGCGCGTCAACGTCTATCTGCCGAAGAGCCTCATCGCACGGATCGACAAGCGCGCCGCCGAGCTTGGCATGAGCCGTTCGAGCTTTTTCGGCTTTGCCAGCTCGCTCGCGCTCGAATGGCCGGGCGGCTATCCACGCGGCGCCCCGATCGCGCCGCGCTCCAGGGTCCACAAGACTGGCGCGCTGCGCGCCGAGAAGCGGCCGGGCAAGAAGCCTGCGCGGTAAGTGACACGCGACGTAATACATGTGACGTCGTCCTGGCGAAAGCCAGGACCCATCACCCCAAATGCTGGTTGTTGAGTGTAGCTGGGGCCGCGATCCCTCTCACAACAAGACTCGGTGGCTATGGGTCCCCTGAGTTCGCAAACGAAGTGCAACACTTCCTTGAGGAGGTGTTGCCATGGGGCGGACTTACAAGCAGCTCTCTCTGACGACGTCGGAGTGTGAGTATTCGACCGGGCCAACCCGCGTGCGCCTCCTGCATGGCGTACGTCCGTTTGCGCCGGTTGATCGGCTTCGACCCGCTCTCCATAGTGCGCCCGATTGGAGGCTCCCGCCGGGGCTTCGGGGCGGGACTGCCGATGATCGACGTGACAGCTGCGGATGAGGCGAGCGACGACGCGCGGGCGCGCAGCAATGTATGGCGGCTTGCGGCGGCGCAGGCGCTGACCGGCGCCAATTCGGCCGTGATCTTCGCCACCGGCTCCATCGTCGGCGCGACGCTGGCACCCGACGTCTCGCTCGCTACGGTGCCGCTCTCGATGTATGTGCTCGGGCTTGCCGCCGGCACGCTGCCGACCGGCGCGATCTCGCGCGCCTATGGACGACGCGTCGCCTTCATCATCGGTACCTTCTGCGGCACGCTCACCGGCGCGCTCGGCGCCTGGGCGATCCTGCACTCGTCGTTCTGGCTGTTCTGCGGCGCGACCTTCCTCGGCGGGCTCTACGGCGCCGTCGCGCAGTCCTACCGCTTTGCCGCCGCCGATGGCGCCAGTGTCGCGTTCCGGCCCAAGGCGGTGTCCTGGGTGATGGCCGGCGGCGTGTTCGCCGGCGTGCTTGGGCCGCAGCTCGTGCAATGGACCATGGATATCTGGCCGCCCTATCTGTTCGCGTTCTCCTTCGTGATGCAGGCGCTGGTCGCGCTGGTGGCGATGGCGGTGCTCTCGGGCGTCGACGCGCCGAAGCCTGCGGCTGCGGATCTGCATGGCGGCCGCCCGCTGCTCGAGATCGCAAGGCAGCCGCGCTTCATTGCCGCGGCGCTCTGCGGCGTGATCGCCTATCCGATGATGAATCTGGTGATGACCTCGGCGCCGCTCGCCATGAAGATGTGCGGGCTGTCGGTCAGCGATTCCAATTTCGGCATTCAGTGGCACATCGTGGCGATGTACGGCCCGAGCTTCTTCACGGGCTCCTTGATCGCGCGGTTCGGCGCGCCCGTCATCGTCGCGCTCGGGCTGGCGCTCGAGGCGGTGGCCGCGATGATCGGACTGTCCGGGATCACCGCGCCGCACTTCTGGGCGACGCTGTTCGTGCTCGGGATCGGCTGGAATTTTGCGTTTGTTGGCGCTTCCGCGCTGGTGTTGGAAACGCACCGGCCGCAGGAGCGCAACAAGGTGCAGGCGTTCAACGATTTCCTGGTGTTCGGCATGATGGCGATCGGCTCGTTCTCGTCGGGCCAGCTGCTCGCGCATTACGGATGGAATGCCGTCAACTGGGTGGTGTTCCCGCCTGTGCTGCTCGGCCTCGCCGTGCTTTCGTTCGCTTCATTCGCCAAGCGGCGGACGAAATTGCGCGCGGTGGAAGAAATCCCGGATCCCAGCATCTAGGCATGTTCCGGAAAAGTGCGCCGCGACTTGGTGCAAGAACATGCCCAAGAAGGTTTTCTGCTGCCAATTGCTGACACTTCGATCCGTTTCGAAGTGACCGGCTTGCACGGCTCCCTACATCGTGAGAACGGATAAATCCGGTCATGACGATGTCGGAAGCAAGAGCAAGAAATGGACGCATCCTCACCCACGCTATCAGACGAGTCCTCGCTTGGTTATGAGGGCTGGCGCATCGTCGTCGTCTGCTTCCTGCTTGCGACATTCGGCTGGGGACTGGGCTTCTACGGCCAGAGCGTCTATGTCGCCGAGCTGCAGCGGCTGCACGGCTGGCCGGCATCGCTGATCTCGTCGGGCACGACCTTCTTCTATCTGTTCGGCGCCGCGCTGGTTGCCTTCGTCAGCGAGGCGATCAAGGCGTTCGGCGCGCGCAGCTGCCTGATCGCCGGCACCTTCGCGATGGCGATCGCGGCGGTTGCGATCGGCGAGGTGCGCGCGCCCTGGCAGCTCTATCTTGCCGACGCGCTGCTGGCGTTCGGCTGGGCCGGCACCAGCCTCGGCATCATCACCAACACGCTCGGCCTGTGGTTCGACAAGAAGCGCGGCATGGCGATCAGCCTGGCGCTGAACGGCGCGAGCTTCGGCGGCATCGTCGGCGTGCCGCTGCTGGTGGCGGGGATCGGCACGTTCGGCTTCTCCGGCGCGATGATCGCGGCCGCGGTGCTGCTGATTGTGGTGATGGTGCCTGTGATCCTGATCTTTGTCGGGCGGCCGCCGGCGCATCTGCACGCGGTCACGGCCGCCGCTGCCGACGCGCCGTCGGCGACGCAGGTGCGCAGCCGGGCGCTGCGTGACATCCGCTTCCTCTCGGTCTCGATTGCCTTCGCGCTGGTGCTGTTCGCCCAGGTCGGCTTCATCGTGCATCTGATCGCCTATCTCGATCAGGTGATCGGCCGCGAGCGCGCGACGGTGGCGATGGCGCTCTTGACCGCCATGGCCGTGGTCGGCCGCGTCTCGTTCTCCTTCGTGATCGACCGGCTCAACCAGCGGCTGGCATCGGCGCTGTCCTTTGTCAGCCAGACGGTCGCGCTCGCCGTCATCATCAATGTGCACAATGACGTGGCGCAGATCGCCGCCTGCGCGCTGTTCGGCTTCTCGGTCGGCAATCTGATCACGCTGCCGGCGCTGATCGTGCAGCGCGAGTTCGATCCGCGTGCGTTCGGCGTGCTGGTCAGCCTGATCACCGCGATCAACCAGATCACCTACGCCTTCGGCCCCGGCGTGGTCGGGCTGCTGCACGACCTCTCCGGCAGCTATTCGCTGCCGTTCTACGGCTGCATTGGCCTGGAGCTGATCGCGGCGGCGACGATCATGATCGGCCGAAAAACGTAGCCCGGATGAGCGAAACGATATCCGATCTACCTTTCACCTCCCCCTTGAAAAGGGGAGGTCGCTTTGCTCGCAGAGCAAAGCGGGTGGGGATCTGCTCTCTCCACTTGGAGCGGAGCCTGCGGCCGACCCCCATCCCGACCTTCCCCCTTTCAGGGGGAAGGAGACGCACCCTTAGCCCGGATGGAGCGCAGCGCAATCCGGGGCCCGTATCCGCGGCGAAAGCGGCCCCGGATTTCGCGGAGCCTGTCATCGGGCGCGCGTTCGCGCGACCCGTTGGCTCGTCCGGGCTACGATCTCTTTCGCTGTGCCTTCTTCGCCTTCCTCGGCTCGCTGATCTTGCCGGCCGCTGCGACCCGCAGCAGGCGGCGGAAGGTCGGGCATTCCATATGGCTCGGCGCCGGGCAGACGGCGGCGTGGCGCAGGCCGTCGCGCATCGAATTGAGCCTGCGGATGGTGCGGTCGAGCTCGTCGGCCTTGGCAGAAAGCATTTTCCGGTCGATGCGCGGTCTTCCATCGGGCGCGAACATCCTTGCGATCTCGTCGAGTGAGAAGCCGGAGGCGCGCCCGAGCGCGATCAGCGCCAGCCGGTCGAGCACGGCCGAATCGAACAGGCGGCGCAGCCCGCGCCGGCCATGCGAGGCAATCAGCCCTTTCTCCTCGTAGAAGCGCAAGGTCGAGGCGCGCACGCCCGACAGTGCCGCCACCTCCGCGATATCGATGTCCCGCATGGCCCTTGACCTCAAGTTCACTTGAACTGGCAGTATTCAGCCTATCGCTTGCCCGAGGCAGGCATCAAGAAGGACGAGAATCATGGGTGTCGCACCGCAAGCCGACGACGAGCAGGTCAAACTCTGGAACGGCGCCGCCGGACGCGCCTGGGTCGAGACGCGCGAGGTGCTGGAAGGGATGTTCAGGCCGCTTGAAGAGCTGCTCGTTGAGGCGGTGTCCGATGCCGCGGCCAGCCGCGTGCTCGATATCGGTTGCGGCACCGGCGCCACGACTTTCGCTGTGGCCCACGTGCTCGGCGGCCGGCAAGGGCATTGCACCGGCATCGACATTTCCGAGCCGATGATCGCGGCGGCGCGCGCCCGCGCGGAGCGGGAAGGGCGGCCGGTCAGCTTCATCTGCGCCGACGCGCAGACCCATCCGTTCGCGCCCGCGAGCTTCGACATGATCATCTCGCGCCTCGGCGTGATGTTCTTTGCCGATCCGGTGCAGGCTTTCGCCAATCTGCGCCGCGCAGCGCGGCCGGGTGCTGCGCTCCGCTTCATCGCGTGGCGCGGCGCCGCCGAGAACCCGTTCATGACGACGGCGGAACAGGCAGCGAAGCCGTTGCTGCCGGATCTTCCGGCGCGGCGCCCCGATGCGCCGGGGCAGTTCGGCTTTGCCGACCGGAAGCGGGTCGGAAATATCCTGGAGGATAGCGGCTGGGACGCGATCGCGATCGAACCGGTCGATGTCGCCCTCGGCTTTCCGGCATCGGAGTTGGCCCGCTATGTGAGCTGGCTCGGCCCGGTCGGGACGATGCTGCAGGCGATGGAAGAGCCGCACCGCACGCAAGTGATCGAGACCGTGTGCGGTGCCTTCGATCGTTACATCCACGGCAACGACATTCGCTTCACCGCGGCGTGCTGGATGGTCGCGGCACGGGCGCCGGCGGCGGCCGCGCATGGTTGACGCCGTGGAGTTCGTGGCGAGCGCGGTGCTGATCGGGGCCGGCGCGACCGTCGTGATGGACATCTGGGGGATGGTCCGCAAGCGCCTGCTTGGCGTTCCGTCGCTGGACTATGCTCTGGTCGGCCGCTGGCTCGGCCATCTCGTATCCGGGCGCCTGTGCCACGACCGCATCGCCGCGTCACCGCAGGTCGCGGGCGAACGGGTCATCGGATGGGCCGCGCATTATCTGATCGGGATCGGCTTTGCCGGCGTGCTGCTTGTGATGTTCGGCCTCAATTGGGCGCGGCAGCCCACTATGGCTCCGGCTCTGACGGTCGGGATCGGCAGCATAGCCGCGCCGTTCCTGGTGATGCAGCCCGCGATGGGCGCCGGCATCGCCGCGAGCCGCACGCCCCATCCATGGGCGGCGCGGCTGCAGGGCCCGTGACGCACACGGTGTTTGGGGGTGGGCTCTATGTGGCCGGCCGGCTCGCGCACCTGCTCCTGAACCCGTAGCCTCACCTCCCCCTTGAAAAGGGGAGGTCGCTTTGCTCGCAGAGCAAAGCGGGTGGGGATCTGCTCTCTCCACTTGGAGCGGAGCCTGCGGCCGACCCCCATCCCGACCTTCCCCCTTTCAGGGGGAAGGAGACGCACCCTTAGCCCGGATGGAGCGCAGCGCAATCCGGGGCCCGTATCCGCGGCGAAAGCGGCCCCGGATTTCGCGGAGCCTGTCATCGGGCGCGCGTTCGCGCGACCCGTTGGCTTCAGCCGGGCTACAAGCTCCTTCCGGGCTACGGAATTACCCCGCTCGCTGCTTCAGCAAATCCTCAACGTCCAGCCGTCGCGTGAACATCGCGAGCTTGCCGTCCGCGCTGCGCGGCCATTCGGCCTCGGGGCGATCCCAATAGAGCTCGACGCCGTTCTCGTCGGGATCGCGCAGGTACAGCGCCTGGCTGACGCCGTGGTCGCTGGCGCCGTCGAGCTGGATGCCGGCCGACAGTACCCGGTGCAGCGCATCGGCGAGCGCCGGGCGGGTGGGATAGAGGATGGCGGTGTGGAACAGGCCCGTGGTGCCCGGCGGCGGCGGATGGCCGCCCTTGCTTTCCCAGGTGTTGAGGCCGATGTGGTGGTGATAGCCGCCGGCCGAGATGAAGGCCGCGTCCGCGCCCAGCCGCTGCTGCAGCTCGAAGCCGAGCACGCCGCAATAGAAGCCGAGCGCGCGCTCGAGATCGGCCACCTTGAGATGGACATGCCCGATCCGCGTGCCGGCGATGATGGGGGGATTCTCTGGCATGAGCGGACTCCGTTGACGTCAATGCCCCCGCCATCAGGGGCGAGGTTTCGCCGGCTGATATAGTCCGGATTTGCCGACGTCGGAGCGATCGATCCGGAAACGCAGCGTTTCCGAAAGGCGCCACGGTCGGCCGGGCCTAGCAGAGTTCCGACAGCTCGCCGCCGGGCAGCTGGAACTCGAACGTGTTCAGCGTCATCGACACCATGGTGTAATAGCCGCAGAGGCCGATCACCTCGACCAGGCCGCGTTGGCTCAGCACCTCGATCGCCTCGTCATACAGTGCCTTCGGCAGGCCGTGACCTTCGTGCAGCGCCTTGGCGACGTCGTAGATCACCCTGGCCTTGGGCTCGTCGAAGGTCGGCGTCCGGCGCACGCGAATGTCCTCGATGATCTTCGGGTCGAGGCCGCCCTTCAGCGCCAGGCGCTTGTGGGCATACCATTCGTAATGCGCGGTCCAGTGCCGCGCGGTGACGAGGATCGCGATCTCCGACAGTTTTGGCGGGAAGATCGTGTCGAAGCGCAGCACCTCGCCGAGCCGCGTGGCATGCCGTGCCATCTCCGGGCTGTTCAGCCAGGCCATCATCGGCGCGGGCGGCGCACCGCGCTTGCCGGCAATCGACTCGTCGTAGGTTTCTTTCTGGGCGGCGTTCATTTCGCTAGGCGAAAGCAGCTTCAGCCGCATGTCCGTTTCCTCTTGTTTTTCAAGCGTTACCCCATCTCGGCGATACACCCGATCGCGCGCAGTGAGTAGCGACGCCAGAGCATGGCGCGGCCGCGAGGCATATTGAATTCGGCGGCTGCGTAGGTCTAAGGTCGAATCCAATTCGACGATTTTTTGACTGGAAACGCACCATGGCCGACCTCGAGAAATTCCGCGCGGAGACCCGCGCCTGGCTGGAGCAGAACTGCCCGGCGGAGATGCGCAAACCGATGACCTCGGATGGCGACACCTTCTGGGGTGGCCGCAACACGAAATTCTCGTCCGAAGCGCAGCGCGTCTGGTTCGAGCGGATGCGCGACAAGGGCTGGACGGTGCCGCATTGGCCGAAGGAATATGGCGGCGGAGGCCTCGATGGCGAGGAGGCCAAGATCGTGCGCCAGGAGATGGCCGCGATCGGCGCGCGTCAGCCGCTGACCTCGTTCGGCATCTCGATGCTCGGACCGGCATTGCTGAAATACGGCACCGAGGAGCAGAAGAAGGAGCATCTGCCGAAGATCACGGCGGGCCTGATCCGCTGGTGCCAGGGTTATTCCGAGCCGAATGCCGGCTCCGACCTCGCCTCGCTGCAGACCCGCGCGGTCGGCGACGGCGACGACTACATCATCAACGGCCAGAAGATCTGGACGTCCTACGCCAACTACGCCGACTGGATCTTCTGCCTGGTGCGCACCGATCCGGCGGCGAAGAAGCATGATGGCATCAGTTTTATTCTCTTCGACATGACGTCGAAGGGCGTGTCCACAAAACCGATCCTCCTGATCTCGG
>NZ_LFIQ01000081.1:54722-56561 GCF_001189245.1 Bradyrhizobium pachyrhizi | reverse complement strand
CAATGTCCGCGTACCAAAGTCGCATGTCGTCGGCACCGTCAATCGCGGCTGGGATGTCGCGAAATATCTGCTGCAACACGAGCGCGCGATGATCTCCGGCATGGGCGAGCGCGGCGTCGGCCGTCCGCTCGGCCAGATCGCCGCCGACTCGGTCGGCGCGGACGCGCAAGGCAAGCTCGATGACGCGCAGCTGCGCAGCCAGATCGCGAGCTTCGAGGTCGACGAGGCCGCGCTCGCTGCCGCCGCCGAGCGCGCGGTCGATCTCGCCAAGGCCGGGCAATCGCATCCGGCGTTCTCCTCGGCGATGAAATATTACGGCACCGAGCTCAACAAGCGCCGCTACGAGATCCTGATGTCGGCCGGCGGCATCGACGCGCTGGAATGGGAGAGCGACCGCTCCAAAGGCGGCGCCCGCCCGCGCGCCTGGCTGCGCACCAAGGCCAATTCGATCGAGGGCGGTACCTCGGAGGTGATGCTCGGCATCGTCGCCAAGCGTATCCTCGATTTGCCGGGCGCGTGATTGTAATCCCTCATCCTGAGGAGCGCGGAACGCGCGTCTCGAAGGATGAGGCCACGACATCGGCCCCATGGTTCGAGACGGCGCTGGCGCGCCTCCTCACCATGAGGGTCAACAGTTAACTCGATGAGATAATGTAACGGAATCCATCCAATGGCCCTCGTCCTCACCGAAGAACAATCCATGCTGCGCGACAGTGCGCGCGGTCTCATCAGCGACAAGGCGCCGGTGGCGCATCTGCGCGGCCTGCGCGATGCCAAGGATGCCACCGGCTTCTCGCGCGATCTCTGGAAGACCTTTGCGGAGATGGGTTTCTCCGGCCTGCTGGTGCCGGACCAGTTCGGCGGCAGCGGGCTCGGCTGCGTCGAGGCCGGCATCGTCATGGAGGAAATCGGCCGCACCTTGATGCCGTCGCCGTTCCTCGCGACCTCGGTGCTCGCCGCCTCGGCGCTGTCGCGCGGCGGCAGCGAGGCGCAGAAGGCGCAGCATCTGCCGAAAATCGCCGACGGCTCGCTGCTGGCGGCGCTCGCGATCGATGAGGGCGCCAAGCATCGCCCGCTGCAGACGAAGTTGCAGGCCACGCGCTCCGGCAACGGCTTCAAGCTGTCGGGCGACAAGGCCTTCGTGGTCGACGGCCACACCGCTGACCTCCTGATCGTCGCCGCGCGCACGGCCGGCAGCGCCGGCGACAAGAACGGGCTGACGCTGTTCCTGGTCGATCCGAAGGCGAAGGGGCTCGCGGTCGAGCGGACCGCGATGGTCGATTCGCACAACGCGGCGCGCATCGTGTTCGACAATGTCGAGGTCAACGCCGACAGCGTGCTCGGCGAGGTCGATCAGGGCTTCGGGCTGCTCGAGGGCGTGCTCAATATCGGCCGCGGCGCGGTGGCGTCCGAAATGGTCGGCCTCTCCGACGAGGTGTTCGGCCGCACCGTGGCCTATCTGAGGGAGCGCAAGCAGTTCGGCAAGGCGATCGGCGAATTCCAGGCGCTGCAGCACCGTGCCGCCCAGCTCTACATCGATATCGAGATCACCCGCGCCGCTGTGTTGAAGGCGCTGCAGGCGATCGATACGGACATCGACAAGGCCGCAACCGCGGTCGCGGTGGCAAAAGCCCGCGCCGGCACCACTGCGACGCTGGCCGTGCAGGAGGGTGTGCAGATGCATGGCGGCATGGGCATGACCGACCAGTTCGACATCGGCTTCTTCATGAAGCGCGCGCGCGTCTGCCAGGAGCTGTTCGGCGACAGCAACTTCCACACCGACCAGCTGGCGAGCGGCAAGGGGTATTGATCTCAGTGCGTCATTCCGGGATGGTCCGA
>NZ_LFIQ01000081.1:31143-54712 GCF_001189245.1 Bradyrhizobium pachyrhizi | reverse complement strand
TCCGGGTTCGCTTCGCGCCCCGGAATGACGGTCTGATTGCCGTTACCGGATCGGCGGCGCGTACTGGACGCCACCGGCGTTCCAGAGCTGGTTCATGCCGCGCGGGATCTTCAGCTTGGAGTCGGCGCCGACGTTGCGGTCGTAGACCTCGCCGTAATTGCCGACATGGCGGATGATGCGCACCGCCCAGTCCTTGGTCAGGCCGAGATCCTCGCCATAGGTGCCCTCGGTGCCGACCAGCCGCATCACTTCCGGCTTCTTCGACTTCAGCGCCTCGTCGATGTTCTTCGAGGTGATGCCGAGCTCTTCGGCGTTGATCATGGCGTACAGCGTCCACTTCACGATCATCATCCAGTCGTCGTCGCGCAAGCGCACCACCGGTGCCAGCGGCTCCTTGGAGATGATGTCGGCGAGGATCGTGTGGTCGCTCGGCTTGGCGAGGTTGAGCCGCAGCGCATAGAGCTGCGAGGCGTCCGATGTCAGCGTGTCGCACTGGCCGGAGTTATAGGCCTTCACGACGTCGTCCAGCTTGTCGAACTTCATCTCCGTGTACTTCATGTTGTTGGCACGGAAATAGTCGGCGAGATTGAGCTGCGTCGTGGTGTTGGCCTGCACGCAGACCTTGCTGCCGTTCAGGTCGAGCGCGGAATCGATGTTGCGCGACCGCGGCAGCATGAAGCCCTGGCCGTCATAATAGGCGACCGCAGGGAAATAGAGGTCGTAATTGGTCTCGCGCGACATGCTCCAGGTGGAGTTGCGCGAGAGGATATCGACCTTGCGGTTCTGCAGCTCCTTGAAGCGTTCGCTGGCGTCGAGCGGCACGAACTTCGCCTTCGACGGGTCGTCGAAGATCGCCGACGCGACCGCGCGGCAGAAGTCGACGTCGAAGCCGCTCCAGTTGCCCTTGTCGTCCGGGATCGAGAAGCCCGGCAAGCCCTTGTTGACACCGCACAGCACATCGCCGCGACGGACGGTGCGCTTCAGCGTGCGGGTGTCGTAACGCTCATAGGTGATGGCGGCGGCCGCAACCAGTGCGGCGATCGCGAGCCCGATCGTCAGGCCGCCTCGAAATGTACGCATGGGTTCTCTCTCGGGAAGGGTCGGGGAAAATCAGGGCGGAATCGAAGGCGGGTAGAGATCAGAGTTCGGGCTTTTGCCGGATGATCACCTTGGTGCCGACCGGAACGCGGTTGTAGAGATCGGCGACGTCGTTGTTGACCAGGCGGAAGCAGCCGGAGGAAACGGCGGTGCCGATGGTGTCGGGCCGGTTGGTGCCGTGGATGCGGTAGACCGTGGTACCGAGATACATCGCGCGTGCGCCGAGCGGATTGCCCGGGCCACCCGCCATGAAGCGCGGCAGATAGGGCTGGCGCGCGATCATTTCCGGCGGCGGCACCCAGTCCGGCCACTCGGCCTTGCGGGTGATGCTCACGAGGCCCTGCCATTGAAAGCCTTCGCGGCCGACGCCGATACCGTAGCGGAGCGCGCGGCCATTGCCCTGCACCAAATAAAGGTGGCGCTCGGCGGTCGCGACGATGATGGTGCCCGGTGCCTCATTGGTCCGGTAATATACGACCTGCTTTTGCCATTCCGGGTCGAGCTCGTAGCCGTCGTCGGCAACAAGGCCGGGCTCGTCGGCGTCCGGGCGGTTCTGGGCGAAGCCCTGCGACGTCGACAGCACGAGCGCACCCGTCGCGATCAACATCCAGACCAGGTGACGAAACTTCGTCATTGAAAGCTCTCCTTGTTGGCACGCGGCCAAATGGTTGCTCCACCCAAAATGCGCATGATCCGCCAAAGTGTGAGCGTTTGGCGATCAGATCGTGCGCCACCTTAACTTGAGCGAGATCGGACGCAAAACCGGTCCACGCTTTTGCTGATCTCGCTCGCGAACATCAAATCTCAGTGACAGCTTGATGGCAAGTTTAGGGCGAGCCTTGATCTAGATCACTGTAATGCTTCTGTTTTTTATCGCGATGAATGATCGACGGACGGGCCGGCCGCCTCATTTCGGCGCGATCCAGAGTCGCAAGGCGAACGAGATCAGCGTCACGGTGCCGACGCCGCCGAGCCAGAGCACCGCGAACCACAGCAGGCGCTGGCCGAGTGGCCGCTGATTCGGCACCAGAGCCATTTCCGTTCCGATGGAATCGGAACGGGGCTCTGGATTCTCGTTTTGACGCGTTTTCTTGACGCGAACCGGAATCCACTTCGCTGGAAAACGCTCTAGCGGCATCAGTGGTATCCGTGGCCGGGGCGCACCTTGCCGCGGAACACCCAATAGGCCCAGGCGGTGTAGCCGAGGATCAGCGGCACCAGGATCGAGACGCCGACCAGCATGAAGACCTGGCTGTTCGTCGGTGCCGCCGCCTGCCAGATGGTGATGCTCTGCGGCACGATGTACGGATACATGCTGATGCCGAGTCCGGCATAGGACAGCGCGAACAGCCCGAGCGTCAGGAAGAACGGCTGGTGGTCGTTCTTGTTGCTCAGCGCGCGCAGCAGCAGCGCGGTGACGGCGGCGACCGCGATCGGCACCGGCGCGGTGAGGATGATGTTGGGCCAGGCGAACCAGCGCTGGGTGTATTGCACGCTGAGGAACGGCGTCGCGATGCTGACGGCGCCGATCGCGCAGAGCATCGCGATCAACAACATCCAGCTCAGATGATAGGCGCGGTCGCGCAGCTCGCCCTCGGTCTTCATCACCAGCCAGGTCGCGCCGAGCAGCGCGTAGCCGATCACCAGCGCGACGCCGGTCAGGACGCTGAACGGCGTCAGCCAATCCCACCAGCCGCCGGCGTATTGGCGTCCCTCGACATGGATGCCCTGCAGGATGGCGCCGAGCGCGATCCCCTGCGCCAGTGTCGCAAGCAACGAGCCGCCGGCGAAGGCGATATCCCATTTGTTGCGCGCCTTCTGGGTCCGCCAGCGGAATTCGAAGGCGACGCCGCGGAACACGAGGCCGAGCAGCATCGCGATCATCGGCGTGTAGAGCGCCGGCATCAGCACCGCGTAGGCGAGCGGAAACGCCGCCATCATGCCGCCGCCGCCGAGCACCAGCCAGGTCTCGTTGCCGTCCCACACCGGCGCCACCGTATTCATGATGACGTCGCGGTCGGTCTTTTGCGGAAACAGCGGAAACAGGATGCCGAGGCCGAGATCGAAGCCGTCCATCACGACATAGACGAACACGGCAAAGGCGATGATGAAGGCCCAGATCGTGGCGAGATCGATCATCGCGCGCCCTCCACGGCAGTGCCGGCCGCCGGCGTGATGCCGGCGGCGCGGGCGGGAAGATCCTTCGTCGGGCCTTGCTCGCCGGGATGCGGCGGCTGCGCCATCAGCCGCAGGATGTAAATCACGCCCGCCGTGAACACGGCGAAATAGACGATGATGAAGGCAATCAGCGACGAGCCCACCGCTGGCGCCGCCAGCGGCGACGCCGAATCGACGGTGCGCAGCAGCCCGTAGACCGTGAACGGTTGCCGCCCGGTCTCCGTGGTGATCCAGCCCGCGAGCACCGCGATGAAGCCGGCGGGGCCCATGAGGACCGCGAAGTGATGCAGCAGCGGCGACTGGTACATCATCCCCCGCCAGCGCATCAAAAGGCTGAGCAGGCCGAGCCCCATGATCAGGAAGCCGAGTCCAACCATGATGCGGAACGACCAGAAGGTGATCGGCACCGGCGGCCAGTTCTCGCGCGGCACGGTGTCGAGGCCGGCCAGCGGCGCGTCGAGCGAATGCTTCAGGATCAGCGACGACAGTTTCGGCACCTCGATGGCATACTTGACCTTCGCTTCACGCTGGTCGGGCCAGCCGAACAGGATCAGCGGCGCGCCGTCCTTGTGGCTCTGGTAATGGCCTTCCATCGCCATCACCTTGGCGGGCTGGTGCTCCAGCGTGTTGAGGCCGTGCTGGTCGCCGGCGAGGATCTGGATCGGCGCCACCAGCGTCGCCATCCACATCGCCATCGAGAACATCACGCGCGCTCCGGCCAGATGCTGGTCGCGGAGCAGATGCCAGGCGCCGACCGCGCCGACCACGAGCGAGGTGGTGAGGTACGCCGCCAGCACCATGTGCACGAGGCGATAGGGGAACGACGGATTGAAGATCACCTTGAGCCAGTCGGCGGCGACGAACTGGCCGTCGGCGTTGACGGCGTGGCCGGTCGGTGTCTGCATCCAGGAATTGGCCGACAGAATCCAGAACGCCGAGATCAGCGTGCCGATCGCGACCATCAACGTCGCCACGAAGTGCAGCCTGGGGCCGACGCGTTCGAGCCCGAACAGCATCACGCCGAGGAAGCCGGCTTCCAGGAAGAATGCGGTCAGCACCTCATAGGCCATCATCGGGCCGATCACCGGCCCGGTCTTGTCGGCAAAGGATGACCAGTTGGTGCCGAACTGGTAGGACATCACGATGCCCGAGACCACGCCCATGCCGAACGCGACCGCGAAGATCTTCAGCCAGTAATTGAACAGGTTGATGTAGACCTCGCGCCTGGTGGCAAGCCACAGCGCTTCCAGCACCGCGAGATAGCTCGCAAGCCCGATCGAGAATGCGGGAAACACGATGTGGAACGACATCGTGAAAGCGAATTGCGCGCGGGCGAGTACGACCGCATCCCAGCCTTCGAACATTACGCACCATCCGTCGTCGACCTGGCGTGGACCTTACCACGTCAGCTGTGACGACAAAGAGGGCGGATTGTCCGACTAGAGCGGGTTGAGTTTTGGCTGGATCGGCTTGGCGCGGTCCCGGTTCACCTCTCCCCGTCGGGGAGAGGTGAGCTTTCGACGCCGTTCCAGCTTTGATTTCATCAGGCTTTAGCTGTTGGCGTTGAGCAGCCGCGCGACGGTGCGGTCGATCTCGTCGTACTGTCCCTCGCCGGCGTGCTGGAACACGATCTTGCCGTTCTGGTCGATCACGTATTGCGCCGGCCAATACTGGTTGCGGTAGGCGTTCCAGGTCAGCGAATTGTTGTCCTGCGCCACCGGATAGAGGATGCCGTGCCGCTTCAGCGCCGCCTGCACGTTGGAGGCCGAATGCTCGAACGGGAATTCCGGCGTGTGGACACCGATCACGACGAGGCCGCGATCCCGGTACTTGGAATAGAGCTGGGTGACGTGCGGTAGCGTGTTGACGCAGTTGACGCAGCCATAGGTCCAGAAATCCACCAGCACGACCTTGCCGCGCAGGTCGGCAAGCCTGAGCGGCTGCGAATTGAACCAGTTGCTGATGCCGACGAATTCGGGCGCGGTCTGGCTCTGTTCGGCGGTCATGGCGATCGCCCGCGGCACCGGCTGCGCCGGCGCGTCTGACTCGGTGCAGAGGCCGGGAATGACGGCGCCGCCGAGGCCAAGGCCCGCAACCAGAGTGGATACGGCGATCAAGCGCAGGGACATCGATATCTCCTTTGGGCTTACAGGCCGATCTGGCCGTTGGGATAGAACTGGGTCAGCCACGCCACGATCAGCGTGTCGTATTGCAGGTAGGACAGCGCGGCGAATGCGACGATCACGACGCCGAAGCCTTGCTGCAGGCGCGGCGCGATCCGCGCCATGCTGCGCACGCGCGTGGTGACGGCCTGTCCGCCATAGGCAATCGCAAGCATCGGGATCGCGGCGCCGATCGCGTAAGTGACGAGCTGCAGGCTCGCCCACGCGGTGTCCTTCGAGGTCGCGACGATGGTCAGGATCGAGCCGAGCACGGGGCCGGCGCACGGCGTCCACACCAGGCCGAGCGTAGAGCCGAGCACGAAGCCGCCGAACAGGCTTTGCGACGGCGCGGCCTGACCGAGGCTGCCCTCTTGTTTGGACGCGCTTTCTTGACGCGAACCGGTTTCGCTCGAAAACGCTTTGGTAGCGCCGGTGAGCCGGATCGACAGCCATTCGAACGGCGCCGGCCAGATCATCAGGAGACCGAAGCCCGCGAGCAGCACGGCCGCGCCGGTCCGCAGCACGTTCGGATCGAAATCGAAGGCGCGGGTGATCGCGCTCAGCAGCAATGCCACTGCAGAAAATGACATCACGAAGCCGAGCGCGATCATCGCGGGCCGCGCCTTGCCGGTCTGGCCTATCGATACCCCGAGCAGGATCGGCAGCATCGGCAGGGTGCAAGGGGCGGCGACGGTGGCGACACCGGCAAGCAGGGCAAGCGCAAGGCTGAGCATCGTCATCCGTCCATCAGAGTCCCGGCGCGCCAGAGGGCCGTGCCGGGTACGCCTGATGTTCTTCGCGAGGACGGTTGGGCCGTTACGGCGGGCCGGTCGCGAGCCGCGTCACGTCTGTGTGAGGCGAGGTGCACTCGGCTTCACGACGTCGCGCCAAATACAGAGCGACCCGGCTGGGGGGCATCCCGGCCGGGTCGTTGGAGGCTACTTGGGAGGTTAGAACGAAGAGGTATCGAAATCGGTTCAGTGAATTGGGGTTGGGGTTGCGTCGTTGGATATGGGTATAGAGGTCGCGTTTTTCCGGGTGATGTCGTCGATTGTTTCAATTGTTTCGTCGCCTGAATTTTTCGGCTTCGTGGACAATTGCCCGGTTCGCGTGATCTCCCTTTAAGAGGCTGAATTTACAATATTTTATGCGGCGACGCTATCCACGCCGGCACCCCGGAGGAGGTCGGCGAGCTGCTTGCGGGCATAGAACATGCGGGTCTTCACCGTGCTCTGCGGGATCCCGATGATCTGGCCGGCCTCCTCGACCGACTTCTCATGGTAGTAGACCAGATTGATGATCTCGCGGTGGGCCGGCGACAGCTTGGCCACGCAGGCGCGCAGGATCTCGCTGGTGGTGGCGCGATCGAGCGAGGTTTCCGGCGTGTCGGCGCCGTCGGCGATCTCCAGCACGTCGTCCTGGTCGATGTCCTCATGCTTGCGCTGGCGCAGCGCGGTCAGCGCCTTGAAGCGGGCGATCGAGAGCAGCCAGGTCGAGACCTGCGAGCGGCCCTCGAATTGGGCCGCGGTGCGCCAGACGTCCAGGAACACCTGGCTCACCAGGTCCTCGGCCATGGTGGTGTCGCGCACCATGCGGAGCACGAAGCGGTAAACCCGGACGTTATGACGGGCATAGAGCGTGTGCATCGAGGTGCGGTTATTCTTGGCGATACGCGCGAGCAGCGTTTCATCCGAGGTCGCGCGAGCAGCGTCGATATGCTTCGCGGCTGCAGCGTTGATGGCGATGACGTTCGGCATGACAGGCTCCCAGTTCGCCGTTGGGCGGCGGTTCGTTGGGAGAATTGTTAGTTACGGCCCGTTTCCGGATGTCTGCGCGAAAAGTGGAAAATGGTTTCGTGACCGGGAGAATTGTTTCGTCGCCGGCCGGACGATGAAACATTCAGGACCAAAAAGCCAATAATTTCAATGTGTGGAAAATTCGAACGGCCGGATTCCCGCCGTCGGAACGAATCCGGCTGTTATGACTTCTGGCACTGTCGGGGCTTATTCGGCCGCTTGCAGCGAGGGCGCCGCCTTTTTCGGAGCAATCCAGAACGCGTCGGGCCGCTCGAACAGGAAATTGGCCCGCGCCGCCAGCGCCAGCCGCCAGATCACGAGCGAACCGGCGACGCCGACCGCGGTCACGATCAGCGAGATCAGGCCGATGTCGTGGATGACGCCGAAGCGCAGCAGAAGGGTGCGTGACGAAGCCATCGGCAGGAAGAAGGCGAGATAGATCACGATCGAATGCTCGCCGCAGAAGCGCAGGAAGCCGAGCCAGTGCGCGCGCGCCAGCAGCGTGCCGGTCACGATGATTGCGCAGGCGCCGGCAAAGCCGAGTGCCAGCGAGACGACCGGCCATTCGCTCACCTCGAGCGCAACCAGGCCGCCATTGATCAGCGCCCAGAACCCAAGCCCGAGCAGGGCAAGCGCAGGCCGTGCCCGCGCGCGGTCCGACAGCGCAAACACGTAATCGGCGAGGACATAGCCGGTGTAGAAGTAGACGAAGCGGGAGCAGAATTCGTCGATCACGGTCCAGCCGGTCGCGACATGCGCGGTCTCCAGCGCTGCCGCGATCAGCCAGATCACGAGCGGGTGGACGTTGCGCGCGAGCTTGGTGACGACGAAGAAGATCGGCAGCAGATAGATGAACCACAGCGTGCCGAACGGCTCGATGAAGGACTCGAGATATTGCAGCCCAACCTGGGCCCAGCCGGTCTCGGCGGCCAGCGACGGCGCCTTGAAGCCGAACTGGATCGTCACCCAGAGCACGTAGAAATAGGCGAAGTGCATCACCTTGCGGTCGAGATAGGTGCGCCAGTCGCGATCGATCACGACCGACAGGAACAGGCCCGAGATCAGGAAGAAGTCCGGCATCCGGAACGGCTTGGCGAACATCACGACATAATGCATGAAGCCGGTCTGGTCGGCGGCCTTCTCGACCCCCAGCACCGAATGCATCATCACGACCATGATGATGCAGATGCCCTTGGCGTAGTCGACCCAGTCGACGCGTCCGCTCGCGCCTGGGGCGGAACGATCTGTCGCAGCGGCTGTGCCGTTTGTGGTCATCTTTGTCCTGTTCCGGCGTGATCGGGCCTATCATCGGCCCGATCGGTTGCTTTCTCCTTTATTCATACAAATGGTGTGCCGGCGAACCCGGACCTTTCAGCGGGTTTCCCGTAGCCGGCGAATGGTCTAAGAGGCCGAGGAATCCAAGAGAAGAGACCGTTTGTTAACCATAGGACGCACCGGCGCGAGCGCCGCTGCGGTGATGAAAAGTCCTTGCCGCGCCAATTCGATAGCCCGCTGCCGATCGACGCCGTGCTCGATGAGCTCGATCGCACGCTCGATGGTCACAACGCCGCGGTGCTGGTGGCGCCGCCGGGCGCCGGCAAGACCACGCGCGTGCCGCTCGCGTTGCTCGATGCACCCTGGGCGAGGGGCAAGAAGATCATCGTGCTGGAGCCGCGCCGCATCGCCGCGCGCGCCAGCGCCGAGCGGATGGCGAAGACGCTCGGCGAGCGTGCCGGCGAGACCGTCGGCTATCGCGTGCGCTTCGGCTCGAAGGTGTCGCGCGCAACGCGGATCGAGGTCGTCACCGAAGGCATCTTCTCGCGCCAGATCCTCGACGATCCCGAGCTCAACGGCGTCGCCGCGGTGCTGTTCGACGAATTCCATGAGCGCTCGCTGGATGCCGATCTCGGGCTGGCGCTGGCGCGCGACGCGCAGACCGGCCTGCGCGAGGACCTGCGGATCCTCGTGATGTCGGCAACGCTCGACGGTGCACGCGTCGGAAAACTGCTCGGCGACGCGCCGGTGGTCGAAAGCGAGGGGCGCGCCTTTCCGGTCGAGACCCGTTACGTCGGCCGCAAGGTCGACGCGCCGCTGGAGCGGCAGATGGCCGAGACGATCGCGGCCGCGCTGCGTGCCGATGCCGGCTCGGTGCTTGCCTTCCTGCCGGGCGCCGCCGAGATCCGCCGCACCCAGACTTTTTTGGCCGAGCGTGTGCACGACGCCGCGGTCGAGATCGTGCCGCTGTTCGGCGCGCTCGATGCCGCCGTGCAGGATCGCGCCATCGCGCCGGCGCCGAAGGGCACCCGCAAGGTGGTGCTGGCGACCTCGATCGCCGAGACCTCGCTGACCATCGAGGGCGTTCGCATTGTGGTGGACTCTGGCCTGGCGCGGGTGCCGCGCTACGAGCCTGACATTGCATTGACGCGGCTTGAGACCGTGCGGGCCTCGCGTGCCGCGGTGGATCAGCGGCGCGGCCGTGCCGGCCGCATCGAGCCCGGCATCTGCTACCGGCTCTGGGACGAGCCGCAGACCGCGTCGCTGCCGGCCTACACCGCGCCCGAAATCCTGTCCGCCGATCTGTCTTCGCTGGTGCTCGACCTCGCGCAATGGGGTGTCAGCGATCCCTCGGGCCTTGCCTTCCTCGATCCACCGCCGGGACCGGCGCTGAAGGAAGCCAAATCGCTGCTGTCGGAGCTCGGGGCGCTCGACGGCGATGGCCGCATGACAGAGGAAGGACAGAGCCTGCGCGCGCTGGCGCTGCCGCCGCGGCTGGCGCGCATGATCGTGGATTCCGCCCGCTTCGGTGCTGGCGAGGAAGCGGCCGAGATCGCCGCTGTTCTGACCGAGCGCGGGCTCGGCGGCGACAGCGTCGATCTCGACGTCAGGCTCGACCATTTCCGCCGCGATCGCTCGCAGCGCGCATCGAGCGCCCGCAGCATGGCGGCGCGCTGGGCCGCGCAGGCGAGGTCGGCGGCCGGCGAGCAGAAGGATCTCTCCACCGGCGTCATGCTGGCCTTCGCATTTCCGGATCGCGTCGCCAGGAACCGCGGCAATGGCAGCTTCGTGCTGGCCAATGGCCGCGGCGCCGCCGTCGAGCAGACCGCGGCGCTGGCGCGGCTGCCCTATATCGCGGTTGCCGAGCTGACCGGCACGGCCGCGAGCGGCCGCATCCTGCTGGCGGCGCCGATCACCCAGGAGGAGATCGAGCAGCGCTTCGCCGACCAGATCGAGAATGTGGAGGAGGTGACGTTCGACCGCGGCGCGATGGCGCTGCGCGCCCGCCGCAGGCGTTCGCTGCACGCGATCACGCTGTCGGAAGCACCGATGTCGCTGTCGCCCTCGGCCGAGACCGCGCGCATCTTCGCCGACGGCCTGATCGCGGCCGGGTTCGACCGGTTGCCGTGGTCGAAACACTCCAAGCAATGGCGCGACCGCGTCATGTTCCTGCGCAAGGCCGAGGACGAGAGCTGGCCCGACCTGTCCGACACCGCGCTCGCCGCGCGTGCCGATGACTGGCTGGTGCCGGCGCTGTACGACAAGACCGCGCTGAAGGAGCTCTCCGCCGGCGACCTGTCGGATGCGCTGATGGCGCTGCTGCCGTGGGAATTGCGCGCGCGGCTCGAACGCGAGGCGCCGACGCATTTCGAGGCGCCGACCGGAACGCAGCTTGCGATCGATTACGAGGCCGAGCAGGGCCCGACCATCGCGGTGCGGCTGCAGGAGCTGTTCGGGCTCAACACCCATCCCTCGATCGCCAAGGGCGCGGTGCCGCTGGTGCTGGAACTGCTGTCGCCGGCACAGCGGCCGGTACAGGTGACGCGCGATCTGCCCGGCTTCTGGCGCGGCAGTTACGCTGCCGTCCGTTCCGACCTGCGCGGCCGCTATCCGCGCCATCCCTGGCCGGAAGATCCCGCCAGCGCGATGCCGACCAGGCGCGTGAAACCGCGCGGGACTTAAGGTCGTTCTTCGTCATGGCCGGGCTTGTCCCGGCCATCCACGTCTTGCCTGCGTTGGTGGTCCAAAGACGTGGATGCCCGGCACAAGGCCGGGCATGACGAGAGGATTGAGTTCGGCGCTGGCGAGCGTCCGCAAACGGTGGTTAGATTTGCACGCTGGGATGGGATCACGGGCTCGCAGTTTGGGGAGGCCACCGTGGAGATCAAGAACGCATCGCCGTCGCTGTACAACGAAGACCTGGCGCCGGCCAAAGAACGCAACTGGGGCGCCTTCAGCATCTTCAACGTCTGGACCTCGGACGTGCACAGCCTCTGGGGCTATTATCTCGCCGCCAGCCTGTTCCTGCTCTGCGGCAGCTTCGTCAACTTCATCCTCGCGATCGGCGTCGGCTCGCTGGTGATCTTCGTGCTGATGAGCCTGATCGGCAATGCCGGCGTGAGGACCGGCGTGCCCTATCCGGTGCTGGCGCGCGCCTCGTTCGGGGTCTGGGGCGCCAACATTCCGGCGCTGGTCCGCGCCATCGTCGCCTGCTTCTGGTACGGCGCGCAGACCGCCGCGGCCTCGGGCGCGATCGTCGCGCTGCTGACCCGGATGGACAGCTTCAAGGCATTCCACCAATCCAGCCATATGCTCGGCCATTCCACGCTCGAAGTGATCTGCTTCGTCGTGATCTGGGCTTTGCAGCTCCTGATCATCCAGCGCGGCATGGAAACCGTCCGCCGCTTCCAGGACTGGGCGGGACCTGCGGTGTGGCTGATGATGCTGATCCTTGCGATCTATCTCTGCATCGCGGCCGGCGGCATCTCGCTCACCGCGCCGATCCCGCAGGACGTGCTGCTGGAGAAGACCAAGGAAGCCGGGGTGCCCGGCGTGCCCGGCTCTTTCCCGGCGCTCTGCGCCGTCGCCGCGACCTGGATCACCTATTTCGCCGCGCTCTATCTCAACTTCTGCGACTTCTCGCGTTATGCGCCTGACGTGCAGGCGCTGCGCAAGGGCAATATCTGGGGCCTGCCGGTCAATCTGGTCCTGTTTTCGCTGGTCGCCGGCGTCACCACGATCGCGGCGTTCAACGTCTACCACGAGGTGCTGCTGCATCCCGACCAGATCTCGGCCAAGTTCGACAGCTGGTTCCTGGCGCTGCTCGCCGCGGTCACCTTCGCGGTGGCGACGCTCGGCATCAACGTCGTCGCCAATTTCGTCTCGCCGGCGTTCGATTTCTCCAACGTGTTTCCGCGGCATATCGACTTCAAGAAGGGCGGCTACATCGCGGCGCTGATCGCGCTGGCGCTGTATCCGTTCGCGCCCTGGGAGGGCAGTGCCGCCTCGTTCGTCGGGCTGATCGGCGCGACGATGGGGCCGATCTTCGGCGTCATGATGGTCGACTATTATCTGATCGCCAAAGGCCGCGTGAACGTGCCGGCGCTGTATCAGGAGAACGGTGAATATCGCTTCCAGAACGGCTGGAACGTCAGCGCGCTGATCGCGGCTGGCATCGGGGCGCTGTTCTCGTCGGTGTTGCCGAACTTCACCTCGATCCTGCCGGCGTGGTGGGCGGTCTATGGCTGGTTCTTCGGCGTCGGAATCGCGGGCGCGGTCTATTACGCGCTGCGCGTTGCGATGCCGAGCCCGGTCGCCAGGACGGCCTGAGAGACGGCCTGAGAGACGGCCTTAGATCTGCCCTGGGGTCGGAAAATTGCGGCCCTCGCGGGCGACCGACGTCATTCGGCCGCCCCTCGGCGCGCGCATTAACCCTTCGCTCATCCTTTTCGCCAAAATGGCAGGCTCGTGCCGCCGCCCTCGCTCGCGGCGGGGCGAGCGGCGTGGTGAAATTGCTTGTTCGGTTTTCCGAGTATGGTGTCATGCGTAACCTGATGATTTTCGCGGCCATCCTGATCGGGCTGGGCACCTTCATGGCTCAGATGGCCAGCAAGATGTCGCCCGCCGCCGCGACCACCACAAAGCAGACCATGGCCCCAGCCGTCACGGTGGCGCAGGCCAGCGCCCGCACGGTCAGCATTGCGCCCGATCCTCGCGGTCATTTCGCGACCGACGGCCGGATCGACGGCCAGCGCATCAACTTCATGGTCGACACCGGCGCCTCGGTGGTTGCGCTGAACGAGACCTCGGCCGCGCGCTTCGGCCTGCGTCCGGTGCCGGGCGACTACACCTCGCGCGTCACCACTGCGAACGGCACCATCAAGGCCGCGCGCGCCCGCATCGCCATGATCGAGATCGGCGGCCTCACCGTGCGCGACGTCGACGCCCTGGTGCTGCCGGACGAAGCGCTGTCGGAGAACCTGCTCGGGCTGTCCTTCCTGTCCAAGCTGAAGCGCTTTGAATACGCCAACGGCAAATTGTTGCTGGAGCAGTAAGTCCGATTGGCATCAAAGCCTACCCAAGTCTTCCGCTGGATGCTTCCTCCGTGATGCGAAGCGCGGATCGACATTGATTCCGGCGTTTCGAAGCCGCGCCGTCTTCCCCTGTGATGCGGACCAGGTCCCCATTTCGGCAGAAATTCGGGCCACTGAGGCGGTTTCGCAGAGTGTCGAGCCGGTCTCCCGGCGTGCTCACCGCAAATCCCTACTGCACTCTCTAATATAGTCGGGCGGATCGTCGAGATTCGGGCAGCGCACGACCTGAGAGCAAAAGACTTCGTCACCGTGTTTGAATATCGAGACTTTTAAACTCTCGTCTCTCTCCGTCGGTTTCCCAATAATAGCTATGCCTAGACCGCGATCGTCACCTGATAGCGACACCTCATCTACGCCAAAAGCAAAAACGGATAGACACTCTTTCGGCACATCGGTCCATTGTCCATTGTGTTCAATGCGCATCGACCGTTCGAGGCCTACCCCAAACCCTTTTTTTTCCGGGTTTCGGTCGCAAACTGCCTTGAGGGTGCGAAGTTCGATCCTCGCAAGATCCCCGCCTTGTTGATTTTTGAAAGTCAAAGTCACGACATCCGGCTTACACCAGGGGCCGGAGTTTGCCTTGCATACCGTTGAACTGGTGAGCAGAAGGCATAAGGCTCCCGCGAGCGCGAACATTTTCATCGGCATGACTCAATATTTGTATCGATTCCAATCAGGCATTCTCGACCCCGTCGGCTTGCCGTGAAGCCAATACAAATAGCTCCCATCCCAAGATCCAACCCACGCTCGATAATCCGGAGTTTTCTGGGAGTAGGCTTTCGCATTGTTTAGATCTCCATCACTCTCGTGCTGATTATCCCAGTGCATGTGCCCACGTGCCACTGCACCGCTATCGCCAAACCCCACACCACCGCCGAGCGCTCCGTCTTGGAATCCGCGCGCTATCTGATCGTAGTAATATAGTCCGTTGCGCTTATGAATTTCCACGCCCAACTCCGGGATGAAACCCCTGCTCTTGGTCTCTTCCGGGTAATGTTGGGTACCAAGGTCTATCATTTCCTTGCGGGCAGCGTCCCATGCGCGTTCCGCGCTCTCGAAACCGATCCCCGCATTGCGGCTCGGATAGTCACCACCTTCGTCGCCGCCGAAGCGCTTGATGCCGACGATGCCACCCGATCCGCTGGGGCTGTTGCCAGTCGCTGGCCCATTGACGCCAGGCTGACCGGCTCCTGTCGCGGGCTGTTGCCGCTGGGTTTGCGGCTGTGGCTGCGCTGGTTGAGTTGGTGTCGGCGGCTGTTGAATCTGCGCCTGTTGAGCAAGGCGATCCGCGGCGAACGGATCGTGGTCAACGGGAACGAGCGAGTAGTCATCGAAGTCCGGCTGATGATCCACCGGCACCAGAGAGTAATCAGGCATGATCATTACCTACAGATATTGCGGACAGTTTCGGGCGAGCCCGTGCGTGACCGCACCTCGCGGAGAGGGCTGGGTTGGCTTTAGATGTCTGAAGGCAAGTGCTTAAAGGATGGCTGCGCAATGGCGCGGAAGTGTCGCTTCCGGTTCGGCTTGCCCATCGTCTTCGCCGGGGCGCCCGTCTGTCGGTGGGGGCGGCCCTGGCTATCAGCCAGTTCGGCTCGCTGCGGTGGCCAATTTCGGCGCGCTCGGCAGTGTACTGGCTGACAGCGGCCTGTCCGATTCAAAAAGCCCGCAGCGGATTTTCCGGTGCGGGCTTAATTGTTGCGACGATGAAAATATATCGGTGAGTTGCCCGACGTGTCAATTATTCGATGCGCAGATTGCAGAGCGCCGGGAGCGGCTGAAATAACAACCGCACGGCAATGCCTGTCCTTCCCTGGCCCCCCTGCAGAAACCATGCTGGGTCGGAGCGATTGGCGGTCAACCAACTCGTAGGGCGCGACAGCGTGCATATTGCGCTGCCGGGCAAGGATGGGTGGATGACGACAGTATTTCGCCGAGGCCAAATCTGCCGCAATTATTAGCCACAAGCCGTCAATCCTGCCTTCCGCTGCGGCGATGCATTCGCTAAAGGCTGCGGCGACGTCTTTCCGTATACGACCATAAGGCCGACCCATGTTTCCCAAGCCGAAATCCGTGCTGGTTCCGAACACCTATGCCTTTGAATCCGAGCCGCTGGTGAAGCCGACCGGGTTTCGCGAGTACGACGCGCGCTGGCTGTTCAACAAGGAAATCAACCTGATGGGCGTGCAGGCGCTGGGCATGGGGCTCGGCGCGCTGATCGCGGAGCTCGGCGTCCGCCAGGAGATCGTCACCGGTCACGACTTCCGCGGCTATTCCGCCTCGATCAAATACGCGCTGATCTCGGGCCTGATGGCGGCGGGCTGCAAGGTGCATGACATCGGGCTCGCGGTGACGCCGATGGCTTACTTCGCGCAGTTCGATCTCGATGTGCCCTGCGTCGCCATGGTCACCGCCTCGCATAACGACAATGGCTGGACCGGCGTCAAGATGGGCGCCAACCGTCCGCTCACCTTCGGTCCCGACGAGATGTCGCGGCTGAAGGCAATCGTGCTCAACGCCGAATTCAACAACAAGGCCGGCGGCTCCTATCAATTCCACGAGAATTTTCCGGCGCGCTACATCGCCGACCTCACCAGCCGGCCGAAGCTGAAGCGCAGGCTGAAGGTCGTCGCGGCCTGCGGCAACGGCACCGCGGGCGCGTTCGCGCCGCAGGTGCTGGAGGCGATCGGCTGCGATGTGATCCCGCTCGACACCGAGCTCGATCACACCTTCCCGAAATACAATCCGAATCCGGAAGACATGGAGATGCTGCACGCGATCCGCGATGCGGTGCTGGCGCACAAGGCCGATGTCGGCCTCGGCTTCGACGGCGACGGCGACCGCTGCGGCGTGGTCGACAACACCGGCGAGGAGATCTTTGCCGACAAGGTCGGCGTCATGCTGGCGCGCGACATGTCGGCGATCAACGCCAACGCGCAGTTCGTCGTCGACGTGAAGTCGACCGGGCTGTTCGTGACCGACCCCGTCTTGCAGAAGCAGGGCGCGAAGACGGTCTACTGGAAGACCGGCCATTCCTACATGAAGCGGCGCACCAATGAGCTCGGCGCGCTCGCCGGCTTCGAGAAGTCCGGCCACTTCTTCTTCAACAAGCCGTTCGGCCGCGGCTATGACGACGGCCTGGTGTCGGCGATCGCGATCTGCGAGATGCTCGACCGCGCGCCCGGCAAGTCGATGGCCGACCTGAAGGACGCGCTACCGAAGACCTGGTCGTCGCCGACCATGTCGCCGCATTGCGCCGACGAGGCGAAGTACGGCGTCGTCGACGCCGTCGTGAAGCACTTCGAGGCACTGCAGCAGCAGGGCGGGAAGGTCGCGGGCCTGAACATCCGCGACCTCGTCACCGTCAATGGCGTGCGCGTCACGGTCGAGGACGGCAGCTGGGGCCTGGTGCGCGCGTCCTCGAACAAGCCGGAGCTCGTGGTCGTGGTGGAAAGCCCGGTCAGCGAGCGGCGCATGCACGACATGTTCGAGGCGATGGATGCCGTGCTGCGCACGCATCCCGAGGTCGGCGAGTACAATCAGAAGATTTGAGGCGGGCTTTCCGCGAACCAACTCGTCATCGCCCGCTTTCGCGGGCGACTACACCGCGTTGATTGGCCGGCGATGCCAAATCAAATTCGATCTCGTCCCTGCGAAAGCAGGGACCCATAACCACCGAAGTTCATTGTTGCGCGACGCCGGAACGACGGGTCCCGTCCATCGCATCCGCCGCGGCGTATGGGTCCCTGCTTTCGCAGGGACGACAAGCGGAAGGAGTCTTAGTCCCCCACACCTGTCATCACCCGGATTGCCGCCTCCGCTAAGCTTCGGCGCGCTGCGCACTCGTGGCGTCGTCGAAGTCTCGGCGTAGACGGGACCAGCCGATGACAGTCCTCACGCCGCCCGCAGCGAAGCCAGGAAGCGGTCCAGTTCGGTCTTCAGCCACTCCGACTGCGACGACAGGCCGTTGGCCGCATCGAGCAGTTGTGCGGTCGCGCTGCCGGCCTGTTCGGAGGCGCGGTTGACGTTGAGGATGCCCTTGTTGACGTCCCGCGTGCGATCGGCCGCCTGCTGCAAATTGCTGGAGATCTCGCGGGTCGCCGCGCCCTGCTGATCGACGGCAGCCGCGATCTCGCCGGAGACCTGGTCGATCTCCGCGATCGTGGTGCCGATGCTCCCGATCGCGCTGACCGCCGCGCCGGTCGCGCTCTGGATATCCTGGATCTGGGCCGAGATCTCCTCGGTCGCCTTGGCGGTCTGGTTGGCCAGTGCCTTGACCTCGCTCGCGACCACGGCGAATCCGCGGCCATGCTCGCCGGCGCGCGCCGCTTCGATGGTTGCGTTCAGAGCGAGCAGATTGGTCTGGCTGGCAATGCTCTGGATCAACGTCACCACCTCGCCGATCTTCTGCGTGCCGGCGGCAAGGCCTTCGACGACGCCGTTGGTGCGGCGTGCCTCGTCGGCGGCCTTGGCGGCGATCCGCGCCGAGCGCGTCACCTGCTCGGCGATGTTGTTGATCGAGGCCGTCAGCTCCTCGGTCGCGGACGCGACGGTTTCCACATTGCTGGAGGCCAGCGTCGATGCGGAGGCGGCGGCGGTGGCCTGGCGGATGGTTTCCGCGTTGCTGCCGTTCATCGTCGCCGACAGGTCCTGCATCGCGCTCGCCGCTACCGCGACGGCCTCGACGACCTCGCCGATCTTGCGCTCGAAGCCGGCGGCGAGCTCGCGCCGCGCGGCATCGCGATCGTGCTTGGCGCGTTCGGCCTCGATGCGCTCGGCATTGGCGCGCGCCTCGGCGGCTCCGGCGGCCTCGGCCTCCGCCGCCTTCAGCGCCGACGTCCTGAACAGTTCGGCAAGCGTGTGCGCGAGCCAGATCAACACGCCGGCCTCGATCAGCAGGATCACGGCGTGGAGAACGACGCGACCGAAATCGGCGCCGCCGGGATAGATCGCGGCCGGCAGGATGAAATTCAGCGTCAGGTGATGCAGGGCAACAGCCAAAGTGCCGGCGACGATCGGCCGATAGTCGCAATAGGCGACGAGGCACGCCAGCGCGGCGAAGAAATACATGTGCATGTCGACCTGCCAGCGGTGCCCGGCAAACTGGTAGACCAGCATCGACACGCCGGCCATCAAGGCCACGGCAACGATCAGGCGCGTTGAAACGCCGTTCCCCGAGACGCGCCACGACACCGTCGCGGCCAGCGCCATCGCGACCATGAAGCCGGCCGGCATCAGCCAGTCGGTGTGCAGCGTCATGCCGACGATGATCGCGATCGGAACGTGCAGCCACAGCACCACGAGCAGGATCTTGCTGGCCGTCTCGCGCAGGGCGGCCATTTCATCGCCTTCGAAGGTCATCCCCAACCCCCAGATCGTCATACGCCCTGAAGCAGCCGGCGATCGCCTGCGGATCCATGGTCAGCAAGGCGCCGGCCTCGTACAGCCGGCTCAGCCCGCCATTGCGATCGGGCCGCACCACCAGCAGGGCCGGGATCGCGGTCATCCGAACGATCGACGCATCGGCGGATGCGGCGGCCAGCAGCACGCGCTCGGCGCGCCACCATGGCGGAAAGGCCACGGCCACCACATCGCTGCCCGCACGCACCTGCAACGACAGCGTTGCGACCGCGATCCAGCTCGCGATCAGCAATGCGGCCGCGCCCAGCCAGGCGGGCCGTCGTTTCGCTGGGATGATGTCCCCCGGCTTCATCGCAGCAGAATACCGCTGCCGCCGCTAACTTCAGGTAAATGCCGAACGCGCCAACTACCTGGGAGCGTATCGACCTATCGTGTGGGATTGTGCGGCGGCGCTTACGCCGCGGGCACCGGCAGCGCCGTCACCGACTTGATCTTCTCCATCGCGAAGCGCGAGGTGACGTTCTTCAGCGGCACGGCACTGATCAGCTTCTTGTAGAACACGTCGTAGGCCTGCATGTCCGCGACCACGACGCGGAGCATGTAGTCGACGTCGCCGGCCATCCGGTAGAACTCCATCACCTCGGGCATGGCGCTGACGGCATCAGCGAATTTGCGCAGCCAGGCTTCCGAATGGTCGGCGCTCTCGACCGAGACGAACACCGAAATCCCGAGCCCGATCTTGTTCTGGTCGACCAGCGCCACGCGGCGCAGGATCACGCCGTCGGCCTCCAGCCGCTGGATGCGCTTCCAGCACGGCGTCGACGACAGGCCGACCCGGTCGCCGATCTCGGCGACGGAGAGCGACGCATCCTCCTGCAGCACGGTCAGAATCTTGCGATCGATCGCGTCGAGACGGCGGCTGTTGTCATGAAGCTGAATGGCGACATCGGTCATAGAAGAAAGTTCCATATGAAGGTTCAATATCCCTCATATAGAGAAGAATCTTCCAAATCAAGCGATTCGTGGCGGCTCAGGCCGGCTTGGCGTCGGCGTGCTGACCCAAAAACTCTTCAACTTCAGTACGTTGCGGTGCGGCATAAGCACCCCCGAAGCGGGTGCATTTCAGCGCTGCAGCCGCCGAGGCGAAGCGGAGCGCGTCGCGTAGCGGCTGCTTCTCGGTGATGGCGAGGGCGAAGGCCCCGTGGAACACGTCGCCGGCCCCGAGCGTGTCGACGGTATGGACCGGGAAGGCCGGGGTTTCCTCGAGCTCGCCGTTCTCGTTGAGCCAGATCGTGCCCATCGGCCCGCGGGTGCCGGCCAGGAAGGACGGGGTGAGCTTGGCGAGCTTGTGCAGCGCCTGGCCGTCGTCGGTGACGTCGGCGGTCTCCTGCAGCGGCTCGCTGGAGAACACCAGATGGGAGGAGGCGGTGAGCAGTCCCTCCCGCATCGACATCGCGCGGTCGACGTCGACCACCACCGGGATGTCGCGCTTGACCGCCTCGGCGCAAAGCTCGGTGCAGAACGGCGCGCAGCGGCTCTCGGTCAGGATCGCCGCGCAATCCTCCAGCAAGAGCTCGGTCGGCGGCAGCTTGACCTTCCAGAGCTCCGGATCGCGGAAGGTGACGATGGTGCGCTCGCCGCTGTCGTCGATCATGATCGCCGAGATCGGGGTGACCAGGTTCGGCATGTGGATCAGATGATTGGTCTCGATGCCTTCCTGGGCGAGCTTGTCGAAGATGTAGCGGCTCGAGGTCTCCTGCGAATCGCCCATCGGTCCGCAGATCGAAGCACGCCCGCCCAGCCGGACGATGCCGATCGCGGCGTTCAGCGCATTGCCGCCGCAGATCTCGTCGAAATGCGTCGCGTTCTCCTTGGAGCCGCGCGCCGGAACGCTGACGCGAAAGGTCAGGTCGCGCACCGGCAGGCCGATGCAGAGGATGCGGGGCGGGACTTTCGGGGCGCCGTTCTGAAAATTCATGCGGGGATCCGTCGCAATGGTTCCGTTACTGCCAGAACTGTGTCCAGCTTAATCGGCAGAACGATGTCCGGTTCCCGCTATTTGTCCAACGGGTTCTGGTGGTGCACCCAGCGGCCCAGCAGATGATGGGCAATCGCGAACGGATGCGGGCCGGCGAGCCCGTCGGGGTGCTGGCGCGTCAGCATCAGCGCCGCCTCGGCATGGTCGAACCAGCGCGCATCTTCCAGCTCGGTGCGGTCGACCACGATGTCCTCGTTGGTCGCGCGTGCGGTGCAGCCGATCATCAGCGATGACGGATAGGGCCAGGGCTGCGTCATGTAGTAATTGACGTCGGTGCAGCGAATGCCGGACTCTTCGAAAATCTCGCGCCGCACGGCGTCCTCGATGGTCTCGGCGGCTTCCACGAACCCGGCGAGGCAGGAATACATGCCGGGCATGAACTGCTTCTGCCGTCCCAGCAGCACCTTGTCGCCTGATGTGACCAGCATGATCACGACCGGGTCGGTGCGCGGAAAGTGCTCGGCCTTGCAGCTCGGGCATTCGCGCTTCCAGCCGCCGTCCTTCATCGCGGTGCGGGTGCCGCAGTTCGGACAGAAGCCGTGGCGCTGATGCCAGGTCACCATCGATTTCGCCATCGCGATGGCCGAGAGCTGCTCGGGCGGCACCACGCCCTGCATCGCCATGCCGCGCAATTCGGTGATCGCGACGTCGCTGCGTCCGACCAGCTTCTCGGCCGCCTGCGGCGCGATCCCCATGCCGAAGATCGGCGCGGCGTCGCGCAGCCCGAGAAAGATCGTGCCGGGATTGGCGCCGTAACTGCGGGCTTCCTCCAGCGAGAGCAGTGCGCGGGCCCCGCCGTCCTCCTGCTTCACGACCAGCGAGTCGCGATAGATCACGTAGGCTCTAGCCTCGCGATGGCCTTCCAGCGCGAATAGCTTCTCGTCGTTGGTGCGCAAATGCGCGGCGCGGTCCAGCACGTGGGTGACGAAGGCCGGCTGGCCGAGCGGAAAGGAATCGAATGCAGACATTGAATGTTCAACCCAACCAGATCTTGCGGCGAAGCGCGCTGATGAAATTCTGCACTTCCTCGGCGTCATGCGCCAGCGGCGGCATCACGCCCCAAACGGGACGCGGCCATGCAGCGTCGCTGGTGCGGCGCGCGATGACGTGGACGTGGAGCTGCGGCACGAGGTTGCCGAGCGCGGCGACATTCAGCTTGTCGCACTTGGTGACCTCTTTCAGGGCCCGCGAGACGCGGGTGATTTCGGTCATCAGCTGCGCCTGCGCGACCTCGTCGAGGTCGATGATCTCGACCGCGCCGTCGCGCCGCGGCACCAGCAGCAGCCACGGATAATGCGCATCCTTGATGACGAGCACCTTGCACAGCGGCAGGTCGCCGATGTCGATGGTGTCTTTCTTGAGCTGCGAGTGCAGCGACCAATTGGAGGCGGGCATGGGGGGCAAATAATGCCTTTCCGTGTTCCCAGACAAGTCCCACAAAGCCAGCCTTACAAAGCCGGGTCAGGCCGCTTGCTTTCCGGCGGTTTTGGCCCCAAATAGGGACCGGGAGATTGGCGGTGGACGAGCCACTCGCCAACCGGGTCAGGTCCGGAAGGAAGCAGCCCTAACGAGGTCCGGATCGGGTCGCTCGTCAGTCTCCTACCTGTTTTTCCGAGCGAATCGCGCTGGAATGGCGGTCTCCGCGCCCGGCGCTCGATTTTGGCTCCTATCCGCACGCCGGCTGAAGAGACACCCAAGTTGCGGATCGACGCATGAATGACGCTGGCGACCCCTCCCAACCGTCCGACGGCGCCGGCAAAGGAAGCCCTGACGGCGGTTTCGATCTCGGCGGCGCGCCGGACGCCGCAAAACCCTACCGCGTTCTTGCCCGCAAATACCGCCCCTCCAGCTTCGAGGATTTGATCGGCCAGGAGGCCATGGTGCGCACCGTCTCGAACGCGTTCGAGACCGGGCGGATTCCGCAGGCCTGGATCCTCACCGGCGTCCGCGGGGTCGGCAAGACCACCACCGCGCGCATCCTCGCCCGCGCCTTGAACTACGCCAAGGCGGACGGTTCGGTGCAGGGGCCGACCATCCACATGCCCGACCTCGGCGTGCACTGCCAGGCGATCATGGAAAGCCGGCACATGGACGTGCTGGAGATGGACGCCGCCTCCCACACCGGCGTCGACGATGTCCGCCAGATCAATGACAGCGTGCGCTACGCGCCGGCGAGCGCGCGCTACAAGGTCTACATCATCGACGAAGTCCACATGCTGTCGACGGCGGCGTTCAACGCCTTCCTGAAGACGCTGGAGGAGCCGCCGGAGCACGCCAAGTTCGTGTTCGCCACCACCGAAATCCGCAAGGTTCCGATCACGGTGCTGTCGCGCTGCCAGCGCTTCGATCTGCGCCGCGTCGAAGCCGACGTGCTGATGAAGCATCTCGGCAACATCGCGGCCAAGGAAGGCGTCGAGGTCGAGCCCGAGGCGCTCGGCATCATCGCGCGGGCGGCCGAGGGATCGGTGCGCGACTCGCTGTCGCTGTTCGACCAGGCGATCGCGCATGCCGCGGGCAACGTGAAGGCCGACGCGGTCAGGCAGATGCTCGGCCTCGCCGACCGCACCC
>NZ_LFIQ01000081.1:26029-31133 GCF_001189245.1 Bradyrhizobium pachyrhizi | reverse complement strand
CGGCGATATCGCCGCCGCCTTCGCCGAGTTCCGCGCGCAATATGACGTCGGCGCCGATCCGGTCGTGGTGCTGTCCGACCTTGCCGAGTTCGTCAATTTCGTCACCCGCGTGAAGTTCGTGCCGGGGACGGCCGACAATGTCGCGTTCGGCGAGACCGAGCGGGTGCGGGCGCGTGAATTCGCCGCCAAGCTGTCGATGCGGGTGCTGTCGCGGATGTGGCAGATGCTGCTTAAGGGCATCGCCGAGGTGCAGACCGCGACGCGTCCGGCCGCTGCCGCCGAGATGGTGCTGGTGCGGATTGCCTATGTCGCCGATCTGCCGACGCCGGATGAGGCGATCCGAATGATCGAGCAGAACGGCGGCGGCGCGGCGCCCGCGACGTCGGGTTCCGCCACGTCGTCACCGTCACGCGGCGCACCGAGCTCGGCGATGTCGGCCATGCCGTCGGCGCCGGTGCGCGCGCCGCAGGCCGCGCCGCGCGCCGATCTCGCCGCGCGTCCGCAGATGGCCGCGCCGGTCGCCGCTGCCGCGCCGGCGCTGCGGATATCAAGCTTTCCGCAATTGATCGCGCTCGCCGGCGAGAAGCGCGACATCATGATGAAGAGTGCGCTGGAGGCCGATGTGCGGCTGGTGCGCATCGAGGACGGCCAGCTCGAGATCGCCCTCGAGCCGAAGGCGCAGCGCGCGCTGGTCACCGATCTGTCGCGCAAGCTCGAACTGTGGACCGGGCGGCGCTGGACCGTGATCATCTCCAACGAGGCCGGCCAGCCTACGGTGCGCTCGCAGAACGAATTGGCGCGCAGCGAGCACCAGCGCGCCGCCGAGGCCGATCCGCGCGTGCAGGAGGTGCTGGCGCGCTTCCCCGGCACCAAGGTGGTCGAGGTCCGCCGCCTTGCCGCCGAGGTTCCGGTCGCGGATGCGACCGGCGAAGACCCGATTGAAACTTCCGACAGCGATGACGATTGATATTTGGCTACAAGGACGCACGCATGGCTGATTTTCTCGGCATGATGAAGCAGGCAGCGCAGCTGCAATCCAAGATGCAGGAGATGCAGGAACAGCTCGGCAATGTCGAGGTCGAAGGCATCTCCGGCGGCGGCCTGGTCACGGTGCGCATGACCGCCAAGATGGAAGTGAAGGGCATCAAGATCGATCCGTCGCTGATGAAGCCGGAGGAACGCGAGGTGCTCGAGGATCTCCTGGTCACCGCGCATGGCGATGCCCGCCGCAAGGCCGAGACCGCGATGCAGGAGAAGATGATGGCGCTGACCGGCGGGCTCGGCCTGCCGCCGGGATTTGGTCCGACTTAGAGCGCAGCGAGATCGAGATGAATCATCGTGCTTTAGCTCTTTGTTTGAGCATGGCCTTTTCGGAAAACCGCTTCGCACTTTTCCGGGTCATGCTCTAATGGCTGCAAGCGTTGCCGGCCCCGAGATTGAACGCCTGATCCAGTTGCTGGCGCGGCTGCCGGGCCTCGGGCCCCGTTCGGCGCGGCGTGCGGCGCTGCATCTGATCAAGAAGCGCGAAGCCCTGATGACGCCGCTGACCGCGGCGCTGCAGGTCGCGATCGACAAGATCCAGGTCTGCAAGACCTGCGGAAACATCGATACACAAAACCCCTGCACGGTGTGCACCGATCCGCGCCGCGATCCCTCGATCATCGTCGTGGTCGCAGACGTCGCCGACCTCTGGGCGCTGGAGCGCGCGAATGCGACCAATGGCCGCTATCACGTGCTCGGCGCAACGCTGTCGCCGCTCGACGGCGTCGGTCCCCAGGATCTCACCATCGATCAGCTGGTGGCGCGTGCGCATGCGCCTGAGGTTAGCGAGATCATTTTGGCGCTCAATGCGACCGTCGATGGCCAGACCACCGCACATTACATCACCGACCTCTTGTCGGAGGCCAATGTGCGGGTGACGCGGCTGGCGCATGGGGTGCCGGTCGGCGGAGAGCTTGATTACCTCGATGAAGGTACGCTATCTGCCGCCATGCGGCAGCGGACGCTGTTCTAGCGCGCGATGCCGGCGCCGAGCACGGCGTCAGGCGCCAAGCGATCGGTCACAATCCGAAAAGATCGCAGCGAAACAAAATGGTAGGGTGGATGCCGATTCGGGGACGGTCATTCACGCTCTGACGAATCAAGATACGGAACCACTGACAATGACGGCACACCGATTCGGCGTACGCTTGAGCTTTGCGCTTCTGGCGGCAACGTTCGCCGCGCCTTGCGCCATCGCGCAGCAGGCCGACGCGCCGCAGAAGCCCGGCAAGATGATCCACGCCGGCGACGTGCTGTCGGGCGAACTCAGCGCGATGAAGGTGCGCGACGCCAAGAACCGCGGCAAGCGAGTCGCGACCTACCAGATCACCAGCGAGCCGCGCCGCCTGCCGCCGCCGAACGGTCTGTGCAATCTCGAGACCGGGCCGGAAACCTTCCAGCTGATTCCGACCAACGATGCCCAGGCCGCGCAGCTCAAAAGCCTCTCCGGCAAGGAAATCTCGGTGAAGGTCGACGAAATCGCCTGCGCCAAGGACGCCGGCGAGATGAGCGAAGCCATCGTCACCAAGTGGAGCGTGGTGGCGAAATAGGGGCGTGCTTTGTCGCCCGGATGGAGCGCAGCGACGTTTCTTCTCCTTCCCCCTGCAAGGGGGAAGGTCGGGATGGGGGTCCGCCGCGCGCGACGCTGCGTGTGGAGAGACACAGATCCCCACCCGCTTTGCTTGAGCGAGCAAAGCGACCTCCCCTTTTCAAGGGGAGGTTTGAGAGACAGGAATCCTGCGGCCGATCCGTAGCCCAGATGGAGCGAAGCGAAATCCGGGACGGTCGTGCCGGTCGAGAGATTTCCCGGATTGCGCTGCGCTCCATCCGGGCTACAGGCGACTAAACCCGCACCGGCCCCAGCTCATCGAAATGCCCGCGCCGCTGCAGCCAGGCGAGCAGGATCAGGCTCGGGACCGCGACCAGCACGCAGATCACGAAGAACATCTGCCAGCCGACGGCCTTGGCCACATAGCCCGCGCCCGACGACAGATAGGTGCGGCCGACCGCTGCGAGCGCCGTCAGCAGCGCGTACTGGGTCGCGGTGTGCAGCGGATTGCGGCACAGCGCCGACAAATAGGCGACGAAGATCACGGTGCCGATCGCGCTGGTGAAATTCTCCGCGGTGATCGCAAGCGCGAGCGCCCATTGATCGACGCCGACATGCGCCAGCCACGAGAACGAGAGATTGGCGATCGCCTGCAGCACGCCGCCGATCCAGAGGCTGGTCGCGAGCGAATAGCGCCGCGCCACGAAGCCGCCGGCAAAGCCGCCGATCAGGGTCGCGGCAAGGCCGACGCCTTTCACGATCGCCGCGTAATCGACCTTGGAAAAGCCGATGTCGATCACGAACGGCGCGGTCATCGTGCCCGAAAACGCGTCGGTGAACTTGAACAGCACCACAAAGGCGAGCGCCGCGAAGGCGTCCTTGCGGCTGAGGAACTCGGAGAACGCGCCGAGCGCCGCGTGCAACACGCGTTCGGCCGCGTTCTGCGCATGCGTCGCCGCCTCCGCGCCTTTCGATTGCGCCGGCTCGGTCGCCGCAAGCGCGGTGATGATACCGATCACGACCAGCGCGGCCATCACCACATAGCCCCACATCCAGGCCGACGGGCGCGCGAGGCCGGCGGACTCGAACCCGCTGACGATGAACAGCGCGCCGGCGGTCGAAACCAGCATGCCGACGCGGTAGGCCGCGACATAGGACGCCATCCCGGCGGCCTGCTCGCTTTCGGGCAGGCTTTCGACGCGGAAGGCATCGACCACGATGTCCTGCGTCGATGAGGCCGTTGCGACCAGCAGCGCGGCGAAGGCCGCGAACCATGGCGATCGCGCCGGATCGGCCATCGCCAGCACCACGATCGCCGCGATCAGCAACAGCTGCGAGAACAGCAGCCAGCCGCGGCGGCGGCCGAACATCTGCGTGAACAGCGGCACGTGCAGCGCGTCGACCAGCGGCGCCCAGAGGAACTTCAGCGTGTAGGGCGTGCCGATCAGCGCCAGCAGCCCGATGGTGCCGAGATCGACCCCGGCCTCCTTCATCCAGACCTGCAGCGTCGAGCCCGACAGCGCCAGCGGTAGCCCCGAGGAGAAGCCCAGCAGCAGCACGATCAGCACCCGCGGCTGCAGGTACACGGCAAAGCTGTCGCGCCAGGAGGTGGCGGCGGGCTTTGGCTCCGGCTTTGCAGACGCGTCTGACGTCGATTCAGGTGCTGTCATAGAGGAGTTGGTAGCAGATTCGGCCCCAAAAAGACTGTCATCGCCCGGCTTGACCGGGCGATCCAGTATCCCGGAAGCCTATCCGCCACCTGCGGCAATTTCCGGGTAAAGATCGATTCAGTCCGGATTGTCTTTTTCGATTAGGGAAATCTTCCAAGCGCGTCGCCATTTCTTCAGCCGCTTCTCGCGTCGGATCGCGTTCTCAGGATCATCGAACTGCTCGAAATAGACCAGCCTTACGATATCGTACTTTTCCGTGAAGCCTTCGACCAACTTCAACTTGTGCTGGCCGACGCGACGAATGAGGTCGTTTGTCACACCGATGTAGAGCGTGCCGCCGATATGGCTGGCGAGGATGTAGACGTAATAGCTGCGTGCCCCCATCTGCCGCCTCTGGAATACTGGATCGCCCGGTCAAGCCGGGCGATGACAGCTGATTATGTGGTGCGATCTTTGGTCAGCAACATCACTAGGTGCGGTCATAGAGAAGTTGTTACCAGAATCAGCCCCCAAAAGACTGTCATCGCCCGGCTTGACCGGGCGATCCAGTATCCCAGTGGCCTATCCGCCACCCACGGCTATTTCGGGATAAAGTCGGGCGATGACATCGATTGGGTGGCGCACGCCGGACAACTTCTAGAAACAACGATCATTCCCCCGCCTGCAGCTTGCGCGGGGCGGGGAACAGGTCGGGGGCGGGCTTGACGAAGCGCGGCACCTCGATCGGGATCTCGGACTTGCTGAAGTCGAGTTCCTCGATCCGGCCGGCGCGTTTTTCGATCTTGTCGGCGGAGATCAGGATCTGCCTGACGTCCTCGTTCACCTGGCCGAAATGGGTCTGCAG
>NZ_LFIQ01000081.1:0-26019 GCF_001189245.1 Bradyrhizobium pachyrhizi | reverse complement strand
TCGTCGCCGAGATGCATCACCTCGTTGCGGATCTGGTCGGCGGCGTCGCGGATGCGGGCATCCTTCAGGATCTGCTGCATCACCTGGATCGCCAGCATCAGGAGCGACGGCGACACCAGCACGACGCGGGCGCGATAGGCCTTCTGGATCACGTCGTCGAAGCCGTCATGGATCTCGGCATAGACCGATTCCGACGGCACGAACATCAGCGCGGTGTCCTGGGTCTCGCCCGGGATCAGGTACTTCTCCGCGATGTCGCTGACGTGCTTCAGCACGTCGGCGCGCAGCCGCTGGCTGGCGAATTTGCGCTCCTCGTCGCTGCGCGCATCGTGCAGCGCGGTCATGGCCTCGAGCGGGAATTTCGCGTCGATGCAGAGTGGGCGCTGGTCGGGCAGGAACACGACGCAGTCCGGCCGCTTGCCCGACGTCAGCGTGTACTGGAACTCGAACGAGCCCTTCGGCATACCGTCCTGGACGATCGCCTCCATCCGCGCCTGGCCGAACGCGCCGCGCGATTGCTTGTTGGCGAGCACGTCGCGCAGCGTCGTCACCTGGGTGGTGAGCTCGTTGAGGTTCTTGTGGGCGTGATCGATGATGCCGAGCCGCTCGTGCAGCACGCGCAGCGAATCCATCGTGTTGCGGGTCGATTGCTCCATCGACTGGCCGACCCGGTGGGTCACCGAATCGAGTCGCTCGTTGACCGCGCGGGCCATCTCGGCCTGACGGCCGGCCAGCGCCTGCGCCATGGCATCGACCCGCCCGGAGGATTCGCTCTGGGCCCGCAGCATGTCGGCGAGCCGCTCTTCCAGCTCGTCGGCGCGGATGGCCTGGGCCATCGCGAGTTCCGCGCCGCGCCGGCTGGCGCGCGCGATCACCACGGTGATGGCGAACAGCAGGATCAGCGCCAGCGCGCCAAGGCCGATCAATGCGTCGGAGACACGGACCGGAAGGTCGCCAATCGTGAGCAGAATCTCGTTCATGTCGGCCCTTGTAGCCGATTCGCGGCTAAGCGCGAACGAAGAGGGAACGTTTATGGTAAATGCATTCCTGATTTTCCGGGTTAATGCGGGGTGAAGAAACGTGGTTAAGGTTATCCTAACGGGTTCCTGAGCGCATTGACCCCATGAAGTCAGCAGCTTAAATCGCCGCCATGGCATTAAGAGAAATCATCATCCTGCCGGACAAGCAGTTGCGGCTGGTGTCGAAACCGATCGAGAAGGTGACGCCGGAGATCCGCAAGCTGGCCGACGACATGCTCGAGACCATGTATGACGCGCCCGGCATCGGGCTCGCGGCGATCCAGGTCGCGCAGCCGCTGCGGCTGATCACCATGGACCTCGCCAAGCGCGACGAGAACGGCGAGACCACGGCGAAGCCGCGCGTCTTCATCAATCCGGAGATCATTGCGCGTTCGGAAGAGCTGTCGGTTTACGAAGAGGGCTGCCTGTCGATCCCCGAATATTACGAGGAGGTCGAGCGGCCGGCGCGGGTGCGCGTGCGATTCACCGATCTTGACGGCACGGTGCATGAGGAGGATGCGGACGGGCTCTACGCCACCTGCATCCAGCACGAAATCGATCATCTCAACGGCGTGCTGTTCGTGGATTATCTGTCGAAACTGAAGCGCGACCGCGTGTTCAAGAAATTCGAGAAGGCCGCCAAGCGCGCGGCGGAGTAGGCGCGCGCACTCCGCCGTCATGCCCGGGCTTGACCCGGGCGTCCACGTCTTCCTTCTGGGAGACCAAAGACGTGGATGGTTGGGCATAGGCGAGCGAAAGCGACGCCGTCCTTGACGGCTATGCCCGGCCATGACGAAGATTGGATCCTCCCGGAAGAATCTGACCGCATGCCTCTCCGCCTGATCTTCATGGGCACGCCCGATTTCGCGGTGCCGACGCTGCTGGAACTCGTGGCCCATGGCCATGAGGTCGTGGCGGTCTACACCCGCGCGCCGAAGCCGGGCGGGCGGCGCGGCCTGCAATTGCAACCGACGCCGGTCGAGCAGGAGGCGCGCCGCCTCGGCATTCCCGTGCTGACGCCGAAGACCCTCAAGACCTCGGAAGCGCTCGAGGAGTTTCGCGCCCATGACGCGGATGCCGCCGTCGTCGTTGCCTACGGCATGATCCTGCCGCAGGCCATTCTCGACGCGCCCAGGCTCGGCTGCTTCAACCTGCATGCCTCGCTGCTGCCGCGCTGGCGCGGCGCCGCGCCGATCAACCGCGCCATCATGGCGGGCGATGCTGAGAGCGGCGTGATGGTGATGAAGATGGATGTCGGCCTCGACACCGGCGACGTCGCGATGGCCGAGCGGCTGCCGATCACGGACAGCATGACGGCATCCGACCTGCACGACGCGCTGGCGCCGCTCGGTGCCGACCTGATGGTGCGCGCAATGGCCGGGCTCGAGCGCGGCGGCTTGCAGCTGACGAAGCAGAGCGAGGACGGCGTCACCTATGCGGCCAAGATCGAGAAGGCCGAGGCGCGGATCGACTGGACACAGCCGGCGCACGCGGTACTGCGACACATTCACGGGCTCTCGCCGTTTCCCGGCGCCTGGTGCGAGCTCGCGGGCGAAAACGAGCCGGTACGGCTGAAAATCCTGCGCTGCGAGCAGGCGAAAGGCTCGGGCCAGCCGGGCGATGTGCTCGACGACAATTTCGCGATCGCCTGCGGCGACGGCGCGATCCGGATCCTCGACCTGCAGCGCGCCGGCAAGGCGCCGATGAAGGCAGCGGACTTTTTGCGCGGCACGCCGCTGAAGTCGCCTGCGCGGCTCGGCTGATGCCCCGCTACAAGCTCACCATCGAGTATGACGGCACGCCGTTCTCCGGCTGGCAGATCCAGGACACCGCGCCGACCGTGCAGGGCGCGCTGGAGGCGGCAGTCAAGGCGATCTGCGGCGAGGACGTGCGCGTCCATGGCGCAGGGCGTACCGATGCCGGCGTGCATGCGCGCGGCCAGGTCGCGCATTGCGACATCGCCAAGCATTTTCCGCCCGGCCGCTTTCGCGACGGGCTGAACGCGCATCTGCGGCCCAATCCGATCGGCGTGCTCGCGGCTGACATCGTGCCGGACGATTTCGAGGCGCGGTTCTCGGCGACCAGGAGGCATTACCTCTATCGCATCACCAACACGCGCGCGAACCTCGCGCTCGACATCGGCCGGGTCTGGCGCGTGCCGCGCGCGCTCGATGCCGACGCGATGCACGCCGCCGCGCAGCGCCTGCTCGGCAAGCACGATTTCACCACCTTCCGCGACACCGAGTGCCAGGCCAAGTCACCGGAGAAGACGCTCGATCAGCTCGACGTCACCCGTGACGGCGCCGCCGTCAACATCGTGACGTCGGCGCGCTCGTTCCTGCACAGCCAGGTGCGCTCGATGGTGGGCTCGCTGGTCTGGGTCGGCGAGGGCCGCTGGAGCGCCGACGACCTCGCTTCCGCGCTCGCCGCCCGCAACCGCGCCGCTTGCGGCCCCGTGGCGCCGCCGGACGGGCTCTACCTGATGCGGGTGGATTACTAGGCGGTGTGAATGATCGCGTAGGTAGAGCCTACCCGAAATACCACGCTGTATCTGGTGCGGGTGGATGACTGGTAGCCCCAATCCCTACTGTGCATGGGGTTGTTTTCGATGTTTTTGTCCGGCCGGGCGGCTGGCCTACCCGAAATACCGCTCCAGCACGCCTCGATATATCCGCGTCAGCTTCTCCAGATCGGCCACCGGCGTGCGCTCGTCGACCTGGTGCATGGTCTGGCCGACCAGGCCGAACTCGATCACCGGGCAATAGCTCGAGATGAAGCGCGCGTCCGAGGTGCCGCCGGAGGTCGATAGCTCCGGCTTGCGGCCGGTGACCTCCTCGATCGCGGCGACCGCGAGGTCGGTGAACGGCCCGGGCTGGGTGACGAACACGTTGGAGTTCGACGGTTGCCAATCGATATGGGCGCGGATCCGGTTGCCGCAGGCCTTCGCCAGCCGCTCATCGACCAGCTGCCGCAGGCTCTCCTGGGTGTGGTTGTCGTTGTAGCGGATGTTGAATTTCGCCCGCGCCTGGCCGGGGATCACGTTGCTTGCGGTGTTGCCGACATCGACCGTGGTGAATTCGAGGTTGCTGGCCTGGAACTGCGCGCTGCCGTGATCGAGCGGCTCGTCGCTCAGCGCCACGATCAGCCGCGAGATATCCGGCACCGGGTTCGAGGCACGGTGCGGATAGGCGACGTGGCCCTGCACGCCCTCGACAACAAGCGTGCCGGACTGCGAGCCGCGCCGGCCGATCTTGATCATGTCGCCCAGCACCTCGACATTCGAGGGCTCGCCGAGCACGCAATGATCGAATGTCTCGCCGCGCTCGGCGCACCATTTCAACAGCTTGACGGTGCCGTTGATCGAGACATCTTCCTCGTCGCCGGTGATCAGGAAGGAGATCGAGCCCCCACCGTTTTCCTGAGGCTTGCCGCCATGGTCGCTGAGATATTGCAGCACGGCGGCGACGCTGCAGGCGATGCCGCCCTTCATGTCGACGGCGCCGCGGCCATAGAGATAACCGTCCTTCACCTCGCCGGAGAACGCGCCGAGCGTCCACGCCGCTTCATCGCCGGGCGGCACCACGTCGGTGTGGCCGGCGAAGGTGATATGCGGCGCCGAAGAGCCGATGCGCGCATAGAGGTTGTCGACATCGGCGGTGCCGGGCTCGGAGAAGGTCACGCGGTGGACCTCGAAGCCTGCGGCTTTCAGCAGGTTTTCGAGAACGCCAAGCGCGCCGGCGTCGGCCGGGGTGACGGATGGGCAGCGAACGAGATCGCGGGTAATCGAGACGGCATCACTCATGCGCCTCGCTTAACACGTCACACGGCGGGTGGACCAGCTTTGTGCGGCACGATATCGAGCTCGCTCTGCTGATCCCAGCCGCGCGTGGAGCGCGACCCGCTGTCGCGGCCTTGCCGCGCATGGGTTTTCCCGAGCGGATTGGGGCCATAGCGATTGGGGTAGCTGGCGCTGCGCAAAAAGGCGAGCTCGATGAAGCCCCAGACATAGAGCACGAAGACGATCAGGCCCGCGGCCATCACCCAATAGGATTCATCGGGGAGCCGATCCGAGAACTGACTCATGAGACCCGGGATCGCGAAGAACGGGACCATCCACCAGCCGCTCTTGTCGCGGTCGTGCAGGCGCTTGATCGAGACAGCGACATAGACCCAAACGAACAAGAACGTTCCGCAGGCCTTGACCAGCAATGCCGGCAATCCGGCCCAGCTCAGCGATCTGTAGCTGTCGGGGTCGAAGGCCCGGAAGATGTCGTCGACATTGAAGCTGAACCCGTTCTTGCCGCCGAGGCCGGCCGAGACCGCCAGTAAGGCCAGGAACATCATCCAGCAGACGATGATCAGCCCTGCGAGCCAGAATTTGGCCCGGTTGACGCGGCCCTTGAAGCCGAACAGGTAGTTGGCCCAGTCCATGAAAATAAGCTCCGGGCTGCGGCAATTCTTCGCGGCCCGGAGATATGTCGGCGTCGGATCGAAATTGGTTCGATCAGTCCCGCAGCAGCTCGTTGATGCTGGTCTTGGCGCGGGTGCGCTCGTCGACCCGCTTGACGATCACGGCGCAGGCGGTGGCAGGTCCCGGCTGGCCGTTCTTCAGCGGCTTGGCCGGCAGGGTGCCGGGCACCACGACGGCATATTCCGGGACCTCGCCAATGAAGATTTCGCCGGTCTCGCGGTCGACGATCTTGGTCGAGGCGCCGAGGAATACGCCCATCGACAGCACCGCGCCCTTGCGCACGATCACGCCCTCGGCGACCTCCGAGCGCGCGCCGATGAAGCAGTCGTCCTCGACGATCACCGGCTCGGCCTGCAGCGGCTCGAGCACGCCGCCGATGCCGACGCCGCCGGAGATGTGCACGCGCTTGCCGATCTGGGCGCAGGAGCCGACCGTCGACCAGGTGTCGATCATGGTGGCTTCATCGACATAGGCGCCGAGATTGACGAAGGAGGGCATCAGCACGACGTTGCGGGCGATGAAGGCCGAGCGACGCACGATCGCGCCCGGCACGGCGCGGAAGCCGGCGTCGCGGAAACGGTTCTCGCCCCAGCCCTCGAATTTCGACGGCACCTTGTCCCACCACGATGCCTTGCCCGGGCCGCCCGCGATCTGGCCCATGTCGTTGAGGCGGAACGACAGCAGCACGGCCTTCTTCAGCCACTGATTGACCTTCCACTTGCCGCTCGTCTCGCGCTCGGCGACGCGGGCTTCGCCCTTGTCGAGCAGCTCCAGCGCGTGGTCGACCGCCTCGCGGACCTCGCCCTTGGTCGATGTCGAAATGCCTTCGCGGGCGTCGAACGCGGTGTTGACGGTGGTTTCGAGGGCGGACAGCGACATCGGGACAATCCTTGGCGTATCGGGGATTATGACGGGATTTTGCGAGGCTTTTTCGGAATTTGGGGCCGCGGAGTCAAGGCAAACTCCTCCGTCGCCCCGGCGAAAGCCGGGACGACACCTGTTGAGAGGCTACGGCTTCAACCGCTGCAGGAAGCCGGTGAGATCATCCGTGACATGGTCGACATGGGCGGCGTCGCGGCCTTCGAGCTCCCACGTTTCGCGCACCACCTCCTGGCTGCCGTCGGGCACGACCAGCACGGTGGTCATGCCGAGCTCATACGGCACCACCAGATTGCGCGCGAGGTCCTCGAACATCGCAGCCTTCGCCGGATCGACATCGTGGAGCCTGAGAAACTTCTGGTAGGTCTGCGGCGCCGGTTTCGGCTCGAGATCGGCGGCGATGATGTCGAACACGCCGTCGAAATGGTTGCCGATGCCGAGCCGGCCCAGCACCGCATCGACATGGTCGACCGAGCCGTTGGTCAGAATCAGCTTGCGCCCCGGCAGTTTTGCGATCGCGGCTCCCATCGCAGGATTCGGTTGCAGCGGCGAGTGGTCGATCTTGTGCACATAAGCGAGATAGTCGTCGGCCTGCACGCCGTGCTCGGTCATCATGCCGCGCATCGTGGTGCCGTAGCGCAGGTAATAGTCCTTCTGCAGCCGCCGTGCTTCCTCGGAAGAGATCTTCAGCCAGTTGCTGACGAACTCGCCGATCCGCGCATCGACCTGCTGCCACAGATTGACGTGATGTGGGTACAGCGTGTTGTCGAGGTCGAACACCCAGGTCTCGACATGGCCGAAGCTGCGGGAAGTTTTCATTGTGGCTCTCCACCTGTCGGCGTGAACGTCGTTCCGCCCTCCGCCGTCGTCTTGGCGAAAGCCAGGACCCATACCGCAGAATCTATCAATGTGGCACGGTGCTCGTCGTTCTTCGCCAAACGCAGTCTTGTGGTAATGGGTCCCGGCCTGCGCCGGGACGACATCGATGTTTGCGGCGTGAGCATCCTCATCACGGCATCGCAAAGCGCAGCGTCTTGCCGCCGCTGGTCATGTCGATGGTGGTGAAGCCGAGCGCGGCGAGGCCGCGGGTGGCGCAGTCGCCCTGTTCGTTGATCTCGAACTTGCTCTCGCGGGTGCAGAGCTGGACCCCGCCGCCCCAGTTCAGCGGCTTGTCCTTGATGCGGATGGCCCGGTTGTCGTTGTCGACCGCTTCGGCAAACGAATAGATCTGCTTCGGCGTGCCTGATACGTCGGGATGCAGGCACTTGCCGGGGTCGATGCGATACCAGCCGCGGCTGGTCACCACCTTGCCGTCGTCGGTCGCAACCGCGGCCATCACCTTGTGCGGCGTGTCGTTGCACCAGGTCAGCCCTGATGGCGACGGCTTCTGCACGGCATCGATCATGGTGGCGAAGAAATTCGGCGACAGCACGATGTCGCTGGCGAGCCCGCGGCTCTTCAGGAACGCCGACAGCGCACTCTGGGTCTTCGGCCCGTCGACGCCGTCGATCGGCGCGGCATCGTAGCCCGCGATCACCAGCAGGCGCTGGATGCCGGCGAGGCGCGCCTGCTCGTCGTCATATTCGCTGTCTTCGGCGAGATAGGCGACCAGATGGCCGTCGTCGGTCTTCGTCGGCGTGATCTGGGTGAATTGCGCGGGCATCTGGCCGGAGCGGCATTGTCGCGCGGCGGCGATCACGAAATTGTCCTGCGCCACGCAGAGCGTGTCGGTGCCGTTCTGCGGGATCGGCGAAGCGCCATAGACGCCAAGCGCCCGCGCATTGAGCAGCACGCGGTCGGCGGTGAGCGCGCCCTGCACCACGACCCGGCAGGTCGCCGGATCGATACGGAACCAGCCGCGTGTCGCGGTCGCGGCCTTGTCGTCGATGCCGATCGCGGCCTCGATCACATAGCTCATGCGGTTGCAGAGCTTGAGGTCGGCATGCGCCGGCGCCGACGAGAACAGGAACGACATCAGCGCGGCGGGCAGCGACATCGCGAGCCGCGCCGGCAGCGACCGGCGAGGTCGCATCACATTCATGTCGTCATGCCCGGGCTTGTCCCGGGCATCCACGTCTTGCCCACGAGCTTGTTGCGGAAAAGACGTGGATAGCCGGGACAAGCCCGGCCATGACGATGAATGGCTGTGCCCGTTCACTTATGGATCAGCGTGCCGGTGCCCTGGTTGGTGAAGAGCTCGAGCAGCACCGCGTGCTGGGTCTTGCCGTCGATGATCACGACGCCCTGCACGCCCTGTTCGAGCGCGTAGATGCAGGTCTCGACCTTCGGGATCATGCCGCCGGAGATCGTGCCGTCGGCGATCAGCTTGCGGGCTTCCTTGATCGACAGGTCCGGAATCAGCTTCTTGGACTTGTCGAGCACGCCCGGCACGTCGGTCAGCAGCAGCAGGCGCTTGGCCTTCAGCGCGCCGGCGCGATCGCGGGCGAAGGTGTCGGCGTTGATGTTCAGGGTCTGGCCGTCCTGCGAGGTCGCGAGCGGCGCCAGCACCGGGATCAGCTCATAGCCGATCAGCTGATTGAGCAGCGTGAGGTCGACCTTTTCGGGGTCGCCGACGAAGCCGAGATCGATCGCCTTCTCGATGTTGGAATCCGGATCGACCATGGTGCGCGTCGTCTTCGACGCCTTCACCATGTTGCCGTCCTTGCCGGAGAGGCCCACGGCCTTGCCGCCGGCCTCGTTGATGTAGCCGACGATCTGCTTGTTGACCGAGCCGGCCAGCACCATCTCGACGATCTCGATGGTCGCGGCGTCGGTGATGCGCAGGCCAGCGGCGAATTCCGACTGGATGCCGAGGCGCTTCAGCATGGTCGCGATCTGCGGCCCGCCGCCATGCACGACCACCGGATTGATCGCGGTCTGCTCGAGCAGCACGATGTCGCGCGCGAACGCCTTGGCGGTGTCCTCGGCGCCCATGGCATGGCCGCCATATTTAATGACGATGGTTTCCTCGTCATATTCCTGCATGTGCGGCAGCGCCTCGGACAGGATGCGGGCCTGATCGAGCGGGCTGATGTGCTGGTCGGTCATGGGGCTGGTCTCGTCGTCAGCGAAGGGGTGGCGCGGTTCTATCTGATTGCCGGGCAGGGCGCAAAGCGGGAGAGGTATTCGCTCGTATCTGTAGCCCGGATGGAGCCAACGGGTCGCGCGAACGCGCGCCCGATGACAGGCTCCGCGCAATCCGGGTTTGCAGCCGCAGCACGATACCCGGATTTCGCTTGCGCTCCATCCGGGCTACGGGTCACCGCCGTGGCCACACCGCAGCGACCGCCAGTACCAGCCAGCTCAGGATCAAGAGCGTTCCGCCGGTCGGTGCGGCCATCGGAAACAATCCATGGCCGGCATACTGGCGCAGCACGAGGTCGCCCGCGAACAATGACGCCGCGATGACGAAGCCGGCCGCCGCCACGACTGCGAGCTTCGCATGAATGATCGCGCGATCCGCGACCGCGATGGTCGCGACTACGGCGGGTGCATGGAACAGCAGCATCGAGGATGCCGCCGCCAGCCGCGTGGCGTCAGGCAGATGGGCCGCGGCCGCCGCCAGCATTACGCCGCAGGCGCCCATGACGGCGGCAAGGCCGATCAGGAGGCGGGATGCGCCGCTCATCGGCGCCGTTCCTCGATCAAGCGCACCATGGCGGCACGCAGCTCCGGCATGCCGCCGCCGGTGCGCGACGAGGTCACCAGCACCTCGGGGAAGGCGGCGGGATGCTTTGCGAGCATTGCCGACGTGTCGGCGATGACGGTCTTGAGTTCGCCGGCCTTCACCTGGTCGGCCTTGGTCAGCACGACCTGGTAGCTGACCGCGGACTTGTCCAGCGTTTTCAGCACGTCGAGATCGACGTCCTTGATGCCGTGGCGCGCGTCGATCAGCACGTAGACCCGCGCCAGTGTCGCGCGCCCCAGCAGGAATTTGTGGATCAGCGCCGTCCATGACGCCACCTTGGTCTTGGGCGCCGAGGCGTAGCCGTAGCCGGGCATGTCGACCAGACGGAAGCCCGCCTTCTCCGGTCCCTCGAAGAAGATCAGCTCCTGGGTGCGGCCGGGCGTGTGCGAGGTGCGTGCTAGGTTGCTGCGGCTGGTCAGCGCGTTGATCAGGCTCGACTTGCCGACATTGGAGCGGCCGGCAAACGCGACCTCGAGGCCGGCCATCGGCGGCAGCGTCTCGATCGAGGGCGAGGCCCAAATGAAGCGCCAGTCGCCGGCGAACAGTTTTCGGCCTTGCTCAATCAGCGCCGCATCGGGTTCGGTGCTCATGCGAAGGATTCCATCTCGTCGCGGCCAGGCAAAGGCCCAAGGCGGGTCCTTGGCGTAGGACGACCCGGCCATCCAGGTCAACGTCCAGAGCCTCGGTTCTGGGCGCCCTCCAATATGTCGATGCCCGGCACAGGGCCGGGCATGACGTGGTTGACGAAGCGCCGTTGCTGGAGGCTACGTCGCCTTCTTGGTCTCAGTCGTCACGTTTTTTTTTTGAAACGTCGCCTTCAGATTGTCGAACAGCTCTACCTTCACGCCGTTGCGCCGCATGATGTAGCTCTGCTGCAGCACCGACAGCAGGTTGTTCCAGGCCCAGTAGATCACGAGACCCGCCGGGAAGCCGGCCAGCATGAAGGTGAAGATCAGCGGCATCCAGTCGAAGATCATCTTCTGGGTCGGATCCGGCGGCGCCGGATTGAGCTTCATCTGGACCCACATCGTGATGCCCATGATGATCGGCCAGATGCCCATCACCAGATAGGAGCCGAAATGCGGTCCGAGCAGCGCGATCGGATCGAACGGAATGAGGCCGAACAGCGTGAACAGGTTGGTCGGATCGGGCGCCGAGAGGTCCTTGATCCAGCCGAAGAACGGCGCGTGCCGCATTTCGATGGTGATGAACAGCACCTTGTAGAGCGAGAAGAACACCGGGATCTGCAAGGCGACGGGAAGACAGCCCGCGATCGGGTTGATCTTCTCCTTCTTGTAGATCTCCATCATCTCCTGCTGCTGCTTCACGCGGTCGTCAGGATAGCGTTCCTTCAGCGCCTGCAGCTGCGGCTGCACCGACTTCATCTTCGCCATCGAGGCGTAGGATTTGTTGGCGAGCGGGAAGAACAGGAGCTTCACGATCACGGTCACCAAGAGGATCGCGATGCCGAAATTGCCGACCAGGCGATAGAACCAGTCGAGCGCCAGGAACATCGGCTTGGTGATGAAGTAGAAGTGGCCCCAGTCGATCAGGAGATCGAAATGGTTGAGGCCGAGCTGCTTGTTGTAGCCGCCGAAGCCGACCAGCGGGAAGTTGAGGCCGACCGTGGCGGCTTCCTTCGCGCCGGCAAACAGCCGCGCGTTGGCGACGCCGGTGCCGCCGATCGGAATGGTCTGCGCGCCGAGCATGTAGTCGGTCTGGTAGCGCTTGTCGCCGGTCGTGAAGCGGGCGCTTTCAAGCGTTGCGGTGGTTTCGGGCAGCAACGCCGCAGCCCAGTATTTGTCCGTGATGCCGAGCCAGCCGTCGGTGACCTTCGTGAACACGATGCCGCGCGAATTTCCGCCGGTCGAGGTCTTGGCCTCGTCGATGTTCTTGTAGCTGAATTCCTGCAGGCCGTGTTCGCCGAGATAGCCGATCGGGCCTTCGTGCAGAATCGCGTAGCCGGAGACCGGCGGCTTGCCGCCGCGCGAGATCAGACCGAACGGATACAGCGTCACCGGCGCGCTGCCGAGATTGTTGACCTCGTCCTTGACGGAGAACAGGTAGCGATCGTCGATCGAGATGGTGCGGCGGAAGGTCAGGCCCTGGCCGTTCTCGTATTTCAGAATCACCGGGGTGCTCGGCGACAGGCTGTTCGATCCCTCCTGCTGCCAGACGGTTTCGGCGTTCGGCGTCTTTACCGATGAGCCGTTGGCGGTCAGCCACAGGAACTCGGCATAATAAGGCTCGGCCGTGCCCGACGGCGAAAGCAGCACGACGGCCGGCGATTTGGGATCGACCGTCTCGCGGAACTGGACCAGCGAGAGGTCGTCGATCCGGGCGCCCTTCAGCGCGATGCTGCCGGTGACGCGCGGGGTCTCGATCTTGATGCGCGGGCCGGAGGCAAGCACCGTCTCGCGGCTCGCGACCGGAGCGTCAGCAGCAGGCGCGCCGGGGGCCGGAGAGGGGGTCGCCGAGGTTCCCGGAGCGGTGCCGGGAGCAGCACCCGGAGTCGCCTGCGGCGCCGGCTTCTGCAACTCCGCCTGGCGCTGCGCCTCGCGCTGCTTCTCCATCTGCGGCACATTGTAGAAGTATTGCCAGGCGATCAGGACGAGGCCGGACAGAATGACGGCAAGGATCGTATTGCGGTTGTCGGACATCTCTTAGGGTCTCGTCATTCCATTCGGATTGGGCGCGCTCTTGTTACCCGCCTTGTTAGTACCCGTCTTGTTAGTGCCCGTCTTGGGCGCAGGCCGGTCGAGGCGGCGCAGCGCCGACCGCAGGTCGTCAAGCATGGTCGCAAAGTCGCGGGTCAGCGCGTCACGACGGCCCACTAGCACATAATCATGGTGCGGCCGCATGAATACGGCGTCGACCTGTCTCATCACTTCGCGAAGCCGGCGGCGGATGCGGTTGCGCTCGGTCGCGGTGCCGTTCTTCTTGGTGACGGTATAGCCGACGCGGATCGGGCCCTGATCGTCGCGGCGGCGGCCCTGCAGCACAAAAGCTGTGGTATTCGCCCGTGCGCCATTGGCAACGGCGAGGAAATCCGCCCGCTGCCTCAGCCGATCCATAATGGGTATCTCCGGAGAGGAGACGTCCGGGCTCAGGCGCTCAGGCGCTTGCGGCCACGCGCGCGGCGCGCAGCGAGGACCTTGCGGCCGCCGGCCGTGGCGAGACGGGCGCGGAAGCCGTGACGGCGCTTGCGCACCAGTTTGCTGGGTTGATAAGTCCGCTTCACGGGTAATTCTCCGCTGACCGGGCAATTTGCCGTTGTATTGAGATGGAGTCCGATGATGCTGGCGGGCCCAAACGAGCCGTTGACGGCCCCAAAGAGCCGCCCCCGGGTCAAGAACCGGGCCATCGCGGACAGTTGGCGCGGCTTATAAGGGAGCGCCCTGTTTTCGTCAATGTCACAGGCCGTCGCAAAAAGGCTTCTTCGAAACGTCGTAATTGGGGCGAATATATCAGATTTCGCGGGGTATTTGACGGTATGGAGACGCTTTGGGGCGTTCGGGGAACCGCCTACATTAGCGATCCGTAATTTGACCGGCTTGGGGGCCGGGCCCCATCTTCCGACCCCTAAGCCAAACAAGGCCTTATCTTGTGGCTCTAACTGACGATCAGGCGACCGCGCAGAAGCAGCGGCCCAAGCCGTCCCCCCGGCTCGGGCTGTCGGGCAAGCTGTTGCTGCTGACGATTCCCCTGGTGATGATCGCCGGGCTCCTGATCTACGTCCCGGCCATCGCCAACTTCCGGATGAACCGGCTCAATGACCGCCTGGCCGCCGCCAATACCGCGGCGCTGGTGCTCGATGCCGCCCCGTCCGGCCTGGTGCCGGATTCGCTGGCGCGGCAGATCCTGACCAGCATCGGCGCCCGTGCTGTCGCCATCAAATTGGGACAGCAGCGCCGGCTGCTCGCCAGCGCCGACCTTCCGGCGGCGATCGACCATGACGTCGACATGCGGACCATGACGGTGTGGTCGGCGATCGTCGATGCCTTCGAGATCATGCTGGAGCACGGCGACCAGACCATCCGCGTGGTCGGACCCGCGCCGGGCCAGGCGCAATTCATCGAGGTCGTGATCGACGAGAAGCCGCTGCGGCAGGCGATGTACCGCTTCTCGCGCAACGTTTTGGTCGTTGCATTGCTGATCGCCGGCCTGACCGCCGGCCTGGTCTATCTGGCGCTGCATTATTTGTTCGTGCGCCCGATGCGGCGGCTGACCGCGAGCCTGGTCGGCTTCCACGAGAATCCGGAGAGTTCGGCGCGGATCATCGTGCCGAGCCAGCGCGGCGACGAGATCGGCGTTGCCGAGCGCGAGCTGTCGGACATGCAGCGCGACCTCGTCTCGATGCTGCATCAGAAGAGCCGGCTTGCCGCGCTCGGGCTCGCCGTCTCCAAGATCAACCATGATCTGCGCAATCTGCTGGCGTCCTCGCAACTGCTGTCGGACCAGCTCGCCAGCGTGCCCGACCCGCGGGTGCAGCGCTTTGCGCCGAAATTGTTGCGCTCGCTGGAGCGCGCCATCGCCTTCTGCCAGTCGACGCTCTCCTATGGCCGCGCGCAGGAGGCGGCGCCTGATCGCCGCGTGATCATGGTGGAGCCCGCGGTTGCCGAGGTGCGGGAGTCGGCGGGGCTTGCGACCGATGTCTCGATCACCTGGATCAGCGCGATCGAGCGCGGCCTGACCATCGACGCCGACCCGGACCAGCTGTTCCGCGTGCTGCTCAATCTGGTGCGCAACGCGGCGCAGGCGCTGGAGAGCCGGCCCGCAGGCGACGGCGGCGCGCAGCAGATCCGCATCACCGGCCGCCGCGAGGGGACGGTCGCGATCATCGAGGTCTCCGACACCGGTCCGGGCGTCCCGACCAAGGCGCGCGAGCATCTGTTCGAGGCGTTCCAGACCTCCGGCCGCCCCGGCGGCAGCGGGCTCGGCCTTGCGATCGCCGCCGAACTGATCCGGGCTCACGGCGGCCACATCCATCTGGTCGAGGGCACCATTGGCGCCACCTTCCGGATTTCGATCCCGGATCGCCCGGTGGAACTGCTGTCGATTCGCAGCGAGCGGGCGAGGGCCTGAGGCCGTTCCGGTATTCCGGGGCGGCTAAAGCCGCGGCCGAAATTGGCGTTTCCAGACCTTGCCAACCGGACCCGGAGCCTGTAGCTAGAGCGCTCTTTCGCGACGTTCCGGGGCTCCCGGGACCATGCGGGCTCAAGCCCACCCGCGAAAATGCGCCCGTAGCTCAGCTGGATAGAGCATCAGACTACGAATCTGAGGGTCGGACGTTCGAATCGTTCCGGGCGCGCCATTCACGCAAGTTCCCATTGGTTCGGGCAGCTGATGCGTGCTCGTCTTCAGTAGAATATTCCCAGGCACTTCTGGATCGATTGCCTTCCACTGCACTCACACAGTCCGTGGTCGCAGTTGGAGGGCGCCGTGTCATTGGCGTCCCTCCTCAGTCCTCAAGAGCCCGGCAAACCGACGCGGCCAATCCTGAGCGCCTTCGCGATAGCGGACGCTCCCATGCCTTCAGCTTTGAGCGCCTTCACTTTGGTGGTGTCGATGGACGCTGTGCGTCCCTGGTAGACCTCGCGTGCCTTGGCCTCCGCTACACTCTCAAGCTGCCGCTCGCTGCGGAGGTTGGTCTCGAACTCGGTGAACACACCGAGCATGTCCAGGAAGCACTTGCCTGCTGCTGTGCTGGTGTCGATGGGCTGCTCTGTATAGCCCCTCAGGGATGCACCACGCGCCTTCACGGTGCGCACGATGTCCTGCAGGCCGGCGCGGGGGTCGCTTCAGCTGGCTGTCGCCGCACCGGATCGGAGACCGGCCGGGAAAAATGCGCCCGCGCGGGTCAGAATCGGGCCGAAGGCGAGGGGCGCCCCGTAAAAACCCTGCTTGCCCCCGCCGGAGCGTTGAGAAAAAATAAGCTTTTTTAGCTTATAGGCACGGAAATGTTTTTATTCTTATTGTTCGTCCTTTTGAACCGGCGAGTCATCCCTCATGCAGAGTGACATCGCAAACGCCGTATTTTATGCGGCCGTGTTTCTGGGCATCGTCTACACCAGTCGCATCCTGGAAAAAAGATGGCCGATTGCGGACGTTCCCTACGCCGAGTTTCGTGATGATTGGCTCGCGGTGATCGTGAGCCTCGGGCTGTCGTCCATGCTCGCTCCGATCGCGGCGATCAGCGCGGGCAAGATTGCGAGCTATACCGGTCTCGGTTGGATCAAGCTGCCGACCGACGGTTACTGGTGGTACGTCTCACTCGCAATCATCGTGGTTGCATTCGATCTCTACAAGTACACATACCATCGCCTTCAACATGCGATCCCCTTTCTATGGGCGATGCACTCCTTCCATCACAGCGCGAACGGCGTGACGTTCATTACCGGCGGCCGGCATTTCTGGCTGGAGAGGGTGTTGTCCGACGCCTTTCTTCCGATCATGGCGATCCTGTTCCGCATCCCGCCGGACATGGTGATAGCGGTGGGATTTATCTTCTTCATGCCCGATGCGTGTGCCCATCTCAACGTCCGCATTCCGCTCGGTCGGTATGTGACATGGATCAACAATCCGCAATGGCACCGGATCCATCATTCGGTCCTTCCCGAGCACAGGGACAAAAACTTCGCAGCCTGCTTTCCGTTTCTCGACATTCTGTTCGGCACGGCCTGGATACCGAAGCCGGACGAATATCCTGCAACGGGCCTCGTGCCTGCCGAGCGCGTGGACATCATCAATAGTGTGATCTGGCCAATCCGGCATCTTCGGCATTACTGGCATCGGGAGTCTCGGAATGAATTGGGTTAAGGGTCTTTTGGTGCTCCTCGCGCTGCTGCTGGGTTACGCCGACCTTGAGTCGACGAATGTGATCCTGAGTCTCGGATTGGGTGAGTTGAACCCGTTCATGCATCTGGCGCAGACATGGTTCGGTGTATGGTGGCTGGTGCCCAAGCTTGGCTTGACGTTCGTGGTCACGTGGCTGCTTTGGCGGAGCAACAACGTTTACAACATCGCTCTCGTCGTCGCGTTCTGCTCGACGCCTGTCCTGAACAATCTCGTCATCATCGCGGGCATGAACTGAATCAATCCCCTCGCCGGTTGCCGCAACCGGCGAGGTGCTTGTGCTGCCCGGCGCATTCTTCCCGCAAGCACGATGAAATGAATGTCGCGGCGCGGACCATGCATCGCGACGCCGGCTTTTCCGGTACGCAAACTTTCGTCGTGTCTCGCGGAACCTGCCCGCTCCGTCCGGCGACAAACACCCCGGAATGATAGATGATCGCCTCCAGCGGTCAGGAGGATCAGTGATGTCGGACAGGTTTGTCGTCACCTGCATAGTCTGCTGTGCCCTGATCCTGGGGGCTCCGGGCGCGACCGTGCACGCGCAGACGCCGTCGAACTGCAAGGAGCCGCACACCGGCACCAGCCGCGTCCCGATGCTGTCGCCGCCGCTGGCCAATGTGGTGACGGGCACGGGTCGGCTGCAATTCTACTCGGCGCCGAATCTGCATTGTCCGATCCGCGGCGTGTTCGTCATTCCAAATGATGCACTGATCGCGTATGCGCAAACCAGGGATGGCTGGTCGTCGGTGATGTACCTCAATCCGGGGACGGGCAACGACGTCTCGGGTTGGGTGAGGTCGGCGAGGCTGAAGGTGACCGGAACCGTCGGACCGAAGTAGCACGCGACTAGGATCGCGGCAGGCGGCTTCCCGCACCTGCCTGGGCGATGCCCGATGATCATGTCCGGGCGCGCTCTGCTGCGGTATGGCGCGGCGAGCCCGCCGTGACGCAAGCCCGTTGCGGCATCAATGAATCGCCGCGTACATGATCTTCTCCTCGGTGGCCTCGAGCGCGGAGAATTCCTCCACCACCTTGCCCTGGCGCGAGACCAGGATGCGGTCGGACAGCGCCATGATCTCGGGCAGATAGGACGAGATCACCACCACCGCCTTGCCCTCGTCGGCGAGCTGGTTGATCAGCTCGTGGATCTCGACGATGGCGCCGACGTCGACGCCGCGGGTCGGTTCGTCGAAGATGATCAGCTCGGGCTCCTGCACCAGCGATTTGGCGATCACCACCTTCTGCTGGTTTCCGCCTGACAGCTCGACCACCTTGGCCTCGTCGCCGATGGCGCGAACCTTCAAACGCTGGGTCCAGGTCTTGCCGACCGAATTGGTCTCGCGCCGCGACAGCATCATGCGCCCCCCGGGAAACTTCGAAAGCAGGCCGAGATAGATGTTGCGGGCGATCGAGGCGGTTTCGAAGAAGCCTTCGACCTTGCGATCCTCGGTCACATAGGCGATGCCGGCCTTGACCGCCGGGGCCGGAACCCGGTAGCGCACCGGCTTGTCGTGCAGCAGGATCTCGCCGCCGTGGAAGAAGTCGCGCTTCAACACGCCGGATACGATCTTGAAGGTCTCGGTGCGGCCGGCGCCGACCAGGCCGAACACGCCGGTGATCTGCCCTGCAAATACCGACAGCGAATTGTTCTTCACCATCGGCGCCATTTTGAGGTTCTGCACCGTGAGCACGCGCGCACCGGCCGGCCGGACGCTGGTCTTCCGCGCGCCATACAGCGTGTTGGAGAGGTCGCGTCCGACCATCGCCTGTACGATCGCCGCGCGGTCGAATTTCGCCGCGTCGTCGGTGATGACATGCTTGCCGTCGCGCAACACGGTGATGCGGTCGGCGAGCAGCAGCGCCTCTTCCAGCGCGTGCGAGATGAAGACGATCGAGACGCCGCGCTTCTTGAGGTCACGGACCAGGTCGAAGAAGTATTTCTTCTCTTCCGGCGTCAGCGACGCGGTCGGCTCGTCGAAGATGATGACCTTGGCCTTGTGCAGAACCGCACGCGCGATCTCCACCATCTGCTTCTTGGCCGCGCCGAGCCCGCTCACGGTCGCGGTCGGCGTCACGTCGAAATTCAGCGATTGCAGGAATTGCTGGGCGGCGATGTAGATGCCGCGCAGCCGGTTGTAGAATTTCTCCTGCCCGAGGAACAGGTTTTGCGCGACCGTCATGGTCGGCACCAGGCTGTTCTCCTGGAACACCATGGCGATGCCGAGATTGCGCGCCTCGAGCGGCGTGCGCGGTGCGACCTCCGCGCCATCGACGCTCATGCCGCCCGAGGTCAAGGTCACGACGCCGGCCATCACCTTGGTCAGCGTCGACTTGCCGGCGCCATTCTCGCCGACCAGCGCGTGAATCTCGCCGCGGCGCAGATCGAAGTCGACGCCCTCGATGGCGGGGACGCCCGCGTAAAGCTTGGTGGCCTTGCGCAGGGAAAGCACGGTGTCGCTCATGAGCCTGTCTCCTCGGCGAGCCCGGCGAGGGGCAGTTTCAGCACGCGGCCCGGTCCCTTGGCGATCAGCACAAGATCACCGCCGAGCTCGAGCGCCGCGACGACACCGTGATTGACGCCGTCGACCCGGCTGTGCAGCGAATACAGCGGCTTGCCGGCCTCGCTCAGCCGAACGACGAGGCCATAGGAGCGCGGCGGGGCCCACGGCTTGATCACGCCCATCGTCTTGATGTGCGCGCCCTGCATTGGCTCCTTGAACGAGAATCCCGAGCGCAGCCGCGGCGCCACCCAATAGGCCGGGTCGATCTCGGCCATCATGCGGCGCCGGTAGGCCGGCTCGCGCAGCACGAACTCGATCAGCTGGGTGCGTGCGGTGAATGCGGTGAGCCAATAGCCGCCGCCCGCGGCCTTCGACAGCCGCGACGGATAGACGGGGAGGTGACCGAGCACGACCTGCGGCGGCCGTCCATTGGAGACGAGGACGAGGCGATGCCGCCAGCTCTCGCTGACCAGCACGCCGTCGCCGCGCGCGCAGGCGCCGAAGGCGTAGCCGAGCTTTGACGCCAGCGGCTGCACCGACCCGGTCCCGGGGTCGAGCCGGAACACGCGGCCGTTCCGGTTGAGCTCCATCAGGTCGCGCGCCCAATCATCGATGCCGCAGGTCGCGGAGCCGTCGGTTGCGATCAGGGTGCCATCGCCGGCCTGCGTCAGCGCGTTGATCGCGTTGAAGACGGCGTCGCTGAACGTCACGCTCGGCTCGCCCGACGAGGGATCGGCGTAGAGCCGCACCTCGCGGCCGCCGAGCGCGACCGCGATGCCGCCGCCGGCGAGCGCGCAGAGCGCCGAGATTGGCTGCTCGAAGCTGCGCAGCTCGGCCGCTGCGCCGCCGTCGAGGCGCAGCAGACGCCGGCCGTCGGCGACATAGAGGTTGCGGCCGTCGGTTGCGAGATCCTCGGGCGCCTCGCATTCCAGCAGGGTGGTCGCAGATTCCAGTTTCTGGTTCGGCTTGAGTGCGCCGTCGAACGACGGCACGGTGATGGTGGCCTCACCACGGCCGAGAAAGCGGTTGGCGAAATCCCTGACGGCCGCGATCACGACAGCTTCCCCCAGCGCTTGTCATACTGCACGAAGTTCGGGTCGGCGTTCTCCAGCTTGTAGCGGCCGATCCGGTTGTTCATGATGCCGCCGAGATAGAGATAGCCGCGATGCTCGCGCATCGAGGTGATCATCGGATGGTTCTCGCCGCGCAGGTCCCAGAACGATTCGAGGATCTTGCCCTGCTCGTTGAACTTGACCACGCAACCGGTGTTGATGTTCGGGAACAGCCATTCGTCGACCGGGACGCGCTTGGCCATGCGGCGGCGGAAGCCCGGCATCTTCCAGGCAAGGTCGAGCGAGGGACTGCGCATGCCGACCAGCGCCAGCCAGTAATTGCCGTCGGAGGCGAGATTGATGTTGTCGGGATAGCCCGGCAGATTGTCCATCACCACCTCGACCTGGCCCTTCTTCGGCCCCGCGAACCACAGCCGCTTGATCGAGCAGCCGAAGGTCTCGGCGAACAGGATCGACACCCCGTCGCTGGCGACACAGATGCCGTTGGGAAATTTGAGGCCGCGCAGCGCCGTATGCGTCGCTCCGGTCTTGGTGTCGTAGCAGATGATGCGACCGTTGCCGCGCGCCTCGAGGCCGTCGATCGGCCATTCATCCATCTCGTAGCGCACGGTGGCTTCCGAGAAGAAGATCAGGCCGTCGTCGGTGATGTCGAGGTCGTCGGCCAGCCGCAGGCGGCTGTCATCGTTCACCGAATGCATGCTGCGGTTGGTCTCGTCGGTCGCCTTCTCCACGGTGCCGTCGGGCGTGATGCGGTAGAGACCCATGCCGCCGATGCAGACATAGAGATTGTCCTGACGGTCGAACGCCATGCCGAGCGGCTGACCGCCGATATGGGCGAACACCTCCATCCGCTGATAATCGGGCGCATGGAAGCGGATGATGTCGCCATGGCGCGAGCCGGCGTAGAGATTGTTGTTGCGATCGAGGATCACGTCCTCGGGCGCCTCGATGCGGCCGAGGCCGATCAATTCGACGTCGCGCAGCTTGTCGTTCTGCTCGAACGGGCCGCCCTGGCCGATCTCGGTGGCCGGCGGCGGCGGCAGCGCGTGATAGGTCGGCGCGACATAGACCTTGCTGATGATGCGGGTGCGGTTCTTCTGCCAGCGGATGTCGACCATCGCCGCGACCAGCAGGATGCCCGCCAGTGCCATGCGGTTGATGCCGCCCCTTGCATTGAGCGTGGTGAGGCCATTGGTGATCAAAAGCACGATCAGCACGCCGACCAGCGATTTGGCGACCGAGCCCTTGCCGCCGCCGAGCGTGATGCCGCCGAGCACGGTCGCGGTCAGCACGATCACCTCGAGGCCGACGCCGATGTCGCCCCCGACGGTGCCGAGCCGGGCCGCGAAGAACAGCGCGGCGATGCTGGTCAGAACGCCGCTTGCGACATAGCAGAGCGCGATGGTGCGGCGGACCGGAATGCCTGAATTGTAGGCCGAACGGCGCGAGCCGCCGATCGCGGTGATGTGCCAGCCCGGGCGCAGCCGCGTCATGAAGATATGGCCGAAGATCGCGATCGCGATGTAGACGATTGCGACGCTCGGAATGCCGAACACGTCGCCGCCGCCGATGAAATTCCAGGACGGGATGTCGGGGAAGGCCGCGGCGATCGAATTGGAGTAGCGCTGGATCAACAGATCGAACGCCGAGCGGTAGATGATCAGGGTGATCAGCGTGGTGATGAAGGCGCGCAGCCTTAAGTAGCCGATCAGCACGCCGTTGACGGCGCCGAGCAGTGCGCCGCAGATGAGGGTGGCGACCACCACCGCGGGAACCGGCCAGTTCAGCACGTCGAGCAGATAGAGCGCGCAGAAATCCGTCAGCGCGAAGATCGAGCCGACCGACAGATCGATGCCGCCGACGATGACGACCAGCGCCATGCCGAGGCCGATGAAGCCGATCTCGCCGGCCTGCCGCGCGGTGTCGGCAAGGCTCGACGGCGACAGGAAGTGATCGATGGAACGGCTGAGCGCGAAGCCGACGATCAAAAGCAGGATCACCGGTATTGCGGTCTCGGTCCAACGCTTGGACAGGATCTCGCCGAGGAGATGATCCGGCCAGTAGCGGTAACGCAGGCTCGTCAGGGTGTCGCGCATCGGCATTCCAGCAAGGCGTTCGATTTGGGGAGATCGACGTCCCGGGCGAGGCCGCCCGGGACGTCGAGCGGGAATGGCCGGACTATTTCTTCAGGTCACTCAGATTCCAGCACGCGGTCTGGCTGTCCGCGTTCTCCTTGGTGATCGGAATCAGCGTCGTGTATTCCGAACCCTTGACCGAGCCGGCCTTGGCGCCCGACGACAGCAGCCATTTGATCGTGCCGGCCATCTGCGCGGCCTGGGTCGGCACGTCGTAGCTCATGTTGAGATCGAACGCGCCGGACTTCACCAGCTCGCAGGCGCCCTTGCGCTCGCCGCCGCCGGAGGTCGCGACGAACACCTTGCCGGTCAGGCCGGCTTCCTTCACCGCAGCGGCGGTGCCGATGTCCATGCCGTCCCAGAAGCCGACGATGCCGCAGAGATCAGGATTCTGCTTCAGCACGGTCTGGGTGATCGCCTTGGCCTTCGCGGCATCCCAGTCGGCCGCCTGGCTCGAGACCACCTTGATCTCCGGATGCTTGGCGAGCACGTTCTCGACGCCCTTGAGCGTGTAGGCGCTGGCGGCCGCCGAGAGCGCGCCCTGCACGATGGCGATCTTGTTCGACTTGCCCTGGCAGGCCTTCACAACCGCCTCGGTATCCCGCTCGCCGATCTCAATCCAGTTGGCGCCGACAAAGGCCGACGAGCGATACGCCGACCCCATGTTGATCTGGATCACGTAGATGCCTTCGTTCTCGGCGCGCTGCAGCAACTTGGCGTAGGTCTGCACGTCCGGATTGTGGATCACCATCACGGCCGGCTTCTCCGAGATCAGCGAGGTCACCGCCTGCGCGCCGGCATTGGTGTTCCAGTTGGGGTCGCGGATCTCGAACTTCACGCCGAAGGGCTCGAGCTCCTTCTTCATGCCGGCGTACCAGCCTTCGGTGAGGTCGAAATTCATAGCGACCGGAACGTAGGCCACCGTCTTGCCGGCGAGAGCTTCCCTGAACGGCTTCTGGAACGGCTCGTCCAGGCCCTGCTGGGCCAGAGCCGGGGCGGCGACGGCTGCAAGCCCGAGCGCTGCGGCGATCACCTTTGCAGTCCTGACAGCGTATTTCATTGCTTCCTCCTTGGTCGTGATTGAAATGTTCTTGTGGCTTGGTTCAGATGTCGCCCTGCTGTGCCGTTTCTTCGTTGCGCGGATTCAGGAATGAATCCGTGATGACGGCGAGAAGCAGGACGACACCCTTGACGAGATTCTGTCCGGCGTAGGAAATGTCCATGATGGTCATGCCGTTCAGCATGGTGCCGATCAGCAGCGTGCCGATGATGACGTTGAGCACGCCGCCGCGGCCGCCCGACAGGCCGATGCCGCCGAGCACGACGACGAGGATGACGTCGTAGATCAGGGTCGAATTGAAGATGCGGGTCGGCATCGAGTTGACCGATGCCGCCATCACCAGGCCCGCGAAGCAGCCGATCAGCGCCGCGACGACGTATTGCAGCACGATGATCGGGCGGGAGGGGATGCCGGTGACGCGGGCGGCGTAGGGGTTATCGCCGATCGCGTAGATATAGGCGCCCCAGCGCGTCTGGCGCAGCAGGAACGCGACCACGACGCAGGCGATCGCGAACATCACGATCGAGGTCGGAATGCCGAGGATGGTGCCTTGTCCGAGCCGCTCGAAGCCCTTCATGCCGTCGCTCCACTGCACGACGTCGAGCTGAAACAGCGCGGCCTGCCCGAGGCCGGCGAGCAGCAGGCCGGTCGCCAGCGTCGCAAACAGCGAAGGGACCTCGGCGTAGGCGATCAGCCAGCCATTGACCAGGCCGAACGCGATCGTGAGCAGCACCGCCGTCACCAGCGCGGCCGGCAGCGAGTGGCCGTTCTGCACCATCTGCAGCACGAGCCCCGGCGGCACCGCGAGGGCTGCGATCAGCGAGATGTCGATGCCGCGCCCGATCACGACGATCGCCATCGCAAGGCCGAGGATGCCGAGCACCGCGACGTTCTGCAGCAGCGTCAGCATGTTCTCCGGCGTCAGGAAGCCGCGCAGGAAAATCGAGAACGCCAGGAACAGCACGGCAAAGACGGCGAAGACGATCTCCTGTTGATTGAACCGCAATCGCTTCATTGCCTCGTCCTTCCTTGCGTCTATAGGTGCGCCGTCTGCCGGGATCTCGTGCGGGAGCCGGTCGCGACGCGGCCGGGCCGCGTCCTGGCTGCGACCGCGGCGTCCGCAAACGTGTTGACGGCGTTGATGTAGGTCTCGATCGAGGTGCCGCGTCTGCGGTATTTCCATCGCTTGACGTACCAGTCCTGCAGCAGCGGCTTGATCAGCGAGGCCGTCAGCGTGACCTGGTCGATCGCGAAGACGCCGCTGGCGACGCCCTGCTTGAGGACGCCGGCGATGATCTTCTCGGTCATCACCTCCATCTCGATGGCGCGCTGGCGCTCCGCCGGCGGAAACGACTTCGCTTCCATGAAGCAGAACACGAACCAGGGCTGCATCGCCTCGCTCATCCGGACATGGGTCGCGATGATCCAGTGCAGATGCTTGCGCGCATCCTGCTTCACGTCCGCGGGCGGCGAGTTGAGGACCTCCGCCACCGTCTCGGCGACCTCGCCGAGGATCATCGACAGCAGCGTCGGCTTGCTATCGAAATACGTATAAAGGCCGCCCATGCTGAGGCCCGAGGCCTCCGCAAGCTGGCGCAGCGTGGTGGCGTGAAAGCCGTGCTTGTTGGAAAGCGTGAGCGTGGCGCCGATGATGCGCGTGAGATTCGGAACGGCGAGATGGGTTTTCTGGACCCGGATGGAATCCCGATGACGTTCGAGGATGCGTGCGCAAAGCACGTCCATCGCGAACGCATTCGCCGTCCCCGGTCGCTGACGCGCGAGACCCACGTTGCCTCCCTGGCTATGCTCCCGGACCATTTCATTTTGTTGCTGGTCCGGGCTGGGCTTTACGCCCTTGCGTAATTCCTAGCCCACGAAACGGCGCCCGGAAAAGGGGGATAATGAAATTTTCTGAGAGAGCGCTCGCTCGTTTTTTGGTCCGTGGCCGTGTTGCCGAGCCTGGGCGCGGCGGCGTTCCGGCCATCGTCGGGAACTTTTCGCGCTGAAAGCACGGCACAAATTCCCGGTGCTCTGGTCGACCAGCACGCCAGGTTAGACGGCCGTCACATTTCCGATCACGGGCGTGTGGGAAACCGGAGAGAGCAACGGTTTGCTGATTCGATGCGAAAGTCCGACGTGACGTGCCCCCATTGCCAGGCCGGCTATCGCCGGATCGAATTGACGTCGAAGGGTGGCGTCGCGGGTGAGTTTCGATGCCTGGTGTGCGACAACATCATCGAGCTGATGGACGGCTCGACCGATGTCGCCTTTCGGCTGACCGTGCAGCCGGGCAAGACGTCCTACGCCTACTAGGTGGTGTTGACACTTATCGCATCCA
>NZ_LFIQ01000010.1 GCF_001189245.1 Bradyrhizobium pachyrhizi | reverse complement strand
GGCAGTTCCGGATGGCGTTTGACACGCCAGCACACTACGAGGCGAGATGCCGTGCGATCGGGGTCCCGAAAGTGCCGACAACACCAATAAAAGCATCGCCAGCTCTACTCGCGGTTCGACCCGGTCCGGTGTCCCATTCGGCTCGGTCCCGACCATCCCGTAGCCTTAGTCGGCGCCGCCTTGCTCTAAAACCACAAGCTTTGTGCTGGGAAAAGACGCTCTGACGCCCCGGCGATGGAGCCGATTGCGAACCATGAAAAACTTCGGGCAACCAAAATCTAGAAAATGCGTATCGCTCGTATTTCGTGGTTTCCGATTGAGCATGATCGCCGATGGGACGGGAGCGCCTCACACAAATGGGGAACGCGGCCCGTCGAGTTCACGACACTACGTCAAAGAATTCTCATATTTTGAAATTTAAATGTTCGCAAACTGACATTTTTGTAGTGCCAAATGGCTTGAGAGGCCTATCATTTAGCCATGGCTGAACGCTGCCCGGTTTATGTGCGGTGCGGAATGAGCGGATCGTACGCTGCCCAGCGTCGGGAACTAGGCGTCTGCCGGCGGTCGGAAGCGGTCATCTTAGCGACGCCGGATCGCGCTCGGATCGCCTGGGAGCGCGCGCGCTGCCCAAGATCAAAAGCGCAAAAGGCGCGTTTCATATGAATTAGAGGAATTCCCATGGCTAAAATGTTTGCACTGCTTTCAGCGACCGCGATCACTGTAACTGCGATTTCCACGGCGCACGCGGGTCCAACCCTTGACAACATTAGATCGAAAAAGATGATCACCATTGGTTATCGCGAGGCGTCGATTCCCTTTTCCTATCTGGGCGCTGACCAGAAGCCTGTTGGTTTTTCCCTCGACCTTTGCGCGCACGTCGTCGATCGTCTGAAAGTTGATCTTGGTACTCCGGACATTCAGACAAAGCTTACGCCCGTCAACTCGTCCAACCGGATTCCACTTATCCAGAATGGCACGATCGACATCGAGTGCGGCGGCACTGCCAGCAGTAAGCAGCGTCTAGAACAGGTCTCATTCAGTGTTGCCACCTTCGCCAGTCAAACGGCTTGGCTCGCAAAGGCGTCGAGCGGGCTCAAGACGCCGAAAGATCTGAAAGGGAAGACCGTTGTCGTAACTCAGGGGTCCGATGCTCTCGGCATTGCCAAAGGCATTTCGCAGCAGGACGATCTCAACCTGACCATCGCGCAAGCCAAAGACCATGCGGAATCATTGCTGCTGCTCACGACCGGTCGTGCGGCGGCGTGGGTGGAAGCTGACATTCTCTTGGCCGGTATGAAGGCGGATTATGCGAAACCAGCCGACCTCATCTTTCTAAATGCTAACTATGGCACCATTTACTATTATGGCCTGATGTTCTCGAAGGATGATCCCGACTTCAAAAAGATGGTCGACGACGTTCTCTCCAAACTCATGGCTTCCGGCGAGTTCACCAAAATCTACGACAAATGGTTCGTGGCTGCGATCCCGCCGAAAAACATCAATCTGAACTTCCCAATGACCGATGCGCTCAAGGAGCGCGTCGCTCACCCCAGTGATGTGGTCAACTACTGAGCTTGATCGCGGCGAGCCGAAGCCGCCGCGGCGATAGGACGTCACGCCAGACCTACAGCATGGTCCAATGCTGGTTGCGATTGCGAATGCGGACGCAAGCAACTGTCGTCACCTAAAGGGAGCGCGAAATGACAAGCGGAGCGGCTGACTGGAAGTCGATGACAGACGTGGATCGACAAATCGCGCAATGGGTCGAGCAGACGCCATTTGTCGACACCCATGAACATCTGATCGAGGAAAGTCAGCGCCTTTCCGGAGCAATCCATCCACGAACATTGCCATGCAACGACTGGGCCTATCTATTCAGATCCTATGCTGCCGAGGATCTGGTAGTTGCGGGCCTGCCAGCCAGCGACCTTCGAGGGTTTCTCGGGCCGGACCTTACGAGCCAGGAAAAATATCGGTTGATCGCGCCCTATTGGGAAAGGATCCGCCACACCGGCTACGCCCAGGCGCTGCGCCATACGTTTCGTGGCGTTTACGGTGAAGAGGACCTGACGGATGAAAGCCTGCCCCGCATCGCCGAGAAATACCATCAAACCGTACAGCCGGGTTTTTACGCACGGATTCTGGAGCTGGCTAACATCAAAGGCTGTCACGTCAATTCGCTCCAGCGCATCTTTATGGAGACCGAGCAGCCAGGGCTGCTCGACCACGACATAAGCATTCTTCAATTGTGCCGGTGTAGTGCTGCTGACTTTGCGTGGGTGGAAGCCGAAACGGGCAGACGCCCGACCACGCTCGATGAATGGCTCGGGGTTATTGACTTTTATTTTACGACATACGGCGCCAAAGCCGTGGCTGTAAAATCGCAAATCGCCTATTCGCGCGCCCTCGATTTCGAGCCGGTCACCAAGGCGCGTGCCGCAAGACTATTCCCGCACCATGCCGACAGGGTCGGCGCGTTGCACGCCCTTGGTCCTGAGGACCTGAAGGCGCTGCAAGACTATCTTTTCCGCTATTGCCTCGGCAAGGCTGGCGAGTACGGCTTGCCCGTCAAACTCCACACCGGCGTTTTGGCTGGCTACGGCGTAATGCAACTCGCCCGTACTCGCAGCAATGCCGCAGACGTCTGCCGTCTGCTGCAGGATTTCCCCGAAACCCGATTCGTGCTCATGCATATTGGCTACCCGTACGAGCACGAGTTTATCGCGCTGGCCAAACATTATCCTAACGCGGCGATCGACATGTGCTGGGCATGGATCATCAATCCGGTGGCGGGCGTTCGCTTCTTGAGGGAGTTTTTGATGGCGGTTCCGTCCAACAAGATCTTCACCTTCGGCGGCGACTATGTCGCTGTCGAGCCAGTTTATGGCCATGCGTGCGTAGCGCGCCGTGGAATCGCACGAGCTCTCTCGCAATTGGTCGCCGAAGGCTGGATCGCGCTCGAGGACGCCCGTGGCCTCATTGACCGGATCATGCGCGGCAACGCGCTTCAGTTCTTTCAGAAAGCGCATCGGGAGGATACGACGCGGCGGTGAGCGGCGGCCAACCGCTTTGAAAAAGCTTGTCGACGTGCCTGAACGTCAATGATCGAAGGTGGTTGGTGCGCCCGGGTATCGATCATGATCAACTGGCCAGAGCCGCTCTATCATGATTGGCGTGTCAATGCGCGGCCAATTGGGCCAGCAAAGAGGGCGGAGCCGACAGCCATCGCTCATAAGTGATGACCAATTGAAGCGCTGCCGCTCGACTTCAAAATGCCACGACCCGGCGATCGTTAATCGCCGTCAACCGCGAACTTGGCCGGCTCGCTTCACTTCTGGCGAAGTGGGTGCAGCAGTGCTCGAAAAGGATTCGCAGTGCACCGTGCGAACGGCATCGGGCAAGTCCTGCATGTGCATAGGAATCAGCTCAAGCTGGAGCGGAAATGGGGCTCGAATAACCGAGACGATCGAAACGCGGGCGTGTTGTGACGAGCGCCCGCCCGCAGCCGGTAGTTTCCCGAGCTTGATCGATCAAGGATGCTCTGAACATCTTCTATATCTTCATGCCTTGGGCGCTTCTCGTCGCCCGCGCGTGGATCTGCCGGAGAATTTCATCTTAGGCTTGGAGCTGGTATGCAATGCGATATGATCGGATAGACGCTCGCATCCTCGAACTCGTGCAGAAGAACAATCGCCTGACTTCCGAGGTGATCGGCGAGATAGCGGGGCTTTCTGCAACAGCGTGCCAACGCCGCTTGAAGAGGCTGCGCTCGGAAGGCATCATTGAGGCCGATATCTCGATCGTTTCGCCGAAGGCCATTGGTAGACCCATCCAAATGCTTGTACTGGTGACTATGGAGCGGGAGCGTTCTGATATCATCGACAGGTTCAAGAAGGCCATCAAGTCTTCAGTCGAAGTCGTCAATGGCTTCTACGTCACCGGTGATGCTGACTTTATCCTATACGTTACCGCGCGTACCATGGAGGACTACGAGCAATTCACCAGACGGTTCTTTTACGAGATGCCGGACATCAAATGCTTCAAGACGCTGGTCGTCTTGGATCGGGTAAAGGCTGGCTTCGCTGTTCCCGTTGAGGTGCCTCCCTGTGATCGACTAACCAATCGTTGATCGGGTATCTCAACTTCAGATTCACTAAGAGCTGCGCACTGAAGTGCGCCGGCCATTCTCCAGTCCACTGACTTATACTTGAGTGAAGCCGGAGCCTGACGCGGGCGCACCTGCTGTTCCAGCTGGTCAGCCGTTGCCATGAAGCCGGCGCGATGCTGATCACGTGAACCGCAGCGTTGACGATTCCGGTACCATGTCCACCAATTCGAGGCCGTCATTTGCATTCGGGTGATCCTGAAGGAGCTGCTGTGCCACAGCTACGCGCTGATTGTTTGTATCCGTCCGGTGAAGTCCTCGCCGGATGGATACGAAAGAGGAGTTGCTGACCACCCTGAAGAGGATGAAAGCCGGGCCAAACGGCCATGCGGTCGATCAGCTGATCCAATTGGTCGACGATATCAAGATTGGTGAAGGGAACTGACGGAGCGGAGCCGGCGGCTGACGCCCATTCTTCGGATGCCGCGGAAATCAACGCTTCGCTTTGCCGCTTGCCCTACCAGCACTTGTGCCACGAATGGAAGATGCGGATCGCACTCGCGCTTCCCCGATCTTGTGGCCACTCGAAGTTTCGCTCGTGCGTCGTGAAATGCAACGGCTCGGCCACAGAGCTACCGGCACAATTTGCCACCTGCATCATCGCAGTCGGCTTTCCTAACAAGGAATGCAGGGGCTCTTTGGCAAAAGCTCGACCAAGGCTTGCCGAAAGGGCGTTCCCGTCACGGACGTAAGCGACCATCATGGCTTCTTGCATCGCCCAGCTATAGTCTCCGTTGATGAACCGGAGCGCACCTTCTTTTCCGTAGTCCGTTTCGAAGGTGTGCTTTTTGTCGACCGGCTTGCATTCAACGAATAGCGCATCCAGGCTCGACAGCACGAGTGGCGCATCTCGTGCAAGGTCGAAGACCAGATCGGGCTTCTTGCTCGGATGCTTGCCGTTGTAGTTCGTAACCTCGGGGCCGCGGCGAACTTTCTGGAACACACGTTCATCGAAGCCAGCCACTTTGCCGCTCTTTCGAAGACGGTTCTCAAGTATCCATTCAAGTTGTTGAGTTATGGCGTTTTCTTGAGCCGACGAGAGGTCAAATCCATCGGGGGGCGTTGCGCGCAGCAGCGAGAACGCATGACAGATCGCGTTGTGGGCAATCAGTAGGACAGAGTCGTCCAGCGCCGGATGGGGTAGACGATAGTCAATACCTTCGGCAAAGAACCCTGCGATGCTCATCTGGGACGAAATGCCCCCAAATGCTGCCGAACGATATGCAGTCCGCACAGGCGAGCGCGGCTCTTGCTCCAGAAGCGGCGCTGGTTGAGCAGCCCAACGAGAAGTCCACGGTGCTGGGGTAGGACCATGATCACGCGGCTGGCCGCAGTGCGATTGGCTTCGCGCATGACCTTCGAAACGAGGGCCGACGAGACGTTGGAAGCTACGCCCTCTGCTCCGAGCGTAACGAACCTCCACGAAGGCATCCATGTGCCCCCCGGGGCATCCAATGCCTCGACATGGAGTTGGGCGCCAGTTGACCCTACAAACGGCTGCAGCATGTCTTGAAGATACTGGCAAAATCGCTCGCAATCGCTCCGATCAGGTGGCAGGGCGGCAGGATCACGGGATGACCGGTATGGTGCACCGAACTGTATCGTGTCGCGGACCACGACAACATCGTGCTCGCTCAGTCCATACAAAGCGAAAATGAGATGGTCGATCTTATCCCAGGATTTGACGCCGTCCGATGCGAGATGTGTTGATAGCGCAAAAACCTCCTGCCTTTGCGAAAGCGTCAGGTTCGAAGGGTCGACGAAAGGGAAACCGTCTAGTTCTTCCTTTAGGATCGTGCGATAGCTTGCACCGATGCGCGAGCTGTGCGTGAGGCTGTAATGTTGCCAAAGCTCGCTGTGAACAACGAGGTACAACAGCCGTGCCAAAACCTCCGCATCTGGGTGCTTGGATGTCGAGTAACCGTAGTAACTCTTGGAGAACGCAATCGGCCGCTCCACCGACAAAAACGCCTTCGGTTGCTCTCTGGTCTCGCCCGGGGTCTGCGGGATGATGACCAATGGTGATTGGTACAGCTCGTTTTCTCGCGGCCTGTTCGCTGTTGTGCGCCTGTGTCTCTCCTCCCAGCGATCGAGACCCTTGAAATCAATAGCGAAGCCGTTCTCCGGAGGTTTAAAATCCGGTAGGTCGAGAAGATGCCGCGCCGGAGCTTGAGGGAGTCCAGCAGAGATGTTGTATCCTTCTCCCGATAGAAAGCCGGCTTTAGACCACACCTCGCCGACTGACGACAGGCATCGACCCTTCACTTTGTCCCACACTTCGATATCGAGAACGGTACCGACGCCGAGTGCCTTAAGAGTCCATGGCCGATTGATCGTGTCAGCAAGCGATACGGGTTGGGCAGATTGATAGTCAATGCGAAACTCTGCCCGCTTGACCAGCGGGTTTTCGCGCAAGGGCGTTATAAACTGGAATCGATGTTCCGAAGCTGCGGGCACATTTCGTGCGAACAGCAACATGAAGGGAACGTCCATGTTGCGCCAAACAGGAGTTTTCTCCAAATCGGACGCATTTAGGATTCCGGTGACCGTCAGGCCACTGAAAAGCGCTTTGCGTGCCTTCTGACCAGCTTCGCTCTGCTTGAGAATGATCCGCGCCGGTAGTGCAAAGGCAATCATGCCGCCGGGCTTCGCCCATTCGGTCGCACGCCAAATAAACGGAAGATCCGGGTTGTTGTCCGGATTATCGTACTCCTCTGCCGAAAGCCCAGGAAGATCTCGCGCCTTCAATGCTCGTCGCGTGATTGTCGTGAATGCGCGGTTGATCTCCGCAAAACGTGCCTGATCAGCAACTTTCTCCGCTGAAGTCTTCGCCTTCGACCGCAGGCGTGTCCAAGGCGGGTTACCCAGGACAACGTCAAACGACGCGTCGAGCTTCGTCGGAACCGCCGCAGACAAGCTCCCCAGTACAAAACCTCGCGTACCTCCGTTTACCTCACGGCTATCGAAGTTAAAGAGAACTTCGTTCTGCAACACGCGCGGGAATTTTAGAATCTTGGGCGGTCGCGTTGTACCATTCAGTTCGATGGCTGTGATGTATAGCGCGAGCGCTGCAAGCCGAAGCGCCGGCTCGCTCACATCGAATCCGCGAATCTGCCTATAAAGAATCCGATGAATCGTTTTCTTGTCGGGACGTTGCCCCATGTGCTGCCAGTGCAGTCGTACCAAGTGTCTGAACGCCAAAACCAGGAACGCGCCGGCGCCACATGCGGGATCGAGTACGACCGCGTCATGCGCATTCTTCACACCAGCAAGCGCCTCCTCAACCAGTAGGTGGGCGATGTTTTTCGGTGTGTAATGGACACTCGTCTCCTCGGCGTGCGCCTCATCCCATCTCCGGCTAAAGGTTTCATAGACCTGGCTCAGCACGCCGATCGGAATATGCGCAAAATCAAAATCGTCCCAGTCGATCCTCGTCTGGAATGTTGAATCGCCAAGGTGCTTCCAGCCACGCATGATGGCTTGCAGGTGAAGAAAAATTTTTCCGTCGGTCTTTTTGTGAGCTTCGCGAAAGAACTTCCTGTATGCCGTAAGCCGTTTCGCTGGATCGGCGTGTGCTACTTCGTCCACGAGCGGCAACAGATCGCCATTGAATGTTTCGTCGAGCCAGCATGATGTTGCCGCCGCACACTCGGCGTCGGAAAAGACGTCCTTCAAGTCTTTGGCTTTTGGTGATATCTCCTGGAGTTCAGCCGGTAGGACGATCCTGCGATCATGGAGAAACCGAAAGAACAAGGCTCGCCCTGCAACGGACAATACCTCAAGCGGTGACATCCGCCCGGCGAGAGCCTTGTCTGCCGCTGTCAACAGCTCGTGAATCTCATCGAAAACATAGTCAGGGGCGGTCGGTTGACCCTCCACGTTTACCAAGCCGGTAGCCAGGCTTTGAAAGAGCATGGGATCCGGGTTCGTTAGTGAGACCGGCTTTGGTGTTGCGCCATCAAGCTCCGCTCGACTGAGGTTGATCGGATAGAGCGTTAGCTCTCCGGGCCGCACAACGCCGAGCATCGCATGTTCACTTCGATTCGCGAGCAACTGGCCGAGTTCACGCACTTGCGCGTCACTCGGTTGCTCGCGATCCGTCAAGCCATCGACCAGATAAAGGACTGGACGACCCTGAAACTCTGCGACGGCCTTCGGCCGCAGATCGCTGGCGCGCCGCCCCGACATCAGATCCAAATAGTTGAGATGGACGGCCCCTGGCGCCCCGTCGAGCGCGATCAGCTCCGGACAGCCGATCTTATTCATCTCGCGCTCGAGTCTGATAAGCGAAGGTGAGGGGGATGCTTCAGCCACGTTCACACCAACCGCAGGACGCCGACCAGAAGACCCGCGACGCGGAGCGCGCCGGCGTTGGACTGGTCGAAAACGAGATCAGGAAATTCCGGATTCTCGGCGCGAAGCCGAACTCCGTCGCGGCTGCGAAAAACACGCTTGAGAGTGGTCTCTTCGCCGACCAGAACAGCGGCAATTGCGCCGTTCGCTACCTCCACCTCGCCGTTCAGAATTGCGATGTCGCCATCGAAGATACCCGCACCCTCCATGCTACGTCCCCCGACGCGCAACGCAAAAAGATGAGCTCCTCCTAAAAGGGCTCTCGGCAACGGGAGCCTGGCTTCAATATTCTCGACAGCTTCTGTTGGGTTGCCGGCAACGATCCTGCCCAAGAGTGGCACCCGCACCAAATCGCCCAAAGCGGAATCTTCGCGACCTATCCGAATTCCGCGAGCCCGCCGTGGCGCTCTCTGCAGATAGCCCTTTTGCTCGATGAGCCGCAGGTGCTCGCGCGCGGCATTCGGGCTTTTGAAGCTGAACCGGTCACAAATCTCCTCAAGCGTTGGTGGGGCGCCAGTCGCGGCCATATGTTCTTCAACGAATTCAAAGATTTGTCGCTGCCTGGGTGTTAGTTCCGCGTGGATACTCATAAGACGGGATGATACTGTAAAAAGATACAGTGTTCAAGCTTTGCGGTTTAGCCAGAAGATCCCTCGCCAAGCCGGCAAGAACGCTTGGCCTCCACTCGCCAGAGTTTGGCTCTCAGGTTTGGAGAGAAAAAGATATAATATCAATATGTTAACCAATGGTTGGGGTTGTCAGCCAACCGGGGGGAGGCTACCGGACCGGGAGGACGAGACCTACGGATTACCAGTTGGCCGCATTGGGGCCGGACGTGGCTGTGGGACTTCCCGCCCTCTCTTCGCAAGCTTCCGCGATCGCCGCGTGCTTACGATCGATCAGCAATCGACGGCACGTCGCGAGCTTCATCATGGAGCATGCAACGGCCTGCAGTCGCGCCGCGCCAAGTGCAGCCCTCGCGCGGGCCAGGTTTTTGGCGCTCGTCTCATAGTCGCGCGTCAGAAGGACTGGATTCTTTCCAGTGCTGATCGGCGGAGCGTAGGCGTATCGCTTGGCGAGGTCCGCGCTTTCCTGAGCCCAAACGGCGGGATCGTCAATCTGCGCCTCAACCTGGTTAACGCCGACGCTCGATAGCCCGTCCTTATCGTCGGCGTCGAAAATGGCGCCATGGGGCGAGGAGTAACCGCCGAAGATCGCGTCCCAGTAGGCGTGCAGAGCGATGCTGTATCCACTGGCCGGTATCACAGATTCCGCATTGCCGCCGGAATCTCCGTCGGGGATCTCATGCGTGTAGCGGGCGCTAGCGTGCAGCGGCTGATGGGCATCGCCGATGAGATGAAGGATCCAGACAAGGTCATACGAGCGCACATCGTCGGATGCGCCCGAGGACGCCGGCAGCGCGGCGATCATCAGCTTGAGCTGGGTGACGAAATCGACTGGGGCCGCGGCGGCCATTGGCGTGCCGTCGGGCGTGAAGTCGATGTCCTTGAAATGCCAATAGGCATGTTGGTTGTGATCCGAGTAGCCGATGTTCTGGCCAGCCGTCGGGCTGGTGACCGCATCGCGCGTATAGCCGTACTCCTTGGTCTTGATGTCGTCAGCCCAAGTCGCGGCATGGATGAAAGCGTACATCTTCGCCGTTTTGTCGTCGGCGGCGCCGCAGGTCCACTTCGCATAATCCTTGTTGAGCTTCAGCAAGGCGTCGGCCTTGTCGCGGACAGGATCGGAGAGGCGCTTATACGCCAAATAAGCGATCTGCATGTGCCCTTCGTCCCACCACGCGCGGGCCGGGGACGCCGAGAGCCAAGGCCAGAACGCTGATCAAAACCATGCGGCGCATATGTGGGTCTCCAGCCCGTTGTTACCTGAGGTTGCATCAACTGGGGTAAGTTTACCAGTGCTCTGTGACGCGCCGATGGATGCGGGCCTGGTGAAGAAGGCTCCGTAATGTCGACGCCGGGCGGGACGCAGAGGTACCGCTCGTTGTCAGGTGGGCGATGTCCAGTGGCGAATCGCGCCCAGTGTGGAGCGTGGGCAGGAAGTGCGATATGCGAGCCAACTCCGCCCCGCTGCGTTCCAAGACGGCAAAGATTGAGTTAGCGCAACCGGCAGAAGCATTCATGCTGATATCAACTCTGACTTTCCGCACTGCGATTCAGTTCACGATTAATGCGATCCTTGGCCCGACGGATTGCAAGAAGCTGCAATCTCGTTCGGGTTTTGCCGCTGATCGTCTTGCCGCCGATCTCGAAACTGTAGCGCCATTCGCCTGCCGACGCTTCTCGAATGCAAAATTGCACGCCTCTGTGTTGCATAGTTCTTTCAGCCTCATCACCGCCGTTGCGGCAGTTTCGTTACCGCGTCGGCCGAGTGCAGATTGATCTTGATTCCTCAAGCATAATGACGCTTACCCGCCTGTAAGAGAGCCGCCGGTCCCGATGGGACCGGCGGCCAAGTCAAGGGAGGAAACGCCCGTGAGGGCAGGGGTAGCGAGACTACCGCAAGGCACCGCCAAGCTCTTGGCGGATCTCAAGAAGACATCTTTGCGATTGGGCCAGAGGATGTTTTCCGCCTATTGACCCAATGCATCTGATGCGAAGAGAACTACGCGTTGCGGGCTTGAAGTAATTCAATCGAGGCGGCACCAAAAGAAATAATTGAGTACGCAGCGTACAAAGCGAGGCTGTTTTCGTGCTTTCTGTTACAATCTTGATCAGGCTGGAGCTCTCTCGCATCACGTTGCGCTGAGCTGGAGTCGTGCCGCTGCTTATCAATTCCGTCTGTGGATAAGATTGCCGGGAGCGCGAGGACGTATCGGCTTCACGATCGGAAACTCTCCGCCAATCGCAAGAAGTTCATAAGGAGCGAGTGACCTTGCTCAGTAAGGACCGACTCCGGGTGAAATTGTACGCCGTAGGTAGGTTGGTGCCGATGTGCCAAGGCCATGATCTCACCTTCATCTGAACGGGCCGTCGCCATGAGATCAGGTGCATCTGACAGATCGAGTTCGACCGCAAGAGAATGGTAGCGCCCGACCCAAAGTGGTGACGGAAGTGCCAAAAACAACCCACGACCGCCATGCGTTATGCGTGAGGCGCGGCCGTGCATGGGGCGACGTGCACGCACGATCCGTCCGCCGAAAACGCTTCCGATACACTGGTGCCCCAGACAGATGCCAAGAATCGGGACGCGACCCGAAAGCTCGCGGACAATGGCAGTGGATATACCGGCCTCCATCGGCGTGCAGGGGCCGGGAGATATGACGATTGCACTAGGCTGGAGCCCAACGAGATCTGCCACGCTGATCGCGTCGTTTCGGACCACTTGCGTCTCTGCACCCAGCTTGCGGAAATAGCGCGCAATGTTGAATACGAAGGAATCGTAATTGTCGATGATGACAATCAAAATGCACCTGTTGGATCGGCACCGAAGGCCTGAAACAGTCGTTTTGCCTTGGCAAGTGTCTCCTCATATTCGGCTTCGGGATCCGACATCGCCGTTATTCCGCCGCCGGCATGAAACGCAGCCACGTCATCGTCGATCACAACAGTGCGAATCGCAATGTTCGTGTCCATGTATCCATCGAAACCGATGAAGCCGATCGCCCCGCAGTAGACCTCTCGTGCCACTTTCTCGATGTCCGCGATAATTTCCATTGTCCGCACCTTTGGAACTCCCGTCACGGAGCCGCCCGGAAAGCAGGCGCGAAGTAGACTGACGGCGTCTTGGTCTGCACCAAGCGTGCCTTCGATCCCCGACACAAGATGGTGCACGGAGGCATAAGATTCCAAGTTGCAAAGAGCTGAAACTTCGACCGAATCGTCTGTGCAAACGCGTGACAGATCGTTGCGCAGCAGGTCGACGATCATAATATTCTCGGCGCGATCCTTCTCGGACGCGAGAAGGAGCTCGGCACGGTGCATATCTTCCGCGGCATCAGCGGAGCGTGCGATTGTGCCCTTGATCGGTCGTGTTTCGACCTGCCGGCCCTCAAGCCTCAGAAATCGCTCGGGAGAGCTCGATGCGATCGTCAGCGCGTCATATTGTAGGAGGGCCGCAAACGGGGCTGGGTTCAAGGAGCGGAGCTCGCAATAAAAGGTAAGCGGATCGAACAGGGGGGAGACCTTGGCACAGAAGCGCTGTGCGATGTTCGCCTGGAATATATCTCCGGCCAGGATTAAATCGATGACACGCTGGACGGCCGCTTTGAACCCTTCCCGGCTAAAATTTGAATGCCATTGGCCCGCGGTGCTGGGGATTACGATCCGCGGCGATTTGGGCCTGGCAAGCAGTGCTGCAAACTCATCGGCGCGACGACGCGCGCGCTCGGCCCGTCGGGTGGGCTCCTGGTCCGGCCAGCCGGTCGAGACGATCCAGCACTTCTCGGCGCAGTGATCGAAGCTGACCACCACATCGTAAAAATGCAGTATTGACTGGGGTAACCCGAGACCCGGAATTGACGGTGCCGGCAACCGCTCCAGTGTTCGGCTCAGGTCGTAGGCAAGAAAGCCGGCTGCGCCGCCCTGGAATGGGGGGAGATCCGGGCGATGCGCTTCTTTGTATCTGGCAAGAAGCTCGCGGAGGGCCTCCCATGGATTCCCTATAAGTGCCTGTCCATTCCAACTTGCCTGTCCATCGGCGACGAAATATGTGCCGAACGGCTCGCAAGCCAGATATGAGTAACGTCCGAGCAGCTCATGCTCTGCCGCGCTATCGAGAAAGGTAAGCTGCGGCCGCTGCGCAAGGCAGCGCAGCGCCTTGATAGGCTCGATCCATGGCAACTCGCAGACGTGCATAGGCTATCTGCTACGACGACCGGCAGGTTGTGAGGTCCGCGCCCCAATTGCCACCCCAACGAGGACTATTTCCGCCCGACACGTACAAAGTCCTGTGACTGATCATCGAGGTACTCACGACCAACCGGTCCGCTGCGCCGAGCGAATTGCCCTAGGCCTGCCGTTCCAGCGAAATGCACGTCTGTCGACAACTCATAGTCAGCGGCAAAGCGCAACTCCCGGAGCGGCCGTACGCATCGGATCGCTTCTTGATATAAATGGTGCGCTTTGTACGCAGCGAGATCCGCCTCACTGTCGAATTCACCATACACCACGACATCGATATCATTGCCGAGCTGGTCGCTCTTGCGATTGCGGGCAATCTCGAGCCGGCGCGCATAGGTGATCGAGGTGAGAACCGATAGACCTTCGATGATTCGGTCGATATCGGCTTTTTCCTTGGCTGTGAAGAAGACGATATGACGGATCATGGTGGCCGCAAAAGTGACGCCGCAACTTGGTCCCGTTCTTATCTTGGGATTTAGCTTGAGGCAATGCTGACGGGCTTCGACAGCCGGAGCATCTTTGACATCGATAATGCCACAAATGTGCAGCAGAGCTAGCACTTGAGTAGGACCTGAGAATTGTCGTGCCCAATGGTCCGAACGTAGCTTACGTATAAAGGTGATCGATGTGGCGCGCTCTGAGCTCCTGTAAGGGCGCTGCTCGCGACCTCCACATCGAACAAGGTCGGGATTCGTTCCGTTGGAAAAGAGACACTCCGTGCATACCAACCATCAGCCAGCGAGACGTCAATGTGTCATTTGCAGGATCATCGTGATTGATCACGCAGAAAATCTGCCGGGGCCGCCCGCCATCGATAAACTCGCGTGCTCAAGTCATACCTGCAAAAATCCCCCTAGAGTCACGGCTAATATGCGCCGATCGGCTATTTTCCGACAGATCATGTGAAATCGCCCGGTAATCGCACAGCTGTCGCTCGAAGCGGACAGTTCTGCGTCTATTAGGATACACCCAGCGGCCTGTGAACGTCTCCGTCCGATTCGGACAATATTTCCACGCCGATAACAATCTTAACCTGCCACAAGGCATCGAGCGCAACTCTAGGAGGGGGACCATCGTGCCGGCCGCCGTCTAGTTCGATGTAACAGTCCGCATTCGAAGCTTTTTGAGACGGGTCGGCGGACGCCAATCACGACGGGCATCTCGCGTATATCGCACCGCTGTTTCGACGTTGAGGGGTAGGCGATGCACGCAGCAGCGTCGACGAGCAGCCGTTGGTAAATCCGGAAATTGAGGGCACGGCCGTCAACGACTGGCGAAAAGTAAGCGTTCTTTGCGCCGGCGCCCGCTGCATATCATGGAGAATGAGGTGGGCACAACGCTTGACAAAAGATCAAGATCGGCGAGCCAGCAGCGGATCGTGGTCACGGCTACAGGCGCCGGCGTCGGAAAGACCGTGTTCTGCGCAGGGCTCGTCAATCTCCTTGGCGCCAGGTTCTGGAAGCCGATTCAGGCCGGCCTCGAAGGAGAGACGGACACCGAGTGCGTTGCTCGGCTTGCCAGTCTTCCGCCGGATCGCATTGTGCCTGAGAGGTACCGACTGCAAACGACCGCTTGCCCACACTGTTCCGCGGAAATCGACGAGGCTCGCATTAAGCCGGAATTGCTGGACGTGCCGGACACCGGAGGAAAGCCGCTCGTGATCGAGGGGACCGGGGGGCTCATGGAGCCGCTGAATTGTGGTTCGCTTTACGTTGACCTCTTGGAGAGGTGGCGAATCCCTGTAGTGCTGTGCACCAGTACAACTGCGAGTACAATTAATTGTTCATTGCTCTCCATAGAGGCGCTCCGAAGGCGCCAGATCGACATTCTTGGAGTCGCCTTGATAGGCGAAAAGAGCCCGGATGCCGTGAGAGCGATTTGCGAGATTGGACGGGTGCGGTGGTTGGGGCGACTGCCATGGATTGCGCCTCTGTCGGCAGATAGCCTGGAAGCTGCATTCAAGGCCTCCTTCTTGCGTGACGATTTCACGTTACCGCGCTAACGAGGAAGTCGTTAATCTGGCGCGCAACGTGCCGCCTACAAAATGACGAGAGCCTGGAAGCCAGTAGTGCTTATCTTCTAGCGAGAAGCGTTGCCCGCCGGTCGACCTGAAGACCATCGCTGGCGGGCATATTGCGTCAAAGGGCCAGACCTCTGTGCTTCTCCTCCCTTGCTATTTCGGCTTTGATGGCCTGGCAGGGGCTTCGGGGCGACTGCCTCGTGTCGGTTGCACAGGTGGCATCGGTGCCTTCGCTGGCTTGGTTGGCAAGACGGCTCCCTTGTGGTCGCCAATAACCCTATGTCCTCCTTGGGGAACATTGATCTTCTTGTCGCTCATTGTCTCTAGGCCTCCTTACCTTGACTTAGGTAGATCGAAAAATAGTCCTGGACCTCTTCATCGGCTCGCTTTTCGAACCTCTTATTGTTCGGCAAGCCGGCGGCCGGAAAGGCCTTCTGCACGGCCGCGAGCTTGCGCTGCTTCAAGTCGAACCGTAGCTCGTGGATATCCTCGTCATATAAGCTGCCCGAACTCACCCGAAACCAGCTGTTCTCAGCTGCGAGACTGATTGAATTCAGATCCTGGGAGAGGCCTGTCAGCGCTCGCAAACGGTTCTTGTAGGGCAGATACTCCTTGACCACCTGCAAGACCTGGGAGGCAGCAACGATGGTGGCCCAGAGAAACGAATACTCCTTGAAAATGATCCAACTTCCAATGGATGAGCTTGCCGCAATCGCAAGTGCTCCCTTGATACATCGGTCGATCGTTTCAGTGCGAGCGAGGCAAAGATCAACATAGCGAGCATCGCGCTTGAGAGTTATCATTTCTTGCCAATAGAGGCGCTGCATCTCCATGTCTCGGCTATCCCCAACTCAACGTCGCCCTTCCTCACCTCGATCTCTTTTCGACCAGGGTGGTGGACAACGTTGGTACTTGGGGTGACCTCAATCCTTGCGGCGGTTGTATGGGCTTTGATTTGTCGGACTGAGCGATACGCCCTCGGACGATGCTTTATTTTGAACTGCGTCGGCGGTTCGCCCAAGTTTCAGCCCAATGACGCGAGTTGGGGTATTCTTCTTTGCGAGTTGCTTGAGTTGCGTCACATCCTGAGAGGTCCAGGGCTTGCCCGTATTGCGCGTTGATTTTGCCATTGAAACGCCCCTCAGTACCGCGGCGTCCGGGTACCGAATGTCCCATTATTGGGATTGTAATTGCCGCGAGTGCCGTAGTTGTCGCGCTGGGTGCTATTCGGGTTCGTCGCGGTGTAGGGCTGCACATAAGTGCCGTTGCTGCGAGTGTAACCTGATATGCCGTGGCTGTTGGGATTTGAGCCGGTCCCCAGGTATTGAGCTTGCGAGGTGCCGGCCAACCCAACCATCAGCCCCACGCCGATAATCAATCGAATCATCTTACCCCCTTGGCAGCTTGTTTCATGATGTACAATCGCAGGTTTCGAGAACAATCAAAGCCCTACTTTTGAGGGGAGGAGGTAACTCGACGGGTCGGTGTATGGGCCGTGCACTGGCCAATCGGCGAAAGATCTCCAGATCGGGTCAGATGTTCGCTCAGCAGTGCTGGTGAAATCCTTCAATAATCGCGCTCGGCCGAAGAATTCGAGCATTAAAGCGACGCTCGGTGCGCTCTGTATGTCCCCTCAGAGAAAAGGCAGCAGCCCGCACGCCGTGATGGCGTTTCTGGCGCCAGGTACGTCGCGCCCGTCAACGAAATCCGCGAAAGACTGTCCGACCAAACCCGCCCCGAACATTTCGACATGCAGCATTGTACGAAACGTGCAGTGCTGTGGCGGAGACGCAGCAGCCGGTTCATGAAATCCAATAAGACAACGTTTGCTGGTTGCGCGCTCAGATAGAAAAGCATTCCTTAACAACCAGAATTTTTGGTCAGGATTGACCGGAGTGGTCCTCGGCCCTCCAGAAGCCTGCACACTGTAAATTTCAAGCTCGGGGGTTTGGCATGTTGAGGCCGGGCGTCAATTTGATTGCACTTTTCGCTGGTTGTGTGCTTGCCGGATGCGGGTTGCGCGTTCCAGAGATCCGCGATTTTCCTAACGGCGGGTCATACGCCTCCAACAATGCTTTGGTGCAGGCGATCGTTCGTAGCGTTCATTGCGAACTTGAGGATGCAGTCACCAACGTTCTCAACGCCAGAGCCGGTTCGTCTGATGCGCTCTTCTTGCGCAAGTGGGGGGCTCAGGTCGCCCTCACTATTCAACTTGAAGAGAAGTCGACCGCTAATCCGACAGCCGTTTGGCTCCCTCCGTCACCACCTTCGTCGATCTTCAGTTTGAGCGGTGCATTCAATGGATCGGCAGACGCAACTCGCGTGGATAAAGTAAATTTCTATTACAAGGTGAGCGAGCTCTATCTGGGACCAAACGGAAGATGTGAGCGTGACACCACGGCGCCGACGGACTCATTACTGATTCAGAGTGACTTGAAACTGGCAGAATGGCTGGACGCAATGGTCAACGGGGTCGCGACAGGGCAAATCACAAGCGTCGCGAAGCAAAATGTGCTTTCGCACCAAGTAACGTTCGAAATCGATACTAGCGGAAGCATTACTCCTGCATGGAAGCTCGTAAGAGCGACGTTCAATCAGAGCGGCAACTTGTTGTCGGCTTTGCGCAATCGCAAGCATGACCTCGTGGTGACCTTTGCGCCGCTCGACAAGACACAGAGCGGAAATTTTCTCATCCCAATCGGCGAAAGCACGCACATTGCTTCGCAGTTGACCAGCGGCATTACAACCGGCTTCAAAAGTGCCCTGGGTCAATAGAATGTCTAACGTAGATCTTTGATTGGAGGGTAATAATGGCCAAAAAAACGAGAAAGCAGCGCGCTGTCAAGACAGCAAGAATAACCAGCGCGGAATCCGTCTCCGACTCTCTGTCGGATGACCCAGCAACGAATGTTCTGGTTGACCGAGTTGCGCGTTGTAACAAACCGCCGCTCAAATGGCTCAAGCAATCTGATGGGTCGTGGCTGGAATGCTCACTCCGATCAGACTGCACCTACGGCAACTGCCACGAGGTAAGTGCCAATGAGGTGCCACCCGAAATCCGCAACGCTTGAGTCGCGCCGCGTGATCGGACTGCAACAGGCGTTCACAAACCGAGCGAGCTCATGGTCCGGACATATTCGCCCGCTAAGGCGCAGTTTGGCAAGCCGTTGATCGGTAGCATTAGCGAAGCGATCCTACCATTTTATTGCGGACAGACGCTGATCGTTTGGTCCTGGGATCAACTCTTCCTCGTAGTGTACTCGATGCCACTGATACTCCGAGACCGACCAATATCGCAGCACAGTCAACGGACGCGATAAGTCAAACGCCGATGCGGTTTGTCGGAGCCAACAACGACAAGCAATGACATGTGATTTCAGACGCGTCTTTTCGTTGTGCGGGCTTCTAGCTGACTTGATTTTTATTGGGGGAGCACACCAATGGCGAAAGTACTCTTTTGGGGAACCCTTTTGTTCGTCCTGGCAATCGGCGAGCTATCCTATTTCTATACTCGAGCTTTGGACCAGCTTCAGGCGGACAGCGAAAAAATCGCTCAGATACGGGCAGACTACGAAACGCGATTACAGGAGCTGCAGAAGAACCTAACGGTCGAGCAAACGAAAACTGTGGCCGTTCCGACGCAGACCGTGACAACCGAATGCAGGTCACCCAACATCAATTTCGGAGGCATCAAGCTTCCGCCCGTTTGCCCCCTTGTTGTCAAAACGACCACCCAGAACGTCCAACAGGTTGTGAAAGTGGAGGATCCAAAGGTACGGGCAGAACTAGATGAGACGCTCGCCCATTTGAAAGGTCTCTCGAACCAGAATCAGAATGCAAAATCCGTCCTAGACGAGTTTAGGCCTTGGTACGAGTTTGCGCAGCAATTGATGAAGTCTTTCATTAGCATCATCGTTCTTACTGTTAGCCTGATCATCATCCTCTCGAAGAGATACAATGCCGATCAAGAAAAATGGGCTTTTCGGCGCCCTCGGTACAATCATCGGTGTGTGGTTGAAGTAGTTCGTTGCGCCTGGCGTGGCGAAGATAGACAAATTGTGACCTTACCCAAAACTTCATCCAGTCCTGAGTTCGTCCTTGCTGTTCGATTGCCCGGTTGGACGATGAAGGCGACGGGCAAAGGGCCGGGTTCGCTGGCAAGCATCAGGCGGGCGCGGCACTATGTGTCGAGCGTCGGTGTGGTGTAAGAGACCGATCTGATTCAGAGCGAAAAAGCGTGATCGTAGCGTCACGGAAACTTCCTAGTCGTTCGTGAAGAACTGGCGCGGCGGCCGGCTCAAGCGATGTTTCGAGCCGGGACGGTCTCGAGGAAGGCTCGGATGATGGCACGCAAGAGCTCAGCGAACCATCGCAGCAGCAGGCCGAAGTTGTAGCCGGCTGCGGCGAGAACAGCGTTGATGCGGTCGCCGAGGCGTCCCTTGAGATAATTTCGGTCCATGCGGTGCTCGGCCTTGACGTGGCCGATGACGGGCTCGACAGCCGCGCGACGCTTCATCTGGCGACGGATGGAAGCCGTGACGCGGCGGACCTGACCCGAGATCCAGACCCTGAACCGATGCGGGTGATTGTGACCGCGATACCCTTTGTCGACGTGGATACGGCGAGCCTCCACGCCGGTGAGCTTCTCCATGTCGGCGATCACGGGGCCGAGCGTGTGCCCATCGAAGGGATTGCCGTGCAGGGCCTTGGCGTGAAGCACGAACTGGCCGCCCTTCGGAGACGTCACGGGAGTGGCGATACTGACCTTGCAGCCGAACTCGTAGGGCGCGCGGGCCTTACCCTTGCCGATGCACTCGACCTCCGGAGCATGTAACGCATAGACCTTCGGACCGCGCTGATGCTGATCCTGGCTGCGCACCTGCTGCGCTAAACCGAGCAACGGGCCGAAGCGAGCTTCCAGCACCGTATCGCCATCAATCTTGCGGCGGATGTCACGGATGATCCGGCCAAGCCGTGCCGCAGGAACTTGAGCTGCCGCCGGGCGCGTTTGAACTGGTGGGCGTGGGTATAGCGGCCGGTCATGATGGCGGCGCGCTTGGCCAGGCGCAGATAGCTCTGGCGCAGCGGCACACGGTTGCGCTTGGCGAGCCCGACCAGCTTGATGATTGCTCGATGCAGCAGCCGCGCGTCGGTCGGATGTGCAACTGCCTTGGGCTGCACTGTGGTATGTGCGCCATGACGGCGCGAAGAAGGAGGTTGAGTATGTAGACCATCTTCAGAGCAGCCTTGCTGCGCAAGAGATGAGGGCAGGCCCCTCGGACTCGGATTGCAGGATCAGAGTCCAAACCGCCACAAGCTGCTTTAGCTCAATGGCTGAGGTGGTGAGCGTTGCTGGAAAAGGCGGGCGATCAGCCCGTCAGGTGAGCTACGGGAAGACGAACGCAAGTAAACCGCTGATGACGCATCGAAAGTACAGTTCAAGTGTTGTCGAAAGCAGGGGCGATACTACCTCCTGCGATCAAGCGCGGCGAGAGCCTGTCTATTGGCCGGGCGGCAACCGGTGTAGAGGCGGCGTGATCCCGATGGCAGGCTCTTGCGTGGAACATGGGAACCTGCGTCACGATGCCAAGGGAGACCCCAAAGGCGGCGGACCCGCCGAGGGCAGAGTACCAAAGCGCGACGCAGGGGCGGACGGGTTCGTATTAGTGATGAGGCCCGGTAATACGGGCGGAGCGAAGGGACCCGATCTTCCAGCCAAAGTCACAGGCCAACCGGAAACGGGAGGAGCCGATGACTGAGGCAAAGTCGTATCAGATACCCAAACATCTCGTTTGGGAAGCTTGGAAACAGGTGAGAGCGAACCGCGGGGCGGCGGGTGTGGATGGGGTCTCCATCGAGATGTTCGAAAAGGACTTGAAGAGAAACCTCTACAAGGTCTGGAATCGGATGTCGTCGGGGACATACTTTCCGCCTCCTGTCCGTCTCGTGGAAATTCCCAAGGCGAATGGAGGGAAACGTCCGTTAGGAATTCCCTCTATAGCTGACCGCGTGGCTCAGACGGTTGCAAAGATGGTTATAGAGCCGACGATGGAACGTATATTCCATCCAGACTCCTACGGCTATCGGCCCGGCCGCTCGGCGCTTGACGCAGTAGGGACAGCGCGAAAACGTTGCTGGAAATTCGACTGGGTTATAGACCTTGATATCAAGTCGTTCTTCGACTCGATTCCTTGGCACCTGATCGAAAAGGCTGTCGCCCATCACACGGAACTGAGTTGGGTTCGTCTCTACGTAAAGCGGTGGCTGCAAGCTCCCGTGGAGAGAGAAGACGGATTCCTAGTGGAGAGAACACGCGGAACCCCTCAGGGTTCAGTGGTTTCTCCGCTGCTCGCAAATTTGGTTCTGCACTATGCATTCGATCGCTGGATGCAGCGGACCTTCCCTTGTTTGTGTTTCGAAAGATACGCTGACGATGCAATAGTCCATTGCAGAACTGAAAGCGAGGCTCGAACCGTGATGGAGGCGATCCGAAAACGTCTTGCGGAATGTGGTCTGGAGCTCCACCCGGAGAAAACCCGGATCGTCTACTGCAAGGATAACAAACGGAGAAAGGAATGCGAACACATCTCGTTCGACTTCCTTGGCTACACCTTCCAGCCGCGCAGCGCTCGCGATCGAAAGGGCGAGAAGTTCCTCAACTTCCTCCCGGCAATCAGCAACAAGGCTGCCAAAGGAATCCGACAAACCATTCGCTCATGGCGACTGAGTTCGACGCGAAACCACTGGAGTCTTAAAGAACTCGCCAAGCTGATTGATCCTGTCGTGCAAGGATGGCTGAACTATTACGGACGGTTTTACCGGACGGAATGTGTCAACGTCCTTCGTCACGTCAACGACGCGCTCGCCCGTTGGACGAGGCGGAAATACAAGCGGTTGAAAGGCCGGAAAGTCGCCTCAGTATATTGGTTGGGACGGCTTGCACAGCGCGATCCGAACCTACTCTATTTGTGGCGGGTCGGCATTCGACCTGCGGCTGGAAGATAGAAGCCGGATGAATCGAGAGGTTCACGTCCGGTTTCGTGAGAGCCTCGGGGTGCAAATCCCCGGGGCTACTCGACCGACGACCACCCGTTCCAGATCCTTGGGACCGATAGCGCCGGTCTTGTGCGCCACTGAAAGACTTTCCTGGATCAACGCGACGAGCTGTTCCTCGCCGAGCCGCTGCCGCCAGCGCGTCATCGACGATCGATCGAACGGCAGACGGTGGCAGAAGCTCAATTCGCCGCAGAAGTATTGGTAATAGATCCCATGGGTGGATGGCAGCCGGCATTTTTGCAGAATGCGGTTGCCCAAACAATCATCCTGAAGGTGACCATGCATACAGCCGCACAATCCTCACAACCGACCGTGATCCGCACCAATCTTGGTGCGATTTTCGTGTCACTGGAACTCAGTCGCTCAACCTGGTTGATCACATCGTTGTCGCCGGGGAGAAGTGAGAAGATGTCAAAGCATTCTGTCCTGGCCGGGGACGTGCCCGGACTGTTCGCGCTGTTTTCGAAGCTTGGCGAGAAAAGCCGTATCAAGACCGGGCACACCTATCCGATGATCACCATTCAGGAGGCCGGTCTTGACGGCTTCTGGATTCATCGGGTCCTTGAGAAGGAAGGAATCGAAAGCCACGTCGTGGACCCAGCTTCGATTGCGGCATCACGCCGAAGCAGGCGAGCTAAGACGGATCGGATTGATGGTGAGGCATTGCTGCGAACGCTGATGGCTTATAAACGGGGCGAGCCGCGCGTGTGCACCATGGCGCGCCCTCCGTCTCCAGAGGAAGAGGATCGGCGGCGGATCTGCCGCGAGCGGAAGGCGCTGATCGTTGAGCGCGTCGCTCATGTCAATCGCATCAAGGGCCTCTTGTTCGCGCAAGGGATTACGAACTACGGGTCGCTACGCCAGGATCGGCGAGAGCGGCTTGCTGAACTGCGAACCGGTGATGGGCGTGCACTACCTGCACATATGCAAGCCCAAATACGCCGGGAGTTGGATCGACTTGAACTTCTACTCGAACAGATCAAGGCGGTCGAGGCCGAACGCGACGCGCTCATCGCAGTACAAGCCGCCGCGGCAACACCTTCGCCAGTCACGATGCTGCTTCAGTTCAAGGGGATCGGCACCGAGTGTGCCGCCATCCTATGGTCAGAGGGACTGTTCCGACATTTTGACAACCGTCGCCAGGTTGCCGCTTATGCGGGGTTGGCGCCGACGCCCTGGCAGAGCGGGTCCATCGATCGAGAGCAAGGCGTCTCGAAAGCAGGCAATCCGAGATTGCGAGCGACGTTGATCCAGATGGCATGGCTGTGGCTGCGGCATCAACCCAAATCAGTGCTGACCCAATGGTTCAATGAACGCGTCCAGCGCAATCGGGGTCGGTTGAAGAAATCGACCATCGTGGCGCTGGCGCGCAAGTTGCTCGTTGCGCTTTGGAAGTACGCGACCTCCGGCGTCCTCATTGAGGGAGCAATCATGAAGAGCACCTAATCCGCTCAAGCCATCGCGAAAGCCACCTGGGTTCATCAACCCTGGTGGCCCAGGTCGACGAGCCGAAGAACCCCATGGCGAAATGCCGACTAATAGAATGGTCTCGTCATCCTGAGCCCCGCCCGCCGCAAGCGGGATATTGGTGCGGCCGTCATGAGCGGCGACCGAATGTGAGGTGGACCAGGCTCGGCAATCGAGCCGCGTCATGCAGTCGGGCTTTGGAACTTGGAAACCGATCGATTTGACTTTGCGCTTCGCGAGGAGAGAAGCAGCTTACACCCAACCATAAAAGCTGGATGGCGTGCTCGATCAAATCAAGGCCAAGCCGCTTCGCGGCGTCCCTTCGGGCCGGCCTTGACTTGATCTGCGCGCGCCATCCAAGAGCGCATGTGGTCGGGGCGAAAAGGTGGCTCCAGTCAAACAAAAAGGTGCATCTTGTCTTGACACCCAATTCCCCATGTGAGGGGTTCTCGATCCAGGGAGCGCACAGCACCTCATCTGACAGGTTGTGCATGTGCTTCAAAATGAACAGGCCGGCGACGAGCCGCGTCGGCAAGCCCGGCTGTCCCGACCCGGCTTGGCACACCGAACTGAAGCGCTCATTCAGGATGTTCCAGTCGATCAGCGCTGCCAACCGCACCAGCGGATGACCCATGTCGATGATCTGATCGAGCGCCGGAAGCAACAGGTCTTTCTGGCGATCATCCCGCGGCTTGCTCATCGCATTCCCCAATGTCGACGACGCCGTCAGGGAATCACGAATCGCCCAAAAGCAAAATCCCAAACGCAAGAAAGCGAGGTCCAACACCCCGCTTTCCTGCAAAATCGAATACTATATCAAGACCAATTCTGCTTATTTCTCAGGTCAATCCGCATTCTTCACGGACGACTTCCTACGCGGCCTATGATGCCAACAGAGGGCGCCAAGCTTTGAGGTGCTCCGGCATGAATCTCTTAGCGCTCGGCGCGGCGCCAATATCGGCGAGCGGCAAAAGGCTTCGTCAGGGCGCCGCCAAAGTCGCTCGCGGGGTTGTCCAATGGCCGAACCGGGCTGCTTCAAACGGCTAGGGCATCAAGCACCCACTGCTTCTCGAGCGGCGTAAGTCGGTCCCGGCTGCTCCGCGCCTCCTGGATCAATCGCCGACGCAAACTGTCGATCGTATCGTCGCGCACGAGAAAGCGCTCAGAAATCTGTACCGGTACTCCCTGTTCGTCGAGGTTCTTGAGGACTTCCATTCGAAACCAGCGAGGCATCTCGGCCACAAACAGGCCGTAATTGGTTTTCGGTTCAATGCGTTTGGCGAAGAGCTCAACCACCAAGAACAGTTGCGGCAGCCCGTACTCACAGGAGCGCAGAAAACGGAAAATGTTGTCCTGACCGCGCGGGGCGCCACGATATGAGCTGCTGTGCCAGCGAAAGAAGCCTCGCAGCGTCCCGTGAGTACGCAAGTTTGTCAAATAGACGGCGAGCTGTGCCGCACTGCGAACACCAAACTCGTTCGCGTTCCGAACGCCGCAAATGATTCGACATACGGCGTGAATGTCGTCGTATTTGGGTGAGCCGGTCCAGTGCACGCGGGCCCCTTGGCGCGACGCAATCTGGGTTTGCTGTTTGAGTGCCGCTGCATCTTCGAGTCCGACGGACGACGCGAGACGGAGCTCATCAGATGACAGTCCCATCGTGCGGGCGAGTTCTGCGACGCGGTCGCTTATGGCAGGGGAGCTGTCCTCGTCGGAGATGTGGACGACGAGTTCGTCAGGGGCCTGGTCAAGATCGCCGAAGAGCGGGGGCTCCACCTCGATGGCCTCCTGGTCCGGTGGGGCGTGGAAAAGATACACAGCGCCGACGTGATGCTGACCGAGCCTGCCGGCGCGGCCGCGAATGTTCGAGAAGGTAAAAAAGTCGTAGTCCTTTCGGGCGATTTGCTTGTCGTAAATCAGCACGGACTTCGCCGCTGTATTCACTCCCTCGATCAGCGTCGAGGTGCAGATCAGGATCGGTAACTCGCCGCGGTTGAACATTCGAACGAATTGAGAGGCCAATGAACGCGGTATACGTCCATGGTGCACGGCTACGCCGGCGGCAACAGCTTCGCTCAGCTCCCAGCCCTCGCCGAAATTGTCGTCGATCCACGCCGACATGTCGCCAAGCTTTGCGAAACTGCTCTCTTGCGTGAGCGTGGTCGCAAGCTGATTTGCGCGGTCGGGCGAGGAAATGAAGACAAGCGATGGCCAATTGCTTGAGCTCTTGAGCTCCGCTGTCAGGCGCTCTTCCTTGTTCTTGATCCGGGTCAGATCGAACGTATCAACCGCGACCGTTGAGAAGCGCGTATGGAGGAACTCGAACTTCCAGCGGTTATCTGCCGAGTAGCGAACCGTCTCGATGTTGGGGCCGAGAAAGAAGAACTGCTTGGAGCGTCGCAAGAGTTGATAGACCGCTGCGTTCAATGTCGAGCTGCGGTCGTCCTGGCGTGAGGGGTCGAGCTTGTAGAACTCGTCCACGACTGCCAGATCGATTGTGCCCAAATCCTTGCGGTTGATCAGCCGTTCCTGCGTGCCGAGGAAAATTACACTTCCATCGGCGGGAGCCTCTTGCGAGTGATACATGATCAGTGCGAACTTGCCGCCAAACCGTCGCTCTATTCTTCGGCGGAATTCGTCAAGCAGGGCGATTGTCGGGAGAACGATGGCGACCCGCCTATATCGGCCGGTGGCGAGAAGAGCGTCAATCAATAGGCTCTTTCCAAAGCTCGTCGGCGCACTCAAGACGAGGTTGTTACCGGATAGAAGCGTGTTTAATGCCGCTATCTGTTCTCTATGGAACGTGATTCCATCCAGTTCATCGGAAGTGACTGCGTCCGCAACTGCCGCATCGCGGTAGTCCGCGGCGTCCTTGTCGATGTAGTTCCATAGTCCCACGGCGCGGGCCAAGGTGCTGAAGATCTCGCGGTAGGAAGCCAGCTCAGGCCTTGTCTCCAGGAGGTTCGCAAGGCGAGGGACCACGGCGAGGACACCGGGATCGTCGACATCAAGTGTTTGAATGTCCCGAGCGGTTTCCTGAAGGATGGAAAATATACGCTCCTTGAGCGCAGAACCGTGAAGGCTCTCGATCTCGTGCCACTGCTGTTGGGTAACTGTCATTGCAGCCCCTTCAACTTGTCATCGAATGCGGTGACAAAGCCATCCTTGTCGGCTAGCGGCACGTACAGCAGAACCATGCGTATGCTTTTGGTCAGCCCGGACCTGGCAAGTCGCTCGCTAATCGCGTCGAATTCCTTTTCTAGAGCGGCCTTATAGGCGTCGGTGATTTGCGTTGCACCGGCGCATGCCTTGCTGTTGGAGAGAATGCCGATGACGAACACTCCGCACGAAATGAATTTGTCGAGGCTCGTTTGAGGCTCGAAGAGCTCCATCAACTCATCGTACCGCGGCGTGGTTTTTGGTATTTGAGGCCCGAGAAGAAGCTTTTGCTCCTTTAGAAATCCTTGCTCCAGATGTTCCGTCACCGACTTCAGAGCCTCGGTGATCGCGTCCATGGTGTCCAAATATAGCTTTGACTCGCCGAGCCAAAGTTCAACCCCGCCGGCTTGAGGAAAGCGGGCGTGTACCATGTCGAATGCCTTCACCACGTCATTCGAGGCGCTCTTGTAAAAAACGCGGTTCGAAATTGGCGTGGTATTAAAAAACTCACGGCAAATCGCGTGAAGTGCGATTTCGCCGGCTTCACCGCGCTTTGCGTACTTCTTGCTCGTGTAGACCCGAACAGCCGCCTTCTTCAGCTTCACATACATATTGGCATGCGTGATCGCGAGCTCATCTTCAGGAAGGGCATATTCGGGGAGCCATTCGATCAGATGCTCTGCGAACGGAATGCAGCGCCAGGCCTTCAGCTCGAAACCCGCACAACAGATGGCGTCGACGGGATTTGCGCTATCAAGAAAATAAAGCCTTTCAAGAAATCGCTTGGGTTTAAACTTATATGCAGTCAAACCGAGTCACCCCTGCCCAGCAATCAGATATGTTCAAAAAGGTTGTGCGGATCTAACGGTCGCGTGCTGGGCGCGCGCCCGCGACTTACGGTCTAGGGACGAGTGAGATGTACGATGTCATTGGGCAGGTTTGCTTCGTTTTTCTATATAGTTGCGCAGCTTTTCGGCGTTCTGCCAGATGGTTCGTGATCCAGGTTCTTTTTGCTAAACTTATTCGCTCAGCCCACTCAGCCTGCATGCGAATTATCTGCGCTGCCTGCTGCCGCTCCGCAACGGCGGGGTGGCGCTGAACGCGACCCGACGGTTTAGACTAGGCAGTCGCGAACCCTACTGCGTTGGCTCAATCGAGCAGCCACAATTGCACGGATACGAGCCGATGGCCGAGCCACTCCAGCGGAGATCGATTGTGCCGAGACCCTTCAAGCCTCGATCCTCAGTACGACGATCGTCCTGTACTGGCTTCGGAAAGCCGATCAGCCATCCGGCCTTCTGCAATTTTGCGATGGACGGTGCTAGCGGATGCTTGTAGCTGTTCTTGTTTCCAAAAGACATTGCAGCGCGGGCCGTCGATAGGTTTGGCTTTGCGGGCGCCTTGCCCGGAGCCCGTCCGCCATGATGAGATACGACCAATGACGTGATCGACCGCACTGAGCGCTTCAAGGACGGGATGTCGGAGTATCCGGCGTCACCGGGCAGCAAGATTGGATCGTCTTGGTGGTTCGGCCCATTGACCCATATGGCGATCCCGGAACGATTGAAGTTCCCTGTCGATCCCGTGCAACGCTCGAGCTCGATCGCTCCCCTTCTTCAGAATGCCCTTTCCATTCCAGATCAACAGGTTCCCATTTTGAGCAATGCTGCTCGCCATAGCGGATTGCGGGCCGGGTCCTATCCTCTGAAAAGGGGCGATCCAGGTTCTGTTGAGCGCTGTCGTAAACTTGTTGGCGGCATGAAAATGATCGTAGTGCCAATGAGTAAGCACCACCACGGGATCGTCCTTAAGACATATCCCGGTCATTGCAGCCGGCCATGTGCCGGTGTCCGCCAGAACGCCCGCTCCAAGATCAATATAAGCCAATACCTTCTTCGATTTCGTGACCAGCGCGTTGGCTGCGCCTTGTCCAACATCCAGAACGAAAACTCTCTCTACACTGTCGGCCGGCAGAGCTTCTCGGAGTTCATCGCCTGATTTTGCGTAGGGCGATAAATCGGTTACTCTCTTCAAGCTGCTTAGAACATGCGGTGTGATACCCCCTTGAGAGAAGCGCACACGCACGGCTGGCCCGTTTATGTTTCCGTATAGATTAGCTGGGCCATGTTCGTCTTCGAATATTTGAAGCTCTAACCACGTCGGAAGCCTGCCCGACCATTCCAGGGCCGCGAGATCCTCGCCTAGCCGTGAGTTGATCTCGATCGCGTAAACCAGGGCCCCCGTCGAAAGCGAAAGCCAAAGGCCAGTGGTCAGAGGTCCCAGTGATGAGGCGTTCTCACCGTCGAACCAGTCGGCGTCGACTGCATCAAACAGCGCATACTCTGATCGATTCCATTCGATCAGTCGTGCGTAGACTCTGCCGGGAACCTTAAAAGCACATTCAGGCAGGAAGAAGTGGTTCAGTCTCATGGGGCATGCCGGCTCGCTAGTTGAACTCATAATCAATAAATAATTCGCCCGTGGCCGGGACCTTGAACTGATCCGGGAGCTCGCCAGCCGTCTTCTCAGCCTTCGTCCCTTGCGTGGCCACTTGGTCGCTCCTTGCCAGTTGACCTTCCATTCGCCCGCGCAGAGCGTCCAGCAAGGGCTCTCGAGGAACCTGGTTGTATGCGTGGATCTGCGTGGAGCACATCCCAACGCAGCCGAGCCTCATAGCTGCTACCGCATCCTTTGGCGTCGCATTTGCACTGCCATGATGACCTACTTTGTAGAAGTCGATCTTCCCCAGGATCGACTGGGCATTTTTGGTCAGCTCGGTATGGCCCGGGGTTCCATACGCCCCGCCGTACAGAAAGTTTTCCCAGTTGCCCCACTGGGCATCACCGGCAAACAGTAAATGCCTTCCTCGAAAGCTGAACAGGACGACGAGGCTTTGGTTGTTCAAGGTGTTATCCGCCGCCTTGGCGCGAGCCGCTAAGACGTCGGGCTGCGCGCCATCGATCAAGTGGATTATCGTCTGATCGTCATAAATCCTGAAAGCGTCACTGGGATAGCCGTTCTTGTCGGTGCAAAATGCCTTGGGAAACGGTCGCACCACTTCGTCATCTGTCTCGATCTCGTCAGACAAATACTGCTGGTTCACCTTGGTCATTTGCGAGATGAGCTTGGGATCAATCGGCGGACCGAGGATCTGGGCGGATAGACCGGCATCAGTGAGACTCTTGGGCAAGATGGGCTGGTCGCCGGCCTTGTAGTAATCATAGTCCGCCTCGTTCTTGAAGCCCCTGTGAAGGACATCCAAGGCCTTTTGATTTTTTGACCCCCCGCCGGCGGCTGCCATCCCTCCGGTGATATTGTCGACCATATCCTTGAGCATCGACGAATCACTGCCGCCTCGCGCGGCGAATTTCGCCGAAAGATTATCGGCGATCGCAGTGAGGCTCGCCTGAAAGGCCATCGCTTTGTCGTTCTTTGGATCCTCGAACCAAGGCATCCAAACACGTTCGACCGTGAAGCCGCTGAAGATGTCGCTACAGCTCGCAAAGCCCGATATGTGGTCGGCATGTCGATGCGTCATGATGACGAGCGCGAGCTTAGAGCCGCAATCGTTAGCCATCTGCTGCACCGCATCCCGGATGCTCCCGAGGTCCTGCGCGTGAACGCCGCAGTCTATCAGAACATGCTCGCTCGCCCCGCCGGCCATCGGCACAGTCAAGAGAAAGAAATCGCCAAAACCAACTCGAAACATTCGTACCCGTAACCCTCGGGCGCTCTCGTTTGAAGAAGGATCGGTCGAAGGCGAGCTCGTGTCCGTCCCGCGCGGAGGCATCTTCGCGGCCTTGCCGGCCTTCCTGGCAGGTGCCTTTGCCGTCTTGTTCCGAACTTTGGGGGTGGATTTTTTCTTGGGTGCCATGATTAAGCTCCGGCGTGCAGTAAGCCGAAATCAAGCTGGAAGCGTGCGTCGTCTCCTGCTTCGCCGACCTCGCCACTTTCAATCTTGGAGCTGATCGCGCGGCCGCTCGAGGCATAGTATGTCCGCACGCGATCCTCGCGCTCAGCGCTGTGAAGCTTTGCAATCACAAACCGTATTCTCGGCGGCGGCCTCTTGTCCGCTTGCGGCGGGTCCTGAGAGATCAGCAGCGTCACGCCGTTCCGCATTGGAAAAGTACCCGAGCCAGCATCACCGAACGGCGTTCGCACGGTTTGGACCAATTCAGCCACCATATCCACAAACAGCCGACCGTCTTCGCCCATGTGAAACATGGGATGAAACGAAAGTGCCTGGATTTTGCCGAGATTCTTATCAAACCCGAGCAGGTCACCGTACTTCTGCGCATAGGCGCGCAGAACGTCCCCGTTATTGTCCTTCTCGGACTTGGTCAATCCGTTCGGATCGCCGAATTGAAGTCCGTCGACGGTCGGGAGTGCATCGCGCCGGACTTTCGGCCAGAACAGGGATTCTTCAGAGAATGAAGACGCTCCGTCTGCAATGACTCCGCGCAGGCGGAATGCCTGCATCAGCGCGTCGCGAACACCGTCCGGATCGTTTGGATGCAGATCGAGGTCCGCAGTCAGGACGGCGCGCAAAAAATCTCCAAAGGTGATGTCGACCGGCGGGCAGTAGTCAAGCGCTCGTGCACAAATGACGAAAAACTGCTCTGCCGTATGACTTGCCTCCGCTGCCAGGCGTTCGGCGAGCGGCGCGGGCAGATCGTCATGGTCGAGATTGCCGCCACCAGCGCGATGAATCCGAAAGAGATCCGCTGTTCTGCGGATATAGATGGTGAAGTACGCATCGAACACCGCAGCGACCAGGATCGACCCGCGATCGTGAGGTTCCGTCTTGACGTTAATGTCGTTTGAATTGGGCGGTGTGCCGAGCGCGCTGCGGAGCGCGCCGCGCAAACCGACTGCCTCTCCAAACTGGGTCGCGAGGGCGACGAGGGGATTGGCTTTTCCAATCTGCGCCTGAATGCCCGCTCCAGTCGATCCGGCCGAAATTGCTAGCTCTGGTTTGAGGTGCGAGTCGAACAATCGGCCGCCGGTTTTTTCCAAGGTGTCAAGCAGGAACTCCTTGTGTGAGAAGTGCGAGAACAACGCGGCAAGATCTGCGAATGCCTCGTGAAATGCCGGAACGTCGATATTGGTTGGTTCGGTAAAGAAGCTGCGTATACCGTCGACGATCGCATGCGTCGTCTCGTGCGCGATAATGTCATGCGACAGGCACGTGAAGACGGTCTGCCCGGGAAGATTGCTTCCCGGATTGCTGCGGCTGGCTCTGAAATACCCGAAGAGGATTCCGTGTGCATCGGGACTATAAAACGCGTTCGCCTGGCACATGGCGTGAGGAAATAGATTGAGGCAGCGAGACGCGCCGCGCGGAACTGGATCGGCGCTAGCCGAGCGCTTTGTGCCCCGCCAATGAATCCGACGTCCCAGCGCGAACTCGAACCGCTGCAGCGTTTCGCTCGCCACCGCATAGACCATCTGCTGGTGAAAGCGAGGATCTGCCTCGCTTGGTGCGAGGCCCCCGCGGATCAGGAGCCTCGGATCGTTTAGATCGACCGGCTGGTAAAATGTCTTGTTTGCCCCGTCGTAGTCGATCACCGCGAATCGTTCGCCGATCGGACCTGGTTGAACCGCTTCATAACGTACCGATGCGGTCATGTAGTTTCCAACAAGGCGACCTGCGCTCGGATCAAATGCGTAAACGCTTAGCGGACGTTCGCTCGGTGTTGGTATCTCCGACGACGTATAGATGTCGGGAGGTGCCGAAACCTGCGATTGCTTTCCATTGTCGCCCCGATCGCGAACTTCCTCGCAAACAATAGTCGGACGCCTCATCATGTTGCCTCACAATGAGCGAGACTAAGCGGCATTGCGCCAGGTGCGCGCTGCCGCTATCTCGCTTGATCCTTAGTATTCGTCGGGAAACGGAAAGCCCGTGGGATCAGTAATCTTTATGTCAAGCGTCGTCTGCAATCCGGGAGCGATATGCTTGCGCAGTGCGGCGTCGCAGATCGCGTAGCCCCAATTCATGAGCTGATTTTGAAGTTTCAGCGGCATCTGTTCCAAACGGGTGGCGACTGCAGCCAACGTAGCGGGCTGTCTGGTCGCGCATTTCAGTGGATCAGTCGCGAGCTGGTAATCTGAAAATGAGGTGCGAATTCCCCAGAACGCGCCGGTGTGGTCACCGCGCTTGAAAGCGTCGATCAGGTGTCGCTTGCGAAGACTGCGGACCTGGTTATCAATCGTGTCGAGGATACGCATGGAGTGGCGTACCCAATCGTGATGCGGATCCTCTTCGGGCGCAATCTTTTGGCCGGCATCACTCACCAACAGCGTCTTGAAACGTTTGGTCGTTTCCAAGCCGAGATTGTCATAGACCCCGCCATCGCTGAGTACGGCCTGTGTCGTGAATGGAGGGCGGTTGAGCTGACTGCCGGGCGGCGCCTCCACCTTTTGCCCGATAGGCAGGACCATGGGCGAGAGGATGGGCGGAAAGGCGGATGATGCAGCAACCGCAGTGCAAAGCGATACGTCTGGATCCTTAACCAAGCCGACGAGATAATCGCCCATGTACGGCCTCGAAAAGCGCCAGAGTGCCGAGCTTTGGACGTTTGTTGCATTGATCACAAAGCGTGGAGCCTTGTTTTGTGAATCATCGGGAAGGTCCTTGAGCTTTGCACCCTTGAATAGTACGTCGTCATACGACTGGGCGACCTTTTCGCTAATCGAAAGTGAGGAGAAAATCCCACCGATGACAGCGCCGGCGTCGACTGTGGTGTCTGCCATTGCGCGAATGCGGTCAACAAGCAGACCGAGCTTTGCTGTTTTACCGTTGCTAAATTGCAGTTCGTCCCAGAGCAATCCCAACACACCTGCCGTGATGGACCCGCCCGAGACGCTAGATATCCTCTTCAACTTCCCCAACAGCCCGATCTCGTTGAGCCGGTAAAGAGCTCCAACATGAAAGACCATGGCACGATATCCGCCACCCGAAAGCGACAGGGCGACCCCATCTTCGATGGCTACAGATTGCTTATGCGGATCAATGAGTGCTTCTTCCATTTGAGATCCCAGCTGCTGGCGTTCTCGCAAGGTCAAATCGCAAATCGAGCGATCACGTCCAACCGCCGGTTTGATTTCGTTCAGCAGATCTAAGGCTTGGGGAGCCTTGCACGGGGGGTGATTGACTGAACAAATCGGAGCGACTGCGGAATGGACGTGGCATCTGAATGGTTCACTGAAAACGTGTGACGCAAGGGCTCAAGCGCCGCCACACGTCCGTGTCTCCAGCGCTGTTAAAAATGCGACTCGATCAATTATGTCGGCGTATGAAACTGCTTATATGCGGCGCTTCGCAAAGGTTCAACCACAACGATAGTGTTGCATAGGTCCCTCGAGGTTTTCAATCAATACGTATGAAAAAATGCAGATAAGCTGCGTCTGCCTTCGGCTACTTTCGGTAGTACTCGCAAAATTGGCGTGGAGGATGGTCGGTTTGCGGTAATCGACTGGACTGGCTGAACAAAACGCGTCGGCAGGCTCGTGGGGGCGTCGCTGCCTTAGGGGGCCGGCCTGCATTTGTGTTTCAGGACATGCGCGTCAGATTATGTAAAGTAAAGACGATTGTCTCGTGGATCGCAGCGCTTGGCGAAGGCGAGGACTGGGCGGTTTCGCGCTGAAGACGATTCAGGGAAGAACGGTACAGCGGGACCTTCTTAGGGGCGGCGGGTGTTTAGATTTTTCTTATTCGAGACGAGGGTCGCCTTTGGCCAACCGACCGCTTCTCGGGGTTCTCATCGCGGATATGGCCTTCCGCGCCCTGGCCTCGTTGCTTCAGCACGGCTGCAAACTGAACCGAGAAGGATATCAAGGCAAGCATTGCTGCCGTGGAGGTCTCGAATGAAATGTTCGAGACCCTTCGTACTACCGGCCTGGCCGGTTGGGAGTGGGATCTGCCACGCCAAGTAGACTGAGTAAATTTATTTGATAGTCCCGGGGATTAGATGATCAATGCACTTCGCGTGGCAAAGACAGCCAATTTTCACAGTCTAAAGCGAGCACTCAGCAACGCCGCGGTTGACGATCTTTTCCGGCGAATTCGTGCCGGGCAGCCGTCCGTCTCCCAGAATGTTTTCCACCATCGCCGCGTTTTGGCAGGGGCGACCTATTGGTCAGCGATTTCGTTTTTTTACGAACGCCCAGCCGCGTTCATGTCTGAGGAGGCCGGCATTCGGGAGCGGATTTGTGGGTTTCTCCTGCTGGTCGAGCACCGAGGCCACGTCGCCATATTCAGGTCGAAGCTTGATCTCCCCGCGGAATTCTCGACCCGATACTTTGCGCGGGTACCGTCCGAACGAGTGGATATCGCTATCGCGCGTAACGACGCCGTGTTCGAAAAGATCCGGCTCCGCAACATGTCGATTTCAAAAGACGTGATGCGAAGCAAGACATTTGAAGCTAACGATCTAAGCAACGTTGTGGGACCGGCCGGGGCGAGCCGGTACGTGCCACAAGGTTACACAGTCCGATCGAATGCCGGCCACTATTCGACAACCCCTCGCACGGGCCGGATTGGTCAACGATCCGATCGTGTCGGCCACGAGGATTTGATCGTTTATGCGACCTCCGTAATTGATCAGCTGGTCGACGCTCAGGGAGCCCCAGCCAGATTCATCGGTACATTCGCCCGTGCGATTGACTTGTCGAGCATCCAAGGAAGCGTCAGTCCGACTGCGTTTGCGGTTGACGTAGCTAGCCTGACAGACGCCGTCCACGAGCGAGGCGATATCAGGTTGGTGCGGAAGAGCAACCAGAACTATGTCGCCCTCTCAAAGCCCGAAGTCGACCAGGTGTTATCGGAGCTGGACTGCGTGCTAAAGATCGACGGCCAAGGTAAGCTGCTGGATCTGGTCGATAGCGCCACCAGCAGCAAGCTCGGTGTCATAGCGATCAATCAGAGTCGGATTGCGCTGCGTGACCTACGCCTGCCTCTCAGCGCCGACGTTGAGATTGAAGATCCTGATCGTCCGCTGGGCGAAGATCCAGATCGAATCTCGCTTCGACGTTACGTAGAACGGGAGGATTATTTCATCGTATTGTTCGACTCGCCCTCGCTGGCGTATATAGACGGCACGCTATTCAGGGATGAGGGGTTCACCGACGGTGGCGTGGCTTTGCTACGTTATTTGCGCGCGAACACTCTCCTCGGCGGTGTTGTCGATGAGAAGGGAAAGTTTACGGCTGCACATGCGACGTTTGATTCCGATTCAACGTTCGGAGTTATCGAAAAAAGCGTCGCCGATGGAGACGAAGTTCTTGTATGCGACGATTTGGGCGACGAATGGGCGGACTTCATCGGGCTGAATAATTCCGGCAGTCCACCTCGCATCACCTTTTATCATGCTAAACATGGGCAGCCTTCGCTGGGCGCCGGTCAGTTTCATATTTCGGTCAGTCAAGCTATCAAGAATTTGCAGCGCATGAGCTTGCCGGCAGACGTGATGGGAGCAAAAATCCGCAGGTGGCAAAAGGACTATAGCAACGGCGGGGCAACAACCAAGATCCCGCGGACCCTCCGGGGAAGCGCAGGTCAGCTCGCCACCGAATTCGCACGTGCGCGAACTGCTCCCGATGCAATCCGCCGGGTCTTTATCGTGACGTCATCGCTCAGCCGAAGTGCGGTCGAAGCTGCTCTTGAGCGCGTTAAGGCAGGTCACGCAGCGGACCCGTATTTTGTTCAACTCTACTGGCTTCTGATGTCGTTTTTTTCAGCCTGCACGGAAATGAATGCGCACGGCTATGTCGTCTGTCAGGATTAGAGAGCAGCATCCCCCTCAGCGACATGATGAAATGGTCAAGCTGCATTTCGACTTAGCCTTGGCTCGTTCCAGATTGGAGCATTCCAGAAGCCTTGGTCGGCTGTCGCGTCGTAGAGGCCAAAGAACAGAGGAGAGTGCCGCTGCCACACTAACCTGCTACCGCGGGCCATGGCAATCCAGCATCGGATGAGTGGCGACTGCGTAACCCTCAGTCGATTACATTCAGTTCAAGGGTTGTTTTTGCGTACATCACAACCTAGCATAAACTAAGCCATTTTGTCGGTTATCTCGATTCAGGAAATCCATATGCTCGGTCGGATCACGGCCCGTTTCGGGTCACTTGCGGTGTTTCTGTCCATCCTTGTAGCGTTGCCGCTCTTAGGCACCTCAGCATCCGCGGACGACCTGCCGCAACGAATGAGGCTGCCGGTCGGCAGCTATTGGATTGGGGGTGGCGGAGGCGGCGACCTCCCGTCGGGGCACCTGCGGCTGGACCGCACGGCCAATAGCGACGGACGTTCGACCTTCAGCATGCCCGCCTACTGCATCGACAAGGGGCGGTCGGCACCAAACAGCGGTCACCCGATCACGGCGTTCAGTGGTGACGTCCGAATTCAACGGTACGAAAAGGGCCGGCTCATCGCAGAGAAGCCATTTGCCGATGCCATTTCGGGACCAATGCCCTGGGTCTCTGTCTCGGGGCAAGACGGTGCGGGCAAAGAGGGATCTGCAATAAGAATTGCGATCACCCCGCTTGATGGTCGTTACGACTACGCGGTCCACGTCCAGGGCTTGGCGATTGCAGGGACCGACGCCAACGATGTTGCCAAGGCCTCCCAGGAGTGGAGGGGGAATGAAGGAGTTCTGAGGGTCTCCAGCACCTTCGATGTAATGAGGACGGTCGTCGCATCGGCGCCAGATCCATACGAGACTCTCGATAGGATTGAGAACGTGAGGCAGGGGCTGGAGTGGCGCTTCTTCGGAAACCAATCGTCCGGTGCGGACGTGGCGGGCGCCAAAGTGAACTTGCCTGTAGTTCGGGCCGCAGTTGACCGCCTGGTGGCAGCGGATTTTGCGCCCCGAGGCGGCGTGTTGAAGGCGCGCGATCGCGGCGACTGGATAACGTTCGCGAAGGGCGGCAATGTTCCAGCTTCTGAGGGAGAGCAGCTTTCGCGAGTGATGTCTGATATCGGCACGGAAATCGCTTTGCCGAATGACATCGATCAGCCCGAAACTCTTTCGATGCTTGCAAGCGTCAACAGACTGATGGCTCTGGATCGCGCTCGGGCGCTTCAACCTTCTCGAATATTTTCTGCTGAGAGCGAGGTCGGTCTCGCCTCGGGGCCCGGCATTTTGCGGTCGTTTTACGCCATCCGGACACAGGGCGGTCAGCCTTTCGCAAAGGCGCTTCGGATCGCAGCCTATCAGCGATTCAATCCGCTTGATGTGGCAAGCGGCCAGGTTGAATACGATCTTCTGCAGGACTTGCAATGCGCGGCTGAATTGGATCGGGAGGATGCAGCCGCAGGCCTTTTTGGCGGCAGGCTATTCGTTCGCAACGAACAAGCTGCAGCCGTATCGATTGTTCCGCTGCAGGCTTTGGCTCGTCAACTGCATCTCTACGCTGACGAATTTGGTAAATCGCGCAAGGTGAAGGTGTCGAGCAACGATACTCATATTTGTTTCCAGTGGTTCGATGATCATGGAAAGCTAAATACAAGGAAGATACCGCGAGGGGAATTCGGGGACCGTTTCGTGTCAAGCTTCGGTCCCGCCGTATTCATCACAGACGGAAGTGATGGCGCTCTGGACGAGTTGCTCAGCGCGGCCGGCGCCGAGGCTCAAAACCTCGTTAACGCGAGATTGCGGCTCGCGGCAAGTTCTGTCCGAATGCCGACAGGGAAGCCGGGCAAAAGGCCCGATGTTGAGATCGTGCAGAGAGCGAAGGCAGGAGAGCGCTCGACCGACGTCTCCATACTCGAGCTGGACGGAAATGGCGATGCAGGCGTGATTAAGCTGGAGGATGGATCCATCGTCATAGTCGATACCGGACGAAGCCGCGACATCGTCCAGCAATTGAGGAAGTTTCTCGTTCGGAACTACAGGAATGAGAAGCCGCAGATCAAATTGATCATCACTCATTCGCATCAGGACCATATCGGCGGGCTTGACGCTCTCATCGATGCTGGGTTCCGCATTGATGAGATTCTAGTCGGCAAATCCATGCAAGACTTGGCGGACGATGGGGTTATTGCCAATCTACAAAAACGCTTGAAGAGCGCGGGATACAACAACCAGTCGACAGATTCAATCGGCCACTTCGTTCGCGACGGCGTAACGCCTTGGATCAATCTGGAGAATGTAGTCGAAAGAGATGGAGTTGAGACCTTCACGCTTTATCCCGGCAACGACACGACAATCACCCTGCATCATGTGTCGGATGGCAAGGAGCCGAACGATGCTGGGATCGTTGTCAAACTCGTGAACAGGGGGACGAGCTGGCTTTTGACCGACGATATAAGCGCAAGCACGATGAGGACGATGCTTCTTGCCCTGCCGCCGGGATCGCTGTCTGCAGGCTATCTGAAATGGCCACATCATCTGTGGTTTCCAAAAGAACACTCCAGTCCGCGCGCCGACTTGAACCGCTTCCTCTCAGCGGTCGCGGCGCATACATATGTCTTTTCGAACAAAGGCCATGTCTCACACACCAGCCAACGCTATAGGGATATCGTCACGTTCATCCATTCAGCTTTTGACAAGGACGTGAACGCCTTGTGGACAGACGAGTGGAAATCGAACTTGGTATTTAGGTAGCTGGCAGCGTGCCGATGGCGGACTTTTTCTGCACGATCCATCGCTGCGGCTATTCCGCTCTTCCCATCCGGGAGTTAGACGAAGTCTCCGCGCTGGAGCGAGTGCTCGTCAGGCGAAACTTGGAGCAATGATCCACAGTGAAACGATCTCGTATCGTGCATGCATCTCATTATGAGGAGCGCAACGAGGGTATTTCGTCAAGCCTGGCTAGCTCGAGAAGGGCATTCATTGAGTTGAAGAAAGATGAGCTCAATGGATTGGATGACCTGAAGGCGTGGTCCGGTAAATTGCAGGCTCAAGCCAATCATCGAGCCGCAGCCTCAGCGGCTAATCGATGTCTCCGCGAACAGAGCGCTTGCGCAATTTGATCGTCTTGGCCGTTGCTCCGAACTTTATCTTGCCTCCGTGATGGGTCATCGTCCCCTCTACAGGCCAAGAAAAGACGATCATAGTGTCAGATCCCGAACCGGCTTCCCGTACTTCGAAAGCTCCGCCGTTGGTTTCTACAATTGAACGACAATAGCCAAGACCGGAACTCGACACCGCCTCGAACGGCGTGCGCTTCGCGTGCTCCTCGGGGCTTTTGACGCGTACCGTTGTGACCAGGTTGGATCCTTTCAATGTGCCATGAAAATCGTATGCGCCATGACGAGTGCCTATGATGACCATGTGACTGAGGACCATGCGCAAGGACTCCGCAACACGAATTTTTGGAACTTTGCCGAACGATGCGGTCGCATGGATACTCGGGTCGAGGTGTCTTGCCGTGTTCATAGCTTCCATCACGACCCTGTTCGGGTCGATCCAGCCGGAAGCGGACCTTCCTGCTGCGACGACGTCAATGGGCCCCATGAGGTTGCGCACTGCGACCTGCATTGCACCGAGATCCTTCTCCACCGCCTGCAGTTCGCGTGGCACGATTTGATTCTCCGCGGTGTGTGCCCAAACGTCTATCGTGTCGCGCACGCGTCGGTTCGATCGCGCGGCAACGCTCATGATCTCGTCTCTAACATGCGAGTTTGCGGACTGGTAGGCGACCAGGCGATCTTGCGTATCCGCGAGCTCCCGTCGGACCCGCGCCTCGGCTTCCTTCACGATCTTGAGCGCGTGTTCGGCTTCGCTCCGCGCTTTCATCGCCACGGACACGTCTGATCCAAGGAGGCACAGGCCGCCATCCGGCATAACCGCTTCGGTGAATTGGAGCCACGTCGTGTCGTCGATTTGAAGCCGCCAAGTATCGTTGGATGTCATTAGCTCATTGCGCGACATCTTCGCGATTGTCATTTTCCAGTCGGCAAGCGATGGAAGGACATGAGGCTCCTTTGAACGGGTCAGTCGATAGAACGCGGCATTCGCACCGACAGGCTCGCCGCTCGCCGTCCAGATCGCCAACGGATAGGGCGCTTGATGCCACCATTCGCGATCTGTGGCTGGATCATTGACGGCGATGTCGAGTTTTCTCGCGACGCGACGACCGAGGTCAGTCAGCGCGAAGCTTGCTTCCTTTCCCGACGAGGATCGCTCAATCAGCCCTGTTCCCTGCAGGGCACCGGTCACCCTCGAAAGGTTGGACTCTCGAAGGCCGAGAATGCTCATCAGTGCGATATTGCTGACGGCCTTACCGGCGCCTGCGATGGCGCTCAGAAGCGACTTGGTGTGCTTTCGACTGAGCACCTCTTCCAATGGTTGGAGCTCAGCAAATCTCGCTGACTGCGAGATCAGGTCGGCAAAGGCGCGCATTCTCTCCGACATCCCGCCGGCATTTCTGCTGGCGGCAAGTGCCGAAGCGTGTCGCACCACCTCAAACCATTGCGAAAGCTCGTGGCCGAAGGAGCGCGAGGTCAGTGTGCGCCACGTGACGTCGCGCAGCACATCATAGACCCGCTCTGTCAGAGAGGGTTCGCTGGTTAGCGCTTTTCGGATCGCGGCGGCCGCTTCGGCCGGCGTCGCATCGCCTCGCCCAATCCGATCGAGCGATATTTCGAAGGCCTTGCGGTCGGTGGCGGACATTAGACCAGCTGAGAAAGGGGGCGTGGAACTCGTTTTGGTACGCTTTACATTGGCTTGCTTTAACGCCAAGTCAACGGTCATGTAACGTTTCGCCGCGGAAAACGCTCCAGGGCGCGCCTGTCAGAAGCTCTTCTGCCGCCCAGCGCGATGAGTTCCCGTCCGGGTTCAGGACAAACCCGGCAGCCTGACCCAGTGGGGGATAGGCCTGTTGGACCACAAAACTGCGGGTTTTTCGCTCATTGTCCAAATCCTTGGCGGTCCGGATGTGTCCGTCCATGGTGACCTCGTTGCCGCAGGACGGGACGATTGCGAAGTCAACATCTAGCCATCCATAAGGGGTATGATAACACCTATTGCAGAAATCGAGACAGATCCCGAAGCCGAAAAGGGCTTCCTCCAGGACCACGACAACAAGCTCGGTCCCGTGCCGAATGTCTTCCACGCGGCCTTCAGCGTCCTTGTAGGCCATGCGCTTCTTGTGCCGAGCAATTTGCACGCCGTGACCGTCGTAGATCGTAGCGATGTTGTATCGCTGGCCGTGCTCCACTTCATGCCATGAGCCTGCGACCACGATGCCAGGTGCGTCCGGCATTTCACCCTCGGCAAGCCAAGGCTTCTCGACAAGTTGAGTTTCGATGAGACGACGTGATTGCGGGTCGATCATGAGTTCCGGAAACACGGTGGTCAGACAGAGTTCGGTGTGAGCCGCCTTGCACGCATCGGAAATAATGGTTTCGCCATGAGGGATGGTAACCGCTCTGACGAAGAACCTCGTCGGTGTTTCATCGCAGTCGAAGGTGGGATCAGGAAACAATACGGCGCCGAATGTCCACGACTTCCTGGCCATCCGGTCGGCTTTCACGATCTGAACCGTCGCGCCGTCGACGACAGCTGGGACGAACCGGACACGCAGCAGCCCGCGTTGGTCGAAGTTGCGCATATCCTGGGGAGGGGTCTTTATCTCCTTCCACGCTAAGCGCCCCATGGGGATGAGATAAGCGCAATGCCCTGCGTGTTCGACGAGCCACCTGGCTGGATCAGTCGGCCTCGAGCCCAGATCCTGTTCGGTGTATTCACGCTCCATGGCGCGAAGACAACCGCCGAGCCGCATCACGATTTCCTCGTAGGTCTCCGTGCCGTCGAATGACAGACCATAGTCCGGCGCTTGCATGTCGAGCGTCGCAGCGAACTCGAGGATCATCGATTCCGGGACAAGCGAGTATAAATGTTTGATCGTGGCCGATGCCTTGGCGAGCGCGGCCCAGACGATGAGCATGGCGTGTCGCAAACCGTCGTCGTCCTCGCTGCGAGGCACAGCTCTCAGATTGGCGGGAATGCTGAAAGCGTTCTCCCGCCACTGCTCGTCGGTGATGTCCAAAGCCGTGACTGCCCGAATATGATTCCGCGTTCTGAAATTCGCCGGGTTGATAGCCGACGCACAAGCCCGCTAGACTTTTGAGTATACTCTCACAAGGCATCGATGATCGATGCAAGTTTTGTTCAAAGACGCAAATGACTGATGCGACTCTTACTTATCGATCGGTGGTCTGATGTCCAGATGATTGTCCGAATCGGACAAAACAATCCCGCCGCCGATCGTCAGCGATGTTAGCGTGCGGCGATACGCGGGGCACGCACAGAGAGGTCCAACCAGCGAGGGTATGAAGTGCGGGATCTTTGGGCGCAAAAAGAAAACCTTGATCGCTGACTCGCTGGTCAATGCCTGCGTGCTTATGCAGCTACGACCGGGCACTTAGGTCCATGGTTCCGGCCGGAATGAAGGAGGCATGTCTGATCACACCAAACCGAGCTTATCCTGGACGAGGCATCTAGTTGGCGCCGCTCTTTGCGCGCCGTGCCCTACAAAGGGCGATCTGAAGCGCTGCTGCTTTGTTAACGTCCGGCTGTTTCTGGTGGCAAATGACAGTTGCCGGGGCGGGGCTTGCGTTGTCGGTTCGCGGAATCCTCGACTTGTACCGATCGAGCGCTCCGGTGTTGATGGGGCACCTTTCTGTTCAAGAGCGAGGTGGTGTGGACCAGGGCGAGGTCATCACGTATGCATTCACGGAGTGGGCTCAATCGCTGGGTATGGCGAACTGATCGGCCTAGATCGGTGTGAACGCTTGGCGTCAGCGCACGATCATTGATGCTAGGGCCGGTTTGAGCGCGTCTGCAGTCTCGTCGCGGGCAAGCTCTTGTCCTCCTGCTCAAAGTCGGCTTCAAAAGGCTAGGTCTTAAAGCGTCCGAGCTCTCGTCAACGTCAAGCCGCATCGATCAATGAACCGATCGATGAATGCGACCGGCGATAGCAGGAAGAAGTGCGGCGGCGCCGTGCGCCTTCTTTGCGTCTCAGTCGAATGAGTGGGGAAAAAGTGCGCAAGTGGGCTGGAGCGAGATGAAAAACATCGAGCGCTCCATTTCGTCTCATCCGCACCGAAAATCTCTTGACCGTCTAGCGGAATATTCGATAAATCGCTCCACTACTGCAGGTTAAGTTTATGGCGTTAAACCCGCTTTCCGATAGCGGATCTATTTTTGCATTGCGCGCGGCGAGCTCTCTTTAAGCGTTCGCGTTCGGTGAGAGTTCGGCCGTGTGTTTGGGATTAAAGCCAATATTTGCTCAGGACTATCTTCTGTAGACAGTATTAGGGAACGAGCGATGACTGTGCGCGAGCAATTGTTCACATTATTGCGCAATCTGCGATGGATCATCGTTCTCTCGGTCGCCATTTCCGTTCTGCTCTACCTACCAGATCAGATTCAGGAGCTCTACCGAATCGGCGCCGACGACATTGGCTGGACAACTGTCAAAGAGTTCATCGCCATTGGCGTGATTGCGATAACGATTTGGGCGGCTGCGTTTCAGCTCACCGCTGCAACAATAGCTCGCATGCCGCGCGCGACAGGCCGGTTGGCCCTGTATATAAGACTTGCGCCCGTAATCCTCGGCGCATTGCCCATACTGGCTGCGACCGCAGGTCAACTCGACTCGCGGCCGGCTCAAAAGATCGGTGAGGTCGAGGAAGTCGGAAGCATCTTCCGCATCCAGGCTCAGGCGCTTGCCTTCGAGCGCAACCTACTGCTCATCCTGGCCCTTGCCATGTTGATTCTGCTAGCCGCATTTGTCGTATTTGCCTGGCGGATGGGAGCAAGAGATCGGGCCACCGAGCTCGCGAGCAGGGCGAACAATGCCTATTTCATCCGCTATAGATTTCTTGCGCTCACGATCGCCGGCATCGCGCTATTGACGGCTGGCTTCCTTCTGCTTCCCGATAGGCTTGCGCAATTCGTCGGCTCGTTTGGCGTGATCGCTCTTTTTACGATGTGCGTGGTTGCTCTCTCCACCCACTTTGCGCTGCTGACAATCAGGCTCAATTTCCCGTTTATACCGGTTGTGTTCGGTGGCCTATTCCTGGTTGCGTCCCTATTTGGAAGTGACGATCACGGCCTGCGCACAGTCGATATTGCAGCCGGCCAGCCGGAAGACAAACCTCGCATCTCTGCGGTCGAAGCATTTCGCGAATGGATTGTGCAAAAACCGCGGGTCGCCGAGGCCAAGAGGCTTGGCGAATATCCCGTGTTCATTGTGGCGGCCCAGGGCGGTGGCATCTATGCGGCCAACAACGCGGCCCGCTTTCTTGCCAGAATGCAAGATCTCTGTCCGGCGTTTCGGCAGCATCTGTTTGCGATCAGCGGTGTCTCTGGGGGAAGCGTCGGCTCGGCAATTTTCGCGGCTGCGCTTCATGCCGACAATGCGCCACTTGATGCGATTGCTCCCGACGCAAAGACATGCCCCAAGATCGCAGACTTCCTCGCCGGCGTCGGTCGCGCCGAGGACATCGATGCTTCCGGGCCGGTAGAACAGCGCGTAGCAAGCGTGTTGGAAACGGATTTTCTCTCGCCGTTGGTCGCCGGCTTTCTTTTTACCGACTTCACCCAGCTGTTCTCTCCGTTCGCGATTCCAAGTTTCGACCGCGCGCGCTTTCTGGAATACACGCTGGAAAATGCGACAGACCGAACGCTCAGGAACCAGAAGGGGGCCGGCGCACAGTCCAACCTGCTGAAGGCCGATTTTCAGTCACATTGGGCGCCAGACAACAATATGCCCGCGCTGCTGTTGAATACGACGGATGCCGGAAGCGGCAAGCGCGTTGTGATCTCCCCCTTCGATATCGACCCGCTGCACGCGAAAGACAAAGACCTGTGCATTCTCGCAACGCTTGATCGCGCCGGCACTGGACCCGATCAAACCGTCACAAGCCGCTCCCTCCATATTCCGCTCAGCGCGGCGGCGTTTACCAGCGCGCGCTTTCCATGGGTGACGCCGGCGGCGACGGTTCCGTTAAAGAACGACTTTATTACCGCCAATCGACAGGCACGCCTGGTGGACGGCGGATATGTCGAGAACTCCGGAATCGAGACTGCTCTCGATCTGATCGAGCGGCTCAACAGCATCAAGGGCACCTCCGATGCGCCAAAGTTCCGGATCTATCTTTTGTCGCTGGTGAGCGGCCAGTTCGAAGATCATGGGTCCTTCATGTTCGGTGAGCTCATGGAGCCGGTGCGCGCGCTGCTGAGCACGCGTACCTCGCGGACCTATGTCGCACTCAATCACGCAACCACGATCGATCGCGCGCAGGAAAATGACCTAGCTGCGAGTGTACAGCGCTTTCCGACATTCGGCCGCACCGAAATAACCGGCTTGTTTTACAGCCTGCCGCTTGGTTGGACCCTATCTCAGCAAACCGACGATATCATCTCGCTGAGCAGCGGTCGCTTTTGGGATTGCGTGCCAAGGGATGATTTCGATCAATCCCGGACCAAGCAGAGCAACGCTGATTGCCTGCAGGTGAAATTGTTTCATCTCTTGAACGGATCCGTCGCATCCGCCTTTGAAGCGCTCAGAGATGCTAAGCTCGCCCAAGCTGCTTACGCCGATGAATTGAGCAAAGAGTACAGGCCCGCTCCAAAGATCAAGCCGCAGCCGCTACTTGCCTGTTACGAGAGGAAGTGGTTGCAGGAGCGCGGCTATCAGAAGTACCGCGACCAAGTTGCCGCATACGAGCACCAGCTCGCGGCATCGATCAAAGACCATTCGCCGGCTCCGGCGCCCCTGCCGCCATATCGGAAGAGTTATATGGCGTATTTTCAGGCCGAGCAGGTCAAGGCATTGTTGCAGGAATGGGATCGCGTCGCAGAAACCGAGCCGCGGATCCTTGCCTATATACTGGGAGCAATCTCCTACGACAGCGCTGATTTTACCCGCAGCAGCGAGAATTTCTCTTACAGCGCGGTCTCGCAATTGCCGCGCAAATGGCGCGACCGCATCGCCAAAAACAACGCTGATCTGGTGGCGGCGAATAAGCCGCCTATTGCGATCGAGACATTGCTCAATCATCCCAAGGAATTGGCGAATTTTGTCTTTGGTTACGAGGGCAACCCGTTCGGAAACCAGACGGGGACGGACGATGGTTGGCTGTTTCGCCCACGAGGCATGTATCAACCGGTGGGGCGGGAGCAATATCAGGAAGCACAGAGCCAAATACAAGATATCGGCGATCTAGAAGCGCTTGATCTCCTCGCGCTCCCCGACGCACTGCGTGATGCGAAGATCTCAGCCAAGGTGGCCTTCGCTCATTTTCGGCTTCACCCCTATCAGAATGGAACATTGTTTGAGCTGCTCAAGGATCCGTCGAACGACTGGATCGCCGTGCGCGGGCTGCAAACAGACATGGAGCATGGCCCCCTTGATCGGGAGCGTGTCAATGCAAGAAGCCAGATGTTTTTCAACTGCATAGATGAGGCTTTGCATCCTACTCAACTCAAGACATTGCAAAGCAAGTTTTACGGCAGCGAGTGAACGTCTTTCGAGTGAACGTCCTCAACGCGGCTGCCCACCAAAATACGCCAGCTTATGTCGCTGAAGACGGCTGTCTCTCAATCGGACCTCGAGTTTTCAATCTTAGAAGGGAATTGCCGACGATGGCGAAAGGTGAAATCCGCCGCTCGATGCTTGGGTGGGTGCTTACAAATCTGTTCGCAGCGGGGCTGATCTTCGCCGGTGCTTTGGGACCAGCAACAGCAGAGGCCCAGCCGCCATCGAAGCCACTTTCGGCCAACGACGTGTCCATCCTGTTTCCTTCCCCCAAGGCGCCTGCAGACCTCGTCAATTTGATTGCGGTTTCCGACCTTGCCGGTCCGGCTGGGGCCGCGCACCGGTTGTTGTCCGATGAGGATTTCGCGCGCTTTATCGCAAACGCCGAAAATCCCGAACGCGAAGGCGTGCCGGACTCCGGCGCGCGCCACATCCATCTGCCGGATGCCGTCAAAAAGATCGATGCCTGGTTCGTTGCGGGCATTCGGATCGATCCGGGAGCACCGGGCCTATCCCCTGATGTCATCGCCCAGTTTGGACGGCAGCCGCAAATCCGGCTGATCATCCAACCCGTGACCAATGGCCCGGACGGATTCAAGGTCCATGACACTGCCGGCCACCTGATCTTCAGCTTCAATCTCGATCCCGATCCACCGCTCGAGGGCTGTGCGCCATTCCCTCGCTTCAAGCCTGACGACGCAACTTTCAAGGCGATCATTCGGGACGTTGCGGCTCTGCGCGATCAACTTGCGGCCGGAAAGTTCGGCAATGTCAAGATCTCGACTGTCGGCGACATGAACGTGCACCCCGGGCTGGTCGGTTCATCTGCAAAGCCGTTTCGTGATGCGGTCAAAGCCATGCTGGAGAAGCATCTCTCGCCGCAGCGCCTCAACACCATGGCTGTCATGGGCATTTCGCCGCCCGAACCCTGGGTGTTCGTTTCGATGCTAAGGGTGCCGCAGGCCGGGCTGATACCAGTGCCGGGCCCGACCCTTGATGGCCTGCATGCTGCGCAGATGTTCAGCATCGTCGGCGACACGCATGTCGTCCCGCGGCCGGTCACGAATAATCAGAATCTAGTGACCTGCCGCCACGCGGCGCTGCAGAATCCTCCTTTGCCGATTTCCAACCGTAAGGGCGTCTCCACAGCCGATTTCATCGATGGCAACGTTCCCAATAGCCGCGTGCTCGAGATCGTCAACGTCGTTGCGGATACGAAGAAGAGCCATTTCTTCAATACGGATTGCGTGAGCTGTCATACCGAGACCGCGCAGCCGCTCAAAAGGAAAATGCAAGGTTTCGCGGTATCCGGTGTGAACCGGGCGGTTCTCCCGAAAGAAGACTGGAATGTTCGTAATTTCGGTTGGTTTCCCTCGTTCTTGCATGGTGGTCCTGCGGCCGCGACCATCACCCGACGCGCAGCAGCGGAGACCGCCGACGTCGTCTCCTTCATCAATAGCCAATTGCTGAACAAGTAAGGACGGTCATTGTCCGGCGCGCTCGCAGAGCGACGCGCGCTATTTGAAATGAGGGAGGATTGCCATGGGGGCACGTTCGTTCAGGTCTTGGGTAGGTGGCCGGCTGAGGCGGTTGCCGCACGCCATCGGTCTCTTGGTCGCGATCGTATTCGTGGTGGCGGTACTGGTCGCCGGCATGGCGTACTTTGTACCGGAGAGGCTTCGCGATACGGCGCTCAAGGTCAAGAATGACGCAAATCTGGTTGCCCAGCTGCTGCCAGCGACGCTGCCGGCGCCGTCGAAGATTGATAGCGCGTATTGGCTGCCCCAGAACTGGAGTTCACGGCAGCGTTATTGGTTTCACCACACCTCCCAGGGCACGGCGACCATTCCCGTGCCCTATCGCTGGTTCCTGGCTCTCGAGCGTCCCGAGCTATCGATCCATTACACGAGCTTGACCGACAATGAGTATCTGCGACGCCTTGGCTTCATCCCAAGTCCAAGCTCAAAGGACTTTGATGCGAGCTCACCTGCATACGGCTACCGCGAGGATGCGAAGGGGACAGGCTCCACTTGGACGGCGAGCATGCCCGACAACCCTTGCCGGTAGGTTTCGCAATTCTGAAAGGGGGCATCGATCCGGCAACGGGAGCCTTCTACGAAGATCAGATCGGATTAACCTGCGCCGCCTGTCATACCGGTCATCTCGAGTACAAGAACGTCAGCATTCGCTTCGATGGTGGACCAGCGATGGTCAATCTCGGTGAGGTGGAACGGGTCATTGGACTATCGATTGGCTACACGCTGATCCTGCCGTGGCGGTTTGAACGCTTCGCCAACCGGCTGGAAAGCATTGAAGGTCGCATCGACCGCAAGAAGCTGCGAAGTGATCTGGAGCTGGCACTCCAGAAGATCAAGGCTCAAAAGACTGCAAGCGATGGCCTTTTGGCGGGTCAAGGTGTTGCGGATCTCGATGAGGGGTTCGGCCGACTGGATGCCTTGAACAGGATCGGCAACCAGGTCTTCTATACCAGTTTTCTTGATCCTGTGACCGGAGAGCTCTCCGATCCGCTTCTCAAGGGCAACTTCGCGCGTAACGATGCTCCGGTGAGCTTTCCGCCGATCTGGGACACGCCGTACTTCCTGTGGGCGCAGTACGACGCCTCTGTCCTCAACGAGCTTGTTCGCAATTCTGGCGAAGCGCTCGGCGTCAGCGCGAAAATCAATATGCGGGCACCCGCACCGGGCCGGCCGCTTTTTGAATCATCTATCCATCTGTCGGACATTGCGCGCTTCGAGGAGCTTTTGCGCGGGACCGATCCCTTCTCATCCGCGGAGGCGAGCGGCAGGAAATTCAACGGGCTTGTCGCGCCACGATGGAAGGACGCACAGGACAGGTTCAAAGGCGATCCCGCCTGGTCTATTGACGAAACACTCGTTGAGAAAGGTCGGGATCTTTATCGCTCGCATTGTTTTGAATGCCACCGAGGACCGGTCAATGATCCCGCGTTCGACGCAAAGTGGCCGGAAGATTCCTTCTGGAAGCCGGAGAACCCGGATCGATCGGCCAAGGGCGAGAAGAATTGGGTGGAGATCGGCGGACGCCGCTACTTCAACGTCGCTCAGCTACCGGTGAATGTCATCGGCACTGACCATCAACAATCCAACGTCCTGACGACGCGGCGCGTTCACCTACCCGAAGCACTCGGCCTCAATCCGATCGATGACCTGAATAAAGCCTGGGGCTGCGGCCTTTCGGCCGATCGGGCGGCCGACCCGCTTTTTGTGCTAGCCCTGATGGACGTGGTGGGCAAGACGATCGATCAATGGAACGTCGCCAACAACTCTTCCGAACAAGCCAAGCAGCAGATGTGGGGGCCGAGGAAGAACTGCCAAAACCCACGGGTATACCTTGGAGCGCGGGTCAGCCGTAACGGCAAGGATAAAGATGTCCTTGCCCTTGAACCTCAATACCGAGCGCGCCCGCTGGACGGTGTTTGGGCAACGGCCCCATATCTGCACAATGGGTCCGTGCCGACGCTGAAGGACATGCTATTGCCGCAGGGCCGGCGGCCAAGCTCTTTCTGCGTTGGTAGCCGCAAGTTTGATCCTGTCAATGTCGGGCTTGTTACGAAAGCGCGAGCGAACGACGCCGGCGCGGCCGGCCTGACGGACTTCAATGTTTCGTTGCTTGGCAACAGCAATCGCGGGCATTCGTTTGAGGGCAACGAAACTGATATCAGGAGGCTGCCGCCTGGGGTCATCGGTCCGGAACTGAGCGATACGGACCGGCGCGCGCTTCTCGAGTATTTGAAGACGCTGTAGGGAAGCCGTTAGCTTGAGAGCTCAGAGCTCTTCACAGGGATACAGAGCAAGCCGATCTGCGGGAAGAATACTGTCGACGTAAGGACTGTGCACGTGTCGAGACATCTTATTCGGTGCCTCACAAAGAGATCTCCAATGCCGCCCGGTCATTGGATGACGGAGGTGATCCTTGGTTTGATGAGCGTTCATGGTACGCATCCGACGGGCGCCGTCTTGTCT
>NZ_LFIQ01000001.1 GCF_001189245.1 Bradyrhizobium pachyrhizi | reverse complement strand
GCGACGCGGCTATTGAGCGCAAGTGCACCGCGAGATCGTGTGACTAGCTTACGGCAATCGCCTGGCGCTTTCATCGCGGCGCCGCTGTTTTGACCGGCGACGAGACCACCGCATAGGTCCGAGGCGATTGAGCAGCATGATTTGCCGGCTTGATTGGCAGTCGCACCTTGCGGCCAACCTCGTCGGCGACAGTCTGCTTGTCGATATAGGTGTCGCTGATTGTCAATGCCCGTACCGCTGATTGGCCGTGGACGGGAGCCTATGACCCAGATCTTGTCGGGTACCCGCCCGACGGCCGTCCCGACAGGAGATATTATAGCAGGATTCTGAGCTCAAGGCGGCATGTTGGCTGTGCATTCGGCAGTCGCTGGCAGTGCTGCACGCTTTGCCTCAGCAACTGGTGCAGCAAACGTGAATGATGGTGACCGAATCGCGGCGGCATCAGCCGCAGCGATGATCATATGGGCATGTTGACTAGGTAACCGCTTGGGCGGCTCAAATCAGAGCAGGTCCCATTCGTAGAAACCGCGCTTCGTCTTTGCAGCGTTTCACCGTCCCGGAGCCGATTTTTGCGGTCTTTCCTCATTGCCCTCCCAATATAGTGAAATCCAACTCCCATGGTTCAACAAGAATTGAGCGTCTGAGTCTATGGGCGCCGCAACGAGAGAATCAGACATGAAAGAAAACGGGTCCGGTCTGGCCAATTTGGCGGGCAGCTCCAAAGAGTTTTACGAGGAACCCCAAGCACCTACGGCGTGGCAGATTGTCGATGCGCTCGAACAAGCGGGTGTCACGCACGTGGTCTCGCTGGCCGATAACTGGACCGTCCGTGTCCACGAGGCTTTGGCTCTAGGTAAAACACCGATCAAGTTAGTGCATACGTGTCGGGAAGGCGAGAATATCCCGATCGCGGCGGGTCTGATGGCGGCGGGTAAAAATCCCGTTGTGATGATGCAGAATTCCGGCTTCTTTGAATCCGGCGACTCCACCCGGCTCGGGATCCAACTGTGTCTCCCCCTTGTGATGCTGATCGGGTATCGAGGTTGGGGCGGCGGCGGTAATCCTAACGTGAGGGGGCGCTTCACTGAGCCAGTTCTTCGTGCATTGGATATCCCGTACGAGATCGTGGACAGCGCGACGAGCGTTAGCGCGATCGGTCGTGCGTTCAAGCGAGCGCAGGAGAGGCGCGGTCCAGCTGCTGTGCTACTGCCGGGCGTAGGTCCCGCGGGTATAGATGCTGGCATACGCCTTCGTGCCGACCACTCTGAAGAGGTGTTTGATGGGCCGGCCAGCCTTTCAGGAGTGCAACCTGTTGCATCCCGAGTCTCTGCCAGTAAAGCGCGGATGGATTACCTTCAAAGCCTGCGTTGTCTCAGTTCCCATCGCACGGATCAGATCGTAATTTCACACGAGACCGCCGACCGGGTGTGGCCATTAGTCTCTAAACGGGCAGACTTCGATCTCGTCGGCCTTCCCTGCATGAGCAAAGCGTGCTCTCTCGCGGTCGGTGTCGCGATGGGGCGTCCGGATCGGAAGGTATGGGTGTTGGACGGAGATGGCTCCTTGGCCATGAACCTTGGCAGCCTTGCGACCGAGGCCGATTGGCGCCCTCGAAATCTCGTCCACTTCGTCTGCCAAAACTTTGAGTATGAAATTACTGCCGACCAGCCGTTCCCAAGCGCTGACTGTATTGACTTCGCGATGATCGCGCGTGGTTGCGGTTTCCGTCGCGTGTTCACGTTCGACGATCTCGACGAGCTCGAACGAGGGTTGCCGGAGGCGATATCTGGTTCGGACCTGACGCTCGTCGTATTGAAGGTAATGCCGGCCGGTGCACAGGCCGGGCCTTACCGCTATCTACTGCCGGAGCACGTACAACAGTTTCGTGCGACGTTGGCGAAGACCTGAGTTGTGTCGTCATTGGACGCGGGAGGCGCCTTCCAAGCTGGCAGAGTTCGTTGCTGGGGGAGCAGGCGCGCTCGATGACGAACATCGCATCACATCGCGGTCGATTTGGCCGCGATGTTGTCGTCGGAATGGGAGGGGGCGCCAGTACTGGCGATACCCGGTCACTGCCTGACCCAATCCATCCTTAAATTGTGCTGCTGCTTCGCTACCTGCAGCTGCGTTCGCGCTTCGGTTGGGGCTTGGCTAATGCCGCTGCGCATGAACCTGTTCACCCAACGCGAACTGCGGGCCTAGATCGACGAACCGGCGGCGTCACTCGATCGGTAGGAAATCACCGGAGGCCGACTTCACCTTTCGCGTCGTGTTGGACAGCATTTCGTCCATGCAAGGGGGCTCGAACCTGGACAACGTCCTCTACCGCCCTAGAACCCGCGTCGAGCAGGTTACGCGGCGCCGTCGATGGTGTCTTGGACAGCATTGGTCTGTAACCTCGTTATGAACAGAGAGGCCGCTGGCATTACAAATGCTAAACTCGTGACCGTAACCAAAGATGGCAAATCGGTCCACTATTGGAGTGATCCTGCGAAGATGACGTGGCTCCTGCGCGTCCCAAGTGCGATCGTCGGGTTGACGTGCTGCCGCTATCTCCCGGCTGGACTCAGAGCAGGTCCCAATCTGTAGAAGGGCTCTTATCTTTGCAGCGTTTCATCGATCCCGAGCCGATTTACGCCTGTTTTTCGCGCCAGCCGACTCTATTTTGGCTTTGTCAGATTCCTCGAGGTCATCGCCCTACAAACTGCTACGTGATGCGAGCGCCAATGCCGCAGCGCCGCAAGCAAAGGAGAAAGATATGGATAGCAAACGCAGGCAACTCCTCCATGAAGCAGCCGCGCTGGGTCTTGCCGAGTTGGCAATCCTCGGCGAGATCAGGCCCGTGTGGCCCAATATGTCCTGTGACGTGATTGCGGAAAGGTCGGAAAGGTGAAGGCCAGCCGGCGGGTGGACGTGCCCGCATCTCCCGAGGAGGCGTGGCGTTTCGCGACCGATCTGCCCTCGATCCTCCCGTGCATTCCCGGAGTCCGGGTGGGCGATGCTTTTGGGGATGGCAGCTACAATGCGTCGATCATCGCAAGCGCCGGTGACTTCAGCGTCACCTTCACCGGAATTGCGAGCATAGAGACCGGAGTCGACCGCACCGCGATCATCCGGGCCAAGGGGGGCGATGCCGCCGGCGTAATTAGCGCGGAAGCGGAAGTGAGGATTCAGGTCGAAGGTGCATCGCCGGATGCCCGGGTGAGTGCGCTCGACATACAAGCGCGATTTGACTTTTCCGGCGTGTTCGCCCTCGCCGCTCGCGCGAGCGCGGGTCCGGCCGCGGCGCTCCTCATGAGAAAGTTCGCGGCGAACGTAGCGGCTGCGACGCATTGCCCCGCAAGCGATGCGGAGGTTGAGGAGGCGAGTTCGCGAACTGACGAGCTGGATGCAGGACATCAGCATCGAACGCATGGCCGAGGAGCTCACGTGCCATTTGCGTGGATGGCTCGGTTGTTCCGGAAAGTGCGTGACGGCTTCGGTGTTGCGAGGCCTTGAGGAGTCGGTTCAGCGCAGGCTGCGCCATGTGCCGACCCCAGTCGGTGCCAGCGATCGCGCACGTGGCGTACCATTGAGCATTGAGCACGCGTGCCAATATCGGCACCAGCCAGATGCCAGCCTCGCGTTGCCTATCACAATGTCTTCGGCGCAAGCGGTTGGAGGTCACGATCCCATGGCCGGGCACGTCCGAACAGTGCGATTCCGGCGCGTTGACGCTGCGAAGCGCCGTTTGGTGTCCTACGAATTGCACCGCGATCGCGTCATCGGTGATACTGCGAGATGAAGCGGTGCTGGTCTTCCATCGCGCACGTGCGCAAGGCGAGTTCAGCCGGAAACCCCGCTTCCCCTTGCTGATCCATTCCGTATGAGGCGGGAGCAACGAAAAGACCCATCTGCCACGCGCGGCGTGCTCCATGAGCTAGGTCCCATGCGACGCGCGTCGCGGATTGCTGCTCCTGGCCCTTGACTTCGTCTTCGTAACGGGGCGATGACGAAAGATAATGATGATTGAGTCCCGGCCGCATCGCTGCAGCCCCCGTCGGCAGCTCGGAGTCAGAGCAGGGGTCCCAGTCCGTAGAAAATGCAGTCGTCTTTGCAGCATTTCACCGATCCCGAGCCGATTTGCGCGGTTTTTCGCGACGACCCACTATATATACTGAAGATAGCCTGCCTCACGAACTTCAGCAGGAAGTGAGCGCCTGAAGGCATGAGCGCCACAACGAAAGGAGCGGATATGAATCGCAAACGCGAGGAATTCTTCCAACGAGCAGCGTCGCTCGGCGTCGCCGGCGGTTGCTTGTGCTTGCCGTTCGTGCGAGAGGGCAAAGCCAAGAAGAATCTCACAGTGCTGGACCGGGGAGGGGTTTATACCGAGTGCTCGAAGAAGGTAGCGGGAAGGTGCACGTCGTGAACGCCGATTGGACCTACATCCCGGGCGGGCACACCGCGGACGATCTTTGCCAACGCGCCCGAGAGCTGCTACCCTCAGGCGTGTTCGCGCACGTCATCGGCGGGGCCGGCGAGGAGCGGACTCTAGCAGCGAACCGCGCCGGGTTCGGTCGCTACCGTCTGCTCCCTCGCGTGCTCGTCGATGTCGCTGAGGTCGACACGAGCGTCAACATACTCGGGACCAAGCTCGATGCCCCCATCTTCACCAGTCCGACGGGGGTGATCAATATGGTGCATCCGGAGAGCGAGAGCGGCATAGCCCGTGGAGCCGCGGCGGCCGGCGTAGGATTTATACTCAGCGACATGTCGAGTGTCACGCTGGAAGAGGTCGCCGCGGCGGCAGCGCCCGCGCGCTGGCAGCAGATTTTCTGGCGGCCCGACCGTGAGATCATGGCCGACCTCGTCGAGCGGGGAGAAAGGGCGGGGTACAAGGCTGTCGTGCTGTCGGTCGACGTGGGGGAGGTGGCGAGACGGAGGATCGTCCGGACAGGCTATCGCTTGCCAGTCGAGGACGGGGTCGCCAATCTCAAACGGTATGGGAGCTCGGAATGGCAGTCGCGCGTTCGCGACCGCGGGCATGACGCGGATGACGACGTGTCCCTGAGCTGGAAGAACGTCGAGTGGCTCAAATCGATCGTCCATGTCCCCCTTCTGCTGAAAGGCATCACGTCGCCTCCGGATGCGCGCCGTGCCGTCGATGCTGGCGTGGACGGGATCATCGTATCGAACCACGGCGGCCGCCACCTCGACGGCGGTCCCGGAACTATCGAGGTCCTCGAGGAGATCCTCCATGCTGTCGGCGGCAAGATTCCTGTTCTGATCGACGGCGGAGTCCGCCGCGCGAGCGATATCGCGATCGCGCTCAGTCTCGGGGCGGCGGCCGTCGGGCTCGGCAGTCCCGTCGTTTGCGCGCTCGCCTGCGGCGGGGCGGATGTGGTCAGCGGATTCCTTGAGGACCTCGTCGCCGACCTTCGCCGCGCGCTTGGGGTGCTGGGCGCTCCGAATGTCGCAGGCCTGACCCGCGATCACGTCTCGCGGATCGACCAGTACGTTCCAGACACCGCGCTCGGTCCGTTCCTGCCCGCGCGGTAGGCGGTCGAGAACTCGGAGCGGAATGGTGAGCGGCAGCCGGCGGGTGGACGTGCCGGTATTTGAGACGCGGCGTTTCGTGGTCGATCTGCCCTCGGTCCCGTGTGCAGTGTCTCGTCCTGGCCGGCTTCCGTACAAGCAGAAACGTGTTGGACGTGCTCAAGACCGAGCAGCATCTGCTCCTCCGGGAGCGTCTCGGCTCCCAGCCAAAGAGGTAGCGCTGCAGTTCTTTGATGATACGGCTTAGCCGTTCGTTCCCGCTCAGCCGGCAGCATCGACTCAACGTCTTGGGATCATCAGAAAGGCTATCGCTCGACACCCGAGGATAAGATCATATTAGCCACGGATTTGCGACGACCTCGCGGCGCTTGATTCATTTCGCCGCAGCGCTGCCAACGACTATCCGACTTGCGTCGGCGAAACAGTTTCCCGCGCCTCATGGACCAACGCCGCTGACGGGCGCATCGCATCCTCCATCTTCGGCCAGCGGAAGACGGCACTTGGTGCGCCTGCTGGCGCCAGGCGAGCACTTGTTGCAGTGTCAGCCCATGTCGTCGGGCAATCCCGGAAACGACCGCGCCGGCGACCAGTGAACTCCTCGGGCTTTGTCGTCCTCCTTGGAGAATGACGTCGTCCCGTCTCCACGATCACTTTCAGCCAGCGCGTCGCCACGTTCGACTCAAGCGTACGGTAAACACAAGCCGATCCCTTCAAAGAGATCGCGAACCTTGTCCATCACAAATGTTGTCAAGAGAAGATGAGAGCTGACCTACGCATACTCTTCAGCCGATGATTTGCTCTTCCGTAAAGCGGCTACGCTTCATGCTTTGATCCTCATATAGGCCAGAGCGGAAGTTCAAAACTCGATTAAGTCCACGTGGTGAAGTTAGAGGGACAGAGTTTTTTGCGAAAGCCGGCCGGATGAGGTTCATGCGCACGACCTCACGCCAATGCTCCGCAGGTCTGCTCGCTAAGTGGCGACGGCTGCCGCTGATACCCGCGTTGCTCCGAATCGCAAGGAGTCGCTGCTTCAGTGTCTTGCTACTGCTACCGCCTTCTTTCCCACTTGCAGTCAGCGCGCAGCACTTCGTTCGCGGCGCGGTCAGGCACTTCTTCCCTCCAGCGCACCGATCCGAACGGGCGCTCTAGCATGCGGCGCACGCGCACAGGGTCGGTGCCCCTGTGGAAAGCCTCCGCTCGCTGGCCCAGCGTGCGCTCCGACTGCGTCGAGCGGTTGCGCTGGCGCAAATAATCGAGCCATGTTGGGCATTGATAACGCTCCGTCCATAGCTCTGGATCGGCGATATCGCGCGCAATCGACCAGTCATAGCCCCCGTTGCGCTGGCGGATTAGTTGTACCTCCTGCATCACATTGTGGAAGGCACGCGCATTCTCCGGCGCGACGCGATATTCGATCTCCACTACTAGAGGCCCACTGCGGTGGGTCAGCGGAAGTCGTACCTCTGGGTCGGCCAGTTGCTCGGCGTCCTCTTCGACCGCACTGATGCGCGGCATATGCAGCCAGAACACAAGCATGGGTGAGAGCAGCATCAGCGCGGCAGAAAGGAGCAGCGCGATCTCGACGCTAGCGGCATCGGTGAGGCGACCCCAGCCCCAACCGCCGATGGCAGTGCCGCCGGAGAACGCCGCCTGATATGCCGCAAGCGATCGGCCCGCAACCCACCGCGGCGCTGAGAGCTGCACGGCGATATTGAACAGCGTGATCACCATCGTCCACATGGCACCGGCCAGGACGAGCGCGGTCGCGGTCAGAGCCGGCTCGCTGCTCAGCGCCACGGCAACAGTTGTGCCGCCCAAGGAGAGCGTGCAAGCGCGCACAGCGGCTTCGCCGCTCATGCGCTTCCGCACCTCACCGAGACAGAGTGCACCGAGGACCGCGCCAAGACCAAAGGCGCCCAGCATGAGTCCATAGGTCTGCGCGCCACTATGCAAGAGATCGCGCGCGACCAGCGGCATAAGCGCCGAGATTGAGCCCCCGATCACACCGGTTGCCATAGCGCGGGCCAGCACGATCTTGATCGACGGCGAGTTGGTGATGTACCGCATGCCCGAAATGATCGCGCGACTCAGCTGTTCGCGCGGAAGCCGCGACGGTTTCGCCGCACGTTTCCAGAGGAACAGCGCCGACATCAATGGCAGATAGAGCAACGCGTTGAGCGCATAGGCTACGCCTGCGCCCGCCAAAGCAACCACCATGCCACCGATCGCGGGCCCGAAGCTGCGTGCTATGTTGTAGCTAATACCGTTGAGCGCAACAGCCGCCGGCGGAGGCGCTGCCGGCACCTGCTCGCTGACAGAGGCTTGCCAGGCTGGCCCCATCAATGCGATGCCGCTGCCGACGACAAAGCAAAGCACCAGCAACAGCTTCGGCGTGGCAAGGCCCAACCAGTCGAGCGTGGTCAGTGCGGTCGCGCCCCAAAACGCGATCGAGAGCGCAACCAGCGCCACGATGCGGCGATCATACATGTCTGCAATCGCGCCGGCCGGCATCGAGATCAGCATGACGGGAAGCATCAAAGCCGTTAGCACCAGCGCGACCATATCAGCCGACGACGTCATTTCCGTCATTGCCCAAGCAGCACCGACGAACTGGATCAGTATGCCAAGATTGGACAACAAGCAAGCCAGCCAGATGTGCCGGAAGGTGGCATAGCGCAGCGGCCCGGCGATGCTGTCGACGCTGTACATCTGAGGCTTAGGCGGGTCTGTCATTTTGGCTCCTGCGACGGTTCGATCATGGGACTACGGTTCGATCATGGGAATAATGAGCGAGGGTTCGGGTAAGCTTGCGACTAGCAAGCGCTTTGTCTGTCTTGCGCAGCTTGAGTGCGACAGCCGTAAGAATTGGGCGAACGTCGTCAACAGCCTGTCCTAGTCGGCGCTTGCCATCTCGCCCGAGAGTCCGCCTCTCGGCCTGTGACAGTGAGCGGCAAAACACCAGGCGCGTTGCCTCGTGCCGATTTTGTCGACATGGGCGCCATTGTGCGGATGGGCCGCGACGACTCCGGCATGTCCTGCCCGGCCGTAGGCAAAGCTGTGAAATTCCTTCCCCAACTGGGATACATTGTACTAAAGCCACCGAGGGATCTTCATTTTGTTGGCGGAAGCTCGGTTAGATCTCTCGTAACGCCAGTTGATGCGCTTTCCTGGTCTCGTCGGAGTAGATGGATCGCAACTTGGTTGAGCAACTCAGGTGCCAAGTGCAGCTCTGATTGGAGAGCTTCCGAAAGCGTTTTTGTTTGTCTTGGCAACATCTAAGGCACGCTCATTTCCGATCAGCGGGGCAGAGCTGTTACAACGGTGCAAATATCGTCGTACGCAGTCGTAATTTGTGTTAGTTTTGCTGACTGAAATACGGCGTTCGCCAGAACGGCCGCTTTTTTCGCCATGAAAAGCGCGTGGATTCGTTGCGAAAGATGGCTCGAAATTCCAGATGTCGACAAATCATTAAAAGCTTGCAGCGTCGTAGCCCCATACTGAGCCTCGCTCGGGACCTCCATTTCTCCTAAGCTATCAACCTCGCGGCGTGTTCTGCCCATTCTTGTTCTCTGTCCGCGCTTTAGTTTCGACACACTATGCTCGGAATTGAGACCTTCTGTAACCCGTATGCTGCAGCCGCGCCGTCTTCGCAATCCTTGGCTCTGCAGCCGCAACAGGCTCGTGCTTAACGAAGACCCTGTGTCCGCTGGCGACTAGTTCGCGAACGGACCGCCCAACTTGCCCAACACCATAATTTGCGACTGCACTTCTCTCTGAAACATCTACTGCCAAAAGCCGGAACTCACGAACAGATAGGACCATAGATTGGAGGATCGAAAGCGCGGATTTCTTGCGTTCTGTGCAAGTGAGCGACGAAAAAGAGCGCAAGAAGATGTACCCGCGGCGTGAGACGCCACTTGGCTTCTCATCCTCGTCCGGACGCCACGGGGAATAGCAGGCCCGCCCTTTTCCCGGTCCATCGCAATCGCCGTCTTGCGCCCTCTTTCACGTCCGCGTTTTCTCACAAAAGTATCGCCATACTTATAATCTACGATGTGATGCAAAGGACAAGGTTGGCGTCGACGTGACGTAAAAGCTCTGGATGATTTACGCGGACGATTTGATGGCCTTCTCGAACTTCGATCATCTTGAGAGCTAGACGGTCGTTCTTTTGCAGGGCCTCCCAATTTGCTTGGCCTCCCAATACGAGTGTCTGTTCGGTCGCGTTGATTCGGTATCTAAGTGAAATTTTGCAAAAGTCCCCCTGGATCGCTCTTACGAGCAGGCCAGCAAAATCTAGTTAGTTGCGCGGCGCTCTCCGACGAGTGCTGGATTGCTGGCGAGCAAGGGGAAATTGTGAGCCGTCCGGCTACTTTTGAAAGGGTCGCAGAGGAAGGGGTCGCAGAGGTTGACTGTTGTGGTGCCTATGAATCTGGCGATTGCGGCAACTGAACGATAGGCCCAATCTTGGCGAGAACTGCTGCCAAAATAGCAGTATGATCCTTAGGTCTTGAGCGTCTTTCTCGACTACTCGGGAGACGTCGCCGTCCTGATGACGAGCGGACAAAAGCAATCCGTGTTCGATTGAACTATGAGGCGAGGATATCTCGCGCTGCCCCGGCGGGTCTGGTATTGTCGATTATGGATGGGATGCAGTCATCAATCTGTGAGGCGCACTCTCTCGTGCGCGAACACAGGCGGCGCAATCAACCCCAGGGAGATGATGCTTAATCGCAGGAGCGCTCCGGCGGCCAGCAAGAGCCACGGAAGGGCGACAGCACCGAGGCATTATCGGTTGGCGCCGATATGTTATGCCGGCTTGATCGGCGTTCTCGCATCCGCTTGAATACAGAAAAATACCGTCGATCGGTGCAGAATTTCAGCGGCGAGCGCCCCTGCTTTAACGCATGTCGGCTTTGGGGACCTGCTAACAAGTGTTGCGGTGTAGATCCGCGCAAGGGGGTTTATCAAGGGGGGGGGGTGTTCGATGAAACTGAAACCGCTTTTCTTCGGTGCTGCGGCAATGTCGGCATGCGCCGGGGCGCAGGCAGCCGATCTTCCAGTGAAGGCGAGGCCGATAGACTACGTGAGGGTGTGCTCTCTGTATGGCCCCGGATTCTACTATGTCCCGGGCAGTGATACTTGCATCAAGCTTGGTGGTTATCTGCGCGCTTGGACAATATTCAACTCCAATAGTCTCGGTGTTAACCCTGACTTTGGTGCCGGTGGGGCAGCGAACCGCTTCGGCAACTACTATACGGCCCGCGCTCGTCAAGAGCTGACGCTCGATACGCGCACCGCAACCGAGTACGGGGTGGTTCGGACCTACTTTGAGATTTTGTTTAACTGGACGACGGGGGGCTACAGCGGGCTCGGAAATGGCTCGACCGTTTATCAGTCGCTCGGCGGCGTTTCAGCGCCGAACAACGCGAACCCGGGCGCTGTCGCTGGCGGTGCGTTCAGTCTCTATAACGCCTTTATCCAGTTTGCAGGATTCACCTTCGGTAGGGCGAGTTCGCAGTTCTCCACGCCCTGGGCCGAGTATCCGGGAAACTACGGAGAGCTCCCAGGCAGCGCGGGCTGGGACCAAGTGAACCAGTTCACCTATACCGCTGACTTCGGTCAAGGCATCACGGCGTCGTTCTCGGCCGAGGATCAAGTCCAGCGTGATACATCCAACATCTGGAACGTGAGCGCCGCAACGGCAGCAGGTCTCGCGACTGGTTCGTACGGAGGTAACAACATCGCGGGTACGGTAGCTCCAGACCTCATCGCGAAGGTTCGCGTTGACCAGGCTTGGGGTCTCTTCCAAGCGTCCGTAGCTGCGCATGACAACCATGCTGCCTACTATGGTGCGACCGAGCTAACCGGTCATCCAAACGACAAGTGGGGCTGGGCTGGTCAGCTAGCGCTATCCATCAAGAACATCCCGACCGGCCCCGGTGACTCGATCAACATCACGGGCGTGTACGCGAATGGTGCAAGCCGTTATACTTTCAACGATTATATGTCGGCCACGTACGCGAGGTACAGTAGTACGAGTTTGGCAGGTGCTTACCAGAGCGTCGGGCTTGCTGGTCTTTCGGATTCGGTTTTCGTTGCGGGCGCTGGCCAGGAGTTGACCACGACATACGGCTTCAACGGCGCCTACAACCACAACTGGGATCCGCACTGGGCTAGCAGTGTCTTCGGTGGTTTTGGCGCAGTGCGCTACAATGGCGCGGCCAAGAGCTACATCTGCAATGCGTTCGTTACGGGCCTCGCGCTTTCGAGTGGGATTGCCGGCTGTAACCCCGACTTCAACTATGTCGTTGTCGGTACAAAAACCTCGTGGACCCCGGTCAGAAACCTAACCTTCGTGGCCGAACTCGATTACAGCATGCTGGACCAAAGGTACGCGGGTGGAAGCACGGTTGCGCTGCCGCTGCAATCGGGTATCGGAAAGCCGGCTGCTGTGTATCAACTGAAGGACCAAAACAGCCTCTCGTTGCAGCTTCTCGTTCAGCGTAACTTCTGACGAGCCAGCAGAAGTAGTAAAGGGAGCGGCTCCAGACTATCCTCGACCTCAAAAAAGGCCTCCGACATGCCCGTCGGAGGCCTTTTAATCCTCAGATCGAATTTTCTAGAATGTGCGAGGCTAAGTGCCAGCACGAAGCTCGCGCCGAGCCTGACTCGCAAGCCGATTTCGCATCGGGACCGAAGGCTGCTTTCGGTTGGCACGGGTCTGGACGTGCGAATCATAATGTCCTCCAACAAACAACAATTCTGCCTTTCGGAGCGTTCCTGCCGACTCTGGAACTACGAGAGATGCTCTTACTAGGAGGCACCCGAGCGCCAGGACCCGAAATCGGTCTGCGCGGTGGCCAGAGTCCTTCGGAATCGAAGGTTGTAGCCTGGCGACAGCGCCAGCGATGCGCCTCGTCGCTGCCCTACAGGCCCCGGGGTCACGTAATGAAGGCCTTGAAGGGCGCGACGCCGATCACAGCTCGCCCAGGATCGCTCCTCCCAGATGCGGATCTCGCCGCACATCGCGAGGAAGCCGAGAAGTCGTGCGGTCGTGCAATCGATGAAGCCGAGTTCTCCGCGTATCTGATGTACCCAAAAATTTTTACCGAGTTCGTGGCGCTGCAGCGCAAGTACGGGCCAGTCTCCGTGCTGCCAACGCCCGTGTTCTATGGCATGAAGATCGGTGACGAAGTGACGTTGGAAATTGAACGGGGCAAAATGCTCGTCGTGCAGCTGACGGCGGTGGGCGAGGCGCGCGAGGACGGGCAGGTCGAGATTTTCTTTGAATTGAACGGCCAGCCCTGCGTCATCATCGCTCCTGACCGCGCGGCGGCTGCCAGTGTTAAGACGCGCCCGAACGCGGAGAGCGGTAACTCGGCCCATATTGTCGCGCCTATACCCGGTGCAGTCTCGACCATCAACGTCGTCAAAGATCACCATGTTGTACGCTCCACACGACGGAACGATCGCCGAGCTGCTCGTCGCGTCCGGTACGCAAGTCGATCGACGGACCAGTCGATCGAACCGACGCAAAAGCGAGATGCCTAACCTCCCCCTCTACATTCGAAAATTTCATCCTCGTCTCACTGTTGGACATAGGTTTGTGAAGTGACAATTGGTCGAACAATCCACATGGTGCCGCGAATCTCGACCGGCAAGTTCTGCAAACTGAAACTGTACAAAGGCTTTCCAAGGCCAGCGCGCCAGCGGCTGATCATTGACGCATGCACATCCAACGCGGCGACTGTGCATCGAGGGCTTTTGGGGGCATACGATTCGCACGCAGGTAAGACATTCACAAAATCCCTAAAGGACATTTGCTCTCGCACGCCAAAACGCGTTAACTGGGCTTCGGCCTGACCTTTAGGTTCCGCGCCAGCCAACCGAA
>NZ_LFIQ01000080.1:17289-17551 GCF_001189245.1 Bradyrhizobium pachyrhizi | reverse complement strand
CTTCCAAGACACAGGGACCCATCACCACCGTCATCAATTGTTTAAGAAACGGCCGCCGCGGCAAGACAAGCTTCGCTGCGGCGTATGGGTCCCGGCCTGCGCCGGGACGACGCGATCAACCGAAGGCGTTCCAAAAAGAAAATGGCCGGGACGAGCCCGGCCATCGCGCATTGAAGCTATTGACGTCGCGAAGCTTACTTCTTCGCCGGCGCCATCTTGTTGTCGGCGGGCTTCGGCGCGTCCTTGGCGGCATCGGCCGGCG
>NZ_LFIQ01000080.1:10558-17279 GCF_001189245.1 Bradyrhizobium pachyrhizi | reverse complement strand
CGGCCGGCTTGTCCATGCGCTCGACCTTGGCGGCCTCGCGCAGCTTGGCGACATAGTCGGCCTGCGCCTTGCGGGTCACATAGGTCTCGATCTGGGCCTTCACCTGCTCGAAGTCGGGCGCCTTGCGGTTGCGCTTTTCCTCGACCTTGATGATGTGCCAGCCGAACTGCGACTTGACCGGATCGGAGATCTTGCCCGGCTCGAGCGAGAAGGCGACCGCGGAGAATTCCGGCACCATCTGCTCCTTGGTGAAGAAGCCGAGGTCGCCGCCGTCGGAGGCGCCGGGGTCCTTGGACTTCTTCTTGGCGAGCTCGCCGAAGTCGGCGCCCTTGTCGAGCTCGGCCTTGATCGCCTTGGCCTCGTCCTCGGTCTCGACCAGGATGTGGCGGGCGCGCACCTCCTGCTCGCCGGTGATCTGCTTGGCGGCCTCCTCATAGACCTTCTTCATGGCGTCGTCGGTGGTCGCGGCCTTGCCCTCGCTGGCAAGCAGGCTGTCCATCAACAGGCGGTTGCGGGTGAAGGCGAGCCGCTTCTTGAAGTCGTCATTGTTCTCGATCTTCTTGTCCTCGGCGGCCTTGGACACGATCTTCATGTCGATCAGGAACGACAGCACGTTGTCCTTGCGGGTCGAGGGGTCCATCTGCTGCAGGCTCGGGCCGAGTTCCTCCTCGGCGAGCGCCACGTCGCTGGCGTGGATCTCCGAACCGTTGACCTTCGCCAGCACCGGATCGGATTCCGCGGCCCGGACCGGGAGGCCGGCAGCCAGCACTGCGACAAGACAGCCCGTCGCGGCCAGGGTGGCGAGGCCGAGGCGCAGGCCGGTTTTGGTTTCCGGGGGCGAGGTGGTCATGCAAAATCCTTGTCTCAAAGGGGGGAAGCTCGAGCGGGGCGGACACTCGCCCAATCGTGTTACATTGGCAACGCGAAAGTCTTGTCAAAATGATGAATTCCTTGACATCTTGCCAGCGTTGACAACCCCCCGACCGGGCCATATCTCTGGCCAACCGCGTCAGCGGCGAGAGCGCTTATTTTGCTGCGTTTTTCGCCGTTGAACCCAGGATGGCCTGTTTCCCACTCAATTGGCGGAGGAGCCCCCGGGCCGGGGCTCGAACCGCAGCGCGTCACGGTGAGTTGATAGGCGATCCGGCGGACCATCTCAGGCTGTAATCCAAGACTGAATTCCAAGTTGAATTCCGACACTGAACGAAGACCGAACTCGAGACCGAAGAACAGGAATTTCGCATGATCGGCGCGCTCGCCCGCAAGTTTTTCGGCTCCGCCAACGACCGTCGGGTCAAGGGGTATCAGTCCCGCGTCAATGCCATCAACGCGCTGGAGCCCGAGCTCGTCAAACTGACGGACGATCAGCTCAAGGCCCGCACCGCCGAATTCAAGCAGCAGCTCGCCGGCGGCAAGACGCTGGACGACATCCTGGTTCCGGCCTTCGCCACCGTGCGCGAGGCGGCCAAGCGGACGCTCGGCCAGCGCCATTTCGACGTTCAGCTGATCGGCGGCATAGTGCTGCACGAGGGCGACATCGCCGAGATGAAGACCGGCGAAGGCAAGACGCTGGTCGCGACGCTTGCGGTCTACCTCAACGCGCTCGCCGGCAAGGGCGTCCACGTCGTCACCGTCAACGACTACCTCGCCCGCCGCGACTCCGGCTGGATGGGCCAGATCTATGCCTTCCTGGGGCTGACCACCGGCGTGATCGTACACGGCCTCGACGACGCCGAGCGCAAGGCCGCCTATGCCTGCGACATCACCTACGGCACCAACAACGAATACGGCTTCGACTATCTGCGCGACAACATGAAGTACCGCCTGGAGGACATGGTCCAGCGCGAGCACTACTACGCGATCGTCGACGAAGTGGACTCGATCCTGATCGACGAGGCGCGCACGCCGCTGATCATCTCCGGCCCGCTCGACGACCGGTCGGATTTCTACAACACCATCGACACCTTCATGCCGCAGCTGAGCAAGGTCGCCGACTTCGAGGTCGACGAGAAGCAGCGCACGGTGACGCTGACCGAAGGCGGCATGGAGAAGCTGGAGAACCTGCTGCGCGACGCCGGCCAGCTCAAGGGCGACTCGCTGTACGACGTCGAGAACGTCTCCGTCGTGCATCACGTCAACCAGGCGCTGCGCGCGCACACGCTGTTCACGCGTGACAAGGACTACATCGTCCGGGACGACGAGGTCGTCATCATCGACGAGTTCACCGGCCGCATGATGCAGGGCCGCCGCTATTCGGAAGGCCTGCACCAGGCGCTGGAAGCCAAGGAGCACGTCACGGTCCAGCCCGAGAACCAGACGCTGGCCTCGATCACCTTCCAGAACTATTTCCGGATGTACCAGAAGCTGTCCGGCATGACCGGCACGGCGCTGACCGAAGCCGACGAACTGTTCGACATCTACAAGCTCGAGGTCGTGGAGATCCCGACCAACCTGCCGGTGGCGCGCCTCGACGAGGACGACGAGGTCTACCGCACCCAGAACGAGAAATACGCCGCGATTCTTGCCGAGATCGAGCGCGCCAACAAGCGGCTGCAGCCGGTGCTGGTCGGCACGGCCTCGATCGAGAAGTCGGAAGTGCTGGCCGAGTACCTGAAGAAGCACGGCTACAAGCAGATCGACTTCACGTCCGAATCCGGCATGGAGAAGCTCTATGCCGCGGCGCGCGCCGGCAAGCCGGCAAAGCTGTTCGCGGTGCTGAACGCGCGCTTCCACGAGCAGGAAGCCTATATCGTCGCGGAAGCCGGCGTGCCGGGCGCGATCACGATCGCGACCAACATGGCCGGCCGCGGCACCGACATCAAGCTCGGCGGCTCGCTCGAGATGCGGATCCAGCAGGAGACCGCCGGGATCACCGATGAGGCCGAGAAGGCCAAGAAGATCGAGCAGATCAAGGCCGACATCGAGCGCTTCCGCGAGATCGTGCTGAAGGCAGAAGAGGATTTCGAGGTCGAGCCGGCCAAGGGCAGCAAGCCCGCAAAGACCGTGAAGAAGCCGGGCGGCCTCTACATCATCGGCTCCGAGCGTCACGAATCCCGCCGCATCGACAACCAGCTGCGCGGCCGTTCCGGCCGTCAGGGCGACCCCGGCCGCTCGAAGTTCTTCCTGTCGCTGGAAGACGATCTGATGCGCATCTTCGGCTCCGACCGGCTCGACAGCATGCTGCAGCGGCTCGGCCTGCAGGAAGGCGAGGCGATCATCCATCCCTGGATCAACAAGGCGCTCGAGAAGGCGCAGCAGAAGGTCGAGGCGCGCAACTTCGACATCCGCAAGAACCTCTTGAAGTTCGACAACGTCCAGAACGACCAGCGCAAGGTGATCTTCGACCAGCGCGTCGACCTGATGAAGGACGACAGCGTCGTCGAGACCGTGACCGACATGCGCCATGCCTTCGTCGAGGACGTGGTCGCCAAATACATTCCCGAGCACGCCTATGCCGAGCAGTGGGACACCGCCGGCCTCAAGGACGAGCTGAAGCGCGTGCTCGATGTCGATCTGCCGGTCGACGAATGGGCCAAGGAAGAGGGCATCGCCGACGAGGAGCTGCTGACCCGCATCGAGACCCATGTCGATGAGCGCATGGCGGCGAAGGTCGCGCAATGGGGTCCCGACGTGATGCGTTACGTCGAGAAGACCATCCTTCTCCAGACGCTCGACCATCTCTGGCGCGAGCACCTGATCATGCTCGACCATCTGCGCCAGGTGATCGGCCTGCGCGGCTATGGCCAGCGCGATCCGTTGCAGGAGTACAAGACCGAGGCCTTCAACCTGTTCCAGGAGATGAGCGCGCATCTGCGCGAGGCCGTCACCGCGCAGCTGATGCGGGTCGAGATCGTGCCGCCGGAGGAGCCGCCCCAGCCGCTGCCGCTGATGGAAGCGCACAAGCTCGACCCCAACACCGGCGAGGACGAGTTCGCGCAGGCGCGCCTGACCGAGGCCACCTACGCCCAGGCCTCGCTGGCGCCTGGGATGATTGCCACCGACCGCGATCCGAACGATCCGGCGAGCTGGGGCAAGGTCGGCCGCAACGAGGACTGCCCCTGCGGGTCAGGCAAGAAGTACAAGCACTGCCACGGCCGGTACGCGTAAGCCGTCGCACGCGCTGAGGCGGCGGGCGACTGGCCCGCCCGTCGAGCCGCATCGCTCTCAGCCGGCGAAGGCCTTGTCGAGATCGGCGATCACGATCTTCTGCATCTTCAGCATGGCCTGCATGACGCGGTCGGCGGCCTTGCGGTCGGGGGCGCTGAGATAACGGCCGAGCGCGGTCGGGATCACCTGCCAGGACAGGCCGAATTTGTCCTTGAGCCAGCCGCAGCGCGATTCCTGGCCGCCGTCGGTGAGCTTCTCCCAGAAGTAGTCCACCTGCTCCTGGGTCTCGACGCTCAGGAAGAACGACACCGCCTCGTTGAACTTGTGCTGCGGCCCGCCATTGAGCGCGTGGAACCGCTGCCCCTCGAGTTCGAAGCTCGCCATGAAATCGCTGACGGTCTCGATCTTGGCGTTCGGAAACACCGATTGGTAGAAGGCGACCGCGTCGCGGACGTTGTTGTCGAGCCAGAGGAACGGCGTGATCGAAGTCATGACGGGAATCCTCACTAGCGAGTGATCGGGTGGACCAGCGCGGCCAAGCGCGAAGGCTGCGCCGCAGGGCGCGCCCCAAGGACGCTCCAAACCGCTGCATCCCGACATTTCCTGCCGGTCTTTTTTCGATGGTTTCGTTAGAAGCGCGCCGGGCCGGCGCGGCCTTAATTGGCGCTGCCGATCAGGCTTTCCAGCAGGCGCTTGAGCTCGGTGGTCGACTTGTCGCCATAGCTCTCGACGATGTGCTCCTCCTGGCTCACCGCGAGCGAGTTGAGCCGCCGGCACAGCGCCTTGCCGCGGTCGGAGACGAACATCAGCACCTTGCGGCGATCCTTGGGATCCTGGACGCGATAGACCAGGGCATCCGACACCATGCGGTCGATCATCTTGGTCAGCGTCGGATGGTTGAGCAGCACAGCATCCGCAAGCTCGCCCATCGAGTGGCCGTTGCCGTCGGACAGCACTTTCAGGATGCGCCACTGCTCGACCGGCACGCCTTCCTTGGCGAGCCGCGTCTCCAACTGCCGGTTGATCTCCCGGTTGGCTTGCGCCAGCAGGTAGGCGAGATGTTCGGTGATCGGGGAATTTTCTTTCGGCGGTTTAGCCACGGCGTGAGACCTGGTTCCTGACCCGGTGAATGAATGTCCGGCAACTCATGCCGTTTCTATATGCACTTCAATTGTTGAATATTCAATATTTTCACCTAGGATATTCCCCCAACCAAGGGGCGGATGCCGCGACCGCCCGCTGGCTGCGTTGCGTACTGCTTCCCAGACAGGAGTTGGCGTGCTCTCGACGGTCTCTTTCCAGGCGTATGGCGGCATGCCCGTCGCGCCGCCGCTGCTGTTTCGAAACCCGTCGTCCTGCGCGGCCGATCTTGCTTTGACCCTCAAGCCCGGCTCGTCGCGCCGTGGCGGCACCGACAGCAAGCTTCGAATCGGCAATTTCATCACCTTCTCCGGCGCGCCCGGGATCTGGGGGCCGATCTCCGCCAACAGCGTCATGCTCGCGGTCGCCGAGATCAACCGGCGCGGCGGCATCCGCGGCCGCGAGGTCGAATTGTCGATGTACGACGCCGGCGGCCCGATCGAGGAGGTGGTGCGCCGCGCCGAGCGGGCGATCGCGTTCGACGAGATCGACGTGATCATGGGCTCGCATATCTCGGCGGTGCGCCTCGCGCTGCGCAAGGTCACGGCCGGCCGCATCCCCTATGTCTACACGCCGGTCTATGAGGGCGGCGAGCGGACGCCCGGCGTGATGGCGATCGGCGAGACGCCGCGCGCCGAAAGCCGGCCGGCGATCCACTGGCTCGCCGAGGTCAAGAAGGCGCAGCGCTGGTATTTGATCGGTAGCGATTATGTCTGGCCCTGGCAGTCGCATCGCGCGGTGAAGCGCTACATCAAGGAGGCCGGCGGCCACGTCGTCGGCGAGGAATTCGTCCCGCTCGGCGAGGACAATCACGAGCCGCATCTGGCGCGGATTCGCGCAGCACGGCCCGATGTCGTGCTGATCACCCTGATCGGCACCGACAGCATCACCTTCAACCGCGCCTTCGCCGAGGCCGGGCTTGCGGCGACCACGCTGCGCTATGCGGGCGCGATGGACGAGACCGTGATGCTCGGCATCGGCCCGGACTCGACCCAAAACCTGTTCTGCGCCTCCGGCTACTTCGGGTGCATCGATTCGCGCGCCAATGACGACTTCCGGACCAGCTACCGCGCGATGTTCGGGGCGCATGCGCCGCCGATCGGCTCGGTCGGGCAGTCCAATTATGAGGGGATGCGCTTTCTCGAGGCGGCGGCCAACGAGGCGCGCTCGCTGTCGATCGGACCATTGTCCGCCGCAGCGCACAACCTCGTCTACAGCGGCGCCCGCGGCACCGTCACAATTCGCGACGGCCGCGCCGAGATGCCGATCTATCTTGCCGAGGCCGACGGTCTCGACTTCAATGTGATCAGGACGATCTAGATGGACCGGGCGATGCCGCGCTCGCCGCGCGGCTTGCCGGTGCCAGACAGGAGCAGGTGTGCATTCGACGCCCTACGTCATGGCCCGAACCTCGAGCAACAGGGATGGCGGCCTTCCATGCCCGCCATCCCTGCTGTTCCGGAACCTGACGTCG
>NZ_LFIQ01000080.1:3748-10548 GCF_001189245.1 Bradyrhizobium pachyrhizi | reverse complement strand
CCGCGCGGTGCGCGCAGCCGGCTTCGGATCGGCGGCTTCGTCTGCTGCACCGGTTCGCCCGGGATGTGGGGACCGGCCGCGACCTCGAGCGCGCAACTCGCCGTCGCCGACATCAACCGGCGCGGCGGCATCCTCGGCCGCGAGATCGAATTCTCGGTCTATGATGCCGGCGGACCGATCGAGGACGTGCTCGATCGCGCCGAGCAGGCGATCGCATCCGACGACGTCGATCTCATCATGGGCATGCACACCAGCGCAGTGCGCGTCGCGCTGCGCGGCCTGATCACCCGCAGCAAGATCCCCTACATCTACACGCCGGTCTATGAAGGCGGCGAGCGGACGCCGGGCGTCATCGCGATCGGCGAGACGCCGCGCTGGCAGAACCGGCCGTCGATCCACTGGCTGGCCGAGGCGAAGCGTGTTTCGCGCTGGTACCTGATCGGCAGCGATTATGTCTGGCCATGGCAGTCGCACCGCGCGGTGAAGCGTTACATCAAGGAGACCGGCGGTCTCGTGGTCGGCGAGGAGTTCGTGCCGGTCGGCGAGGATAATCACGAAGCGCAGCTGGAACGCATCCGCGCCGCGAAACCCGATGTCGTGCTGATCTCGCTGATCGGCACCGACAGCGTGACCTTCAACCGCGCCTTCGCCGATGCCGGTCTTGCCGCCACCACGCTGCGCTTCGCCGGCTGTTTCGACGAGACGGCGCTGCTCGGCATCGGCGCCGACAAGACCGAGAACCTGTACTGCGCCTCCGGCTATTTCTCCTCCGTCGGCTCACGCGAAGGCGACGATTTCAGGGACCGCTATCGCGCGATGTTCGGTGCCTTCGCGCCGCCGGTCGGCTCGTGCAGCGAGTCCGCCTACGAAGGATTCTGCCTGCTCGAGGCCGCCGCCAAGCGCGCCGGCACGCTGGACATGCGGCCGCTGCTCGCGGCGGCGGACAACCTCGTCTATCGCGGGCCGCGCGGTCCGGTCACGGTGCGCAGCGGCCATGCCAGGATGCCGATGTATCTTGCCGAAGCCGACGGTCTCGACTTCAGGGTGATCAAGCCGATCTGAGCAGTGCGACAGCGTCGCCGGAAGGTTTTGCGAAATAATACTTGAAAAGGAAAATATTTCCGTTTTCAATACAACAATGGGGTGAGCGGTTCGTGCGGGCAACGCGCCGGTGCACCCTGCCTCGAGGGATCAAATCCAAAGATCAAAAGCTATCAGGAGAGCGCCGTGACCGTCGTCCTTCCCACGCCAACGCAACTTCGTGCCGTCGCCGAGCAGTGCGGCCTGTCACTGACCGATGAGGATGTGGCCTCGTTCCGCGGCCTGATGCAGGGCTCGATCGACGCCTACAACGTGATCGCCGCGATGCCGGACGAGCTGCCCGCGGTGAAATATCCGCGCACGCCCGGCTATCGCCCGGCGCCAGAGGAGAACCCGCGCAACGCCTGGTACTACAAGTCGACCGTGAAGGGCGCGGCCTCCGGCAAGCTCAAGGGCAAGACGGTGGCGCTGAAGGACAACATCATGCTGGCCGGCGTGCCGATGACGAACGGCTCGTCGACGCTGGAAGGCTATATCCCCGATTTCGACGCCACCATCGTCACGCGCATGCTCGATGCCGGCGCCGAGATCGCGGGCAAGACCCATTGCGAACATTTCTGCCTGTCCGGCGGCAGCCACACCAACTCCTACGGAGCGGTGCACAATCCGCACAAGATGGGTTACTCGGCCGGCGGCTCGTCGTCGGGCTCCGGCGTCGTGGTCGCGCTCGGCGAGGTCGACATGGCGATCGGCGGCGACCAGGGCGGCTCGATCCGCATGCCGTCCTCGTTCTGCGGCACCTACGGCATGAAGCCGACCTGGGGCCTCGTGCCCTATACCGGCATCATGCCGATCGAGATCTTCGTCGACCACACCGGACCGATGACCGCGACGGTGGAGGACAACGCGCTGCTGCTCGAGGTGATCGCCGGCGACGACGGTTACGATCCGCGCATCAAGGCGCCCAAGGTCGAGGATTACACCAAGGCGCTGGGCAAAGGCGTCAAGGGCATGAAGATCGGCATCCTCAAGGAAGGCTTCGAGCAGCCGACCGCGGAGGCCGCGGTCAATGAAAGCGTGCGCGAGGCGGCCAAGCGCTTCAAGGACCTCGGCGCGTCGGTCGACACCGTGTCGATCCCGATGCACATGGTCGGCCCCGCGATCTGGACCCCGATCGGCACCGAAGGCCTGACCCAGACCATGATGTTCGGCGACGGCTACGGCCTCAGCCGGTCCGACCTCTATTCGACCTCGCTGATGGACTTCCATCGCGGCTGGCGCCGCCAGGCGGATTCGCTGTCGGAGACCACCAAGCTGTTCATGATGCTCGGCACCTACATCAACAACAGCTTCGGCCCGCGCTTCTACGGCAAGGCGCTCAACATCTCCCGCCGCCTTACCGCGGCCTATGACAAGGCGTTCAAGGATTACGACCTGCTGCTGCTGCCGACCACGCCGATGAAGGCGCCGGCGCTGCCGGCGGCCAATGCCAGCCGCGAGGACTATGTCGCACGCGCGCTCGAGATGATCACCAACACCGCGCCGTTCGACATCACCCACCACCCGGCGATGTCGTTGCCCTGCGGCATGGTCGACGGCCTGCCGGTCGGGTTGATGCTGGTCGGCCGGATGTTCGAGGAATCCACCATCTACCGCGCCGCGCACGCCTTCGAGCAGGCCGGCGACTGGAAGAAGATGTGAGGCGCCGCTTGTCGCAGACGCAGGCTGGATGGATCGAACGCCATGGCTAGCACTTTTGCCGCGGCGTTCGAGATCGTGAGCTTCGGTGCGATCATCGTGCTGGTGGTGCTCGGGCTCGGCATCATCGCCAGCATGATGGGCATCTTCAACTTCGCGCAGGGCGAGTTCGTCCTGCTCGGGGCCTATGTGACCTATCTGGCCTACGCCCATGGCGCCCCGGTCTGGGCCGGCATGGTCGCGGCGCCCTTCGTGGTCGGCGCGATCGGCTTCGTGCTGGAGGCGCTGATCATCAGGCGGTTCTACGCCGCGCCGATCGTGGCGATGCTCGGCACCTATGCGCTCGGGCTGATCATCCGCGAGAGCGTGCGCGGCCTGATCGGCGGCTTCTATCTCACGGTGCCGGAGCCGATCGGCGGCTCGATCGACCTCGGCTCGGTCCACATCTCGGCCTGGCGCTTCACCATCATCGTGATCACGCTGCTGGTGATGGGTGGCTGCTATCTCTTGCTGGCGCGCACCTCGTTCGGGCTTCGGGTCCGCGCCACGCTGGAGAACCCGGCGCTGGCGCGCGCGTCGGGCATCTCGACGCCCCTGATCTACGGGGCGACCTTCGCGTTCGGCGCGGCGCTGGCCGGGCTTGCCGGGGCGCTGATCGTGCCGGTGTTCAGCCTGTTTGCAGATCTCGGCATCCGCTTCCTGATCCAGGGCTTCGTCGCCGTGATGGTGGGTGGGGTCGGCTCCTTCATCGGTCCGGTCGCCGGCGCCGGTGTGATCGGCACGCTCAGCGCGGCGCTGCCATGGGTGATGTCTCCGGTCGTCGCCGACGTCCTGGTCTTCGTGCTCGCCATTGCCTTCATCAAATTCCGCCCGCAGGGCCTCATATCGGGAAAAGGGGTTTAGTCAGATGTTCGATCGCACCAATCTCACGCGCCGCCGCTTCATGAGCAATTTCGCGTTCGCGACCGGCGCGCTCGCGACCGGGGTCGGTAGCTGGGTGGTCAGGCCCGACTGGGCCAATGCCGCCGAGGGACCGATCAAGGTCGGCATCGCGACCGACCTGACCGGCCCGATCGCCTATGCCGGCAACGCCGACGCCAACGTCGCCAAGATGGTGATCAAGGAGATCAACGCCGGCGGCGGCCTGCTCGGCCGGCCGCTCGAGCTCTATATCGAGGACACCGCCTCGAACGAATCGGTCGCGGTCGGCAATGTCCGCAAGCTGATCCAGCGCGACAAGGTCGACATGGTGCTCGGCGGCATCACCTCGTCGATGCGCAACGCGATCAAGGATCCGATCGTGGCGCGCGGCAAGACGCTCTACATCTATCCGCAGCTCTACGAGGGCAAGGAGTGCACGCCCTATTTGTTCTGCACCGGACCGACGCCGGCGCAGCAATGCGACACCTTCATTCCCTGGCTGATCAAGAACGGCGGCAAGAAGTTCGCGCTGCCGAGCGCCAACTATGTCTGGCCGCACACGCTCAACGTCTACGCCCGCAAGGTGATCGAGTCGAACGGCGGCGAGGTGGTGTTCGAGGAATACTACCCGCTCGACCAGGTCGACTTCTCGGCCACCGTCAACCGCGTCATCTCCAACAAGGTCGACGTCGTCTTCAACACGGTGATCCCGCCCGGCGTCGGTCCGTTCTTCAAGCAGCTCTATGAAGCCGGCTTCCTCAAGAACGGCGGGCGGCTCGCCTGCGTCTACTATGACGAGAACACGCTCAACATCAATCAGGCCAACGAGATCGAGGGCCTTGCGAGCTGCCTCGACTATTTCAAGGTGCTGACCAAGGAGGATCCGTTCGACGCCAAGCTCCAGGCGGCCTATGAGAAGGATTTCCCCGGCAACTTCCTGTTCGCGGCCGGCAGCGCCGCCACCGGCACCTATCGCGGCCTCAAGCTGTGGGAGGCGGCGGTCAAGGAGGCCGGCAAGGTCGACCGCGACTCCGTTGCGGCCGCGCTCGACCACGCCAAGATCGCCGAAGGGCCGGGCGGACCCGCGGAGATGGTGCCGGGCAAGCGTCACTGCAAGATGAAGATGTACACCGCTGTTGCCAAAGGCGGGAACTATGAGATCGTGGCGCGCAGCGACGGTCTCGTTGATCCCAAGGAATGCTGAGCGATCAATGGTTGGAGCAAGAGAGGCTGTCGCACGCGTCGGTGAGGAACCAGATGTCGTGACGGGCGAGGGTGCACCGGCCGCAAGCGCGCCGGCGGGACGAGCGTCGGCAGGATGGAAGGTCCTGCCGATCGTGGAGGGGCTGGTGCTGTTGATCGCACTGGTCCTGCCATGGGTGCTGCAGGATTATCTCACGGTGTTCGCCACCCGCGTGGTGATCCTTGCGCTGTTCGCGCTGTCGTTCGATCTGGTGTGGGGCTATGCCGGCATCATGAGCTTCGGCCAGGCGCTGTTCTTCGGCGCTGCCGGCTACGGCGTAGCGCTGATGGCGCGCGATCTCAACGTCACGTCGATTCTCCTGATCCTGCCTGCCGGCACGTTGATCGGGCTCACCGCGTCGCTGCTGCTCGGCGGCTTCCTGCTGCTCGGGCGTTATCCCTCGAGCGTGATCTTCGTCTCGCTCGGCACTCTCACCGGCTCCTATGCCGCAGACCGGCTGGCGCGCGGCTGGTACTATCTCGGCGGCCAGAACGGCATCCCGTCGATCCCGCCGCTCACCCTCGGCAGCTACGAGTTCGAGGAGGGGCCGATCTACTACTACATGGTGCTCGGCATCCTCGTGGTCGTTTATCTGCTCTGCCGCTTCCTGGTCCGCTCGCAATTCGGGCTGGCGCTCGCCGGCCTGCGCGAGAACGAGCAGCGCATCGCCTTCTTCGGCTACAAGGCGCAGCATCTGAAGGCGATCATCTTCGCGGTCGGCGGCACCATCGCCGGCCTCGCCGGCAGCCTCTATGCCTTCCACGAGGGCTTCGTCTGGCCCAACATGCTGGGCGTCGTGTTCTCGACCCAGGTCGTGCTCTACGTTTTGTTCGGCGGCTCCGGCACGCTGATCGGCGCCGTGATCGGCACCGTGATCATCGAGGGCGTCAGCTTCTGGCTGTCGGATAATTACCGCGACGTCTGGCCGATTATCCTCGGCGTGCTGCTGCTGCTCGTCATCATGTTCCGGCCGCTCGGGCTGATCTCCTTCGTGCTCGGCGAGCGCGAGCGGGTCGGCAGTTTCGGCAAAGCCCCGAAGGAGACCGGCAATGCCGCTCCTTGAGGCGCAAGGCATCAGCAAGGTGTTCGGCAAGCTCACCGCACTCGACGGTGCAGCGCTGACCGTCGGCGAGAACGAGTTCCACGGCCTGATCGGCCCCAACGGCTCGGGCAAGAGCACGCTGATGAAATGCGTCGCCGGCGCCGAGGTGCCGACCACGGGCAAGGTCAGCTTCATCAACACCGACATCACCGCGTTCACGCCGACCGAGCGCGCCCGCGCCGGCATGAGCCTGAAGTTCCAGATCACCTCGGTGCTGCCGACGCTGACGCTGTACGACAACATCCTGCTGGCGCTGCAGGCGCACTGCTCGCTGTTCGATCTGGTGCTGTCGCGCACCCGCAACAAGCTGCACGATCAGGTGATGACGATGCTGACCCAGTTCCGCCTCGCCGATCGCGCGCATGATGCCGCCGCGGCGCTGTCGCACGGCCAGCAGCAATGGCTGGAGATCGCGATGGCGCTCGCCGGCAAGCCGCGGCTGTTGCTGCTGGACGAGCCGACCGGCGGCATGAGCCTCGAGGAGCGCCGCGTCACCGGCGAATTGTTGCAGCCGATCAAGCAGCATTGCTCGCTCGTCATCGTCGAACACGACCTCGATTTCATCCGCGACATCTGCGACCGCCTCACCGTGCTCGACCAGGGCAAGGTGCTGGCGTCGGGGACGGTCGCGGAGATCCAGGCCAACAAAAGCGTCCAGGAGATCTATCTTCGCCGTGCCTGAGCAAACCTTCCTCGATATCCGGCATCTCGATGCCGGTTACGGCCGCAGCCAGGTTCTGTTCGATGTCAACATCGGCATTCCCTGGCGCGGCGGCGTCGCCGTGCTCGGCCGCA
>NZ_LFIQ01000080.1:0-3738 GCF_001189245.1 Bradyrhizobium pachyrhizi | reverse complement strand
ACGCTGATGAAGACCATCGTCGGCGAGCTCACGAGCTCGCAGGGCGAATTGTTCTTCGACGGCCGCGACATCACCCGCCGCCGCACCGAGGAGCGGGTGCGCTCCGGCATCGGCTATGTGCCGCAGGAGCATTCGGTGTTCGCCCGCCTGTCGGTACGTGACAACCTCGCGGTCGGCTCGCTGTTCAATTCCGATGCCAGCGCGGTCGATCGCGTGCTGACCATCTTCCCGAAACTCGGCCAGCGCCTCGACCAGCCGGCCGGCACGCTGTCCGGCGGCGAGCGCAAGATGCTGGCGATCGGCCGTGCCATGCTCGGCAATCCAAAGCTGCTGCTCTTGGACGAGCCGACCGAAGGCGTCTGGATCGGCGTGATCGAGGAGATCACCGAGCGGCTGATCGAGCTCGCCAAGAGCATCTCGGTCGTGATCGTCGAGCAGCATCTCGACCTCGCGCTGCGCGTCGCCGACTATGCCTATGTGCTGGACCGCGGCCGCGTCGCGCTGCAGGGCGGCGCGAGTGAGGTGCGGAGCGATCCGGAACTGCTGCGCTATCTGGCGCCGTAGCGCTGCGGAACTTCAATGCGGCAGGCGGTCGGCCTTCCGCCCGATCACGCCGTCTCCCGGCGTCCGCGTCCGCCGCACCGATCGCATCTCGCGACGTACATACCAGGCGGCGACCGAGCAGATCAACCAGGCCAGCGCTGCGGCGATGAAGGCGGCCGGGACGCTGCGGTCCACCGTCAGCGCGAAGACGATGGCAAATGCCAGCATGCCGAACGCGCCGAGCGCCGCGCCTGCGGCATCCAGCGCCGCGGCCTGCTGCCCGCGCCACGTGCCGTCGAGGCCGGCGTTCCGCTTGCGGCGGATTTCATGCTTCTCGATCAGGGTCGCGCTGGCGCAAAGGATGACGGGGAGTGCAAGAAAGGCGCCGCCGACATAGGCGCCGCAAGTGCTGCTGATCAGGCCGGTCAGGACGGTGGCGCCGCCGCCGAGCACGAAGCGGATCAGATATTCGGTCCAGCGGCTTTCCCTGAGCGCGGACAGTGAGACGCGGACCGGTGTCACGCCTGTCCTCCGGCAACGCCCAGCAAGCCGAACACGATCGCCAGCCAGACGATCAGCGCCAGCAACGTGGCGGGGGCGGCGCGCAGCTTCGCGCGAATCAGCAGTTGGCAGACCGCGAAGCTATAGATGGCCAGCGCAACGGCGCCGGCCATCATCGCGCGGCTCTGCAGGCCGGCGTAGTCGGCGCCGTGCTGGTACACGGCGATGCCGAGGGTCGCGAGCGCGACCGACGGCGCCGCGCCGAATAGGCCGGCGAAGCTCTTCGGGCGCAGCAGGTCGCCCAGCATCGCGAAGGCCGACACCACGGCCCCGCCCAGCAGAAATCGGATGACATATTCGGTCATCGCGCCTTGCCCCGCGGCGGATCGTCACCGGGATAACCGGTCCACAATCGCAGCAGCCGCTCGAGAATCGCTCCGAGGCCGAATCCCGCGATCACGTCGCTCGTCCAGTGTGCGAGCACCACAACGCGCGTCAGCGAAAGGCCGACCGCGACTGTCTGGATTGCGCACCGCGCGCCGGCGGGCAATGTCGCGGCCGCCGACGCCAGCGCGCCCATATGCAGCGCGTGCCCTGATGGAAAGGCGTCGTCGCGCTTGCCCGAGATCGGGATGCCGTTGGCATGGCCGGCCACGGTCAGGCGATCCGGGCGGGTCTGATTGAACAGCAATTTCAGGCCATGTGGCAGCAGCGATGCTGCGACCGTCACCAGCAGCGCGTGATTGCCGGCGCGCTCGAGCGAGGCGCCGCGCCCGCGTGAGGTAAGCCAGCCGGCGGCGGCGAGCACAAGCAGGACCTTTTCGTCAGCGCCCCAGGTCAGTGTGCGGGCGATCTCTTCCGGCGCAGGAGCGGTGTTGCGGGCGATCGCACGCGCGATGATGGCGTCCGCCGCGGTCGGGCGAATGGTGATCGGGAAGGGGGCGCCTCGATGGCGGCGTGCTCGAACTCTGGCTGTCGTATCCATGGTCAGGTTCCCATCCAACGCGCCAGCCGCGGCATGGGTCCTAACGGGGCATGCAAGGAACCAAATGCAGATCGATGGTCTTGAACTTCTGCCCGTCTCGACCCGATCCGAAGGTTTCACCCCAAGGCTTCGCGCCAAGGCTTCGCGCGCCAACCGGGATGCACGGCGGGCGATGGATTGTAGTCAGGGAGAGGTGTCGATGACGGAGCCGGACGTTCGCAAGGGGATGCCGCCGGTCAAGCTTTCGCGCGAGGAGTTCGAACGGCGCTACCGCAAGCGGTTTGCCGATCCGGTCTTTCAATCCATGCAGACGGAGCTCGCGACGATCATCGCCGGCGCCTGGGACGCCTATCGTCATTCGCGCAAGGCGCCGGTCACCCGCAAGGCCGGCCCCGGCTTTGCCGATCCCGAATATGATCTCGCGGTCGATTGGCTGTCCGCGCGCGATGCCATCGATGAAGCGCAGCGCAGGCACGACGATCCCAACGAAACGCCGCATATCCTGCTGATCAACGGCTCCTCGCGCAGCGAGCATACCTGTCCCGGCGAGATGTCCAAAAGCTGGCGCATGGTCGAGATCGCCGAGCGCGCCTTCCGCGAGATGGGCCTCGCGGTCGATGTGCTCGATCTGTCGCGGCTGACGTCCGAGTTCGGCAGGGAGATTCATCCCTGCAAGTCCTGCGTTTCCACCTCGATGGCGCTCTGCCACTGGCCATGCAGCTGCTATCCGAACTACTCGCTCGGCCAAACCGACGACTGGATGAACGAGATCTATCCGCTGTGGGTGCGCGCGCACGGCATCATGATCATCTCGCCGGTCAACTGGTACCAGACGCCGACCGGGCTCAAGGCGATGATCGATCGCCTGGTCTGCGCCGATGGCGGCAATCCCGATCCGACCTCAACCCATGGCAAGACCGCGAGCGAAGCCAAGGCGCTCGAGCTCAAGGGCTGGCCATATCCCAGGCATCTGCGCGGCCGGCATTTCGGCATCGTGGTCCACGGCGACAGCGTCGGCGCGGAAACCTGCCGCCGCTTCCTTGCGGACTGGCTCACCGACATGGAGTTGATCTCGGCCGGCAGCAGGGCCGAGCTCGATGGCTATGTCGGCTACATGGAGCCCTACGCGACGTCGCATCGCGATCTCGACGAAGACAAGGCCTTCCAGGAACAGGTGCGCAATGTCGCGCTGGCGCTCGGCGCCGCCGTCGACCTCGCGCGCACCGGGCATCTGGAAGATCCCGGCAAGGGGCTTGAGGACCCGCAGCCGAAGTAGGGTGGAATCCGGGTTCCCAAAGGAACGAAGCGCCCCGGCTGCCCGTTAGGCCGCGGGAGGAAGTCACAATGCGCAATATTTCGATTGCAGCTCTTGTTGCGGCTGCCGTGATGAGCAGCGGTGCCGCGTTGGCGCAGCATTCCGGTACGCCATCGGAACAGAGCGCGTGCACGCGCGATGCACAGCGCTTCTGCCGGAAGGACCTCGGCAATGACGGTGCCGTGCAGAACTGTCTTCAGATGAAGCGAGCCAGCCTGAGCCGGAGCTGCAAGAAGGTTTTCGAAAGCCACGGAATGTAACGGTCGCCTGCGAACGGGCATCCGTGATGGAGCGTGGCGGTTAGCTCGGGCAAATCATGTCGCGAGAACGTTGTGGTGTGACTCACAGACCGCGCCACACATTCAGTGTCGTCCTGGCGAAAGCCAGGACCCAT
>NZ_LFIQ01000079.1:51443-78672 GCF_001189245.1 Bradyrhizobium pachyrhizi | reverse complement strand
ACCTCCTGGCTTTCGCCAGGACGACGGCGAACATCTGGTGCCGCTTGTGAGTCACAAGCTCACTTGCCTTGAAGATGACGGTTTACCAGTTGCCTCAAATCGACCGCATCAGGCCGCCGTCGACGCGGATGTTCTGGCCGGTGATGTAGCCCGCGCCGTCGGAGACGAGGAAGCTGATGGTGGCGGCGATTTCTTCCGCCTTGCCGTAGCGCTTCATCGGCACGCTGTCGCGGCGCTCGTCGGTTGCCGGCAGGCTGTCGATCCAGCCCGGCAGCACGTTGTTCATGCGCACATTGCTGGCGGCGTAGCTGTCGGTGAACAGTTTGGTGAACGCGGCGAGCCCGGCGCGGAACACCGCCGAGGTCGGAAACATCGCGCTCGGCTCGAACGCCCAGGCGGTGGAGATGTTGACGATCGCGCCCGACTTCTGCGCCTGCATGTGAGGCGCGACGAGACGCGTCGGGCGGATCACGTTCATCAGATAGACGTCGAGACCGGTGTGCCACTGCTCGTCGGTCAGTTCGAGCACACCCGCGCGCGGGCCGTGGCCGGCGCTGTTGACCAGCGCATCGATGCGGCCCCAGCGCGCCATCACGCCGTCGACGGCGCGTTTCAGATCATCGTTGGAACGGTTCGAGCCGGTGAAGCCGAGGCCGCCGAGCTCCTTCGCCAGCGCCTCGCCCTTGCCCGACGACGACAGGATCGCAACGCGGAAACCGTCGGCCGCGAGGCGGCGCGCCGCCGCCGCTCCCATGCCGCTGCCGCCCGCGGTGACGAGCGCGACCTTCTCCAAAGCCATGACCGATATCCCTGTTGATGACCAAGCTGACGCTATTGTTTGAGCATGATTCTTTCGGAAAACCGCTTCGCACTTTTCCGGATCATGCTCCATGTCTATCATCAGAGATTGCGCGGCGCGACACCCGGCCTGCCGCGCAGTGTCGCACTACTTCCGGAACACCTGCTTCGAGCAGGCGTCGAACCTGGCGACGGGCCGGTCCATCTGCCACAGCTCGATATCATGGCCGTCCACAAGACGGCCGGCCGAGGTAATGGCCTGATCGTCGTCGCTGCAATCCATGTTGACCACGCCGATGGATCGGCTGTGCCGTCCGACGATATAAGCGCGATAGGTCGTCATCTTTGCCTCCAGGGAGCCCTGCTGGCGAGCTTGTTCGTCGGGAAAATGGACCGGTGGACATATGAATTCGAGGGGCCATACCGCAGCATGATGTAAGGATGGAATAAGTGTCGCCAGATCATGGGCGATCGCGCGGCGCGAGATCCGGCCTGCTGCGCGGTGTCGCAGGCGCGGCGCTATCCGCCCGCTTTGCGTCACGGGATCAATTGGGGCATGGTGACCGCCGTCCTTTATCAAGTGTTGACCACATGACATCGCTCCTTCGACACCTCGTCATCGCCGCCGTGCTGCTGTTCGCCGGCCCCGCGCTCCCGCAGACCCGGTCCATCACCGTCGCCTCGACGACATCGACCGAACAGTCCGGCCTGTTCGGCTATCTGCTGCCGCGGTTCTCGGAAGCCTCGGGCATTACCGTGAAGGTGGTCGCGGTCGGCACCGGACAGGCGCTCGACATCGGACGGCGCGGCGATGCCGATGTCGTGTTCGTGCATGATCGCGTGGCCGAAGAGAAGTTCCTGGCCGAGGGCTTTGCGACCAAACGCTATGACGTGATGTACAACGATTTCGTCATCGTCGGCCCGAAGGCCGATCCGGCGCATATCGCCGGCGACAAGGATGTCGCGGACGCCCTGCGCAAGATCGCCGCGACCAGCTCGCCCTTCATCTCGCGCGGCGACCGCTCCGGCACGCACGAGGCCGAGCTGCGGCTCTGGAAAGCGGCCGGCGTCGATCTCGGCTCAGCGAAGGGCCAGTGGTATCGCGAGATCGGCCAAGGCATGGGTCCGGCGCTCAACATGGCATCCGCGTCGAATGCCTATGTGCTGTCCGATCGCGGCACCTGGCTGTCGTTCAAGAACCGCGGCGAGCTCGCCGTGCTGACCGAAGGCGACCGGCGGCTGTTCAACCAGTACGGCGTGATGCTGGTCAATCCGGCCAAGCACCCGACGGTGAAGGCCGCGGACGGCCAGGCCTTCATCGACTGGCTGGTCTCGCAGGCCGGGCAGTCGGCCATCGCCGGCTACAAGGTCGGCGGCGAGCAGCTATTTTTCCCCAACGCCGCGCACTAGCAGAAACGCGATCGTGCTGACGCTGACGCTCAGCGCAAGCAGGATCACGCCGAGCCCGAGGCCGAGCGCCAGCTCGCCCTTGCTGGTCTCGAGCGCAATCGCGGTCGTCATCGTTCGCGTATAGCCGCTGATATTGCCGCCCACGATGATGATGGCGCCGACCTCCGCGATGGCACGGCCGAAGGCAGCAAGGAACGCGGTGAGCAGCGAGGCGCGGCCGAGCGAGAACACCAGCGCGAGGCTGCGCAGGCGCGACAGGCCGTCGGTGCGGATCAAATCGGCATATTCCGCCCACAGCAGCGCGACCGGGCGATGCACCAGCGCAACCACGATCGGCGTCGCCAGGATGACCTGCGCCACCACCATCGCCGTCGGCGTGAACAACAGCCCGGCGAAGCCCAGCGGTCCGGATCGCGACAGCAGGAGATAAAGCCCGAGGCCGACCACGACCGGCGGCAGGCCGAGACAGGCATTGGCGAGCACGATCACCACCTGCCGTCCGCGAAACCTCGATATCGCAAGCCAGCCGCCGATCGGCGCGCCGATCAGAAGCGCGAGCAGGCTCGCCAGCAGGCTGACCCGCAACGACAATGCGACGATCCCAAGCAGGACCGGATCGCGACCGGCTATCAGGGAAGCTGCCGCCGTGATCGACTGTGCGAAGTCATTCATGCCGGCCTGGAAGACACGTTTGCCCCGTACAACCTCCGGATCGCCGGTTTCGCGGCGGCGATCAATCGCTGCGGCCTATGCGGCATTCTCAAGCAGCTTCGCCACAGCCGCAACCAGTTCATCGGGCGAGAACGGCTTGTTGAGCAGCACACTGTCCGGCACGCCCCTGGTCGGCCACTCATCGCCGCCGCCGCCGGTGATGTAGAGCACCGGGAATGACGGATCGATCTCGCGGGCGCCGCGCGCCACACGCCAGCCGTCGAGCCGGCCGAGCAGCCGAATGTCGGTGACCAGTGCTGAGTATTTGGTGCGGAACGCCTTCAGCAGCGTCAGGGCTTCCTCGCCCGAACCTGCGATCGCCGGCTCATAGCCGCCGTCCCTCAGGGCGTCCTCCACCATCATCTGAAGATCACGATCGTCTTCGATGACGAGAATGATCGGCGCGTCTTGCAAAGCCATCCCCCAAACAATCAGCCGGGTGCGCCCGACTCAGCGAGCATATGCAACAAAAGTGGCTACCGTTTGCACGGTGTCACCCAGTAAAAATACGGGTATCAGACGCGTCCCTATTCGTCGGCGAATTCGTCTTCTTCGTTGACCCCCGCTTTACCGCGCGGGGCCGGCTTTCTGCCGCCGAGCGATCCTGTGACATAAGGTTCGCGCGTTGCATAGGGGTTACGGCCGCCGGCACGCGCCGCGACCTCTTCGCCCGAGACGGCGGCGGGCTGACAGATCAGGCGCCGGCTGGCCCGGCGCATCAGGTCCACATGGATGTGGTCGTAGTGATAGACGTTGGACCCCGGCGCCAGCACCGTGGTGAATTGCTGGCAGGCGGCGGCCTGGACATCGCGCAGAAAGCCCTGCTCTTCCGGCAGGCCCTTCCAGCCATCTTTCACGGTGATGCGGCGCCCGTCGGCCAGCGTGAAGGCCGCGATGTCGAGCGCGTTGCCGAAGGCGTGCTCGGAAATGTGCGCGTGCGAGTTGCCGTTCATACCGCGGCAGGAATAGGCCGAGATCTGCTTGATCTCGACGACGCGCGCGCCGAACCAGCGCTGCGCCGCCGGCTGCACGGAATCGGCGAGCCAGCGCTCGAGCACCGAGACGATCGGACACGCCAGCGTTGCCGCCGGCTTCACTGCGACGGGGCCGACCGTCACCACCGGATTGCCGCTCGAGGGACCGAGCCGCGGCGGCGGTGGCGCGCCGGGCGGCTGCTGGGAATACGGCGCCGGTGAATAGGGCGCGGCCGCGCTGTCGCGCTGCGTATTGGATGGCAGGCCCGGATAATAAGGTCGCTCGCCCCTGGCGTCGGGCGAGCCTTCCGATGGCAAATCGATCTCGTCCTGCTGTGGCGGAACGCCGGGCGCCGACAGCGAGACCGGCCCATTCTGACGGCCGCCATAGCTCGGCTCGTTGTCATAGCTCGGCTGGCCGACGGCCTGATTGGAATATGGCGCCTGCGCTTGCGGCGGAGACGGCTGGCGGTTGATCGGCCACCGCGGCTGGTTGCCGACCGATGCCGGCGGCCGCAGGCTGTCGTCGGCAAATCCGTAAGCCGAACTGGCTTCACCGAGCGCGGCGACCTTGAGCGGGAACTCGGCGCCGCAAACGCCGGGACCGGAGATCGGATCAATGCGGACGAGGTCGGCGCTCTCCTTGACCGCGCCCGACTTCAGGCATGCGGCCTCGGCCTCGGCCCGCCACGGTTCGCGCTCGGCGGTCTGAAACAGACCGCGGCCGCAACCAGCCAGCGATACAAGGACAAGGGAGCCGATGAGATACAAACGAACTCCACGCGTCATGGCGCGGAGGTTCTGCGAATTTGATTAAAGACTCTTCAACGCATTTCGATGCGTTGGTTTCAGCTGTCCTTAACCATGCGGCGGAACCCGGCAGGGCGACACGCGCCCTGCCGAGAATGATCGCCATCACCACGTGTAGCGAACGACACCCTTGCCGCCATAGGACGACGTGACGTCGGAGAACTCGCCTTCGAAGGTGAGCGCCGCCGACCAGCCGCTGGTCCAGTTCATCGCCGCGCTCGCGGTGGTGAGCACCGCATCGCTCGCCGGCGCCGCGCCGTTGACCACGAAGGACGCGCCCGGCAGCGTCTGGAATGTCGCGGCAACGCTGCGATCGGTGTTGTAGTCGTGCGCCCAGGCAAGTCGGCCGCGCAGGCTGAGGATGCCATCCTGCAACGCGATCGAGCGATCGCTGCGGACGCCGAGTTCGCTGCGCGTGGCGGTGACAATCTTGGCGCCATAGGCCGTCGCGAACGCGCTCGATCCCGACAGCACCTGCTCGGCATAGGACGGCAGATCGTAGGTCGTGAACTGTCCGGCGGCATAGGGCGTCAGCGCCAGCGACCACGGCGTGATGAAGCGATAGCCGCCTTCGATCCGGCCCGACAGCGCATTGGCGTTGAATTGCGCGCGCAGCCGGTCGATGCCGGCGATCGTCACCGTGCGATCGGTGGTGACGTCCTGCCAGCCATAGGCCAGCGCACCCAGCAGATAGGCCGGCCCGAATCCATGACGGATGAAGGCGCCGGCCTGGAACAGGTCGGAGCGTCCGCCGCCGAGTGCATTGGCCACGGTGAAATTGGTGCCGCCGCCGGCGAGTGCAAAGCCGGCAATCGTGTCGGGCGAGATCCGGTAGTCGGCGCCGACGGCCACACCGAAAATGCGGCTCGTCGTCGAATTCGATCCGACGGCGGTGCCGCCATCAGTGCTCTGCCCGCCACCGAAGCCCGCCGCCCAGACGCTCCAGCGCTGCTCGAACGTCTGCTGCAGCGGCGGCGCCTTCCGATAGATGGCGGCATAGGCGTCGCGCGCGCCATTCGCACGCGACATGCCGGTCGATGCGTAGCTCATGGTGTCACCAGCGAATAGCGGCGTGCCGCCATTTGCAGGCACGCCGCCGCGCCCTTCGGTGAAGGGATCCGTCATGACGCCGAGGAACATGTTCATGGCGTCGAACGTGGTCTGCTGCGAGCCGGTGCCGAGTTCGCCCGACGCCTGTGTCAGCCCGGCCGGCGTCAGCGCGCCGAACGCGGCGGAAATGCTGCCGCTGCTGTTGAAGGCGTTGCTGATCGCATTGCCGACAGCGGCCTGATTGCCGTTGAGCTTGGCGGTTGCAGCAAAATTCAGCGCCAGATTGAGATAGACGTTGTTGGCGTCGTAGCTCAGGCTGGAGATGAAGTTCGATGGCAAATTGCTGCTGACCGGCCCGGCAAAGCTGCCGCTGACACCGCCGGCCGCGTTGAGGATGGTGTACTGCTTCTGGAACGTGGTGCCGGTGAAGGACGCGTTGACCGTGGCGCCGCCGAGCGTTGCCGCACCTGTCACGTTGGTGCGATCGGACGCCGCGGCCGACACTTCGACCAGATAGGTCGATGCGGCGGTAAAGGTCAGGCCGCCCTGCACCGTGAGCGTGCCGATCGAATTGCCCGGTGACAGCGTGCCGCCATTGACCAGGACATTACCGACGCTGCCATTGCCGCCGAGCGTGCCGCCGGCATCGACGGTCACGGCATTGCCAAGCGAGCCATTGACCAGCAGCGTCGCGCCGGAGCCGATGTTGGCGCCGTTCTGGTAGCTCTGTGCGTCGGTTACGGTCCAGACGCCGCCCTGCACGTTGAGCACCTCGAAATTGATCACATTCGAGAGCGTGCCCGAGCCCGGCCCGAACAGATTGAGCGTGTCGGTGCCGACGCCGCCATCGATCCGGCCGGTGATGGTCGAGCCGCCATAGAGATTGAGCGTGTCGTCGCCGCCTTCCATGCTGATCGCGCGGCCGGTATTGCCGATGATGGTGCCGTAGTTCGACAGCACGTCGGCGCCCTCGCCGGTCTGGATCGCCGCGGCGTCGCCGCGGATGAAGCGGGTCGAGCCGGTACCGGTATAGGTCACGCCGTTCAGCGTACCGACCGAGCCGGTATCGGGCGTGCCGTTCTGCAGCAGCGTGACGCCGTTGGGATCGGGAATCGTGCCGTTGCCGATGATGGTGCCGTAGTTGACGATCCTGTCGTTGTCGGCGGTCGTGCCGGTCTTGTTCTCGGAGCGGATCGCGTAGCTGTTGTTGCCGACGATGGTGGCGCCGGCATAGTTGATCAGGTCGAGCGCCGCCGATCCGCTGCGCGAATGGTCCGGATTTGAATCGTTGTTGACGACGATGCCCGCCGCGGCGCCGCTGATGGTGCCGTAGTTGCGGATGGTGCCGCCACCGATCGCAAGGCCTTCGCTGTTGTTGAAGCGGCCGCCGTCATCGGCGCCGGTCGCGCCGGTGCCCTGGACAATGCCGTAATTGGTCAGCGTCAGGACATTGTCGATATCGATGCCGTCGCCATCGCTGCGCGTCGACACGCCGTCGATCGCCCCGGTGATGGTGCCGTAATTGGTGACGATGGAATTGCCGCCGCCGACGCCCGCACCGTTGCGGCCGATGATGGTTGCGCCGGCAAAATTGTTGACCGTGATGGTGCCGGCATCGCCCGCGGTGCCGTTCTTGGCGCCCGAGATCAGGCCGCCGGCATAGTTGTTGACGGTGCCGTTGTGGCCGCCCTGAAGATCGATCGCATCGGCGCTGGGCCGGCCGGTTGCGGGATCGATCGTGCCATTGGCGATGATCTGGCCGTAATTGTCGATCGTGAAGTTTTCGCCCGGACGGATCGCGTCCGCATTGGCCGCGGTGATCAGGCCGGTCGCGCGGTTGGTGATGTGAACGCTCGCGGCGGTCGAGGTGAGATTGTCGAAGTCGATTGCCTGGCCGGTCGCCGATTTGATGGTGCCGGCATTGTCGACCGAGAACCTGGCGGCGGTCGTGCTGTTGCTGCCCGACGCGCCGTTGATCTGGATGGCGTCGTCCGCCGACTGGATCGTCGCGCCCGCATTGTTGACGACCGACAGCGAGATCACGTTGTTGAGATTGGTGGTGGCGCGGATCGCGCGAGACCCTGCCGTATTGGTCGCGTCGATCAGGCCGGAGTTTGTGATCGTGGTGGTTCCGCCGCCGATCCGCATCACGTCGCTGCCTGATGACTTGATGGTGCCGCCGCTCTGGTTGGTGATCGAGAACACGGTGGTGTTCGACGTCGCGTTGACGAAGTCGAAGACGCGGCCATTGCCCGTCGACTGGATGGTGCCGGCATTGTCGACGGCGACCGACCCGCTGCTCAGGCCGCCATTGATCCGGAATGCATCATTGGACGCGGTGAAGAGCGCGCCGGCATTGTTGATGAGCGTGAGGTTGCCGCTGATGGCGCTGCCCGAGGTGTCGATGCCGCGCGACGTCGCCGAGATGGTGCCGTTGTTGGTGATGACGACGCCGGGCGACGACAGGCCGGTGATCCAGGTGATCGCGGTACCCGTCACCGACAGGCTGCTGCCGGCGGCGACCGAGCCGGTATCATTGTTGGAGACGGTCTGCGCCGTCGTGCTGTTCGGAGGAGTGCTGAAGCTTGCGGCCAGTGCCGGACAGGAAAACCCCAAGGAAGTCGCAGAAATAGCCAGCGCAAGCCGGCTTGCGCGGCTCAGAAACTCAGATTTCACGTAACGCCCCCAAGTACTTATTACCGGGGTAGAGCCCCGGTCATTCCGGCGGCAATCTGGGTATGGTTTGTGACAGGCGCACAACAAAAGACGATGCTGCCTTGCGGCGCAACGACACACGGGCGAGAGCAACCGACGGACATCCAAGCGGTACGGTACTGCTATCGGGGTCCGGAACCGCCGCCGAATATATTTGCGGCGCGTCAACGCCTTGATCCGGCGGCTATTTGAGCCGCGCATCGCAACGCGGCATTGCCGCGAACAGCGAGCCTGACAACAAGACTGACTTTTTCGGCCGGGAACCCCTTGCTAGCTTTGACGTTAATGCGGGTAGCGTTGTGAACCGAAGGGAGTCTCCCCAATGGATTTCGCGAGTCCTCTGCTGAGCAAGCTGAGCATTGTGGCCGCGTACATCGCGTTAGCCTTCGTCGGCGCCATTATTCTCGGCGTGTTCTAGGACATTCGACAGGCATGAGTTCAGCGCCCGGCGGCCGCCCCCGCCGGGCGCTTTGCTGTTTTGCGTTCACTCCGCCACAACTACGGCTCGATGATCGCGATGAGGGGCTCGAATGCGACGCGCGTGCAGGGCTGCGCCTTCGGCGGCATGTTCTGCGGCGGCTGGACCTAGAAGCGGGTTAGCTAGCCCGCGAGTACGACCTGGTATCCGCTGCTGTGCAACGGCGGGTCGAGTTGACGAATCGCCTTCAGGCAATGGTTTGTATCTGCCCGGCGGTCGCTTCATGTGGGTCGCCGGACCCGCTATAAGAGCCGCATTGTCGAAAATGAATTGAACCGCGGGCGACTGGCAACCAATGAAGCACTTCCTCACCGCGGCCAGGCTGCTGGCGCTCGACCTGGCGTCGACCCTTGTCTTTCTTGTTCTGTTCCTGCTGACGCACAACACCGCGCTCGCGGTCGGCCTCGGCATCGCATTCGGCGTCGCGCAGATCGGCGTCCAGAAGGTGCGCGGCAAGCGGATCGACACCATGGAATGGCTCAGCCTGTTCCTGGTCGTCACTGCAGGCACCACCACGCTGCTGACCCACGACCCGCGCTTCGTACTGTTCAAGCCGAGCGTGATCTACGCCATCGTCGGAGTCGTGATGCTCAAACCCGGCTGGCTCAACCGCTATCTGCCCGGGATCGCGCAGAAGGTCGTGCCCGATGTCGCCGTCAAGGTCGGCTACGCCTGGGCCGCCCTGATGTTCGTCTCCGCCGGTGTGAACGCCTTCGTCGCGCTGACCTGCGAGATCACGACATGGGCCGTCGTGATGCCGATCTTCGGCATCGTGAGCAAGATCGTGGTGTTCCTCGGCGGCTTTGCCGCGCTCCGCCTCACCGCGAGGCGCCGCATCCGCGCCATGCCGGAGGCCCAGCGCGAGGCTGTGCTCGCGCTCGAAGGGGCACCGGCGCCCGCTGCGCCGTAGCCCCCGACGGGGGTGTGGTCGACGAAACAGACGGCCCGCGCGACGAAACCATTTTGCCCCGGCGACGAAGAATTGCCGAAACCAAGCCTGCCTAGTGATGGCTTCGACAACGCGCTGCTTCGGCGCGATCACAAGGGGGACATGATGGCTTTCACCGCTTCCGCGCTTCGTCACGGCAAACTGCTGGCGGCAACCGCGTTCACGCTTGGTCTGCTGACCTCGGCGTCCTATGCCTACACCGACGAGCAGCAGCAGATGTGCACCAGCGACGCCATGCGGCTGTGCAGCTCGGAAATTCCCGACGTCGATCGCGTCACCGCCTGCATGGTCCGCCAGCGCGCGCTGCTCAGCGACGGCTGCAAGGCGGTGTTCCACTACGTGCCGCCGGCGGCTGCGCAACCCGCGAATTATGCGCCCGCGGCCAAGCCGGCGAAACCGCTCAATATCACTCCTCACAAGCGCGGCTAAGCAAAACCCCAACAGCGACCAAGCACCGCGCTTCCGACAACGGAGCGCGGTGCTTGATCGTTTCGGTCCGCCATGACAACAAGGCGGAATCGTTCATGCGGCATTCAGCCTGACGCGGCTCAATTGCCGTCCCCACTGCCTCCCCCGGGAATCGATGGCGATGCGCCGCAGCTTTCTCTTTGCGCTTCTGCTTGGCGCCGGCGTCACGATCGGTTGGCAACCAACGGCCAATGCCGCACCGGGCTTGACGCAGCTCGCACAGGCGCAGCCTGCACAGGCGCCCGCCCCGGCGCCGAGCGCGACGCCGGCTACGCCTGCTCCCGCAACACCCGCGCCTGCAACGCCGGCGCCGGCCGCGAGTGCGCAGCCCGCAGCGCCCGAGCCGATCGGCAACGTGGCAACACTGACAGGAACCGCGACCGTCACGCGCAACAACACCGCGACGCCGCTGCAGATCCGCGACGACATCTTCGCCAATGACGAGGTCGCGACATCAGCGACCTCCTCGCTCGGCATCACCTTCAACGACGGCACCACCTTCAACCTGCGCGCCAATGCCCGGATCACGATCGACAATTACGTCTATGAGGACGGCGGCCCGCAGAACAGCGCGCTGTTCAACGTCACCAAGGGAACGGCGGCCTTCGTTGCCGCCGCGGTCGCCAAGACCGGCGACATGAAGATCTCGACCCCGACCGCGACGCTCGGCATCCGCGGCACCACCGGCCTCGTCGAGGTGCCCGAAGGCGCCACCGCGACCAGCAGGAATGTCGGCATCAAGCTCTATCCCGACGCCGACGGACATGTCGGCCGCATCGAGGTCAACGACCGCAGCGGCGCCTCGCTCGGCGTGCTGACGCGCGGCGCGAGCGGCTTTGCGATTCGTCCGGGCACCGGCGGCGCCCGCTTCGCCGCGGTAGCGCTGACGATCTCGCCGCAACAGATCACGCGCGACCAGGGCTTTGTGCGCCAGGTCCATAGCGCGCAGACGCTGGGCCGTCAGGTCGTGACCGAGCAGCGCGACTTCCGCCGCGCCAATCCCGACTTCCGCAGGGCCAATCCGGCAGCGCCCTATCCGAACCGCGGCCAGCCGGTGCAGCCGAACCCGCAGCGCCAGAACGGCCTGCCGGGCCAGAACCGCAACGCCCCGCAGCAGCCGGGTCAGCAGAATCGTCCGGGCCAGATGCAGCAGCCCGGCCAGCCGAACCGTCCCGGGCAGCAACCGGGCACGCCTGGCCGGCAAGGTTCGCAGCAGCAACCCGGCACGCAGCAGCAAGGCGGCGCACAGCATGCGCTGCCCGGCCAACCCGGCGGCGCGACGCTGCCACACGCGCCCGGCGTCCAGACGCCAGCCGGACAACAGCCGGCGGGACAACAGCCAACGCGCCAAGCCCCCACGCAAGAGCCAGCGCGCCAAGGCGGCACGACGCAACCCGGCGGACAACAATCGCCGGCTCGGCAAGGCGGTCTGCAGCCCGGCCGCACCCAGGCCCCGGGCGGCGTGCGCCAACCAGGACAACCAGCGCCCCAGCCGGGTCAACCGGGCGCGCCGCGACAAGGCACCGCGCAGCCTATGCCGCAGGCGCCCGGCCAGATGCGACCCGGTATCCAGCAAGCCGCACCGGGCGTGCGTCCGGGCATGCAACGGCCCGCGGTGCAGGCGCGGCCCGGCTTCCAGCAACGGCGCGCGCCGCCTCCGCCACGCGGCGCGAAGCCTCCGCCCAGGGACAAGCGCCAGTAACCGAGTGATCGCAGCAATGTCGATCAAACGAGCGAATGGCGCCGGCGAGTTACGCCGGCGCCATGCACAGATCGACCGGCAGGTCAGCCGCGCTTGGTGATCACGGCCTCCAGATATTCGCTCGGGATCACCAGCGTGCGGTCCCTGGCGATATTGAACTGGTCCATCAGGCTGAACATGTCGGCGGCGAGCAGTTGCTGCTTGACCGGATCGATCGCTCCGAACGCCTTCAGCACCGGCCCGTAATAGGTGCGGAAGATCTCGAGGAAATGCTCGCGCGACCTGTAACGGAAATTGAAGTGCCTGCGCTTGGCATCAAGCGTCGCCTGCGGGCCGAACAAGGCGCCGAGATGCGCTTCGGTGCCCCACAGCGCGGGAGATTTCACGCCCGGCGCCGGCGGCACATATTTGCCGATGGTCTTGAACAGCTGGCCGATGAAGCCTTCCGGCGTCCAGCTTGCGAGGCCGATCTTGCCGCCGATGCGGCAGACGCGGCGCAGTTCATTCGCCGCCTGCTGCTGGTCGGCGGTGAACATGACACCGAAGGTCGACAGCACGACGTCGAAGCTGGCGTCGGCAAACGGCAGCTTCTCCGCGTCCGCTTCCTGGAACGTGACGGGCAGATGCTCCGCGGCCGCCCGCTCGCGGCCGCGCTCGAGCAACGCCGCGACGTAATCGGTCGAGACCACGTCGGCGAAGCGCCGCGCCGCGGCCAACGTCGCATTGCCGTTGCCGGCGGCGACGTCGAGCACCATTTGATTGCTGCGCAGGTCGACTGCCTCGCAGAGCATCTCGCCGACGATCTGGAGCGTGGTGCCGACGATCGCGTAGTCGCCCGAACTCCAGGTGGCTTGCTGGCGCGCCTTGACGGCGGCCAGATCGATGGTCGGCATTTCGGTCTGAACGTTCATGTGCATCTCCTTTGAAATGTGGTGCGGCTCGCGGCGAGGCCGCCGGCTTCGCCGAGAGTCCGCGAGTTGCGCCAAAACGGCGTCGAGCGGTGCAATGACTTCAAATGTGCTGCGCACTACGTACGGCGGTCGAGCAGGACCGGGATGGTCGATGCGGCAACTATGCTCCAGTCCGAGCGATGCCTGCAGCCGTGGCTGCTAGGCTGAGTCGAGGCGGCCTGCTGCGCCGGAGCTGCACGATGCTCCCGAACGACAGGTTCCTCCGCTCGGGTGAATACGGGTGAGGACAAACCCGCGATCACAAGCCCGAGCAGTGCGCTTCGCCCGATCGGCCGTGAGCAGCGGTTCCCGGCGTCCTTCGACTGGCCGCCGGCCTCGCGCGGCATCAGGCGACTGGCCTGCCGCTCGCGATGGGCGAGCATGCCTGCGACCGATTGATTGACGATCCGGCGGATCCGCAAAAGCAGGAAGGAAAAATGCCTTCGTACCGGACTTGAAATGGATTCCATGAATGAAATCGACATAATTGTTTCCTTGATCGAAGTGTGATGGCGCTCCGGATCAGGTTTGGTCGGGATACGCCAAGCGACGCCGCGCAGGCGTCATTCGGCTGCAATGGGCGGTTGGACCGGATCACCGCGCACCACCACGGTTGCCGCGACCTTGTAGAATTCCTCGCCCGGCATGCCGACGCAGCGCGCATGCTCCCGGATCGAGTCACCGTCACGCGCCTCGTATATGCAGAATGTGCCGATGCGACCATCCGCCTCATGCACCACATAGCTGCGGATCCAGCGGACACGGTCCGGCATCTGCTCGTCGCCGATCCTGGCGGAGGTTGCGCCGGCGAGTTCCAGTTCGCTCATGTTCGCCCAGGCGCTCGGGCGGCGAATGACATAGAGTTCCATCGAAATCTCCTCGGTTGCGGCTGTTGAACAGCAGGCTGCGCTCATGGCGAGCCACGATGAGCTATAGGCGCTGACGATGCCGACTGTCCTTACCGCGGACTGATCATTGCCTGATCTTTGTCTGATCCTTGCCTGAACCTTTTCCGCCGAGCCCCAACTCATACACATGGCATTCTCATTTGGACTGTTCGAGCTTGATGAAGCTGGACGCGTGTTGCTGTGCGCGCGCCAAGAGGTCCCATTGCAGCCGCGTGTGTTCGATCTGCTGATCTATCTGGTTCGACACCGCGACCGGGTCATCTCCAAGGAAGAACTCCTCGAAGCCGTCTGGCCGGATGTGACGGTCACCGACAACTCGCTGCAGCGGGCGGTGAGTGCGTTGCGCGCCGCGCTGCGCCACGGCGGCATGGACGGCGCGATCCGAAATCTGCCGGGCAAGGGCTATCGCTTCTTCCTCGAGTCCGAGATCCGGCAGCCGGAACGCATCGCCCCCAAGCAAGTCGATGGCACCGTCGGTGCAATCGGTCTCGCCCGACGCGCAGCGGCCGGACAATTGTGGTTGCAGGCAGCGACCCTGTTCGCGAGCGCGGATGAAAGCGGCCAGCTCAGCCCTGAAGATCTGCACGATTGGGCGCTTGCCCTGCAGTGCCTCGGCAGGGCCACGGCAGCAATTCCGATTCTGGTTCGCGCGGTCGGCGCACGCAGCCAGGCCGGTGACGCCGCAGGCGCCACGGTCGATGCGATCGCGCTCTCGGCTTTGCATTTCGAAAGCGGCCAGGCCGCGATCGGAAAGGGCTGGCTCGCGCGGGCCGAGGATTGGGCTTCAACGCTCGACGATCCTCCGACGACGGCCCTGGTGTTATGGATGAAGTCGAAGCTGGCTGCTTTCGATGGCGAGCCGGAACAGGCACTCGCGTTGGCCGACGCTGCCTACACCGCCGTCAGATACAAGGATGCGATCAATATCGAAGCGCTGAGCCTGGCCTATCGCGGCTTCTATCGGCTGTGCCTCGGCGACACACACGGAGGATTGTCCGATCAGGACCATGCCGCCGCAGTTGCCCTGTCCAGCAACAATCTGGACCCGATCATGGGCGGCAACCTCTATTGCAACATCCTCTGGGCGGCCCGGATGTTCGGAGATTGGGCACGCGCCGACCAGTGGACGCGGAGCTACCAGAACTTCTGCTCGGGCAGCGGCATGGAATTGACGGGCTCGTGCCAGCTGCACCGCTCCGAGGTGCTCGGCATCCGAGGCTCGCTCGACGAAGCGCTGGCGCGCATTCAGGACGCGCTCGCGCGCCTGACCAGCGATGCGCCCTGGTCTCTTGGCGATGCCAACCGGGTGCTGGGCGATATTCAGGCGGCGATCGGCAATGACGACGCAGCGCTCGAAGCCTATGACAGGGCTTACACGCTGGGCTGGTGCCCGGAGCCGGGCCGCGCCATGCTGCTGCTCGCGAGAGGCGAAGCGGAAGCCGCCTATGCAAGCCTCGAGCGGAGCCTGATCGGCAAGACCTGGTGGACGCTGCAGCGACGCGGAATCCTGCTCGCGCATCTGGCGCTGGTTGCCGCGCACACGCATCGGACCGTTCGAGCGAAGGCATTGATCTGCGAACTGTCGGGAAGTCCGGATCGCTGGCCGATGCCCTCGATCCGCGCGCTCACCAACGAAGCACAGGCGATCCTCGCGCTTTCCCGGCAGGATCACGAAACAGCCATGCGGCACCTTCATCTCGCCCGCCAGCTGTGGTCCAGCATCGAAGGGCGGGTTCAGATCGTGCGGCTGAGGCTTCAGATCTCCAGCCTCCAGCTGGAGCATGGAGATGTTCGCGGCGCCATGGCCGAAGTTCATGCGGCACAGCTTCTGGCGCGTGACCTGGGTTCGCCCAAGCGTCTTGCCGAGTGTCTTGCCTTGCAGCGTGACATTGACGCCTGGCAGCCAACGGCACGACGTCAGATGTGCGGGTGATCACGCCGCGCGACGCAGCCAGTCGCGCACGCGTTCGATCAGATTCTTGCGCGGCGCGGGCTGAGGTGCCGCGCCGGCCGGCACGACCTCGTGCACGAATGTCGGCGATTGTTCAGGGACGACCGTCTCGGCGCCCCGCTCGGTCTCTGCAATTGCATCGGGTGCGGCCGCCGGATCCTCTTGCGGCGCCATGCCGGGCGGATCGGGTTCGCTTTGCGCCAGCGGAGGCTGATCGATAGCCGGCGTCTCTGCCGGCGTAGCCGCATCGGCAACATCCGGCGCGTCGACGACCTCCTGCTCGTCTATGACCTGTGGCACAGCGACTTCGCGAATCCGCCGGCGCTCTGCGGCCACGGCTCTCGCCCGCGCACGCCGCTCGCGCTCGGCGTTCGCCGCGGCCTGCAGCGCGATCGGGCCGATATTTTCCAGGAACGCGCGCTCATAGCTGCGCGACAGACGCTCGAGTGCCTCATCGAGCGGCAGCCAGTCCACCTCGCGGATGTCGCTCATCAGCGCCCGCACCGGCTTGCCGCCGGCATCCATGCGCCAGTAATGCACCACCTTGGATCGGCCGCCTGAATCATAGACCAGCGTGCCGAGGAATTCGTGCACGTCGACGTCGTGGCCGGTTTCCTCCAGCACCTCGCGCTCGGCAGCGGCGCGCGGCGTCTCGCCGTCGTCGAGCTTGCCTTTCGGCAACACCCATTCATTGCGCTTGCGCAGGCGCACGACGGCAAAGCGCGGCGGTGTCTCCCGCCGCAGCACAATGCCTCCCGCCGCCAGAACAGGCGTCCGCGCCATCTCGTGTCCATCAGGTTTGCGATTTAGGATCGTCGCACGACGATCCCTGCTATTCTACGCATGATCTCGAAAAGTGGAAGCCGGTTTTCCTGCTCAAACGATGAGCGCGATGCGCAGATCAGATCGCAGGCTTTCGCAGCAACGGTTCGCCGCATTTGATCCGCGTTCCCTCCGCGACGTTGTCGCAGAATTCGAAATTGCCGGGCGCCAGCACGATGATCGTCGAGCCGTGTTCGAACCAGCCGAGTTCGTCGCCCTTCTTCACATGCGCGTTACAGGAAAAATCCACCGGGCCTCGCGACTGCGCGTTCAGCGTGATATCGAGGAAATGCAGGCGGAGACTGGCGACAAGGATCGCCGCGACCGGAACCAGCGTCAGCGCCTCGCCGGCTGGAAGCTTGGCGCGCAGCACCGCGCGCTCATTCTTGCAGAACAGTCGCTCGATCCGCTTTAGCGCGATCGGATTGACGTTCCAGACGTCGCCATGAATGAACGTCACCTTGTCGATGGCAAGATCATAGGGCGCGTGGAAGCGGTGATACATGCTCGAGGTCAGCCGCAGCGTGACGAAGCGGCCGTTCCGGTGCTGCTCCACCAGCGCCGGATCACCGACCAGATCAAGCAGCGAATAGGGCGCGCCCTTGACCTGGAACAATTGCCCGTCCTCGATCCGCCCATGCGCGCCGATGATCGCGTCCGACGGGCTCGCGATAATGGCGGGATCGGCCGCTGCGCGGCGCAGGCCTGGCTTCAGCTCGCGGGTGAAGCAGTCATGCAGGCTCCTGAACTCGGTCTTCTTGGCCTCCGACAGATCGAGGTCGGAGAACAGCTTCCAGCAGGCGATCGAGGCGTCGCGCACCAGGGGGTTCTCGACCTTGGAGAACCAGCCCATGAAACGGGTCAGCGCGGCCCGCGGAATCCGGTTGGTGAGCAGGAAATTGAGGTCTTCCTGCTGGGTGAATGCCGAGATCAGGCCCTTGACTGTCATGAATCTGTTAGGTGCTGAGGCTAGCGCTTCTGTCATGGAAACATCCCTTCCGATTCTCTCGCTGTCCGCCGCCGCGCTTGCCGGCGCCGCCGCAGCCTTCCCCAAAATTCAGGCCCGCATCGCGCTGTCGCGCGCCAAGCACCGCTCGCTGACCGGACATTCCAAAATGTCCAAGATGGTCGCGCGGATGGTCCCGCACTACGAATTCGACATCGACGACTTCTTCCGCTCCGACGGTGCGCCGAAGGACGTCGCGATGCAGCGCCAGGACGGTTTCTTCCGCCTCGCCGGCCTCTACGGGGATCGCTACCCCAAGGGCCGCGCGCTGACCGCCGAGGTGACGGAGCGCATCTCCGATCTGCAGTTCACCGAAACCTACCGCGTGCCGTTCCAGTACAGCCGCCTGGTGCGCGAACATCTCGGCACCTCGGCCTTCGTCGAGGCCTCCAGCGGCGTCACCGTCACCGACGTCGACGGCAATGTGTTCTACGACCTGACCGGCTCCTACGGTGTCAACATCTTCGGCAACGACTTCTATAAGGAGTGCATCGCCGAGGGTGAGAAGCGCGCCCACGCGCTCGGCCCCGTGCTCGGCCCCTACCACCCGATCATTGCCGACAACGTCAAACGGCTGTGCGAGCTGTCCGGCCTTGATGAGGTCTCGTTCCATATGTCCGGCACCGAGGCCGTGATGCAGGCGGTGCGGCTCGCGCGCTACCACACCAAGCGGAAGCGCCTCGTGCGTTTCGCCGGCGCCTATCACGGCTGGTGGGGCGACGTGCAGCCCGGCGTCGGCAATCCGGTGTCGCCGCACGAGACCTTCACGCTCGCCGACATGTCGGAGAAGACGCTGCACGTGCTGCGGACGCGCAACGACATCGCCTGCGTGCTGGTCAACCCGCTGCAGGCGCTGCATCCGAATTCCAACGCGCCCGGCGATTCCGCGCTGGTCGACTCCTCGCGTTCCTCCAGATACGACCGCGCGGCCTACACCGAATGGCTGAAGAAGCTGCGCGAGGTGTGCACCGAACGCGGCATCGTCCTGATCTTCGACGAGGTGTTCGTCGGCTTCCGCCTCGCCGCCGGCGGCGCCCAGGAATATTTCGGCGTCAAGGCCGACATGGCGACCTACGGCAAGAGCCTGGCCGGCGGGCTTCCGGTCGGCGTGGTGTGCGGCCGCAAGGATTTGATGCGGCGCTTCCGCGACGACCGCCCGGCCGACATCTGCTTCGCCCGCGGCACCTTCAACTCGCATCCCTATGTGATGACAGCGATGGACGAGTTCCTGAGCCGGCTTGCCAGCCCGAACTTCCGCTCGATCTACAACGGGCTGGACGAGACCTGGAACGGCCGTGCCAAGGCGCTCAACGACCGGCTCAAAGCCGCCAGCCTTCCGGTTCGGGTCGGCAACATCTCGTCGATCTGGACCGTCTATTACACCGAGCCGTCCCGCTACAACTGGATGCTGCAATACTATCTGCGGGCCGAGGGACTGGCGCTGAGCTGGGTCGGCACCGGCCGCCTGATCTTCACCCTCAACTACACCGACGCCGACTTCGCCGAGGTCAGCGACCGCTTCGTCGCGGCAGCCGAGAAGATGAAGCGCGACGGCTGGTGGTGGCACAAGGCCGGTCTCACCAACAAGTACATCAAGCGGCAGATCCTGAAGGAGATGGTCGCCGTGAGGTTCGGCCGCTGAGGGCTGGCGCTGTTCCTCCGCCCCCTCGCCCCGCTCTTGCGGGGAGAGGGCTGGGGTGAGGGGCTGCATCCACAAAATCGGAAATGGACGGACTCGCGGTGAGCCCCCCTCACCCGGATCGCTGACGCGATCCGAACTCTTCCCGCATGCGGGGCGAGGTAAAGTGCGCGTGGGATCAAAAAGGCTCAACGAGAAAGTATCCGCTGTGGTCCTAAGAAAGTATCCGCTGTGGTCCTAAGAACGTGGATGCCCGGGACGAGCCCGGGCATGACGCAGTTTGAAGACGCTGGGAGCAACGATCAGGCGTGCTTGACGTGCTTTTCGAGACCCGGATCGATCAGCTCGCCCTTCATCAGGAACAGCGGCGCCTTGTGATAGAGCTTCAGGTCGTTGAAGGGGTCGGTGATGATCTTGGTCATCCAGACGAGGCCGGTCTCGACGTCGCGGATGAAGAACAAATGGACGGTGCGGAACAAGAGGCCGCCGACGCCGACCACGAGCCAGATCTTGGCCACCTGGCGGGTGAAGTCGCCCATCGTGACCCAGGGCTTGAACAGGCCGAACAGCGTCGGGTCGAAGTACAGCACCATCGGCGACAGCGCCCAGATCGCCATCAGCACGACCTTGCGCTGCAGATTGTAGCCGACCTTGATGTCTTCCTTGTGCTCGTGGGTCGCCTGGTTGACGTGGTCGTAGCCCTTCGGCTCGAAGAAGAAGTGACCGGCCTGGCGCGAGGTCATCGAGACCAGCCAGCCGACCAGCGCCGACACGACCGGATCGAAGAACAGCATCACATAGGCGAACAGGAAGCTCAGCGCGCTGACGAAGTGCAGGCTCTGGTTGATGCGGCTGTGATGGTAGAAGCGATGGTCATCCCAACGCTGGGTACGCAGCTCTTGCAGGAAATTCTTGATCATTGGTTCCCCCAACATCTTTCGGAACAGGATTTACAGGGATTCGATGTATCGCGTGTGACATCATCATAATGACATATGACAATGCGGAGCGACGCCTTGACGCAACCGGAGCAGGGTCTCGCCTCATCCCGACGAAATCTGCGGGGATCAGGCGAAGGAGATCGTAGCCTCCCGGCTTGGGGTGCGCTGTGCGCTACCTTACCCGGGAGGTGCGGCGGGCCGGGCCGCCCGGCCGGGCCACCTCAGGCGGCTTTGGCGACATCCGCCTTGCGGAAGCGGACCAGCGAGAAGTGGCCGAGCGGCGGAATCAGGCGACGCTCCGCGAGCTCCATGCCGCGCGCGCCCGCGAGCCATTTGGTGTAGCGCGACCAGGCGAATTCGGCGGTCCGGAACCCGAGCGGGCGCACCACCGGTTGCAGCTTCTGCTCGATGAAGCGGCGCACGCCGGCATCGGCGCTGACGCGGGTCAGGATGATCAGTTCGCCGCCCGGACGCACCACGCGGGCGAACTCGTCGAGCGCGGCTTCCGGGTTCGGCACCGCCGACAGCACGTACTGCGCCATCACCACGTCGAACGAGTTGTCGGGGAATTCCAGCTTCTCGGCGTCCATCACCGCGAGGCCCTCGACATTCTTCAGACCCCGCTCCGCGACCCGCTTCTTGGCCTTCTCCAGCATCGCTTCCGAGATGTCGGTGCCGAAGATGCGGACGTTCTGGCTATAGAGCGGCAGCGAGATGCCGGTGCCGACACCGACCTCGAGCACCCGGCCGCCGATCTTGTTGGTGGCCTGGATCGCGGCCTGCCGGCCCTTGCTGAACACACCGCCAAACACGAGGTCGTAGATCGGCGCCCAGCGGTCATAGGCCTGCTCGACCGTCTCGCGGTCGAAGTCCATGGAACGGTCGGCACCCAGCTTGATGATTTCAGCCATAGATCGTCTCTCGTCTCTCGTTCGATTGAGCTGTTAATTCGGAACCGCGCTGCGGCCGGCAACGCGACGGGCGGGCCGCGGCGCGCGGCTCGGCTGCAACGTGGCCAGATTGCCGATGAACTGACGCGCACTGTTTTCCCAGGAACGCTCCAACGCAAAATTGCGGCAGTCCGCGCGCGACATCGTCAGCGCGCGCAGGCAGGCGCTGCGCAGGTCGTTGTCGATCGCGCCGATCGGATGGTTGGCGATGACGTCCTTCGGGCCGGTGACCGGGAATGCCGCGACCGGCGTGCCGCAGGCCAGAGCCTCGAGCTGCACGACGCCGAAGGTGTCGGTCAGGCTCGGGAACACGAAGACGTCGGCGGCGGCGAGGTGCGAGGTCAAATCCTGCCCCTTCTTCTCGCCAAGGAAAATCGCGTCGGGATATTTCTGTTCCAATGCCGCCCTTTGCGGGCCGTCGCCGACCACGACCTTGGAGCCCGGCAGGTCCAGCGACAGGAAGGCGTCGAGATTCTTCTCCACCGCGACGCGGCCCATGGTCATGAAGATCGGCCGCGGCAGATCGAGCACAGCCGGCTGGTCCGGATTGAATATCCTGGTGTCGACGCCGCGGGTCCAGAAGCCCAGCCTGCGGAAGCCGCGCTCGGCGAGCTCGCTGCGCAGCGAGTCGGTCGCGACCATCGTCATCGACCCGGCGGCGTGGAAGTGGCGCAGCACCGCATAGCCGACGCTGTCGGGAATGCCGGTACGAACCGAAACATATTCCGGGAAGCGCGTTGTATAGGATGTGGTGAAGGCGAGCTTGTTGCGCTGGCAATAGCCGCGCACCGCCCAGCCGATCGGCCCTTCGGTCGCGATGTGGATCGCCTCGGGCGCAGCCTCCTCGATCCGGCGCGCGATCTCGCGGCGGTTCGGCAGCGCCACGCGCAGGCCCGGATAGGTTGGCACGCCGACCGAGCGGAAACCGTCGGGAGTGAGGAATTCGATCTCGGCGCCCAGCCCGGCTGCGCTGCGCGCAAGCGACGTCAGCGTCCGGACCACGCCGTTGACTTGCGGATGCCAGGCATCGGTCGCAACGAGTATGCGCATTGCAGGAGATCCAAATCGTTAATCTTGATTCTGCTCGCACGACGTTCTGACATGGATGTTTCAAACGTATGACGTCATCGAAATGTTAGGTTGTTTTTCACGGCAAACAGCCGGTTTTTCGTGTAACGTGACAGCTAGATGTCAGAGCAGAGTGAAAATCCCGGCGCCAAGCGCCGCAGGCTCAGGAGACGAAACTCGTCGCTGCTGATCCTTGCGGCCGGCATGCTTGTGTTCGGCCTCGCCGCCGGCGCGCTGTATTACGCGCTGCGTCCGGTGACGCTCGCGATCGCGGTCGGCCCGACCGGCAGCGAGGACGTCAAGCTGATCCAGGGCTTCGCCCAGGTCTTTACGCACGACGGCAGCTCGGTGCGGCTGAAGCCGGTCACGACGCAGGGCTCCGCCGAGAGCATCGCACTGTTCACGGCGAACAAGGTCGACCTCGCGGTGGTGCGCGGCGACCTCGATCTGCCCGCGAGCGCCGAGTCGGTTGCGATCCTGCGCAAGAATGTCGTCGTGCTGTGGGCGCCCTCGGGCGCCAAGGGCAAGCGGCGGTCCGCGAAGATCAAGAGCATCGACGACCTCGCCGGCCACAAGGTCGGCGTGGTCGGCAGCACCCAGGCCAATGTCACGCTGCTGCGCGTGATCCTGACCGAGTCCGGCGTCAACCCCGACAAGGTCGCGGTCAGCCAGTTCGCCGTCAACAAGATCGCCGACCTCGCGCGCGATCCCTCGCTCGATGCCTACATGACCGTCGGCCCGCTCGACAGCAAGGTGACGGCGGAAGCGATTACGGCAACGGCGGCGGCGCGCGGCGAGCCGGTCTTCCTCCCGATCGATGTCTCGGAGGCAATCGCGCAAAAGCATCCGCGCTATGAGTCCGAGGAGATCGCCGGCAGCATCTTCTCGTCGTCGCCGGCGCGGCCCGAGGACAAGGTTGAGACCGTCAGCGTCAATCACCTCATCATCGCGCAACATGCGCTGAGCGAGGCGACCGTCGGCGCGCTCGACCGGCAGCTGTTCACGCTGCGCCTCCAGGTCGCGCGCGATCTGCCGGCGGCGGCAAAGATCGAGAAGCCCGACACCGACAAGGACGCCGCGCTGCCGGCGCATCAGGGCGCGGCCGCCTATATCGACGGCACCGAGCGCACCTTCCTCGAAAAATACTCCGACTACATCTGGGGCGGCATCCTGCTGCTCTCCGGCCTTGGCTCCGCGGGCGCCTGGCTGCGCCACTACGTGAAGCGCGACGAGCGCGAGCACTACATCACCCATCGCGACAATCTGCTGACGCTGATCTCGCAGGTGCGCGGCGCCGAGACGCCGGAACAGCTCGCGGCCATGCAGGGCGACGCGGATGCCCTGTTGCGCGAGGCGCTCGACTGCTACGACGACGGCGCGATCGAGGAAGGCGACCTCTCGGTGATCGGGCTGACGCTCGAGCAATTCCATCACGCCGTCTCCGACCGCCGCGCCGTGATCAACGGCGACAAGCCGGGCCTGCCGCGGATGCGCGCCGGCTAGGCCGCGTGCACGCCGAATTGCACCGAGAGCAATGTGCACCGAGAGCAATGTTTGGATTGCGCGTGCAGGCGCGCGTGGCCATGTTGAGTACGACCACAACGCTTCGCACGACACCATGATCACGTCCATCGTCGCTGACCTGCCCGGGCCTTTCGTGCTCGCGGTTGCCTTCGCCGGCGTCTTCCTGATCGCCTTCATGAAGGGCGCGTTCGGCGGCGGATTTGCCATCGTCGGCATCCCGCTGCTGTCGCTGGCGATGGACCCGATCGCGGCGGGCGCGCTGCTGGCACCGTTGTTCGTCGTCATGGACGTCACCGCGCTGCGATTCTGGCGCCCGAGCACGTGGTCGCGCATCGATCTCGCGATGCTGCTGCCGGCGCTCGTCGTCGGCATCGGCCTCGGCTATTTCGTGCTGCGCGATCTCGACCGGCATGCCGTCGAGATCGTGATGGGCGTGGTGACGCTGGTGTTCGCCGCGCTGTGGTTTCTCGGCGGCGGCGAGATCAAGCCGCGTCCGCGCTCGACATTCAAGGCGACGTTCGCCGGCCTGTCCTCCGGCGTCACCACGATGGTGGCCCATTCGGGCGGGCCGCCGCTTGCGATCTATCTGCTGCCGCTCGGCATGTCGAAGACGCTCTACGCCGGCACCACCAGCCTGTTCTTCACGGTCGGCAACTTCTTGAAGGCCGGCCCGTGGCTCGTGCTCGCCACGCCGTCGCGCAGCCTGTGGATGCTGATGGCGCTTTGCGTGCCGGCGGTACCGGTCGGCGTCTGGGCCGGATGGCGGCTGCACGAACGTCTCGACCAGCGCGCGCTGTACCGTGCCTGCTACGCCATTCTGGTCATCACCGCCGCCAAGCTGCTGTGGGACGGATCGGCCGGATATCTCGGCTCCTGAACAGCGAAAGTGCTGGCTCCTCGTCAGGAGGATTGCCTGCTGCGGACAGCGCTGGCGGCAACGGCAAGAGGCGCAATGTCCTGGCGCGGCGCGGCCGCATCGTCGGGCGCAAGGCGCTCGCGCGCCACGAAGGAGAAGCGGCTGCGCAGTTTCAGGATCGGCTTCTCGATCCAGTGCCAGGAGAACGCGGCGAACAGCGTGATCAGCAGCAGCGCGATCGCGAACTGGACGATCACGGGCGCGTGCGGCAGCCATACCCGCACCACCTGCTGCACCGGAAAGCCGTAGAGATAGATGCCGTAGGAATAGTCGCCGCGCGAGATCAGCGGCAGCCGCGGCAGCTTCGAGACGCCGAGATAGGCGGTGATATAGACCAGCGCCGGGGCGACCAGCAGATTGAGCACCGGCTGGCTCATCCAGTCCGCCGGACCAAGCAGCGCGGCGCCCGCGCAGAGCGCGCAGCACGCGGCGAGAAGCCATCCGTTGTAGGGAATGCGGTCACGATAGAGATAGATCGCGATGCCGAGCATGAACGCGACCGGCAGCTTCGCGCCGCGTCCGAGGAACGGCGCCGTGCTGAAGATCCTGTCATGCAGCGTGCCGGCGACGCCGGCGGGCAGTTGCGGGAGTTGCGCGCTATGACCGGTGAGTGCGAGCGCAAGGCCGATGCCGACCAGCACGAGCGCACCGAGCACGATGAGCGGCGGCTTGCGCAACAGGCCGAACAGGATGAACACCGTCATCAGCGCGTAGCAGCCATATTCGAACGGCACCGTCCACAGCGAGCTGTTGACCTCCGGCGCGGGATTGCCGCTGAACACGCCGGGCAGGACGTAGTTCACGAGGCCGACGATGTTGGTGAAGTATTTGTAGGTGCCGAAGTTCGTGAAATAGTCCGACAGCGGCAGCGCGGTGAAGATCGGCCCGAGGATCAGTGCCGACAGCACGATCTCGACCGCAAGCGCCGGAATGATCCGCATGCCGCGATTGGTGAGAAATTCCTTCAGGGAGAGCCGCAGCCCGCTCGCCGCGATCAGAAACCCGCTCAGCGCGAAAAACATCACGAGAATGGCGTAATGCGGAAACCAGGAGATCCACGCCTGCTCGCCGTCGCCACTGCCGCTCGCGACATAGGGCGCGTGGGCGGCGACGACGGAAATCGCCAGTGCAATGCGGAGAAAATCGAACCCGGGGCCGAAACCCTTCTGCCGATCCAGCATGCTGCCGATCGTGTGCCCCAGCATCATTTCCACTCCATTCCGAAACAATGCGCTGGGACAGCAAGCACCGTGCCAGGAAGACTGTCTTGCGGCGGGACACCCCCTTCCCGGCAACCCGGCTTTAACCGTGCGACGAAACACGCACGAAACAATTCCCTAACGGCACGAAACCATTTTGGCGATTTCGTGCAAACGTCCTGAAACGCCTCGCCTGTACTGCTTTGACCCAACGACGCGCCGGAACTGGCGCGCAGGGCGCAAACAACAGGGGTCGACAATGTTCAATTCCATCAAGCTGAACTCGCGTCTCGCTGCCGCCGCCTTCGGCGCGCTGGCGATCGGCACCGTCGCTTTCGCAGATTCCGCCGCGGCCGCACCGCTGCCGATGTTCCCCTTCATCCTGACGCCGCCGACCCAGACGGTGCAGCCGCCGGTGCAGTCGATGCCGCAGGTGCAGGAGGAAGACCGCTCGGTCGAGTTGCCCGCCCGCCTGCGCCGCCAGGTCGTCGCCTATCCGACGCGCGAGGCGCCCGGCACCATCATCATCGACACCCCGCACACCTATCTCTATCTCGTGCTCGGCAACGGCCAGGCCATGCGCTACGGCATCGGCATCGGCCGCGACGGCTTCACCTGGTCGGGCACCCAGACCATCACCAAGAAGGCGGAATGGCCGGATTGGACGCCGCCGCCGGAAATGATCGCCCGCCAGCCCTATCTGCCGCGCCATATGGCCGGCGGCCCCGGCAATCCGCTCGGCGCCCGCGCCATGTATCTCGGCGGCACCATCTACCGCATCCACGGCACCAACGCGCCGGAGACGATCGGCACCCGCGTGTCCTCCGGTTGTCTGCGCCTGACCAATGAAGATGTCTCCGACCTCTATTCGCGGGTCAGCGTTGGCACCAAGGTGATCGTGCTGCCGATGACCGACCGCCGCGCCGATCTTGGCTCGGCCGTCCGCTAACTCCCGCCCTTCCAAGGCATCCCTAACAAAGGCGTCCTCGACAACGGCTCCGGCACTTCGTGCCGGAGCCGTTGTCGCGTTCATAAACCTTAACGCCATCGCCCCTGAAGCAGCTTGATCCCGCCACACTGGCGCCCTCGTCAGGGGGCCTGTACAACCCGTCAAGTTGATTTTCATCCGGGGGAATGATGCGTCTACCGATGCATCCAAGGACGATAGCGCTCGGGATCACGGTGGTGCTGATCTCGTTCGTGATCAGCCTCAAGGCAATGGACTGGCTCGCGCCGAGCGTCACCGTGCAGAAGCCGAAGCTCGCAGAGCCGCCGCCGCTGCCGCAGGCG
>NZ_LFIQ01000079.1:49601-51433 GCF_001189245.1 Bradyrhizobium pachyrhizi | reverse complement strand
GTCTCGGTCGCGCTGTCGGCGATCCGCGACGCCGCCGAACGCGGCGCGCCGAAGACGTTCGGCGGCAAGGCCGACAACCCGGTCCAGCAAATCCTGCAAAATGCCGACATCGGCTGGACCGCATCGCGCGGGCCGATCGCGGCCACCGGCGCGCAGGACGTGCTGACGCTGACCACCCCGATCAACGGCACGCTCAAGGTCACCGGCGCGTTGTCCGCCAAGGCAACCGGCGCGGTCAACGACGCGCTCGGCAGCCTGCTCGGCGGCAATGTCGCCAAGCAGATCGGCGCCGTGAACATCAAGAACATCAACGCCAACGCCGAGATCAAGGGCAACGTCACCCTCACCGCGCGCCCGAAGCTCGGCGCATCCTGGCGGATCGAGCCGAACCTGCAGGCACAGGTCAATCTCGGCGACACCAGCCTGTCGACGGCCGGCGTCCGCATCAGCGTGCCGGCCCAGGTCAAGCCTGTCATCGACAAGGCGGTCGCCGACCAGATTGCCGAGGTCGAGGCCCGATTGCACAACGACCCGGTGTTCCAGAACAACGCCCGCGCGCAATGGGCCAAGGCCTGCCGCTCGATCCCGCTGCAAGGCACCGGCGGCACCACCTCGATGCCGCCGATGTGGCTCGAGCTGCGACCGACCCGCGCGATCGCCGCGCAGCCGAAGGTCGATGCGTCCTCGCTGATCCTGACGATGGGGATCGAGGCCGAAACGCGGATCACGGAGGCACAGACCACCCCGAACTGCCCGTTCCCCGAAAAACTCTCGATCGTGCCGCCGATGGCGAGCCAGGTCGCGATCGGCCTGCCGGTCGACCTGTCCTTCACCACGCTGAGCCAGCTGGTCGAGGCGCAGCTCAAGGGCAAGACCTTCCCCGAGGACGGCTCCGGTCCGGTCGACGTGACCGTCAAGAGCGCGAGCATCGCCGCCTCCGGCGACCGGCTTCTGATCTCACTCCTGGTGCACGCCAAGGAAAAGGCCAGCTGGTTCGGGCTGGGCGCCGAGGCGACCGTGCACATCTGGGGCCGGCCGCGGCTCGACCAGCCGTCGCAGACGCTGCGGCTGACCGACGTCGAGCTGGCGGTGGAATCCGAGGCCGCGTTCGGCCTGCTCGGCGCCGCCGCGCGCGCGGCGATCCCGCACATGCAGCAGACCCTCAACGACCGGCTGGTGGTCGACCTGAAGCCATTCGCGACCAACGCGCAGCGCAAGGTCGCCGCCGCCATCGCCGACCTGCAGAAGAACGAGGAAGGCATCCGCGTCGACGCCGAGGTCAACAGCATCCGGCTGGCCGGGATCGACTTCGATTCCAAGACGTTGCGGGTGATCGTGGAAACCGACGGCACCATCAAGGCCGCCGTCACCGCGTTACCGGCGCTCTGACCGGCGCAGCGAGACCTGTGCCTCCTCACCCGGATTGCCGCGCAATCCGACCTCTCCCCGCAAGCGGGGCGAGGTAACAAGGCCCTCCGCTCGCGCGTTCCATCCGCCCCTGCCCTGCCCATGCTCAAAAAGTCGTCTTTGCGACAGCTTGCCGCAGCGGCTAGAACGCCCCGGTGGAAGCAACCCTCAACGAAAAAGTCAGGGAGAAAAACACGATGAAAACACTCTTGGCCGCAGCGGCGGCCGGCCTCGCGCTCGCGGTCTCAGCGACCGCGGCGAACGCCCAGATCTCCGACGATGTCGTCAAGATCGGCGTGCTCACCGACATGTCGAGCCTCTATGCGGACGCCACCGGCAAGGGCTCGGTCGCCGCCGTCGAGATGGCGGTCGCCGATTACGGCGGCAAGGTAAAAGGCAAGCCGGTGCAGGTGATCGCAGCCGAT
>NZ_LFIQ01000079.1:39018-49591 GCF_001189245.1 Bradyrhizobium pachyrhizi | reverse complement strand
GAACAAGCCCGACGTCGGCGTCAACATCGCGCGCAACTGGTACGACAACGACAAGGTCGACGCGATCCTGGACGTGCCGACCTCGTCGGTCGCGTTGCCGATCTCGGCGCTGACGCGCGAGAAGAACAGGATCAACATCAATTCCGGCGGCGGCTCCTCCGATATCACCGGCACCGCCTGCTCGCCCAACACGGTGCACTGGACCTATGACACCTACGCGCTGTCGAACGTCGCCGGCAAGGCGATGGTCAAGCGCGGCGAGGACACCTGGTTCTTCGTCACCGCCGACTACGCCTTCGGCATGGCGCTGGAGCGCGATGCCGCCAATGTCGTCAAGGAGAGCGGCGGCAAGGTGCTGGGCGACGTGCGTCATCCGCTCAACTCGTCGGACTTCTCGTCCTTCCTGCTGCAGGCGCAGGCCTCCAAGGCCAAGGTCGTTGCGCTAGCGAATGCCGGCGGCGACACCACCAACGCGCTGAAGCAGGCTTCCGAGTTCGGCCTGACCCAAGGCGGCCAGAAGATGATCGCGCTGCTGCAGGAGATCACCGACACGCATTCGCTCGGCATCAAGGCCACCCAGGGCCTGATCGTCACCGACGCCTTCTACTGGGACATGAACGACGAGACCCGCGCCTTCTCGAAGCGCTTCAACGAGAAGGTCGGCCATATGCCGACCATGATCCAGGCCGGCCTCTATTCGGCGACCATGCATTACCTGAAGGCGATCGAGGCCATCGGCACCGACGAGGCGCCGAAGGTGATGGCCCAGATGCGCGCCACGCCGGTCAACGACTTCTTCGCCAAGAACGGCCATATCCGGATTGACGGCCGCATGGTGCACGACATGTATCTGTTCGAGGTCAAGAAGCCCGAGGAATCCAAGGGCGAGTGGGACCTCTACAAGCTGATCGCCACCGTGCCCGGCGACGAGGCGTTCCGTCCGCTCGACAAGGGCGGCTGTCCGCTGGTGAAGTCGAACTGACGGCTACGCCAGACCGGATCGCATCTAGCGATGCGATCCGGTCTCTCCGCGCAAGCCGAGCTATAGCAGACGGAATCCCGCGGCTGCCAATGCCGTGCCCCGCAAGCCGGGGCGAACGTCGCTGCAAGCATTACGCCTGGAAGACCCGCAGCGTTGCGATCTGGAATGGACGCAGCGCCAGGCGGCATCCCCGATCCTCGGTCGGCAGGGCCTCGATGCGGTCTTCCAGGGTGTTGCTCATCCAAACTGACGCAATGTCGACGCCGAATTCGAGCGCCGCGGGGGTGCGAATGCCTGCGCTCTCGTAGAGCCGCACCACCCAGCCGTCTCCATCCTCAGCGGGCTTGATCGTATCGACGATCACGTTGGCCGGGGACGCGGTCAGGAGCGATCGTCGCAAGGGCGCGCGTGGTTTTCCCTTCGTCCACAGCACCGGACGCTCGAACCGCAAGGCGCGCCCGACCGTGTCCGCGCTGCGCCAGTCGCCGTGGTGGGGATAGATCGCATAGCGCATCCGGTGCCGCCCGATATCGGCCTGGGGATCAGGCAATTCGGAGCCGCGCAACAGCGTCAGCGCGAGCTGGTTGCCGAACGCCGAATAGCCGTGACGGCAGTCGCTGAACAGCGACACGCCGAAATCCGGCTCGGCGAGATCGGCCCAGCGATGCCCGGGCACCTCGTACTTGGCCGCATCGGCATCCGTGTTGGCATGGGTCGGACGCTCGGTTGCGCCGAACATGGTTTCATAGGTTGCGTTCGATGCACGGCAGGCGATGGGGAACATGACCTTCAGCGCCGTCTTGCGCTCCTGCCAATCGACCGTGGTTTCGAATTCGAGATGATCTGCGCCGGCATCGAGGCGGATCACCTGCGCGAGCCGGCTCGTGCGGCCGAGCCCGCGCTCGAAACGGACTTCGCCGCGCAGTCCGCCATCCGACAACACGGCGCAGCTTACCTCCCCTGTCACCTCGCGCGCGGTCTCGAGCGCGAACGGATCGATATCCCATGCCTCGAAATCGAGCGGCCGGTCATCGAGCAGCAGCAGCCGGGCGGCCGGTAATGCGAAGGTCTCGCGGCCGGTCGCAACATGCAGCAGCGACCGAACGAGCCCGCTGCGATCAATGCGCGCTTCGAGCCGCGCGTTCGACAGCACGAATCCGTCCGGATCGGCGGCGACCACCACACGATCGCCGGTCGTCGTCGTTTCGCCCGCCGCAAACGGCGCGGCGACGATGTGACGAAGCTCGCCGTCGGGGTCGGACGCGACCTCGGCGCGCGCGCAGCCCAGCGTGTTGACGGGTGTCCAATTGCCGTCTTCGGGATCGCACAGTGTCGCCAGCACGGCTTGCGTGCGACGCCCGGCCTCCTCCGCCACGCCGGCGAGTTCGACCTCCGCACGTTCATAGACCTCGCGGATGCTGCTGCCGGGAATGATGTCGTGGAACTGGTTGACCAGCAGCGTGCGCCACAGCACTTCGATCTCCTGTGCGGATGGTGCCGGTTGCCGGCAGACAGCCGCGACAGTGGTCACGAATTCGAGTGCCTGGAGGCCGGCCTCGCAAGCGCGGTTGAGACGCTTGGTCTCGGCCTGCGTGGTGTAGGTGCCGCGATGATATTCGAGATAGAGCTCGCCTTCGATCGTTGCCAGATCCGGCGCTGATATCGCCAGGCGGTCGAAGAACTCGTCGACGGAGCGAATCTGGATCCGCGGTAGCCCCTGCAAGTCCCTTGCGCGCTGCAACGTCTCGAGCATCGTCTCGTCGGCACCGCCGCCCCCGTCGCCATAGCCGAACAGATAGAGTGCGTCGGACGAACGGTCGGCGTCCTTGTAATTGGCGGCGTGATAGCGGAGCTCCGCGACCTGCGCCGATCCGTTGTAGGTGTCCGCCGGGGGGAAATGCGCGAGCACCGTGCTGCCGTCCAGTCCGCGCCAATGGAAGCTGTGATGCGGCGGTGAGGTGAACTTGTTCCACGACAGCTTCTGGGTCAGGAAGCGCGACATCCCCGCCGACTGCATCAGCTGCGGCAGCTGGGCGTCGTAGCCGAACACGTCGGGATTCCAGAACACGCTGGAGCGCGCCCCGAACGTTTGCTCGAAATAGCGCTGACCATAGAGGAACTGCCGGCAGATCGACTCGCCCCACGGCAGATTGCAGTCCGGCTCGATCCAGCTGCCGCCGACCGGAATCCATTGGCCGGCGGCGGCCTTGGCGCGAATTCGGGCGAACAGGTCAGGGTCATTCTGCTCGATGACGGCATACTGATAGGCCTGCGAGCAGGCGAACTTGAAATCGGGATAGCGCTCCATCAGCGCCACCGCCGTGGAGAAGCTGCGTTGCGCCTTGCGCCGGGTTTCCGCCAGCGGCCACAGCCATGCCGTGTCGAGATGGGCGTGGCCGATCGCCGACATCTCGTGGGTGATGCTGCCATTTCGTGCCGCGAGCAGGCCATCGAGGATCGCCCGCGCCGCCGGCCATGTCGCGCGGTCGTCGGGATCGGTGATGTTGCAGATGCGGTTGAGATCGTGCAGCAGGCGCCCCGCCCAGGTCCGATCCAGCGCCGGCTGCGCCGTCTCTCCGACAGCTCCGTATGACCTCGACTTTGTCGTGGGATCGCGGTCAGCCTCGAGCTGGCGCAGCACCTCGTAGTCGAAATAGAATGCCGTGGCCTCGGGATCGAAGCAGCGCAGCTCGCAGGCGACCAGCGCGTAGGCCTGCGGATCGCTCCAGAACGCACCGAACAGGCCGTTGCAGGCCACCTCCACATGGAAGCTGATCGTCTCCCCTCCGCTCGCCGACTGAACGAGCGGCGCGATGTGGCGGCCGGGATTGAGACCCTGCGAGGAACGTCCGTTGAGCCAAAGCAGCGCTTCCGAGCGGCTGTCCCAATACAGATCCACGCGCGAGCCGGCCCAGTCCTGCGGCACCTCGGCCACGACCCGCACCCAATAAGTCGCCCAAAGCGGTCCCAGCGTCTCGCCCAATGGGACCGGCCGATAATCGAGCTTGAGCGCGTCCTCGAGGCTGATCCGCTCGGTGGGACCGGCAAGCGCGAGCGAGGTGACCGGCACTCGGCCGGCATGAAGCTTCTGTTGCAGCCGCTCCGCAAAGCCTGCCAACCGGCGCCGCGTGTATTGCGGGTAGCGGCCGCGAATCCGGGCTATCGCGGGATCGCCGCCATCGCGGTCCCTGTCATGCATCGGATTCTTCAGCCATTTGACGAATGATCACGTAAGGGTTGATGATGATTGCGACGCGCTGTCCGAATTGGATCGCCTAACCTACTCCCTACACTCTTCCCAAATTTTATCCATCCGGCCAGCAAAAAGCGCGCCCGGCAGCAACCGGACGCGCTCTTCTCTTGCAGGGGACGCGACGCGTTAGTCGGTCGAATACTTGAATTCCGGCATCGCCTTCAGCTCATCCTTGCTCGCATTGAACACGGCGTGATCCGGATACCAGGGATTCGGCTTCGACGTCGCCGCCGCAGGCGCGGCGCCCGTGGTGGTCGTCTTGCTGGTGCTGCCAGCGCCGGTGTTCGAGGCGCCGGTATAGGCGATCGGCTCGCTCACGAACTTCACCTTGTCGATCGGGACCGCGACCAGGTGCTCGCCGACGCCAAGGAAGCCGCCGACGCCGATCACGACCGCCTTGATTGTACCGCCCTTCTCCATCAGCAGATCATTGATCGAGCCGACGCTTTCATTGGCGTCGTTGTACACGCTGAGGCCGACGACCTTCGACGCGCGCCAGTTGCCCTTGAACGAATCCGGCGACGTGGCTGATGTGGCTGACGTCGACGCCGCAGGAGACATCTTGTCGCCCTTATCGGTTGGCGTCTGCGCAACGGCGACGGTTGCAAGCAGCGCGGTGCCGGCGAGGCCGGCGATGATGGATTTGACCAACATTGATGGCTCTCCTCTCGCAAAATCGATGCTGGGAAAACCCGTCATCTTCGCAACCGTTCCTAACGGGCCTGCGCTCAAAAGCCGCTTGGATGGCCGAGGAACAGGGTGAGGACCTTCAGCGCATGGAACGCTGCGCCGCTTGACGAGAGCGATCGTGATCTCACAAGTGAGCTTGCGGTTGAGCCTCACGACTGCGCCGGACGCGCAGTCCATGATGTGACGATGTTTGGCTCACTAAGTCGTCCCGGCGAACCGCGCTGCACAAGCCGCGCGCTCGCCCCGGCGACCGCATCATCGATCGACGAGCGTCGTCATGCGCGCATGTTGGCGCGCGCTCAGAAGCCGCCCCAATAGGGCGGCACGCCGTAGAAGCGATGCAGCTCGACTTCCTGCGAGCGATCGCCCCAATCGAAATCCTTGTCGGCACGGAACGACGGCGCGCGCTTCAGCTCCTCGTCCTCGATGTCGAGCTCATAGGCCTCGAACTTCGGGTTGTAGTGCAGCCGGCCCCAGGGCAGCGGGATCAAATTGGTTCCAATGCCCAGGAAGCCACCGAAGCTCAACACCGCGTACGATACCTTGCCCGAGATCTTGTCGATCATCAGCCGCTCGATATGGCCGATCATGTCGCCATTGGCCCGGCGCACCGCCGTCCCCTCGACCCGGTCGCTTGCAATGAGCTGATGCGGCCTGGTCCCGACCTCGACAGCCATCTCACCCTCCTTGACCTGAAAGGGAAATAACGCGTCGCCGGGGTAACGGGTTCCGCCCCCGGATGCGACAGCCGCCCTGCCCTTTCTCCGGCTGCCATGGCGGCCAGGGCGCTGTCCCGGGAGGGTTCTGCCCGCATTCCGGGGCATCAGGATTGATGAAAGAACGATAACTTTTCTCCCTGCCGCCGACCTGTTAACCCGGATAGCCGGGCAAGATTTCAGACACACACTGAAACAAAATTCCTGAGCCGCTTTCCCCGAATCACGGACAAAAAGATCGGTATGACCCAGGCTGCGCCCAATATCCTTGTCGTCGAGGACGACCGCGAGACGCGGTCCCTTATCGCAAAATATCTCCGTACCAATTCTTGTCATGTCACGACCGCCTCCGACGGCCGCGAGATGGCCAAGGCGATGACCGACCACCGCGTGGATCTGTTGGTGCTCGACGTCATGCTGCCCGGCGAGGACGGCCTCAGCCTGTGCCGCAAGGTGCGGGCGGAATCGCAGACGCCGATCATCATGCTGACCGCGCGCGGCGAGGACGTCGACCGCATCCTCGGCCTCGAGATGGGCGCCGACGATTACCTGGCAAAGCCGTTCAACCCGCGCGAGCTGCTGGCGCGGATCAACGCGGTGCTGCGCCGGCAGGCCGCCGCGCGCAACGCCAGCGCGATCGAGGGCGCGACCACGCTGACCTTCCTCGGCTGGCGTATCGACATCCGCCTGCGCGAGCTGCGCAACCCCGAAGGCGCACGCGTCGCCATGACCAGCGCCGAGTTCGACCTGTTGCGCACCTTCTGCGAGCGGCCCGGCCGCGTGCTGTCGCGCGACAGCCTGCTCGACCTGACCCAGGGCCGCAGCGCCGGCTCGTTCGAACGTTCGATCGACGTGCTGGTCAGCCGCATCCGCCGCAAGATCGAGCCCGATCCGCAGGAAGCCACCATGATCAAGACGGTGCGTTCCGGCGGCTATGTGTTCACGCCGAGGGTGGAGGCGGTTGCCGCCACGAACAACTGACCATGAAGCTGCTGCGCGTGCTGAGTCTGCGGGGGATCGGCGCCCAGATGGCGGCGCTGGTCGTCGTTTCGATCGTCGCGCTGCATTTGATCATCACCGCCACCTTCCTGATCCATCGCCCTGATCGGGTGGAGCCTTCGGACCGCTGGCACACCCAGCTCGCCGCCGCCGCGCAACTGCTCGGGCATGCCCCGGCGTCGGAGCGGCCGCGGCTCGTGGCCGACGTCGCCCGTGCCTTCCCACAACTTGCGATCAGCGACCTGCCGGCCGATGCCGGCGCGCTCACCGAAACCGACACGCCGAGCCTGCACGCGCTGCGCCGGCTCGGCGCCGGCTATCGCATCTTCCTGCTGCCGCGCGAGGCTGGCGGCACGCCGCATGACGGCGACATTCGCCGCGTCGCGATCCGCCTGCCCGACGGCGCCATGTTCGCCGCCAACCTGACGCCGGATCAGCACATGCGGCCGTTCTGGGGTGGACCGTGGATGATGACGGTGCTGTTCGCCGTCATCAGCGTCACCCTGCTCGGCCTGTGGGCGGCATGGGCGCTGACCGCGCCGCTGTCGTCCTTCGTCAAGGCCGCCGAGACCTTCAGCCTGAACGGCGCCGCCGCGCCGCTGCCCGAGCGCGGTCCGGAGGAGATCCGTTCGCTGGCCCGGGCGCTGAACCGGATGCGCGAGCGCATCACCGCATTGATCGACGATCGCACCAAGATGCTGGCCGCGATCAGCCATGACCTGCGCACGCCGATCACACGGATGCGGCTGCGCGCCGAATTCATCGAGGACGAGACCCACCGCCACCGCATGCTGCGCGACCTCGACCAGATGCGCTCGATGCTGGAATCGGTGCTGTCGTTCCTGCGCAATGACCGCAAGCTCGAGGAGATGACGCTGGTCGACATCGCGAGCACGCTGCACCTCGTCACCGATCAGTTCGCCGACATGGGACACAAGGTCAGCTACGCGGGCCCGCAGCACGCGATGGCGACCGCGCGACCGGCCGACCTGCATCGCTGCATCACCAATCTGGTGGAGAATGCCGTGCGGTTCGGCGGCGAAGTTGCCGTGCGCCTCGACGTCAGGCCCGACCGCCTCGTCGTCGACATCGAGGATGACGGGCCCGGCATTTCGGATGCGCACAAGGCGAGCGTGCTGGAGCCGTTCGTGCGCGGCGACCAGGCGCGCAACATGGATGAGGCCGAAGGCTTCGGCCTTGGTCTGTCGATCGCCAACGCCATCGTGCTCGCGCATGCCGGCACGCTGTCGCTGCACGATCGCAAGCCGCACGGGCTCGTGGTCCGGATCGAATTGCCGGCGCGGCAACAGCAATTGCAGCGGCAGAAATCCGCGGCCTGATCAGCCGAAGCTGATGCGATGAGGAGACGTCAGGCGGCGAGCGGCGTAATGAGCTCCGCTTCCTCGTAGATCGCGATGGCCTCGAAGCGGTAATTGCAGGCGCGGCAATTCCACAAGAACGAGGAGCGGCCTTCGCTGTGCTCCACCCAATCAGGGCGGGCGATCGGCTTGCCGCATTGCGCGCAGGGATTTTCGCGAGGCATATAGCCGGTGTCCTGACGGACCATGGCGCATCTCCCGAATGTTGTTTTTTGCGTGCTTGCAATGGACAGAGCTGCTGACTGAACGCTCGCACGCTCTGTCGTGGATGAAGCTTAGACCTTCATTGAATCGTTTGCACGACAAACTGCTGTGGACAGCGTGCGGCAAAATTAGTCAGAAAAATTAGAAGGAAATGGCAGGCCAAGACAATTTTGGCTGAAACGGTTGAAGGAAGCATCCGTCTTGCAATCGCGTCGTCCTTTCACCCCATGACCGGAAAATCACGGATGCATAACGTTCGCTGATGCGAAGGTTTTGCCACATTCCTGCCCGCTCGCCGTACCAATGAGACCGCAGAACCGACGCGCATCTGAAAGCCCGAGCGATTGAGATGAAGACCGTACAAGCCCTTGGCTGCCTTGCCGCGATCGCGCTGCTGGCGTCCTGCGCGAGCGCGCAGGCGCAATCGCGCGCGCAATATGAGGCGATGGTGGCGGCCGAGGCCCAGGCCAACCTCGTGCCGGAAGAGCTGGTGCATCGCGTCATCGTGCGCGAGAGCAAGTACCATCCGCAGCTGATCGGACGCGGCGGCACCATCGGGCTGATGCAGATCAAGCTCGGCACTGCACGCGGCCTCGGCTACACCGGTACCGCCGAGGGTCTGCGCGATCCCCAGACCAACCTCAGATACGGCATCAAGTACCTCGCCGGCGCCTATCGCGCCGCCAATGGCAATCACGATCGAGCCGTGCGTTATTTCGCGGGCGGGTATTACTACGTCGCAAAGCGCCAGCGCGGCGATCACCTGAAGGAAGCGAAGCATGGCGGCGCGGGTGCACCGCCGAAGGAATTCGCCAAGTCGGAGCACAAGTCGGAGCAAATGACGGCCGATACCGCCGAGCCGAAGCCGGAACAGGCCGAAAAATAGCACCGATCGCGTCCGCGCAGCCCCACGGCGCGTGCCGGCCATCCTCGACGCCGCCTGTCAACGCGTCTGGCATACAAGTTGACACACGAGCCCATCCGCCTACATTAGGGGCGTTCCGAGGGGTGCTCCGAAGGAGGAGCTGAGATACCGCAAGCTTGGACTAGCCAGTAGGCGAATAGTCCGGGACCGCGGTGACCCTTTGAACCTGATCCGGGTCATGCCGGCGAAGGGACAGGGATGTATCAGACGTCAAGACCGCGGGGGGATTCCCCCGTCTCCATCATCGGCGCAGGCATAGCCGGCGCCTGGCATGCACTCTTGCTCGCAGAGGCCGGACGTGCCGTCACCCTGCATGAGCGCAGTGACGCCGCGATGACGGAATCCACAAGCCACTGGGCCGGCGGGATGCTGGCGCCGTGGTGCGAGGCGGAGGCCTCCGAGCCGGCAATCTCCCGGCTCGGCATCCGCTCGCTCGCGCTGTGGCGGCAGCATGTTCCGGAAACCCCGTTCAACGGCTCGCTGGTGGTGGCGCATCCGCGCGACCGCACCGATTTCGAGCGCTTTGCCCGCCTCACCACCGGCCATCGCCGGATCGACGCCGAGGGCGTTCGCGCGCTCGAGCCATCGCTCGAGGGCCGTTTCCGTGACGCCCTGTTCTATCCCGACGAGGGCCATGTCGAGCCGCGCCGCGTGCTGCCGCGGCTGCATGCCGCGATCGCCAAGGCCGGCGGCGCCATCAAGTTCGGCAGCGACGCCGAGGCAGCCGATCTCGACGGCGTCGTGATCGACTGCCGCGGCCTTGCCGCGCGCGACCGCGAGCCGAGCTTGCGCGGCGTCAAGGGCGAGATGATCATCATCGAGACCTCCGAGGTCGAGCTGGCGCGCCCGGTGCGGCTGATCCATCCGCGCTGGCCGCTTTACGTGATCCCGCGCGGCGACGGCCGCTTCATGCTGGGCGCGACCTCGATCGAGGCCGAGGACAACGGCGTCAGCGTGCGCTCGGCGCTGGAGCTGCTCGGCGCCGCCTATGTCGTGCATCCGGCATTCGCCGAGGCGCGCATCGTCGAATTCGGCGCCGGCCTGCGTCCGGCCTTTCCCGACAACCTGCCGAAAATCAGGATCGAGCAGGAACGCATCACGGTGAACGGACTCTACCGTCATGGCTTCCTGCTGGCGCCGGCGCTGGCCGAGCTGACGCTCGCCTATCTTTCGCGCGGCGAAATCGACAATGAGGTGATGCAATGCGCGTGATCGTCAACGGCGAGCAGCGGGAGATCAGTGCCGTCAGCGTCGATGCGCTGCTGGCCGAGCTCGACTATGAGGGCACGCATTTCGCGATCGCGCTGAACTACGACGTGGTGCCGAAGAGCCGCTGGGCCGAGACCACGCTGAAAGCCGGCGACGAGATCGAGATCATCACGCCGCGGCAGGGAGGGTGATGATGGCTAGCGCACACACTCTCCC
>NZ_LFIQ01000079.1:30273-39008 GCF_001189245.1 Bradyrhizobium pachyrhizi | reverse complement strand
CCCGGCGAAAGCCGGGACCCATAACCACGACCGGTTATTGGCGGAACGAACGACGCCTCGCGTACCCCATTGCGAGGCCGCGGCGTATGGGTCCCGGCCTTCGCCGGGACGACGGCACGGTTTGAGGAGACACCACGGACCATGGTCACCTTCTACGGCAAATCCTTCCCGTCCCGCCTGCTGATCGGCACGGCGCTGTATCCCTCGCCTGCGATCATGCAGAACGCGATCCGCGCCTCCGGCGCCAGCATCGTCACGGTATCGCTGCGGCGCGAGGCGGCCGGCGGCAAGACTGGCGACGCGTTCTGGTCGCTGATCCGCGAGCTCGGCGTCACCGTGCTGCCGAACACCGCGGGCTGCCGTAGCGTCAAGGAGGCGGTGACCACCGCAAAGCTCGCGCGCGAATTGTTCGGCACGCCGTGGATCAAGCTCGAGGTGATCGCCGATAATGACACGCTGCAGCCCGATGTGGTCGGCCTGGTCGAGGCGGCCGGCATCCTGATCAAGGACGGTTTTGAGGTCTTCCCCTATTGCACCGAGGATTTCTCGGTCGCCTCGCGGCTGGTCGACGCCGGCTGCAGGGTGGTGATGCCATGGGCAGCACCGATCGGCAGCGCCAAGGGCATCACCAACCGCGACGCGCTGAAGCTTTTGCGCGACCGCCTGCCCGACATCACGCTGGTGGTCGACGCCGGCTTAGGGGCGCCATCGCATGCCGCCGAGGCGCTCGAGCTCGGCTATGACGCGGTGCTGCTCAACACCGCCGTCGCCAAAGCTGCCGATCCCGTTGCGATGGCCAATGCCTTCCGCCTCGGCGTCGAGGCCGGCCGCACCGCTTACGAAGCCGGGCTGATGGAAGCCCGCGACTTCGCCTCCCCCTCCACCCCTGTCGTTGGGACCCCGTTCTGGCATGCCGTATCCTGATCCGTTCTATCCCGTCGTCGACAGCATCAAGTGGGTCGAACGACTGACCAAACTCGGCGTCGGCACCATCCAGCTGCGCGCCAAGGAGCTCGACGATGCCGGGGCGCTGCAGATCGTCAGCGACGCGCTCGCGGTGACCAAGGGCACGCCGACCAAGCTCGTCGTCAACGACTATTGGCGCGCGGCGATCGTCGCCGGCGCCGAGCATTTGCATCTTGGCCAGGAAGATCTCACTGAGGCCGACCTCGCCGAGATCCGCAAAGCCAAGCTGACGCTCGGCATCTCCACCCATGACGACGCCGAGCTCGCCACCGCGCTCGCGGCCAAGCCGGACTATGTCGCGCTCGGCCCGATCTTCTTCACCACGCTCAAATCGATGCGGTTCGAGCCGCAGGGCATTCCGAAGATCACCGAGTGGAAGAAACGGATCGGCTCCATCCCCCTTGTCGCGATCGGCGGCATCAAGTTCGAGCACGCGGCCGAGATCTTCGCCGCCGGCGCCGACTCGATCGCCGTCGTCAGTGACGTCACCCAGAACCCCGACCCGGACGCGCGGGTCAGACAATGGCTCGGCCTCAGCGCGGAGGCCGCGTGATGCAGAAATTTCCACCGGCGTCATTCCGGGGCACGCGTAGCGTGAACCCGGAATCTCGCGCCACAACCTCGAGATTCCGCGGTCCTAACGGACCGTCCGGAATGACGACAAGATAAGGAGGATCCCTCATGAACATCCGCTCCAACCCCGACACCACCCGTCCCGCCGTCACGACCGGCCCGCTGCCCGCCTCGCGCAAGATCTTTGCGACGCCGGAGGCCGCGCCCGACGTTCGCGTGCCGCTGCGCGAGATCATACTGTCGGAAGGTGCCGGCGAGCCGAACCTGCCGGTCTACGACACCTCCGGCCCCTACACCGATCCGAACGTCACGATCGACGTCAATGCCGGCCTGCCGCGCGATCGGCTGGCCTGGGTCAAGGAGCGCGGCGGCGTCGAGGAATATGAGGGCCGCACCATCAAGCCGGAGGACAACGGCAATGTCGGCGCCGCGCACGCCGCCAAGGCGTTCACCGCGCACCACAGGCCGCTGCGCGGCCTCGACGGCCACAAGATCACGCAGCTCGAATTCGCCCGCGCCGGCATCATCACCAAGGAGATGATCTACGTCGCCGAGCGCGAGAATCTCGGCCGCAAACAACAGCTCGAGCGCGCCGAGGCCGCGCTTGCCGACGGCGAAAGCTTTGGCGCTGCGGTGCCGGCCTTCATCACGCCGGAATTCGTCCGCGACGAGATCGCGCGCGGCCGCGCCATTATTCCCTCCAACATCAACCATGCCGAGCTCGAGCCGATGATCATCGGCCGCAACTTCCTGACCAAGATCAACGCCAATATCGGCAACTCGGCGGTGACCTCGTCGGTCGAGGAAGAGGTCGACAAGATGGTGTGGGCGATCCGCTGGGGCGCCGACACCGTGATGGACCTCTCCACGGGGCGCAACATCCACACCACCCGCGAATGGATTTTGCGCAACTCGCCGGTGCCGATCGGCACCGTGCCGATCTACCAGGCGCTGGAGAAGTGCGACGGCGATCCCGTCAAGCTGACCTGGGAGCTCTACAAGGACACCCTGATCGAGCAGTGCGAACAGGGCGTCGACTATTTCACGATCCACGCCGGCGTGCGTCTCTCTTACATCCACCTCACCGCCAACCGCGTCACCGGCATCGTGTCGCGCGGTGGCTCGATCATGGCGAAGTGGTGCCTCGCGCATCACAAGGAGAGCTTCCTCTACACCCACTTCGACGAGATCTGCGACATCATGCGCAAGTATGACGTCTCGTTCTCGCTCGGCGACGGCCTGCGCCCGGGCTCGATCGCCGACGCCAACGACCGCGCGCAGTTCGCGGAGCTGGAGACGCTCGGCGAATTGACGAAGATCGCGTGGGACAAGGGCTGCCAGGTGATGATCGAGGGCCCCGGCCACGTGCCGATGCACAAGATCAAGATCAACATGGACAAGCAGCTCAAGGAATGCGGCGAGGCGCCGTTCTACACCCTCGGGCCGCTGACGACCGACATCGCGCCGGGCTACGACCACATCACATCGGGCATCGGTGCCGCGATGATCGGCTGGTTCGGCTGCGCGATGCTCTGCTACGTCACGCCGAAGGAGCATCTCGGCCTGCCCGACCGCAACGACGTCAAGACCGGCGTCATCACCTACAAGATCGCGGCCCACGCCGCCGACCTCGCCAAGGGCCACCCCGCCGCGCAGCTGCGCGACGACGCGCTGTCGCGTGCCCGGTTCGACTTCCGCTGGGAGGACCAGTTCAACCTCGGCCTCGATCCGGACACCGCGAAGAACTTCCACGACGAGACCCTGCCGAAGGAAGCCCATAAGGTCGCGCATTTCTGCTCGATGTGCGGCCCGAAATTCTGCTCGATGAAGATCACCCAGGACGTCCGCGACTACGCCGCGACCCTCAACGACAAGGAGCAACAGGGATTTGGAGCCGAAGGCGCTCAAATCCCGTCTTCAGAAATCGAAAAAGGCATGGCGCAGATGAGCGCCAAGTTCAAGGAGATGGGTGAGAACGTGTATCTCGACGCAGACAAGGTGAAGGAGAGCAACAGGGTGTTTTAACCCTCGCGCTCGTCATGCCCGGGCAAAACCTGGGCATCCATCGAAAACGAAAGGCCGGGTGAAAGCCCGGCCTTTTTGCTTCTAAAACATGATCCGGAAAAGTGCGAAGCGGTTTTCCGAAAAGATCATGCTCAAACAAGGAGCTAAAGCGCGATGACGATTCAACCTAATCTCATCGCGCCTTAGCGTTCACTAAATCCGTCGCGCGTCCGGATGGCCGCGGTCACGACCGGCCCAAAGCCACCAAGAGCGCCCCAGAACAATTGACCTGGATCAACGAAAGGCCCTTCATCTCACCGCATGCTGCGATGCTCAAAAAACGGTGAAAGCCGCGCAGGGCATGTTATCATGGCTCCCCTCAAATAGACGATTGAGCGACTTTCCACATTCGTTTTGCAGAGGTCCTGCAGCTTAATGACCATTTGATTGGAGAGTTTCATGAGAACCTTCAACGCCGTGCTATTCGTATTTCTCGTTGCGCAGGCGGCCTCGACACAGGCTGCGGATTTGAGCGGAGCCTGGACGATCGACGCCTCGGCTTGCAACCAGGTCTTCACCAAGGAGAACAACAAGCTCGCGTTCAGGAAAGATGCCGATCTCAACGCGGGCGGCCTGATCGTTCAGGGCAAGCAAATCACCGGCACGTTTCAGAAATGCACCGTCAAATCGCTGCATGATGACGGGCAGAATATCCGCGTGATTGCGGCGTGCTCGGACGGCGTCGCGATTTCGGACGTGTCATTCGACATAACACTCTCCGGCGAGAACAAGATCATACTCAGCTCCAAGGCACCGGTGCCCATTGAGACGCCGTATGTTCGCTGCTCGATGTGAGGTCGGCGGCGACAGCCGGAGAGCAACGCGGATGATCGGCTAGCGAAGGTCCTACGCTGCGCTTTGCGCGGACCCGTTGGCTAACCTACCCTATGACGCCGTCGCGCCAACGGTCGCTTGCACGCCGACCCGCGGCGCCGCGCCAAACTCGATCTCCTGATACCCCTTCTCCGCCACGCCGTTGATGATCCCCAAGAACTTCGGCGTGCCGCCGTTGTAGACGAAGTAGCGCACGGTGCCCTCCTCGTGGCCGGCGACGTTGGAGTTGTAGCCGGTGAACCAGCCCTTGGCTTTGCGCATCAGCATGATCTCGTACATCTTGACGACATGCGCGGTCCAGCGCTCTTGCGCTTCCAGCGTGGCGTCGGCGCGGGTCAGGCCGCGGTCCCACATGTATTGCAGCAGATTGGTGCACCAGTTGACGCCGTTCTCGATGCCGCGCGGAAAGTTCGTCGACGCCGAGGCGCTTTGCGGCCCGGTCGGCATCAACAGGTTCGGGAAGCCGTGCACGAGCATGCCGAGGAAGGTCGACGGCGCGTGCTTCCACTTGTCGGCGAGGCGCTCGCCGCCGATGCCCCTGATGTCGATCAGGTCATAGGCGCCGGTGATGGCGTCGAAGCCGGTGGCGTAGACGATGATGTCGAAGTCGAAGTCGCGCGCCGTCGTGCGGAGGCCATTTTCGGTGACGCGAACCAGCGGCGTCTCGGAGAGGTCGACGAGCTGCACATTGTCGCGATTGTACGCCTCGAAATATTGCGTCTCCAGCGGCAGGCGCTGCACCCCGAAGCCGTGATCCCGCGGGATCAGCTTTTCGGCGACATCAGGATCGTTCACGCGCCGGCGGATGCGGCCCGCGATGTATTCCGAGAGCTCCGCATTGGCGGCTTCATCCATGAAGATCTCGCGGAAGTTCGCGAGCCAGATGCCGAAGCCGGGCTCGTCATAGAGCTTGTCCCACAGCGCGAGGCGCTCCTCGCGGCTCACCTCGTAGAAGCCGCGCTTGTCGGGGCCGTGGACAAAGCTGCCCGGCGTCAGCGCGCAGGCAGCAAAAATCTCATCATAGCGGGCGCGGATGTCGGCCATCTCCTCGTTGGAGATCGCGGAGTTGTTGAGCGGGGCGCTCCAGTTCGGCCGGCGTTGAAATACGGTGAGCTCGCCGACCTTGTCGGCGATCTCGCCGATCAGCTGGATGCCGGTGGCACCGGTGCCGATCACCGCGACCTTCTTGCCGGCGAGATCGACCGGCTCGTGCGGCCAGTAATAGGTGTGGAACGAGCGGCCCTTGAAGTCCTCGATGCCCGGCACGCGCGGCATGGTCGGTGCGGACAAGAGCCCGATCGCGAGCACCACGAAGCGGCAGGTCAGTTCGCGGCCGTCACTGATTCTCAATTGCCAGAGATCGCGCGTCTCGTCGAACTGCATGACATCGACCTTGCAATTGAACTGCATGTGCCTGCGCAGGTCGAACTTGTCGGCGACGTAGTTGAGGTAACGCAGATTCTCGGGCTGGCCGGAGAAGCGCTCCTTCCAGTGCCACTCGTCGAGCAGCTCGCGCGAGAACGAGAAGCCGTAGGTGTAGCTCTCGGAATCGAAGCGGCAGCCCGGATAGCGGTTCCAGTACCAGGTGCCCCCGAGATCGGGCGCGGCTTCCAGCACGGTGGCATCGATGCCGAGATCGGCCAGCCGCTTGATCTGGTAGATGCCGGCGACGCCGGCGCCGACCACGATCACCTCGTAATGGGTTTTCGCCTCTCCCGTCATGTCCGCTCCAAAATTCTTCTTGATCTGTTGGGCTGGATTACAGACCCTTTTGCCCGGTCAGGCAACCGCGCCGCGGCGCGCGCGACTTGCGTTGAGGCGCTGCGTGCACCACATCGATCGTTGCGACTGAAGCGTAGCCGGATGAGCGTAGCGAGATCCGGGTTCATCCGTCCCGCATATCACTACGCTCATGCGGGCTACCTACCGCATCGTACGTTGGACCGACATGACCGACAATCTCACCGGCGTCTGGGACGGCAGCTATGTTCAGCCGAGCGGCATGGTCACGTTCCTGGCGACGCTGATCGACGCCGGCGGCGCGCTCGGCGGCAGCGTGACCGAACCGTGCGTGATGCCGGGCTGTCCGATCAGCACGCACAATGCCTCGCTCGCGGGTCACCGCTCCGGCAGCGCGGTGTCGTTCGTCAAACGCTACGAGCCGCCGGGCTACGGCTACAACACCGTGCACTATGAAGGCGCGGTCAATGCCGACGCGACCGAGATCGACGGCCGCTGGAGCATTCGCGGCACGGCGTTCTCGGGAAATTTTCTGATGGTGCGTTCGACTGGGCCGGCGCAGGCGGTGACGGCCGAAGACCAGATCCAGGAGCCGGTGCGGTAGCGCGTATTGGGACGCCATATGCGCCAGCCTGGCGGGCGAGGGATGCTCATACGATTTCGGAATATTGGAAATGTATCCCTGATTTGCCCGACGTGTCAAGGTACCGTATCGGACGGCGGCAGCCGCCAGCTCCTTTGCATGGGGTTGTTTTCGCTATTTTGGTCCTGCGCATCTGCGACGAACAGCCCGACGCTGGTTTCCACATCGTCATGGCCGGTGACGAGAACGGCGGAAATGGTAACGGTCGGGTCCGTCACGCCGGCGGCTCTTTCGCCGTAGCCCGATCAACGGTAACCAAGCGACTTCCGCCATCTCTCAAATGCCCGACAGCGACAGCCACCGCCTCCCCGACCAGCTCCGCGCCGATCTGCGGCTGGTGTTCGTCGGCACCGCGGCCAGCACGCGGTCAGCCGCCGTCGGGCATTATTACGCGCATACCGGCAACCGGTTCTGGCGTGCGCTGCATGAGGCCGGCATCACGCCGCGGCGCTATCGGCCGGACGAGTTCGTGGCGCTGCTCGCGCTCGGCATCGGCTTCACTGACCTCTCCAAGACCGGCGCCGGGATGGATCACGAGATCAACAGGCAGTCGTTCGACGTCGTCGGCTTCCGGACGAAGATCGAGACGTTTCGGCCGAAGATCGTCGCCTTCACCAGCAGGAAGGCGGCGAGCCTGTTCTACAACAGGCCGACCAGCGCGCTCGTGCTCGGTCGGCAGCCGCGCATGAGCGGTTTTCCCGAGGTGTTCGTGCTGCCGTCGCCATCCGGCGCGGCGTCCGGGCATTGGAGTTTGCAGCCGTGGCGTGAGCTCGCCGAGTGGATCACGGAATCGTAGGATCGTAGGATGGGTTTCGCTTCGCTCTACCCGTCCTACGAGATCGCTACGAGATCGAACGCTTATTCCTTCAACGTGATCGCAAGCCCGCTGAGGTCGACATTGGCCATCAGGCCGACCTGCTTGCCGCTCAGTTCGAGCACCGCGCCGTTCTGGTTGGTCAACAGGATGCCGCGCACGCCGGCGCCGAGCGCAACGCCCATGCCGGCCGCGGCATAGACGCCGTTGATGTCCTGCGGACGGCGGATATTGCGCACCCGCCCTTGCAACGTGGTCTGCGAGCCGCCGAACACGAGGCCATAGTCCAGCCCGCCGGCCGTGAGCCCATAGGTCTGGCCGTGGAAGGTCATGACGCCCTTGCCGGCGGAGCCGCCGAACACCCAGCCGCCCTTGAAGATCACGAGCGTCACCGCGCCCTCGTCAGCCAGGGCGGCGGACGTTCCGGTGAGCATCGCCAGCGCGAGCAGCGCGGCGCGGGCGACGGATGGCAATTTCATGGGATTCTCCGGACGAAGTGAGAGCGAATCGCGGCAACCCAACCGACCGGCAGCATCGCTGAAATGCCGCGAAACATGCGGGATTGCGCTTGTTCCTGATGGTGCGGAGTCTATCATCGCCTCGGCAGCCGCGCGACCACTGGCGCATGCGCGCCGACCGCTTTGCCGGATCGCTGAGGAGTTTGCGCAACAGGGATCTGCATCGATGCACGATTTCACCCCACTTTCCGGCCTCGCCGGCGGCGCGCTGATCGGGCTTGCCGCCGCGCTCTTGATGCTGCTGACCGGGCGGATCGCCGGGGTCACCGGCATCGTCGGCGGCGCGCTGCAGGCCGATACCGCCGACCGCAGCGCCGACCGTTCCTGGCGCATCGCGTTCATCGCGGGGCTGATCGCAGCGCCCCTGATTGCGGCGCTGTTCGGCGCGCCGCTGCCGCGGCCGGCGATGAACGCGAGCCTTGTGGTGGTCGCGATCGCGGGCCTGCTGGTCGGATTCGGCACAAGGATGGGCAATGGCTGCACCTCGGGCCACGGCGTCTGCGGCTTCGCGCGGCTGTCCGGCCGCTCGATCATGGCAACATGCATCTTCATGCTGACGGCGATCGCGACGGTCGCAATCGTC
>NZ_LFIQ01000079.1:14811-30263 GCF_001189245.1 Bradyrhizobium pachyrhizi | reverse complement strand
TTTCCGAAAAGATCATGCTCAAACAAGGAGGGGTTTAGAGATGTCGGTGCTTGCCAGCTTTGTCTGCGGCCTGATCTTCGGCGCGGGCCTTCTGATCTCCGGCATGACCGATCCGCAGAAGGTGCTCGGCTTCCTCGATCTGTTCGGCGCGTGGGACGCAACGCTCGCCTTCGTGATGGCGGGCGCGGTTGCGGTCGCAGCAACCGGCTTTGCGATCGCGCGGCGGCGCGCCGCGCCCGCCTTCTCGGCGCGCTTCCTCTGGCCCGACCGCAGCGACATCGATGCGCCGCTGGTTGCCGGCGCCGTGCTGTTCGGCATCGGCTGGGGCCTCGTCGGCATCTGCCCCGGCCCCGCACTGGTCAATCTCGCCGGCCTCTCGCTGCCGGTCGTGGTCTTCGTCGCCGCGATGCTCGCAGGCATGATCGGCCAGAATCTCTTCGGCAGGAATCTTTGGCGCCGGCGTGCAGCGGCGCCGCGCGCCATCGAAGTTTCTCCCCTTCCATCTCGCGCAGACGGGTGACCCATGACCACAATCAAGCACTTCCCTCCTCCGCCCGGCGTCCAGGCGCCGCCACTCTCGTTCGGCGCCCGCGTCGGCGATTTGTTGTTCATCTCAGGCATTCCCGGCTTTGACGTCAATCGCGAGCTGCCCGACGGCTTCGAGGCGCAGTTCGCCAATGTCGTGACCAATTTCAAGCGCGTGCTGAACGAGGCCGGCGCGACGATGCGCGATCTCGTCAAGGTCAACGTGCTGCTGACGCGCGCCAGCGACGTCGCGACGATGAACGCGCTTTATGCCGGCGCGTTCGGCCCCGCCCCCTACCCCGCGCGCACCACCTGCGTGGTGGTGGCGCTGCCCAATCCGAAGATGCTGATCGAGATCGAAGGCGTGGCGCACGTGAAGGGGTGACGACTCTCTCCGTCATTCCCCGGTGTGCAATTGCGCACCTGAGGGTGCGCCGCTTGCGCGAACCTCGGAATGACGAGTGGAGAGAGTGGCGAAACGAAATGCAAAGCTCGGGCAGATCATGTTGCGAGAATGTCGAAGTATGATGCACTGCCCGTGCAACATATTCAGTGTCGTCCCGGCGAAGGCCGGGACCCATAGCCACAAATCTCAATTGGTTTGCGAAGCTGGAGCTGCAGCGCGCTTCAACAATGCAGACCTGTGGTTATGGGTCCCGGCTTTCGCCGGGACGACGACTTGGAGAGCTGCGCTTCAATTCCAGCCCTAGCTGCGCAGCTGTGCAGACATGTGCTAAAACAACGACCCCTGCCCGTCGTCCTCGCGCATAGTCGCCTTTCTCGGCGCGGCCTTCTTCGGTGCCGGCGCGTCCTCCGCGGCGATTTCCTCCGCGGTCATCGGCAACAGCAATTGCGCATCGTCGTTGGCGACGGCGTTGACGCGCATCGTCACCTGGTGCCAGGCGAACTCATCGACCTCGGGGCCCTTCAGCATCGGCATCACGTCGTCGACATCGTTCGGCAGGCAGTCGAGCCAGCGCGCGAATTGCTCGGGCCTGATCGTGACCGGCACGCGGTGATGCAGCTGCGCAAGATCGGGGCTCGCGGGCGCGGTGACGATCGCGACCGTGTCCTGCTCCTCGCCGTTCGGTCCCATCCAGGTCTCGGCGAGCGCGGCGAAGGCGAGCGGGTGTCCGTCGCGGCGATGGATGAAGAACGGCCGCTTGCGGCCGCCGGCATCCTGCCATTCGTAATAGCCGTCGGCCGGGATCAGCGCGCGGCGCCGCTTGATCGCGTTCTTGAAGGCCGGCTTCTCGCGCACCGTCTCGGAGCGCGCGTTGATCAGGAGCGAGAAGGTCCTGGGGTCCTTGACCCACGACGGGATCAGGCCCCAGCGCATCAATTGAAAATGCCGGCCGCCATTCTGCAGCAGCACCACCGGGATCGGCTGGGTCGGCGCAACATTATACCGTGGCGGAAAATTCGGCTGCTCGATATAGCCGAACATCTCGCGCAAGGCCGCCGGCGGCGAGGTTATGACAAAGCGTCCGCACATTTGCCGTCCAGAGTGGTATCCGTTTATTCTGCCTTAACTTGGAACGTTAAAGACTGCGATCAATGACCTCAACGGCCGCCATAGCGGGTTCTTCCCTGCGACCGACGTACCCCGACGAGGCGCGGGCGGCGCTGTTGCGCGCCGCCAACATCAATCCCCGCACCGGGCTTGCCACCGACTACCTCAATCACTTCAACGAAGCCATCATGCTGCTGGAGATGGTCCCGGACCTGCCGGAATGCGCCAGCGATTTCCTCGAATGGCAGCCGCTGTCCTATGCCGAGCATTTCACCGCGTCGAATTTCCGGGCGCGCGATCTCGCGATCGAGGCCTATGAGACCGCGGACGCCGCAATCCGGGCCGAATTCGACCAGCTCACCGACAGCATGACGAAGATCCTGACCGAGGTCGGGGCGGCGATGCGGCAATTGCAGCAGGACAAGAGCCGGGTCGCGCTCGCCGAGCAGGCGATCGTCTGGGTCAAGCCGCTGGTGATGCAGACCGCCGGCATCATCAACGGCGCCGCAGAGGCCGATGTCGACAGCATCATGGCGGGCGCCTGAGATATCGGGCATGATGGTCTTCACAACCGGCTGCCAATCACCTTGACCTCTCCCGAACCTCCGATCCGCCCGCAGCTCGCCGTGTCAGGCGTGATTTTCCGCGACGGCAAGGTGCTGCTGGTGCGCCGCGCCCGCTCGCCCGGCAAGGGCTTCTATTCGCTGCCCGGGGGCCGGGTCGAGTTCGGCGAGTCGCTGCATACCGCCCTGCACCGGGAGATCGACGAGGAGACCGGCCTCAAGGTCGAGATCGTCGGCCTCGCCGGCTGGCGCGAGGTGTTGCCGACCGGCCCCGGCACCGGGCACTACCTGATCATGACCTTCGCCGCGCGCTGGGCATCCCGCGAGCCCGTGCTGAACGACGAGCACGACGATTTCAAATGGCTGGCGCCGGAGGAGATCGGAGACCTCAAGGTCACCGGCGGCCTGCATGAGGTGATTGCGGCCGCACGGCGGCTGGTTTGAGGCCCGTCCGGGGGCTTTGGGGGGCTCGGCCGCCTTGCCTCGGGCGCATTGAGGGGGCATACCACGGCCATTCCGGAACCCCCGATGATCAAAGCCTTTCTCGCCGTTGTGATCCTGATGTCGGCATGCCTTGCGACGCCCGCCCGGGCGCAGGACGCGGCTGCGCCGTTCGACGGAGATTTGCAGCGGCTGGCCGAGATCCTCGGCGCCCTGCACTATCTGCGCGGCATCTGCGGCTCCAACGAGGGCGCCAAATGGCGCAACGAGATGCAGGCGCTGATCGATGCCGAGACCCCCTCCGGCGACCGCCGCGCCCGCATGATCGCGGGCTTCAACCGCGGCTATAACGGTTTCCAGCAGACCTACCGGACCTGCACGCCCGCGGCCACGGTAGCGATCCGCCGCTACATCGAGGAGGGCTCGAAAATCTCCCGCGACCTGACGGCCCGCTATGCCAACTGACGGGGCGATCTTCTTCGACCTCGACGGCACCCTGACCGACCCGAAGCCCGGCATCACCGGCTCGATCCAGTACGCGCTGGAAAAGCTCGGCCGCCCGGTTCCCTCGCAGGAGGACCTGACCTGGTGCATCGGGCCGCCCTTGCGGGCGAGCTTTGCGATGCTGCTCGGCGGCGAGGCGCTCGCCGACCGCGCGGTCGCGCTCTACCGCGAAAGATTCGGCGATGTCGGGCTGTTCGAGAACGCCGTCTATCCCGATATCGCGGACGTTCTGGCCGAGCTGCGCAGGGCGCCGGGCCGGATGTTCGTGGCGACCTCGAAGCCGCACGTGTTCGCGACGCGGATCATCGCGCATTTCGGCCTCGGCGGCTATTTCGACCATGTGTTCGGCTCGGAGTTCGACGGAACCCGGGTCAACAAGGTCGACCTGCTCGCCTATGCGCTGGCGCAGACCGGGGCCGATCCGGACAAATCCCTGATGATCGGCGATCGCAGCCACGACGTGATCGGGGCGAATCGAAACGGCATCCGGGCGGTCGGCGTCACCTATGGCTACGGCACGCCGGAGGAGCTGACCGAGGCCGGCGCCAGCCATCTGTGCGCCACGCCGCGCGCGGTGCTGGACCATATCCACAGCTCATTCGGCTGATCGCGGCCCGGACATCCGGAATTCCCCTTTAAATGCCGGGGCCGCCATTAACCTTTTCGAAAGATGTGGGCTAGGCGGTACCCGCATGCGTGATACATCTCGGACGTCGCAGTGGTTCGCTCCTCGGACCGCGCGCAGTCAATTTGCAGAGTTTCATGCGCCATCCAGCGTCCTTCCCCCATCACCAAGACCCGCGACCCGACCACGAGCAGAAGCAAGCCGCGCTGGGCTACCTGAACGAGGCCTGGGCTGAAGCGCGTCACGACGGCGTCGATGGCGACTGCCTCGCGCAGGCGAGCCTGTTTGCGGCGCTCGCCGAGCTGGTCGGCACCTATGGCGAAGACGCGGTGGCGAAATTCGCCGAGGGCCTCGCCGCGCGCGTGCGCAACGGCGAGTTCTCGCTGGCATTGGCCAGACAGTAATCCGATAGCGTTTTCGAGCGAAGTGGGCCGCCGGTTCGCGTGAAGAAAACGCGTCAAACGCGAACCTACGGCTTCAGCGTCTCGAGGAACCGAACCGGTTCGCCGGTGGACGGTGTCGTGACTTCGCCCTGCCACATCACCCGCCGGCCGCGCACGAAGGTGCCGACCGGCCAGCCCTGCACCCGCACGCCGTCATAGGGCGTCCAGGCGGCGCGCGAGGCGATCCATTTGTTGGTGATGGTCTCGCTGCGCTTCAGGTCGACGATCGTGAAGTCGGCATCGTAACCCGCCGCGATGCGGCCCTTGCAGGCGATGTTGAACAGGCGCGCAGGCCCCGCGCTGGTGAGATCGACGAAGCGAGCCAGCGACAGCCGCCCGGCATTGACGTGATCGAGCATCAGCGGCACCAGCGTCTGCACACCGGTCATGCCCGACGGCGAGGCCGGATAGGTCCTGGCCTTCTCCTCCAGCGTATGCGGCGCGTGGTCCGAGCCGAGCACGTCGATGATGCCCTGCTCGATGCCGTACCAGATGCCGGCGCGGTGATCGGCCGAGCGCACCGGCGGGTTCATCTGGGCCAGCGTGCCGAGCCGCTCGTAGCATTCGGGCGCCGCCATGGTGAGGTGGTGCGGCGTCGCCTCGCAGGACGCGACATCCTTGTGGTCGCGCAGATACAGAATCTCTTCCTTGGTCGAGATGTGCAGCACGTGGATGCGCTTGCCGGTCTCGCGCGCGAGATTGGCCAGGCGTTCGGTCGCCATCAGCGCGGCGGTCTCGTCGCGCCACACCGGATGCGAGCGAGCATCGCCCTCGATCCGAAGCGGCTTGCGCTCGTTGAGGCGATATTCGTCCTCGGCATGGAACGCGGCGCGACGCCGGATCACCTGGAAGATCCGCCGCAGGCTCTCGTCGTCTTCGACCAGCAGCGCACCGGTGGAGGAGCCGATGAACACCTTGACGCCGGCGCAGCCCGGGGCGCGCTCGAGCTCCGGCAGATCCTGCACGTTCTCGCGGGTGCCGCCGATGAAGAACGCGAAATCGCAATGCATGCGATGGCGGCCGCGCTTGATCTTGTCGGTGAAGGCCGCTTCGGTGACCGTCAACGGATTGGTGTTCGGCATCTCGAACACGGCGGTGACTCCGCCCATCACGGCGCTGCGCGAGCCGGTCTCGAGGTCTTCCTTCTGGGTCAACCCGGGCTCGCGGAAATGCACCTGGGTGTCCATCACGCCGGGCAGGATGTGCAGGCCCTTGCAGTCGATCACCTCGCCGGCCGAGGCCTGACTGAGCGAGCCGATCGCGGCGATGCGGCCGCCCGCGATACCGATATCGCGCACGCCCTCGCCGTCCTGATTGACCACGGTGCCGGATTTTAGAATGGTGTCAAAATGCTGATTCATCGGTCCTCGACGCCCGCTTTCGGCTGTCGCGCGGGCCTTGTTCGGCGCACTCTAGCGCCTTAGCTTGGCAGGGGATATCGCGGCCTGCGCGTTTCCCAAGGAACTTGGAAAAAGAGCCAATTTTGCGAATGAAAGCAGCGTTTCTTCCAGATCGGGGCGCGGTTAAGGTCTCTGGCGAGGACGCCCGCAACTTCCTCAACGGCCTCATCACCGCCGACATCGCCGAGTTGCGCGCGGGACAGGCCCGGTTTGGCGCGCTGCTGACGCCGCAGGGCAAGATCATCGTCGATTTCCTGATCACCGAGATACCCTCAGGCCATGGCGGCGGCTTCCTGATCGACGCGCCGCGCGCGCTCGCCAAGGGCCTTGCCGACAAGCTCGGCTTCTACAAGCTGCGCGCCAAGGTCGTGGTCGAGAACCTATCCGACAGCCTCGGTGTCCTGGCAGCCTGGGATGGCGAGCCGGCGGCGACGCCGGATCTCGCGTTCGCCGATCCGCGCAACCCAGCGCTCGGCTGGCGCATCCTGATCCCGGAAGATTTGAAGCAGAGGCTCACTGAGCTGATCGGTGCCGATCTCGTCGACTCCAGCGCCTACGAGGCGCATCGGATCGCGGCCGGCGTGCCGCGCGGCGGGCTCGACTTCATGTATGGCGACGCCTTCCCGCACGAGACCAACATGGACCGCCTCAACGGCGTCGATTTCGACAAGGGCTGCTATGTCGGCCAGGAGGTGGTGTCGCGCATGCAGCACCGCGGCACGGCGCGCACCCGCACGGTGAAGATCGTCCTCGACGGCCCCGCGCCCGAAGCCGGCGCAACGATCCTCGCCGGCGACAAGCAGGTCGGCACCATCGGCTCGACCGCCGGCGAGAAAGGTCTTGCGCTGGTGCGGATCGACCGCGTCGCCGATGCGCTCGACGCCGGCCTGGCGCTGACCGCGGGCGGGCTGTCGCTTCACCTCGCCGAGCCGGACGCCGTCCGCATCACACCCACGCAGACCGTTGCATGACCCGTACCGCGCAACTGCATCCCGACGGCAAGACGCGCTGCCCGTGGCCGGGCGAGGACGCGTTCTACGTCGCCTATCACGACAATGAATGGGGCGTGCCGGAATATGACGACCGCGCGCTCTACGAAAAGCTGATCCTCGACGGCTTCCAGGCCGGTCTGTCCTGGATCACGATCCTGCGCAAGCGCGAGAACTTCCGCAAAGCCTTCGACGATTTCCAGCCCGAGAAGATCGCGCGCTACAACGCCAAGAAGGTGCACGCGCTGATGAACGACGCCGGCATCGTCCGCAACCGCGCCAAGATCGAAGGCGCGGTCGCGAGCGCGAAGGGCTATCTGGAGATCATGGAGAAAGGCCCCGGCTTCTCGAATTTCCTTTGGGACTTCGTCGACGGCAAGCCGAAGGTCAATCAGTTCAAGACCACCGCGAGCGTGCCGGCCTCGACGCCGGTCTCGATCAAGGTCTCCAAGGAGCTCGGCGCGCGCGGCTTCAAGTTCGTCGGTCCCACCATCGTCTACGCCTTCATGCAGGCGACCGGCATGGTCAACGATCACCTCGTGACCTGCTTCTGCCACGAGAGCTGCAGCGGCAAGCTCCGCACACCGCGACTCAAGAAGAAATGACGGCGCGCAAATCGACGGAGACAACCCGCGCCTGGCAGCGGATGTTGTCGGGACGCCGGCTCGACCTGCTCGACCCGTCGCCGCTCGATATCGAAATCGTCGACATCGCGCATGGACTGGCGCGGGTTGCGCGCTGGAACGGCCAGACCAGCGGGGCGCACATCTTCTCGGTGGCCCAGCACACGCTGCTGGTCGAGGCCGTGATGCGCCAGCAGATGCCGCGCGTCGACATCCGCCATCGTCTCGCGGCGCTGCTGCATGACGCACCGGAATATGTCATCGGCGACATGATCTCACCGTTCAAGGCGGTGCTGTCAGGCGAATACAAGGCGGTAGAAAAGCGGCTGCTCGGCGCGATCCATATCCGCTTCGGCCTGCCTGCCGTGCTGGCCGACGAGATCACCCAGCAGATCAAGGCCGCCGATCGCGGCGCCGCATATCTCGAGGCCACGCATCTGGCGGGATTTTCGCAAGCCGAGGCCAAGCGGCTGTTCGGCCGCGATCCGGAACTGCCCGAAGCGACCGAGCGCGACTATCTGACGCCATGGACCGCCGCGCGGGCCGAAAAGCAGTTCCTCGAGCGCTTCAACACATTGCACGCCTCCTAGGCGCGGCACGTGTGCCGTCGGTTGCGCCGCAAAACGACGAATCGGCATGGCACCCCCGCCTTTGCCCGTTCGGGAGCAGCCGTTATAATCCGGCACCCCCGATAGAAGGACCATCATGCTTCACGTCTGCTCGCTTGCCGCACTCTCCGACACGGTTCGCGCCACCGGCGCCAGCCATGTGCTGACCGTGATGGCCAATGTCGACCAGGTGCAGCGGCCGCCTTCCGTGCTGCCGGCCAACCACCTGAAAGTGTCGATGGACGACATCATCGAACAGATGGACGGCTTCGTTGCGCCCAACGAGTCGCATATCGAGAAGGTGCTGAGCTTCGTGCGCGGCTGGGATCGCCAAGCACCAATGGTCGTGCATTGCTACGCCGGCATCAGCCGTTCGACGGCGAGCGCATTCGCCACGGTCTGCGCCCTCAACCCGCACCGCGACGAAATGTCCATCGCCCGGATGATCCGCGAGGCCTCGCCGATCGCGGCCCCCAACCGGCTGATCGTCAGCCTCGCCGACAAGGCGCTGGGGCGCGAGGGCCGGATGCTGCGTGCACTCGACGCGATGGGTCCCGGCAGCATGAGCGTCGAAGGCCGGCCTTTCCGCATCGATCTGGACTAAGCGCGGCCGGTCACCCCCGATCGCTTGAACTTCCGGTCCTCCTCACGGCACTACTAGGTTGCGACGGGCCGCTGGCTGGCCAAGTCCGGCGCGTCCCGCCGGAGGCCCAATGTTCGATTCGCCGTTCGACTTCCTGACGCTCGTCCTCGCCATCGTCGCGATCATTTTCGCGCGCAAGGCGCTGGGCCGGATCGACCTGCTGCAGCGACGCCTGGATGCGATCGAGGCCGCGGGCGGCGCCGCCGTGAGGACGGCCATGCCGCCACCGCTGACCCCGCTGCAGGAGTTCGAGCAGACGCCGCCGACGGCGCCGTCCGTCGCGCCGCCACCGCTCCCGGAGGCGACTCCCGGGGGACCGGCCGCGCAGACCGAGCCAGCCGCGGACGCGCCAGGTGCCGCACCGCCGCCCCTGCCGGAGCCGCCAGCCCCGCCGCAGCCGGCACCGGGCTTCGAGGAGACGCTCGGCACGCGCTGGGTGGTGTGGATCGGCGGCCTGACACTCGCGCTCGGCGGCTTCTTCATGGTGCGCTATTCGATCGAGGCCGGCTTGCTCGGCCCCGGCGTTCGCACGATGCTCGGCGGATTGTTTGCGCTGGCGCTGCTCGGCGCCGGTGAATGGACCAGGCGCCAGGAAAGCATCTCCAACATCGCGGCGCTGCCGATCGCCAACATCCCGGCGATCCTCACCGCCGCCGGCACCGCGGTGGCATTCGCCACCGTCTACGCCGCCTACGCGCTGTATGACTTCCTCGCCCCGGCAACCGCCTTCATCCTGCTCGGCATGGTCGCGCTCGGCACGCTGGCGGCCGCGCTGCTGCACGGGCCCGCGCTGGCCGGGCTCGGCATCGTCGGCGCCTTCGTCACGCCGCTCCTGGTGTCGTCAGACAAGCCCGATTTCTGGTCGCTCTACATCTACCTCGCTATCGTCACGGCGGCAGCGTTCGGCCTTGCACGCATCCGGCTGTGGCGCTGGCTCGCGGTCACGACGATCGCCTTCGCGCTGCTGTGGACCTTCCCTTGCCTGCAATGCGGTCCGGAGATGATCGCGCCGCACGTCTTCCATGTGATCGCTGGCTTCGTGCTGGCGGCGCTGCTCGTGGTCTGCGGCTTCATGCTCGGCCCCGGCGGCGATGGCGAGGAGATCGAGCCGATCTCCTCGGGCTCGCTCGCGGCTTATCTGCTTGGCGCGATGCTGATCGTGCTCAACAGCGCCCACGCCGACACCGCGATGATCGGCTTCGCGCTGCTGACGGCCGCAAGCCTGCTTGTCGCCTGGCGCGCGCCTGCTGCTACCCGTGCGATCGGCGCCGCGTCGATCTTCGTGTTCATCGTGTTCGGCGAATGGGCCGTCCGCCGCAACGTCGACATGCTGGTGCTGCCGGGCGGCGCGATCCCCGGCATCGGCCCGTCCGCGACCGATGGCTCGGTCTCGCTGCATCTCGTCACCGCCGCGCTGTTCGCTGCTGCGTTCGGCATCGCCGGTTTCCTCGCACAATTCCGTTTTGCCACCACGAAGGTCACGGTGACCTGGGCCGCCGCGGCCGTGTTCACGCCGGTCGCGTTGCTGGTCGCGCTCTGCGCACGCATCGCGCATCTCGACCGCTCGATCCCGTTCGCGGTCCTCGCCGTGCTGCTCGCCGCGGCCTATGCGGCTGCGACTGAAGCACTGACCCGGCGCGGCGAACGGCCGGAGCTGTCGCCTTCGATTGCGTTGTCCGCCACCGGCGCCCTCGCCTCGCTGGCGCTGGCGCTGACCTTCGCGCTCGACAAGGGCTGGCTCACCATCGCGCTCGCGCTGGTGTCGATGGGCACGGCGTGGCTGTCGGTGCAGCGGCCGATTCCGTTCCTGCGCTGGCTTGCCGCGATCCTGGCCGGCATTGTGGTGCTGCGCATCGGCTATGAGCCGCGGATCGCGGGCGACGCCGTCGGCACCACGCCGATCTTCAACTGGCTGCTGTGGGGCTATGGCATGCCGGCGCTGTCATTCTGGGTGGCAAGCCATTTCCTGCGCCGCAAGGGCGACGACGTCCCGCTGCGCATCGTCGAATCCGCCGCGATCCTGTTCACCGTGCTGCTCGCCTTCATGGAGATCCGCCACGCGGTCAACAGCGGCGATGTCTACTACGCCAGCGCCGGGCTGACCGAGGTCGCTCTGCAAGTCGGCGTGACGCTTGCGATGGCGATCGGACTGGAGCGGCTGCGCCTGCGCAGCGGCAGCATCGTGCACAATGTCGGCGCGATCCTGCTGACCGCGTTCGCCGGGCTCGCCAGCCTGTTCGGGCTGCTGGCGCTGGAGAACCCGATGCTGTGGTGGCAGGACGTCGGCGGCAGCTTCATCAACCTGCTGCTGCTCGGCTACGCGCTGCCGGCGGTGCTGGCGCTGCTGCTGTCCTATGCGGTGGCGGGCCATCGTCCTGCCGGCTATGCCAACACGATCGCCGCCGGCGCGCTGGTCCTTGCGCTCGCCTACGTCACGTTCGAGATCCGGAGGCTCTACCACGGACCGGTGCTGACGCGCGGCGAGACCACGGGCGCGGAGCAATACACCTATTCGATCGCCTGGCTGATGTTCGGCGTCGCGCTGCTCGGCATCGGCATCGTCGTCAACTCGCAGCGGGCGCGGCTCGCGTCCGCTGTGGTGATCGGGCTGACGATCCTGAAGGCGTTCCTGATCGACATGTCGACACTCACGGGTGTCTACCGGGCGCTGTCGTTCATGTGCCTTGGCATCGTGCTGGTCGCGATCGGCTGGCTGTATCAGCGGATCCTGTTTCGCAGGCGAACCACCCCGCCGCTCGCGCAGGCCGAGGGCTAGAACCTGCCGTCTCGAAAGACAGCCTTCAGTCGACGGACTCGGCGACCAGTCTAATCCTGAACACGGGTTTTCTGCCCTCGTCGAGCAGCTCCATGTGCCATTCGCTGTTCTGCTTCAGATTGCGCGAAATGCTGCCGAGGAAATTTCCGCAGACCTTGGTCATCTCGGCCCAGGCCACCTCGCGGCTCTCAAACTCCGTCGCGTGGTCGGATGCACCAGCGTAATCGCCGTCACTGATTCGAAAAAAATATTGCGCCATATGACTACTCAAAATCAGAGTCCCCAATGTCCCGCCTCGCGGCGAACGCCAGGTATTGAGTAGCGAGCAAGGCGTGGCGACCGCCATCCGTATGACTACGGCTTGGCGACGCTATTCCCGCTAGCGCGCAGATGAAAGGTTAGTCGGTGGAGCGGCGCAATTCCGGCGCGCTCTCGACCTTGGCGGGCTCGGCCTTGACCGGCTCGAGCTTCGCGCTTCCGACCTGCGGCGTCTCAACGCGCGACACTTCGGTCTGCGAGGCATCCGCCGATCGGGTGCGCGGATGCAGCGAGCGCGGACGCGCCGCCGCGCGCGCCATCAGCATCTGCTGGCCGCCCTGGTGATGGAAATCGCAATAGGCAAAGCCCATACCGGAGACCGAGCCGCGGAACGAGCGGTCGTCCTGCTTGTCGAGATTGAAGCACGGTTCGAACGGAATGCCCTTCAGCGACGCGCAAACGCTCTGACCGCGGATCTGCAGCGTGTTGCCGGGCAGGCGCAGGTGACGGATCGGCCCCGAGCCGGAGAACTGGACCGAGCCTGCCGCACCCAGATCGTCGAGGATGCGGCCGGCGCCACGGGTACCATCGAAACAGGTGAACGCGAACACCTTGCCGGCGACGAATCTGCGGGCCTCATCGGCGTTCATCATGCCCGCGAATGCCGGCACGACCATTGCTCCGGCCGTGACGGCCCCCAACACCAAACGCGCAAGCATGAGCTACTCCACTTACGAGCGCGGGCACTCGCTCCTTGTTGCGCATGCCCCCCGCACCGACGCTTTTCGACGTCTGCGCGAGGAAACCCGGCCCCCCGGGATCATGCTGCAAGTCTCTTTACCCGCTGCTTACCATACCAACAGTGGCAACATTGGAGCAGCTTGGTTGGTAAAGTCTGAACGTCCTCAGACTATTTTTACCACGATGCGGCCGCGGACCTGGCCACCGAGGATTTTCGCGCCAAAGCCCATGACTTCGTCCAGGGTGATTTCGTGAGTGATATCAGCCAGTTTTGCCTTGTCGAGATCGCTGGCCAGGCGGCGCCAGGCGGTCCTCCGCAGTTCGATCGGACACATCACCGAATCGATACCGAGAAGGCACACGCCCCGCAAAATGAAGGGCGCGACCGACGACGGCAGATCCATACCGGCCGCCAGACCGCAGGCCGCGATGGCTCCGCCATACTTGGTCATCGACAGCAGGTTGGCGAGCGTGGTCGACCCGACGCTGTCGACGCCGCCGGCCCAGCGCTCCTTCGCCAGGGCCTTGGGCGCACCTGACAGTTCGGCGCGGTCGATCACCTCGGTGGCGCCGAGACCCTTGAGGTAGTCGGTCTCCGACATCCGTCCGGTCGACGCGATGACGTGGTAGCCGAGCTTCGAGAGCACGGCGATCGCCACCGAGCCGACGCCGCCGGCGGCACCCGTGACCACCACCGGGCCGCTCTTCGGGGTCAGACCATGCTTCTCCAGCGCCAGCACCGAGAGCATCGCGGTATAGCCGGCGGTACCGACCGCCATCGCATCGCGGGCCGAGATGCCGTCGGGCAGCCGCACCAGCCAGTCGCCCTTGATCCGGGCCTTTTCAGCATAGGCGCCGAGATGGGTCTCGCCCATGCCCCAGCCGTTGCAGACGACCTTGTCGCCCGCCTTCCAGTCCGGATGGCTGGATTGCTCGACCGTGCCGGCGAAATCGATGCCCGCGATCATCGGGAACCGGCGCACCACCGGCGCCTTGCCGGTCAGTGCGAGGCCGTCCTTGTAGTTCAGTGTCGACCACTCGACGCGGACGGTGACGTCGCCGTCCATGAGCTCGGCTTCGTCGAACTGGGTGAGTGCGGCGGTGGTACCCTTATCCGCCTTGTCGATCCTGATTGCCTTGAACGTTGCCACGATGTGCACTCCCCGTAATCTTGGTTTCGGGGAATGGTTTACCCCATCAGGCAGGCTGCGCAACCGGGCGGGCGACGGGCTTTTCGACGATCGGCAGGTTGATCAGCGCAGACAGCACGCCAAACAGCACCGACAGCCACCAGATCGGGGTGTAGGAACCGTACTGCTCGAACACGATGCCGCCGAGCCAGACGCCGAGGAAGCCGCCAACCTGATGGCTGACGAAGGCGAAGCCGTACAGCGTCGCAAACCAGCGCGTGCCGAACATCAGCGCCACCAGCGCCGAGGTCGGCGGCACCGTGGAGAGCCAGGTCAACCCGGAGATCGCGCCGAACGCGATCGCCGAGAAGGTCGTGATCGGGAACGAGATGAAGGCGACGATCGACAGCGCGCGGGTGAAGTAGATCACCGACAGGATGTAGCGCTTCGGGAAGACATTCTGCAGCCAGCCCACGCTGAGCGAGCCCACGATGTTGAACAGGCCGATCGCCGCGATCACCCAGCCGCCGGTCGATGCCGGAATGCCGCGGTCGGCGAGATAAGCCGGCAGATGCACGGTGATGAAGGCGAGCTGGAAGCCGCAGGTGAAGAAGCCGAGCACCAGCAGCACGTAGGAGCGATGGCCGAACGCCTCCGCCAGCGCGGTCTTGAACGACTGCTGATCGGCCGGCGCGGCGTCATTCGTCTCCGCCGGCGGCGTCGAGAGCGCCAGCGACAACGGCAGGATCAGCAGCATCAGTGCGCCGAATACGAGGAGCGCGGTCTGCCAGCCGAAATTGTCGATCATCGCGACGCCGAACGGCGCGAACAGGAACTGGCCGAACGAGCCCGCGGCGGTGCCGGCGCCGAGCGCGATGCCGCGCTGCGCGGGCGGCAACAGCTTGCTGAACGCCGACAGCACCAGGTTGAATGAGGAGCCCGACAGGCCGAAGCCGATCAGGACGCCGGCGCCGATATCGAGCGACAGCGGCGTCGTCGAATAGCGCATCAGCAATAGACCGGCGGCGTAGAGCAGCGCGCCGACGACCATGACGCGCAGCAGGCCGAAACGGTCGGCAATCGCACCGGCGATCGGCTGGCCGAGCCCCCACAGCAGGTTCTGCAGCGCCAGCGCGAGGCCGAACACGTCGCGGCCCCAGGTGAATTCATGGCTCATCGGCTGCACGAAGAAGCCGAGGCTGGAGCGCGGGCCGAAGCTCAGCAGAGCGATCGCGCAGCCGCAAACGATGATGACCAGCGGCGTGCGCCACGTGCCCGACGTCGGTCGAAGATCCCCGGTGGTAACGGCCATCTTGTCTTCCCCCGCAATTGCTGCGCGGGGAGCAGCCCCGCCGAACGTTACGGGGAGTTAATGCAGATGCATGAAAACCCCAAGAGGGACCGGAGAAAAATATTCGCCTGCAGGGCTGCTCTGCAGAATCGGAGAGGATGATGACCGTCATTCCGGGGCACGCCCCGCGGGCCATCCCGGAACGACGTCGTGAGGTTGCGACGCGTCTGCCCCGAATATCGCGACGGGCTCAGGCCGAATGGCGGGGAACGTTGTCTTCTCCTTCCCCCCCCTGAAAGGGGGAAGGTCGGGATGGGGGTCAGCCACACGCATCGCTGCGTGGAGGGACCGGATCGCCACCCGCTTTGCTCTGACGAGC
>NZ_LFIQ01000079.1:0-14801 GCF_001189245.1 Bradyrhizobium pachyrhizi | reverse complement strand
GCGACCTCCCCTTTTCAAGGGGAGGTTAGGCTGACAGCTACCGCCGGGCGCTGGCCTGCTCGGCCGAGCTCTGGGCGGCCTCGGCGAGCTGTGCCGAGATCTTGGCGGTCTCGGCCGGGTTGCCCCAACTCGGCGCGTCGCTGCCGTCGCCCCAGGCGCGCGGGCGATAGAAGGTGTGGACGCCGAACTTGTACATCTTCTTCATCTCGCTGACCCAGGACGGCCGCACCCAATAGGCGTGGTAGTGGGTCGAGCGGTCGACTTCCGGCAGCCACAATTCGCCGTCGAGCATCGCCTTCGCGATCTTCTTGGCGCGATCCCACATGTCGGGCTCGCGGACGACGTCAGCGACGTTGTCGCAGGCGAAGGTGAACTGACAGGCATAATGGCGATTCTTGTTCTGGTAGACCACGCCGCACACCGTCTCCGGATATTTGCCGGAGAAGGCGCGGTTCAGCACCACCTGGGCGACCGCGATCTGGCCACGCACCGCTTCGCCGCGGGCTTCGAAATAGACCGCCTCGGCGAGGCACTTCTCCGACTTGGCGCGCGACTTCTCGTCGAACAGGCCGAGCCGCTCCGCCGGCGTCTTGGTGTGCTGGTCGTCGGCATTGACCTCGCCCTTCGGCGCGATGCTCTCGCCCATCTCGCCGGCCTTGACCGGACCGTCGGCATCGACCGGCAATGACGCCATCACCTTCATGTCGGGATCGGGCGTTGCTACCGGCATCACAACAACCGGCGCCTCGCCGGGCTGCCAGCGCTCGAGGTTCTCCGGCGTGCCGAGCGACGAGCCGAAGAACAGGCTGGCGGTCTGGAATGCGAACGGGTCGCGCTCGCGCGCCGCATCGGCGGGCGCAGCCGCAGGCTTCGCGGGCGCAGGCTTCAGATCGTCGAGCGGGCTCGCCTCGAGCGAGAGCGACACGTCGTTCTGCTGCGGCGACGGCTTGGCATATTGCGGCAAGGGCGGCGCGCGCAGCGCCTCCTGCAATTCAGGATCGAGCGGCGCGCTGTCGGCCGGTGCGGTCGCGGTCTTCATGCCCTTGACCGACGAATTCGATGTCGCGGGATCCTCGTTCGCCGGCGCCGTAGTTGCAGGCTCCGCAGGTTCGACCTGATCGGGCCGCCGGACGACGAGGCGATCGCCCTTCAGGGTGCGATCGACCTTGGGAAAATCGGATGCCTGATAGCGCGGCGGCGGGGCGGTGATCGGATTGCGCGTCACCGTTCCGGTGATATCGAGGTTCGAACTGTCCAGTCTCGCGAGCAGGATTTGCGGGGCTTGCGGCGCGGACGTGCCGATCGGACGGCCGAAGCTGTAGGTCGCGACCTGGATGGAGCCGACGGCGGAGGCGAAGACGCGCTTCTGCCAGCGCTCGGCGACGCCGGGCTGCCGGGCCAGGAGCGAGGCAATATCCTGATATCCGGTCTCGGTCGGCATAAGTGCGAAGATGCCAAGACCGAGACCGAAGAGCGCAAGACGTGCGCTCTTCGGCTGGTTACGCGACACAAACATCGTACGCTCACGCAACGCTTACTGAGTGCAATCGAACGCGGTACATCCGCGCAATTCGACCTTTCTCGTTGCTAAACCGTTTAGGTTGCCGCGGAGTTAATCGGCGTTGCTCGCGCGCTACACTCAAGCGATCGCGCATGTTTCGCAGGTTGCATTGCGCGCCTTGGTAAACGCGCGGCGCGTGAAAGTCGTAAACAACAGGTCAACGGAGATGGTGAATAGAGTGTTGCACGCGCCGTAGGACTCCGGCGCGTAGGATGGGTGGAGCGCGGCGATACCCATCATCTCTCCACGCGGAGGCAATTGATGGGTATCGCTTTGCCCCACCCATCCTACGAACTGCGCGCACGCAACAAACAAAAATGGCCGGGACTTGGTCCCGGCCATTGCACTCTCTGAACGACGCAATCGCTCACGCCTGGCTGGCGATCTCCTTGCCGAGCGCGGCCTGCGCTGCGGCGAGACGTGCGATCGGCACGCGATAGGGCGAGCACGAGACGTAGTCGAGCCCGACCTCGTGGCAGAACGCGACCGATGCGGGATCGCCGCCGTGCTCGCCGCAGATGCCGACCTTGAGGCTCGGCCGCGTCTTGCGGCCGCGGGTGACGCCGATCCTGACGAGCTCGCCGACGCCGTCGCGATCGACCGAGATGAACGGATCGATCTCGAGAATGCCCTTGGCCACATAGGTGCCGAGGAAGCTCGCAGCGTCGTCGCGGCTGATGCCGTAGGTGGTCTGCGTCAGGTCGTTGGTGCCGAAGGAGAAGAACTCCGCAGTCTCGGCCACCTCGCCCGCCATCAGGCAGGCGCGCGGCAGTTCGATCATAGTGCCGACCTGGTAGCTCAGCTTGACGCCGGTTTCCTTCATCACCGCGTTGGCTGTCGCATCGATCCGCGCCTTGACCAGATCGAACTCGGCCTTGGTCGCGATCAGCGGCACCATCACCTCGAGACCGACCGGCTTGCCGGTGCGCTTGCCGGCTTCGACGGCGGCCTCGAAGATCGCACGCGCCTGCATCTCGGCGATCTCCGGGTAGGCGATCGCAAGACGGCAGCCGCGGAAACCGAGCATCGGGTTGAACTCGGAGAGTTCGCGGGCGCGGTCGGCGAGCTTGCGCGGATCAGTGTTCATGGCGCGCGCCACTTCCTCGATCTCGGCCTGGGTGTGCGGCAGGAACTCGTGCAGCGGCGGATCGAGCAAGCGGATCGTGACGGGCAGGCCCTGCATGATCTCAAACAGCTCGACGAAGTCGGCGCGCTGCATCGGCAACAGCTTCGACAGCGCGGCGCGGCGCGACTGCTCGTCCTCGGAGAGGATCATCTCACGCACGGTGCGGATGCGGGTCTCCTCGAAGAACATGTGCTCGGTGCGGCAGAGGCCGATGCCTTCAGCGCCGAACTTCACCGCGGTGCGCGCGTCATCGGGCGTATCGCCGTTGACGCGAACACCGAGCTTGCGGACCTCGTCGGCCCAGCCCATCAGCGTGCCGAACTCGCCGGACAGCTCCGGCTCGATCATCGGCATGCGGCCGGCCAGCACCTGGCCGACCGAGCCATCGATGGTGATGACGTCGCCGGTCTTGAAGGTGCGCGAGCCCACGCTCATGGTGCCGCGGCCGTAATCGACGCGGATGGTGCCGCAGCCGGAGACGCAGGGCTTGCCCATGCCGCGCGCAACCACCGCCGCGTGCGAGGTCATGCCGCCGCGGGTGGTGAGGATGCCTTCCGCGGCGTGCATGCCGTGGATGTCTTCCGGACTGGTCTCGATGCGGACCAGGATCACCTTGCGTCCGTCGGCCTGCAGCTTGGCCGCTTCGTCCGACGAGAACACGATCTCGCCCGAGGCAGCGCCGGGCGACGCCGGCAGGCCGGTCGCAATCACGTCGCGCTTGGCGGCCGGATCGATGGTCGGGTGCAGCAGCTGGTCGAGCGAGGCCGGATCGATCCGCGTCACCGCGTCCTTGCGCGAGATCAGGCCTTCATTGGCGAGCTCGACCGCGATGCGCAGCGCCGCCTTCGCGGTGCGCTTGCCGCCGCGGGTCTGCAGCATCCACAGCTTGCCCTGCTCGACCGTGAACTCCATGTCCTGCATGTCGCGGTAGTGCTTCTCAAGCAGCGTGTAGATCCGCGTCAGCTCCTTGAACGCGGCCGGCATCGCGGCTTCCATCGACAGCTTGTCGGAGCCGGATTCCTGGCGCGCTTCCTCGGTGATGTCCTGCGGCGTGCGGATGCCGGCGACGACGTCCTCGCCCTGCGCGTTGATCAGGAACTCGCCGTAAAGCTTGCTTTCGCCGGTCGAGGGATTGCGGGTGAACGCAACGCCGGTTGCCGAGGTCTCGCCCATGTTGCCGAACACCATCGCCTGCACGTTGACGGCGGTGCCCCAGGATTCCGGAATGTCGTGCAGCTTGCGATAGGTCACCGCGCGCGCGTTCATCCAGGATGAGAACACCGCGCCGATCGCGCCCCACAGCTGGTCGTGCGGATCCTGCGGGAAGTCGTGGCCGGTCTCCTTGGCGACCGCTTCCTTGTACTTGCCGACCAACTCGACCCAGTCGTCGCCGGTGAGGTCGGTGTCGAGCGAATAGCCCTGGCCGTCCTTGAAGGTGTCGAGGATGTCCTCGAAGTGATGATGCTCGAAGCCGAGCACCACGTCCGAATACATCGTGATGAAGCGGCGATAGCTGTCATAGGCGAAGCGGCGGTCGCCGGAGAGTTCGGCCAGCGCTTCGACGGTGCGGTCGTTGAGGCCGAGGTTGAGCACGGTGTCCATCATGCCCGGCATCGAGGCGCGCGCGCCCGAGCGGACCGAGACCAGCAGCGGGTTCTTGGCGTCGCCGAAGGTCTTGCCGGTCAGCTTGCCGACATAGTCGAGCGCCTTCTCAACCTGTGCCTTCAATTCCTTCGGATACGTCTTGTCGTGTTCGTAGAAATAGGTGCAGACCGAGGTCGGAATGGTGAAGCCGGGCGGCACCGGCAGGCCGAGATTGGCCATTTCCGCGAGGTTGGCGCCCTTGCCGCCGAGCAGATTGCGCAAGGTCGCCTGGCCCTCGGCCTTGCCGTCACCGAACGTATAGACCCACTTGCCTGCCTTGATCGCAGCCGGGGCCGCCTTCTTCGCAACGGCCTTCGCCGGCGCCTTGCCGGCGGGCTTTGCGGCCGGCTTTGCAGCCGATTTGGGGGCGGCTTTCGGCGCCGCCTTCGGGGCGCTCTTCTTCAGCGCCTTGCGCGCCGGGGCGGCCTTGCGGGCTGCGGCGGAGGGCTTTGATTTCGCTGCTGTTTTCTCGGCAGTTTTCTTGGACTTCGCGACGGCTTTGGCCATGTCAGACAACAATCCGAAAAGAGGGGTCGAAGATGCGCGCCTTACACCATTTTGAGGGGTTCCGCGCAAGCCGCGAAACCCCGCTTTCCCGCTAGAGGTGCAGCCAGCGCAGCAGACCCATCCCCACGAGCCCGACAAAGATCAGATAGATCGCGACGATGTAGTTCAGCAGCCGCGGCATGATGAGGATCAGGACGCCTGCGATCAGGGCTACGATAGCAGGCAGATGCCCAGCGGTGATGGTCATTGAAGTGTTCTCCGGCGTTTTTGGAGGAGCGAATCGAGCGGCAGTTTATCCGCTGAGGGGAGTTCCCACATCAAGACGCAGGTTACGCCGACGAGTTCCCGCAACTCACGAAAATTGCTCCAAATTGCCGCGTATATGGCGGCGATTTCCCGGAACATCACCACAGCACATGCATTGGCTCGGCATGCGCGCCGGCGAAGGCCGGCGTGCTGCGTGAAAAAATGGAGCGAGCCATGCGAAACAGATTACTTGCCGTTGCAGCGGTTGCTGCCGCGATCACGGTGCCGGCTGTTGCCGCACAGGCCCAGACCGTCGGCATCGTCCGCGGTGGTCCGTCCGTCGCGGTCGATGATGACGGAGGCATCGCGGTCGAACAGCGTCCGGCATTCCGCGAGTACATCGTGCGCGAGCGTGTACCGAACTACACAATTCCGGATCGCGTCGTGGTCGGCACCGTGCTGCCGGACGCCGGCGTGACCTATTACGACGTGCCGCAGCGGTTCGGCGCGACGCCCTATCGTTACACCGTCGTGAACGGTGAGACCGTTCTGGTCGAGCCGCGTTCGCGACGGATCGTTCAGGTGGTCGACTAGATCAACGTCAGCACGATCGCCTGAACGACAGTCCGGGCGCCGCGCAAGCGGATGTGCGCGAGGATCGACCGGACCAGAAAGCCCCGTCCGGCCTCCCCTCCGGGCGGGGCTCTTCCGTTCTGATGCCGTGCCGGGTTACGACTTGAGGATCGAGAGCAACGTCGAGGTCGACTTGTAGCTCTTGATCGCGGCGTCCTGGAAATCCTGCGTCCAGTTGGCCGCCTGGCGCTCCTCCGCGCTCATCGAAGAATATTGCTTGAGGATGCCGAGGCTGAACTGGCGCGGATCGCCGGCGGTCTGGCTCTGCTTCAGCGCGTCGAGCACGGCGAGACGCGTCCGCGTGCTGAGTTCCTGCTTGGCCGCGAAGATCTCCTCGGTGGAGAACTTCTTGTCCTGGTTCAGCGAGATTGCCGACAGCGAGCGGTTGTCGAGCGAGGACAGGTCGGCGAGCTGTCCGGTCTTGCGTCTGACATCGTAGACCAGCTCCTTGCCGCTCTTCGCCGCCTCGCTCTTCTGCCGATCAAGGAAGGCGCGCACGTCGCCGGCGATGCTGCTGAAGTCGCGCGTGGTGCTCTTTGTTGGAGGCGCTGTCCCCGCCAGTGCGGCCGCGATCGGATCGCCGGAAATTCCCGATGGCGCCGTGTTCGGATCCTGCTGCGTCGCCTGATAGCCCTTCAGCACCGCGGCGCGCTGGCTGGCCCAGGTTGCGGTGGCCTTCTCCTCATCGCTCGCACCATCGAGATAATCGAGCGCGGCCTTGTAGCTGACGCTGTAGTCGCCGGTCAGGCGCGTGGTCGCAAGCGACGGCTCCATCGCCTTGTCGAAGCGCTGCTTCAGCTCGGTGGCGGCAACCGCCTGCTCATCCGGGGTGAACTTGCCGCCATTATTGGTCGAGATCGCAAACAGCGAGCGACGGTCCAGCGTCGACAGATCGATCGTGGTCTCGCCGTCGACGATCGGCGCCTTGACGCCGGCGACCGTGTAGAGCCGGTCGAGCGTGATGCGCGCATCGCTGGTGACGCTTGCAAAATCCGGCAGCGGCGCCTTGGCGAGCTGCGCGCGGGCGGCGTCCGACAGCGTGAGGTTGGTTGCGGCGTTGGACGTCGAGGATGCCGACAGATCGCCGGGGGTGCCGTCGCCCGACAACGTCGCCGCCAGCGAGGGCGTCGCTGCGGCCCGCGCATAGGCCGAACCATATTGGGCGTAGGGATTGGGCGTGGTGCCGATCGAGGTCATCGGGCGGTCCCTGCATTGGCGCGGGGGGCGATGTCTTAAGAAATGGTTGCTTCGTCAGGACCTTCGCAGGGCATGGTTAACAAATTGCAAATTGTGTCGAAATATTTCAGGAGCCCGATCAGTCGCGCCGTCGCGCGATGAGGCGGTGAATGACCTTGCCGGACGAGGCACTGACGACCTCGGCGTCGAGCAGCAATTCGGCCGCCGCCAGTTCGGCCAGCACCAGCGACGCATCGAACGCCGCGTAGAGCCGGCCGTGCGCATCGCGCGCATCGTCGCCCGCGGTGACGCGCCAGCTCAGATAGAGGACGCCGCCGGGCTTCACGAGTTCGAGCATGCGGCGCACCGACGGCGCAATCAGCGCGCGATCGAGATGCATGATCACGGTCTCGCACAAGACGTTGTCAAAGCTGCCGGAGGCCAGACCGGACAATGCCGGCAGCTCAGCGTGCGCAAAACGCAAGGCCGGATAGCGGGCGCGGGCTTCCGCGAGCAGGCCCTCGGAGGCGTCAAAGCCTTCAGCCGGAAAGCCGTGGGCATTCAGCCACGCCACCTCGCGACCGCTGCCGCAGCCGATATCGGCGGTCGAGCCGCCCTTGATGAAGAATTGCGCGACGATCTCCTGCAGATCGCGAGGGGCCGGCTGGTCGTGCCAGTCCTGCGCAAACGCCGCCGCATCCTTGTCGTAAGCGGCGAGCGTCGCGCGGTCCATCGATCAGCCTTCGATCCTGGAGAAATCCGCAACCGCGCGCGTCGCGGCGCGGATCTCGTTGAGCAGCTTCAGGCGGTTTTCGCGGACCTTCGGGTCGTCGTCGTTGACCTTGACCTTGTCGAAGAACGCATCGACCGCCGGACGCAGCTTGGCCATCGCACTCATCGCGCCGGCGAAGTCTTCCTTGGCGACGGCGGCGGAGGCCTCGCTCTTCACCTGATCGATCGCCTTCGCCAGCGTCTTCTCTTCGTCGAGCGTGTAGAGCGCGGCATCAGGCGCGCCGTCGAAGGTCCGCTTGTCCTTCTTCTCCTCGATGGCGATGATGTTGCTGGCGCGTTTTGTGCCCGCGAGCAGGTTCTTGCCGTCGTCGCTGTCGAGCAATTTGCCGAGCGCCTCGACGCGGCGGACGACGAGCAGCAGATCGTCCTGGCCGCCGAGCGAGAACACGGCATCGACGAGATCGTGACGCGCGCCCTGGTCGCGGAGCTGGACCTTCAGGCGGTCGGCGAAGAAGGCGAGCAGATCGTTCGGCAGCGTTTCGGCATCGGCCTTGACCGACAATCCGAGCAACGCGGATTTGGCCGTCTTCAGGATCGGCAGGCGCAGCGTGTTCTCGACGATCAGCCGGATCGCGCCCAATGCCGCGCGACGCAGCGCGTACGGGTCCTTCGATCCGGTCGGCTTCTCGTCGATCGCCCAGAATCCGGCAAGCGTGTCCAGCTTGTCCGCCAGCGCGACCGCGACGCTGACCGGATCGGTCGGCACGCGATCGGTCGGCCCCTGCGGCTTCCAGTGCTCCTCGCTCGCGGCAGCGACGGACGCATCCTCGCCCTGCGCCAGCGCGTAGTACTTGCCCATCAGGCCTTGCAGCTCGGGGAATTCGCCGACCACTTCGGTCAGCAGATCCGCCTTCGCGAGGCGCGCGGCGCGCCTGGTCTTCGCGACATCGGCGTCGACCAACGGCGCGATCTCGGCGGCGAGCCGCTCGATCCGCTTGATCCGCTCCGCCTGGGTGCCGAGCTTCTCGTGGAACACGATCTGCTCGAACTTCGGCAGCCGGTCTTCCAGCTTGGTCTTCAGATCCGTCTCGTAGAAGAACTTGGCGTCCGACAGCCGCGGGCGGATCACGCGCTCATTGCCGGCGACGATGGTCTTGCCGCCGTCCGGCGCCTCGATGTTCGCGGTCAGCACGAACTTGTTGGTCAGTTTCCCCGTCTTGGGATCCCTGACCACGAAGCACTTCTGGTTGTTGCGGATGGTGGCGCGGATCACCTCGTCCGGGATCGACAGGAATTCCTTCTCGAACGATCCCATCATGACGACCGGCCATTCGACGAGGCCGGAGACCTCATCGACCAGCACCTGGTCTTCGACCAGTTCGAGGCCCTGCGCGAACGCCAACTCCTTGGCGTCCTCGACGATGATGTCCTTGCGCGCCTGCGGATCGAGGATCACCTTGGCCGCCTTCAGCTTGGCCTCGTAATCCTCGAAGCGGCGCACGGAGATCGCACCCGGCGCCATGAAGCGATGGCCATAGGTAGTCTGCCCGGCCTCGATGCCGTCGACCGAGAACTTGACGATGTCAGGCTCCTCGGTCTCCAGACCGAAGGTCGCGGTGATGGCGTGCAGCGGGCGCACCCAGGTGAGCGAGCCTGATTTGGCCGAGCGCGCGCCCCAGCGCATCGATTTCGGCCAGGGGAAGGTCCGGATGATCACCGGGAGCATCTCCGCGATGACGTCGATCGCGGCGCGGCCGGGCTTCTCGATCAGCGCGATGTAGAAGTCGCCCTTCTTGTCGTGCTGGATCTTTGCCTCGCTGATCGAGGCGAGACCGGTGGCCTTCAGGAAGCCCTGGATAGCGGGCTCGGGGCCACCGACGCGCGGGCCGCGGCGCTCGTCCTTCAAATCGGGCTGGCGCGCGGGAATGCCGTGCACGGTGAGCGCAAGGCGGCGCGGGGTCGCGAATGCCTTGGCGCCCTCATAGACGAGGCCTTCAGCGACCAGCTTGTCGGTCACCATGCGGCGCAGATCGTCCGCCGCCTTGGCCTGCATGCGCGCGGGAATTTCTTCGGAGAACAGTTCGAGGAGAAGATCGGGCATCAGACCGCCCTGCCCGTTTCAGTGTGGATCCATGCCTCGCCGCAGGCCTTCGCCAGGTCGCGCACGCGGGCGATGTAGCTTTGCCGCTCCGTCACCGAGATGACGCCGCGGGCATCGAGCAGGTTGAACACGTGGCTCGCCTTGATGCACTGGTCGTAGGCCGGCAAGGCCATCAGATGTTCCTTTTGATTCCCACCCTCACGCCAGCCGGCGGCGAGATATTTGCGGCAGGCGTCCTCGGCCATCCTGAACTGCTCGAACAGCATCGCGGTGTCGGCAACTTCGAAATTGTGCCGCGAGTATTCCTGCTCGGCCTGCAGGAAGACGTCGCCGTAAGTGACTTTCTCGGCGCCCTCGCGGCCATTGAAGTTGAGGTCGTAGACGCGGTCGACGCCCTGCACATACATCGCGAGCCGCTCGAGCCCGTAGGTGAGCTCGCCCGCGACCGGCGCGCATTCGACGCCGGCGACCTGCTGGAAGTACGTGAACTGCGACACCTCCATGCCGTCGCACCAGCATTCCCAGCCCAAGCCCCAGGCGCCGAGCGTCGGGCTTTCCCAGTCGTCCTCGACGAAGCGGATGTCATGGACGGCGGCGTCGATCCCGATCGCGGCCAGCGACTTCAGGTACAGGTCCTGAAGGTTCGGCGGCGACGGCTTCATGATCACCTGGAACTGGTAGTAGTGCTGGAGGCGGTTGGGGTTTTCGCCGTAGCGGCCGTCCTTGGGCCGCCGCGAGGGCTGCACATAGGCCGCGTTCCAGGGCTTGGGCCCCAGCGCGCGCAACGTGGTCGCGGGATGGAATGTGCCGGCGCCCATTTCCATGTCGTAGGGCTGCAGGATGACGCAACCCTGCTCGGCCCAGAACCGCTGGAGGGCCAGGATGAAGCCCTGGAACGAACGTTCCGGGCGCATGTGGTCAGGCAGGGCGTCCATCGTTGGAATCGGTCTCGCGAGGGGGTGTGAGGCGCGCGGGACCGTATCGGCGGCAGCCCATGGAATCAAGGCGATGGAGGATTGCTGCACGTCATTCCGGGGCGCCTCGGAGAGGCGAACCCGGAATCTCGAGATTCCCCGATGCGCAATTGCGCATCTGAGGTTCTATGCTTCGCATAGCCCCGGAATGACGGGGTGATATCTAGCCCGGGCGATAGGCTCCGGTCACGGGGTCGCGGCGCAAGGTCTTGATTTCGCCCGCGCGGGTGGCCTCGGCCACGCGGGACAATCGCGCCTCTTCGAGTTCCTGGTTGATCCGGACGGCCGTCTTGTACGCCCAGCGGACCACGGCCAGGCTTCCCAAGACGCCTGCGAATGCAATCAGCGGCGGCATCGGTCGATCCTTGTCGTTCACGTCTATCAGGCCCCCAATGGCAGGCATTCTCGCGCAAGGCGGCCTGCGCCGCAATCGTGGTTTTGGGGCTAAATGGCGCGCTCACATCCCTGTGTTCACAGCCCGAATCTGGCCCAAATCGCACGGGTTTCCAGCGCCGAGATCACCTCGTCCGGCAGCGCGGCCAGTCCATCCAGCGCCGCCAGCGATCCCGCCCCCGGCGCCCGCCGGCCGAGCAGGCCGGACAGCAAGCCGCTGGCCGGCGCAATCACCGGGGTCAGCACCTTGTCGCCGTAGCGGGCCCGCAGCGTGGAGCGGATGTCGCCGATGCCGTCGGCGAGCCCGAGACCAATCGCGCTATCGCCGGCCCAGTATTCACCGGTGAACAGCACGTCGTCGGCGCCCTTGAGGCGGCTGCCGCGGCTCTGCTTGACCAGCGCGATGAAGATCGCATGGATCTCGCGCTGGATCGCCTTCAGCCGGGCGACGTCGTCCGGGTTCTCGGGAAGGAACGGATCGAGCATCGCCTTGTGGCTGCCCGCCGTATACAGCCGGCGCTCGACGCCGATCTTCTTGATCAGCCCCTCCAGGCCAAAGCTGCCGCCGACCACGCCGATCGAGCCCAGGATCGAGGACGGGTCGCAATAGATCTCGTCGCCCGCGCAGGCGATCATGTAGCCGCCGGAGGCCGCGACGTCCTCGACGAACACCAGCACCGGCAGCTTCTTCTCGGCGGCGAGTTGCCGGATGCGCAGATAGATCTGCCGCGACTGCACCGGCGAGCCGCCCGGCGAATTGATCACCAACGCCACCGCCTTGGCATTCCGCGTGCCAAAGGCGCGCTCCAGCATCTTGGCGACGCCGGAGAGTGTCATGCCGGGCCGCAGCGGCGTCACCGCGCCGATCACGCCTGCCAGCCGCACCACCGGCACGACGGCCGCGCCGCGCCTGAAGCGCGCCGGCAACATTGCCTGCACGCGTTCGAGCAGTCCCGAACGTCCAGCGTGATCACTTATTTGTTCACTCATGCCGTTACCTCGAATTAACCACTTTTTATCACGCCACTGTCATTGGAATCCGTGGAACGCGTTTTGCATTTTGTCATTGGGGCTGCAATGCGCGGGCGGAGAGGGAATTATGAAAATCTATCTGCTGATTTTGCTGATCGGTACACTCCTGGCGGCGATCCACTTCACGTCCACGCCGGACCGCCAGTCGGAAACGGCTTCGCAGTGATTTAGTGCCTCTGGCGACGTGGGCAGCATGCCTGCCCGCTAAAGCGCAATGCCATCGCGCCTTGGCTTCTTGTTCGAGCATGATCTTTTTAGCGCCGCGCCAGCGGCAATTCCCCCTTCCCGGCCAGAATCTCCTGCACCCATTTATTGGGCACGCCTGACTCTTCGTTGAGCAGCAGCGCGGCATGCAGCCGCGTCGGTGCCCGGCCGCCCTTGGTTGCCCGCACCAGGATTCGGATAGCCGGCGACGTCACGTCGCCGTGAACCGGCAATATCTCGACACTGCCGAAGCCGCGGTCCAGCGCGGCCAGCACCTCGGCAATGCCGTCAGCCCGCCAGATCAGCGCAAGCTGCCCGTTCGACTTGAGAATTCGCCGCGCCGCGTGAACCCAGCCGGCCAGGGTGGTCGCGGTCGCGACATGGGCGCGCTCGCGCACACCGTCCGGCGAGGCGCGGTGCCGCGACGGATCGTTGAACGGCGGGTTCATCAGCACGACGTCGGCGCTATCCGACCCGAGGCCGGCATCATCGAAGGCTGCGGCGCCGGCTTCGACATCAAGCACGATCACCTGCGCCATGATCGCGTTGGTGCCGGCATTATTCCGCGCAAGCTCGGCCAGGACCGGGTCGATTTCGACCAGGACGAGATCGATCCCCCCCACCCGCCGCGCCACCGCCAGCCCGGCCGCGCCGACGCCGGAGCCGAGATCGACGACGCGGTCGCCCGATCGAGCCGGCGTCGCCGCGGCGAGCAGGATCGCGTCATGGCCGGCGCGGTGGCCGCTGCGGGGTTGCCGCAGGCGCAACTGGCCACCGAGAAATCCGTCTTCGGTGATCCCGGCGGCCGGAGACTCGTTTTTTGACGCGTTTTCTTCACGCGAACCGGGGCCCACTTCGCTCGAAAACGCTCTAGTCATCGGCCCGCAATTCGTGGCCGAGGCCGGCATCGGTCAGGAGCTGGCGGGCCTCGTGGTTGTCGTCCTCATGCACCAGGATCCGCCGCGGCAGCACGCCGAGCGAGCCCTCGATGATGCTCATGTTCTGGTCCAGCACCAGATGATGGATGTTAGCGCTGTCGAGCAGCGCGCCAATGGCGGAGACCAGCACCATGTCATTGGTCCGTACCAATTCCCGCAAAATACGCTCTCCTGTCGCCCCGCCTGTGCGGCACTTGCGCCACATGTCAATAACTTGATGGCCTTGCCGCTGCACCGCGCAGTTTCTATTGTTATAGCTGAGCATAGTGCGTATTCGGCAAAATTGGAGACCAGCGTGGCGGTTATTGTACCCTTCGAAAGCCCGTCCAATGCTTCGATCGACGGGCTGGTGGGACTTGTCGCCGCCGACATGGAGCGCGTCAACGCGACGATTCTTTCGCGGACCGGTTCCGAGGTCACCATGATCCCCGAGGTCGCCAATCACCTGATCTCCTCCGGGGGCAAGCGGTTGCGCCCGATGCTGACGCTGGCGATGGCCCAGCTCGCCGACTATTCCGGCGACGGCCATATCAAGCTCGCCGCCGCGGTCGAGTTCATGCACACCGCGACCCTGCTGCATGACGACGTGGTCGACGAGAGCGAGCTGCGCCGCGGCAAATTGTCCGCGCGGATGCTGTGGGGCAACGAGGCCAGCGTGCTGGTCGGCGACTTCCTGCTCGGCCAGGCGTTCCGGATGATGGTCGAGGTCGGCTCGCTCCGCGCACTCGACATCCTCTCCGCCGCCGCCGCCACCATCGCCGAGGGCGAGGTGATGCAGCTTGCGGCCGCCAAGAACACCGCGACCACCGAGGACGAATATCTCGCCGTGATCCGCGGCAAGACCGCGGAGCTGTTCGCCGCCGCCTGCGAGGTCGGCCCCGTGATCGCCAACCGTCCGAAGGCCGAGCAGACCGCGTGCCGCTCGGTCGGCATGAATCTCGGCATCGCCTTCCAGCTCGTCGACGACGTGCTCGACTATGGCGGCAAATCCGCAAAACTCGGCAAGAATGTCGGCGACGATTTCCGCGAGGGCAAGATCACGCTCCCGGTGGTGCTCGCCTTCCGCCGCGGCAATGATACCGAACGCAAGTTCTGGATCCGCGCGCTGGAGCGCGGCGAGATCGGATCGGCCGACCTCGATCACGCGATCGGGCTGATGACCAAGCACCGTGCGCTGGAAGACACCATCAGCCGCGCCCAGCACTACGGCGCGATGGCGGTCGACGCGCTGGCGCTGTTCCCGCCCTCGCCGATGAAGACCGCGCTGGAAGAGGTCGTCGCGTTCTGCCTGGCGCGCTCTCATTGATCTAGGCACTCGCGAGCAACAAAACGATGTCGTCCCTGCGAAAGCCGGGACCCATACTCTGCGGCCGAAGTTGTGACGGGAACTCGTCGTTCCAACATCGCACAATAAGCAGCATCGGTGGTTATGGGTCCCTGCTTTCGCAGGGACGACACCCAGTTTATTGCGCCGCCCGTCGCAAAATATTTGTCGTCCTGGCGGAAGCCAGGAGGTAGATTCACATTCGAAGTG